>JAZNOO010000020.1:0-91816 GCA_045580855.1 Lachnospiraceae bacterium | reverse complement strand
CCCAAACAAAGTACCACTGTTACTAAAAATATAACAAAGTTTCCTTTATTTGGAAAGGAGAAACTTCTCTAGTTTAATATCCTCCAAACAAAGATGTAAAGAGGTCTAAAAGCTTCGTAAACACTAACTTATCCTTTCCGTATATACTATTGTATTATCCGGATAAGACAAGAATATAATTTTTCCAAAATAAGTAAATAGCATTTCGATAAGTGTATATCAATTTTCGATAAACGTATTAATTTTTTATGTTTTTAACTCCAAAATCCTCTTTTCCCTATTTCCCTTTTATGTTATATTTATTATTAATATGGATTTCTTTTATCAGACGATGGAAAGATATCTCATTAGATTATTTTTCAGAACGGAGACTTTTATGGACGAAAAGAAATTTGCCCTTTTAATCGACGCAGATAATATATCTTCCAAGTACATCAAGACCATTCTTGACGAACTTGCGAAATATGGTCTGGTTACCTACAAAAGATTATATGGTGATTTGACAAAGACCAATAATAAAAGCTGGCGTGATGCCCTTTTGACACACTCCATTATCCCTATGCAACAGTTTAACTACACCACCGGGAAGAATTCCACCGACTCGGCTATGATTATCGATGCAATGGATATTCTCTATTCCGGCCACGTGGACGGCTTCTGTCTTGCAAGCAGCGACAGCGATTTTACAAGACTTGCCATGAGACTTCGCGAATCCGGTATGACTGTCATCGGTATGGGTGAACGCAAAACCCCGGAAGCTTTTCGTGATTCCTGCGAGCGTTTCTTATTCCTGGATGTCCTCTCTGACACGGTTTCAGAAGAAGGGGCTGATGCGGATAACAAGGACGATGAAATTGCAATCACACCGCTTCCCGCTATTGAAGCCATTATTATTAAGATTATTATGGAAAACGGTATCAACGGAACTTCTATGGACATCGGCGAATTAGGTAGCCGTATCACCAAGTTCTATTCCGCATTTGATATCCGTAACTACGGCTATACGAAGTTTTCTAAGTTCCTGGAACAGTTCTCTTCCATCAACTTAAATTACACTGAAACAACGGTAACCGCGGAATTAACCGAATCCGACATTCCTTTGGAAGCCATTGAAGCAGAGATTGTTGCCATCTTAGATAATTGCGATAAGAAAACCACTTACTTAAGCCAATTGAGTAATATGTTGTTAAAGAAGTATCCTAACTTCGATGTCCATAACTATGGCTACTCACGTTTCAGTAAAATGCTTTCGGAATTCAAGAGTGTGAAAATCGGCGCTTTTAATAAGACCGTCACCTTGATTGCACCGCCGGCGCCCATAACCGCCGTAAAGAAAGCTTCCGCACCCACCCCCCGCATTAAGGGAAGTGCACAAAAAAACAAGAAGAATTAAGCATAAAAAACCTCTTAAGCAGTTCAATAATGAATCTGATTAAGAGGTTTTTAAATTCTGTTTATCATCGAAAAAAATAAATTGCTTTTATGTCAGAATTACTGTTCCACCGTAATCCTTGTCAAAAGATATGCCATCTCCTGATCCAATGCTTCCGGCTCCATCACGGTAGTCTGCGCCATAATCTTAAGTCCTTCAATTGCATACATCATATTTCTTGCCTCAAGCTCGGGATATGCACATACGAATTCACCATTCTCGATACCAAGTTCAATCAAGTTGCGGATAATCTCAACACCCATCTCAAACTGCTTCTGCAAGACATTCTCGAAACCACTGTCCTTGTAATCATAATAGTATTCGTAAATCGCCATTATGAGACTCCCTTTTTTGGCAAAAATCTCAGCCTTTTGCGCCTTAAAGAATACCATAAGAATTTCTGATGCCGAAGCATCTTCCGAAAGCTGTTCCTCCAAACCGGCATCGGTCTGTCTTGACTCCATCTTTAATAAATCTCGAAAGATTTCTGCAGTATTGTTGTAATAAAGATATAAACCGCCACGGCTGATTTCGCAGGCCTCCACAATATCTTTCATGGTTACGGTACGAAAGCCCTTCTCGATAAAAACACGCTTCGCCACCTGTAAAATATATATTTTCTTCTGTTCTGATTTAGCACCCATAATTACACCTCTGCTCCTTCTGAATCAAAAGGAACATCCCAAAATTCAATCAACTCTTTCATCTTAGATACAAGGGCATAGAACACACCGTATTCCACGCCTTCTTTCCACATCATACCCTTGGTACGTCCCTTGATGATATAACGTGAAAGGATTGCCCCGAGCAAATCCATATCCTGAATGCGGGCTCTTGCAATCATACGAAGTTCATCCTGATAATTGTTCATACGATGTTTGCGGTACACGTAATCGTAATTCTTGTTAATAAACTTTGTTTTATCCGCAACTTTTACGAATGCAAGCAAGGTTCCGTCGTAAGTAGGAATTCGCATAGTGTTTGCAGTCGCCGCTTCCGGTGTATACTGGGATACCACATTCAACCCCTGTTTCGACTCAAGCCAGGGAAGATATTTTAACAAAACACGTACATCTTCTTTATATTCTGCCACAAATTGTTCCGTTGTTAATTTTTCATTTTCAAACATCGGTTTTACCCTCCTTTTGTTCTATCCCCACTAAAAATATCATAACACAGACCGCAGAAAAATCCACTATATTTTTAGGATTTATTTACATCTGCAGTAACTTTTAATCCGGTAGTTTTCTTACATCTGCAACAACTTCTGCGCCAAGACTTTGGCTTCATCATAATCAAAGTTCTTGATACAGCGTTTCACATCTTCCAAGGTCTTACGCTTACTATCTTCCATACGGAAAGAAAGCATTGCATTGACCTTCTTCTCAGCCTCCTGCTGCTCCAGCATATCAAGACTTCCCATCATGGATAAAAGCTGTGCCGTATATTCGCTGGGTGTTAATTCCACGTCCTGCACTTTTAACTCTTCCGTCAAGGCAATTCCGTTGTCCTGGAATACAAACTTAATATTGGCAAGCAACATCTGATACTGCTCAAACAAATGGTCAGCACCCTCTTCAATAATGCTGTAATTTTGCTCACGTGCTGCCATTTCCTGCTCTTTGGCCTTATCGGAAAGCTGCATTGCACCAATGCCCTTGGCAAGGCCTTTTAAGGCATGTGCTTCAAAGAGATAATCGTCATATCGTTTCTCACGCACCTGCTTCTTCATTCGCACAATCTGTTCTTCACCGTCATCATAAATATACCTTAAAATCTGGATATATCTCTGACGGCTGTTACCATAATTTTCGATACCTGCATCAACATCAACCTGCGGAATCACAATCGGTTTACCGATACTAATCTTCGGATTCTTTTTATCTACCAAATGAATGAATTCCGTAGGCAGATATTTGCGCAACACTTTCTCCAAAACATTAATATCCATGGGCTTGGATATGTAATCCTGGAAACCGTTTTCCAGAAACATTTCCCTTGCACCGCGGATTGCATTGGCTGTAAGGGCAATTACAGGAATATTGCGAATTTCTTTATCCTGGAATTCCCTGATTTTTTGCGTCGTTTCAATACCGTCCATAATCGGCATCATCTGATCCATAAGAATCAAATGGTAATGATTCTTCGTAAGTTTCTCAAGGCATTCCTGACCACTGGTGGCCGTATCCACGCGGATCTGATACATGGATAAAATGCCCTGAATCACTTTGATATTCGTCACATTATCGTCTACCGCAAGAACCTTTGCCATAGGCGAGATAAAACTTTCATTACTGCTCTTTAATTCCTCTTCTTCCTTCTCTGTCAGAACATTGTAATCACCCGTGGGCGCATAATCCACGATGCTCTGATAAAAGTAGAATGAGAAAATACTTCCTTCGCCGTAGGTACTTTTAACAGAAATGGAACCGCCCATACTTTCAATCAGACGCTTGGTAATGGCAAGACCAAGGCCCGTGCCCTCAATGGTCTGATTCTTAATCATATCCGCACGCTCAAAGCTGTTAAACAAGGTCTTCATATGTTCTTCGCTGATACCGCAACCGGTATCTTCCACGGAAACACGTACCAGTGCAAGACCGTTCTGTAACTCCCAGTCCACGTTCATTGCAACATAACCGCGTTGGGTATATTTTACGGCGTTAGTAAGAATATTGGTAAACACCTGTCGCACATGGGTTTCATCACCACGTAACACCTTAGGCAGGGTTTCTTTTACATGGATTTCAAACATAACACCCTTTTCTTCCAACTTGGGTCTTATGGAATCCGTAATATCTTTAATGAGAAATCCGGGCTTATAATTGATGTCGTTTACATTCATTTTACCGGACTCAATCTTAGAGAAGTCAAGAATATCATTGATAATGGAAATCAGAATATTACCGGCATTCTTGATACTGTTAGCATGATTCTCCACAGACTTCGAAGTATTCTCACGAAGAATCATTTCCGTCGTACCCATAATCGCGTTCATAGGCGTCCTGATTTCATGGGACATGTTGGCAAGGAACATAGTCTTAGCCTTGTTTGCTTCTTCTGCCTGTTCTTTTAACTCAAGCAGTCGCTTATTGTACTCCTGCTCTTCTGTTTTATCAAAAAGCCAGAGATTATAACCTTTTAATGTGGTTTTATCATAAAAGGGAACTACCGAAATACTGTACTGCCTGCTTCCGATATGGATAACTTTCTTATTACTGCGATAAATCTGGTTAATAATACGACTCTGCTGATTGGGAAGTTTTAACTCCGGCAGAATCGACAACGCTACTTCATTGGCAAACAAAAGGTTTTTACCAATATCGATAACAAAAAAACCTTCGTCAATGTTTTGTACTACATCTTCCTTCGCAACCTGTACTGTATCGAAAATACGCAATTTGAAAATAATAATTGCAATCATAATCAGCGCAGCCACAAGAATAAACTCAGAATATTTGGCATAGGGATGTATATGGAAATTCTCCATTACCGTACAAAGCCAAAATACAAAGAAAGCTATCGGGAATATAATAATATACTTTGAATTCTTTGTTTTATAAACAATTTGATTACGTATGGTAATAATAAAAGAATTAATCAAAAGTGCTAAATGATATATGTACCAACAGATCATCAGCTTTCCCGGTGTATACACCAATTGAAATGAACCATCAACTTTTTTCGCATAAAATTCTTCAAAAAATAAATCATGGTAATCCATTAACAAGGCACCGGTCAGCATAATAGTATCAAACATAATCAATATCGCCGCCAACCAAGTATTTACACTTGCATTACAAGAACGCATAATTAACAATAAAAGGAACGTATACAGATATGCAACTCCGAAATATTGGATTTTAACCGCAACAATCAATGCGCCTTCCGAAGATGCTAAATCGCCCAAGAAACAGCCAATAACACAAATAAAAGCTGATACAGAAACAAGACCCAGATATTTCTGGTTCTCCGAGAATTTTTCATTGTAAACCAAAAAGGTAATAACCCCAACAATTAAAATACAGATTATGTGTGCAATTGCAATATAATTCATATATACCACCCCTATGCAATCCATTATACGAAAAATATGCAAAACTGTCAAAATATGCGCTTTGCGCTAATATATTGTTAGTTTTACGCAAAATAATTATAGATTTTGCACCTTGTAAGTAATATAATTTCATTAAAGTTAGTCAGTGAACGACAAGCATTGATTAACAATTCCGAAAGAATTCCCCTTTTACACAAACAAAAAGCCGGATGGTGAAAGCCAGCCGGTTTTTTGTTTACATTCATTCACATGGTAATATATCTTTACAATATAATAAATTCTCATGTACCAATATAATTTATAAAAATAATACTTGCCTTTTCCTAACGCCTTATGCTATAATAGCTCTCGGTGGTAAAACACCCCAATTTCATAGGGGAATCATACAATGGCAGTATGACGGTCTCCAAAACCGTTCATGGGGGTTCGAATCCCTCTTCCCCTGCTAAAAAACCTTGATACAATTTCGTATCAAGGTTTTTTGTTTTTATATATCTTTTATAGCAATATATAATTTCATTATGTCTTACAACGTTTTTCAGAATATTTACGATAATATACTCTCTATCGCGTCCGTCACAGAAGAAACATAGATCATTTTCACGCCTTTTACTTCCTGCAGGGTGTCTTTGCAACTCGCGGGAACAATACAGGTCTTAAACCCGAGTTTCTTTGCTTCACTGACTCTGGTCTGCATCTGACTTACCGCTCTAACTTCACCCGACAAACCGACTTCGCCAAATGCCATTACATCTTCACCGATTGCGCGGTTTCTAAAGCTGGATACCAAAGCAAGCACAATTCCCAAATCTGTAGCCGGCTCTGTAATGCGCATACCGCCCGCAATATTTACATAGGCGTCACAATCGCCTAAAGACATACCAAGACGTTTTTCAAGCACTGCCATAAGAAGGTTCAATCGGTTCAAGTCCGTACCAATGGCCTGACGTCTGGGAATACCGAAATTGGTACGGCATACCAATGCCTGGATTTCAATGAGAATCGGTCTTGTGCCTTCCACGGAACAGGTAACAATACAGCCGTTCTCTCCTTCCGGCCTTCCGCTCAACATAAACTCAGACGGATTCTCCACTTCAATCAATCCCTGCTCACGCATCTCAAACACACCAATTTCATTGGTGGAACCGAAACGATTCTTTACACCGCGTAAAATACGATAAGACGCGTGTCTGTCGCCTTCAAAGTACAAAACAGTATCCACCATATGTTCCAACACCCTGGGGCCTGCAACCGTACCTTCCTTGGTGACATGGCCAACAATAAATACCGAAATCTCCAGTCCTTTGGCAATCTGCATCAAAACAGACGTTGCCTCTCTTACCTGTGAAACACTTCCGGGCGCCGAACCTACATCCTCAGAATACATTGTCTGGATGGAATCGATAATCACAATCTCAGGTTTTACCTTCTTGATTACTTCTTCAATAATATCCAGGTTCGTCTCACACAACAACTGTACACCATCCGTAAAAGTTCCAATGCGCTCTGCACGTAACTTAATCTGCTTTAAAGACTCTTCACCCGAAATATATAAAACAGAATGTCCTGCATTGCCTAAGAACCGACAAGTCTGTAAAAGAATCGTAGACTTACCGATACCCGGATCACCACCTACCAAAGTAAGGGAACCGGGGACAATACCACCGCCAAGAACCCTGTCCAGCTCCTTCATTCCCGTAGCCACCCGTTCTTCTTTGGCCGTGGATATTTCGGACATTTTACTTAAAACCGCTTCTTTACGGTCTGCCTTCATAACACTGCCCTTACTGCTTACGGTAATACGCTCTTCCGACATGGTATTCCACTGTCTGCAACCGGGACATTGCCCCATCCACTTTGCTGATTCATATCCGCATTCTTTACAATAAAAAACTGATTTTTCTTTGCCTTTTGCCATTGTTCACTCCAAAACTATGTAAATCGCGATGCCCACATCAGCCCGCACTACTTTTCCCTTGAGTAAAAAACAGCACACCGTGCCGGCATGCTGTTTCTCTTTGGTTATTATACTTTATTACTTTGTAATCTGCACCTTTAACTCTGATGCATCTGCCAGTTCTACACTGATATTCATTTTACCGCTGAGATTACTCTTAAGCGTACCGATATTCTCATCGCCAATCCATACCTGATATTCGGTATTCTCAGCAAGACCGATGGTAAGCTGGGCATCATTGTCACCGTCTACGATGAAAGATACGCCATCTTCCTTTTCATCAAAATGAGTAACACTGGTTCCCGGAACAGATTCGTATAAAAACATACCATTCTTCTCTAATTTCGTCATTGTCTGGAATGTTTTCACTTTATAAAGATCTCCGTCATGGGGAAAATCCTCTACCTTTGCTTTGTCTGCCAATGTATGGTTTCCAAAACTGATTGTTCCATCCGCTTCTTCACGGAGTAATTCTTCCACTACAGCCATTTGTGTATCCTCCCAATTTATCATAAATGCCCGTCGGGAAATAAAAATGTCTTCCTTATTTCCACTCTTTCAGTATACTAAATTTTTCTCCTTTTTTCTACTGTTTCGAACAAGTTTCCTGAAAATATTTTTTCTTTCGTCACATCTTACAAATCAGCAGTTTAGTTTTTTATGATTTCTTCTGAAAAGTCACTTTTTTATTCTTAATTCCGGCAAGAACCTTATCCCCCGCCTGAATTCTTCCGCTTAAAAGTTCTTCCGCCAATGCATCTTCAATCACAGACTGTACGGCACGCTTTAAAGGACGCGCCCCCATCTTGGCATTGCTATATTCTTTGACAAGATGTTCTTTTAACGCCGAAGATACCGTCAGGGTAATGTCCATCTGCTCCTTACATCTTGCACTTAACTTTCCTGTAAGCAACTGAATAATTTCCTTCATATTGTCATTGTTCAGCTGATGGAACACGATAATATCGTCAATACGGTTAATAAACTCAGGTTTAAAAATCCGCTTCACTTCTTCCATTACACCGGACTTCATCTTATCGTAGTTCTGCTTCTCTGTGGTCGCTCCCGCAAAACCTAAATTCTTCGGGTCTACAATACGTTGTGCCCCTGCATTGGAAGTCATAATCAGCACTGTATTCTTAAAACTTACCTTGCGACCCTTAGCATCCGTAATATGACCGTCATCCAGCACTTGCAATAACACGTTAAAAACGTCAGGATGCGCTTTCTCGATTTCATCAAAAAGCACTACAGAATAAGGATTGCGACGAATCTTCTCACTCAACTGACCGCCGTCTTCAAATCCTACATATCCGGGCGGTGAACCAATCATTTTGGATACCGAATGCTGTTCCATATATTCAGACATATCTACACGAATCAGCGAACTTTCCGAACCAAATAACGCCTCTGCCAAAGCCTTACTAAGCTCTGTTTTACCCACACCGGTGGGTCCTAAAAACAGAAAGCTTCCAATGGGGCGGTTCGGGTCCTGTAAGCCCACGCGGCCGCGACGGATGGACTTAGCAACCGCAGTTACCGCCTCCTGCTGTCCGATGACACGCTTATGCAATACTTTCTCTAATTTCAGAAGTTTCTCAGACTCTTTCTCAGCTAATTTGGTTACCGGAATTTTAGTCCATACGGAAACAATTTTCTCAATATCTTCTTCACCGATTTGCACGGCATCCTGCATTAATTTCTTCTCATATGCCGCTTCCGCACGACGCAGTTTCTTAAACAATACATCCTGCTCTGCCTTAATTCTGCCGGCTTCTTCGAAATCCAGCTCCTGAATTGCTTTTTCAATTGCGGCATCTGCAGCAGAAATTTCTTCCTGAAGTTTCTGGCAGGTTTTAGATACGTTCTTTTCAGACAGACGAACACTGGCCGCTGCTTCATCAATGACATCAATTGCTTTATCCGGCAAATTACGGTCGGAAATATAACGGTCCGCAAGCCTTACTGCAGCTTCAATCGCTTCCTCTGTAATGGATACCTTATGATACTGCTCATATTTATGAACAATTCCTTTTAAAATTGCAATTGCCTCTTCTACTGTAGGTTCTTCCACCGCAACCGTCTGGAAACGACGTTCTAAAGCCGCATCCTTCTCAATATATTTACGATATTCCGTAATCGTAGTGGCGCCGATTAACTGCACTTCACCCCTGGACAATGCCGGTTTTAAAATGCTTGCGGCATCAATGGAACCTTCTGCACCGCCGGCACCAATCATCGTATGAATTTCATCCATAAAAAGAATGATATTACCATCCTCCGTCACTTCATGCATAACGGTTTTAATACGTTCTTCAAACTCGCCGCGATACTTACTTCCTGCCACCATAGCAGATAAATCCAAGGATAAAATTCTTTTATTTTTAAGATTATCGGGCACATCGCCATTTACAATGCGGGCCGCAAAACCTTCCACAATCGCCGTCTTTCCAACACCGGGCTCACCGATTAAACAAGGATTGTTCTTGGTTCTTCTGGATATAATCTGTATCAGACGCTGAATTTCTTCTTCACGACCGATTACAGGGTCTAATTTACCCTTACGCGCAAGCTCCGTCATATCTCTGGAATACTGGGATAACATATCCGGTGCATTCTTTTTCTTCTTTAAATTGCGCTGGCCAAGCTTTTCTTTTACCGAATTGGCATCCTCTCCCATCGCAAGGATTACATCCATATAGACTTTTTTAACATTTACCTTCATGATGGATAACATTTTACCGGCCATATTATCACCGTCACGAAGAAGTGCAATTAAAATATGCTCCGTTCCGGTACTTCCGCCGTGAAAAAAAGCCGCCTGATTGTGACTGTCGTTTAAAACACCCATCGCTCTGGGCGTATATTTATTACTTCCACGGGAAATTGTCTCTCCCCCGGGCACTCCATAGGCTTTCAGCAATTCTTGCAATTCTTTCGCCGATACACCATTGGCATTCAATGCCGCACCCGCAACACTGTCTGTTTCTTTGGTAAGTCCATATAAAATATGTTCCGTACCGATATGATTCTGATGCAGCCTTCTGGCAATTTCTTCCGCATATCGTAAGGCATTCTGCGCCTGTTCCGTAAACTGCTCCTGCATATTATTCTCCTCCATATTCCAAATAGATCTCATCAATTAAAGCATGCACTTCCGCCCTGGAAATATTCTTACAGGCACCAATTGCAAGCAAAATACGTAAATCCTTCTTCATCGCTTCCAAGGCCCGCAACTTATCTACATCCACAGCAATAACTGCGCCTTTTCTTCTGTCGACTTTGACAAAACCTTCCTGCCTTAATACATTATATGCTTTATTTACAGTATGCATATTAATTCCGATTTCATCCGCTAATTGACGTACGGAAGGCAGGGCATCCCCCTCCCTGTACACTTCCGTCGCAATACCGATAATAATCTGGTTATGCAACTGCATATATAAAGCTTCCTCACTGTTAAAATCAATCTCCCAAAACATTCTATACTCCCTTTTATCTATAGTTTCATAATCAGCTTACAATCATCCTACAGACTACAAGTTATCTATCCTTTTATCCGGTTAAAAGAAACAAGCATCTGTTATACAAATAATATAACAGATGCTTGTACTTGTCAACTTCGCTTGATAAAATTAACCTTTTATAAGTCAATAAAATTTAAGTCATCATCATCGTCGTCATCAAATTTGGTGATGGTTGATTTCTTCTTAGGACGTTCTTCATAATCTTCGTCATCATCGTCATCGTCATCATCATCGTCATCGTCGTCATCAACTTCGACAGTAAAATAATCCAATAGACGTTTTGAGAATTTCTTCTTTTCCTTCTTTGATTTTTTACTCTTATGGGATTTTTTAGGTTCTTCTTCGTCCTCGTCATCCTCAAACAAAGTCTCTTCAAAATCTTCGTCCTGCTCATATGCATCGGCATTTAAAATCACAGCTTCTTCCATTACCGCTTCCTGAGCACCATAGACCTCATCTTCAAGACCTGTTGTATACAATTCTTCACTTACAGAATCTGTATATACGGGTTCTGTATATGCAGATTCAGTATATGTTTGTTCTGCAACCGGCTCTGCATATGTTGCATCCATAGCCGATGCATTGTATGCCGATTCTTCTACAGAATTACCCACATACATTTCAAACTCTGCAATAGGGTCTTCTACCGGAGTTTCATATACTTCTTGTTCCGGTACATAATTTACATATTCTTCTGCAGCAGTCTCTTTTGATAACGCTTCACTTACTTCCGCTAAATTTGCAGTTTCTGACAAATCAAGAAAATCATCGTCATCATTATCTACAAAAATATCATCATCGTCATCATTATAATCGTCATCGTCATCATCGTCGTCATCGTCATTACGATATCCTGCATTCGAAAGCTTGTATGCTAAAATACCAACAACAATAGCTAAAATCACAATAATTGCGATACAAATAATAGAAATCAACTTGAAATTAAGTCCTTTTTCACCATCCGCAACTACAACATCATCTGCTGTTAACAATCCTGTATACGCAGTAAAACTTTTATTAATTGCATCGTATAAATAATACTGGGGTTCTCCGTCGTTTACTGACGCATACATTACATAAAACTGACCTTTACCCCAAACGGTAAATACTTCTTCGCCCAACTGCAATTCTGTCTGCTCAAATCCCTGAGGAAGAATCTCTACAGCCGAAACCGGTTCCATAATAATAAAAGTTCCTTCATTTCCGGAAAGGGGAATGCTGATTTTACCTGTTTCGGAAGGCTGTTCGGAAGGTTCTTCCGATACGGAAGGCTCTTCTGAAGGTTCTTCTGATGCAGAAGGTTCCTCAGATGCGGAAGGTTCTTCCGTAGGTTCACTTCCTTCGCCCATTTCACCTTCAATTTCAGTCACTTCGGGTTCCTGAACAGGAGCCTCAAAGGTAACCAAATCAGAACGGATAAAACCTGTCATGGTTGTACCGTTTCCTTCAAACTGAATCTGATACCACTTATAACCGTCTGCTCCGGTAGCTTCACCAATAATAGTAACTTTAGAACCACCCAAAGCATTTGCAACACGACCGCTTGATGTACTGGCATCCTGGCGGATATTAGCACTGGAACCTGCAATATATGCAGTCTTGCTGTCTGTCTGTGTAACATTTACGGTTACCGTAGCCTTCTTAATAAAATCAGAACGAACGTAACCTGTCACTCCGGATTCTGTCGTAATCTTATACCACTTCATATCATCAGCACCGGTAGTTTCTGCAATAACATCTACCAGATCATTGGTGGATAAGGTTGCAACCGCTGTTGCAGAGGTACTTGCAGTTTCACGTACATTAACGTTTGAACCTGTAATGGTTCCCTTCACTGTGTCCGCATGGCTGACAAAAGATACGCACCAAAGAACTGCAACCACACAAAATGCAGTTAACAGGCCACGCAATGCCCATATTCTGTCTGTCATGGAAATCATGTGTTTTTTCATTTTTTACTCCCATCGTTTTAAGTGTTTAATGTTAACAAACTATTTCTTTTACACAACCATTATGTTTTTAGGTTTACATAATCTTATACTTCATCAATTGCCTTACCGATATCATGTCTCATATATTTATTATCAAATGAAACCCATTCGGTAGCATCATATGCCTTCTGTCTTGCTTCCTTCAAAGTAGCACCTTTGGCTGTTACACCAAGTACACGACCACCATTTGTTACAATCTTGCCATCCGCAAACTTACTTCCCGCATGGAAACAGAAGTAATCATCTTTGTCATCAAAGTTCTCAAGTCCCTTGATTTCAAATCCCTTTTCGTAACTTAAGGGATATCCGTCAGATGCTAAAATAACGCAAACCGCTGCATTATCTTCAAATTCCAATTCAATTTGATCTAATGTCTGGTCAATACATGCTTCCATTACATCAATAATATCATTTTTCATTCTGGATAAAACAACCTGAGCCTCAGGATCACCGAAACGTGCATTGTATTCCAATACCCTGGGACCGTCAGGAGTTAACATAAGTCCGAAGAAAATAACTCCCTTAAATTCTCTGCCCTCAGCACGCATAGCATCTACGGTTGCCTGATAAATGTACTTACGACAATATTCATCCACTTCTTCAGTATAAAAAGGACTGGGTGAAAACGTTCCCATACCGCCTGTATTCAAGCCCTGGTCACCGTCTTTTGCTCTCTTATGATCCTGTGCGGAAGTCATAACGCGAATGGTTTTACCATCTACGAAAGTCAAAACAGATACTTCACGTCCTGTCATAAATTCTTCGATTACCATACAATTTCCTGCGGTACCGAATTTTTTATCCAGCATAATTTCCTTCACGCCGTCCACTGCTTCTTCATAAGAATTACAGATTAATACGCCCTTACCTAACGCAAGGCCGTCAGCCTTCAATACAATAGGGAATTTGGAAGTTTTCAAATATTCAATTGCCGCATCCGCATCATTGAAATTCTCATACTTTGCGGTAGGGATATTATACTTTTTCATCAAATCCTTTGAAAAAGCCTTACTACCTTCCAAAATTGCCGCAGCTTTATTGGGACCGAATGCTCTCAATCCTGCTGCTTCCAAAGCATCTACCAAACCTGCAACCAAAGGATCATCGGGTGCTACAATGGTAAGATCAATTTCTTTTTCCTTGGCAAACGCCACCATTTTATCAAAATCCATTACGCTAATCGGTTCGCATTCTGCAAGTTTTGCAATACCTGCGTTACCGGGTGCACAATAAATCTTACTTACTCTTTTACTCTTTGCAACACAGGTTGCAATTGCGTGCTCTCTTCCGCCGCTTCCTACGATTAATACTTTCATGTATGTTCCTCCGACTGTCGCCTGGCGACAACTCTTCCTCATAATACTCTGATTATCTTTTTAAATATAAGTTTCTGATATCTTAAAATATATTAGCCCAACTTCACTTCGCCATCCGCAATCATACGGATCGCCTTGGGTAAAATCTCCCACTCCGCTTCTTCCATTACGCGAAGCTGTAAATCCTTCGGCGTATCGCCTTCTTTGACGTATACTGCTTTCTGTAAAATAATCGGGCCGGTATCGGTACCTTCATCTACAAAATGCACGGTTGCGCCTGTCACTTTGACACCGCGTTCCAAAGCCGCCTCATGCACCTTAAGTCCATAATATCCTGTGCCGCAGAAGGAAGGAATCAAAGACGGGTGAATGTTAATAATTCGGTTACGATACTTTGAAATTACTTCTTCCGGAATTACCACAAGGAAGCCTGCCAAAACGATTAAATCAGGACTCACTTCATCAATTGCCTGTAAAAATGCTTTGTGGAATTCTGCTCTTGTTTCATAATCCTTCGGTGATACGCATACGCCGGAAACACCGGCCTCTGCCGCTCTTGTTAACGCATAAGCATTTGCATTATTACTGATTACGCGGACAATTTCCACGTCACCCAGTTCTTTTGCTTTCGCACGATCCAAAATCGCCTGTAAATTGGTTCCGCCACCGGATACACATACCAGTACTTTTAGCATAATGTTACTCCCTTTTCACCGGCTTCTGTTTTACCAACCACATAAGCAGTATCACCTGCTGCCGCAATCGCTGCCATAGCCTTATCTACATCTGCGGGATCTACTGCAACAACCATACCAAGACCCATATTGTAGGTATTGTACATCATATCTTCTGCAATATTTCCCTTTTTCTGCATAAGCTTAAAGATTGCGGGAATTTCGTAGCTGTTCTTTTCAACAACGGCACGGATTCCGTCAGGAAGCATTCTGGGAATATTTTCCTGGAAACCACCGCCTGTAATGTGTGAACAACCATGAATTCTTACGCCTGCGTCTTTTACGGACTTTAATGCCTTTACATAAATTCTGGTAGGTGCTAAAAGTGCCTCGCCTAAAGTTGTTCCGAGTTCGTCATAATATGTACTTAAACCTTCTTTGGTTAATTCTTTTTCGAAGATTTTTCTTACCAAAGAGAAACCGTTGCTGTGTACACCTGATGATGCAATACCGATTAAAACATCACCTGCTTTGATTTCAGCGCCTGTAATGATTTCTTTCTTATCCGCAA
The DNA here is from genome assembly GCA_045580855.1 of Lachnospiraceae bacterium. Classification (GTDB taxonomy): domain Bacteria; phylum Bacillota; class Clostridia; order Lachnospirales; family Lachnospiraceae; genus UBA3766. The sequence goes on along the minus strand of JAZNOO010000020.1, from coordinate 76,291 downwards.
CGCCTACTGCAAAACCTGCCAAATCGTAATCTTCTTCAGGCATCATGCCGGGATGTTCTGCGGTTTCACCACCGATTAATGCACAGCCGGACTGCTTACAGCCTTCTGCCACACCGCTTACGATGGTTGCAATCTTCTCAGGAATGTTCTTACCACATGCAATATAATCCAAGAAGAATAAAGGTTCACCGCCTGCACATGCCACGTCGTTTACGCACATTGCTACCGCATCGATACCGATGGTATCGTGCTTGTCCATAATGATTGCTAATTTTACCTTTGTTCCGCATCCGTCTGTACCGGATAAAAGAACAGGTTCTTCCATATCCTTAATGCTTGAAAGAGAGAATGCTCCGGAGAATCCGCCGAGACCACCCAATACTTCAGGTCTCATGGTTCCCTTTACATGCGCTTTCATTAATTCTACTGATTTGTAACCGGCTTCAATATCAACGCCCGCTGTCTTGTAATCCATTTTATTTGCCTCCTAATTTTACTTACCGTAATTACGGAATCCTACTTCCTGTAACTTTGCATCTTTCTTCTGTACGCCTTCTTTCAAAGACTGTGCGTAAGCTTTTACTTTATCTAATAATTCGGGGTTTGAAGTTGCAAGAATCTTTGCTGCAAGAATACCTGCATTTGCACCGCCGTTAATTGCAACGGTTGCTACGGGAATTCCGGAAGGCATCTGTACGATTGAGTACAATGAATCTCTTCCTCCCAAAGATGTTGTATGCATGGGAATACCGATTACAGGCATAGGGAAAATCGCTGCGCACATACCGGGTAAGTGTGCTGCCATACCTGCTCCTGCGATAATTACCTTAAAACCTTTTTCTTCTGCGGTCTTTGCATATTCAAAAAATACGTCCGGTTCTCTGTGTGCCGAAATAATGGTCATTTCATAAGAAATACCAAACTCCTCCAACATTTCTGCAGCTTTCGCCATTACGGGCATATCTGAATCGCTACCCATTACAATACCAACCTGTGCCACTGTCCTAACCTCCGTTTGTGTCTTATATTTTATAAAAATATGTCTGCGCATACGCATACAAGTTTATTCTACTAAAAAGATGCTTTTCGTGCAAGCATTTTAGTTCTAAAACATGACAAAATTACACAATGAACAACAATATTTTTTATATAAAACAACCAATGAACCGCTTTTATCCTTCATACCATACATTCCATAAAAAAATGGACAAAATGCACAACTTCTGCATTCTGCCCATTTTATTTATTTTAGCCTGCGTAGTAAAGCATTTCAAAGCTTTCCCATGCATCCATACCATTTACGGTTGACCCTGCGGATGTAGTATATAATCTACACGCTTTCCCTTCACTTGTCATCATATCAACATATGTCATACCGTCAGTTCTACGGAAATGATACTCTGTTCCCACCGGGAATTCATATGTCTCGCCGATCAAATTGCCGTTTTCATCTATTAATTCAGCGTTAATATTTACAGTAGATACAATTGGAGTATCTTCAAATAATTTAATTTCGTAAACATCTTCTTTTTGAACAGGCATACCGTCTTCTCCAACATAAAACCTGCCCTGACCATAATAAGTACTTAACAAATCAAAACGCTTTGTAAGACCAAAATCTGCCGAATTGTTAAAGTCAGCAATACCACTACCTTGTACCTCACCAATAAATTCTACCGAACTTTCGGTAACTTTAAATACATATATCGTCCTATAATCATTTTCACTCATACTCTCTGCATAAATATAGGTATTACCATTTGCTTTTACCAAATAAGAGGTAATTTCATAATACCATGCATCCTGGGTGTATGTATTATTATTTACGGTGACATTAATTGTAGTATACATGTCATAATCTGCATCATAATTACCATCTACGGTAACCATATCCATAACACCGTCACTGTTAATGTCCGTAAACCCTTCTTCCCCATACCAGAAAGGCAGAATCTGCATTACATAATCCTGTGTAACGCCTGTGAAATATTCACTGTTAAAAAGCTCAGGATATTCATTATATGTCAAAACCACCACTTGGTTACCATCTGCATAAGAACCGATTTCATAGGCACCGAAATAGAAAGTTACACCTTCATAACCCAAGGTCCACGTAAATTCGGGAGTAATATCATTAACTTCTTCCGGAGTTAAATAACTTGCAAGATAATCTTCCAAGCTCATACTCCACATATCCTGGACTACGGTTGCCAAATGCGGATACTGCTCAATCATTTCGGTAGCTAATGCGTTGGGTAATGCTGCCGTATTTGGAATTACATCTTCCACCGCAAGCTTTCTGCCGGTCTGTATATCAAAGTTCACGGCACTGTATCCGCTCATACCATGGGCACCGCCACTATACCAGTAATTCCCGGTTACTGCCGACAATGCCTTATCATCTGCTCTCGTAATATACATCTCGTCTTCACTGACATAAGGTCCATAAAATTCATATCCCTCTGCAACGGCAGCGTTATAATCTTCTCTGGCCCAGCTCTTCAAATCATTCATGGATGTAATCCAGTTTTGCTCTGTTTCAGTATTGTACTGCGCAACTGCCTCTTCCAATGCCGGATACTCGGGCGCATCCAATTCAAACAAACAACAATTACCGTACATCAACGATACCTGGTCATAATCGCTGTCATGCAATTTACCAACCGATACATTCAAATACTGTGACTCCTGCTGCACATCTACTGTATCATTTCCCTGATTGCCAGCCTGGGAATTATCTACAGAATCGTTCTGCGATTCACTCACCTGACCGGTCTGACTACCCTGTTCCGTATTATCACCGAATGTAATCTGTGTATTGCATCCGCACAGACAAAGGGCAGATATTAAAATTGCACTCAACAAAAATTTCTTTCTCATAGGTTTCAACCTCCTTTTACAATGCCATCATAACATAGTATCAAAAAAATACCAAGTGTTTTTTTGATTTTTTTCACTTTTTGTTGAAATATTATTAGTTTTTTACTACTAACAAGCATCTATTTGTGCATTTTACACTAAAATTATAAAAATATACCGGCCAGACCTTCATTTGGAAGCCTAGCCGGCAGACTATTTTACTTATCTTTTATAAAAATGGCTTATTCAATTCTTCACAGCCTTTTAAAACGAACCTTCCGTCGCGAATGATAGCCACACCGCTTCCGTCAGGAAGTACCGCTTCCAAAAGACCGATTTCATCATATGGAATTGTAATATCCGTATGGCAGTTAAAATATGCCTTCTTCGGCTCCGTTTTGCGAAGCAGGGAATAATCGTTCTCTTTGGCAATGATTTCCTTGCCGTCAGGATTGTATACCCGCACCTCTTCTTCGTGGGAATAACAGGTATCGCCCACTGCAAAGTGCGGTCCCATCTTCTCTGCAATCAGAATGGGAAGTTTGGCACCGATATCATATTTCTGCGCCATGACGTACGCCGTGGTGTTGGTACCGATGGCAAACTCGCCGATGGGCAAAGTAGGATGGTGGAATAAAAGGTTCTCTTCAATAAACTTTTTATTCTTCTCTGCTTCAGCGAAATTATCACAGATATAATCCGCAATCACACCGTTTTCAAATTTCAATTCCAGGTTACGGTATTCGTAATCATTTAAGAATACCTTGGATACGTGAAGTACACCCGTCGTTCCTTTTAACACAGGCGAAGTAAATACTTCACCCACGGGGATATTTACGTCTGCCACACAGTTTTCGAACTTAGTTTGTTTTCCGACATCCGTAAGCTTTACAAGCTGTACATTTAAGTTGGTGCGATTGTTTCCGCAACCCTTGATATGCACGTATTCCGCTGTATCCAGTGTATCGATAATTGTCTGCTGGATATTCTGATACAAAGTATAGTCCAACGTATTTAACGCAATAACCTCTTCAAAAATCGCAGGGAAGTTTTCGCCGATTTCCGCCACCGGAAAGGCGATAATCGTAAAACTGCGCTCTTCTCTTTTAATATATGTGTTGGTAATCATACCTGCCTGAGAAGTATAGTCCACCACAAGTTTCTGCTGTTCCGAACTGTAGTGGGGATTCGCTTCCTTAGGCACCGGCTCAAAAATCTCCTCGCCAAACACTTCCATACAAGCAGGACCGGCGTGTTTTGCCGCCGCTTCCTTATATTCCTCGTACGCTGCCGTCAGACACTCTAAGCGCCTTGTCACCATATGACCATCAAAAAAGCATGCCATATCTTCGCGATGATCATAATCATACTGGGGATTTGCCACCGCACCGTAGTAACCGATTTTGCCTGCGGCTTTTCTTGTAAAAATATCCGCACCGGTACGATAAATCACAGGCTTAAGTCCCATTCCCGCAAAATATTCAATAGCCTTTTTGATTACTCTCTCAAACCCCAGTCTATATCTTATGTTAACCGTATCCTTCTTGGACAAATCCTTCCCCGCCGCTTCAAATCCCTTACGATACCCTTCCGTAAACGTAAAAGCCATTTTATCAATGGTCGCCTCCGGCAAAGAATGAATATACTCTGCGGTTTTGATTTCGTTATCCGTTACACGCTCACCATAGGCGTAGAGATATTTCACATCACTGTAATCGTTCTGCATAATAATGTCGGTAGCAAAGGTAAGACTGCTGTCCACCTGCTCTTTCACACGACGCTCAGTTTCAATGTCGGAATAATCACTTACATACCAGTATAAAAGTTCTCTTAACTCTTCTGCGGCAGGTACCATTCCATCCTCGTTGATTTTACAATCAAAAAGATTATACGCTTCCAGAAACAACTCAAGGCGAATGGTCATTTCCTCTAAATTCCTCTCATAAACAAAAGGAATCAGACTGCGCACCTCTGTATACAGAACACTGCAAAGAACGCCTAATTCTTCCCCAAGGACCTGCACCGCATAAGAAGGATTGGCATAACTTGTTTCGTAATTTTCTTTTAAAATGTCGTTATACAAAGCCTCATTCTTTGCCTTAAGTTCTTCCAAATCCGCCTGCGCCAAGCCACCGTTTCCAATCCATTGGTATTGCTTTGCACATTCGCAGATAAATTCAGCCACAGCAGAAAAAAACGGCTGATATTCTTTTACCGCATTCTCTTCTTTCATTTGTGCAATTCTTGATAACGCCAGTTCAAAACGTTCCTGCATAAAGTTTAAGCCCCCAGTATTGATAAAAGCAACCCGCCAAACGCAAGTCTATCCGGGTTACTTTTATACAGTTTATTTCTTTTATATAATTCCAAGTACTAAAATGTAAATCATAAAACCAAGCATCAGGACATTCAGTACAATGCCGATATTGGCAAAAATGTAATACATATCCTTTTCCAGCCTGGTCTTAATGCCAAGTCCCAAACCGGTTCCCGAGAAAATCAAAGCAAGAATGGACGTAAGGCCATATCCCACCTTCGCTTCTCCCTGATTTCGGAATGTAAAAATGATTGCAAACACCATGGACAATAAAGTTATGATACCTAATATGGTTGACATAACGCTCCAGGGTGATATCTTTTTTATTGTAAATTTATATGGTTGTCTTCTTTTCATTTTGCTCCATACTGCTCATAATATGCATCGATTGCTGCTTTTAAGGTATCATCAATATAAACTTCTCCCTTGTAGGGCTTGTTATACAAATGTTCCACAACATCGCTCATATCAACAATGGCTGCGGTAGGGAATCCATAAGTTTCTTTAACTTCGTCCAATGCACACTTGTCGGAATTCAAACCTTTTTCCATGCGGTTTAAGGAAACCATCAAGCCTACGATTTCTACATTGGCTGCGCCTTTTACCTTGGGCACGGTTTCTTCCATAGACTTACCGGATGTAGTAACGTCTTCAATCATAATGACTCTGTCGCCATCCTGTAATTTGCTTCCAAGAAAGCTTCCCTTATCTGCGCCGTGGTCCTTCTCTTCCTTACGGTCTGAACAATAACGAACCTCTTTGCCGTACAACTTGCTGTATGCAATTGCAGTAACAACGCTGATGGGAATACCCTTATATGCCGGTCCGAACAATACGTCAAAATCATCTCCATATGTATCGTGAATTGCCTTTGCATAATATTCACCAAGTCCCATCAACTGGCTTCCTGTTACATAACCTCCCGCATTCATAAAGAAGGGAGACTTACGTCCGCTCTTTAATGTAAAATCGCCAAATTTTAAAACCTTGCAATCTACCATAAATTCTATGAACTCTTTTTTGTACTGTTCCATTTATAAAACCTCCGTTTATTACAAACTTTCTCACGCCTGCCAAATTCTAATCTTCACCAACATTCACTGTTTCAAATCAGAATGCTCTTACTTTCCTAACGCGCCCGCAATATCTTCTCTCATATCAATTACTGCCTGACGTGCAGCATCCGCGTAACCTGCTTCGCCGAAAGAAGCATACTTCTCATTCTGGTAAGCCGCAATAATACCTCTTGAAGAGTTAACGATTGCACCAAGGCCGTCCTTGTTGAAGAAGTGTACCAAATCAGCGCCCTTACCGCCCTGTGCACCGTAACCGGGCACTAAAATATAAGACTTCGGCATAATGTCTCTTAAGATTTTACCCATTTCAGGATAAGTTGCACCAACAACGGCACCTACATAGCTGTAGCCATTGGAACCCATACAATCAGCGCCCCATTCGTCTACCTTCTGACCAACCCATTCATATAAAGGCTTGCCGTCAATCAAACGATCCTGGAACTCACCGCTACTGGGATTAGATGTTTTCACAAGGATAAAAATACCCTTCTTCTCTTCCTTACATACATCGATAAAAGGCTTCACGCCGTCGGAACCAAGATAAGGATTTACGGTTGCAAAATCTTCATCAAAAGGTGCATAGGTATTGCCGCCAATGGTGATTTTACCCAAGTGACCGGTTGCATATGCACTTGATGTTGAACCAATGTCGCCTCTCTTAATATCACCGATAATCACAAGGTCTTTTTCTTTACAGTAGTCCAAAGTCTTCTTGTATGCAATCAAACCTTCCACGCCAAACTGCTCATACATTGCAATCTGAGGCTTTACTGCAGGAATCAAATCGTAGATTGCATCAATCAATCCCTTGTTGTACTGCCAAATTGCTTCTGCTGCACCGGTTAAAGTCTCGCCATATTCTGCAAAAGCATTCTTCTTAATGCTTTCGGGAATGAATTTCATCATAGGGTCAAGTCCTACTACGATGGGCGCATTGGTTTTCTGAATTTTGTCCGTTAATTTCTGAATCATAGTCGATTTCCTTTCTTATCCTTAAAAAAAGCGCCAAACCGCAACGTTTGACGCTTTTTGTTTTTTATAAAGCGAACTGTATTCGTCTGCTTTTTTATCCTAACACGTTTTGTTTGTGCTTTCAAGCAATTTAAACAGAAACCGCTGCTTTCTCATCTACATATCTCTTGATATTAGATGCGTTTACATACTTCTGCACTTCATTGCCTTTAACCACTACCAATGTAGGTGCGGTCATAATGCCGTACTTCTGAACCAATTCAGGATTCTCAGCAGCATCCAATACTACATAAGCTTCGTTCTGCAAATATTCCTTCGCAATCTTGCAGTTCGGACAAGTCTTTGTTGTAAAAAGATACTTGATTTCGCTTACAGGTTCTAAAGTAATATCGTTGTCTTTCTCATAGCTTGTCAAGTTCACTGCCTGCTGCACAGGAACCTTTAATACAGAATTCTCTATATCATATTCGGTACGGTTCTTGTATTCCTGCAACTTACCGTCATTCCAGTTCTGAACCGGTCTGTAGTAGCCTGTAATACGGCTGTAAATTTCAGTCTTGGCACCACACTCAGGACAGCTTGTCTGCTCGCCTGCAAGATATCCGTGGTTCTTACAGATTGAGTAGGTGGGGGACATTGTATAATAAGGCAACTTGTAATTCTCTGCGATGGTTCTAACCAGTTTCGCAGCAGCCTTCCAATCAGGAAGTTTCTCACCCAAGAATGCGTGGAATACTGTACCTGAAGTATAAAGTGTCTGCAATTCGTCCTGGATATCCAAAGCATCAAAAATATCTGTTGTATAATCTACAGGCAGGTGTGAAGAGTTGGTGTAGTAAGGTACATCACCCTGCTTACCTGCTGTTTTGATATCCGGCCATCTCTTGCGGTCATGCTTTGCAAGACGATAGGTTGTACTTTCTGCAGGAGTTGCTTCCAAGTTATACAAATCACCGTATTCTTCCTGATAATCAGAGAGACGGTTTCTCATATGATTCAATACTTCCTTGGTAAATTCCTGCGTTTCCTTGGCAGTCATATCTGCTCTTAACCAGTTTGCATTCAAACCTACTTCGTTCATACCAATCAAACCGATGGTTGAGAAGTGATTGTTAAAATGTCCTAAATAACGCTTTGTATAAGGATATAAACCTTCATCCAACAATTTAGAAATAACACCACGCTTAATCTTTAAGCTTCGTGCAGAAATATCCATCAAACGGTTTAATCTCTTATAGAAATCATCCTTATTTGCTGAAAGATAAGCAATTCTGGGCATATTAATGGTAACAACACCAACGCTACCTGTACTTTCGCCGGAACCGAAGAAACCACCGCTCTTCTTACGGAGTTCTCTTAAGTCAAGACGGAGACGACAGCACATGGAACGTACATCGCTGGGTTCCATATCGGAATTAATGTAGTTTGAGAAGTAAGGTGTACCATACTTCGCTGTCATATCAAACAACAACTGATTATTTAAGTTATCAGACCAGTCAAAATCACTGGTAATTGAGTATGTAGGAATGGGATACTGGAATCCGCGTCCGTTTGCATCACCTTCAATCATAGTTTCAAGGAATGCACGGTTAACCATATCCATTTCTTTTTTACAATCTTTGTAGCAGAAATCCATTTCCTTACCGCCAACCAAAGCAGGAAGCTCAGCCAAGTCGTTAGGAACGGTCCAGTCCAAAGTAATGTTGGTAAAAGGTGCCTGTGTTCCCCAACGGCTGGGTGTATTTACACCATATACGAAAGCTTCGATACATTTCTTAACTTCGCTGTATGAAAGGTTATCTACTTTTACAAAAGGTGCAAGGTAGGTATCGAAAGATGAAAACGCCTGTGCGCCTGCCCATTCATTCTGCATAATACCCAGGAAGTTAACCATCTGGTTACACAATACGGATAAATGCGCTGCAGGTGCGGAAGTGATTTTACCGGTAATACCGCCCAAACCTTCCTGGATTAACTGCTTTAATGACCATCCTGCACAGTATCCTGTTAACATAGACAAGTCATGAATATGAATATCTGCGTTTCTGTGTGCTTCTGCAATTTCCTGATCGTAAATTTCTGATAACCAGTAGTTTGCAGTTACGGCACCTGAGTTACTAAGAATCAAACCACCAACTGAGTAAGTTACGGTTGAGTTTTCTTTTACTCGCCAGTCTTCTACCTTAACATAGCTGTTTACTACATCCTTGTAGTCTAAAATAGTAGACTTTAAGTTACGCATTTTTTCACGCTGCTTACGATATAAAATAAACGCCTTTGCAGTCTCTACATAACCGGACTGTTCCAAAATCTTCTCTACGCTGTCCTGGATATCTTCCACATGTACATAACCGTCCTGTACCTTGCTCTGGAAATCTGCAGTTACACGTAAAGAAAGCAAATCAACAATATCCTTGTTATACTGCACTTCTGTCGCATTAAATGCCTTCATTATAGCGTCACTAATTTTGGCTAAATTAAATTCTGACTTTTCACCGTCTCGTTTGATAACCCCAAACATTTCTGTACTCCCTTCATACACTACATAATACTCTTTCTGTTACACATCGCCGGGCATCCCGCCGATAAACGGCGATGTAAAACCATTGTAGCACTACACATATGAAAAGTCAACGCGCAAAACACAATATATTCTGTTTATTTTTTAACAAAATACTATATGTTGTGTTTTTACTTTGATTTTAAAAGTTTACATAAATCATTTTAAAAACTGCGGTTTTTCGACATTTAACGCGCTTTTCTTATTTTATGCAAACCAAAAGCCGGAACAACATTCAGTCATTCCGGCTTATTATCTCACCACAAGGCACACTATCTTGTCTGTAAAAATTCATTTTCTCTTTGGGCTCTTTCATCATCGGGATATGCCTTTAGATATTCTTTCATATACTTCTTGGCACTCTCGAAGTCACCCAGGTTCTCATATGCAACAATTCGATTATAGCTCAACTCCTGTCTGTAGGCATTTCCTTCCACGGTCAAGCCCTTTTCAAAAGAAACGCGGGCATTTTCATAATCTTCCATTGCCGCATAGCAAAGTCCCATCTGATTGTAGATTGCAGCACTGGGATTCTCTGCCACATATTCGCTGTACAAGGTTAAGGCATAGGCACGGTCGTTTAACGCTTCATAAGACTGACCTAAAAGAAGTAAAACTTCTTCTGTCTTATTTCCGTCACTGCGGGCCTGTTCCAGATAGTTACGGGCATAAGTGTAATTTCCCTGATAAAAGTAAATACGCCCTTTATCATAGCTGGACATCTTCTTATCGCCTTCCTCCATGGCGATGTTCAGATACTCCATACCCTCTGATTCATAGCCGTTATCTTTTAACGCCGAATAAATGTCAACATATAAGCTGTAATCGTCTTTGTCCAAGGCAATTGCCTGGTTAAAATCATTTAACGCTTCATCATGTTTATTCAACTTCAACTGAATAATGCCGCGCTGTACGTAAGCATCCACTTCTTTACTGCGCAAAGCAATGATTGCGTCATAACGTGCCAGGGCTTCTTCGTACTGTTCCAGCTTAAAATAGCAAACCGCCATATAATAATTGATATCATAATCGATATCTGCAGGCTTGGTACCGCCTTCATCCAGTGCCGCCTGGAAACAAAGCAGGGCAGTTTCGTAGTCGGTCTGTCCCATATATGCAAGTCCCATACCGCGCTGCAGGTACACCGGATTTTCTTCCGCCTGCAATGCCGCCTCAAAATGCGTCAGGGCTTCATCGTATTTTAACTGTTCCACCGCAGCCATACCAAGTTCGGTATTTTCGCCGAGTTTATTGCTTGCGCATCCCTGCAAAATAACCAATACCAGTCCCAATATAATAATGCTGCTTATTTTTCTGATTGTACTTTTCACGCAATCCCCTCACACTTCCGCACCATTACTGTGCGTCTAAAACAACCGCATTGTTGTAAATTACTTCGTATACTTTTACGCCATACATATATTCTCTGTAGTATTCTCTGTCGGTTCCCATCATTTCAAGAATCTGATCTGTGGTTACGCCGTAATCGGTTGCAAAAGTTTCCAACTCTCCGTCAAGTTCTTCGTCAGTAACAGTAATGCCTTCTGCATTGGCAATTGCTTGAATTACCATTCTTTCCTTAACATTCTGTTCTGCAATTTCATCTAAAGAACTGCCGTAAAACATACTAAGATAGGTATCCACATCAATATTGGTTCCCTGTAAACTGTATTCCACCTGCTCTTTTACAATGGTCTTCTGCTGTTCGACCAAGAAATCAGGCACTTCTTTAAAAGTTGTATTGGTAATAATTTTGTTTGTAGCCACTCTAACAATCGTGTCGTAGTTGTTACTGTCTACTTCTTCCTGCACGATTTCTCTTGCAAACGCTTCCAATTCCGCAACATTGGAATAATTTTCATTTCCTAATGCTTTAACGGTTTCGTCCGAAATTTCAGGAATAATATAATTTACGGTTACCTTAAACACAACTTCCTTGCCTGCCAAGTCCGCACTGTGATAATCTGCAGGGAAAGTCAGGGGAAGGTCGATTTCTTCACCGGGCATTACACCAACCAAACCTTCTTCAAAGCCGGGGATAAAAGTACCTGAACCGATTTCCAAGTCTGAATTACCGGTACCGCCTTCAAAAGCCACACCATCCAAATATCCGGCAAAATCAATGTTTGTCACATCACCGTTTTCAACTGCGCGGTCTGTGATTCCCGCATCCTTAGCCTGGATACTGAATAAGTATTCCATCTGCGATTCCACATCCTTATCGCTTACTTCTTCCAAAACCGGCGAAATCTCAATATTGGTATATTCACCAAGCTCCATATACTTGTCCAAATCCATATCCTGCAATTCTTTTCCTTCATCACTGCCGCAGGCTGCCAATGTAAAGCAGGATACTACAGCCAGGGCTAAAGCCAACAATTTTTTCTTCATTTTCATAATCGGACCTTTTGTCCACTCCTTTTCTTTTTTAGATACCGTTAAACTTCAATACAAGTAAAATGGCAAGCAACAATGCGCCTGCAATAAGCATCACAATATTTCCTTTCATACCAAACTTCTTCATTCTGAAGTTGGTAATAAAACATACCGCCGTCACAACAAGGGCACCGGCATAGACAAACGGGAAATATGCATCCAGCAAACCTCTGAAGCAAAACAGGAAAGGGAAAATCAACGCCGCGCTGGTTACGGGAAGTCCCTGATAAAACTTTCTCTTACCATCGGTACTTTTCTGGCGTTCCTCCTCTGTTACATTAAAATATGCCAAACGAATGATTGCACAAAGTACATACAATGCTCCCGTTACCGCAAAAAGCAGACTGTATTTGCACTCCATTCCCAAGCAATATCCAATCACAGCAGGAAACGCACCGAAACAAACCACATCAGCCAAAGAATCCAACTGAATACCGTTCTTCTTTTCCATTTCTGTTCTGTTTTTCTTTGTTCTTGCAACTGCACCGTCAAACATATCACAGAGTCCTGAAACCAACAAACAGATAACCGCATATAAGTAGTGTTGTTCTACCGCAAAGCTCATACCTATGATTGAGGATACAACTCCAAGATATGTAAGAATAACCGTATAATCATAAAAACCTAACATACTTCCTCCTGACGTTTTTACCAACGTCTTTCGTATATCAGAAAAATCTTACCTACTATCATAACATATTTTATGTCATCAGCATAGTTTTTTCTTTTACGTTCACACAATTTTAAAATAAATACTGTAACGCAAGCTCCATAACAAGCACTGCCGCACACGCCCAGATTGCTACCTGTAACAATCCCTTCTCAAAATAGGCCACAATAACCGCCACCACAAAACCTGCAACTGCGGTAACAGGGCTTGAGGTTGCATCCAGAATCACCGGAAACGTCATAGATGCAAGTACTGTATAGGGAATATAACCCAAGAAGGACTTAAAAAACTTATTTTTTACTTCCTTACGCATACAAACATAAGGAATAACGCGAATTGCATAGGTAACCAGTGCCATAACAAGAAGGTAAATCAGAAATACTTTCGGATCCATTTACGCCACCCCCTGTTCTGCCGGTTCATCCGCCAACGGGAATACCGCCGCACCGATGCCTGACGCCACCACTGCACAGATAATGACCGCAAATCCATCAGACACATGCTCACGTAAAAACGGAATCCAGTAAAATGCACATCTTATCATTACCGCAAGGCTTACAATCAAAAACATGGACCGCGCCTTCTTCATTTCAGGTATTACAATCGCAATAAACATAGCATACAAAGCCACGCCCAAAGCATTGCACACAATCACCGGAAGAACGTTACCAAGCACTGCTCCGGCCAAGGTTCCAAGCGTCCAGCCAAAATAGGGTGCAATAATCAGACCCATAAAATATTTCGCACCGATTTTACCCTTTTGACCGATAGCTACGGCATAGATTTCATCCGTATGGAACATACCGAAGAAAAGCCTGCGACCTGTATTCATTTTATCATCTACTTTTTGAGACAGCGAAAGCGACATCAAAGAATATCGCAAATTAATGACAAGCTGGGTCAATGCCATTTCCACAAGGCTTCCTGCCTGGGCCATTACGGTAAGTCCCGCAAACTGCCCTGCCGAAGTCAGGTTCGTCATGGAAATCAGCACGGCTTCCCAGATATAAAAACCGTTTGCTACTGCCAAAATGCCAAAAGTAAAGGATACTGAAAAGTATCCTAAACCAATGGGAACGCCGTCCAAAAAACCCTTTTTAAAGTTGTTCATAATAACGTTCTCTTTTTATTATAATTTATAAAATATCCGGGTACGTCAAAATGGCCTGCACCCTTAATTTCTTAGTGATGGAACAAACGAATTTCGGTAAATGCCATCGCCATGCCGTACTTGTCTGCACATTCGATTACCAAATCATCACGTACGGAACCGCCGGGCTGTGCAATGTACTTAACACCGCTCTTCTTTGCTCTTTCAATGTTATCGCTGAAAGGGAAGAAAGCGTCAGAACCTAAAGCTACGTCTTCCATCTTATCAAGCCAAGCTCTCTTTTCTTCTCTTGTGAAAACTTCAGGTTTTACCTTGAAGATTCTCTGCCATGCACCTTCTGCAAGAACATCCATATAATCTTCACCGATGTAGTTACCGATTGCATTGTCTCTGTCTGCACGTCCGATGCCGTCTACAAACTGAAGGCCAAGCACCTGGGGTGACTGACGAAGCATCCAGTTGTCTGCCTTGGTTCCTGCAAGTCTTGTACAGTGAATACGTGACTGCTGGCCTGCACCGATACCGATTGCCTGTCCGCCCTTTGCGTAGCATACTGAGTTAGACTGTGTATATTTTAATGTGATTAATGCAATAATTAAGTCAATTGCAGCAAGTTCGGGGATATCCTTGTTTACTGTTACAATGTTCTTCAACAAATCCTTGTTCATGGGAAGGTTGTTTCTGCCCTGTTCAAAGGTAATACCGAAAACATCCTTGTGCTCGATTTCCTGAGGTACATATTCCGGATCGATTTCGATTACGTTGTACTTACCACCCTTCTTTGCAGAAAGAATTTCCAAAGCTTCAGGTTCATATCCGGGTGCGATAACACCGTCAGATACTTCTCTCTTAATAATTTTAGCAGTTGCAACGTCACACACGTCAGAAAGTGCAATAAAATCACCGAAAGATGACATTCTGTCAGCGCCTCTTGCTCTTGCATAAGCGCAAGCCAAAGGTGATAATTCGCCCAAGTCATCTACCCAGTAAATTTTTGCCAAAGTATCATCCAAAGGAAGACCTACCGCAGCACCGGCAGGTGATACGTGCTTAAAAGAAGTAGCTGCAGGAAGACCTGTAGCCTGCTTTAATTCTTTTACAAGCTGCCATCCGTTAAAAGCATCCATAAAGTTAATATAGCCGGGCTTTCCGCAAAGCACTTTGATTGGAAGTTCTCTTCCGTCATTTACAAAAATACTTGCAGGCTTCTGATTGGGGTTACATCCGTATTTTAATTCTAATGTTTTCATTCTTTCTCTCCGTTTTGCATTTTATTTATAAAATATCTTGAAGGACAAGCCGCGAAATCCCGCATCTTATCCTTCATAATTTGTCTTACTGATTCTTATTTACGATTCTTGTTTCGTATGTACCGGTTGCAATATCAATGAAACGAACAAACAAAGAAACCTTGTTTTCTTCATTTAAGTTAGTCCATACATCTTTGGTAAATGCATCAATGTCATTGCCGATTGAAACCCACTTAGGCTCGCCTTCAAAGCTGGGAAGGGGATTTCCGTCATTCTTATAGGTATGAATAAAATGTCCTTCACCTGCTACAGGATTCTCGTAAGCAAATGTATAGCGGTTGCATCCTTCGGGACGTCCGTTGTTGCTCTTTAAAATAGACAATGCGTAGTTGTAAGTACCGCCTTCCACATGCATAACACCTGAAATTCTCGGTGTGTAGTTAGGCGCATCGGGTTCGAACTCACGACTTCTTAAAGACTGCTCAAACGTAAGCTGCTTGTCCATACCTTCGTAAATAGTGTCTGTCTGGTCACCGTTTGTTACGATGGTTTTATTGCCAAGCACGCGTACGGGTGCGTAGATAATCAAACTGGGGTCAGTTAACTTGGAAGGGTCAAAAGCCTGTGTACGGATTCCTTCTCCTTCTTCCACAAACACACGGTTTCTGCTGTTTACGCTTCTACCCATAATAAAATATGCGCAAACTGCCTTGGTTCCGTCCTCTGACTTACCAATCACGATACCTCTTCCGGGGTACGCATTCTGTGCCAATTCCTGCATCAAACATTTCTTTTCCATAAAAATGGCTCCTCCTTGGGTGATTTTATCACTTTTATATAAAATAAAATTTTTATCCGTAAAATATAAGGTAATCCGACTTTTACTTATAAGACCAGTAAATACCTACGCCCATAGCTCCGGGACCGATGTGTGCGCAAATGCTCATAGGTAATTCGTACATCTCAATCTTATACTCAGGGAACGCTTCCTTGAGAATTCTACCCCATTCTTCACCTACGGAATCATCTCCGGAATATGCACCGTTAATAATGCATTCCTTCCCTTTCAAACGGGTATCCCTTTCCGTTTCAAGTGCCTTCAAAATCGTTTTCAATGCCTGCTTGGTACCTCTGGCCTTCGCATATGCATCCAACTTACCGCCGTCGATCTTTAACACCGGCTTAATATTCAATACTTCACCGATTGCCGCACCTGCTGCCGTAACACGTCCGCCCTTTTTCAAGTATTTCAGGGTATCCACCATAATGAAAATAGGAGCATTCAACGCATCTTCTTCCAGATATGCTTTGATTTCAGCACCGCTCTTTCCTTCCTCTGCCAAAGCAACCGCATCTAACACAGACTGACGCATAGTAACCGAAATACGCTGATTGTCCACAACGTGTACCTTACCGTCATAATCTGCAGCCAACATGGAAGCTGTCTGACAGGTTCCTGATAATCCGCTGGACATGGGAATGTATACTACTTCCTCATACTCTTTTAAAAGAGCATCGAACTTATCTAAAATATCTCCGGGGGAAGGCTGCGACGTTGTAACATCCGCATTCGAACCTAATTTCTCAAAAAAGAAATCCTTCTGAATGTCCTTCTCCTCCAAATATACCTCACCATCGATTAAAATGGGCATAAGAATCAAATGAACGCCTAATTCTTCTGCCTTCTGCATTGTGATTCCGCTATTGGTATCTGTTAAAATTGCCACATTGGATTTCATATGCTTTCCTTTCTTTGTTCGGAATTATAGCCGACAGCCTATTCTATACTAATAAAATGTACCGTTTTTGTCAAATGGCAGTTTATACATTTTTTAGATTTTATAAAAGAGAATATTCTATCGCCTTACTTTTAGCAACTAGGTAAGGAATTCGTCCGTATTCTCGCCTGCGTGTCCCAAGAGACGGAATTTCACGGAAATCATCTGTAATCCGTTCTGCGGGAAGTACAAACGATACACTGCATAACGATGGCGGAATGCCAGTTTACGTTTAACGCTTGTGGGCTTGCCATTACTTCCCTGGAAAGCAAAGGTTTGAATCGGGAATCCCTGATAAAAGAGTGTTACCGGCAGTTGCGCCAATTCACCCAAATCAGACTTGGCTGTATATTCTACCTCATATTCCGTATTTTCTTCCACATTCACGGCAAATACAAAACTTTTATCCCTTGAAGTATCGGTATCTTCCAAATTGATTACGTACTCATTACCAAGCTCGTAATATTCTACTGCGTCGAAATCCTCAATATCCTGTTTCGGTCCGTCTACCACCTCTACCTTTTCCAACATTCCTCGCATTCTCTGAAATGCTGCAGTCTTCATTGTAAAATTCAACACGTTAATCGCACTTCTTTGCACTTCACCAAGGGTAAGCTTGCCATTCTCCAATTCTTCCATCAAATTATCGTCGGAAGAGTTTCTGGAACCGTCGGGGCATACCATATATACGTCATTCTGGGCACGTACCATCGCTGAGAAGTTATTAAGTGTCGCATCCTTTTCGCCTTCTTCGTTCATAGATGCCCACCAGTCCGTCATAACGAAGCCGTCAAAGCCCCATTCGTCACGTAAAAGGGCTGTCACAAGGTCGTAATGTCCCGCAGTCCAGACACCGTTTAACGCGCCATAGGTAGTCATAATCGTACTTGCTCCGCCTTCTTCTACAGCAATTTTAAAACCTTTCAAATAAATTTCACGAATCGCTCTTGCAGAAATTACAGAATCCATTTCCCTGCGCACATATTCTCTGTTATTTGCACAGAAATGCTTGATGGCGCCGGTTACACCGCTTGCATGAAGTCCGCGAAGCTGCGCTGCGGCGATTTTACCCGTAACCAAAGGATCCTCACTGAAATATTCGAAATTACGTCCGTTTAAGGGGTGTCTGTGAATATTCATTCCGGGGCCGAGAAGCACATCTACCTCATTTGAAATCATTTCCACACCAAGCAACGTAAACAATTCCTCGTTTAATTTCTCATTAAAAGTGCAGGCAAGAAGCGTACCGTTTGGCAGACTGAACGCCTTACGTCCGCAATCCAGACGCATGCCGGACGGTCCGTCGGAACAACATACCGCAGGTACCTTATGGGCACATAACGTGTCCGAAACGCCGGCAAAAGCAGCTGCGGTTCCCGGTGTTACACGGGGACTTCCCATACCTTCACCGCGACATAAACAAACCAAATCTTCTGCTTCAAACTGTGCAACAAATTCTTCTATGGTCACTTTGCCATCAGCTACGTCAGGCAAAGTATACCCTTTATCTCTCGTAACTTCCAAAGCCTTCGGCAGATTTGCAAGACGACGTGAATTCATCGTCTTTGTTGCAAGGGGCACAGCCTCTTTGCGCATAACCGCCACACCATCTTTTATCTCAGGCTTCATACGTTCAAAAGCCTGTACCGGCATTAAAATATCCTTGCATTCTTTGATTACTTCCGTTTCTTCAATCTCTAAAACACCGGCTTTGACACCGTCTCTTGCGTTTGCACCGATATAAAATTCATAAGTCCCCGCTTCCAACACTTCACAGTGGGCATAGCCGGTTACTCCGCTATCATCAAAGGTTGCCAAAGATGCATAAGGAATTCTGATTTCTACCTGTTCTGATGCTCCGGGCTCCAGCACTTCAGTCTTAGCAAAGCCTACCAGCTCTCTCATAGGACGTCCAAGCTTTCCCTGTGCCGGTGCTACATACACCTGCACCACTTCCTTACCGGGTACATCACCTTTATTGGTAACGGTCGCCGTAATATATACTTCTTCCGTCGTATAGTTTGCTGCAATGTCCGACAATTCAAAATCGGTATAAGACAAACCGAATCCAAAAGGATATTTCACTTTCTCCTTGGCAAAGGTCTCGAAATAACGATATCCCACATAGATATCTTCGCAGTACACATCTTCATATCCCACACCGAAATTCTCGTGTGACGGATAGTCTTCAATTGTCATCGCAACGGTATCACTCAAACGTCCCGAAGGGCAAACCTTGCCCGTAATCACATCCGCTATACCGTGTCCGCCCATCATACCGCCCTGCCATGCCAGCAACACGGCATCGGGCTTTGTGACATCCACAAAGGAAAAATCAATGATATTCCCCACGTTTAAAATAACAACCACTTTCTCAAAGGCATTACGGACTTTGGCAAGCAAATCCATTTCCTTATCTGCAAGACAATACGCGCCCTTGATATTCTGATTATCCCTGTCTTCGCCGGCAGTTCTTGCGATAACCACAACCGCCACATCGCTTTCTGCAGCAATTTCTTTCACAAATGCCTCATCGACTTCCGCTTCTTCCTGAGACCATAAATCCTGTCCCCAGCCTACGCTTTCCACAAAGGGATTTTCTTTTTCCCATTCCTCATAAAAAGCACGCAGCTTTGCATTTAAAACAACCTTGCCGCTTAGCTCCAGTCCCTCAGGAATATCTACAACATGATCTACATTTACAAGACCGCCCGAACCCGTGCCACTCTTGTAATAGTGGTTCTGCATACGCCCCCAAAGTGCCACTTTACAGCCTTCCTTCAAGGGCAATACTTTATTTTCATTACGCAACAAAACCGCACCTTCAGCCACTGCCTGGCGCGCCTTGTTTTCATACTGTTTCCAATCTAAAATTCTGCTCATATTAAACCTCTCCACTATAGATTCAGGGCCCCACATTTCCCTAGTATAATTATACTGTTGTAGTACTACATTTGGCAAGATGAATACAATCAATTTGATATAATTTATACAATAATAAAAGCAGACAATCAATTGTGATAATTGTCTGCTTTTAATATCTTCTGATATATTGTTTTTAATATTATTTTATGTCGCATAAATGATTGGATCGTTGCTTTTTATAGTATGCCCTGCGTATCTTCCCTAATGATAAGTGTATCCGGCTCCACCCTACACTGCAAACACAACACTTCCACGCCTGCATCCCTTGCTTCCTGCAAGGCAACGCCGAATTCAGGGTGTGTCACGGTATAGGGAAGCACCTCTGTGACACCCTCCATTTGAATCACAAACGCCACGTAACAGCGATACCCTTTCCCTGCCGCCTCCGCAAGCTCACGTAAATGCTTCACTCCGCGCTCCGTTGGCGCATCCGGAAAATATCCCACACCGTCAATCTCCAACGTACAGCCTTTTACTTCCATTAAGAACTTTTCGTCACCTTTCTCCATATAAAAGTCAAAGCGTGATTTACCGTAGGTATACTCAGGCTTTACATAGTCGAATCCCTGCTTTGAAAGCCACTCTGCCACCACCTTATTGGGCGCCTGGCTGTCCATATTCACAAGGCCGATTTTCTCTTTGTATACCGCAATCAAGTCATAGGCAGTTTTACGGTTCGGATTATCGGAAATCTCCAGAATTACATCCGCATCCGGCAACAGCAATTCCCTGCATCGCCCGGTATTCTTTACGTGGACAGTTTCCATTTTGCCATCTATGTAAATGTTGGCAATAAAGCGGTTTGGTCTGCTATGAAATTTGCCTTTTGTAATTTGTTTGTATTGCATTGCTCTTCTTCCCCTAAATAAACATTGCGCGGATTATAATAACCCACGCAATATCTTCTATTTTTTAATTCTATTTAACAATTACAGTATATAAATTTAATATTTCACCAATCCGAACTGTGCCAATGTATAGAATACAAGAATCATAATCAGGAACACCGGTGCAATATAACGAACCATCACGCGGAAAATTCCCTTTCTTGCAAATTTCTCGCCATTCTTGGTGATTTCGTCTTCCAGGGTTTTGGTCTTTACTACCCATCCGATTAAGATACAGGTCAGTAACGCTACAATCGGCATCAAAATGCTGTTGGCAAGGAAGTCGAAGAAACTTAAGAAATCCATACCGAGAATTGTAATATTGCTCCATAAACCGAAGCCCCATGCAGACGGAATACCCAGCAATACAGAGAAGCCGGTTACGCCAAGTACGGCCTTCCATCTCTTGATTTTAAATTTATCCATAACCATGGATACAATTGCTTCCATAATGGAAATAGAACTTGTTAACGCTGCAAGTAAAACAAGTACGAAGAAAATCGCACCAATCACCTGACCGAAGGGCATCTTTTCAAATACCAAAGGCAGGGTTGCAAACATAAGTCCCGGTCCGCCTGTATTTAATTTATCCGGCTGGAATACAAATACTGCAGGCACAATCATAAAACCTGATAATAACGCCACTGCCGTATCAAAAATTTCAATATGGTTTACGCATCCGTTCAAATCAATATCATCTTTTACATAAGAACCGTAGGATACCATAATACCCATAGCGATACTCATAGAAAAGAACAACTGTCCCATAGCCGCACATACCGTAGACATTGAGAAGTTGGAGAAATCAGGCCATAAATAATACTTAATTCCTGCCCATGCGCCGTCAATGGTCGCTACATAAATCGAAATGCCAATAGTAAGAATTAATAATACAGGCATCAGAATTTTGCTGACACGTTCTACACCTTTCTGCACACCGCCGAGTACAATGGCCATGGTTGCCAGAAGGAAAATTACAAAGAACACCAAAGGTTCCACAGTCCCGCCGGTAAAAGCACCAAAGTATGTATCCGCTGCCGCAGCCTTACCCTGACCGCTCATAAATACTATCATGTACTTAATTACCCAACCGCCGATTACACAGTAATAAGGTAAAATAATAATCGGTACAATTGCCGCCAGCACACCGAGAATTCCAAACTTCTTGTTCAACTTTGAATATGCTGTAATGGAACTCTGTTTGGTTTTACGTCCGATGGCAAGTTCCATAATCAGCATGGAAAAACCAAAGGTCACTACCAGAATCAAATATACAAAAATAAAAATACCGCCACCGTGCTGTGCCGCCAAATAGGGGAATCTCCAAAGATTTCCCAAACCTACCGCGCTTCCGGCAGCCGCAAGAATAAATCCCATCTTACCGGAAAAATTACTTCTGTTCTCTTTCATATTAATCTCCAATCAATTGATGTATCTTTCATGCGCTAACAACTATCGCTGCTTTTTATCTTCTGAATACTGACATTTCGTCCGACTTCTTACATTACCATACGTTTCTTTATTTCTGCAAGCCTCACTTCAAATTCCGCATAGAAATCTTCCGACTCATACGGCATCATATAAAACATCTGCAGATGCAACATATTCCAGTCCTTTGCATCTTCTCTGCCAGCTAGAAAAGCTTGCATTTCCTTGGTATAATTATGCCATTTCAGAATAAAAGCCTCGTAATCTTTCAAACGAGGTGTATTCAGCCAATTCTTAATTTTTTCTTTGGTACGGTTCTCCCTGACGCACTCATTCACCTGTAAAAAATAGGAAAAACCGCCATCTTCATAAATACGTCCCAACGGGAACAAACGACATATCCCCGGCCTGTGGACATGGATACTGCAGCGCCCCTCTTCATTCAAAAAGGAACAAGCACCCGTCTCTTCAGCCATAGCCAAATGGGGCAGAATCAGTCCCTCTTCCACATGAAGTGCAATCCTTCCCTGCATCAGCTGTGTAAAATCCATTTCCAAATTCCTTGTCAGCCTGTAAATATCATAAGGATCCAATACAATCGTATCCTCCATTCCCTCACAACAGGAATGGCATCCCTTACAATCATTACACCCTAATTTGACCATATCATTTGCCTGATAACGCTTTCCGTCGGATATTTCATTGATATCACATTCTCTAAGCATTCTCTCGCCTCTCCTTTTCTTTTAGGCAGAAACGATTATTCCTCTTCTTCCTGCTTCTGAACAAATGCAGCCGTAGAAACCACAGTCGTAATAGCTGCAATTACTGCCACAAGAATTGCAATACCAAACAATCCACCCACTACCAACATAGTACTCATAAATTACAACCTTTCCGCGAGATGTTTCGCTCACTTCATTCTATACTTTTTATACTTCTTTTGAAAATTTTATAAGATGATTCACTACGCCTCATCTTCTTCCGAATCATTCAACTCCTGTACAATTCGTTTCATAATACCATTTACTTCAATATCGGAATTCATGGGAATTACAAGACATTTACGTCCGTCAATCACACGAATTTCCACAATGTCCGCCGCTTCTGATTTCACCTTAATCTGCATTTCGTCAGACTTCACTTCCAGGCTCTTCTTTTCACGGACATTATCCAAATGCAACTTGACATCTTCGCCCATTGCCTTCTCGAACTTTTCTTCCACAATGGGAATGTGCTCTTCTTTCAGGCCGCTCTTTACCATCAAGTCAACCATATCGTCTTTTTGAATGGTCATGGGTTCGCCAAACACCATATTTTCAGCCATATCATTCAACTGGCTGTTAATGGAACGAACCACTTCAAAGGTATCATAGCCCGGCGCATCGTTAATGACTTCTTCCACAATCTGGTTAAAAATCTCTTTCTCCACCGTAGAAGGCACCGTTTCAATACATCCTAACACATTATCGATAAACTCGCTATGCATTTCTTCAATATTTTTTACATAATATAAAACTTCATTCACATCCGAACTTCTGTCGTTAAAAGCAGGATATAAAAAGGCCGCATCCGGCATATCCACTACCCAGTCACGATTACGGTTGGCAATTTTATTCTCTTCTTCGTGATAACTCAAACCGGGCTTTGATAAATTCACAGGACAAATACAGCATAAAATATAGCTGTATACTTCCTCGGACTCATCCAAGGACATCTTATCTTCCGTCTTGGTCATCACGTCGTAAACATCATGGATTAAAAGAATCAAATAGTTGCCAACGTAATAATATGTATCGATAATCTGCTGATAAAAGGCATCCAGCATTTCCTTGCTCTTAAGTTCGGAATCCTTCAGCGCAAGAAGGCTTGTCTGCTGTCCGCCGGCACCCTGGGCCTCGTCCTTAAACTTAAGGCTTAAAAGGTTTTTATTTAAAACGCCTGACATACCTTTCTTGATAATTTCAATATATTTAAACTGCTCTGCTTCTTCCAAATCCACAAAATCGGTATCAATATAAGTCTGAATCTTTTTATCTGCACCGGTAACGTAACACCCCGTTACACGACCGATGGTTGTTTTCTCTTTCTTAAAACGTTTTCTGATTTCCAAAACATCTGAATTATTCATCACTTCACACTCCGTATCTTACTCTTAAAACAAGGACGTCGGTTTATACCAACGCCCTCATTTACGCTCATATTCATTATATACTTTTTCTGTATCTGATTTTATGAGAACGCCACAGTCCTCATTTTAACACATTTTTGTAAAATAGAGAAGAAAGTTTTCAATTCTTTTATGCCATACCATTGGCTGTTTTATATTTAAAAAGCATTTCTGCGTGATTCTGTTCTTCAATCTGAATGTCCGCAAGCAACTTACGGATTGCCGCATCCGCAAAAACGAATACGTTTGTATTGTACTCGGAAGAAACAAGCTTCTCTGTCCCGATTAAGTCAGTCACAAGGAAGTTGTCTGCCTTTTTATCCTCTGTTTCTGTCATCGGATTATAAGTTGCGGTAGGCTGATACTGTGCACCGCTACTGTCATTGCAATCACACTGGGGTGTTTTGCCCTGTAAAACCTGCTTTAAGGACTGCAAATGTTCTCTTTCCTTGCTTGCAATCTGCTTGCAAAGATCTTTTAAAACAGGGTCCTTGGCTTCGTTGCTGTACTTTGTGTATTTGTCAATACAGCACTGCTCCTGTGTACATAAATCTTCAATTGCCTGGATTTCTTTTTCTTTTAAAGCCATAGATATACCTCACTTTTTATTGATGGTGTTAGTATGAGACATTTTTCCGGATTTATGCACTCTGAAATTTATTATGCTTGATTCTAAAACCTACGCCTCTCATTCTTTTGGATATACGTTTTAAGCGCGCAAATTTTTACGTTCTTTGTCAATTACTAAAATAGCGGCAGCAAGCCATAATGTA
This sequence comes from Lachnospiraceae bacterium, assembly GCA_045580855.1. Lineage (GTDB taxonomy): Bacteria > Bacillota > Clostridia > Lachnospirales > Lachnospiraceae > UBA3766. Next base: position 51,079 of record JAZNOO010000020.1, on the reverse strand, counting down.
ATTATAGTTTAAAGCTGTTATTCAAAATACGTTTTTAACAGAAGGGAGGCACTTATGAAATTACAATATAACAGAATTGAAGCCGGCGAACGCATTCGAAGAAAACGGCAGCTTCTTAACATGACGCAAGATACTGCGTCTGATAAAATCGGCATTTCACCCAAGTATTTTGCAGACATTGAACGCGGAAGTTGCGGAATGAGTATTGAAACCCTGATTTCTATCGGTACATTATTGGATATGTCTTTGGATTACATCATCTATGGCAAGACCTACGATGAAGACGAGAACAAGAAACATTCCGATGAATTTGTTGCCATCCTTTCTTTGATGGACAATATTCCCGAGAACAAGCGTCAGTATGCGCTTCGTATGCTGCAACTTCAGATGGAATCCTGGGATTTGGAATCTTTAATACAGTAAACAACAAAGGAAATGCTTCTATTTAAGCACTTCCTTTTCTTCTTTTTCACATATTTTATTATAGATTAAAAGTCCTATTCCGCTGATTGCAACCGCTACCGCAAACACAACAATGGCAAAAACATAATTCTGCAGTCCCAGCGCATCTCCCCCTATCGTAGAAGTAATCATCGCAGGAATCCTTCCAAGCGTTGCAATCAAAAGAAAGGTCTTCCACTTCATATCCGTAAGTCCCGCATAATAACAAAGCAAATCCTTCGGTGTCCCCGGTATCATGAAAATAATCAAAAACAGAAAGATTCTTTTAGGAGACTTTTTTAAGAAATGCAGGGCTTTTAACTTATCAAGGGAAAAGAAAACCTGCACCAATTTGACACCGTATTTTCGTACCAGGCCAAACACCGCCATACTCCCAAGCGCAGACCCAAGCAAGCACCAAAAAGTTCCCATCCAGGTTCCGAAGGCATATCCGCCTACGATTTCAAACACCTCACCGGGAATCAACGCAACCACAACCTGCAAAAAGACAAAAGCCACATACAAAACCGGCCCCCAAATGCCGTGACTGTCCACCCAGAGACGAAACTGCTCCGGTTCGGATACAAAACGCACAATGGGCACACCGATTAGAATGCCTACCGCTACCATTACAAGAATATATACAGCAATTGCCGACGCCGCCAGTATTTTCTGTTGTTTTTTTGTTAAATCAATTTTCTTCATTTCACTTCTTTAGCTTTTGTATTGTCTTTCTTTTTATATTGCCTGCAGTTTTTTATAATCCTATGCCTAAATAGCATTGTTAGTTTACATAACTTGAGATATTTTTTCTGGCATCTTCTCTTTTATAATCCGAACACATACCCTACCGCAATTCCTGCCACCGCCGAAATCAGAATAATCACAATCGGATGCACCTTCTTTAATGCCATAATAAGGCTTCCGCCAAAAATTGCAAGTGCCCCAAGGAAACTTACCGTAGTAAAAGTTGCAAGCGCAAATCCAGTCGGGAAGAATACCGTCATCCCTGTAGAAAGCACAGCAGTCCCAATCATACCGATTACCGCCGGCTTCAAACCGGACATACAACCTTTTACAACGAAATTCTCTTTAAATTTCGCAAAAAACTTCGCCACGATCAGAATAATAATAAAAGAAGGCAATACCACGCCTGTGGTTGCAATCACTGCCCCCGGCAAACCGCCCACTTCCATACCCACATACGTGGACATATTAATGGCAAAGGGCCCCGGTGTGCTTTCACTGACCGCCATAAAATTCACCAGTTCTTCTTCCGTAAGCCATCCCTTGGCCGCCACCGCATCCTGAATAAGCGGAAGCATCGCATAACCGCCGCCGAAGGTAAAGGCGCCAATCCCAAGGAAGATTAGAAATAATTCCAGATAAATCATTTCTTCGCCTCCTTTCTCTTTGCAACAAAGGAAGCTGTCAGACCAATCAGGGCACAGCCAATCAGCACGTAGATTGCCTTAATATTAAGCAAAGCCACCATAATAAAAGAAAAGGCAAATATAACATATGCCACCGGGCTTTGGGGACACTTCCGATACATATTAATCAATGCTTTTACAATTAAAGCAAGAACACCGGCGCGAATGCCAAAGAAGGTATATTGCACCACCTTGTTATCCTGAAATCGGCTGATAACCGACGATAATAAAACAATAATGAAAAACGAAGGCGTAACCACACCCAAGGTCGCCATAAATGCCCCAAGGAAACCACCAAACTTATAACCCACAAAGGTTGCCGCATTCACGGCAATGGGCCCCGGCGTACTCTCCGCAATGGCAATCACTTCCAGAATATCGTCCGCCGTTACCCACTTATGATTGTCCACCACTTCCTTCTGAATCAGCGGTATCATTGCGTAACCGCCGCCGAAGGTAAAAGCACCTATCTTAAAAAACGTCAGAAACAACGTAAAATATTCTTTTGGCGTTCGTTTGACTTTCGCATCTGCCTTATCCATCGTAGTTCTTCTCTCCTGTATATGATTTACGCATATTGTTCCGCAAATCCAACCCTATTATAATCTTTTTGCACAGGATTGTCACTTTATATTAACTTCTTTCTCTTCCCAAACAGGCGTTATTCTTCCGCCATACTTTTTTATAATATAATAATCGGCACTTTTCGCAAACAAAAAATCCATGTAAAAGGCAAAACAAATATCAAACTGTCACAGCGGTCCAAGACACCGCCGTGTCCCGGTAAAAGATTACCGTAATCTTTTACCCCTGCAATTCTTTTTACGGCCGAAAAAGCCAAATCGCCAAACTGCCCCACAACAGAAGCAAGAATCAAATAACCAAACAATACACCATAGTGTACTTCTATCAAACCGTTTCTCTGCAATATGTATGCAACCATCATACAAACAACTACCGCAAGCAAAGTGCCTCCCACGCTTCCTTCTATGGTTTTCTTCGGACTGATATTGGGCGCAAGCCTATGTTTTCCGATGCACTTTCCTACGCAAAATGCCATTACATCCGTAAGCATACTGATTGCAATCGCAAATAATAAATAATATAGTCCGCCCTCTGTGATTCTGATATAATGCATTGTTTTATAAAAGCTTACAATAGCTACCGCAATCAATATTGTCATCCATGGCTTTAGGTTCCTATTTCTTTTTACCTGTTTCATAAGAACCGCAAATAACACGCTCACTCCTGCAAATAATATGATAGTAAAATATTCACAACCCTGAACGGTAATATAAGAAAGCAACACTGCCAAAAAGCATGTTATTATGTATACTGTATTTTTCCCTTTCTCTTTCATGCCGGTTGCCTTATATAATTCCGTTATAGACATTACACTCAATATGGCAATCACACTACATAATAACCACTCCATATGCGAAAACCATAAAACACCAATCGTTATCATTAAAATCAATAATCCGGTCTTTATTCTTTGCTTTAACATATCTTTTCACACACCCTGCTGTTTTAATAACCAAAATATTCCATACTTTATTTTGTACACAATTTTTAAAATATGCTTGAAAAAATAGTGAAAATAATATGTCTTTTAATAAATTTACACAAAAACAGTATGTTCTATCCTTTTCGATAAAACATACTGTTCTCGTTTCATTCATATTTTATTTAATCATTTCTTTCAGTCTTAACGCTTTGCCGATATCGCCTTCCACTTTCAACTTCTGCATGGTAAATGCCATCACCGGATCCATCTTGCCATCCATAATCTTAAGCAATGTATCCGCCTTACAGATAAAAGTTGCATCTCTGTCATAATACTCGTAAGGCTCAATGGAAAGCTTGCCGCCTTTTACTTCTGCATAAAAGATGCCTTCGCCCTCACCTGTGATGTTAAACTGAAAAGCCAGTTTCTCATTGATGTGGCTTACATCCGCATCTTTAAACTTGTCTTTTACTGCCTGAAATACTTCCTGATAAGTCATTGTAATATACCCCCTAAAATTTTATACATTCCAGAATCGTATCAGTTCCAGTGAGATCATTGCGACAACACAAATTACATTTGCAAGAATATTGATTACATATTGTATCCTGCGTATTACTTTCACATCTTTGGCAAACAATGCTTTCACAGAAATTCCTGCAGATGCCAAATATGCCAACATACATAATATCTGAATCAGACAACCAATGATTCCTTGCGCCGGTGTAAGTCCGTACTGCGTACTGTATACCGATATCCAGAATATCACAACTCCCACTGATATTATTTTAGCAAATTGCGCAACTGCAATCAAGGCTGCACCCTCATATTTCTTAAACTTCTTAGCAATAAGAAGAATCAATTTAATGAGCAATAATACAGCTGCAACAGGCACACATATCACATAGAAAATCATCAACGCAAGATATGCGACCAGTGCCGGTTCTTCTACATAACTCTGTAAACCGAGATTCAATACTCCGGTACCATCTTCTAACTGATATCCTTCCGCCGGCAGTCCTTGACCTTCCTGAACAATCCAATAGAGTTCTCCTGACACATTTTGGATTGTGGCAATGCCTGCCACATCATACTCTCCCTCTCCGACAGATGCAATCGGTAACAATCCCAATAAAGATATTAACTTCAAGGGACCGTGACGCATGGAACGGGCACCAATATACATGCCGGATATGTCATCTCCCGCAGCCTCGTTTGATACAAAATCAGCAGGTATCTCTGCAGAAGTTTCTCCAAACACAATCTCCGGAATTTCCATAATCGGAAGTCCCATACCGGTCATCATCACTACGGTTCCAACACCTGTTTCCGCATCAAAAAACATCTGTGAACAGAATCCGTTCGTCGATCCGTTGTGTCCCAGCACTATATTTTCTCCATACATTGAAGATAAAAATCCATGATAACTGTATCCGATTTCCGTACCCTTATATGTCGCAGAGGGTGAAAACAGAAACTCTCTTGTTTCCGGATTCTCAAATAGCGGACAATCTTTCCTTGCAAGGCTTCCTGCATAAATGGCCATATCAGAAATTGTACCGGTTGCCGCACCTGCCGGATACGGCATGACATACATAAGCTGCGGTCCCACAGATTCCCAACCTGCACCGGTGTCCACATAACAAACAGTCTTCGTTCTCTGTGCATAAACCCACTCATTATCATTGTGTGCAGGCAGCAAAGAAGTATGCTCCATACCCAAAGGTTCAAAAATATTCTCATGCACATATTCGTGGAAAGGCTGTTCCGTAATACATTCCACAACGTAACCTGCCAAAGCCGCACCATAATTGCTGTAAGAAGAAACTTCTCCCGGACGATAAACCTGCACCGGCTCTGTTTCCTGCAAAATTTCACCCAACGATTTTATCTCTTCCTCATTATCGGTTTGAAACGCCCATACATTCTCGCTCCAGCCCGCATTGTGATTCATAAGATTTAACATTGTGATAGGGTCATCATATTTTAACTTACGAAGAAAATTCTCCGGAAGATATTCCCTGATATCCTTCTCAAGGTCAATCTCTCCTCTCTCCCACAACTGCATTACACTAACCCAGACCAGCGTCTTGGAAATACTTCCCCACTCATACACTGTATCAGCATCTGCTGCAATTCCGTTCTCACGGTCAGCATAACCAAATGCACCCTCATACACAATTTCATCTTCTTTAAAAACCGCTGTAGAAAAGGATACATACGCCTCCGGATTCTCTGTCGCCCACTTCTCTATTTCACTTCCGATTTCATTAAACGGTACACCGGAAGGTGTAACATCATTCGGCGTCGCCTGCACGGTAAGCGGAATATTTACGAGAAACATTACTACCATTAAGGCCGCCAACATTTTCTTTATACTCTTTTTCATTTTTCAATCTCCGCCTTTTCTTGTCTCTCCAACTTAATTAACCAGATATAAGCAATAATACCAAACACCATAGCCGGTCCCATAATAATAGACATCTGTACCGTTCTTTCCGCCCAAAAACCGGTCAAATTCTGCGGATTCAAAAACATAGCAGAGATTCCGATTGCACCATTACCCACCGCATGCATAAAAGCGGCTGACCAAACGGAATTTGTCTTTTTTACCACCAATGTAAGCAAGGCATTATCGGTAATGGTAAATATGGTAAAAATAAGGAATCCAAGCCAGGGTTCGCCCCAATATCCGGTACCGAAATTATGTCCGTAATAATTAATGGGATAATGCCATACGCCCCAGATAATACCTCCTACAAGAATGGCAGGACCGATACCCATCTTCTTCTCCAATCTTGGCATCATAAAACCACGCCAACCGATTTCTTCTCCAAGACCGCCGATGGAAAATACCATTGTATTCACAACGGAATACAAAGGCATTACCGCAATCAGGGAAGCATCTATTCCCTGCTCTTGTGAGAACAAAGTCGTATCAAAACACTCCGGCTTCAGTGCTAAGAATAACCATCCGCCAAGGTCTTTATAAATCAGCGGTAAGAAAATCGCCACCAACATCCATACCCACTTTTTATCTTTGAAATAGATACCCAATTTCAGTGAATTCTCTCCGGTAAAATTAATCTTTTCTTTACAAATGGCACCGGTAATAAACACAGAAACTGTAGGACAAAGCATTGCCGCAGAACATAACAACTGCGTGCCCGGATCCTCGTATACATGACCGCTTCCGTAATAGGCAAAGGCTGCAATCCAAAGGGGCGCAAATGCAAAGAATAAAAACACAAGCATTACCGTCAAATCTTTCTTTTTATTCATCGATATCACGCTCCTTTCTTACAAAAATGCCCGCAGTGATTCTGTATGACAGATAATAAATAACACCTGTCACAATAGGAAATATGGTTGTTAAAAGAATAATCAGACTCGTATGTTCTTCCACCCATTTCATATTGCTTTCAAAATCCATATTTGTCAGGCCGGATACATCACCGAATAATAGCCAGATAAAAAGCAGAATCGTAAGCGTAACGGAAAATCCGCTAAAAATCATATCTCCCTTTTTCTTACCGTACAGTATGTACAAGGGAAACGTTATGGCAGCCATAATCAACATAACCGGAATCACAATGGGGCCCATCAACTGAACCGTAGATACCATCATCATCATACCCTCTGTTTTTACCGTTGTTGCCGCAATCATACTTAAGAAAATGCCCCAGGATAAAACCAGATAGTTTGCAATCAGATAATAGATATATTTAGACAACAGGTATTCCTTTTTATCCACAGGCATGGTAAGCAGGTAATCACGGCAGTTTTTGCCGGAATCCGCCTGAAACAACTGTGACATCAACATTAACAAATATACACATCCACCCATAAACACCATCGGTGTCCACAAGCCCAACAGCACTTCCGCACCGATATTCACAGTGCTATAAACCGCAAATACACAGATAAACACTGTAAGAAGTCCAAATCCGCCTATCACAATAGGGCCGTTCGTAGCCACATAATCTTTATATAATAATGATTTCATCGCACACCTCGCCCCTTTCTTTTTACAATCAACACAGATACGAAGAAACATACCACAGTCATAAGGAAAGCCACCGGAATCAACCAAGCAAGACAATTCTCAAAAAGAATTTTTACTTTATCCATGAATGTGTTCATCATAGCATCCAGTTGGTCTCCGTAACGCTTGTTAAGTGCTAAAGTTCCAATTATAAATACTGCATATACACCTAAAAAAACACCGATGATAATCCTCTCACAAATCTTCTTATTCCACATAAAAAGAGCACAGCATGACACTCCCAGACCGGCAGCCAATGCACAGGTCAGCACAGTTCCCGCATGAATCATTTCAGCCAGTGTAAACACCTCAACCACCGGTGAAATCAGTAGGGCAATCAAGATAGACGATATATAACCTGTCAGAAGGAAGCCGTAAGCAGTACTAAATCTTGCCAGCACAATTTCCACAGGTTTTACCGGCATAGTGCGAAGCACATCGCCAAAATTTGCTTTTTCATCCATATGAAAGGTCATAATGCCGTCAAAGCCTACCCCCAAAGGAAGTAAAATAGCCAAAAAAGTAGCGCCGCCAAGCATTACTTTATGTGCTGCCAGATCATCTTCCGATACCGCTGCAGCATCGCCCATCATCACATCCAGCCTCATATTTCCGTATTCACTGCTAAGGGAAATCAGAATTCCGATTACCAAGGCAGCAACCAAAATCAAAACATAGGTCATAATGCGCGTACGCAGGCAGTAGATATCTTTTAAAATCAATCCTTTCATAAGATACCTCCTTCTACGCTTCTTTGCTTTCGTTGTTTGCGCGGTTTACATAATGTATCATGATTTCTTCCAAAGTACACTGTTCCATGGTAAGTTTCTCGTATTTTCTTGCGCAGGCCTTTTTATCATGTACCAAAACATCTACACCGAAGGCAGACTGTCTTACGGATACAATATCTTCTTTCGCAATTGTATCCGCATCTTTTTTACTGCATTTAATCATTGCGTGATTTTCAAGGATTACATCCTTTTCACCGCTTAATACAATACGGCCCTTGTCGATAAATACAACCATATCCGCGATACGCTCAATATCCCCGGTGATATGGGAAGATAAAAGAATCGTGTGATCCTCTTCCATAACAAACTCCTGGAAAATTTCCAGAATTTCATTGCGGACGATGGGATCCAAACCGCTGGTAGGTTCATCCATAATCAGTAACTTCGCACCGTGGGACATCGCCACTGCAATCTGAAGTTTCATACGCATACCACGAGAGAACTTACCGCACTTTTTCTTCATGGGAAGACCGAATTTCTTCATATATCCGGTAAATACTTCTTCGCTCCAGTTGGTATACATTTTGCTCATAATTTTATTAATCTGCACGCCGGTTAAGAAGTCGTGGAAGCCCATTTCGTCAAATACCACGCCGATATCATCTTTTAAGGTTTTACCCTCTGTATGCATATCCTTGCCAAACACCTTCATCTCACCGGAATTTGCAGCAATAATATCCATAATCAAACGGATTGTGGTAGTTTTACCGGCACCGTTCTGCCCTACGAAACCGCAAATACAGCCTCTGGGAATGTTAAAACTTACCTTATCCAAAACGAAGTCGCCGTAATCCTTGGTGACATCTTTTAACTCAATGACATAGTCGTTCTCTGTATGTACTGACATTTCTGCTGCCGCTTCCATTCTATCTTCCTTATTCATCGCTCTGACTCTCCTTCTCTTCGTATAAAAGCTTCATTCGCTCCACAAGTTCGTCAAAAGGCACCTTGGCAAGCGCCGCCTTCTCAAGCACCTCTTCCATCAGGTTCTCGATTTCAAACATAACGCTTTCCTTCACCATTTCGTGGTTTACGCCTTTGACGAAACTTCCCTTGCCCGTGTAGGATTCGATGTAGCCTTCCCGCTCCAATTCCTCGTAGGCTCTTTTGGTTGTAATAATACTGATTCGCAGTTCTTTGGCCAGAAGTCGCATTGACGGAAGGGCGTCCCCTTCTTTCAACTCACCATTCATAATCTGGGCTTTGATCTGGTCCATAATCTGCTCATAAATCGGTCTGTCCGACTGGTTAGTGATAATAATGTCCATTTGTTACCTCGCGCGTTATTTTAAATGTAATTATTTTATGCATGCTTACAATCGTTACATTTTTCATCGCAACATTGTATATATATAATATACACAATATGTACACCGTGTCAATACGCTATATACATTTTTTTATAAAAAATAAAAAATCCACCCATTCATCCTAAAATGAACGGGTGGCTCCCTTTTTAACATTTATAATTCTTTTATCAATCACACTCTACCGTATTGGCAATCTGCTCTATTTCATAAGAAGAAGCCCACGAATTATTATCCGCGATAAAAAATCGGTGTTCTTCCTCACAAAATGCATAAATAACTACCGGTATAACCGTCCCTCCGGAAGTCCCGTTGGCATAATACTCTCCTTCACTTTTAATACAGGAAAAGCCTATCACCCTAACCGTTTTCCCGGATTCAAGCGTCACATTTTCTGACCAATAATTATCATCCGATGAACCTGTCACGGAATACTTTTCTTCCGCATATTTCTTAACTTCCTCTTCCAACTCAGCCATATTATCCGCAGAATCCGCAATATGAATGCTGACATCATGATTTAAATCGCCAAAAACACCATTGCCCTGTTCTTCCAATTCATTATACATACGCAGACTGATATCCGAATAGGTTACTTCATAACTGTTATTTTCATTGATTTCATTCTCTATGACTATAGAAGCAATTTCATAGTCTGATTGATTGAAGCTTCCTGTAGCGGTAATATTCAAATGGATAGCCCCTTTCGCACTCATACCGTTATCCCGGATATGAAGTACTTCATTATCATCGACATATCCCCACTCAGGGACACCCCAAATCTCGTATTCTATCTCATAATCACCTTTTACATCCACCCGTATCAAATCATCAATAACAAAGGCATCTCCCGGTTTTGCATACACCACAGATTCTACTACCGTAAGTTCCGGAATACGTGCCTTGTACTCCTCCACGCCTAAAACACAGCCTGCTATAACCAAACAAACAGCCAATACTACCGCAATTGTGATTATGTATTTCTTTTTCATTATAAAACCTCCGTTTTGCTTATTCTGCATCAAAAAATGCAGACTTTTCTTTTCGTTTTCTACAAATAAAACACACGAAAGTTAGAAAAGGTTTCATTTTAATTTTATAAGTTTCATCTTTTTATGAATTCTTTTTTCCTTCTTCGGAAATTATGCGGTCCAGTTCTTCCAAACGATGCTCGATGGCACTTTTTTCACGGATACAACCAAGACGTCGGATTTCCAGTTTGTCAATTCTCAGGATATTCGCACAACTTGCCCAGAATGAATTTACAGACATTGCACTGAAAAAGATTACAGACGCAATGCCGGCAACCGCCACACCAATCACCATTCCTCCATTTACTATATAGGATAGCAATCCATCAATCGGTTGGCGATGATAAAACAAACGCACTCCGCCCAAAAACAATGCTATGATTACCAATGCTACAGCTACAATCACGCACACCGAATAAATGCGGCGGCATCTTCCCTGGCGATACTTCAGGTCTTCCAATTGCACATCCAAGTCCCGCAATTCCATATATAGCTTTGCTTTTTCTCCGCGGAGTTTATCCGTCTCCGCAGGCGGAATATAATCTTCATCCCACACATTACTTGCTTTGATTTGATCCATTTGAATCCCCTTTTATCTTATAATTTATCCAACAGTTCTTTTATATCCCGATTCAAATCTCTTCTTTCATCATACCAGATGGTTCCAAGAATCTCCGGAATTTGATATGGTACCGATGAACAAATAATCACAGGAATATTAATATCTTCACTCTGTAATCGTTTTATTAATTGGTTGCCTGCGTCAGGAACAGCCTCGCCGACTCGTTCAATCGGATAATGCATATCCGTAATAATTAGGCTAATGGGCTCTGCATTCATACTTTTATAAATTTCTTCCAGTCCCGCCTGTAAATAATTCACGCAGATGACATTTTTGATTCCGTATAATGAAAGGGCGTTTCTGATATCGATTCTTTTATATACGTTATCTTCCACCAACAAAACCTTTAACTCCGAAAGAATCATTTCTGCCTCCTAACCTACTAATATAATAAATTAACATTTATCGTTAATTTTCTTAAAGCATTTAATATTCTTGTACTGTTATTTACATCTATCTTTATTGTAACGGAATTTGCTTATTTTGCAATCCTTATCGCACGCTTTATACTTTAATCAATTTGCACTCTGCCGACGACGCTTCTTTTTACGTTGGTAAACTGTCCGCAAGGCAAAGCGCACCCCAGCCCGCCCTGTCATTAGGCAACTCCTCCTCACCGGGAATCGGCCTTGCCCCTTTTATCAAATAAGCTTTCAATTTCTCACCGTACAAATACGGATCATTTCCGCGCACAATCCCCCATTCCATCAGAAGGGCCGCGGCCCCTGCCACCATAGGCGTTGCATAGGAAGTTCCGCTTACCCGCGTATAACCGCCTCGGGCCGATACTGTTTCAATATCCACTCCCGGGGCTACCAAGTCAGGTTTAACGGTATCAATTAACGTCCGCACCTCTTCATTCATCTCACTCACTTGTATCCTGCTCGATGATTTCAAACGTCCGGACAGAACATTTTCACTATCTCGATTTCCCATCAACTGCCGGAATACATAACCTCTACCGCTGAAATCCGCCACACCACCGGTGTAAATGTCATATGCACCTACTGAAATGACTTTATGGGCAGTAGAAGGTATGGTTAAAGTCACCCGGGGACTCTCGCGAAAAAACCTCGTTCCTTCACTTCGCGTCACACCGCTTGGCAGGAAGAACTGATAACCGCCGTATACAATGTTGCGAGGTACTAATTCGAATGTCCAGACGCCTGACTGAATGTATGTAGCAGTCGAATTGCTTCCGTCAAAGTTTTGAACCACCCCACTATTGTCTACAGCCCTGCCGGAAGATTCTGATGAAATAAAATCCACATACACCTCCTGAAATACCATATACGGCAGCGGTTGCCCCACGTAGATTAAAAGCTCGGTTCCCCTTGCCTGATACCGGTACGCCCCCGGCAAATTCATGGGTATCTCAATCCTCTCCCCACCCGGCGTAATCAGTGTCACGTCAAATACATCCTGATAATATTTCCAAAGCTGGACATTTAACGACCTTTCATATTCTGCCACCGCAAGTTCCACGCGCTCCGTTTGTCCGCTTTGTACCACCCCTTCCGCGTGACCTCCTGACGTACCTTCATTACCGCTTCCCACCACAACAGACGTCCGCCCGATTTCAGCCGCATTATCTAGGAAACGCTCCAGTAAAGAATTGCCTCTGTGATCCCCGTAGGTATTTCCAAAACTTAAATTAATCACCAGGGGCATCTGCATCTCCCTTGCTTTTCGCAATGCATAAGTAACCCCTCGCATAATCTCTGTAGTCCTCGGGAAAGCATTTTCTCGTTGTGCACCTAATTTTACAATCAACAAAGAAGCCTCCGGCGCCACACCCTTTCGAAACGGTTCTTCTGCGGTGCCGCTTGCTGCCAGAATCCCTGCCACCGCGGTTCCGTGACCGCTAACATCTACCGTCGGAATCAAACGCCTTGCTTCTGTCTCACTTCCAAGTGACAAAGCCTCATCAATCTGTTCCTTTGTAAATTCCACCCCGGTTTCATATCCTTCCGGTGGCACAAAACCGGCCTCTGCATCCGGCTCTAACGACTGATCCCACAAGGCCACAATTCTGGTACTGCCATCCGCATTCCTGAAATTTTCATTATAAAAATCAATAGAGCTGTCCAATACGGCTACCAACACTCCCTTTCCCGTAAGAAAAGGTTCTCTCTCAGTCACCGTACTGATACAGCTCTCCCTTAAAGCCGTAATATCCTGAAAATAAAAAGGCTTCGGCTTTTCCACATATTCGATTTCAGGCAGGGCCACAAATTCTTCCAACAACGCGTCCGGCAAGGTTACAATGGCATAACCTGCAATCAAAGGTTCTATTTGAATCAAGTCGGTCTCGTAGCGCTCAATATCCCCCTGGTATTTTATAATAATCTCCCAGGTATTGCTTAACAAATCAAATCCCTCCCGTAAAAGCGGCGACTCCTCACGTTCTTCTTCCGTCACGGAAAGAGATAAGTTTAAAAGATTCTCGATTTTCTGACTGTCCATGGTATTCTCTCAATTGTTTTTTATATAGTATGCCGGTTTACATCACCAAATCACTTTTAGTTTACATAATATTTCTTTTGCATTCCCGAACTCACTTTGCTCATTATTGCACAAAAAAAGCGGCCGGCAAATGCCAACCGCCACTTTTACTTTTATTAAATTATTTTCCCGGATGATACTCTCTGAAAAACTTAATCAACCCCTGTAACACGTTCGTTAATGTCGGGATATCTTCCTTGTCCAACGATGCAATCACCGCTTCCGTCATTTCGTCATGGAAGGTTTTATGCTGTGCATACGCGCGCTCACCCTTCTCCGTCAAGCTAATCATAACCACACGTCTGTCTTCTTCGCTACGCTCACGAAGAACGTATCCCTTCTTCACAAGGCCATTCATAGATGTTGTAAGCGAACCCACCGTAATGCCGAGAGACTTCGCAATCGCAGACATATTACGGCCTTCCAAACCTACTGCCTCAATAATATGCATATCATTTACGGTGATATCCTCAAACTCACCCGTAATAATTGCATTCTCCTCTACAACAAGAATTTCCCTAAACAAATTTACTAAAATCTCATTTACTGTATCATGTATAGTCAAAATGATAACTCCTTATCTTTACGTGCCGACACAATCCCCAACACTATTATGATTGTTTCCCTTTCAAACTATTTTAACACAAAAATATGTTAATATAAAGTTAAAATTTTCGAAATCTTTCATAACGTGCTTCTACCAATTCTTCCGCAGACTTCTTTCCGTGGCGTGATAAAAATCCCTCAACGGCATTTTTAACCCGGGTCGCCACCTTATAAAAGCTGTCATCGTTGAATTTCTCAGGTTCTTCAATGATACCGTCAATTACCTGCATCTCATATAAATCCTTGGCAGTCATCTTCATCACCCGGGCTGCATCCTTCGCAAGGGAACTATCTTTCCAAAGGATTGATGCATAGCCTTCCGGCGATAAAATCGAATATACCGAATTCTCCAGCATCCAAACCTCATCAGACACCGCCATGGCAAGCGCACCGCCACTGCCGCCTTCCCCGATAATCAGGGTAAAAACAGGCACTTTTAAGGCAGACATCTCATAAAGGTTTCTTGCAATTGCTTCGCCCTGTCCGCGCTCCTCTGCTTCCAATCCGCAGAACGCTCCCGGCGTATCCACAAAGCAGATTACCGGTCTGTTAAACTTCTCCGCCTGCTTCATCAAACGCAATGCCTTGCGATAGCCGTCCGGCGAAGGCATTCCGAAATTGCGGAATACATTTTCCTTGGTAGTCTTCCCCTTACACTGTGCAATTACCGTAACGGGCATTCCTTTAAAATATGCAATGCCGCCAACAATGCCGTGATCATCACTAAAATATCTGTCTCCGTGAAACTCCATAAAATCCGTAAAACAATTATCGATATAATCCATTCCAACAGGACGGTCCTTCCTTCTGGAAAGTAAAACCTTATCCCAGGCACTCATACCCGTATCTTTGATATCGCACTTAATCACCTGCTCTGCAAACTCAGTATGGCTTACCCTGTGCATATCCAAAATGCTTTTTAAGGTATCGTGCATCTCTTCTCTTTTTACGATGGCATCTACAAAACCGTGGTCTAAAAGAAACTCCGCTCTTTGGAATCCCTTCGGCAATTTCTGGCCGATGGTCTGCTCAATGACTCTGGGGCCCGCAAAACCTATTAACGCATTGGGCTCTGCAAGAATAATATCGCCAAGCATGGCAAAGCTTGCTGTCACTCCGCCGGTTGTCGGGTCTGTTAATACCGAAATATAAAGATTTCCGGCATCACTGTGGCGTTTCAAAGCCGCTGACGTTTTGGCCATCTGCATAAGAGACACTATGCCTTCCTGCATTCTTGCACCGCCGGAGCAGGCAAAAATAATCACAGGCAGTTTTTCTTCGGTAGCACGCTCCACTGCGCGGGTAATTTTTTCACCCACCACATGGCCCATACTCGCCATCATAAAACGGCCGTCACACACTGCAAGCACAACCTTATTGGCACCGATCAAACCGGTACCTGTGACAACCGCCTCATCGAGACCTGTTTTTTCCTGTAATGCAGTAATTTTATCTTCATAGCCCTTGTAATTCAAAGGGTTGCTTGTTTTCAAGCCTTCGTCCCAACGTTCAAAAGTGCCGGGTTCTACCACGGAAGCTATTCTTTTGTAAGCACTCATACGGAAGTATCCGTGGCACTTCGGACAAATGTAGAGATTCTCTTTTACCTCCTCTACATATACCGGTGCCTTACACATATTACACTTCTTAAAAAGGCCCTCAGGCACTTCAGCCGCATTCTTTTCTCTTGCTGTCTTTTCAAGTCGTCCGTCTTCTTTTTTAAATCTTGCACCAAGCTTCATGATTCGCCTCCAAGGATTTCCGCCTCTGCCATATCACTGATCATTTCATACAAATAGTCCACATTTGTGTCGATTCCTTCGATGATGACTTCGCCCAACGCACTGCGCATCTTGCGCAAAGCCTCTTCCCTTGTGGTTCCGTGCACGATTAATTTCGCAATCATGGAATCATAATAGGGCGGAATCTCGTATCCGCTGTAAATTGCAGTATCCATACGAATTCCCTTACCGCCGGGCAAGTAAAGATTCTCAATCTTACCGGGGGAAGGACGGAAGTTCTTCTCCGGATTCTCCGCATTGATTCTGCACTCGATGGAATGACCTTCCATACGAACGTCCTCCTGGGTGAAGGACAATTTCTCTTTGGAAGCAATTTTAATCTGCTCCTTAATCAAATCCACGCCGGTAATCCACTCCGTTACGGGGTGTTCTACCTGAATTCGTGTATTCATTTCCATAAAATAAAAGTCTTTTTCATTTTCCAGCAAAAATTCAATGGTGCCGGCATTTTCGTAGCCAACCGCTTTGGCTGCCTTCACTGCCTGCTCACCCATACGTGCACGCAATTCTTCCGAAATCGCCTTACAGGGTGCTTCCTCAATAAATTTCTGGTGGTTACGCTGAATGGAACAGTCACGCTCTCCAAGATGCACTACATTACCGTAGGAATCCGCAAGAATCTGCACTTCCACGTGTCTCGGATGCTCTATAAAATGCTCCATATACACTGAATCGTCACCAAACGCCGCACCGGCCTCTTTTCGCGCAGTCAAGTACGCATTCTCGAATTCTTCTTCGCTCATCGCCACGCGCATACCTTTACCACCGCCGCCAAGCGCCGCCTTAACAATGACAGGATACCCTAATTTAACTGCAATTTCCTTGCCTTCTTCCACGCTTTCCACATTCTGGTTCCAGCCCGGAATTACCGTAACGCCGGCTTCAATCATGGTATTACGTGCCTCTGTTTTATTACCCATTTTACGAATAATTTCAGATGAAGGTCCGATAAAAGTAATGTTGCATTCTTCACATAATTTTGCAAACTTCTGATTCTCGGATAAAAAACCGAAGCCCGGATGAATCGCCTCTGCGCCGGTATTGATGGTGGCGCTGATAATATTCTCCATATTCAGATAGCTGTCTTTCGACGGTGCCGGTCCGATACAAACCGCCTCATCCGCAAGCTGGGCATGAAGGGCATCTTTGTCCGCCTCGGAATATACCGCAACAGACTGAATTCCCAATTCCCTGCAGGCGCGGATAATGCGCACCGCGATTTCTCCTCTGTTTGCAATTAAAATTTTATGAATCATCGATTAATCCGCCTTATTATCCAATCATAAAAGAAAGTTCAGCAGTTACCACTACTTTACCGTCTACGCTGGCAATCGCTTCGCCCACACCCAAAGGTCCTTTGCTGCGAACGATACGAGTTTCCAATTTCAATTTATCACCGGGTACAACTTTGCCCTTAAACTTGCACTTGTTGATTCCCGCAAAATATGCAATCTTTCCCTTGTTTTCTTCCAGACTCAAAGCTGCAACCGCACCGGTCTGTGCCAGGGCCTCGATAATAAGGACGCCCGGCATTACAGGCTCCTGCGGAAAATGTCCTTTGAAGAAATCTTCGCGAAATGTCACACACTTATAACCTATCGCATACTCCCCGGGCACCATATCTTCAATGTAATCTACAAGAAGAAACGGATGTCTGTGGGGGATAATCTGTTCAATTTCTTTGATACCTAATTTCATATTAGTCCTCTTTTCTTATTCAACAACAAACAACGCTTCGCCGTATTCCACACCGCTGGCATTGTCAACCAGAATCTCTGTAATGACACCGTCATACTCGGATTCGATTTCGTTCATCAGTTTCATTGCTTCCACGATGGCAATAATCTGGCCCTTCTTTACTCTGTCGCCTACTTTCACGAAAGGCTCCGCATCTTCAGAAGGTGCTGCATAAAAAGTACCTACCAAAGGTGAGTTAATCGTCTTGCCGTTTGCTACAGCACTCTTTTTATCAGCTGCAGAAGCTTCTTCTGATACAGGCTGTGCAACCGCCTCTGCATTAACAGTTGTTGTAAAACCCGGGTCCATCATCACTACATCACCGGAAGACATATGTATTTTAACATTTCCCTCTTCATAATGAAAGTTGGTAAGATTCGATTCTGAAACTGTTTTTATAAGTTCTAAAATATGATTATATTCCATTTTAATTCCTTTCCGGTTACGCCTCATACTTTGCCAAAAGCAAAGATGCATTGTGTCCGCCAAAGCCTAATGAGTTGCTGATAGCATACTTGAAATCTTTCTGAACGGCTTCACCGAATACATAATTCAAATCGCATTCTTCATCCGCTTCTTTGGAATTTACAGTGGGGTGAATGTAGCCTTCCTGTAAAGACTTCACGCATACAATCGCTTCCACACCGCCTGCCGCACCAAGAAGGTGGCCAATCATGGACTTGGTAGAATTGATGTATAAGTTCTTCGCATGCTCGCCAAATGCCATTTTAATGGCTCTGGTTTCAAACAAATCGTTATGATGTGTACTGGTTCCGTGGGCATTGATATAAGTTACTTCTGTAGGTTCAATTCCCGCATCCTGCATTGCAAACTTCATTGCCGTACCCGCACCGCTTCCGTCCTCTGCCGGGGAAGTGATGTG
The DNA here is from genome assembly GCA_045580855.1 of Lachnospiraceae bacterium. Taxonomy (GTDB): domain Bacteria; phylum Bacillota; class Clostridia; order Lachnospirales; family Lachnospiraceae; genus UBA3766. Next base: position 32,369 of record JAZNOO010000020.1, on the reverse strand, counting down.
GAACGCATCGCAGGTTGCACCGTAACCAACCACTTCGGCAAGAATTTCAGCACCTCTGTTTTTCGCATGCTCTAATTCTTCCAAAACAAGGATACCTGCACCTTCACCCATTACGAAACCATTACGGTCTTTATCAAAAGGAATAGATGCCTTATTCACATCTTCTGTTTCATTTAATGCTGTAAGGGATGTAAAACCTGCTACACCCAACGGACAAATTGCACCTTCCGCACCACCTGCCAGAATCACTTCAGCATCGCCATACTGAATCGCACGGAATGCATCACCGATACAATGAGAACCTGTAGCACATGCGGTTACCACATTGGTACATTTACCTTTTAAACCAAGGGCAATTGCCACGTTACCTGCTGCCATATTGGAAATCATCATAGGAACGAACATAGGACTCACTCTGGTAGGACCTTTTTCCAACATTTTGGTATGTTCATTTTCAAAACAGGACATACCACCGATACCGGAACCGATAATAACACCCACACGGAACGGATCTTCTTTTTCCATATCAAGGCCGGACTGCTCAAATGCCTCCTTTGCCGCAACCACAGCATACTGTGAGAATGTATCCATTCTCTTTGCAGCCTTAAAATCCATTCTCTCTTTTGCAACGAAATCTTTGACTTCCGCTGCGATTTTTACCTTATAATCGGTTGTATCAAACTTGGTGATGGGACCGATTCCGTTTCTTTCTTCTTTGATTGAATTCCAGAATTCCTCTACTGTATTTCCGATAGGGGTAATGGCACCCATACCGGTAACTACTACACGTCTCTTCATTTTTATCACCTTTCTACATTGCCATTCCGCCGTCTACGCAAATCACCTGACCGGTAACGTACGCAGCCTCGTCTGAAGCAAGGTATTTTACCATATTTGCAATATCTTCCGGCTGTCCGAAGCGTCCCACCGGAATCTGCTTTACAGCCGCTTCTTTTACGGTATCTGATAAAACTGCTGTCATTTCGGTTTCAATAAAACCGGGTGCTACCGCATTTACCGTAATATTTCTTGAAGCAAGTTCTCGCGCCATAGACTTGGTAAGACCAATCATACCCGCCTTGGATGCGGAGTAATTTGCCTGACCGGCATTGCCCATAACACCGGATACGGAAGTAATGTTAATGATTCGTCCGCTACGCTGTTTTACCATGGTTCTGGTCGCAGCCTTGATGGTGTTAAAAGCACCTTTTAAGTTGATGTTGATTACATCATCAAACTGTGCTTCGGTCATCATCATCATAAGACCGTCCTTAGTGATACCTGCATTGTTTACAAGAATATCAAGTCTTCCTTTTGCCGCAATAATGTCGCTTACTGCCTTATTGGTTTCTTCGAAATCGCCCACATTAAACTTGCAAATTTCACCTTGGCCGCCGTTTTCTTCAATCAGTCGGACGGTTTCTTCCGCCTTGCCTTGGGAACCGTTATAATTTACATATACATAAGCACCTGTTCCTGCCAAAGCTACTGCGATGGCTCTTCCGATGCCGCCTGATGCGCCTGTTACAAGCGCAATTTTTTCTGACATAATTACTCTCTTCCTTAAGTCATTTCTCAGACTTACTCAAATATTTTTACCCTTTTACACATTCTGCAAATAATCTGACCGACCATTGCCTGTTAAGATATAAGCCCTTTCACATTCTCAAGATCTTCCACGCAGCTTACATTAATCACTTTCACATCGCGGTCAATCTTCTTGATAAAACCGGCCAAAGTCTTGCCGGGACCAATTTCGATAAAAGTGTCCACGCCATCGGCAATCATAGTTTCCACACTCTGCTGCCATCTTACGGAAGAACAAACCTGCTTCTCCAGAAGGGGCGCAATCTCATCTTTATCGCTTACATAAGTCGCTGTCACGTTGGTAATATAAGGAATCTTTAACTCGTTAAAAGTTACATCCGACATATATTCACGCAGCTTCGCGCCTGCTTCTTTTAAATAAACCGAATGGAAAGGTCCGCTTACCACCAAAGGAATGCAATGCTTTGCGCCGGCTTCCGTCAGCTTCACGCTTGCCGCTTCCACGCCTTCCTTCATACCGGTAATTACAATCTGACCGGGGCAATTATAATTTGCGATGTAAACATCCTCAAATTCTTCCAATACCTTCTCGATGGCATCCGCTTCCATACCAAGCACTGCTGTCATGGCACCTTTCCCCGCCGGAACCGCTTCTTCCATAAAAACGCCTCGCTGTCTTACCAATCGGATGGCATCAACATAATCCATACCGCCTGCTGCCGCAATTGCCGCGTACTCGCCAAGGCTTAATCCTGCAATCATGTCGGGATAAATTCCCATATCATTTAAAACCGCTGTAATACCAAGGCAAGTGGTTACCATGGCAGGTTGTGTGTACTGGGTCTGATCCAGCAAAGGATTTTCGCGGAAACACAAGTCTTTCACGCTCACGTCCAACGCTTCCTCTGCCTTATCAAAAACCTCCGCACACTTAGGATATATATTATAAAAGTCCTGACCCATGAAACACTTCTGGGCTCCCTGGCCGGGATAAATAAAAGCAATTTTACCCATTAGTCAACCTTCTTTCCCATGAGTGCTGTCGCCTCAGCGGTAATTCTTTCGATGAACTCCTTACAGGTACATTCTTCTTTTACAAGACCGGCACTCTGACCTGCCATAAGGCTGCCTGTTCTGGTATCGCCGTCTACTACAGCTTTGCGAAGACCGCCTGCTGCCAGCATTTCAAGTTCTTCTGCTGAAGCGCCTTCCGCTTCTTTCTTTAAGTATTCCATCGTAAGGTTGTTGCGTAATGCTCTTACGGGATGACCTGTACTGCGACCTGTTACTCTGGTATCGATATCTTTTGCCTTAATGATGCAGTCCTTGTAATTCTGGTGCACGATACATTCCTTGGTTACCACAAAGTGGGTACCAATCTGTACGCCGTCTGCACCAAGCATAAAAGCTGCCGCCATTCCGCGACCGTCTGCCACACCGCCTGCTGCAATTACCGGAATGCTTACCGCGTCACGCACCTGTGGAACCAATACCATGGTGGTAAGTTCGCCGATATGTCCGCCGGCTTCGGTACCTTCTGCCACAACGGCATCAGCACCACACTTTTCCATACGTTTTGCAAGGGCTACGGAAGCTACAACCGGGATTACCTTAATGCCTGCTTCTTTCCATTCCTTCATATACTTCTCGGGATTTCCTGCACCTGTGGTTACAACCTTAACGCCTTCTTCCACTACCACTTTGGCAATTTCGTCTGCCGAAGGGTTCATCAGCATAATATTTACACCAAAAGGCTTATCGGTAAGCTTCTTTGCTTCACGAATCTGTTCACGCACCCATTCTGCCGGGGCTGCGCCTGCTGCAATGATGCCCAGACCGCCTGCATTGGATACTGCTGCTGCAAGATGATATTCGGCAACCCATGCCATACCACCCTGAACGATGGGATATTCAATACCTAAAAGTTTGGTTATTTCTGTTTTCACGTCATCCACTTCCTATTCTTCGTTACTGAAATTGTTTCTTCTTACTGGTTCTTTTCGATATATGTCATAACATCCTGTACAGTTACCATCTTTTCAAGTTCTTCTGAAGGAATTGACACACCGAATTCATCTTCGAAGCTCATAACAAGTTCGAATAAATCAAGGGAATCTGCACCTAAATCATCCTTAAAAGATGCTTCGGGAACTACCTTTTCTGCGTCTACTCCTAAACCTTCTGCTACTAAACTCTGAATCTTTTCTAACATTTTGTTAATCCTCCGTTTTTGTTTTATATTTTATGTACCGCTTATCGATACATTTTTACACGGTTACGTACGATGCGCCCCAGGAAAGTCCTGCGCCGAATCCTGCCATAATCAGGCGGCTTCCTTTGGGAAGCTTTCCGCTTCTGTACAACTCATCTAAAAGAAGAGGGATGCTTGCAGAAGAAGTGTTGCCGTACTCTTCCAAGTTCATGGGAAACTTCTCAATAGGCTCCCCGAGTCGCTTGGCAACGGACTCTACGATTCTCCTGTTGGCTTGGTGAAGAATGTAGTAATCAACATCTTCTTTTGCAAGCATTTTTTTGGCTAATAATTCATTGATGGCCTCAGGCACACTTCGCACTGCGAACTTAAATACCTCCTGACCATTCATAAGCAAGGTACTTCCTGCCGGGCAGGTAAGCACTTCACCGCGACTGCCGTCGCATTTCATCATCATAGCGCCTTCTTCCTCACAGGCAGTAATCACTGCCGCACCGGCGCCGTCTCCAAACAGAATACAACTGCTTCTGTCTGTCCAATCGGTAATGGCTGATAACTTCTCCACACCGATGATTAACGCATTCTGAATCAATCCCATATTCATATATGCAAGACATGTATTATATGCAAAAACAAATCCCGAACAAGCTGCTTTCAAGTCAAAGCAGAAAGCATTCTCCGCACCGATTGCCGCCTGCACCTGACAAGATACGGAAGGAAGCACTTCCTCCTGTGCAATGGAGCATACAATAATTGCTCCGATTTCCTCTGCCTTTAACTCTGCACAGCTTTCCATGGCTTTCTGTGCCGCTTCGATTGCCATTTCGGTTGCCGATCTTTCCTTTTCAATATGACGTCTGGCAATTCCGGTTCTCTCGCGAATCCATTCGTCACTGGTTTCTACCATTTCCGCCAGTTTGTTATTGTCCCAAACCAGCTCCGGGATACAAGCTCCCGTTCCAATAATTCTTCCTGTCATGTCTCTACCCTTTGTATGTTTAAAATTTAATTCCTCAAACACTGTAACAGAGAAATGTTAACTTTATGTAAATTATTTTTAATTTGGAATATTTTTATTTTCAAATCTTTTGCAATTCAAAGTATATTAGCTGTGAATATAAAAGTCAATACAAATTTTAGAAAAATTTTAGAATTTTAATTTTTTTTAAATAAAAAAGCAAGAAGTGCTATAACTCCTTGCTTTCCTATTTCCTATTTATTTATCTTCCGTTTTCTCGTCAGTCACATCCACATTATATGCTTTAGCTTTGGCTTTCACACTCTCAAGTTTACCTAATTTCATCCAAGTAATAACCGCCGGTACAAAGTCCATACCGATATAAAGTGCTTCCACTGCTCCGACACATATAAACATCCAACTCCACCACTCACCACGCATTGCAAGCATCACAATACCAAAGGTGATAAAAAGTACTCCTGCCAACATCGGTAATGCATTATCTATTACCGTCTTCTTAGCCTTATATAACTCTTTTGTTATATTATCGCAGTTTTCTGCCGGAGCAGAAATCTCAAATACAGAATTCTTGATAAATCCCTTCAGGTACAGCCCCGGTATCAGGAGCAAAACTCCCATTAAAGATACCAGCAACGGCTCCCACGACCATTTAATATTCATTACCATCCCCGGCTCTTTAATATTATAGTATACATCTATTGCAATCTCATACTCGTCCAAAACTCCCGGATATTCGTAGGTGGTAAAAACATTCTGGCCGCCTACATCATACATCAACTCCAACATAGTGTGTTTCAACCCGGTTTTATCCGTCAAATCATAAGACGCCAAAACTGTCGCAGTTACCTTGCGCATCTGCAGATTCATTTTATTAGACATTAAAAAAAGAACAATGCCTGCTACAACAAAAATACTTCCTAAAATAACACACACCCAACCAAGCAGTTCTTTTTTCTTCTCTTCACTCATGGTTAATCCCCTTTTGTATACATCTTATATAATTGTTTATTATAAATGATTTACGTTCGGATTTCCATATTTTTTATTTAATTCTGTCGTTTTATCACATAATTATTACACATTAATAAGTTATGGAGTATTATTTTCACCTGCTCAAGCCTTGCAAACCAATTCCCACGGTGCTATACTGTTTAAGTTTTGAGAATATTCTGCCTTAGGCAGTAACATAAAATACAACTTTTCATATGTATAAAAGTGATTGGAGACCTTATGAAACAAACCAGAGATGATATCAGAAACGTGGCAATCATCGCCCACGTTGACCACGGCAAAACCACTTTAGTGGACAGCCTTTTAAAACAAAGTGGTGTATTCCGCGAGAACCAGGAAGTTGCAGAACGCGTAATGGACTCAAATGACATTGAGCGTGAACGCGGCATCACGATTCTGTCTAAAAACACCGCCGTAATGTACAACGATGTTAAAATCAACATTATTGACACCCCGGGCCACGCTGACTTCGGCGGCGAAGTAGAACGTGTATTGAAAATGGTAAACGGCGTAATTCTTGTGGTAGACGCGTTTGAAGGCGCAATGCCCCAGACCAAGTTCGTACTCCGTAAAGCACTGGAATTGAAGTTGCCGGTTATTGTGTGTGTCAATAAAATCGACCGCCCCGAAGCAAGACCTGAAGAAGTCATTGACGAAGTTCTGGAACTTTTCTTAGAGTTGGAAGCCGACGATGCACAGCTTGACTGTCCTTTTATCTTCGCTTCTGCCAAGGCAGGAACTGCGGTAAAAGACTTAAGCGATACACCGGTTAACATGGCACCGCTTTTTGAAACCATCATTGATTATATCCCCGCTCCCGAAGGCGATCCGGAAGCAGGTACACAGGTTTTAATCAGTACCATCGATTACAATGAATATGTGGGCCGTATCGGCGTAGGTAAGGTAGACAACGGCACCATCGCCGTAAACCAGGAAGTTGTGATTGTTAATGCACACGAGCCCGAGAAACAGAAGAAAGTAAAAGTAAGCAAACTTTACGAGTTTGACGGTCTTGCCAAAACGGAAGTGCGTGAAGCAGGCATCGGCTCCATCGTTGCAATCTCCGGTATTGCAGACATCCATATCGGTGATACCTTGTGTGCAACAGATGCAATTGAGCCCATCCCCTTCCAGAAGATTTCGGAACCTACGATTGCCATGCATTTTATGGTAAATGACTCACCGTTGGCAGGTAAGGAAGGCAAATTTGTAACCAGTCGTCACTTGCGCGACAGACTCTTCCGCGAATTAAATACTGACGTATCTTTGCGCGTGGAAGAAACCGATACCACCGAGGCCTTCAAAGTTTCAGGCCGAGGCGAGCTTCATTTATCGGTATTGATTGAAAATATGCGTCGCGAAGGCTACGAATTCGCAGTCAGCAAGGCAGAAGTTCTTTATAAAAAAGATGAAAACGACAAGCTTTTGGAACCTATGGAATTGACCTATATTGATGTGCCCGAAGAATTCAGCGGCACGGTAATCGAGAAGTTAAGCCAGCGTAAGGGCGAGCTCCTTAATATGGGCGCAGGCACCGGCGGCTACACCCGCCTTGAGTTTGCCATCCCTTCAAGAGGCTTAATTGGCTACAGAGGCGATTTTATGACCGATACTAAGGGAAATGGTATCATCAACAGTATTTTCAACGGCTACGGCCCATATAAGGGCGATATCCAGTATCGTAAGCAGGGCTCACTCATCGCTTTCGAAAGCGGCGAATCCGTAACCTACGGTTTGTTCAATGCCCAGGAGCGCGGCACTCTCTTCATCGGCCCCGGCGAACAGGTTTACTCAGGTATGGTGGTAGGCCAGAATCCCAAGGCTGAAGATATTGAATTAAACGTGTGTAAAAAGAAACAGCTGACCAATACCCGTTCTTCCAGCGCGGACGAAGCATTGCGCTTAACACCGCCCAGAATTCTCAGCTTGGAACAGGCCTTGGACTTCATCGATACGGATGAGTTGTTGGAGGTAACACCGACAAACCTTAGAATCCGTAAAAAGATTCTGGACCCCACATTAAGAAAACGTGCTGCATTTGCGAAGAAAGCGTAAAATGCCTTGTAACAGAATCTAATAAAACATAAAAATATGAAAACACCCTACACAAATACGTGTAGGGTGTTGTTTATTTACTCATCATTCGAATTGCGTGAGCTCTTGCCCAATAAATAAAAGATTAGTGCAAAAACGCCAAGGAACGCTGTTACCGCTCCAACAATCATTGCATACTTCTTCACCTGTTTCTTCACTTCTGTCTCAATCACACGGTGGTAAGAGGTTACCACTCTGTCACAATCATCCTTCTCTACAAAAGCGGTATCTGACACTGCCTGTATCATTTCATCTCTGGTCATAGTAAGGCCTCCTTCGCTTGCTACTGTTTATATAATTCATACTGCAAATATGCTTTCCAACATATTTATTCTACCACGAATTGCCCCGTTTGGATAGTGGGACAAGGTAAATGATTTCAATTTTTATTACTATGTAAAACTTACAGATTTTATGCAGGAAACTGACTGCGAATCCGGTTACAGGCCTCATTAATCTTTTGAGCCCAAACTTCTCTGTCGTTTACGACATACTTCTCCACTGTCCCATCCAACAATTCTATATCCAATCCGGTATTGTATATACCTCTTTTGGTACATTCCACCCTACGAATATTGACCAAAGGAATCTGTAATTCATGCACCTGAATATTCTGTTGATGCGACTTAAAATAAAGTGTGTCATTTAACAGAAACATCCAACCGCCAACACCCTCTTTGCCCATCATATGATTGGTAGGTCCGTCATAAAACAAACGCTGCTGTGCAATATATGCCTCTCTCATAGGCGCAAATTCCTTGGCTTTGTTCTCCATAAAAGAACCCATAATCAATCCATACACCAAACCACACGCAGCCCCGAAAAACAATGCCGCAACTACATCTAATATCAAACCGATTATAATGCCCAAAAGAATCGCATCCGAGAATAAAAAACAACCTACGGTCGGAAATAGACACAGCCCCAATAAACCTGCCATCAGCCCCATCATCGTTCCAAAATAAATTCCCAATCTGACAGCACTTTTCTTATGACTTTGCATTTTATATTATCCCCTGTTCTTCTAAATAATCTAAAAGTCCTTCGCATCCATCCATAACATCTCGATAGGTCACTTCAAAATTACGGGTATACCAAGGATCCGCCACATCTCCGGGTCGGTCCGTAAAATCCAACAAAAGATGTAATTTGCCCTCCGGATCACCACCTGCTATGCGGTTCATATTGCGCATATTCCACTCATCCATACCGATAATCATATCATAGTCCTGATAGTCCTTTTTCGTCATCTGACGGGCACGTTTCTCAGAATAGTCTATGCCAAGTCGGTCTAAAATTGCTGCCGTTCCGTGGTGAACACGACTGCCGATTTCTTCCGTGCTGGTAGCTGCGGATGCAATGTAAAAATCGCTTGAAAAGCCACGTTCTTCTACCAAATATTTCATAATAAATTCAGCCATAGGCGAACGACAAATATTTCCGTGGCAAATAAATAGTACTTTTATCATAGTAATTGTTTGCTCCTTTTTACCCGGAAATGCCGTATTTCCGGTGTTATGGTTAAATTGTTGTTTGCTTGTCAACTAGGCAAATTATAGCATAATTTAGCAAGTTGTGACTACCTGTTAGTAGTAGAAATGGTAGTAAAACAGGAAGGCTTACTACTAAGGATTTTATATATACTCCAACTGACCATTTGGGGAATATGCATTTCTGTTTGTCCATGTCATTCCACTCAAATCCGCTTCGACAACTTCATCAGCTACATCCTCATCAATAAACTTTACACAACTACATTGCAAATAATCTTCTCCACATTTGCAACATCTATCTCTTTTAATACGATAAAAAGGAGCTGCATGTATATGATGCTCACGCAAATAATCACCTTCGTCCTTGCTAAGATTAAACTGCGCATGCATTATCCCGTCTTCAATCCATTGTCTCCTTATTCTATCTGGTCGAACAATAAGTCTCCTAAAGCACAGGACATCTCCATGCAAAAGTTTAAATTTGTTTGGATAATCACTCCCTTGCTTAAACATATTATTTTTCTCATATATATCAAGAATCCAATCATCCAAAGACACCTCTGATAGTTTCTTACAATTGCTTAACAACTGAACAAAATCATTAACATGTCCAACAAACGACAAGTGGCCTGCTTCATTTTGCTGATTCAACATTATTCCAAAGGAAATAAGCCTATCCTCACCTTTATTCATCCATACTTGGCATAATTCCTTTATTGATTCCACAACAATATCTGCTACAGATTCATTCACGCAACATAATGTCGGAAAATTATAAATCATATCATTAAAAGCTATGAGTGATGTTATAGGTATTCGTAATACTAATCCCTTTCTCTTCAAATATTTCAAGAGTGTTATTGTATCCGCCTCCAAAATTTTAATTTTTTCCCCATCTTCAAATAATAAGGAGTCTCTATTATATATGGCAACATCTCGTCCTTCTCGAATTTCAAACTTGTCTGTATATTGTAAAAACGCACGGCATCCATCTCCAGCATTAAATTCAATATGTTCAAAATCATTTGGCTTTACAACTAAAGAATTTCTTTCAGCATTTTCTTTCTTAATTTGTTCATACTTATTATCTACACCACCGAAATATTCACCTATTAACGGATTTTCTCTATAAAAAGCACTAATTAATTCTTTCCACAAAGATACCGAAATTTCATTATCAATTCTCCATAATTTTATGTACTTTGAATTTTTACCACACTTACTAACATCTGTTTTAATATCCAGCCTCTCTAAAATTTGTTCTTCATCGTAAATTCGTATTGCACCGTCAAGATGTGTTGGTAATCCAGTGCTTGGATTTAACATACTATGAACATATCTACATCCCCACAACATGGTATCTCCGCCATCAAACGACACATTTTCCCGATCACATAGTTCTTCACATTCAAATGTTCTTGTTCCATCTTGTTTATGCCAATAAAACTGTGTTCCTACAAGATTTGAAAACAGATTATCGTAGTGTTCGTTATCATGACAGGTAACCCCCTCTGGAATCGATTCTAAATTGTCATCAAAATGTGGTCCTCTAATATATTGATACTCCACTTCTGGATGCTCAGTTCCCGGAAGACCTATCATATCCATGTCCAATGCAACTTTAACTTCAAGATTAGGAATATCCCTTAATTTTTCAAAGGAAACAAAAAACTCCTCATTTGTAGAATTTAATATAGACAGCGTTCTACGAAAAAATTGATGTGCAAATAACAAATATCCATCCTTCAAAAACACTCCAGGGATTAATACTCCTTTCTCTCCATCGGCAGTTGTCGAATATACAGCTTCTAATTCATTTATATCAGCAAGTCCATCCTTAAAACTCTCTGTCCACTCTGGGAATAAGCGCTGGACTATACCATTATCTTTTATAGCTACTGCTTGACCAACAGGAGCCACTCGAAAAGAATCCGAAACCATATCACCCAGTTTTTCGACCAACACTTCTATCTTATCCTTATGTTCTTCACAAAACTGGCGATAGTCATTTGCCTCTAACATTTTACGCAACGCTTCGTGTTCTTCACTTGTTTCCATAATAGCACCCTCATTGGTAACATATGCCTTTCCTGGTTCCATATATACACCTGTAAGTTTTGTATACCCTATCGGTTTTGTTCTATCATGACCTAAATTCATAGGTATCGGTCTATCCCATGAATCGCGATAAGCTTTCAAAATTGCACTTAATGGTAAGAAATGATTCTTTCTATTCAAGCCATCTGTTATTGCCACTCCTTGATATATTTCCATTTATCATCATCCTTTTATCAACAAATTTCAATATATATTATATCGTCACCCTCATCATTTTTCCATAGAAAAAAACGCCCCAGTATAACCGGAGCGTCTCCACCGCGTAACAATGCTACACTACTTTAAACATCTTCTGCGATACCGCTTTCGCATCATTTTTCTTCTCTATCTCAGCCTGTGCTTTTCTAAACTCTTCCATTCTCTTCAATTCTTCCTCAGCATCATCAAATCCGATATGCGTATACACATTCATAGTAACGCTGATATCAGAATGTCCCATGAAGTATTGTAATGTCTTCGGATTCATTCCCGACTTCGCCATATTACTGCAGTATGTATGTCTACATACATGAGGAGTTATGTTCGGCATCTGCACTCGGTAGATGTCATTGTATCGTCTAACCATACGATTGAATCTGTGCTGCCAATGCATCGCAACCAATGGATTACCTTCATCATCGTGGAAAAGGAACCCTGTGTGACCATCAATTACCTTTTCCAACTTCGGCGGCTCTCTATCCTCGATAATGGCTTGAAACATTTGTGCCACATCTTCTGTAATAGGTATCTTTCTTTTTCCTGCCTCTGTCTTTGTTTCTTCAATATTGTATCGCATATCGCAAGTTCTCTGTAACTGATGGTCGATATTTATTACTCGTTTCTCAATATCAATATCTTTAAGTGTCAAACCGCAGAACTCCGAAATGCGCATTCCTGTATGAAAGAGAATATACACGACTTCATAATACTTACAGTAGACTACATCATCATGCACAAACTTTAAGAACTTTCGCATCTGTTCTAGGCTAATTGCTTCTCTTGTAACGCTATCATTTACCACCACACCTGCAAGCTGAAATCCAAATGGATTCTTAACTAAAATGTCATCGTCTACCGCCATCTGAAAAGCTGGTCTAAGTACACCTCGTATATTGTGAATCGTACTGTAGCCTTTTCCATCTTCCTGCTGTAACTTTATCAAAAACAACTTCGCATGCCTCTTTAAACTATACAACTTTTCCTGTCCCATTTTCAGGACGCCTTACAACTCCAAGCTATTCTCCTTCATCAAAAAGTCATAAATACTCATCGTTGTAATTCCATCCTCATCTCTCGTCACATTCATAACATCCTTAACCAGAATAATCTTCTTAAACGAATCATTCACATTAACCAGTGATGCCTTTTCTTGTAACCTTTTCTCTTCCGTCGGCATACTAAATGCGGATTGAATATAATAACGCTTGCTTCCGAGATTCGCTATGAAATCAATTTCCAGATAGGTTCTTTCCGTTTTTCCTTCTGAATTTACTCCTCTTTTCTCTACAACGCCAACATCCACGGAATATCCACGACTTCTAAGCTCGTTATAAACAATATTTTCCATGATATGTGTCTCTTCAATTTGACGAAAACCTAATCTGGCATTACGAAGTCCAACATCTTCAAAATAGTACTTCAAAGGTGTTCCGATATATTTTCTACCCTTTACATTATAACGATTTGCTTTGTTGATAACAAAAGCATCCTCCAAATATTCAATATACTGTCTGATTGTATTACCACTGATATATGACTGTACTACGCTTCTAAAAGTCGCTTCAATCTTGGGTACATTGGTAAGCGAACCTATTGCTGACGCAAGAATATTAACCAAATCCTCCAACTCCTGCGTTTTGTCGATGCGATGCCTTTCAATAATATCTATCAAATACGTTTCTTCAAACAATTTGGTCAAATAATTAATCTTTTGTTCCTCTGTCTTCATTGTTACCGTCAATGGTAATCCGCCATAAATTACATACTCTGCCCATCCATGATAGACATCGCCTTCATATACCTGCATAAACTCTTTAAAGGTCAGCGGATAAATATGAATTTCATCCCCCCTACCTCTAAATTCCGTAATAACATCTTTTGAAAGAAATTTAGAATTACTTCCGGTTACATAGACATCAACATTCTTAATATGCAGCAATGAATTGAGTACCTCTTCGAATTCTTCCAACAACTGCACTTCGTCTAACAAAACATAATACTGTCCTTCATCCGCAATGCTGGTTTCAATAAAATCTAAAATAGTGTCCGGATTACGATACTTTTTATCTTTTCGCTGGTCCAACTCAATAGAGATGATATGCTTTTCATCTACACCTTGCTCCAACAGATAGCTTTTAAAAATAGTAAAAATCAAATAGGATTTTCCGCATCTTCTGATTCCGGTCACCACTTTAATCATACCGTTATGCATTCTATTTATTAAATCATTTAAATACTTATCTCGATTAATGTTCATAGCAATCTCCTCATTGAATATTTTTGACATCATTGCCAATTTTGTTCAAATTCATTATACACCTATAGGTGTATCAAATCAATTATATATTGAATATTTTTGACATTATTGCCAAAAATATTCATTGATGTTGCAAAATTAAAATGGCATCCCAACAGCCCTATTTGCCGGAACGCCATCTATGAGTTTGAGCTCTATTAAATTTTTCTTCCTGCAAAAGTGGTAAACCAGTGGTAAACTTCACCTCCTTTGCGCCGGAAACGCCCATTTTACAGGCCTTTTTCAATTCTGGAAAATACTGCCATGGCATACGAAAAGTAACTTCACTTTATCTTGCATAGTATTGCTAAACCTCTTTTTTCTTTAATTTCACTAGAATTCACAATTATACCATCAGAATCCATCTTGCTATATCATAGCATATTTTAGCATCAGTCTTCATCAACAATTTTAACAAATTGCGAAAATCTCTTTATGAACTCTATTTCTTTTTTTACCGGTCTATCATAATAGTAATATCCACACCCACCATTTTAGATAATTGTATTTATCAAGAATTTCCTTCTTATAGAATATTTCATACATTGACGCTCTCCTTGTTCAGCACTTCGCGCTCTATAATAGCAATACTCTCATTAACTGTGATTTTTTTACCAAGCAACAAGAAAAAAGGAAGCGATAACTTATCCATCAATTCAGGAATTGCTGCAGTGCAATAGTCCTCTGTTTCGAGAGGAGCCATTTCAAAATGATCATAATCAATAACTGTTGTTGCAGTCATATCAAATTCTTCATCTTCCGTTATATAAAATCTTGGTGTTTGCAGATGATGTAGTTCATAAAGCTCTCCACCAAGGCCATCATGGGTGAATGGCCAAACCATCGCATTAACGTAGTTAAGTAATCTGTACATATCTGACAGATCATCTGCCTTTTCTTTAATCCAAGCATTTGCATTAGCATTATAATAAACTCTCGCCTCCATACAAAAATCAAAGAAAAATATATTACATTCTAAAACCTTATCCGGGCACTTCTCATATCCTGTTAACAACATATAAATGTTTAAAACACCATTATCCAAATACTCATGATATTGTATATGTCTTTGCTTAAGATATGAAACAAACATATTCTTCGCTTCTTTTCTATTCATAGTACACTCCTTTAAATTAGAGCACAATCACTCACAACATTATTTCGATTACAAACGTAAACTTCCTTTGCTTTTATTCGCTATAGAAACCAGGACTGCTGTCGCCGTTCATTAACTACAACAGCAACCCTTTTAGTTTCTATTCGTTTTTAATATCTCTCAAAATCTACGAACATACGTAAAGAAGAGTATGATCCGAATATGTACCCACTCCTGAATTATCATATATTATTTCAGTCGTATCTCCTAAAGTAGTTCTCTGACTAGGACTAAAAATTATGTGGTCAATGCATGATTCCGCGCCAAAAAAACCATTCCTTACCGTCTTTGCTCCAGATGCTCCAGAAACGAGGTATCCATCTTCTATTATTTTAGTCAAATTTGGAGCCGTTCTTCTTTCCTGCATATCTCCACCAAAAATAAGATTCGAATTTCTGTTCTTATGAAGAACATCGTGTAATAAATCCCACTGCTGAGAATGCAACCTTTTTCTCTCGGCAATATACCAGTCAGCCTGATATCTGAAATTTTGCACCTGGACAATATGAGCGTTGATGATAATTGTTTCAATACCATTTAAATCTGCAGTAAGATAGCATGTTCTATTAGGCAGCTCTGAGTCCAACTCATGAACGGTATAACTGCCAAGTGCATCTCTTCTAACTAACGTGATTGACATGATAGATTTATAATGTTTTACGTAATCAAAACCTGCTGGTAAAATAAGCTCATATTCCGGATACAAAACCCTAAGCAGATTCAGAAACTTCATGTTACGACCTGCTAATACTTCCTGAAACATTATAATCAAAGGCAAACCATACGTACTTCTTATCTCATGAGCTGTCTCTTCAATCTTCTTCTCAAAAGAAATACTTTTATTAATAGGACGATGTCCATTTTCGTTATACGAAATAATACCATTATTCATTTTCATTTGAATCCTCCTCTAAAATCATGTACAAAGTTGCTCTGTTGACGCTCTTCTTAACTGCACCCGCTTCTGTTCTCACTACAGTCACATTAATAAAATCATCTTTACCTAATTTAGAAGCAAATACTTTTCCTACTGTTGCTCTGTTACTTGAGGGCTTTCCGTCTGCAACCATGTGAATATTCTTAAATGTCTCAGAAACGCTAAGCAAGTCAAATGTTTTTCCAATATTATCCGGATTTTTAACATATTTCCTTATCTCTTCGATAACCTGGCCAATAATCTCTGGTAACGACTTTTTATTAGCTGCGGGAACTGCAATCCCATAATGTTGCATCAAAACCTCAACCGTTAATTCACTCATACTAAGACCTTTTAACTTGGCATCCTTTTGTAATACTTCCTTTAAATTATCTGGTGCATAAATTTTTAATACTTCCATTTATTTGTATCTCCTTTCACGGGTGGAGCTTATGCTCCACCCTGAACTATTCTTAATCTGGGGCATAGCTATCATAAAAGTCGTCAAGAGTGTATTCATCGTCACATCCTAACATACCTTCAAGGAATTCTTCTTCCGAAGTGTATCCTAAATCGTGGTAATCTTCCATGAGTAAACCTCCTTTCAACGTAGGCCTTACTGACGGAACATACAAATTACCGTGCAGGCCTTACTGGTGTTTTATGTAGTGTACCACGTAGGCCCTGGTGGTGTCAAGTAGAAATTTGTTTTCGAAAAAAATTTTTATGCACCGAAATTTCCTCTCTCTCTTCCACTTTAGACATTTTTCTTCACCTCCCGATACATTCGGTATTATCGGATTTTCTTCTCGACTTATTCTTACTTGTTTCGTATGATGGACTCAAAAAAGAAATGGTTTTGGGGCTGAGTAAAATCTTGAGACCAGAAAAGGTTGCACGTTTCTTTTTTTCCATACAAAAAAAGGAATTCGCCTTGAAGCAAAATCCTTTTCCTTTTTCCACCATGTCACAGCCCCAAATCCCTTATAATTGGTTCAAATTTGGTATAAAAATTCCGTTTTAAACTCCCACAACCCACGATTTTTCGTACTTTTTTCAGAAAAGCAACTTGCTGCCGTGGCAAACGAATAGTATTTTTATCATAATCATTCAATACACCTTCTAACTTTTTAAATCAGCTATATCAATATCAAACCACAACATATTATGATTACAAAATCCCCAACCGTTCTCGCTGGAGTGTTCAACTTCATTAACTAAATGTTCTGTAATGCTAGTTCCCTTATCTTCCAAATATTTATTTAGATCATGTGAAAAATATATATGATCAATTTTATTTTTGAAGTTTGCTGTGATATATGTATAATTCTTTGCATCACCAATCTCAATATATCCTTTTTCAGATATCTTGTTTAAAAATTTTTCATTTTCCTCCATAACATTTTGTTTGGCGAATTTTTCACGATGTTCTTTACCTGCCGCATTAAAATCTCCCAATAAAATTATATTTCATAATATTTATTTGTCTGCCCAACTCCATTAAATATGCTATTTCCCTCAACGTCAATATTACATTCCTTATTAACAATAAATCCTACTGTTGTATATACTCGCGTTGAATACTCTTTCTCGTTATACAACAATTTATATCCGGCAACATCAAGCCTATTTTTGTAATCGTCTCTATATTTATGGTTTATTTCCTGATATGCCATTATATCTATTTGGTACTTATTGAGACAACCAATTAAGCCATCGATCTGTTTATCAATAATGCTTTGTACCAATTGTTCTTTTAACAACTTTTGAATCCGCATGCCTCTTATTTGTTCAATCAGTTGTCCCTGCATATTTAATGTAGCGATTTTCATATTCTCCATCCTCCATCTTACTTCTCCCCAATATACACTCTCGCTTTATCAGGATACAACATACGTGCCAACGCCTCCTTCACATCCCCTACATAATAAACCGGATGTGCCTCACATATTTCAATAATCTTTCTTACAATAGGCGCATTCTTATCGTTCTCATCATACGTAAAGCCGCCCATCTGCATCATCATGCGATATTCCAGCTCATAGGCCAACATCACCGTAAAAGGCGTAAACTTCCCGGGCTCCAGGCTTTTAAGCGTTTCCTTGCGTTTCTCACGCTCTGCCTCATTCGCTATGCAATTTCCCATAAAACAATGATCATAATATCGGCACGTCTCACAAACAAGCCGGTCAATCTGCTGATCGATTAATTCCTCATCCGTCGGCACTTTATAGCCTTTTACCTTATGAATGTCCACAGGGTTCTTCAAATCGTAGTCAATCCGCTTTCCGTTGCTCTTCTTCATATAACGGCAAATCTCCGCCCCGAAAGCAAGGCTGTCGCCAACCTCATACTGTCGAAAAGGCGCCATATCCATCCATACATGGTCTTCCTTTCCCCAGAAGCCGGTACCATCCATATGCATACCGTCAATCATTATTCGCTTAAAAAGCACCTTCTCCTTAGCCACCGCAAAACGCTCAATCTGCCCGCGAAACTCATAATCCAGTTGCGGATGATAGTAGCAATGCGCAAAGTACTGACGACTGCAATCGCAAGACTTCATCTGCACCTCAAGATACTCATCATAGCCCTTAAACGAACCGTTCTCTACTTCTTTCATACTCTCAGGCGCAAAGTCAATCACACCATTCCCGAAATGCGCAATGCAGTCCTTTCGATAATTCTCTTTCTTCAGTTTTGTCCATTCACTCATTTTCTTTTACCTCCGTTAATAAGTGTTGCATTTATGCAACCTAACATATTAACCGTAAAATGCCTGAGTTTATGTTACTTCAACACGCTTCCCTACTTCTTTCCCGGTATAATCTCCAGCCAGTATCCGTCCGGATCCGTGATAAAATAAATGCCCATCGCCGGATTCTCAAAACAGATGCAACCCATCTCTTCATGAAGCTTATGCGCCGCTTCGTAGTCATCCGTCTCAAAAGCCAGATGGAACTCACACTCGCCCAAATTGTACTTCTCAGGATGTCCTTCCAACCAGGTAAGCTCTAATTGAAACGTGCTCTCCTCATTACCCATATAAACAATTATAAAACCGTCGCCGTTGATGCGTCTGACTTCATGAAGCCCCAGCGCTTTCTCATAGAAAGCCATAGACTTGTCCAAATCAGCAACATTGTAATTTTCGTGAACCATTTTAAAATTCATAAGTAACCTCTTTCTGCGCATCGCGCGATATGCTTTATTCATAAAAAACATTTAGTCCTATATTTGCACTAAATCTGCAACTCCACTGCATATTCAAAGGAAATAACATCTCTAAACTTCGTTCTCTGATAAGCCGTTTCATTGTGCATAAAAGAAACTATTTCATCTTTTGCCTTTTTACCCAGTTTCTCTATTACCTCATCAAGAATTTCTTTATCCTCTTTGGACAGTGCCGGAAAACCAGTCGCACTATCCAATGTGAAATGATATGCGTTTCCTTCTCCTATTTCTACCTCTTCACAAGGAACGCCTTTTAAATCAATAATTGAATTATGTCCCACCGGTACTGCGCCCATAGGCAATGCCTCATATACCAAACCTGTAATGCCAAATCCACGCTTTTTATACGAAAGCATATCCGCATACCACATTAATTTCATAAGTTTCACCTTATATAAAACGGTCACTTTAGCGGACGCGGCAAAATATCGAATCACATCTACTACTTTATCCAACGAAAGTTTGACATTTCCATTATATAATTTTTTTCCTTGATAATTCACATAATTTGCTTCTATCGCCTTACGCAAATATACATCTCTATTGGTTTCATACAAGTTGGTAGCCGTTTCATAATATTTCCTATAAGCTTCTATCGGTAAACTGTCCTTAACATCATCTAATAATGACAAGAACCACTCCGGATCACGGTCTATCTTTTTTAATATGGTATCATGAGCCTTATCCTGTACTTGATGTCCCTCATACCGCGTAATTGTCTTTTCGCCCCAACCCAATAGGATACAAAAATCTTTCTGGCTGATTCTATACTTTGCCCTGATATTACTAATTTCGTCGGTTGTCAAAAGTCCTTCTGCTCTTCTATATGCATTCTTGATTTCTATATCATTTTTCTGTAACTGCTCCTCATCCATATACAATTCTTCTGCAACATCGCAATATGAATAAATTGCATTATAACTTATTCTTCGGCCTTTAAATATAGTCTGCTCCGGAACTAAGGCTGTTTTTACTTCATGCTCTTCCATACAACACATACATAAACACTTTTCACTTCTTATAATCTTCATTTCCATAAAAACACCTCCTAATTCTTCCTATACGGAAATATTTCCTTCGTAAAAGCTTTCTCTGCAAAATGAAATGACATTACAAAAGTCGTAGCGGAACCATACATTCCAAGAAGTTCTACTCTTATTTTAATATATACCTCATCTTTATCATTATATACCTTACCAAACTCACGCATTTCACTTCTGTTCGGGAAACGAATATCCTTCACGGTCTGTATATAATCTTCTGCAGTAAGTGATAACATTTCATTCCTGAGTGCCTCAACCGGATTCTCGTTAGGAAATAATGTATTTACGGTATATTGATTGGTATATCTCTCTTCTCGTTTGTCGTCTACTAATCTTTTTATCTGAAAGTTTATCTTTGCCCCATTGTTAAGCGCGAATTTAAGATTCTGAATATATGCTTTCACCTCTATCTCACTTTCAATTCGTGCGTTTGTTTCAATTGGCAATCCTCCACCTCCTTCTTGGTATCATTTGATACTTTTATGTTATATTAATCCAGCTTATTTGTCAAGAAATTAAACTATACATTAAAATATAAAAAAGCACTCTATGGTTACTTACCATAAAGTGCTCCAACCTCAATCCCACAGCGCATAGAAATGCTCCTTCATCAAATCAAACGCCTCGTCCTTGCATTCTCTTCTATACTGCTCAAGCTTACGCCTCTCTTCATGGTACTTGTTACTTATCTCCTTATACTCCGGCAATTCATCCATGAAATGCATCGTTCCTCCGCCACCGCGCTTGCGGTTTTCTTCCAACTCCGCTTCCGTCTGTAACTTCTCTCCCCAAAAACCATATTTCTCATGAAATTCAGCACTGGCCCTATCATATTCCACTTCGTAAGGATTCTTTCTGGTACAAGTATTCTCATCCGCCTCTCTCCACAAGAAAATCATCCTATCCAGAATCCGATCCCACTCCTCATGGCAGGTATCGTTTACAAGGATCCCATCCTCGTTCATATAATCTTCCCCCAGATACGAAGGCGAACCCATACGATTATCACGCAAATCCTGTAACATCTCCGGAAACAAATGGGACAAATACCCATCCATATCCCACCTGTCACACTCCGCATATCCACGCGTAATACGCTGCAGGCTCCATCGCAGGCATCGCTTCGTATGCTTTATCCTACCTATAAGCTTGCTACTCTCCCTCAATTCACTCATTCTAAAATCTTCTGCATTCCAGATGTTATTGCGAGAACATATTTTATGATTCTTCATCGCCATCTCTCCTTCTGTATTCTTAATACACTATAACATCTGTATAAAAGATTTAAAATCAACGTATAGTTTAAAATGGTTCCTTATTCTAAAATTTCCTTCAGCTTCTCAATCAACGTAATATCCGCCGGCAACCACTCCACGGAATCCAACTCATCCTTCTTAAGCCACTTCGCCGCCTCATGCTCTTTCAAAACCAAATCACCGGATACAATCTCACACAAAAAACAATCCATAGAAAGATGGAAGGCAGGATAATCATATTCAATTGTATCAATCAAATCGCCGACCTTAATCTCCGTATCCAGTTCCTCTTTGATTTCACGCACCAAAGCTTCCTGCGGTGTTTCACCTTCTTCGATTTTACCACCGGGGAATTCCCAACCACCTGCAAAATCACCGTAACCGCGCTGGGTGGCGAAGATGATGGGGTCGCCGCTTTCATTTGTTGCTTTGATAATTGCTGCTACTACACGTATAATCTTTCTATCAGAGTTCATAACCAATCTCTCCTCCTAATTCCAAATGCCTTATAAGGTCTTCCCACTCATATTCTTCGATATAACTTTCCGTATCATCTGAATAGAGTTTTAGACATCCAACAAGTTCTCCTATATTATGACGTACTAATATTTCATTCATAGACAACTTATGAATACCAGAATATGTATACATAATACCACTACCTCTTACTCATTCACAATATATTCGTATAAATCCTCGCGTACTGGAACATCCAACAGCCATTCAATTTCAACAGCAGTCTTGTCTGTATTCTGCATCACGAATTCCCTTACCTTACCACTTGCCCGCATATGTCCCAAATAATAAAATTCTTTAGAAATCTTATCATCCTTATTTTTACGTACAAACAAATGAACCTGTATTCCTCTTTCAGAAGCATGTAAAAAGTTCTGCACATCCTCAGACGCAATACTTCTTCCTGACTTTGATATTGCAATCAGGCTACTGCTACTTGTAAAATGGTCTTCGTATTTCGTCGTATCGCTGATATCTTCAGATTTATCATAGTTAATAAATACAGGAAAAGTTTTTGTCTTTTTATCATACTTATATCCGCCGATATTTAACGGCACTTCATTTGTTTCCCAATTAAGCAAACGGCATACATCCTCATAGGTGTATTTTTGATATAAAACAAGATCCGTTCCATTGTACGTTTTTGAAAAATCACGCTCATAGCGACTAATACCAAATTCAACAAGTTCTTTTAAAAGCTCAAAAAATTCTCTATTTGCCAGCATTTTTTCAAATGATTTTGAAACCTGATAATCCGTTTCATCGTCTTTTTCAATGAAAACGCATTCTGCGTATGTATTCTTACTTGCACCAGCAGGAAATTCGTTCGTCATAATATTAATAATATTATCCTTTTGGTCTTGGCTCATTTGAATGCCATAATCCAATCTAAGCTCTTCTTGCAGTCCAGCAAACAACGACATTTTATGTGCATATGTAAGCATTCTGTTCAAAAGTCGCAGTTCTTGAATTCGCTTACCACTGGCAAGCTTTTTAGATACAAATTCAATTACTTTTTCTTCTTCTGGTGCTAATCGAACTTCATATTCATTTTCATACTTCACAAGAAATTTATAATAACTTCCTAAGCTATTATTATCAAAAATCCTGAGAACATCCATCTCTCCGTAATCATCAAAATCCTTTAATTTAGGAATTCTACCAAGTTTATTTTTAAGGTTGGTGTAATTTTCCTTAATAAGTTTAATGTCGCTAAAATTAGCATTATCAACTGCTGCAAAGATGCGTTTTCTACTAATCTCATCAAAATGAATTGTACTTGCCCCAGGAATTACTCGTCCACCTTCCATCAAATATCTTCTGATGTTATCCTTGTTATAACTACGATCTCCAGAAAGTGCGATTGGAATCATAAAGTTGTTCTTGTAATTACCAATAAAATCTAGAATTACAACATATTCCTTCTCAGATGCTTTTCTAAGCCCTCGTCCCAACTGCTGAATAAACACAATCGGAGACTGTGTAGGGCGAAGCATAATGACCTGATTCACTTCCACAATATCTGTACCTTCTGAAAAGATGTCCACAGTTATAATATAATCCAAATAATCGTCTTCTTCCGACTGAACATCCATTGTCAGACGCTCAATAGCATCTGCTCTTACTTCGTCGGAATCAGCGCCGCTTAATGCAATCGTCTTTAATCCCTGCGCATTAAACTTTTTAGATAATTCTCTGGCTTCATCTATTCTGCTACAGAAAATCAATCCTTTTACTCTGTCACCAGAATAACCAAAATAAGCCGCCTGTTCCATAACATACTTAACACGTTCATCACTCGTTAAATATCTAAAATTCTCAAGCTGCTCTTCTTTTGAATTTCCTTCGTCAGATATTACCGCCAAATCAGTGATTCCAAAGTAATGGAACGGACATAACAAATCTTCTTCCATAGCCTGCTGTAATCGAATTTCGTACGCAATATTATGGTCAAAAATTTCATAAATATTGCGCCCCTCTATATTGTCATCACGTTTATCCGGTGTCGCTGTCATTCCCAGTGTAAATCCCGGTGTAAAATAGTCCATGACCTTTTTATAACTTCCGGCACTGGTATGATGCGCCTCATCATAGATGCATGCATCAAAATAATCCCTTGGAAACCTTTCCAAGTTTTCTTGTTTACTTAATGTCTGAACTGTAGCAAACACAAAATCCGCATCATAATCATGCTTAATCCCAGACACTAAACCTGTCTTGATTCTGCTGCCAAATACTCTCTCAAAAGAATCCTTCGCTTGTTTCGCAATTTGATTTCTATGCACCAAAAACAGAACTCGTTTGAATCCCAGTTCTCTCATTGCAAAAGCGGACGCGTAGGTTTTTCCTGTACCAGTGGCTGAAATCAATAGTGCTCTTTCTTCCCCAGCATCAATAATCTTCTTCAAATTAACAATAAAACCAACCTGCATAGAGTTTGGCTGCAAACGATACTTTTGAATAGATGGTAGTTCTTCACTACGTGCAATCTCTCGTTGCTTTTTGACAATTTTGTATTGCTCTTTATAAATCTCATAGAACTCATCAAAATCCAACGCATATTCACTGTTCCAAAGTTCGTTAAACTCCTCTACAATATGCTGTGCAATTTCGCCTTTTTCAGTTGATACAACACGAGTATTCCACTCACGATTACTTGTGAGCGCAGTCTTTGTCATATTAGAACTACCAATAATAATTCTATAAATTTCATCTTTTCGAAAAATATATCCTTTTGTATGGAATCCATCTCCTGACGCTTCCACATCATACATTTTCAAAGTAATATTTGAGAGTTTATTTAACTTTTCAAGCGCTCTAGGCTCGCTAAAATTCAAATAATTTGTTGTAAGGATTTCTCCTTTAACACCTCTCTTTTCAAGATCTCTAAGAGTCTGTAACAAAGGCGTAATTCCACCCATTGTAATAAATGCTACGCTGATTTGAAATTGATCGCATACCAATAATTCATCTTCAATAGATGATAATACTTTCTTTCCTTGCTTGTAATTGTTCGAAATAAATTGCGGTTTATATGTAAGATTAGACGTAACAGTTCCATCTATATATGCGGTTTCAAATCCGCTACGCAATTCTAATAATTTCTCCTGCGTCATAATCTACGCCTCCTTAATGCCCATATTTTTACGAGCTTTTCTAGGGTCTTCTGGTTTCTTTGCATTCATTGGAATCAACCATGTTTTGCCCTTTTTCACAGCTCCTTCAACACGATTCTCGCTACAAAGTAACGATATTCTTCTAGCTGATATTTTCCATACCTTTGCTAACTCATTAGTAGTTAAATAATCCATATATAACCTCCAATTACTCCCACATATGTACATTATATTCATTTATCGGAATAGTTTCAACTGGGTAATTTTTGCTATGTGTTGACTGCAGGAACCCGTAGCTATGCTGCAAGGCAAAAAAGAAGGCGTTAACTCCCAGAATATATCCAGGAATCAACGCCTTGCTGCCAAACAGCGTAGCATAGCTACCTCTACAGTAAACATATTCAATCAAAATACATCAATTCAAACCGTTTACATGTTTTTAATTAACAACTTTTCTCTTGAGACATCATTTAAATTCTTTACGAATATCTATTAGACAATGTCAATGGTAATGCCATCTTATATGCATTTCCCACCGCCTCAATAAAACTTAATAGTTCTTCAACATTCTTATAATCCGCATAATGATAAGTTAGCATATTCGATTTGGTTACAAACTCCCATGCTTCTGATTCCAAATCTTCTTTAAATATCTTCTTCAAGTCATCATTTGTATATTCACCACTAAGCGAAGAAAACATACCCTTAATCTTATCAGCTGTATATAATGCCGTCTCTTCCTTTGAATCTAGGGTCCTCCAAAACGATGTATTCTCAAATGCATCCTCTGCCAATCTGTACGCTATAGAATATAAATAAGACTCTGGTGCAAAATAATCCGGGAAAAAGCAGATATTCCTTGAATGTTGTCTATCATTTAGCTTTAATTTTTTTTGATCATATTTCTCATTTAGAAATTCTCTTATTCTAGGTTTCTGAGACGTGTCTTTATATCTTGCATCTCCATCCAATATAAAAATTACTCGTTTGAAATATGAATCAGCCTCACATATTTTTATAAGGTCTTCACATCCAAGTACGGTAGCTATTGGGTTTATACTATCTTCTAACGTTACCATCCACCCTAAATTCCTTATCCAGTCATTAATCTTTACATAATCATACACTTCCGAGCTATTTCGAAGCACTGCTGTCTCTATGTCAGTAGCTAACATTTTGTAAATATCTCTATATGCCTTAAACAATAACTCAAACAGCTTATTACCAATCTTATCTTCAAAATAAATTCTTACTTTAGGTTTCTCAAAGCTAAGACTTCCAAACATATCTGCCTTTAATAATTCATATGAATGACTCTCCGTTACATACGGTGCAGATGGTGTTTTTATATAAACAACCTTGTAGTCATTACTATTTCTCTTTTCTTTATTTATCGTTTCCTTTAAAACTGTTAAAGAATGAGTACTCACAATAAATTGTATTGCTAAATCTTTGGCAAGTTTATCAAACAAATCAAGCAAACGAATCTGAGTGTCAGGATGCAATGAAACATCGATTTCATCTATACATAACACCGCGCCTGCATATCCAGCTTCTAAAGATAGTAAATAAATATCTACCAATGCACTAATAATATTTCCCACATTATCTTGTCCAACAGACTGCGACAAGGGCGGAGTATTTACCATATCCATATGTAAGGACGCTCTTGAACATGCATTCTTTTCTACCATAGATAATGTAGCTTGATTTTTTATCGCATTCGGTACAACATGATTATACCATTCCTTATATTTTTCATCCGCTTTTTTTTGATAAAATGGATTTTTCTTTTTTAATGCAGTTACCTTTACCGTTTCTTTTCTTTCTCCAAGTGGATATAATCTAGACAAACTCAAATATATTGTAGGTATTCTAACTCTTGCAGCACCTCCTACATTATACTTCATCTTTGCCAATTCTTCTGCTTGTTTTAATGTACAATCTTCTAAACCAACATTTGTTGTTCTTGGTATAATTCGTATGCCACGACCAGTATTAGTATCATCTTTAAAGGACAACCTTTTAGTTAACGCTATTGTGCCATCCTCTTCTACATAGCTCAAAAACAACTTATAGTCTTCGTAATTTTCTCCTTTATCAATATTAAAAAAATCATAGAACTCAGGTTGAAAATTGCTTCCCAATGCAGACTTTTTATTGACACCTGAACCTGATGCGATTAGCGATAAAAGATTCGATTTTCCGACACCATTTTGTCCGCTAATAACTGTAAGCTTCCTACCTAATTCAAACGAAACATCTCTGAAATTTCTAAACTTTTCTACATGTAAATGATAAGGTCTAATCAGCAGTTTCTTTTCCATGGAGCCTCCTCTAATGTAAATTAATGCATACTTTTCTCGCCAGCAGGTCTTCTTCTGTAGGAATCATATCTATTTCTTTGAAAATAATAATTTCGCTTGCCTTTCTTTTTACCGCAACACTATAATTTAGGTCAAACCTCCTTAATACATGGTCAGAATATATCTCTGCAATCTCTGGCACATCATCATAAGTAATCACCCAATCGCAATTCATCAAGCTATTTACCATTTCCTCAATACGCACGTGATCATCATAATTAAAGAAATTAAGATATAATTGTTTACCTTTTTCAAAATAAGGTGGATCAAAATAAATAAATGCATTATTTTCATACTTTGGCACATAGTTTTGTATGAGCGATACGACATCTTTATTATAAACATGTATATCTGCTTTTCTCTCTGCTATTTTCTTAATACGCTCTATTAATTTTTCTTTATTAAAGCGAGCATCCATCTTCCACGCACCACTCTGTTCTAAACCTCCGATTACACCACCTTTAATTATTCCAGAGCGATTGGTTCTATTCATATAAAATGTTGCGAATCCTAATTCAAAAGAATATTTATTTTCGCTATTCATTATAATATTTCGCTGTTTATGCCATTCATCTATATTTAATGGTATACTCTCAATCGCATCAATGAAGCGTTCTGTTTCATTAAGAATCGCTCTCCATAAGGAATATATTCCTTTATCATAGTCATTAATAACAATTTGACTTACAACGCCTGTTTCCAATAATTCAAGTGCAATTCCTGCACCGCCAGCAAAAGGTTCAATATATGTACCACCAACATGCCCTGTATTCTCTATCAACGCTTTCATGAATGGTGCCAGCTTGCCTTTTCCACCCGGATATCTCAATGGCGAATAAACCATATTCAGCTCCTTTCTGTCAATAATTAAACTGACATAACTTACTAGCAATTTTATCACAATATCCTCAAAATATCTATGCTACATATTCATTTTTGTTAACAAGTCTAATACTTGTGTCCCCGGTTTCAAACTAATTACTGTATGCTTTCTCGCTAAAGCAACTGGAACAACCGTATTATCATATAAATCACACTCAAACTCATCGATAAGACTTATACATCCATTCAAATTAATATAATTACTCATTTTAGCTTTTTCTGCAATAAATTTCTCTACATTTCCTTTACTTTCGAATGGATACGGCAAATTGAAGACTATAAGTTTTCCAGACTTTGCTTTATAAATAAAATCTTGAACATAATACGTTTCATTACCAAATGTAGAATTTGAAGCCCTTCTATTGAAATTTACATATTTATTTCTTACTTCATCAGATAAACATAGAATGGTATCTTCTTTCACCTCATTCTGAATCAATCTAAAATAGTCAATAACTGAACCGCTCTTTACTAAGCCTATTATCAAAATAGGTTTCTTATTATGTTCCTCCAGGACTCTATTTATTTGATGTAGATATTTCATTATAGAATTATGTACCCATGCAGCATTCCCAAATATAGCAAGCGGTCCATCCATAAAGAAACATATATCGCTCAGCGCATCTACATATGATTGTGGGGATGATTCAATTATTGTCCTAATGTAATGAACTACAAAAATATGTTCAATAACATTTGTAAATCTCGTAAGTGCTGACTGATTAGAGCCATTATCATCTACCTCTTCCCAAATTCTCAAACAATCTGAAGGATATACCGCTTTCCCACAATATGGGCAACACTGTTCTTCTTCAACATCCCACACCGTAATTTTTTCTGCTCCACAATTAGGACATACATGTAAAAGTAATTCATCTTCGGCATCACTCTTTAATCCATTCCGGTAACTTGCAAGTTTAAATAATGTAGTTCGCAAGCTGGTTTCTGGCTTATCAGGATGATTTCTATACTTGTATAGATAATGATCCAATGCGGCCCTAAAGCTCTCTCTTACCGAATCTTTCCCCTTATATAGCATGTTACTACTTGGAAAGGTAAATATTGTAGATTGATTTATTTTTTCCATTTCTGCAACCTTAAATGGATCAACATACCTTTCATTTCCAAGTCCTAAAAACTCATCCTTTTTTATTAAGATATTCCCTATTTTTACATATCCTACTCTAGTAAATGGTAATTTGTCATCTAAACTTGCCTCATAACAACTTCCATCAATTGAGATTATATTCGTAGGTAGGTTTTCCTCATTTCTATTTATCAACGAGAATAATGATGCAACCTCTCTCGCTTCAGCGCCTGATGGTTCCACCATATATTCACATTGTTTCAAAAACGCTATAACATCCGGATTTTCTACAATCTCAACATGTGTTGTTTTATCACTATCATTGTACATAAATTATTTTCCTCTTATAAGCTTCTCCGGAGAAAATTTGTCAATTTGTACCGGTACAACATAAGGACTTGACAATGTCTTTACTCTTGCAAATCCAACATCTTGCGAACGCAACAATGACTTACTAAAATCTGCAAAATCATAAAAATGTGCCAACTCTTTTATTTCTGTATCACTATTTAAATGTGAAACAAACCAATTTTCTGTGTTGGCAAGAATATTTTTATGAACCGATGAGACTTCTTGCGTTGCATACACAAGTGCAATTTTATATTTTGCACCTTCCTTTGCTAATCTTGGCCACGTGTCTGTAAGCTCCATACCTTTACCAATCAAGTTATGTGCTTCTTCAATATAAATGACAATATTAGGCGGTGTTTTTCCTTCTGTAAACATATTCATCGAAGCATTAAAAATATATCCTGCAATATTCTTTGATACTCGTTCCCTTAACAAGGCATTGCCTACTGATAAATCTAATATTACAATTTTCCCTTCTAACAAGGCATTATATATTTCTTGGTTTACTTCTTCCTTTTTTTGAGCCGAATGATATTCCCTTGCAATCTCAAGAGTTCTAAATCCCCTAATATATGCATCATTTTCATTTCTATTTGCTAACAAATTAAGCATCGCCAAGCATTCATTATCTAACCATGGCTTTTTGCTAGAAGTTTGAATTTGCTTTTCTCTATTAGCAATTCTTGCAGCTATAAACCAATTCTCCGCTTGTTGAAATGTAAGTCCACTTTCCGGATTATAACCCCGTTCATCCACCCCCATTTCAACCAACTTATTGTTTACTACTTCTAAAATTTCTTTTCCAACTTTGAACTTAACACTAAATTGTTCCCATTCATATCCAGCTTTCTTCAATAACGTTCTGTATAATGCAACTTTAACCTTCCATCTGGTAAGTTCACCAAATTCATTTTCATCTGGTCTTTCTAACGACATATTAATAAACGTATCAATGTCTACGGCAGTATCTTTTCTTGCCTCTTTTACTAATTCACGAATAGTATACAATCCCTCTTGCAATTGTTCATAAAAATTATTGAGAAGAGGTTCAAATCCTTCTGTCACTTTTAATCGATATTTAATACAGTCCTCCTTAAAAATATCAGAAATTGAACCTTTATCCTGCATATTTGCATTTGCATATTCTCCATTAATATCGAAAATTAATTGTCCAATTTTTAGACTATGTGCATCAGATATTCCTTTTACGACCGAGACTGTTTGTTTAATCATATTCGACTTACCAGTTCTCGTCATACCTAAAACTGCTGTTCTTCTTGCCAGAAAATCTGCTGGCTGAATACAAAATGGCACTTGACTGCTATCTTCCGCACGATGCAATCTATCTGTAGATGTATACCTTACAGTTCCTAATCTAAATGGTGTGACCTCTCCCTCAATTCCAAGTTCTTTAAAATCTTCTTTCGATCGTTTTTTTCGTATAGGATCTACATAATTTACAATTTGCTCAAGCGACTCTCCGGTCGGCATAAATACCCTCATTTGCAAAGATGTATAAAACGTCTCGACATCGCTTCCAAGATTCAATTCTTGCCCTTTCATGTAAAATGTCCCTAAGACACGACACTCTAGTCCACCAAACTGCAACTTATTTCTGGTCAGAGTATCAAATCCCATACTCTCACTAAAAACACCTGTTTTATTCTGATAATTGTCAATTTTGGTTCTAATCATATCGTCGTCTTGAGGTAATCTACACGAACCAATAACTCGTAACAGTACAACTTCTTTATCTTGTTCATCTGTTTCACCATATTTATCTGGTTCAAAAGATGTTGCTAACAAAAAACTATTATGCGGAATACCTTTAACCTGACTCTTCCACAAATCATTTGTTATAACCAATGCTTTTTCATAATCAATAGAGTATATCCACCCCACAAAATTTTCCTTCTGAACTAACCTCTGTAATCCATCCTTTATAAATTGACCAGTACTTAACATTTTTGTCCTCCCTCGTACATTAAATAGACATCGGTTAACTTAATACCATTTTACATGCCTTACACTCTGATACAACCTCACATCCATTTACATCTTCTATCTTCAGATATATGCTACAGTCAACGCATTGCCCATATTTTTCTCTTATTTTCTTTAAATGCCCACCTGACACTTCAAATCCAACTATTTTCTTTTCTATAAAATATGGACTTATAGAAAATGGTGTATCTTTCAACACAACCACCTTATCTAACAATACGTCCTCTGTACTAATCAGATAGTCTCCATTGGCAGAAAAAGAGTGGTCCCTTATTGATATTCTCACCTCCACGCCATTTAATAAATAATTGCTTTTTGAATGATTTTCAAATATAAACGGAAGCATAAATATCTCTTTTACTAAATTGTTAATACTATATTCTTTCGTTTTTATTTCTATTGCATCTATAGTAGCTTTACGTTTTTCTCGCAAATCATATATCTTATCTAAATCAGCTCTATTGGCTTTAAAATTAGTAGCATTTTTTCTTAT
>JAZNOO010000019.1:0-34053 GCA_045580855.1 Lachnospiraceae bacterium | reverse complement strand
CAAAGGCACCGGCCGCAGCCATCAGAAAAGAACTGTCGGCAAGGACAGGAATACTGCCGTAAAAGGTTTCCAGCTGTCGGAACAGTACCGGCGGGACGCCGTGGTTCTCCGCCTCCTGCATCAGCTGCTGCACCGTCAGCTGCTGCGTTAAGTACGGGCCAATAATCACCGCAGTGGGCTGTTTTTCCGGCAGCAGCATCCATAGGTAGCTGCACAGAAAGGGATCTGCCATTTTATAGATGGTGCGCTGCTCCATCTGGAAGGGCATGGTATGAAACAGTCTCCGGTAATCCTCATCCTGCCCCAGAAAATGGCGCAGACCCATATCCAGCGGCCGCTCCAACTCCTCCCCTTCCCTTATCCGGGTGACGGGCAGATGAAGCTTTTGCAGAACACGGCACAAAAAACGATATTCCGTTTCATAAAACATAGGCGCCTCCTGCGGAAAATTTTGGCAGGGTGAACAAACCCGAAAACGTTTCCAGAAAAATTATCATATAAAATTATGAAAAAATCAATAGGTTATCTGAAAAAAATACCCGAATTGAATAAAATTTTACTCACGGATAGTCAGTTGTACTTGGTACAATGTTGTTGAAAAGTGCAAAGTGGCGCTTTGCGTAAGCTTTGTGCAGGAGAATATGAGAAAAGAAAGAGGAAAACTAAATGGCTAAGAAAGAAGTTAAGCTGGACGCCAAGGGTAACCGTAAGTTCGGTATCCGCGATTGCCTGGCGTATGCAGCCGGTGACCTGGGCTGCAACATGAGCTTTTCCCTGAAGGGTACGGTGCAGACTTTCTGGCTGGCATACATGATGCTGGAGACCGGCCTGCTGTCCGTCCTGCTGCTGATCGTGCAGATCTGGGATGCTGTCAATGACCCCATTATCGGTGCAATGATCGATGCCGATCGCCGCAGCTATAAGCACGGCAAGTTCAAGTCCTATATCTTCGTCGGCGCTGTTGCCCTGCTTGATAAATTGGGCGTGGTTGATACACTCTGCTTTGGCAGTGAGTGTGGCGATATTAAGACATTGACGGAAGTTGCTATTCTTTTATCCAAAGAAGATGAAGCGTTTTCCAATGCCATTAAGTCTAAAATGAAACAGGGACTCACCTACCCCCGCGCAAGAATGCAGGTAATCGAAGAAACTTTACCTAATTCTTTTATGCACGTGGACGCCATGAGTTATCCCAACAACATTTTGGGCATTGAATATATTAAGGCAATTATTCAGCGTGACAGCAAGATTCTGCCCCAGACCACGAGACGTATGGGCGCAGGCTATCACGACCGTATGGTGACTGAGGTAATGAGTTCTGCGCTCTCCATTCGCGAATCCTTGAAGTCTGCAGACTCTTTGGAAATGATTCAGAGTTCGGTTCCGCCTCACGTATACGAAATGATGAAGAAGGACTTTCATAAGACCTTCCCCATCTTCCACGAAGACATTTCCAGTCTGTTGAAGTATAAACTTCTTTTGGACGCACCGAAAGGTTTCTCTGAATACGTGGATATTTCAGAAGATTTTTCCGATAAAATCGTGAAGAACTTAAAGAACTACGAAAGCTACTCACAGTTCTGCGATTTGTTAAAAACCAAGGACATTACTTATGCCCGCGTAAGCCGTTGTCTCTTGCACATTCTTTTAAACCTTCGTAAAGATGCCCTTCAGCATTACGTTGACAAGGACTACATCTTCTACGCAAGAATGTTAGGACTTCGCAAGAGTGCCAGCGAACTGACATCGACAATTAAGAAAGTCTCCAAAATCCCTATGATTTCCAAGTTAGCGGATGCAAGGGAATTCTTAACCTCCACCGGTATGGAAATGTTGGAATGCGATATTCAGGCGTCACATATTTATGACTCGCTGGTAACCGAGAAGTTCGGTAACAAGCCGATGAGTGAATTCAGCAGAGAAATAGTAATTGTTGAGTAAAAATTATATAAAATATAACAAACTCCTATTCAGTGAAATGAGTAGGAGTTTTTCTTTCTGTCGCTATTCTTTTTTAGATGTGTCACTCTATCATTTATTTCGGATTCGTACTTAATATCTTTCTTATAATCTTGCTACATAGATCAAATCCACCACTGTCATCAGAATAATAATTCCAAGCATCACCAATACCGCTGCAATTCCGCTGATATACAATGCCTGTATTGCAATCGCCAAGCCGGCAATCATCAGGGTAACACCAGCAAAGCGATTGCTTTTACGCCAAATATCATCATCACTTAAGGTTTTCTCCGTGCGCAGCCCCATAATGCCGTTTCGTTTCACCTTCGGCATAAAATTCCCAAGGATAATAAAAATAATTCCCCAAATCACACAGACAACAGAACTGATATCGATCGAACTTTTACTTGCATTATTTATCGCTTCCACATAACTTGAACAAGTAAAAATCACATGCATAACGCTAAACGCCAACGCCATAGAAATAGCAGCCAGATTTAAAAACTTCACATTATTTTCATATTCAACCTGCTGTTTCTCTTCTTTGGTTTTGGTTGCCATTCTTTTATAAAAAGCACTTATCACCGTCCACATAAGAGAAAAAAAGATAATCAGCGCCGGGAAAATAAACGTTTCGTATTTCGACCCCCAGCGGTCTATATTTCCTGCCATATCGTAGTGCATAGGGATTTTATCAGGCAGAAAACGCACTGCCACACAGGATAATAATAAAGGTATCAAAGAAATAATCCATAAAATCTTACTGCTTTTCATTTACATTCCCTCCAAACTGTTGCATCCACATAATAATTTCATCAAAAACGGAAGTATTGATTTCATACCAAATAAAATTCTTCTCTTTATATTCCAGCACAAAATCTGCATTTTTCAACAACTTCAAATGATAAGACAATGCTGCCGGCGTCATATTTACTGCTTCCGCAATACTTCCGGCGGTCATCCTCTCTTTCTTTAATAACTGCAAAATTTCCCGCCTTACAGGATCTGATAAAACTTTTAATGTATCTCCGATATTCATACGCATCATATACCTATTTAAAATTTTCTTTAAATAGATTATAACTCGTTGTAATACAAAAAACAACATCTATTTAAAATTTTTTTTAAATAGATGTTGCCATATATACATTTAATTCTAAAACAATATTACACTAATCTACATATTATATAACTGAAACGCAATGATAAAATGCCCAATCCAACTTAAAATTCCTGTGATAAAAGAAATCAAAAAAGCAATCGTAAGGTTTCGGTTTCTCTTTTTATCCAATTTGTTTGTAATCTTAAAAATCACTGCCGTTATGGCAATTGCCACAGTAGCCATCAACGCCAAGAAAAATATAATTCCAACAATTCCTTTTAATATTTCTAAAAAAGACATCTGATTCCCTCCCAAAGAATTGCTTTAATCAAGAATACAACACCTTACGTCTCAAGTCAAACTACGCTTCTTTCTTCCACTTCTTTCCAATCATCACAATAACAACAAACGAAGCAATTGCAACCACTGTTAAGAAACTATAAATAATCACATAAGCCGTTCCTTCTGAAATCACACTTCCAAGATAAGGCGTTGCCAATCCGTTAATCAACGGTGCAATGAAATCCACCAGGAAATGCATCACGAAAGCAATACTAACGCCAAGAACCGCTTTCTTTTTGTAAACAAGATAGCAAACCAACAAACTCATAGCAGTATGGAAAATAACGGTAAGCACACGTTCATAGCCTGCAAGATAAAAGAGATAACTTGGTGCCTCAACCAAAGAATCCATAACCATTATCAACTGCTCTGCCACTTCCGGTCCGCTAGTTCTCAGCGCATCCTGAATCATCCCCTGGAAACTGCCGATATTAATCATAATCGCATACAACAAATTGTTAATATATGTCATACCTACAATCAAGATTGCCTCAATACCGCCGTGACCCAAACCGGCCGCAACACCCTGCTCATAATTGTTCTTCTTTTGCAGGATTTTAGCCACACCGAAACGTGCCACCACTTCAAACAAAGCCGCCGTAATAGCAAGAATCAGGCAATAAACCACATAATACTCCGCTACGAAGGTCCCAAATCCCGGAATCAAACTTACAATATTAAGAATCGGCATACGGATAATCATCTGAAGCAAAACAAAACCAGCCGCACCCAAAGCCAGCGCCTTCCAAACGCCTTTTCCCTTATTTTTTACACCATAAATAATCCAAACGATTACCGGTGCAATCAATGTAACTAAAAGCGTGATAATAATTGCAATCATTGAAGCTGTACTAACTATTTCTTTATACATTCTCCTGCTTACCTTTCTGATTTCTGTATTAATTTAAAAACATGCTAATTCATAAACTTCACTGCTGTTCCATACACAATTACTTCCGCAGCGCCCTGCATAACAGCCGAAGATGCATAACGGATATTCACAATAGCGTCTGCTCCTAATTTTTCTGCTTCTTCCACCATTCTCTTGGTCGCAAGGGCGCGGGCATCGTTCATCATTTCATTGTAAGCCTTTAACTCACCGCCCACCAAAGTCTTAAAGCTCTGGCTGATGTCACTTCCCAAATGCTTTGACTGAATGGTACTTCCCTTTACCAATGAAAGGGTTTCTAACTCTTTTCCGCTAATGTAATCAGTATTTACTAAGATCATCTTCTTCACCTTCCTTAATTTCTTTGATTCGCTCTAAGCAAACCTTAATCATTACGCCTCCAAACAGCAACGGAATAATGCCAAGTACATATTTCCAGATACCGTCCAACAATGCGATTAAAATACCAAAATATAAAACATAATATAGTATTATAATAACAGATATCAGAATCGGGGCAATCATTTTTTTACTCTTTTTCATGGTCTACTCCATTTTATCTTTTATAAAAACCTCTTAATTCTCTTTCTTCTTCCCGGTAAGAACAAGTAAAAGAATTGCAGTGATAATATACGGTATCATTGCAATAATACCGTTGGGCGACGGCCCTATGGTCAACTGATCCGCAAATTCGGCATTTAACATTAGAACAGGAAATCCCAAGGTTGCATTGATGGCACCATGTCCTACGGAAGGTACCCAGATACACTTGGTCTTCTCATATAAAACATCCAAAATAATTCCGGCCACTGTAGCGAACAGGCAAAATATCGCCATACCAAGGAAGGGTGCGCCCCAGTACTCTAAGCCGTATTCATATCCTGCAAGAACCATACTCGGCCAATGCCATGCGCCCCAGATAATGCCACCGAGAATCATACCTTTTACCCGGCCAAGCTTATCTTTTAACATAGGATACATAACGCCTCGCCAGCCAACTTCCTCGCCCAAGCCGAGCAATCCGTTGATGATTGGTACATAGGAACAGGCCTGCACGATGGTAATGATTGTTAAAATCGGAACCGTGATTCCGGTGGCCTGTAATTCTGCCATCGCTTCCTCACCCATCTGTATCGCCATGTAGGAACCGCTCCAATCCAGTCTGTCAGGAAAAATGATATAAAAAATCACTGCGCCCAAAATGGCCAAAACCATAGGACCAAACCATGCTAACAAAATCCAGCCGATATTTCCTTTCAGTTTCGGAATCCAGCCCATACCTTTTAAAGGAATTTTAGCAATAAATGTAGCCAGAAACGGCATAAACATACAAACACTCATAAGGAGCTGAAATACAGCCACATTTCCGTTTCTTGAAAAAATGCTTGCTATAATCTGAATTACCCAGGCAAGACCAAAGGCAAAAATCATATAAATTGTAAACTTCTTTTTATCCATTTTCATAATTTAGTCCTCCGTTTTCTCTTGTGCATAGGTTTCTACACAGAAGCCTTTGTGTCCGCAACATGTACAGGTCAGTTTTCTTGTATTAGGTGTATGGTTTGCCCAAAACATCTGACCAAACTTCGGCTTAAAAACAGTATGGCACTGCGGACAGATGTAATTGACAGATTTATAATAATATCTGCTGATAAAGACACCGATTGCCACAACGATACACATTCCCACTGCAAAAGGCCACCAAATCCCTGTTTTAATCCATAAAATAATAGTTCCAATCTCAATCACATTCATAATGGAACCAAGCCCTACCATTTTCCAACGCATCTTCATTAATTCTTTTTTATTCTTCATAAGATAAGCAATGTCACCTATGGATTCAACCGAGAAATGCTCAAAATTCTTAAGCCCTGATGATAATTCCTCAAGTTTCTTAAGCCGTTCTTCACGCTCGCCGATTTCTTCTTTCAGCATCTTCCTCTGTTGTTCCAAAAGAAGGGAAATAACGCTTCCCGGGTCCTCTTCTTTTAACAGGTCGGCAATGCTGTTGATGGGTAAATCCAACTCACGTAAAAAACAGATGATTTTCATCTTGCGAAGGTCTTCATCATTATAAAGGCGTCTTCCGCCCTCTGTTAATTCACTAGGTACAAGAATGCCTCTCGTATCGTAATATTGAACGGTACGGACCGTCACTTCGCAAAGTTTGGCAATTTCTCCTGTTGTGTATTTTGACATCGCTCTCGCCTCCTTTCAACGCCCATTTTAGGACGTTACGCAGCGTCACAAGCAATATATGACGCAGGGGGATTTTTTGATTTTTAATGAAAATAATGCATTTTAGACGTATTTTGATAAAGTTTTTTCCATTTTTTCCACGTCAATGGGTTTGGACAGGTATCCGTCAAAGCCTTCTTCCAAATATTGCTCTTCCACATCCCCCACCGCATTTGCCGTCAAAACAATTACAGGTGTCTCAAGATTCTTATTATCCTGATCAGCCCGTAAAAGATGCAGTGTCTCCACGCCATCAGGCTCCGGCATCATATGGTCCATAAGAATAATATCGTACTTCTTCTCTTTGGTCATTTCCAGGCACTGATTTCCGTCATTTGCAAAATCCACCTGCATTTCCGTACGTTTCAGAAGGTTTCCGATTACTTTTAAGTTCATTTTATTGTCATCTACCACAAGCACCTTCGCATCCGGTGCTTTGAACGTTTTCGCCGGACTTTCTGCCTCCGTGGGTGCATTTACGTTTTTGCTTTCCAAGCTTCCCATAGCCGTCTCATCTATGATGGTCTGCGGAATCTCTACCGTAAAACAACTGCCCACTCCGACTTCGCTGGTAACCGTAATACTACCACCCATATTTTCTACAAGTTGCTTCGTAATGCTGAGTCCCAAACCTGTTCCTTCAATATTCTGATTCTTCTTTAAATCCAGTCTCACAAAGGTATCAAAAAGACGTTCAATATCTTCCTTCGCGATACCCATACCTGTATCTGAAACCGCTAACTGCAGGAAAAATCTGTTTTCTGCCCGTTTGCCCTTAGCCGTCAGCGTAACAGAACCCGTTTCTGTATACTTTACCGCATTGGATAACAAATTATTTAAAATCTGCGTAATACGAATCTCATCTCCGCTTAAAACAGCAGGAAGCGTTTCATCAATATCCTTTTTTATCTCCAGATTTTTACGCTTAGCCCGCATTTCTATGCCGGAAATAGCTGCTTTCAGCATATTGGCCGTAGAATAATCCGACTCTACAATCTGTAATTTCCCGGCCTCAATTTTAGATAAATCCAATATATCATTAATTAATCCTAACAGTATTTCACTGGCCCGATTAATATTATCAGCATACTCTCTTGTATTCTCTTCCTTGCTCTCGCGCAAAATCATCTCATTCATACCCATAATGGTATTAATCGGTGTACGAATTTCATGTGACATACTGGCAAGAAACTGT
The DNA here is from genome assembly GCA_045580855.1 of Lachnospiraceae bacterium. GTDB lineage: Bacteria > Bacillota > Clostridia > Lachnospirales > Lachnospiraceae > UBA3766. Next base: position 26,325 of record JAZNOO010000019.1, on the reverse strand, counting down.
GACTTGGATTCGCTGACGGCAAGGGCAAGATTTCGTTCCTGATTTACCGCTCGGACATTTTTGGCAGTTCGCATTCCGGCTGTAATCAAAAAGACCACAAGCCCTAAACATAAGGGAATTCCGTTATACTGCGAACTGTTGATATATACCATAACAATCTCGCCGATTCCACCCAGCATCAAAGCCACAAAGCCGATTGCAATCGCCCAATATTCCTTTATACATCCACGAATAATATCCAAAATAATCGTTACAGTCATTATGACAATCAACACTCCGATGATAATGTGAGAGACCATCATCGTTTCAAAGAAGTCTTTTATCTGCAAAACCTGTAACGTAGTAGCAAGTACACAGTTTACTGCAACTGCAACATAAATTGCCAAATACGCAATCCGGTAACGACACTTTTGCACCTTATTCATATATGCAGCTATGGGATAAGGCAAAAGCATAATCATAAAAAATCCCAGATATACCGCCATCGTGCTGTTCGGGAATATAAACTGTCGCATTCTCGACTCCGCAATCATCCAGGAAGACGCCAAAATAATACCGTTTCCCATATGTAACAATTCCACTTCCGTCTTATACATAAAACGGACAATGATACTTAATACGGAAACGCTGATTCCCACCAGCAACATAAACATTGCAATTATCAAAGACGGCGCATAGTTTTTGATAATATTCTGCCAAAGCGCAACATGCTCGCCCATATAAACTTCGCTCACATAGCCCGCATAAGAAGAGTCACTCATAAACTCAATTCTTAATGTTTCGCCACCATCTTCCTTGTACACTTCAAAAAACACATAGGTAATCGTACTGGTTTTACCAAAAGGCTGAGTCTCAATGGTCGAATATTCCTTGCGCAGCTCATCTCCCACATAGATTTTGAAATCCTGCTGCATACTGCGGATTGCGAAACTGATATCCGAAATATCTTCCGGCAAAACCGTTTCAATCGTAACCCATTCGCCCCGCTCCGTCTTGCATTCTCCCGGCACTTCTATCGACTCTGTTGTGCCGTCATCCAAGACTTGAACCCACTCACCTTTATAAAGTCCGAATTCGCCGATGTCTTCCAAATTTTCCGGTGGCAGCACAACTTCTCCAATGAAGAAAAATACAAAGGCGGCAATTATCATCAACCCTAATATCCATTGTAAAATATTCGATGCCCCAAAATCTTTCTTCTCTTTCATACGTTTTCCCCTATATCATCTTTGTATTCCATTAACCTTCGTGTACTTTTATGAACAATTTTCTAAAAAATATCACTGCTTTAACTCTTCTTTCATCAGAAAATCGTAAACTCTCCGGTTAAAATCCTTCGCCTCTTCATAGGCAGCATGCCCCAAATCCTCATACATATAAATCTCACAGCCAAGTTTCTCTGCAATTTCCACAGATGCCTGTCCTGTGGTAACTTTGTCCCGACTTCCGCCAAGCACCAGTACGGGGCACTTGATTTGCTCCAACTCTTCATATGCATTACAGGTAAGGTTGGCTTTCGCCAATGTAATAAAACGCTCCTTATCCTTTGGCTTTTGCACCGCTGTCAGAAGGGGCATAAAAGGTTTGTAGCGCTTCACATACGCATCCGAGTACATTTTAACCGCCATATCCAAAACCAGTTCCTTGTAGTTCTCCTGCTCTGTCATTTGAATCCAGTTGGACAGAACTTCTTTTACCACGTCGTTGTTACGTGAAAGTGTTACGGCAAGCACCATTCTATGTACCAATTCAGGCCTGTCGATGGCAAGGTACTGACCAATCATTCCGCCCTGAGAGACCGCAAACACATCTGCATTGACAAGTTCCAGCGCATCCATCGCCTCCGCAATATCTGCCGCCAGTTCCCGGACTGTAATGCCATCATAGACTTCCGTTCTCCTGTCAAAAAGATATACTGTATAATCCTTGGCAAAGATACGATACATATAAGCCAAGGAATTCGCTGCACCTTTAATACTGTTGGTATTAAGACCTTGAATCATAATAAGGGGTTTGGGACCCTTACCGAAGGTTATGTAATTAATTTGTTTGTTGTTTAAAGTAAGTTTTAATTCTTTGGCGTTGTACATTCTAAGTTCCTTCTGCTATCATACTTTACTTATCTTTATTTGACCGAACCAACTGAATAATCGATAAAATCACCGCCACCCAGAACGAAATACCAATCAAAGACATAGTAATTGAAAATATTTACTCTCCTATTTTTTCTAATGTATCCTTTCGTATCTCTTCCCTCAACGCTTTCAAATACTCCGAAAACGCCACTTTATCATCCGCGTAGGTTTTATTCAACTCATACTCTTTCGGAATCCAAGTAGACAAATCCGAAATATTATGCTGAACCAAGGCCTCCAGACTGTCAATTGCCTTAAAAATCTTTGCCTCAACAGTTTCCCTTTTAGCCATTTCTTCATACAAGTCAAACATTTCATCGGCTACATTCGATGGCAACGTTCTCACCCAGGCATATAAAAGTTCTTCTTCCGTCTGTTCATTCCCTTCTGTTTTCTCGAAGGTAGGAATATCCCCCGTAAATGCTTCACCCAAATCGTGAATGATGCACATTTTAATAACCTTATCCATATCCGCTTCTGGAAACTCATCTTTTATAAAAAATGCAATTAGCGTCATCATCCAACTATGTTCGGCTACACTTTCATGTCTGCCTTTGGCCGTGTAGCAATGGCGCGTAGTGTCTTTTAATCGTTCGGCTACACTTAATGCATTTAATAATGTTCGTGGTTCCATTTTCATTTCCTCTCTTCATATGCATATCCAAAATCTATAGGCGGCGCCGTCACAGAAACATACACAAATTCCTCGATTCCGTCGTTTCGTAATCCGTGCACATCCACTTCTGCAAATCGGACCACATCTCCGGCATAAAATTCCTTCTCTTCATCATTTGCCAACAACAGCGTTCCGGCACCTTTTAATGCGTACCAAATCTGCTCCGAAGCCTCATGCATGTGTCTTGGCTGGCTTGCGCCCACTTCCAAGTGTACTTCGATTAAAGTTACTTTCTCTCTTGTTCTCACTTGATGAGTTCTCAGGATTTAGTAACTGTCTGGAAACGACGCCGGGATTGGATAATCCAACTATATCCTGTTTTGAAATAAATTCCATGTCAAACTGTCCTTCTATATCCTAAATATCTATCATCATAAGTGTCTCCATTGTCTCAAAATTACCGTACAAATATTTAATGTAAATTGAATAATTATCATCTATTTTATAAGTAAGTGTTTTCGAGTTATAATCTTCTTCGTATTCTGTCGGCTCACCCATTGTAGCAATTACTTCCTCATAACTACTGGATATACTGATGCCATTGCACAATATGAAACTCTCATCTTTGGCATATATCGTTTCAATTCCGCAATCCAATACATTTAAACTTTCCTCAGTCAAATTGTAAGCTATATATTTTATTTTATGACCGGAATCCGATGTTGCTGAACAAAGAATCGTTGTATATGTAATTCCGCTCGCAGCCGGTAAAACCTCACTTCTGTAAACCTCATCCAGTTTATAGCCTGCCGTTTCAACCTCTGCCACCGTTACCGGGAACGTTAAAACCTGACCGTTTAAGGCAAATTCCATGGATTTATAATCCGTTGTGGTAAAAGCAATCTCCTCATAAGATATTGCCTCCGGCTTATAAAGTCCGGTATCTGCTGCATATAACGACCACACAACCCAACCAACCAAGCACAAAAATGCAACAATAATAGCTCCTGCTACCAATAATCTTTTCTTTTTCTCTTTAATACTCATTTTATTTATTTTCCTTCCTAAAATTATTTTCTTCTCTTCGATTCGTTCCCAATCCTATGATATGCCTTCATGGTAAATCCCATAGCCGACAAAGAAAATGCCGTAATAACAGCCTTACTTCCTATAAAATCAAACTTCCAGAACAATACAAATCCCACAACACCTACAATTGTAACCAAACAAAGCACAATTCCAATGCCATACCACGGCATTCCTGACACCTTACACATATGTATTATCTCAAAGACACACATTAATACAATGCAAAGAATAACTATACCGAAGAAAAAGATCATCGGTGCCGTAAACCACCAGTTAATTTTCGGATCAATTCCTAAAGTATTCTGCTGATAAACCATATTCCCAAGAAATACAAATATCCCAATCACCATAAAAATCAGTGAAAAATTTAAAACTCTTCTAACGATAATTTCAATCATTTCCCTTGTCCTTACACTAAATTCTCATCTATAAAAGCAATAAAATCCTTTTGTCTCACTTCACTTTTATTGTTTTTATACCACTCATAAGATTCCTGCAAGCCGCTCTGCGTATCCATTGTTTTTTCCAACAGTGCCTTCTGCCTGCTTACATCCAGCTTATATTCATAATCATAAAAGCTAAAATACTTCCGTTGTTCTACCGCACCATCCACATTCACAATTTCCAATGGTGCTCCTACCACATCATAACACATTTTAACCCAATCTAAAATACTGACCGTCTCTTCATTTCCCACATTTATAATATGTTCCGCAGGACCCTCCTCAAGAATCGCATCCATCACCTTGCACAAGTCTTCCACGTGGAAGAACTGCAACTGCATACTGCCATCCTTCGGAATATAAAACTTCCGCCCTTTTTCAGCGCACTCAAAGACGAATCCTTCCCGATATACGTTGTTCATCGGCCCGTAAAGATAAGGCGGTCTTAAAATATATGCCTTTGGCACTGCTTGTAAAAGTACCTCTTCAGCACTGATTTTATCCGTTCCGTACTGTCCCCAGAACTTATTAAGCCCTACGCTCTGCCCTTCTGTAAAAGGTTGGGCGTTCGTCTCAGGATAGACCGCACTGGAACTAATCATAATGTAATGCCCGAAACCTTCCAAACCTGCAAACAAATCCTTAATATCCTCCGCCGTATAGGCTGTCACATCAAGCACCGCATCAAAATAATGTCCTTTTAAAACATCCTTACAATTATGTCGGTCCGCCTCCAGCAAATGTACACCTTCAACCTGCGGTCTGCTGTTTCGGTTTAACACATAAACCTCATAACCTTTGTTTACATAATACCCAGCTACATACTTACTGACAAATACGGTTCCACCGGTAACTAAGACTTTCATTTAGGCCTCCTTAGCAATTTTAAAAGCCCATAACATGAAGTTACAGGCTTTTAGGTTTACATAATTAATTTTTAAAACTATGAATCGGTGCGGGAATTCTTCCGCCACGATTTACAAAAGCATCACAAGAGAACTGATTTACAGGCATAATAGGCGCATAACCAAGCAATCCACCGAATTCCACGGTCTCACCTACTCCCTTGCCGATTACGGGGATAATACGCACTGCTGTGGTCTTCTGGTTAATCATACCGATTGCAAGTTCATCCGCAATAATACCGGAAATGGTGGTCGCCTTGGTATCTCCGGGAATTGCAATCATATCAAGCCCTACCGAACATACGCAGGTCATGGCCTCTAACTTCTCTAAAGTAAGGGCTCCAGCCGTTACCGCATCAATCATCCCCTGGTCTTCACTAACAGGGATAAAAGCACCGCTCAATCCGCCTACGTAAGATGACGCCATAACGCCGCCCTTCTTTACCTGGTCGTTAAGAAGTGCCAAAGCCGCCGTAGTTCCGGGCGCACCCGCATATTCCAAACCAATCTCACATAAAATATCCGCTACACTGTCGCCAACCGCCGGTGTGGGTGCCAAAGACAAGTCTACGATACCAAAAGGAACACCCAAACGCTTAGACGCCTCTTTTGCCACCAACTGGCCAACTCTCGTCACCTTAAAAGCAGTCTTCTTAATGGTTTCGCAAAGAACCTCAAAGTTCTCACCGCGAACCTTTTCCAATGCAGTTTTAACAACGCCTGGCCCGCTTACACCAACGTGAATCACACAATCCGCCTCGGTCACACCGTGGAACGCACCTGCCATAAAAGGATTGTCGTCCGGTGCATTACAGAATACCACAAGCTTAGCACAACCTAAGGAATCCTTTTCTTTGGTTGCTTCTGCAGTTTCTTTGATGATTTCACCCACCATTTTAACCGCATCCATATTGATACCGGTCTTGGTAGAACCTAAGTTGATGGAACTGCACACTCTGTCTGTCGTGGAAAGTGCCAAGGGCACGGATTTAATCAAAAGCTCTTCCGCAGGAGTCATACCTTTAGAAACCAATGCAGAATATCCGCCGATAAAATTAACGCCGACTACTTTTGCCGCATCATCCAAAGTCTTTGCGATGGTTGCAAAATCCTCAGGTGTTTTACAAGACGCACCGCCCACCAATGCAATGGGAGTTACGGAAATTCTTTTATTTACGATAGGAATACCGAACTCTCGCTCAATATCCTTACCGGTCTGCACCAAATCTTTAGCGCAGGTAGTGATTTTCTTAAAAATCTTCTCGTTACATACCTTCAAATCCGGGTCCGCGCAGTCCAAAAGGCTGATACCCATGGTGATGGTACGCACATCAAGATTCTCTTTTTCAATCATCTGATTTGTCTCAGATACTTCATATATGTTAATCATGATTGCCTCCAAAGTTATGTTTTAAATTAGCAAGCTTGTAAATTCTTACTGCGTCCGAACCTACATAGTTCGTTCGTTATATTAGATGCGGTGCATTGAGTCAAAAATCTCTTCGCGCTGGCACTTAACCACAACGCCGATTTCTTCCCCGATCTGCTCCAATTCGCTTGCAATATCCGCAAAAGGCTTAGACGCCTCATTCATATCCGTAATCATCATCATGTTAAAATATCCCTGCACGATGGTCTGAGAAATATCCTCAATGTTAATGTGATTGTTTGCAAGGTAAGTACAAATTTTAGCGATGATACCAACGCCGTCCTTACCTACTACTGTGATAATTGTCTTTTTCATAATGTTTCCTTTCTATGTGAAAAATAATTTTATTTTTTATTGCACTCCATTAAAATCTGTTTTGCTCTCAAAGGGACGATTAAAAGAACCTATCTCAATCAAATTCCCCTCCGGGTCCGCAATATAACAGGTCCGCTGTCCCCAGGGCTCTGTCGTCGGCTCCAATATAGATTGTGCACCTTTTTCAATTGCCTTCGCATATTCCAAATCGACCTCTTCAAATGTGTCAACATACAATGCAATTTCAAAATAGCCATTAAAGCCTTTTATGTATTCATATTTTCTGCTCGTCATTTTCTCAAAGTTCTTTCGTTCATAAAGCATGAAAAGGGTTCCGTCTTTTATCAGATATACATTCTCTGCATTTTCGCTTTCCCGAATTTCAAATCCAAGAACATCTCTGTAAAAGCGAACCATTGTCGGCATATCTTCAACAAATAATCCAAAACCATCAAGTTTCATTTTGATTACCTCCAAATTCAAGCCTGTCGCTTCTCCACCATCAACTCTCTGCACTTCCATTCTTCTCCGAGAACAGAATATGTCTCAACTGTATCAAGCACCACATCTTCAAAGCCAACCGCCTTATAGCAATAATACGCCGAAAGATTGTTTTCAAAAACGCCCAAGGATACTTTTTTCGCACCATAAATATCAAAGGCATATTTTAAGCCCAATCCAAGCATTGCTTTGCCATAACCCTTACCACGCATATCAGGATTCACAATAACAAATCCAAAACGCAATTCATCCAAGGACACACTTGGATTTCTCATTGAAAAAAAGCCTTGTATACCGTTCTCATCAAATGTTGTAAAAGCCATCAAATTTTCAACAAAGCCGAATTCTTTTTCCGTAATAGGATAATCTCCCATTACGCCAGCCGTCCATTGATAAAAGGCTCTTTTATCCCGGCACCATGATAAAATTGTTTCGGCATCTGCTTTTTTATAAGGTCTGATTCTAAGCATTTGTTCTCTCCTTACAAATTAAGTTTACTCACGATTTCTTCATATTCCTCATCCGTTAATATCTTAGTGCCTAGTTTACATAAAACACCTTTGTAATAACCTTGCATAGATATCTCCTTTACATCCGGCACAATAACCTCCTCATACCTACGATTTCCCTATCTACAGAAAAATCGCCCCAAACAGCACTCTACGCATTCTCCCCACTCAAGCACTTCAAAATCATATCTCTATATTCCTCGTGACGGGGCATACCTCCACCAAATCCGCCGGTCTTAGGAATCATAATTTTAAAATAATCGCCGTTTTTCATGGTAATCACGCAGTTTAAAGAACCTGCCATACCATTCTTCACCTTACAGCTTTCAACATCTCCCAACGCAAAGCACTTACACAAACTTCCTAAAGAAATAGGTTCTGTCAAGGTCCGGATTTTTAAATCACTGGAAACGGGAACCGTATTAAACTCATAATAATATTTATATGCACCGCAATCTGCCACTACAAGGGAACGCTCTGTAATACCAAGATACATATCATAAGTTGCTAGCTTTTTCTTGCGCACCGATACAATTTTACCGTCTTCTGCGGGACGAATATCATCTTCTGTAAGAATGCATTTATCAAATACACAACTTGCAGAAGATTCCTTGGTCACAACACGTATTGCGGCAACTAGAGTTTCACCTGCAGGAACATACTTTTCCAATGCTACACGCATGTTTGCCTCATTAAAAATATCGTTTTCATCGGTTACCACAGTACCACCCTGGCTTTTCTTACCCCGAATAATCATAGGCAATGAATGGCCAAAGGCCATAACAAGAAAAAATACGCCTATAAAAACAATAATCTTTGAAATTTCAACAATTCTGTCATCTACCGGTGTGGGACCCTTGGTTGACATATAGACAAAAACAAACACACCAAAACACACCACTGCCATTAAAATGCTCACTACAAAAGAAATAACAGCTCTTTTACCGCCTTGATTTTTGTTTTGATTCATATCACAATATCCTCTCTACAAAATTAATACTTGATATAATTGATAATGTTAGATATTACATTTTTACAAATCTTTCGTCTGAAAATTCACATTCCATTTCATTATAATCACTATAAAAATAAAAACCATATGCATAACCCCATGAAGGATTATCAAATAATGTAACCTGCACATATTCATCAGCATTCTGTTCTGATGCACTGGTAATAGGAACCGTCCTCTCTACAATCCATTCGTCACCACTAAACTGATGAACAGTTATTTCTTTGTAAAACTCGTCCTCCGTATAAGAAAATTCAATACGAACTGTTTCACTTTCGTTAGTCCACATTCCTAACATTTTACTATATGCTATTTCTTCTGTATCCGCCAATACGGCAAATCTTGCTTCCTGTAAATCCTTCTCTTCTTCTGTATTGTACGCATTAACATCACCATATTCTTCAAAACCAATATCGTAAGCCACCCAGTCATAAACCAACATTGCATACGAATCCGAATCTAAATACCTGACATTAAAATAAAAATCATTGTCCACTCGTACAGTTATTCCGCTTATCATATCTGCGTTTTGCGTTTCAATAGTAAGCGTGTTTCTTTTAAAAGAAAAATGTGGTTCCATCTCTACAATAGAAAAATCGCTTCCGTAACATCTTACATTTGTCACCTTTGAAAGAGAATTATTGGCAAATTTAATTACAAGTTTGTCCAAATAAACCTCTGCTTTCTCTATTTCGATATTGTTAACAGCTTCATTATCATACGTATATGTTGTCATCTTATTGCCACAGGCCGTTAACGTACCAAACACTACAACCAATGCAACTAAACATAATAGATATCTCTTCGCATTCTTCATATTTTTCTCCAAAACATATCCCTGCTTTTCTATACCAATCACGCTCTGTTGATACCCTAAAACTCCAACTTCGGAAACGTCCCGTCCCTTTTAGCCACAAGAATCGGAAAATCATTGCCGTCGTAAGGATTATCCCCCATGGTTACTTCCAGTTTCACTGTTTCATAAGCCAATTCCGGCAAGTTGTTTTCCTTACTCAGATGTCCAAGCACAATAGCCTTCATATCATCATGTAAAACCTTGGATAAAAGTCTTCCGCCGGCCTCATTGGACAAATGCCCATGCGTGCCCAGAATACGCTGTTTTAAGGGATAAGGGTAAGGCCCTACCTGTAACATATTAATGTCGTGATTTGCTTCCAAAAGAAGCACATCCAAGCCTTTCAAGCAATCTACGGTATAATCGTCATATGTGCCCATATCCGTCGCAATGGCGGCGCATTTTTCACCGCTTCGGAAACGATACGCCACAGGATCTCTTGCATCGTGACTGATGCGCATGGAATTAATTTCCATATCTTTTATCATAAAAGGACTGTCCGCCTGAATACTCTCAAAAAGCGATACGTCAATGTCCCCTAATGTTTTTTTCTGTAAAATCTCCTGAATCGTGCCACGGGTGGCATAAATCGGGATACCGTATTTACGTGCCATAACACCAATGCCCTGGATATGGTCGGAATGTTCGTGAGTAATCAGAATACCGTCCAAATCTTTGCCGCAAAGGTCAATTTCTTTTAATCCGGCTTCGATTCTTTTAGCACTGATGCCCACATCCACCAAAAGATGGGTGTTATCATTTCCCACATAAATACAGTTTCCGCTGCTACCGCTGGCAATACTGACCAGTCTCATTTGTTTTTATCTTTCCTTCCAGTAAATTTCAATCACATCGCCCGGTGTTAAAGGCTCCATATACTGCGCCTGTCTGCCGTTTAACTGCGTTACAATGGAACGGCCGTTGGCGTGTGACAAATCAAAATTAATATAATCAAATACTTCAACAAACACATAAGAAGACTTGCCTTTTAAGGTAATGGGCGCACCATTTACCATAACCATCATTTCAACTGCCGCAGGCTTAGGCGCCTCCTGCGCTTCTGCATCCGCGCCTGCATTTGTGGTAGCATTTGCAGAAGAAGTTCCTGTTGTTTCTATCACACTTTCTTCCTCTGCCATGGTTTCTTCCACATCAGCAAGATAATCCGACATATCATCCGCAAATGCATCTGCTTTCGTTTCCACGTCATCAGTTACGCTCTTATTTGCATTCACCTTTGTGTCTGCATTTTTATCGTTGTCCGCACTTCCTGCTTTATTTGTGCTACTATCCGCACTTCCTGCCTTGCCGCTCTTACTTTCGGTTCCGGCAGACTTACTTCCGACCTTGCTCTTCGTCGTCTTTTTCTTCTTCGGCGGTGTTGCTTTCACAATATCAAAAGTAAAATTATCATACACCTTTGTTCTCTTATCAGCCTTCTTATTATTGACATTGACACACTTGCTCTTGTCTAAAATAATGTCCATAAACTCAAGAATCTGCGGTACGGTGTAGTAATTAAGCATCTCAATTTCATCGCCCTCCTGCACCACATAAGCCGGTGAACGAAGCTCGCCGTTTACGCTGGCAAATTTCGGGAACTGTACCGGTGTTTTATCTACGATTACCGTAATACTTTCTTTCATTTCCGCAAGACTTCCAAGTTCTACCACCGCATCTTCGCCAGCGGTAGACTCAAGCAAACGCACAATATCGTTTGCGTGGATATAACTATGTAAATCCGCTGGTTCGCCGTTTAAGTAAAATTCTGCGGCTTCACCCTGATTACCGCGAATGGTCTTAGGCTTACCGTTCAATGTAAAAGTAACACCCGCGCCACGTCTCGGGAACAAAGCTTCGTTAGGAATGCCTGCCTGCATTACCACATCAACAATAGTCAATTTACCGTTATCGTATAACTTCATTCTCTCATCGTTAAAAGATACGAAAATAAAGTTGTTATTCTGCTCATAGAAGTTCAAACAAATACCAAGGGGTGTTACCAACAGAGAATCCTTCTTCAAGGAATCGTCCTGGAAGATAATCTTCTGCATTACTTCCTCACCACGCAAAGCAACACGCTGTACCTGAATGCCGATTTTATCAGCCAAATGATTGGTGTAACCTTCGATTTTACCGCCACCGCCGACAACAAATACCGCACTGACAGGTTTATCTCCGTTTAACTTCATAATGCATTCCGCCACCTGAGAAGTCATTTTATCAATCTCCGGCTCTAATACCTGTAAAATCTCGTCCTTGGTAATAGACTGGGGAAGGCCGATAATATCTTCATACTCAGCCACACCATTCTCGGTAACGTTTCTTTTAATTTCCTCTGCTACGTTGAAATCAACAAGGCAATGCTGGGCAATCATCTCGGTGAGACAGTCCCCCGCCGTAGGAATCATTCCGTAAGCCGCAATGCTTCCGTCCTTGGTGATACAAATATCGGAAGTACCTGCACCAACGTCCACAAGGGCAATATTTAGCATGCGGTATTTCTCAGGGATAGCTACCTCAATTGCAGCAATAGGCTCCAATGTAAGGTTCGCAACAGTCAAATCCGCCATTTCCACTGCGGTATACAAACCATCTACCACATCGCTGGGAAGGAAGGTTGCAATCAAATCCATACCAATCTGCTTTGCCTTATGGTTTTCAAGATTGGTCATAACATTACCGTTCATATAATAACGGATTACGCTATGACCAACGCAATAAAACTTCTCATCCGGCCCCAGATTCTTGTTAAAAGCCGCATAAGCCTTCTCCACACCGGCACCGTCCAAGTCATAAATATGCTCATCAGTAATAGTGGTCTCTACTTCAAAATCCTTCTCCACATAGGCATACTCCGTGCGCAGAACACGACCGGCCGCAGCGATACATACTTCTTTTAACTTGCGCTTGGTCTTCTCTTCCAGAATTGCTTTTACCTCTTTGATGGTTCCGGCAACCTTGGCAATGTCATGAATCTGTCCGTCAATCATTGCACGGGTTTCATGCTCCTTGACTGCCTGTGCCACTACATAAAAGCAATCTCCGTCTTTGTATCCAACTGTTCCTACTATGCTTCTGGTTCCGATATCAAGACCGAATACCAGAGACGCGGGATATTTTACTCCTGCCATAAATAGTCCCCCATAATTTTATCTATTTGCTCTTTTAATTCTTCAATGGTTCCGTCATTTACAATTACACGGTGGGCATATTTACGGAATTCTTCCTCCGTAAGCTGTTGCTCCATGATGCCTTCGATGCGCTCTGTGGAATATCCTCTGGCTTCAATTAAGCGCTTTGCACGCAAACTTTCGCCGGCACATACATACCAAAGTTCATCCAGTTCCGGCAAATATCCTGCTTCTATGAGAAGCGCCGCCTCAATGAAAACAAAGCCGACCCTGCCTTCTTCCTTTGCCTTAGCGGTACGTTCTCGCACCTCATCTTTTACCGCAGGGTGAATCAAAGCATTGACTTCGTCTAAAAGTGCATCATCCGCAAAAATCTTCTCTGCCGCCTTAGCCCTGTCAATGGTGCCGTCCTCTAAGACAATATCTTCACCTACCAATTCGATAAAAGCCTCATAGCATCTGCCGCCGGGCATTTTTACCTCATTGCCGATATCATCCGCCACCAAAATCTCGCAGGGATATTTCTCTTTTAAATAATTTAAAACCACCGATTTGCCGGCTCCGACACCACCGGTAATTCCAATCACCCTGAAGGGTTTATTTCGTTTCATACCAGTTATCTCCCGTATGCAAATCCACATCCAAGGATACCGCTAACTGCGCCGCATTCTCCATTTCCCTGCGAAGAATTTCTTCTACCTTGGATACTTCTTCTTTCTCCACTTCGAGTAGCAGTTCATCGTGCACCTGCAGAAGTACTTTGGACTTGCAATTCTCTTCTGCCAAACGGTCTCTCACACGAATCATTGCAATCTTCATAATATCTGCCGCCGTTCCCTGAATGGGCGCGTTCATCGCTACACGCTCGCCAAAACCTCTCTGCATAAAATTCGATGAAGAAAGCTCGGGAATCGGACGTCTTCTACCAAACATCGTTGTAGAATAACCTAACTTCTTGGCGTCTGCCACTGCATTATCAAGAAAAGCCTTAATTCCGGGATACGTGTTAAAATACTCATCAATATATACTTTCGCTTCTTTCGGACTGATACTTAAGTCCTGGCTCAAACCAAAGGAACTGATGCCGTATACAATACCGAAGTTTACAGCCTTGGCATTTCTTCTCTGTAAGGGAGTCACCTCTTCAAAAGGCACGTGAAATACTTTAGACGCTGTAATTCTGTGAATATCCTCTGCCGAACGATAAGCTTCAATCAACTGCTCATCTCCGGACATATGGGCAAGGATACGAAGTTCAATCTGGGAATAGTCCGCATCCATAAACACGCAACCGCTCTTAGGCACGAAAACCTTACGAATCAGGCGTCCCATCTCCATACGAATGGGGATATTCTGTAAGTTCGGCTCCGTCGAACTGATACGTCCCGTTGCGGTAATGGTCTGATGGAAGGTAGTATGAATTCTGCCGTCTTCCGCGATTTCTCCTGCCAAACCGTCCGCATAAGTGGATTTTAATTTAGCAAGACCTCTGTACTCCAACACATCCGCCACAATCGGGTGTTCCTTTGCCAAACCTTCCAATACATCGGCTGCCGTAGAATAACCGGTTTTGGTCTTCTTACCGCCGGGCAAAGCCATTTTATCAAATAAAATTTCACCCAACTGTTTCGGCGAATTAATGTTAAAATCCTCGCCTGCCGCATTGTGAATGCGTTTTTCCAAAACTTCTATTTTTTCCTGCAGTTCATCACCGTAGGTTTTTAACTCATCCGTTTTTACGATAACGCCTTCCTCTTCCATTTCGCCCAAAACCACCGATAAGGGCATTTCAGTTTCCGTAAAGAGTTCAAGCATCTGCGCCTGCTGAAGTTTCTCTTTTAATATTTCGTAGGCGTCATATGCTACGCCCGCAATATCGCAATAATAGGATATCAAAGCTTCCTGCTTCTCATTATAAGCCTTTGCCGGCGTCATCTTAGGAAACTCCTGCTTGAAGGTAGGCATTACACGATCCAAGTGCTCCGATGCAATGTCTTCTACCGCATAATCGCTCTTTAACGGATTTAAAAGATAGGCTCCGATTAAAATATCAAAGAATCGTCCCGAAATCTCCTTGGAAGACTTCTTACGCAAATCCTTGGACACCATAAAAGGATAAGCATTTTTGCTGTCATATATGGAAATCACAGGGCCATTCTTGCCTACCGCAAGGGCCTGCAAATTCTCTAAAAGGAAACTTTCGCTGATTTCTTCGTTCTTAGCAATCCAAACAATCTGCTCTGCTTCGCAGGCAAGGGCAATTCCAATGATTTTACTCTCTTCAGCCTGTGATGCAAACAAAGACAACTGCTCGAAAGACGCAACCGCTTCGCCTTTTTCTACCGGTAAAAGTGCTACACCTACGCACTTCGCCTTCATAGCCTTGCTAAAATATGCCTTGGCATCTTTCACGGTTGTAACCGTCACTTTCTCAACCTTTCGGTCCTGTTTTACCACGCCTGCGGCAAATCGACCCAAGAAGGACTTTAATTCCAGTTTCTGGAACAAGGCATAAGCTTCCGCATTGTAGAAATCACCAATCACGCCATCCTTAATATCAAAAGGAATCTCTGCATTGATTTCAATGGTAGCAAGCTTTAAACTAAGCTCTGCCAAGTCTTTATTCTCTTCCAGGCTTTTACGGATAGCAGGCTTTGACACCTCTTCAATGTGCTCGTATACCCCTGCCACACTGCCGAAGTTTACAATCAAATCCGTAGCGGTTTTCTCACCAACCTTCGGTACGCCGGGGATATTGTCAGCCGTATCGCCCATCAGGGCTTTTAACTCGATAAACTGCTTGGGGTTCACCTGATATTTGGCAACCACATCCGCAGGGTAATAATCTTCCACTTCTGTCTTTCCGCCGCCCTTGGTTTTGGGAATACGGATTTTGATATGCTCATCTGCAATCTGCAATAAATCCCTGTCACCGGAAATCAAAGCTACTTCCATTCCTGCACTCTGTGCACGTTTTGCCATGGTTCCTAAGATATCGTCCGCTTCAAGCCCGGGTTGTTCCATAATAAGAATTCCCATGGCCTGTAACACTTCTTTGATCACGGGCACCTGCTCATGCAATTCCGCAGGCATAGGTTTTCTTGTGCCCTTATATTCCGCAAACATTTCATGGCGAAAGGTTTTGGCCTTCAAATCGAAGGCAACCGCCAAAAACTGCGGCTTCTCTTCCTCGAGAATTTTAAACATAATATTTAAGAACCCATATACGGCATTGGTATGCAAACCGCTACTGTTACTAAGTAGGGGCACCCCGTAAAAGGCTCTGTTTAAAATACTGTGACCATCTATTAAAACGATTTTTTCACTCATAAGTCTAACCTCATATCAACTACATAAATATACATTCACACGGATAAACTAATTTTTACAATTTAAAGTCTGCTGTTCATAACTTTTACTACTTAAGTATAAAACAACATCGACACATAATATCCTGCCACCACAGCAAGAAAGATAATAAATAAAAATCCGATTCTGGACATCTTCTTACGCCGAAGGGCATTTTCTTCATTGGTCTTAATTTTATCGTCCAATTCGCGCTGTAAATCGAAGGCTTCCGCATCATCCAAACGTTGCAAACCCGTAATTACCAAAAACTCGATGGACAACTCTTCCATGCACCCCGGGCATTTTCGAATATGCTCAATAAAAGCAAGACTTTCCTTGCTATCCAATTTATCATCTATGAAACTGTGAATTTGCTTCTGAACCTCTTTACATTCCATAGTCATTCCTCTTTATTAAAACCCAAAATGCACACATAATACACTATTATCTATAATACACCAAATTGCACTATTTTTAAAGTAAAACCACAGATTAATTTAAAAGATTCACTTTTATAACCATAATCTTTTACTGATATTATTTTACTATTTTTGTAAAAATACTTTAACAAAATATATTTTATAAAAATTGCAAATTTTCCTTGCAAGAATCATAAATTTATGATAGTATAAACAACGGTTGATAACTTATGCCGGTGTGTCGGAATGGCAGACGAGGCAGACTCAAAATCTGTTGTGGGCAACCACGTGTGGGTTCAAGTCCCACCGCCGGCAGTTACTTTTTCAATTTTTAAAGGAAATGCGAGAAATCGTGTTTCTTTTTTTATTTAAAATACTCTTTCAAAAAAGGCAACACAGTTTTTTCTGCGTTGCCTTCTTTATGTATAAAATTATTTAAAACTCTTATTTTGCCTTCAATGGCTGAATATCAAAGCTTGCCTTAACGCCCGATGCTTTAACCTTTTCATTCTGATTGAATTTCTCAAGTACACGTCCGGCTACCGCTCTTCCGTTCTCCAGATCCGTATCCATCAAAAGAACAATATACTGGCTGCAGCTGTACTTTGTCCCGGTATCTACGGAACGTAAGGAAGTGATAACCGCCTGTTTTAAAATTTCCATGATATCATCCATGGCAACTTCTGTATTCGTTCCGCCTGAACTTAAGGTAAACAGAAGGGTCTGCACATCGCGATTGCTGCGTCCGACTGTGCGCATAGAGAAGTCATACAACTTCTTAAAATCGTCATACTCCACATGAAAGGCACCCTTATCCTGTCCCTTTTCTTCCGAAATCATGCGATGAATATCTTCCAGCTCCGCATCTGTGTCAATTGCCTGCAACTGAATATCCGATACAACACCATCTTTGCTCCAGAAATGATATGAATTCTTGCCGTTTTCTTTTACAAAGTACAAGGTATCGTCCGCATCACTGTATAAGTTTTCGAATGTCTCGCCACTTTCGGCAATTTTAGCACCAATGGAAACGGACACAATGCCCGCATATCCCATAGCACCCATCTTCTCGGCAAAGGTCTTGATGACTCCGGCCGCTTTATCGGATGCCTCATTCAAATCGGTTACATCCGTAAAAAATGCAACAAATTCATCACCACCCAATCGGCAGAGAATATCATCATCTTTTGAATACATTTGTAATGTATCCGCAAAATTCTGAAGAACCGCATCACCAACCATATGTCCATAGGTATCATTCATTGACTTGAAGTTATCAAGATCCGTCATAAACAAGGTTCCTCTATGGCCTTCTTCCAATAGTTTTTTTAATTCTTTTTCCAAATAGGCTCTGTTTTTAAGGCCTGTCAGCGCATCTGTATAGGATTTAATGGTTTCCTGATCTAATGCCTGCTCTAAATCTTTACGGACATCGTGTGCCTCCAACACTCTTGCCACGCGGCTTCTCATAACATCCACCACAAAGGGTTTGGTGATAAAATCATCCGCGCCGCACTGCAGACAATCCGCTTCCGTAATAGGGCTGGAATCCGCCGTCAAAAACACCACAGGTATTTTATTCCACGCTTCGCAAGCCTTAATCTTTTTGACTACCGTCTTACCATCCATTTCCGGCATTTCAATGTCCATCAGAATCAAATCCGGAATTTCATTCCCCAAGAAATCCAACGCTTCCATACCGGAATTTACCGTCTCAACGTTATAATCAGCGGCAAGTGCATGTTTTGCCAATAGGCAATTGATGGCATCATCATCTACAATCAATATCTTCTTCATTTTTCTTCACCTATTTTTCCCTAAATCTGTACTCTGTATCTTCATCTATGATTTTTATCATAATGTCGGCAATTTCCGGGTCGAATTGCGAACCGGCGCATTTCTGCATTTCACTGCGGATGGCTTCCTGCGGTAAAACGCCACGATAACTTCTCGTGGAACTCATTGCATCATATGCATCCGCCACACCAATAATTCTCGCCACCAAAGGAATCTCTTCTCCCGCAAGGCCGTCAGGATATCCTTTTCCGTCATATCGTTCATGATGCCATCTTGCACCAACCATAATATCCGGCAATTCTGACATATTTTTAAGAATTTCCGAACCGATGACAGGATGTGTTTTAATTGTCGCATACTCATCATCAGAAAGTTTGGTGGTTTTATTAATAATATCGTCCGGAATACCGATTTTACCGATGTCATGCAACAAACCGATGTAATAAATATTATCAACCTCTTCCTGTGGCATATTCATTTTGGTGGCAATCATAGCCGAATAATCCGCCACACGCAGAGAATGACCATTGGTATATTTGTCCTTGGCATCGATGGTTCCCGCAAGAGTCTGCATTACCTGCACCGTCATACGCTTCAACTGACGACTACGTTTCTCCAGTTTCCTGGTTTTGTACTCTACTTCATTCTGAAGCGACTTCTGCAAGCGGGACAATTCTATGATACGGCTTGTACGCTGAAACATAATTTCATCGATAAAAGGTTTGGTAATAAAATCCACCGCACCCAATTCAAAGCACTTTACTTCCGACTCTTTCTCATTATCCGCAGTCAAACATATAATCGGAATTTCCTTTAATCCCGGCATTTCCTTTATTAACTTCATAAAAGTAAAACCGTCCATCTCCGGCATACAAATATCAAGCAAAATCAAGTCTGTTTCATTCTTCTCCAAAAAGACAAATGCCTCTTTCCCGGAAGAAACCGTATCAACATTAAATTTGGCGGAAAGAATACGTTTTGCAATAAATAAATTCATTGCGTCGTCATCCACTACCAAAATATGACTTTTACCTACACCAATATCCTCTTCTTCATTAGATATCTTCATCAAATCCTCTTGTTCCATTATACTTCTTTCCCTTCTTGTACAAGGTATGCTTTCACCTCGTCAATCACCTTGGAATACAATTCCATTGTCAATTCGTGATTGTCTAAAATATACTTCTTATTTTCTTCAACTTCTACGTTTTCACGAAGTTTCTTTCCGGCCTTTTCTAATTTCAAACATTCTTCAGCAAAAGATTCGCAACCTACATTCAATGCATTTGTCTTTAATGAATGAATCATCACAGTATAATCATTCCAATTCTCATTCGCATAATACCGCTCCAAATCAGCCCTTTTACTCTCATACTGGTCTAAGAACATTTTCAGAACTTCCAAATACATCTCCTTAATTCCGGCGCAATATTTCATTCCCAAATCCGGATTTAAAAGCGTATTCTCTCCGGCATTCTCCGGCTCCGCTTTAACAGTATTTTCCTTTGGACTGTCTGCCTTTTCGGCATTTTTATCATCAATCGCAACTTCGACGTAATGAACCTTCTCCGCAGGAATATATTTTACCAATACCTCTTCCAAAACCTTACCGACAATTGGCTTGCTCATGTAATTGGTAAAACCTTCACGCATATACATTTCCTTTGCCCCTGAAATCGTATTGGCGGTTAAGGCTATTACTGCCACGTCTTTATTTTTATTATCTTCAAGTTCTTTGGACTTTTTCAGAGTTTCAATACCGTCCATACCTGACATCATATGATCCAGTAAAATAACATCATAGCGGTTTTGGCACATAAGTTCCAAAGCCTCGGAACCGCTTGTACAGGTTGTAATCTGTATACAGGTCTTCTTCAAAAGATTCTTCACAACCTGGAGATTAATCTGGTTATCATCCACCACAAGGACAGATGCCTCCGGCGCGGTATAACTTGTCTGATATTTCTGCAAACGACCGGTGGACATACAGTAATTTTTCTTAAAATCGCCGATTTTACCGGCACTGCGAATATTCTGGGATAAAAGCACCGTAAAAACAGAACCTTTTCCATAGGTACTTTCAACCTCAATTTTACCACCCATCATTTGCACAAGATTATGGGTGATTGCCAGTCCGAGTCCTGTACCTTCTATATTTCGGTTTGCTTTTAAATCAAGGCGCTGAAAATGTTCAAACAAACCGGCTATATCTTCTTGACGGATACCAATACCTGTATCCTCTACTGCCATTATAAGTGTTACATTTTCATTGTCGGCATCATATTGACCGCCTACGTTTAATTTGACGGTTCCTTTTGCAGTATATTTTACCGCGTTATTTAAAAGATTTAATAAAACCTGCTTAATTCTGACATCATCGCCATACAAAACTTCCGGCAAATCACCATCCACGTCGACTTCAAAATGCAGGCCCTTCTGCTTTGCCTTTAGCTCAATCATACTAACAACATCGTATAAAGATTCACCCAACTTGTACTCATTATTGACGATTTCCATTTTACCCGATTCAATCTTGGAGAAATCCAGAATATCATTGATAATGGACAAAAGGCTCTGGCTTGCGATATCAATATTACCTGCATATTCCAGAATTGCCTCATCTCCGCTTTCTCTTAAAATCATTTCATTCATACCAATTACTGCATTAATCGGTGTACGGATTTCATGGGACATATTGGCAAGGAAGTCCGATTTGGCATGGTTCGCCTGCTCTGCAACCAGTTTCGCATGTCGCAACTCATCACTTTCGCGGGCCTTCTTTTCTGCACTTAACAAGTAAATCGTTACAATAACCAAAAGCAACCACAAGAGACCAAAGCACCACAATACAAGGGGAACCAAAAGGGTAACATCTCCCGCCACCGCATCTTTAGGCACCCATCCAATTATGTATAAACCACTGTATTCGGTCTCTGATGCAAAAAGCACCTTATCTTCTCTGTTATCCTCGCACAATGATGCAGCCGCCGCACTGATATTCATTTTAGAACGTATGCTTTCAAAAGTTTTTATATGGTTCTCTGCATCAAAAAAATCCGCTTCCAAAGGCGCTTCATCCATTTCCAGCAAGATTTTTCCGTCAATGTCAATTACAGCACATACACCCTTGCCGTCATAGCAGGAAATGTCGATTTTATCCGCTAAAACTGCACCATCATAGAGTTTATACAACACATATTTTACATTATCGCCACTATAAACAGGCACTGTAAATAAAACGGTTGCATCATCTCCGCAACTGACTGCAGCATTTCCGTGAATAGACTCAAAAATTCCGTTATACTCCGAAATCTCCAAAGTTTCTCCAAAGGTTGCTGTACCGTCAATACGAAGGACACCGTAAGAGACACCCTCTTCTTCATCAAGAAATGCTTCCATTTGCCCGTTTTCCATATTGATAAAAGCAGATACTTCACTTAACAAACGCAGTTCTTCACTAAAACTGTTATTTACAACTTTAGCTATGGTTTTACTTTGTTCCGCCACCTGATGCTCCATTTGGACATCAATAATATCCTGCATTTTCCACCACATGGCAATACAAACAATGATTAGTACAAAAAAACTGACTCCTACAACCCATATGTTATTTTTGATCAATTTTAAACCGGGTTTATTCTCCATAAATTACAACTCCGTCCACAAACCAATCCATTTTTTTAAGTAATATTTCATCACTTATGGATTCACCTTCATCACATTGCAAAATTCCGTTATTATCATAAATTACACCTGAAAAGATCTGTCTTCCACTTGCCATTTCCTGCTTTGCAGACTCAATCTTTTGCAATATTTCTTCATCTACAAGTTCAGAACACTCTGCCAAAGCAACAACACCGGTATCCAAACTGAACCAGTGACGTTCTACAGAATTCCCCTTTCCTTGCAGATATTCACGAATCATCTGATAATATAAGGCATTCCAGTCCCACACTGCTGCGGTCAGGTATTTCTCAGACAAACCCTGCGCCACTGCATTATAACCAATGGAATACACGCCTGCTTCATCGGCTTTCTGGGCAACGTAGTGCTGGTTCTGATGATAAGTCAAAACATCCGCACCCACTTCATTAATTAGAACATCTACCGCTTCTGATTCTTTTTCTTCGTTCTCCCATTCGTTGGTCCAAACAACGTTCACGGTCGCATCCGGATTAACACTTTTTACCCCTAAGGTAAAAGCATTAATTCCCCTGTTTACTTCACTGTTTGGCATCGCTGCTACATAACCGATTACATTATTCTCGGTTTTCATACCGGCTACAATGCCTGCCAAGTATCTGGCCTGATACATTCTTCCAAAATAGGAAGTCATATTTTCAGCGCCGTATTCTGCCGAAATTCCGTAAAAAGAAACCTGCGGATACTTTTGAACCGTCTCCTGCACTTCCTCAGGATAAGCATAACTGGATAAAATGATCATCCCCACATCTTCTTTTACAAGTTCATCAATGGCAATCTCACATTGTCCGCTTCCTTCGGCAACATTTTCTTTAACAATAAGTTCCACGCCCAGTTCTTTGCAGGCAGAACTTACGCCCTGATAATGCATACCGTTCCATCCTTCATCGTTAGTGGCACCTGTTATAATTAATCCGATTTTTATTTTATCCTCTTTTTTCCAATTAATTGTAAAAATAGATACAATAATAATAATCAACAATACCGCTGCTGCAATTAACAGCATATATCGTTTATTTTTTACATTATTCATCACTCACAACCCCTTCAACATACCAGTCAAATTCATTCAGCATGGCGTTATCAGTCATACACTCGCCCTCTTCGACACGAAGATTACCTTCATTATCATAAATCGGGCCGTAAAATACATCATAAGTACCGCTGTTAAGCTTTTCCATTTCACGATTCACAATTGCTTCCGTTTCTTTATCAACCAGATTGGTAAGCGGCGCCAGGGAAACCATACCGGTTTCAATACCTTCCCAATAATGCTTTCCAACAAATTTGCCTTGAAGACATTTTAAAATTACAGGGGTATAAAATTCCTCCCAGTCCCAAACTGCAGCCGTTAAATACGTATCCGGATAATCCTGACTGTTGTCCAAATTATATCCGATGGACATAATTCCTTCCTGCTGGGCAATTTCAAGTGCCATCAAAGAGTCCGTATGCATTGCAAGAACATCAATATTATGATTTGCAAGAAGTTTGTTTGTTGCATCCGCAGTTGCAGTATCGTCGTTCCATGAATTCGTCCAACTGACATATACCGTAGCATCCGGATTAACGCTTCTCACTCCCAAAGTAAAAGCATTGATACCTCTGTTTACTTCCGGAATCGGAAATGCCGCTACATAGCCGATTTCGTTCGTTTCAGTCTGTAATCCTGCCACAATGCCGCTTAAATATCTGATTTGATAGATACGACCAAAGTATGTAGATAAATTCTTATCCTCACCCACACCCGTAGCATGTAAAAAATATATTTCAGGATATTCTTTCGCTGCCTCATTAATGTATTCACCAAATTCAAAAGAATTGGCAACAATCACTTTACAGTCTTCTTTTACGAACTCATCAATAATTCCGGGAATCTCTTCCGGAACTACATTTTCTTTATAAATAATTGACAAATTCAATTCCTGCGCAGTTGCTTCCAGCCCCTCATAATGAGACTGGCTCCAACTGCGGTCATCGATGCTACCATTAAGAATTACACCCACCTTGGTGGTTTCTTTGGTAACCTCTGTATCTGCCTCATAGATGTTAATTACAAATATACCGATGATAATTGCAACAACAATAATTACTGCTACAATAAAAACTTTTTTCATTTAAAATAGCGCGCTCCCTATCGCTCATATGCCTTACAAATTTAGTATATTAACACTTTATTTTATCACACATTACTTTTAATGTAAAATATAGTCCTTTAAACGCATATAATCTTCCTTCAACAACTTCCCCTTAATCCGAATTCCCTCTTCGGCATACTCTTCTTCCGTGATTTGGGCATTCTGCTTAAGGCGTGCATAACTTGCACCGTCTTGATAAGGAATTAAAAGCTCACATGCAATATAATTCTTCATAAAAACTTCCTGAATCATCTGAAGTAATTCTTCCATTCCGATTTGCATACTTGCGCTCATATATATTTTATTTCCGATGCGTTTGGGCAACTCTTCAGGCGCAAAAAGCACATCCGCCTTATTATACACATAAATTGCCGGAATACTGCCGGATTCCAAGTCTTTTAACACTTCTCTTGTAATGTCAATCTGCTCCTTATGATTAACATCCGAAGCATCTACCACGTGTAAAAGCACGTCCGCATCTTTCGTTTCCTCCAAAGTCGAATGAAAAGCTTCCACCAAAGCGTGGGGTAAATGGCTTACAAATCCTACGGTATCCGTTAAAAGAAAAGGAATTTTTCCTTCCGGTTCAATTCTTCGCACGGTGGTATCCAGGGTAGCAAACAGCATATCCTTTTCAAATACCTTTTTCTCATCCTTATCAAAATCATCGCCTTTTTTACCATAATCAATAAAAGCATTCATAAGCGTAGATTTACCGGCATTTGTATAACCAACCAAAGCCACACGAAAAACACCGTTTTTATCACGGCGTTTACGTTGTACCTGACGATTCTCTTCCAAATCCTTCAACTCTCTGCGAAGTTGTGCCAGGCGGTTCTCAAGATAACGCCTGTCAAGTTCTAACTTCTTCTCGCCGGCACCCTTATTACTCATACTTCCGCTTCCGCCACCCTGACGGCTTAAGGCCTCATGTAATCCCACTAATCGCGGTAATGTATATTGTAATCTTGCCACCTCTACCTGAATTTTAGCCTCACGGGTTCTTGCTCTTTTTGAGAAAATTTCTAAAATAAGCGAAGTTCTGTCCATAATGGCAATATGCAACTGGTTCTGGAGATTTCGAAGTTGTGAGGGTGATAAGGTCTGGGCAAAAATTACGATATCCGCATCCAACATTACGGCCGATTCTTTTACCTCTTCTACCTTTCCGGGCCCGATTAAGGTTGCCTTATTAGGCATATCAAGCTTCTGGGTGATCATACAAACCACTTCCATATTACAAGCCCTTGCAAGTTGCTTTAACTCGTCCATATAAAGGTCAAAATCCTCCATATTATCAAAGTCAGCCCCTACCAAAATGGCACGTTCCTTCTGTTCTTCCTCATTTATATCCATATAAAATTTCTGTTCTGACATCTACTGCTCCGTTAATGTATTATTATAAAATATATTAATCATTGATTAAATATTGCTTATTATTAATTGCTTACTGCTTATCACTTGTTATCTACCATTAAATCTCTACTACCTGCCACTTTTTACCTATGTATATTGTGTGTCTACTACAATATTAGCGATACATAGCCAATTCTATACTGTCCAAATACTGACACAAAGATTTATTAAACTTCTCATAATCTGCCACGGCGAATTCGTCAGTCATTTTTGCCACATTCACATCTACAATATTCGTCTGATTATAAAATGTAATCATAATAGGAACCTTAATAATCGTAGAAATTCCGCGGATTGTTAATCCACCGCCTTCAGCCAATGATAAAATTTCTTCTTTGGCGTTAATTGCAGCAACTTTATCTTCAACCAAAACTTCCTGATTTGTATAAAATTCATAAACCGAATTCACTGCCTTACAAATATGTTCCCAGCCAACCCTATATGTCAAATTCCATCTGGACAATATCCAACCTTCATTTTCTTTTGTTCCAATTAATAACATATATTTGCTCTCCTTTATATTCATTTAATATAATCTAAGGTTAAATCTATATCTTTTAT
>JAZNOO010000018.1:0-12421 GCA_045580855.1 Lachnospiraceae bacterium | reverse complement strand
GAACTCTGAATCATTTCCAAAGAGTCTGCAGGCTTCAAGGATTCGCGAATGGAGAGCGCAGAACTCATTACCTCGGTCACCATACGATCGTGATAGCCTGCGCCCATACGTCTTGTGGTCTGGGGCAGAATCTTGCTGTCACGCTGAATGATTGCCTTAATATATTCGATGCCCAAAATGTTGTTGGGATAACTCATGGCGTCCACGTGCATAAAAGAATTAGGCAACGTTTCTTCAATCACCTGCATTCTTGCACGGGGATAGGTAAGTCCCAGTTTCATTTTAGACTTGATGGCATTAGAAAACGCTTCATCTTCCTTGGATAAAAGAATTGCAACTTCCGTCAATGTCTTAATATCGCCGCACTCACTGCCAAAGCAGAGTGTATCTACCACACCCAACTTATCAAGCAGGGCAACAGCGCCGGAAGCAAAGTATTCCGCACTGCCTGCTGCATAATAGAGCGGAAGTTCCAGTACTAAATCAGCACCTGCGTCCAAAGCCATTTTGGTTCTTGTATATTTATCGATCAGCGCCGGAACACCTCGTTGTGTAAAATTACCACTCATTACCACTACAAGATAATCTGCGCCTGTCAATTCTTTCACTTTCTGCATATGATATGCGTGTCCGTTGTGGAACGGATTGTATTCTGCTACAATACCGGCTACCTTCATTGTAAGCCCCCTTTCAAAGCAAATTCCCCAAATTGTTTTTACCTTTCTTTTAAACTTAACATTTTTGAAAGATAGTGACAAGTTAATTTGTGTAAAAAATACATTATTTTTTATAAAAGTGATTCCAGACGCTAATATAACTGTGATAAAAAAGACGAATTTTTGGAAAAACCATCGCACACCCTTGTAGATTTAAAAAAATTTATGTATAATATTCAAGGATTATCGAGAGAAATATGATAATCACATTACTATCAAATATTGGAGCGGCCCCTTGTGTGTTACAGGGACAACCCCAAACATATAAAGGAGAGAAGCAAAATGGCATTCGTAGACAGAATCAAAGAAAAAGCAAAACAGTGTAAGAAGACAATTCTTCTTCCGGAAACAATGGACGACAGAACTTATTACGCAGCTGCACAGGCAATCAAGGAAGATTTGGCTGACATCGTTTTAATCGGTAGCCAGGCAGAGATTGACGAGCACGTAAAGAGCACAGGCGTTGATATCAGCGCAGCAAAGGTGATTGACCCTGCAAATTGCGATAAGTTTGATGATTACGCAAATCTTTTATACGAAACAAGAAAAGCGAAAGGTATGACTTTAGAACAGGCAAAGGATATCCTTTTAAAAGATACAATTACTTTCGGTATCGTAATGTTGAAGGCTGATGACGCAGATGGTTTGGTAGCAGGTGCTTGCCACTCTACAGCAGATACTTTAAGACCTTCATTACAGATTCTCAAGACTAAGGCTGGCTGTAAGCTTGTGTCTGCATTCTTCGTAATGGACGTTCCCAATTGCGAATTCGGTGCAAACGGTACTTTCATCTTTGCAGACAGCGGCTTGAACCAGGATCCCAATCCCGAAGAATTGGCAGCAATCGCAGCATCTTCTGCAGAAAGCTTCGAAGCTTTGGTAGGAGAGAAGGCAGTTTGTGCAATGCTTTCACACTCAACCGTAGGCAGTGCAAAGCATGCATTGGTTGACAAGATGGTAGAAGCTACAAGAATCGCTAAGGAACAGTATCCTGAAATTACCGTAGACGGCGAATTCCAGTTAGATGCAGCAATCGTTCCTTCCGTAGCAGCTTCCAAGGCACCGAACAGCGATGTTGCAGGTAAAGCAAACGTACTTATTTTTCCCAACCTTGATGCAGGTAACATCTCTTACAAGATTGTACAGAGACTTGCGAAGGCAGATGCATATGGCCCTATCCTTCAGGGTATTGCAAAGCCTGTAAACGATTTATCAAGAGGATGTTCAGCAGAAGATATCGTTGGTGTTATTGCAATTACAGTAGCACAGGCACAGTTGAACTAAGAATAAAATTAAAGAGATTTAACGCCATCCGTAATTTGCGGATGGCGTTTTCTAATATAAAAAACATCAGCGGCAGAAGCGTTGATGTTTAAAGTAAAATTATGCAATTAAATATTAGGCAACAGAAGAGCAATAAAAAAGACCTTCGTAACCGAAAGTCTTTTTGCTCTAAAATTAATCTTCAACTTTAACGATTTCTTTTTTGTTATAAGAACCGCAAGCCTTACAAACTCTGTGAGGAACTGTTAAAGCACCACACTTGCTGCACTTTACTAATGTAGGAGCGCTCATTTTCCAGTTTGCGCGTCTTTTATCTCTTCTACCTTTGGAAGATTTATTCTTAGGACAAATAGACATTGTGTTACACCTCCATATCATAAACCGATGCCGGAAATATTCGTACTTTATGAATTATACAAGCAGGAGGGGACTTTGTCAACTAAAATTTTATCATTTTATTTTTATGAGAAAAATAGCGGAAGATTGCCTGTTTTCGCAGGAATTGCTATTAAAGTTCTTTTTTATATGAAATCTTGATTTTTACTTGCAATTTTAGTATAGTAGTAGACGAGTGTGGGTTTGTGTCCTTAAACGGAAACGCGTATTTTTTATACATAGTATAAAGGGTGTGAATAGACCTGCGAAGGAATGGAGATGCATTATGTCAGAATATGTTAAAGTCGTAGTGGATGCTATGGGTGGCGACAATGCCCCTATGGAAATTATAAAAGGCGCAGTAGAAGCCATCAAAGAGAATGCTGAGGTACAGGTAATTTTTACCGGTAAGCAGGAGTTGATTGAGGCTGAATTAAAGCAGTACGAATATAATAAGGAACAGGTTGAAATTGTAGATGCCAGAGAAGTAATCGAAATGGCAGAACCCCCTGTAAATGCAATCCGTACCAAGAAGGATTCTTCCATTGTAAAAGGTATGGGCCTTGTAAAAGAAGGTCAGGCAGATGCTTTCGTATCCTGCGGAAGCACCGGTGCGGTTCTGGTTGGCGGACAGGTTCTTGTGGGACGTCTTCCGGGCGTACAAAGACCTCCTTTGGCACCCTTGATTCCTACGGCCAAGGGTATGGCGCTTCTTATTGACTGCGGTGCCAATATGGATGCGAAACCTGCTTATCTTGTGCAGTTTGCCAAGATGGGTACTATTTATATGAAGAATATTATGGGTATTGAGAATCCCAAAGTCGGTATCGTGAATGTCGGTGCAGAGGAAGAGAAAGGGAATGCGCTTGTTAAGGAAACTTTCCCTTTGTTGAAAGCCTGCCCTGATATTAATTTTGTAGGCAGCGTGGAAGCAAGAGATATTCCCAACGGCGATGTGGACGTTATCGTATGTGATGCTTTCGTAGGTAATGTTATTCTTAAATTATACGAAGGTGTTGGTATGACCCTTGTGAAGCTGATTAAGGATTCTATGATGTCAACTACCAGAGGTAAAGTCGGAGGTATGCTTGTGAAACCCGGTATGAAGCAGGTAATGAAGAAATTCTCTACCGATGCATACGGCGGTGCACCTTTGCTTGGATTGAAAGGTTTGGTTGTGAAGTCTCACGGCAGTTCCAAGGCGGAAGAAGTGAAGAATTCTATTTTACAGTGCGTGGATTTCAAGAAATCCGATATTAACCGTAAAATCAGCGAGAGCTTAAGCAAGACCGGGGAAAGCGCAGAATAAAAAGACATTTTGGTCTGCAAGTCAGGTCAATAAGAATAATCGAAAGAAAAAGCAGACTAAAAACAGAAGTAAAAGGAAGAACGGAGATAAAATGGAACTTGAAGTATTAAAAACAGCAATATCAAATATTCTCAAGGTAGATCCCAATGAAATTACGGAAGAAACCACATTTTTGGGAGATTTGGGTGCTGATTCCCTTGACGTTTACCAGATTGTAAGCGGCGTAGAGGAAGAATTAAACATTACCATTACCGCAGAGGCTGTGGAGAAGATTACCAACGTGAAAGAAGCGGTAGAAGTAATTATGGAAGCAGAGAAGAATTCTTAATCTGCCAAAGCCCGTCAGGGCTTTTTCTATGAATGATGTATGAAAGAATAGGCGGTGTACTTTTTTATCAGAAAGGAAAACACCGTTGACGGAGAAACAATATGAACGTAGATGCGATTATCGCAGAAGTTGAGAAACGTATTTCTTATACTTTTAAAAATAAAGAACTGATTAAGTGCGCGTTGACTCACAGTTCTTTTACCAACGAGTTAAAAATCAATAAATGGGAGAATTACCAGCGTCTTGAATTCCTTGGTGATGCGGTGTTAGAGCTTGTCAGCAGTGAATTTCTGTATGATGGGAACTCTGTAATGTCCGAAGGTAAAATGTCCAAGGTGAGAGCCTCTATGGTATGTGAACCGGCATTGGCGTTTTGCGCGAGAAAGATTAATCTCGGTGAACTGATTTTGCTTGGCAAGGGTGAAGAGGCCGGTGGTGGACGTGAACGTAATTCCATTCTTTCTGACGTCTTCGAGGCAATTATCGGTGCGATGTACCAGGATGGTGGCTTGGAAGAGGCAAGAAAATTCATTCATAAGTTTGTTTTGGATGATGTGGAGGAGAATCAGCTGTTTGTAGACAGTAAGAGTATTTTACAGGAAAAAATCCAGGCGGAAGCAGATAAAACGCTTTGCTATAAGTTGATTGGAGAAGCTGGTCCCGAGCACGACAAGAGTTTTGAAGTGGCAGTTTACATCAATGATGAATGTATGGCTACGGCAGTGGGACATAACAAGAAAGAGGCTGAGCAACAGGCTGCATATCTTGTGCTTAAGAAAATGCGCGAAGAATAAGTATTGTAAGCTTGGCGGATGGCAATTTTAGAAAGAAATGAATGTAAATTTATACGAAGGGTAATAAAATGTATTTAAAAAGTATTGAAGTTCAGGGCTTTAAGTCCTTTGCAAATAAAATAGTGTTCAAGTTCACAAACGGTATCACCGGTATTGTAGGACCCAATGGTAGCGGTAAGAGTAACGTTGCCGATGCGGTGCGCTGGGTTCTCGGTGAGCAGAGAATTAAGCAGTTGCGTGGTGCGTCTATGCAGGACGTTATCTTTTCGGGTACCCAGATGCGTAAGCCTGTGGGGTCTGCTTATGTTGCCATTACCTTGGACAACTCCGACCATTCCCTTGCGATTGATTACGATGAAGTAACCGTTGCAAGACGTATTTACCGTTCCGGTGAAAGTGAGTACTTAATCAACGGTACGGTTTGCCGTTTGAAGGACGTGAACGAACTCTTTTATGATACCGGTATCGGTAAGGAAGGGTATTCCATCATCGGTCAGGGACAGATTGATAAAATTTTAAGTTCCAAGCCCGAAGACCGCCGTGAGCTTTTTGATGAGGCTGCAGGTATCGTTAAGTATAAAAGACGTAAGGTGGAAGCTTGTCGTAAATTAGAGGCAGAACAGCAGAACTTAGTGCGCGTCAGCGATATTTTATCCGAATTAGAGAAGCAGATCGGACCCTTGGAGAAGCAGTCCGAAAAGGCGAAGATTTACTTAAAGCACAAAGAAGAATTAAAGACTTTGGATGTAAATGTGTTCCTTTTGGAAAGCAAGCGTGTCCGCGAACAGTTGGAAGAACTGGATAAAAAGGCAATTATTGCAGAAAATGACTTCAATATTGCAAATGAAGCGAATGAAAAGTTAAAAGCAGAATATGATGAAATAGAAGGTATTTTAGCAGAGCTTGAGAAAGAGATTGAAGAGTCCCGTTCCAGCCTTGCAAATACCGATGTTATGCGTGAAAAATTAGAGGGTGAAATCAAGCTTTTAAAAGAGCAGATTCACTCTGCAGAGGGTAACAAGGAGCATATGAATGCACGCCTGTCTTCCGTGGACGAGCAATTGGCGGCGAAGGAAGCTGAGAAGGCAGTTATTTTAGAGTCTAAGAACGAGATTGATGCTAAGACTGCGGAAGGTGTTGCATTAAGAGATGCGGCAAGAGAAGAATTGCTTGCCTGCCAGACCAATATTGAAACCTTAAATTTCAGCGTTGAAAAGAGTAAAAACTGTATTATTGAGCTTTTAAACGAGCGAGCTACCATTAAGGCAAAAATAAGCCGTTTGGATTCTATGACAGAGCAGAATAATATCCGTTTGTCTGAATTAAATGCCCGCATTTTAAAGGCAAAGACAGAAGAGGCAGAGCAGGATGATGTAATTGCTAAATTAGAAGAGGCGTTCCAGGCTGTAACCAAGGAGATCGAGGACCGCAATCATGAAATTCGAGTAATGGAAGAACGTGCCGGCAAAATCCATGACGATTTGGGTGAGATGGATAAGAAGCTTCGCGACACACAAGTACTTTACCATCAGGAAAAGTCTAAGTTAGAAGCTATCACCAACTTGACGGAACGTTATGAAGGCTACGGAAGCAGTGTTAAGAAGGTAATGGAACAGAAAGCTTCCAATCCCGGAATCTGCGGTGTTGTTGCGGACATTATCAAGGTAGACGCGAAGTACGAGACTGCAATTGAAACTGCGCTTGGCGGTAATATCCAGAACATTGTTACCGATAATGAAGCTACCGCTAAAAAGATGATTCAGTTCTTAAAGGACAATAAGCATGGTAGAGCAACCTTTTTACCGTTGACAAGCATTACCAATCCCCAGGAATTCAAGAATCCGGAAGCGTTAAATGAGCCGGGAGTAATCGGAATGGCAGACGCATTGGTTAACCTTGAGGCGAAATACAAGGATGTAGCCAAGGCAATGCTTGGCCGTATTGTTGTGGTTGATACCGTAGATAATGCATTAAAAATTGCCAAGAAGTTTGATTACGGCATTCGTATGGTTACTTTGGAAGGTGAACTTCTGGTGCCCGGCGGTGCTATCAGCGGTGGTGCGTTTAGAAACAACAGCAACCTCCTTGGGCGTCGTCGTGAAATGGACGAACTGGAGAAGAAGGTTAAGACACTTTTAAAAGAAATCGACGGTATTTTGGATGATATCGAGAACTTAAAGAAAGAACGTAATGAACTTCGTAAGAATATGGCGGATGCCAAAGATAACTTACAGGGTGCTTTTATCCGTCAAAATACTGCGCGCCTGAATGTAATGCAGGCACAGGAAAAGAAGGGCGATGTACAGAAGGGCTTTGATGAATTAAAGCTGGAAGAAGAGGATTTGAGAGAGTCCTTACAGCACATTACGGAAGAAAAAGATGCTATCCAGAAGGAATTCGCTGATTCCCAGGCTTTGGAGCAGAAGGAGACGGAAGCAATCAGCGTAAACCAGAAGAAACTGGAAGAAGCAAGAGCGGAAGAAACCGAGAAGTTAAATAAGGTTGCCGAACTGGACGTGGAAGTTGAGAAGTTGCTGCAGAGACAGGGCTTTGAACAGCAGAATTTGAATCGTGTGGACGGTGAAATTGCCCGTCACGAAGACGAGAAGAAAGAAATTGTGGAAGGCATTAATTCCGGCACCAGTGATATTCAGTTTAAGACCGAGAGTATTGAAGAAATTGAGAAAACCATTGCGGCTTCCCATACGGCAAAGTCTGATACCCAGATTAAATTGGATGCGGCAATTGCAAAGCGCGATGAATTAAACGCAAAACAGAAGAGTTTCTTTGAAGAAAGAGATAAGTTAAGTAAGCAAATCAATGATTTGGACAAGGAAATCTTCCGTTTGAAGTCCCAGAAGGAACGCGCTGAAGAGTCTATGGCGTCTCAGAGCAGTTATATGTGGCAGGAGTATGAAATTACCCTTCATGATGCCCAGGGTCTTCGCAATGAGGAAATGAATGATTTGCCGGCAATGAAGAAGGAAGTTTCTTCTTTGAAGGATAAGATTAAGCGTCTCGGCGATGTTAATGTTAACGCAATTGAAGATTACAAGAACGTAATGGAACGTTACACATTCTTACATAAGCAGCACGAAGATTTGATTGAGGCAGAGAAGAGCCTTCAGAAGATTATTGTGGACTTGGATGAATTGATGCGTAAACAGTTCAGGGAGCGTTTCGCGGAGATAGATCACGAGTTTGATA
The DNA here is from genome assembly GCA_045580855.1 of Lachnospiraceae bacterium. Lineage (GTDB taxonomy): Bacteria > Bacillota > Clostridia > Lachnospirales > Lachnospiraceae > UBA3766. The sequence continues at coordinate 4,408 of JAZNOO010000018.1, read as the reverse complement.
AGGTGTTCAAGGAACTCTTTGGCGGCGGCCAGGCAAACTTGGAGCTTATGGACGATGATGATATCCTGGAAGCAGGTTTCAAGATAATCGCACAGCCCCCCGGCAAGAAATTGCAGAATATGATGCAGTTATCCCCTCGTGAGAAGACATTGACGGCGATTTCTCTTTTATTTGCAATTCAGAATTTAAAACCTTCGCCTTTCTGTCTTTTGGACGAAATTGAGGCGGCGCTTGACGAAAGCAACGTAGACCGTTTTGCCAAGTATTTGCATAAGATGACAAAGTCTACACAGTTTATTGTTATTACCCACAGACGCGGTACTATGGAACAGGCAAATCAGCTATATGGTATCACAATGCAGGAGAAGGGCGTATCAACTTTGGTCAGCGTGGATTTACAGAAGAACGAGGCATAAGGGCGTTTGCTTTTATGCAGAATGATAATCTTTTATAATAATCGCAACAGCGATTGTATTTCGGAAAGGTTGGTCTTTTATGAGTGAGGAGAAAAAAGGATTTTTTAGCCGGTTAAAGCAGGGGCTTACAAAGACAAGAAACAATATTGTAAATGGCATGGACTCTGTTTTTAAGGGGTACTCACATATTGATGAAGATTTTTATGAGGAACTGGAAGAAGTACTCATTATGGGGGACATCGGTGTTAATGCTACCGGTGAAATTATGGAGCGCTTGCGTAAGCAGGTAAAAGAACAGCGCATCAAAGAACCCCATGAGTGTCGCGAACTTCTGATTGAAAATATCAAGGAACAGATGAAGGTCGGGGAGACTGCGTATGAATTCGAGAATACCCAGTCGGTAATTCTTGTAATCGGCGTAAACGGCGTTGGTAAAACCACATCTGTCGGAAAGCTTGCGGGCAAGTTAAAAGACAACGGAAAGCGTGTGTTGATTGCGGCTGCGGATACGTTCCGTGCGGCTGCGGTGGAACAGTTGGAAGAGTGGTCCAACAGAGCAGGAGTGGAAATTATTAAGGCGAATACCGGTTCAGACCCTGCCAGTGTTATTTTTGATGCGGTAAGCGCGGCGAAGTCTCGTAATGTGGATGTTTTGATTTGTGACACTGCGGGACGCCTTCATAACAAACGTAACCTGATGGAAGAGTTGAAGAAGATTAACCGTATAATCGAGAGAGAGTTTCCCAATGCCCATAGAGAGAATCTGATTGTTTTGGATGGTACTACGGGACAAAATGCTTTGATGCAGGCCCGTGAGTTTGGAGAAGTAACAGACCTTACCGGCATCATTCTTACCAAGATGGACGGTACGGCCAAGGGCGGTATTGCGGTGGCAATCCAGTCTGAATTAAAAGTACCCGTGAAGTATATTGGTGTGGGTGAAACCATTGAGGATTTACAGAAGTTCGACAGTGAACAGTTTGTAAATGCACTGTTTGATATTGAATAAGAAAGAATAAATTATGGCCAAAACAGGTATGCTAAAAGTAGGAAAGCTTGCCTGTTTTTTGGCATTTATATGAAACGGTGGGAATGATGAAAGAAAGTAAGAAAAATAAGATTTTTAAAATAATATATAAGATTTTTAAAGTAATTCTTGCGACAGCTTTGTATTCTGCAGGCGTAGCGTTATTCCTGGATCCGAACAATCTGGCGCCGGGCGGAGTGACGGGTGTATCCATTCTTTTGAATCGTTTGATTCATGTGGAAACGGGTACCTTGATTCTTGTGTTGAATATTCCGCTTTTGATTATTGCCTGGAGAAAATTTGGTTGGCGTTTTGTGGCGGGGACTTTGTCGGCCCTGGTATTGATATCTGTTTTTACAAATGTGTTCGAGAGACTGGAACCGGTTACGACGGATATGTTGCTTGCCGCTGTGGCGGGCGGTATCTGTATTGCGGTAGGGCTTGGAATGGTTCTAAAAAGCGGACTTACTACGGGCGGTACGGATATTGTGGTGCGTCTTCTGCGTTTAAAGCACCCTCATATTAAAACGGGTTCGTTGTTTTTGATTGTGGATTTGATTGTTATTTCGGGCTCACTTTTTGTGTTCCGCGATTTTGAGAAAGCGATGTATGCGGTAATTGCTATTATGATCACCAGCTGGGTTCTGGATTTGGTGCTGTATGGCAAGGACGAAGCGAAACTGATTTATATTATCAGCGACGAACCTGATAAAATCGCGAAACAGTTCATGGAAGACTTGGATATGGGTGTGACCTACCTGGAAGGGACAGGCGCCTATACGGATAAAAAGAAAAAAATCATTATGTGCGTGGTGAAGAAACGAATTGCGCCTAAGGTGGAAGAAGTGGTAAAATCAGTAGATACCAATGCTTTTATGATTGTAACCAGCGCAAGTGAAATTTTTGGGCAGGGATATAAGAGTTATTATGCGGAGAAATTTTAATATAAAAGAATGAAAAAGTTATAGCTATGTAATATATATCTAAAGGGACAATGCAAAAAACGAAAGATGATTAGCGGAAGGAGAACAAGAAAATGAAAGTGGCGATTATTACAGGGGCAACATCGGGAATCGGTTATGAGGCGGCAATTCAGATTGACAGACGATTTGCAAGTCTTGATGAAATTTGGATTATCGGAAGAAGAGAAGAAAAACTTCTTGAGTTACAGAAGAAGTTGCAACATAGCGTCAGGACTTTTGCCATGGATGTGACAGATGATGGGGATATGGAAGAATTTGAGAATGTTTTGTATAAGCTGAATCCTAACATCAGAATGCTGTTCCAAAGTGCAGGAATGGGGCTTCACGGAAAGTTTGCAGAAATGACAGCGAAAGATCAGGCGGCAATGATTCGCTTGAATTGTGAAGCGTTGACGAATTTTACATCAATGTGCCTTCCTTTTATGCGAAGAAACAGTCATATCATTCACCTTGCCTCCAGTGCCGGGTTTATGCCGTTCCCGGGTTATTCGGTTTATGGGGCAAGCAAATCTTATGTGCTTAATTTCTCAAGGGCCTTGCGCGCAGAATTAAAACCGCGCGGAATCCATGTGCTGGCAGTGTGTCCGGGACCTGTGAATACGCCTTTCTTTGATGTGAGTGAGAGATACGGCACGGGGATCAGTCCTTTTAAAAAGGCAATGATGAATACGCCGGAGGTTGTGGTAAGGAGGGCCTTGGGAGATGCGGCTTTGCATAAGGCTGTTTCGGTTGACGGTCTTCATATTGGGATTTTTCGTTTGGCAACCAAAATTTTTCCGATTACACCGATTGTGGATTTATTGAGTAAGGTTTTGTAGAACAATAGCAATAAAAGGCGCAAAATGAACGCAAATGCAATGAAAATAAGTATAAAATGCGATTTTTCACAATGGTAAATGTTACAAATAAACAAAAACTTTATGACAGAATTGTGAATATTTTACAAAGATAGGATGCTCTTTTAGAAAAATATTATTTTTGCTTGCTGATAAAGGGTGAATTTGTTATAATTCTTATAACTGGATAGGTGTGTAAAAATATAGAAATGCCTATCTTTTGCAGGAGATAACATGGCGGATTTTACAATGCTTGGAACAAACGGAACCATTGTTTTGTTTGTTATGGTAAGTTTGTTGGGAATAGTGGTTGGTAGTTTTTTGAATGTGTGTATTTATAGAATACCACTGAAGGAAGATATAGCAGTAGAACGTTCGCATTGTATGCATTGTGGTCATGTGCTTCAGTGGTATGAACTTGTCCCGCTATTTAGTTTTTTGATTCAGGGTGGTAAATGCCGTAGCTGTAAGAAGAAGATTTCATGGCAATATCCGATTGTAGAAGCTTTAAATGGGTTGCTTTGGATTGCGGTAGTGTTAGTGCATGGATTGAAGTGGGAAAGTATTTTATTTTGCTTATGTGCATCTGTACTGATTGTCATTACGGTCATTGATGAGAGAACAATGGAAATTCCATTTGGCTGTAATGTTTTTATTGCGGTATTAGGTGTTGCGAGAGTGATTATTGATTATCCGCACTGGTATGAATATGTAATTGGATTTTTTACAGTAAGTTTGTTGTTTTTGTTTATTGTGTGGGTAACTAAAGGACGCGGTATGGGAGGCGGCGATGTAAAGCTTATGGCGGCTGCAGGACTGCTTCTTGGCTGGAAAGCAATTATACTTGCGATGATGATTGGTTGTGTACTTGGTTCGGTGATACATATCGGCAAGATGATTTTTAATAAGAAGAAAGAACATGTCTTGGCGTTTGGTCCGTATTTATGCGCCGGTATATATCTTACAATCTTATTCGGAGAACCGATTATTAATTGGTATCTCTCATTGTTTCAGATTTAGTTCTGAACGGTAACTTACGGAATAAATTCGGCTTTGCCGGTTTAGTCAAAATATACTAAGATTCTTACATGAAAGGGGAACGAGAGAATGGAACAGAAATTATTGTCCATTTACGTTGGAAACGAA
>JAZNOO010000017.1:0-48299 GCA_045580855.1 Lachnospiraceae bacterium | reverse complement strand
GGATAATCTTGTCATCTCGCCAAAATCGCTGATGCCCATCTCAAGCACTGCCACCTCGTGCTCATCACGAAGCTTCAAAACCGTCAGCGGAAGTCCCACTTCGTTGTTGAAATTCCCCTCGGTTTTCAATACCTTATATTTCTGTGCAAGGACAGATGCAATGAACTCCTTGGTACTGGTTTTACCGACACTTCCCGTAATACCTACCACCTTAATATCAAGGCTTTCCCGATAAAATTTAGCAATCTGCTTCAAGGCAATAAAAGTATCTTTTACAACAATAAAAGTCCCTTCCGCGCCCTCGGGAATATGCTCGCACACGGCTATTACGGCGCCGAGTTCAAAGGCTTTGGCTATGTAATTATGACCGTCCACACGCTCGCCTTTGGTGGCAAAAAACAGATAATTCTCTTTTACAAGTCTTGAATCAAGTACCGCACCCGCAATCTCAGTTCCGGCATCGGCACCGTTTAAAACCAACTCACCGCCACACGCTTTGGCAATGTTTTCAAAGGTCATATTTTTCATGGCGTTTTCCTTTCCGATAAATCGCTTTTATTTCAGGAAATCAATTCCGTATCATTTGTTCTGCACGGGTTTATTTCATTTCCCCCTAGCGGTATTTCTTCAATGAAATCTCAATAATGTGCTCGCAAAGCGACGCGTAATCCATACCTTCCGCTGCCGCCTCCTGGGGCAAAAGCGAAGTGGGTGTCATACCAGGCAAAGTGTTTGCCTCAAGGCAGTAAACATTCTCATCAGCATCTGCCATAAAATCAATGCGGGCGTAGGTCTGCAGATGAAGCACCTTATAGGCAAGCTCTGCCGCCTGCTGGATTTTATCCCTTAAGGAATCCGAAATATTTGCAGGACAGGTTTCGATGGTGCTGCCCGCCTGGTATTTATTTTTATAATCATAAAAGCCTTCCACCGGCGCAATTTCCACTACCGGCAAAGCTCTTCCTTCAAGAAGTCCGCAGGTAAATTCACGGCCCTTAATAAACTGCTCCAAAAGCACCTTGTCTTCGTACTGAAATGCATCATTGGCAGTCTGCAGTAGTTCATCCTTGTTCTGCACCATATAAACGCCGACGCTGGAACCGCCTCGGGATACTTTTAACACCAGAGGATAACCGATGGTCTCTGCCATAGAACGCACATCTTCACCCTTGTAAACGGTCACAGACTTAGGGGTAGGCACATTGTACATCAGGAAGTATTCCTTAGTAATTGCCTTATCCATACAGATTGCGCTGCTCAAATAATCGGTGCCCGTATATTTAATGCCCATCAGGTCAAATGCCGCCTGGATTCTTCCGTCTTCACCGTTGGCTCCGTGAAGGGCCATGAAAACGATATCCGAACGTTTACAGATTTCACAAACATTCTTACCAAAGAAATCCGTATCACCATTTTTTAAGGCTTTCAATTCTTCCATAGTGGGGTTCTTTTCGCTGACCGCCTTCATACCCTCTGCCCAGTCTCTTGTATCGTCAAAAATCACATCCGGATTATCGTACTCCACACCCAGATATACATCCAAAAGTACAACCTGGTGTCCCTTTGATTTCAGCGCACGATAAACTCCTGTACCGGAAACCAATGATACGTCTCTCTCCGTACTGTTCCCGCCGGCTAAAACCGTGATTTTCATAGCATCCTCCGTTCTGCGCCCACGCGCATATCCATTATTATAAAATATTCCATCAGCCATAGCTTTTGTGCCTGCACAAAGCCACACTTTACACATTTTATCACATCATATAATTATATCCTTTTATGTAGGTAAATTCAAGCATTCTGTATTGCTATGCAAAAAGAAATGTGCGTATTCTTTATTGCTTTTACCCCCTAAAAATAGTATCATATCCATAATGAGTATTTTATTGTAAATATGTCTATACTCACACTATATTTCCTATTGGGGAGGAATTTATGGACAGACAGAATCTGACACTTATGACCGACCTTTATGAGCTCACTATGATGCAGGGTTATTTTAAGAGTAAAAATGATAAAACCGTGGTTTTTGATATGTTTTACCGCACCAACCCTTCCGGTGGCGGTTACGCCATTGCAGCCGGCTTAGAGCAGGTCATTCAATACATCAAAGAATTGAAATTTGAAAAAGAAGATATCGACTATCTTGCAGGTCTTGGGATTTTTGAGCAGGACTTCTTGGATTATTTAAGCACCTTCCGTTTCAGCGGTGACATCTATGCCATTCCCGAAGGAACCGTTGTATTCCCGAGAGAACCGCTTCTTAAGGTGATTGCACCCATTATGGAAGCCCAGCTTGTGGAAACTGCCATTTTAAATATCATCAACCACCAGAGTCTCATCGCCACCAAAGCTTCCCGCGTAGCATATGCTGCACAGGGCGACGGCATTATGGAATTTGGTTTGAGGCGTGCACAGGGCCCCGATGCGGGTACCTATGGTGCACGCGCTGCTATGATCGGCGGTTGCATCGGCACCTCCAACGTTCTCTGCGGACAGTTGTTTGACGTTCCCGTAAAAGGAACCCACGCCCACAGTTGGATTATGAGTTTCGATGACGAATACACCGCTTTTAAAACCTATGCAAACCTATATCCCAACGCTTGTATCCTTTTGGTTGATACTTATGATACCTTAAAATCCGGCGTTCCCAACGCTATTCGCGTCTTTAGCGAAATGCGCGACGCAGGCATTAAACTTGGCTACTACGGCATCCGTTTGGACAGCGGTGACCTTGCCTATATGTCTAAGAAGGCCCGTAAAATGTTGGATGAAGCAGGTTTTCCCGATGCGGTCATTTCCGCATCCAGCGACTTAGACGAATACTTAATTGAAAGTTTGAAATTACAGGGTGCTAAAATTACCTCTTGGGGCGTAGGCACTAACTTAATTACCTCCGCAGACAACCCTGCTTTCGGCGGTGTCTACAAACTCGCTGCCATCCGTGATGACAACGGCAAGTACATTCCCAAGATTAAGTTATCCGAAAACTCTGCCAAGGTAACAAACCCCGGGAACAAAACGGTTTATCGTATTTACGAGAAGGAAACCGGCAAGATTAAGGCAGACTTAATTTGTCTTGCAGATGAGAAATATACCGAAGACGATTTTATCCTTTTATTTGACCCCAACGAACCTTGGAAGAAGACCAAAATGAAGCCCGGTACTTTTACGATTAAGGAATTGCTGGTGCCCGTTTTCCTCAATGGCGAGTGTGTCTACGCCTCTCCTTCCGTTATGGAAATCAGAGATTACTGTTTAAAAGACCAGGATACAATGTGGGATGAAACCAGACGTTTTGCAAACCCCCACGAAGTGTATGTGGACCTTTCAAGCAAGCTGTATGATATTAAGATTTCGTTGTTAGATGAGATGAGTAAGGATTGATAAAAAAATATAAAAACACCTACCCGTATATTTTGGTAGGTGTTTTTATATGTGCATTTTAAATCTCATCTACAATTTTAAGTGTTGCATAAAATTTACTTTTCATTTTTTCAAATCTATTATTTAAAAATTGAATATATTCTGTACGGAATGTTTCATATTCAACATCTGAATAATTTCTAGCTAACCATTCCATATCCTCTTGACAAGTAAATGTATATTTTTCTTCTATATCAGATATTAACAATCCTTTTGCTTGTAATTTATCAATATATGAAACATCTTGATAAATCGTCTTCGCTCCTTTGGATCTATTATCGTATTGTGGTAAATAACATAAATTGCCAATTGAACTAATGGGCAGTCCTTCCCAAGAATGTTCTCGTATTATTGTTTTCATACATTCTTTTGTTGCCAAGTGCTCGATATCAAAATTACTATCATTCAATTGGTCATACGATGAAAATTGATTTAAATATACACAATTTAAAAATAATTTTTCTAAAGTTTTAGGATTGGCTATGCTCTTCTTCTCTTTTCTTTCGTTCATATTTAATAGCCAATCATCTAATTTACTATCCCATAATTCCTTTTCAATAGGACGTAAATATTTATTATCATTTAAAATTGCATAGATTTTTCCAAATCCCCCCTCTGCCCAATTGTGCGATATGATATCATATACATAATGTTGTGGCAAAGTCGTTTTAAGTTTCTTAAGTTTATCTGCCCAATCATATTTGGGTTCACTAAAATTATATACTATAGCTTTACCTTCAATACCATCATTACTTTCATTATCAATTTCTTCTATGTAATATTTTTCTCTAAACGTACTAGCAATAATAGATACAATTTGATTTTGTGCATGGAAAATAGTTCTTCCGCCATGATTATTTCCTTTAAATTCAATATAGGGTTTTAAAATTGCACTAACTGTATCAATAATTTCGAGCAAACGCTTTTCAAATAAGTTTATGTCTATCTTATTTAAATTAATATGCAAATTTTTAATTTCTTTATTATTTTTTCCAAAACACGCATTTATAATTTCAAAACCAACTTGATTAATATCCTGTACTGATTTATCTGACGGAAATAAATTTACATAGTTTGCAGTTATATACTTTCCAAGACCTAGTACATATTCAAATAAGCTTAATTGTTTAGTTGTTTTTATTTCGTCTTTATCATACCCTTCAAGCACATATCCACCGTTAATAAAAGCCTCATATTTTGCAATAATATGGTTAATAATACTTTCATTTTCAACAACTACTGTATAGTTTTTTACAGCCCATGAAGCTGCATAAATTTGATACTTCCCTAATTGCGTTCCTTGATTATTAATTCTTTCAAAAACAGTTGGCAAATCACTTTCATCACCACTGAATACCATTACTGGCATTGGTGATTGCGCTACTAAATCATATACATCCATAAACTTTTCTATACATGGTGAAATATTTTCCATTGTGCTCATTAGTACTTCATTTCCATCACCCTCGACATATTTTTCAAGTATGTGTTTAGCGCACTTAGCTATAAGCATCTTATCATTCATATCATTATTACTCAAAAATGTTTTAATATCTGACCTTATTTTCTCGCTAAATAACTCTTTACTTAAGTTTGTTATGTTTAAACCAATAAATAACTTTTCAACAACATCATTTTCAACATCTGACGCATCAAAATATCTAGTAGGGTTATTTATATAATCCAAAATTGTAGAACTTCTCTGCAATCCATCAATCAACGAATATGTATCTTTTCCTGGTATTTTATAGAACAACAAAGTTCCAATCGGAAACCCTCTTTTAACCGAGTCAATGAACATTCTCTTTTGCTCATCAGACCACACCAAATTACGTTGAAAAGTCGGAACCTCAATTTTTGTTTTATTAACATTTTTTTCTTCTAACGCTTTAGCAATTTCTTTTAATTGCCAAGATTTGTATTCTGTTAAATTCATTCTCATCCTCCGTATACATATTATATTTTTTGCTCTCATTTTTTCTTTATTGCATTTTGTTTTTATTATACTATCTTTACAATTCTTTCTCAATAATGCATTTGCCATTTTAACTATAAAAAAACATTGTTATATTCATTAAAAATATAACAATGTTTTTCTTATTTTTACTCTTCATTTCGTAAATACGCAATAAAGTTATTTCCGTTCTCTTCAAAGAACTCCTTCGAATCATTCATACCAACCTTATAGACTCTTCCGTTTGCAGGATTCATCCACACGGTGTTCAAATCATTAAATCCTACAATCAACACAGCCTCTCCGTCATCACCGATAAACAATACCGGGATATCCTGATTTACGTAGTAGAGTACGGAATCCAGGCTGCAGCCCTGCAGTTCCAGAATCTCTGCGCCGGGCATTGCCTCCTCAAGAATCTCCACTGCACTGTAATCCTGATCCAACAAAGTCTGCGCATCTCTGGAATAACCTTCATAAGAAAGAATCGTCTCCAAGCATACCGCTAAAGATGATGTCTCATCATCCACTTTGGTTCCGGTAATTTTCATAATTTGGTTACGGCTTACGAGATTTCCTTTGATCCATACGTAATCGCCATCGGCATTGATGACGCTTCCTGCCACAGGATATGCCTCACGGATTGCTGCGCCCGGATTGGTATATACGCCCGAGATTCCGCCACCGCTATATACATAATAGGTATTTTGCTGGGGCGCAATATCCAGAACAATGTTTCTTTCGCCTTCGTATAAAACTTCCTCCGGCGCCATAAACTTAATGGAACTGTCTTCCATTTCGGAACGCATTACAATCTGAACAATTTTTTTATAGCTTTCGGTAGCAACCACTTCAATGCTGTTTTTACCGACCTCTTCTACTTCGTTATTTAGAATCGTGCCCGCTGCAGTATCTGTAAAACCAACGCCGTCGCGGTCTCTTTTGACCTGTTGCAAGGTAATCATATTATCCTGAATTTCACAGCCGGTCACATAACGCCCTTCTTCGCCATAGGTTTTTAAGATATCACCCTTTTGGTTACGGATGTAAACCGTATGCATGGGGAAGGTTGTATTGCCCGTACTGTCTGTATAGATATCTTCCGCATTGGCAATCCCATAAATCAAATCATTGCCCATAAAACCTAAAGGCAACACGCGCTCATTGTCTTCCACACGAATCAGCGAACGCTTACCGCCTTCAAGGCTCATCAACAACATTTCTCTGGAATTGTAGGTATTGTTGCCGGCCTGCCATACAAGCATGGTATTATTATCAGACACCTTAAAAGTATGCTCACTTACGCCGGATACCAGTTCCTGATACTCTCCGGTCTCCAAATCCACGCAGAAAATTGTGCCTTCCAGATACACGTAAAAGTCGCCCTTTTGGTTCAGGTACGCCAGCTTCTCTACATTGACTTTAAGCATCTCGTAAGTTTTATCATAAGGGATAAAAAGCAATTCTTCCACAGTATTCATAAGGCCGTTGTAGGCATATACCTGAATACCCACTTCACCTTCGTGATTACCGCGGTTCATATAACCATAAACAATAAAAACGGCATTACCTGTTTCGTCCACACTGAGAATCTTGATATCGTGTTCCTGGTTTCTCGTACGCCAGTCAAAATTATCTTCATCATAAAAGCTGAAGGCCCTGGCAAACTTATTGTCCGCAATATTGCACACGTACAAATTGCCCTCTTTGACAAAAGCAAATACATTACCGTCTTCGCTTTCGGTCAGGGAAATATCCTCGTCGGTAATGCCGAGAACAATTTTATTCCCGTAAAAGGCATGGTCCTTCTCAAAAAACATCTGATCCATATAGCGGTCATATTCCAGAAGATACATTCGCTCCGTTCCGGAACGCATACGAAAACGCTCTGTTACGTTATAGTAATGGATATCTCTGCCCTCTTTTAAACTCACCATATATTCCAGACGGACTACTGCCGTAGAAGGCGCCAGTTCTTCCAATACAGCCACGGGTTCTGTCTCTTTTACCACTTCCAAATCACCCCAGGTAATCTGGTCAAAGGAACTGTGAATGTTTACGTGGCGATAATTAGTATTGTCCCCTGTGGAATCGCTCTCAAGATAAGTAATCAGCTCTTCACTTTCCGGCACTTCCGCAAAGGTTTTATTGGAAAAATCATAGGCAAAAGCAAGCTTTTCTTCCGCCTTGTAATCGTACGCCTGTATAATGCGGGTGTAGTAGCGAAGCACTTCCCCCGTGTCTAAAGACACCAAAATCACCATAGTATATTCCCGGTTTGTCTCAATCAAATCCTTCAGGGAAAAACTGGTGGTAATGTAATCCTTTTTCTCAACATAGTTGGTAAGTTTCGTGCTTTCAATCAAGCGTTCGCCATCAATACTTCTGATTTCGTAGGCAAGCCCCGTAATCTCCCTTCCGTACTTGTCCACGTAAATGGATACGGAACGTCCTTCTTCCAAAGGTGTAATACTTTCACGCATATAAGACGTATCCATGGGATTTACATAGCCCTGCATTTTATTGATGATGCGGGCATTATTCTGAATTGCCACCGTAGGATAAGTAGCTTCTGCCATTTCCATGGTCATACCGGTATTCTCGCGATTCAGAATGACACTGAATAAAAATAACATTAGGAAAAAAGTAAGTGTTACGACAGTTACTTTGATGGTCTTTTTCATTTTCGCATTCATTTTACTTTTCTCCTTTCTGTTTTATTCTTCCAACAACTTCTGCAAAGTGGTATGAATTCCAAGGAACCTCGTGAATTCTTCTTCCTGCTTTGCAAGTTCCTTCTGCTTTGCAACAGAAATCATTTTGTTACGTTTTACCGCCCGGATTAAAATATTTTTAGGCGTATGTGTCATGTCAATAAACTCCAGAAGATGGGTGTCATACCCTTCCTTCTCCAAAAGAAGCGCTCTCAAAGAGTCCGTTGCCAAGGCCGCCATTCTGTCTTTTACAATACCATATTTTAACATAGGCGCCAACTCTTCGCCACTAATCTGCCTGTTTACTTCATGGTGACAGCAAGGTACGGATAAAATCACCCTGGCATTCCACTTCAACGCCTTATACAACGCATAGTCCGTAGCCACATCGCAGGCATGAAGTGTCACAACCATATCCACTTCATCCTGACCGGTATAATCCTTGATATCACCTGTCAAAAACTGCAATTTCGTATAACCGTATTTATCTTTTAACTTATTGCAATGCGCAATAACGTCTTCTTTCAAATCCAATCCTATAATTTGCACATCTTTCTTTTTTAATTCGTGCAAATAATGATAAATTGCGAAGGTCAAATAGGACTTTCCGCAACCAAAATCCAAGATGCGGATGACCTCCCGTTCTTCCAATGCCGGCATAACATCTTCCACAAATTCCAGAAAACGATTAATCTGGCGGAACTTATCGTATGCCGAATGTATGATTTTACCTTGGGGCGTTTGTACGCCCAAATCAATCAAAAATCCCACGGGGATATTTTCTTCTAAAATATATTTTTTCTTGCGGTTGTGCGAAAGCTCTTGCAAACGTTCTTCCGTAAACATTTTCTCTTCACCGCTCTGCGCGTAATTTCTTACATTTTCCGCCTTTCCTTGCTTTGAAGGCTGTACGTTCACTGTCTTTTTCTCCTTAACAGTCACGGTACCCTTTTTATTAGACAAACAAATCAACGTACCCTGTTCATGATGTACTTCCATCTGACCAAAATCATTCTGTAACCAATTCGTGCATTTATCAGCCAGCGCTTCTGCGTCTACATTCTCGTGAAACACCTGTTTCCCCTTAAAAGAACTCACCTGATATACCAGGTCATTTTTTAGCATGACCGGGCGCACTTTTATCTTAGTAATATTTTCTTTGTTGCGCGCGTTGCTTATGATAATTTCTTTTAAGTCAACGTTAATAAACTGATTCAGTTTCTCTCTTAATTTTTCCCACTGTGTATTATTTTCCATAAAAATCCCTATTTCAAAACCGAGCGGAAGCGTGTCTGAAATAGGTATATATTCACCTCAAACACCCCCCGCACACATTCCTTATAAAAAGGGTGTAGCGCGAAACTACACCCCCTCATTTTTATTTCAATGCTTCCAATCGGCAAATCGCTTTCTTCAAAGCAATGGTTGCTCTGGTAACATCCAGATTGTCTCCCTTTTGGGCAAGACGCTCTTCTGCACGTTCTTTCGCACGCTCTGCACGATCTTCATCAATTTCAGAAGGCCATTCTACAATCTCTGCAAGAATGGTTACTTCGTCGGGAAGAATCTGTGCAAATCCGGAAAGAAGTGCCGCATTTTTCAGTTGTTCCGGCTCTGTAATGGTTAAAACGCCGGGATCAATGATAACTGTGGTAGGGATGTGGCCTTTGTAAATACCCATCTCACCTTCTGTTGTATTAAACTCAACCATTGTCACCTGGCCTTCATAAAAGACACGCTCCGGTGTAATGATTCTAAGTTCAAAAAGCTTGCTATCGTCCATGCTTCTCTCCGTTCTTAGCGATTACGCTTTCTGGTTTCTTTCTGCCATACGGGCAACTACATCATCAATGCTACCTGCATTCAAGAAGTAACTTTCAGGAATGTCATCATGCTTTCCTTCAAGAATTTCCTTGAAACCACGAATGGTTTCGGATACGGGTACATACTTACCTTCCAAGCCGGTAAACTGTCCTGCTACGAAGAAAGGCTGTGATAAGAATCTCTGTACCTTTCTTGCACGGTTAACAAGAAGCTTATCTTCTTCAGACAATTCATCCATACCGAGGATTGCAATGATATCCTGTAATTCTTTATACTTCTGTAAAATTTCCTGAACGCCACGGGCAACTTTATAATGCTCTTCACCAAGAATTCTGGGATCCAAAATTCTGGATGTGGATTCCAGGGGATCAACCGCAGGATAAATACCTAATTCTACGATAGAACGTGATAATACGGTTGTTGCATCCAAGTGCGCAAATGTTGTTGCGGGAGCAGGGTCAGTTAAGTCGTCCGCAGGTACGTATACAGCCTGAACGGATGTAATGGAACCGTTCTTGGTTGAAGTAATACGTTCCTGAAGAGCACCCATTTCAGTCTGTAATGTAGGCTGATAACCTACCGCTGAAGGCATACGTCCAAGAAGCGCTGATACTTCGGAACCGGCCTGGGTAAAACGGAAAATGTTATCAATGAAAAGTAACACGTCCTTACCACCCTTGTCACGGAAATACTCTGCCATAGTAAGACCTGTAAGACCAACACGCATACGCGGTCCGGGGGGCTCGTTCATCTGACCAAACACCATAGTTGTTTTATCAATAACGCCTGATTCCTGCATTTCATGATAAAGGTCATTACCTTCACGGGTACGCTCACCAACACCGGTAAATACGGAATATCCACCGTGCTCTGTAGCGATGTTACGGATTAACTCCTGAATCAATACGGTTTTACCTACACCGGCACCACCGAACAAACCGATTTTACCACCCTTCTGGTAAGGGCAAAGTAAGTCAACGACCTTAATACCGGTTTCAAGCAATTCAGTTGCTGTAGACTGCTCTGCAAATTCGGGAGCAGGTCTGTGAATAGGATCATAGCTTACACCTTCGGGTGCAGGCTTATTATCAATGGGATTACCGAGAACGTTGAAAATACGTCCCAGTGTATTCTCACCTACAGGTACGGAAATGGGTGCACCGGTTGCTTCTGCTGCCATACCGCGAACAAGACCGTCTGTAGGTCCCATTGCGATACATCTTACGGTATCATCACCAAGATGCTGCGCAACTTCCACTACCAATTCCTTACCGTCATTGCAAGCAATTTTAATCGCTTCATTAATGTCCGGCAAGTTATTTTCTGCAAACTTAATATCCAAAACCGCACCGATAATCTGTGTGATTTTTCCTGTATTTGCCATCTTTTTCCTCCAATAGCAGACTACGAAATTGCTTCCGCACCTGCGATAATCTCTGTTAATTCCTGGGTAATAGAGCCCTGACGTGCTCTATTGTATAATAAGGTCAGACTATCAATCATTTCCTGTGCATTGTTTGTTGCATTGTCCATTGCCTGCATACGTGCACCGTTTTCGCTGGCAAGAGATTCAATCAATGCGCCATGTAAAAGGCTTGTCATATACTTCGGAATAATCATCTTCAATGCTTCTTCATCCTGAGGTTCGAAATTCATAAGAAGTCCGTCACTTTCAATCTCATGCTCTTCCGGTAAAACAGGGAGCAGTTTCAGAAGCATCGGTGTCTGACTTACAGTATTTTTAAAATTAGTGTATGCAAGGTAAATCTCACCGACTTCCTTTTCATCGTAAGCCTTCAAAATCTGATTACATACCTTAATGGCATCTGCGTACTCAAATTCATCCGCCAATTCCGAAAAGTCAGCTTTAATGGTATATCCGCGACGTTCCAATGTCTCACGGCCTTTACGACCGATTGCATAAATATCCACATCTTCCTTTGCAAAACCACCCTGGGTAATCAGCTTCACAACATTAGAGTTGTATCCGCCTGCCAAACCTCTGTTGGAGGTCAGCACGATAATTGCCTTACGGGTGCATTCCTGCTTCTGTGTATAGGGAACATCCAAGTTTCCTGCCTTGGCAAGTAAACTTACTACGGTATCATACATACAACTAAAATATGTCTTCGACTGCAAAGCTCTTGTCTTTGCACGCTGCAGTTTAACCGTAGAAACCAATTTCATGGCTTTGGTAATCTGCTGCGTACTCTGGACGCCGGCCTTACGTCTTTTTATATCTCTCATTGAGGCCATATTTTAATCATCCTTTACTTTCTGACTTTGTATCGGTTTTATGAAATACCTGTTACAAAATCTTTCTTGAAATCCTCTACTGCTGCAAGAAGTTTTTCTTCTACTTCTTCTGAAATCACCTTATTTGTCTTGATAGACTCAGGAATTTCAGGATACTTGGTATCCAGGAATTCAAAGAATTCTGATTCAAATCTGGTAATATCATCAACAGGAATGTCTAAGAGACATTTCTTGGTTGCTACGAAAATGATGATAACCTGATATTCTACCGGCATAGGCTTGTACTGAGGCTGCTTAAGGATTTCCTTAATTCTTTCACCCTGTGCAAGCTTTTCTTTGGTATCCGCATCCAATTCGGAACCAAACTGTGCAAAGGAAGCAAGCTCTCTGTACTGTGCAAGTTCCACACGGATAGGAGCCGCAATCTTCTTCATCGCCTTAATCTGTGCCGCACCACCAACTCGGGATACGGAAAGACCGGCATTAACCGCAGGTCTGAAACCTGAGTTAAACATTTCTGTTTCCAAATAAATCTGACCGTCTGTAATGGAAATTACGTTGGTAGGAATGTATGCGGAAACGTCACCTGCCTGAGTTTCGATAATAGGTAATGCTGTTAAGGAACCTCCGCCGTATTCTTCACTCATACGCGCTGCACGTTCAAGAAGTCTTGAATGTAAGTAGAATACGTCACCGGGGTATGCTTCACGTCCGGGAGGACGTCTTAAGAGCAATGACAGTGTACGGTATGCGGTAGCGTGCTTACTTAAGTCATCATAGATAACAAGTACGTCTTCGCCGTTTTCCATCCACTCTTCACCGATTGCACATCCTGCATAAGGTGCAATGTACTGTAAGGGTGCAAGCTCACTTGCCGTAGATGCAACAATGGTTGTATAAGACATAGCGCCGTATTCTTCCAATGTTTTAACGATGGAAGCAACGGTAGATGCCTTCTGTCCGATTGCTACGTAAATACATTTTACGTTCTCTGATTTCTGGTTAATAATAGTATCGATTGCGATAGCGGTCTTACCTGTCTGACGGTCACCGATGATTAACTCACGCTGTCCTCGTCCAATGGGGACCATAGCGTCAATCGCCTTGATACCTGTCTGCAAGGGTGTATCAACTGATTTTCTTGTGATAACACCGGATGCTACTCTTTCAATCTGACGATATTTGGTTGTTGCAATGGGTCCTTTGCCATCGATAGGTTGTCCCAAAGCATTAACAACACGACCAAGCATTGCGTCACCAACAGGTACTTCTACAACTCGACCTGTTCTTTTTACAATATCGCCTTCGCTGATGCTCTTCTGATTACCGAGAAGTACCGCACCAACATTATCTTCTTCAAGATTCATTACCATACCGTACACATCGCCGGGGAATTCCAACAACTCACCCTGCATAGCGCTTTCCAGTCCGTGTACACGGGCAATACCGTCAGCCACCTGAATAACGGTACCAACGTCAGCCACTTCAAGACGGTCTGAGAATCTCTTGATTTGATCCTTAATAACGGAACTAATTTCTTCCGGTCTTAAATTCATGAATCTGCCGCACCTTTCTTCTAATTATTCTGCCAACTGGATTGTGAGAAGCGAACGCTCCATCTTCTCCAATTTGGTCTTTATGCTGCTGTCAACAACCCTGTCATTGATACGAACGGTCATACCGCCGATTAATGAAGGATCTACCTGATAAATAATTTCAATTTCGCGGTAAGATGTAGTCGCAAGTAATTTCTTGTGAATCTCATCCTTCTTTGCAGGAGTCAGTTCCACTGCTGTTGTAACATATGCAGTACCGATTCCTTCCGCTTCTTTTACCCGGTCTGTAAAGTAAGCAAGAATTTCTTCTACGTAAGCGTATCTACCTTTTTGCACCAAAAGTATCAGGAAATTCAATAAATCATCACAGATTCTTCCGCCAAATACTTCTTTTACAATGCTTTCACGCTCTTCTTTGGATACCTTCGGATTGTTCATCAATACCGAAAGTTCCTTATTCTCTTTTAAAACCATCTGCAGCCCGGAAACTTCCTCTAACATTGCAGAAACCGTATTCTTCTCCTGTGCAAGTTCGAATAAGGCTTCTCCGTATGTGCTGGAAACTAGCTTAGCCATGTGTTCTCACCCATTTCTTTCAATGTTTCGTCTAAAAGACGTTCCTGAGTTGCGTCATCGATGGAAGTAGCCACAATCTTGCCTGCCATAACAGTTGCAACAGAAACCATTTCATTCTTCACTTCATGCGCTACGCGCTGTTTTTCAAGTTTCGCTTCCTGGTTTGCACGTTCAAGAATGCGTTCTGCTTCTTCTTTTGCTTCAACAATAATTTTATTTTCGTTTGAAAGTGCTTTTTTACGGGCATCTGACAGAATTTGTTCCACCTGTGAGTCTACGCCGCTTAACTTTTCTTCGTATTCTTTCTTCAAACGCTCTGCTTCTTCACGTTCACTCTTTGCAGACTGAATATCATCAGCAATGCCCTGTTTTCTCTTCTCCAGAAACTTACGTGCCGGATTAAAGAAGAAATATGAGCCTACAAGGAACAAAACAAATACAGCAACTAAAGTAAGAACCGAATCATGAAGCAACTGAATGTCCAAATCGAACAATCTTGACATTCCTTCTTCACCCGTCAAAAGCAAGTTCATGCTCTGTATTGTGTTCAAACTGCTGCCTCCTCTTCTATTTCGCTACGCGTTCATAAAAACGCATCTGCCCTTCCATTCCGATTAAGGTAATAAAGGTTTTACGAACAATAAGAGGAATGCAATCAACAAACCGTAAAGACCGGTTGTTTCTGCTACCGCCTGACCAAGTAACATGGTTGTCATGATAGCACCTCTTGCGCCGGGATTACGGCCTACTGCTGAAGCACCGTAACCTGCTGCGATACCCTGGCCTACACCGGGTCCGATACCTGCGATAACCGCAAGACCTGCACCGATTGCTGAACATCCTAAAATAAAGTTCTCATTAAATTCCATTTTTCTTTCCTCCTAGAAAATAATTTTAATCCTCTCCACCCATGGCATTTGAAATATATGTCATGGTTAACATACAGAATACGTATGTCTGAATTGCTCCTGAAAATAAATCAAAGTAGACATGAAGTGCTGCGGGCCATACAAGTGCGAACATCTGCAACAGGCCGTACACCAATGCCATCATTACGGTACCTGATAATACATTTGCGAACAAACGCAAAGAAAGTGAAACCGGAACTGCCACTTCACTGATTAAGTTGATAGGAAACCAAATCGGCAACCAGGGCGGCAACGGTGAACACATATCTTTCCAGATAGATCCGATTGAATTAAACCGGAATTTGTTCACGTGAATCAATGTAAAAGTCAGAATACCCAGCGGTAAGGTTACACCGTAATCCGCTGTCGGCGGTCTCAATCCCAGCAAACCCGAAATATTACTTACCAGGATAAAAATAAAAAGTACGCCGATGTAATTTCGAAATCCTTTGCCCTTTTCACCCATACCGCCGATTACGATACCGTCCAAAAGTTCCACAATCATTTCCGCAAAATTCTGGAAACCTTTCGGAACCGTTTCTGCTTTACGGAATACCGAACCGCCGATGATGAAAAAGAGAAGCAATACAAGCACTACGATCAAAAGACATATGTGCGATGTTGTTATCCACACCTCTTGCCCAAAGAGATTGTAAGAGAAGACACCATGTATCATGAAGTCAATGTTGTCTCCGCCGGATAACAGGATTCCCTGTCCCATACTTCTACCTCCTTATTCTTCTGTGTCAGGCATTTCGGGATAGACTTCTTCTTCCCAGCCAAATACCTTAAACACGATTTTATGAGTAAACGGCTGGAGATATGCCGCTACTTTCAATCCGATGATACCGACAAACGTGCTGATGGGGTTCACCCACTCCGAAACAAACGTCGTGATGATTAAAACCAGCACCACGATACCGTAGCGCAACAGGCTTGACACACGCATTCCCACTCCGGGATCAGCGCCTTCTTCTGCCCTGTCTAACATTTTGTCAATACTTCTTGCCATATGCCAGGCCAAATATACCGCGGTCAGCGCACCGACCAACACGCCCAATGCATAAGCAATTTCATTCTCCACAAACCAGATTCCCACAAGCAGGGAAACCAATGCAAAAAATACAATTCCCACCCACAATTCAATCAAGGTGGCATTCTGCTTTTTCAAATCTGATTACTCCTTACCTTCGTCGAAATATTTCTTTGCAAGGCGGTATACATTCCTGCCGCCCGCAAGCGCTCCGACAAAAAACAGTACAATTGTAATAAATGAAGTACCAAGCCACTTGTCCAAAAACAGCCCGGCAAAAAAACACATGGCAATGGGCACAAGCATGAAAATGGCAAACTGCGAAATGCAGACCAATACCTTCATAATCTCACGCATGTTCATTTTATTATCTCTTTTTCTGGCCGCCATAAAATCAGCACTTCTCTCCCTATTTTGTACCATCTTTATAATTATACTCACTTTGTCAAACAATGTCTAGTTAAAAAGTACGAATTTTAGGCACTTTTTGCAAAGTTTTTTCGTTGACTTTTGCCCCTGCAAAAGGTACTATTTTTACATATAGGGCACACATCTTACCACCGAAAGGAATTCTATGGAAAATATCACTTTATATCGCAGACGGCTGATACCTGACGAAATCGTACACCTCAAGGACGACGTTGTTCTTTACCACGACGATACCGTTATTATTACCAAATGGAAAACCATTAAACCCAGAAAAGATATGGATCACGGTTTTTCTGCTTATTTGCTGAAGGAAGGCATTAAAGTAAGCAAGTTTTATCGTGCCGACAATTCCCTGCTTTACTGGTACTGCGATATTGTGGATTATGAGTATGATGCGACAACGAATTCCTATACTTCAACCGATTTGTTGACAGATGTTGTGTTGTATCCCGACGGGCAGATTCGTGTGCTGGATTTGGACGAGTTGGCGGAAGCTTCCGTGAAAGATATGATTACCAAAGACCAGTTGCATTCTGCGCTGATGCGGACCGATAAATTGTTAAATACGATGTACCAAAAGACGTTCGACCAATATACAAAGTTAATTGACCGATATGATATTTAAAGGCTAAATTGAAACCCTATATTTTCGTTATCAAATTGAAATGTTGCTAAGTTTAAAAACAACCCCTGCCATTTAAAAACAGGGGTTGTTTTATTCGTTTTTAATACAGTTTTTTTATTTATATATCTCATAATAATTCACTTCGTCATGACCGATTTGAATAATTTTTTTGCGCCAGATTTTTCTCTGAAGCACGAGATAAATTGTTAAAAACGCCACATAAATCCCGCACTCCATCCGGCCAATAATTCCCATAAAAGTGACAACCACAGTCGCCACCAGCAATACAAGCGCCATTATAAATGCAAACTTATAAAGTGTACATAGCATATCCCTGCGACTTTTATTCTCAAGCATCGTATCCCGATTCAGCCAATCACTTCGTTTTCTCGCGTACAGGCTACGCTTCTCTGTCTCTTCCGAAATCCACATATCCTTGTCATCCACTCCCGATAAACCGATACGCGCAATGCCGTTTGTATACACCCGAAGCTTCGCATAAAAAACATCTTCCCCAAATGTAAACCTGCAAAATCGGTCCGTATATTTTGCGGTTCTTTTCAACACTTCAAGGCTTTCACAAACACCACCACACGCCTCAAAATCATATAACAAACACAAAGAATTCATTTTTCCCCCTTTATTTCATACTGTTCTTTCAGAAAACTATTCCTGGTCCAACATATTTTCCCACCGCTCTACTAATTTTTCTATTGTTTCTTCATATTTTTTAGATTTATTAAATAATTCATATGGCGAATACCTCAATTTTTTATCCGCTTCCCTTAATTCCAAAACAAAATCTTTGATAAAATCACCTCCTTCTACAATATACCTGTCAGTATTAGGAAATCTTTCATCTATAACTGTATTTAAAACATTTATAAAATCATGTATATCTGTCATATCATCACCTCCCTTTTTAAATCCTTATAAAAATCATACGAAGAACACAGTTCCCAAACGAGAATTATACCTTTATCACACTCGAACCGTCGGTACACAAATCACCCTTGCATCAATAAATAACACTGTACAAAAGCCAAGTCAAAGCACGTTGCACGGAATCATAATAATGCAGGCAACAAAGAAACAGCGTCACGAGACAAAACACTGCCGAAAGGACAATATGGATTTTGAAATCATTCCATAATTTCTTCCTGTCGTTTTTTCTCTTTACCTTTTCACATTCTTCATATTCGTCCTTTAGTAAAGGTAAATAACATTCCTTCTCCAACAAAGCCGATGTAATATACTCGCCCGCGTCAACCTCCCAACCTTCTTCATCCAACAAAGGCATGCGAAAGAAATTATCCCCATCGTAAAAATGTATCTTCGCCTTGGCCGTATGACCATCCAAATGCAATCTGCAAAACTTGGTTTCATCACGCCCCATTTTCTCTGTCAAAAGCAAAGGTTCCCAAGTTCCGCCCATTGCTTCAAAGTTTTTTAGCTTTACTTTTTTAAATCGCATTTTATCCCCTCCGTTTTCTTTAATATAGCACTCAAACGGCAACTATTCATTTAACGTTTAGTTTAAAATGCATAAAAAAGCACCTGCCGCCATTTACAGCAAGGTGCTTTCGTTCACATTCATATTCATATTATTTTTCAGCCACATTTAAAACGCGATTCCATCACCTATCCTAGTAAAAGATATGGCCGCCAATCTGTATACCCGTAAGTCCCGGAATCGGAGTTCTGAAATACACGCAACCGCCCACGTTCGTCTGCCCGGACATCGCAGCATCTGCCGCCTGATAGCAGGAAGGAGTTGCTTTATTCTGGGACAACGCCAAAGCCAATCGTCCGCTGGCTACCGGCGAAAACTGCCTTCTTTGATAAATAACACCGGATACCGTATTGGGATATACGCTTGATAAAACGCGGTTAATCACTACCGCTCCAACCGCAAGCTGACCTTCATAAGGCTCGCCACCGGCTTCACAATAAATCAAATTCGCAAGAAGATATCTGTCTCCTTCTTCAAAAACCACCTGGGAAATATCTCTTTTGGCAGAAGAATTTGCCAACTGAGACATCAAAAGTTCTTCCTGATATTTCTTCTTAAGCGCCTCAATGTCCGCTTCCTGCGCTGCGATTTCAGCTTCCTTACGGGCAATTTCAGCTTCAATTTCCGCAAGTTCCGCTTCCGCAGTAGAAATCTGCGCAGCATACTTCTGCACATAATCTGCCGTTGTTTGTATTAGCGCATTAATACGTTCTTGTTCATCAAGGTTGGCCTGTTTTAACACTTCTAACTCCGCCAGTTCTTGTTCCAAAGCCGCCTCTTTGGCAGCTACCGCTTCTTTAGTCGCCTGATATTTCAGAAGTAACTGATTATCATAATCTGCCAACATACTGATATAGTCAGCAAAGTTCAACAGTTCCGAAATACTGCGAGCCGACAGAAGCATCTCTAAATACTCCGAATCCGGACTTTCATAAGACGCCTGCATACGGTTCTGCATCGCTTCATACTGGTCCGCCTCTGTCTGTTTCGCTTCTTCCAGCTCTTCCTTCGTCTGTGCAATTTCAGCTTCTTTATCCGCAATCTGCGCTTCCAATTCCGCCAAATGTTCTGCCGCTTCCGCAAGTTCTTCATTCAAAGCATTCAATTCTGCTTTCAAAGAACCGTGCTGCTGTTCCAAGCCGCCCAATTCACCTTGAAGTTCCTGACGTTCTTCATCAATTTCTTCTTTTTCCTGTTGCATCTGTTGCATCTGCTGTTGTGCATTTTGCAATTGTTCCAACGTTCCCGTAGCATATGCCGTCATCTGCGGCAATCCCATAGTAAACATGCATACTGCAATGACCATCGCTACAAGTTTTTTCTTTCTCTTTCTCAACATAATACCTACCTTTTGTTGTTCCCTAAAACCTTCAGCAAAAGTGAATTATATCTCGCACCGCATTGCGGTTCATTACTTTTTATACCTCAAAACTAATGGTACGTCCCGTGCGCTGATACTGCACACATTTTACCCCTGCTGCCTCAAACATTTTCTTTGCCGCAACATTGGAAGGCGTTCCCGCATATTTATCGGAATCATAGATTACTTCCTTAATACCTGCCTGAATAATCGCCTTAGCACACTCGTTGCAAGGGAATAATGTAACATAAATTTTAGCCCCTTCCAAGTTTCCGCCGCGATAATTAAGAATTGCATTCAACTCACTGTGAGCCACGAATGCATACTTGGTATCCAGCTCGCCGCCTTCACGCGCCCAAGGAAATAATTCGTCCGAACATCCATTGGGAAATCCGTTGTAACCTACAGATAAAATGCGGTTGTCATTGCCTACGATGCAGGCCCCCACCTGCGTATTGGGATCCTTGGAACGCATGCCCGAAAGCATTGCAATCCCCGTAAAATATTCATCCCAGGAAATATAATCTTTTCTCTTCATGTAACCCTCCGCGTCGGCAGTCCTACACCGACTTTTGATACTATACTCCAACAGTTTCTTCTTTTAAGAACTCGATAACCTATGGAAACTTTCGATTTACTTCTCAATCAAATCAATTCTTCTCTGGTGTCTTTCATCTCCCGAAAAATCCGTGGTCATAAAAGTATCCACGATTTTAAGTGCGAGATTCATTCCCACAATACCTGCACCCAAAACAAGCACGTTTGCGTTGTTGTGCTGTCTTGTCAACTCTGCCGAAAGAGAGTCTGCGCAAAGTGCCGCACGAACACCTTTTACTTTATTTGCAACCATAGACATACCGATACCTGTGGTACAAATTACAATACCCTTATCGCACTCGCCGTTTGCAACCGCTTCTGCTGCCGGTCTGCCGTGGTTGGGATAATCGCAAGAGCTCTTGTCATAACAACCAAAATCCTTACAAGTATGTCCCTGTGCTTCCAAATGCTTCTTTACTGCCTCTTTTAAATCGTAACCGCCGTGGTCACATCCTAATGAAATATTCATTTACTCTTCCTCCCGAATTTGTATATATTTATGGCCTGCTGCCTTTAATAATCGATTCATAATAGCTTGTCCGATGCCATCCGTAGCAAAACTCTCCGAATAAATTGCATCCACCTCTTCATCATCGAACTCTCTTAAAATACGGTACAACGATGCCGCGATGGCGGTCTCTTCATTTCTGCCGCCTACCACTTTGACAACATCTGCTTCGTACTTATCCGCATTCTCTCCGGTAGCAATCACGCCGGTTTTAAAACCTTGCTTTCGACTGTTCGCAACCCAGCGGTTGATTTCCCGCACTACCGCCTCCGTTTCGCCGTCTACAATCAGCATATCCCCTTTGGGCGCATAATGGCGATACCGCATTCCCGGTGCTTTGGGACGTTCCTTGCAATCTCCGTCTAAAAGCGTAGGGTCACATTCTACCTCACCCAACACATCTTTTAAAATATCCAACGTAATATAACCCGGCCTTAAAATCATAGGTACATCACCGGTTAAATCCACGATGGTCGATTCCAATCCAATGGCAATGTCACCGCCGTCAATAATCATATCTATTCTGCCGTCCATATCTTCTACAACGTACTTTGCCAAGGTAGGACTGGGTTTACCACTTAAGTTTGCACTGGGTGCAGCCACGAAGCCTCCTGCCGCTTCAATAAAAGCAAGTGCCACCTTATGCGACGGCATTCTTACGGCAACCGTATCAAGTCCGCCCGTAGTCTCCTTCGGCACAAGATCTGCCTTGGGCAAAATCATCGTAAGCGGCCCCGGCCAAAACGCCTCAGCCAACTTCTTTGCATTGTCCGGAATTTCTTTTACAAGGACCTGCAAATCTTCCATCCGGTAAATATGGATAATCAGCGGATTATCCGACGGACGTCCCTTCGCCGCGTATATTTTACGGGAAGAATCCGGATTCAATCCGTCACCGCCGAGACCATACACCGTCTCAGTCGGAAATGCTACCAAACCGCCGTTTCTTATAATTTCACCGGCCTGCATAATTGTCTGCCTATCTATTCTGTTTTCATCCTGTGTAACAACAAGAGTCTGCATACCATCCTCCAGGCATTTGAACATCGGCTTGATGCCTACGGGCAATCACATATTCGCCCAAAACGCATACCGATACTCACTCAAGTATATCATACCACACTTTTAAAAGAATACCAAGCGACTTTTAAATCACAGGTTCTTCCGGTTCCTTTATCTCCCCGCGGTTCTCTCTTTGCGAATCCAGATATTTACAAATCCCCCGTTTGAGCGCCTCGGCAATTCTCTGCTGATACTCCTTATCATTTAAAAGTGCCTCTTCTTCGGGATTCGAGAGAAAGCCACATTCCGCAATAACCATAACATTGGAGCATTTCGTAAGCAAATAATAATTATCATTCCCTTTTTGTACCCGCGGACGGGCAATTTCCAAATCTTCATTTAGGACATTCTGTACAAGTTCTGCCGCATTAGCACCATTCTCACTGGTCTCATAATAAAAGACCTGTGGACCGCGCACAGATGCATCCCCAAAACTGTTTTGGTGAATGCTTACCACAAGGTCTGCTTTGCTTTCTTCAATAATCGAAAGGCGTGCGCGCATATCCTGCATCTTTTTATTACTGCTGTTTGCATCGTATAATCCGCTGTCATCATACCTGGTCAGTACAACTGTAATTCCCTCACCTTCCAGCTCATCTTTTAAAAGCAAAGCAATTTCCAAATTAATATCTTTCTCCAAAGTCCCGTTCACACCGACTTTCCCAGGGTCTTTACCGCCATGACCGGCATCAACCACAACAATGCAACCACTGTATGGCTTTTCTTCAGGTTCTACTTCCGTAAAAGGCAACTCTTCTACATTAGTTTGTGCCTGTTTATCGTATTTACTATGTAACACAATTCCCCGAATCAACAACGCTACCGCCATTGCCGCAACCATAATAAAAATCACCTTGGTCATCGTCTTTTTATCCATATATTGTCTCCGCAGATGTATATTGATTTGTTTTTACAATATATGTTTAAAAAATAAAAATAATCACGTGAATAAAGAAAAAAGCGGTGTGATAATTATCACACCGCGTCCTCTTTTAAATTAAACCAATTTTACGGTTTCTCTTGCAATTGCAAGTTCTTCATTGGTAGGTACTACCATAACGGTTACCTTATCGCCGGGGTTAGAGATGATTGCTTCTTCGCCACGAACTTTGTTTTTCTCGGGATCAACAGTGGTTCCGAGGTATTTGAAGTATTCACCAACCATACCACGTACGCGAGCGTCATTCTCACCGATGCCTGCTGTAAAAGCGATGATATCAACACCGTTCATAGCAGCTACGTAAGAGCCGATGTATTTCGCTACTCTGTAGCAGTAAGTTTCAAGTGCAGCTTTTGCAAGCAAATTGCCTTCGTCCATTGCAGCAGACAAATCACGGAAGTCACTGGATACGCCGCCTGACAAACCGTAAACACCTGATTCCTTATTTAAAATCTTGGTAACTTCTTCCAAAGACTTTCCTAACTTCTTGCCAAGGAATTCTACGATTGCGGGGTCCATATCACCGGAACGTGTTCCCATGATAAGGCCTTCCAAAGGAGTAAGACCCATACTTGTGTCTACACACTTGCCATGGTCAACAGCTGAAATACTTGCACCGTTTCCTAAGTGACAAACGATAATTTTAACATCTTCACGCTTCTTGCCAAGGATTTCTGCCGCGCGAGCTGATACGAAATCATGGCTGGTTCCGTGGAAGCCGTAACGACGCACTTTATAATCTTCATAATATTTATGAGGAAGTCCGTAAAGGTAAGCTTTCTCAGGCATTGTCTGATGGAAAGCAGTATCAAATACACCTACCATAGGTACATTAGGCATAATTTCCTTACAAGCATTGATACCGATTAAGTTAGCGGGATTGTGAAGAGGTGCAAGGTCGTTACATTCTTCAATTGCCTTCATAACTTCATCATCAATTACTACAGAGCTTGCAAACTTCTCACCACCGTGTACGATTCTGTGGCCTACTGCATCGATTTCATCCAATGACTTTACAACGCCGTGGTTAGCATCTGTCAAAGCATCGATAACCATCTGGATTGCAGTTGTATGTGTAGGCATGGGATTCTCGATTGCCACCTTGTCACCGCCTGTAGGCTGATGCTTTAATACAGATCCGGGAGCGCCGATTCTTTCGCAAAGACCCTTTGCAAGTACTGCCTCTGTGTCGCTGTTGATAAGCTGGTACTTCAATGATGAACTACCACAGTTAATAACCAATACGTTCATTTTTTCGTCCTTCTTTCTTTTTTATAAAATAATTAAAAATTAAAATATTTAAACTCTGTACCGTTCTGATTTTACATTAAAATCATTTTAGTACGCCTTACCCCAATATACCATTTTTGAAGCAGGTTTACCACAACAAATACACTTATCTGACAATTTTTCCTGTTCAAAAGGCATACAACGGCTGGTTGCCGCAGCGTCTTCTTTTACCTTATCTTCACAAGCTCTGTCACCACACCACATAGCCTTCACGAAACCGGGCTTGTTCTCTAAAATATCAAGGAATTCTGCATAATCCGTAGCCGTATAGGTATGTTCTTCGCGATGTGCACGGGCTCTTTCAAGCATTTCAACCTGAATCTTATCAAGAAGTTCAGCCACCTTAACCTCTAACTCATCTAAGTTAATTTCAATCTTCTCACCGGTATCTCTGCGGGCAAGCACTGCCTTATTTGCTTCGATGTCGCGGGGACCAATTTCGATACGTACGGGAATACCGCGCATTTCCTGCTCTGAAAACTTCCAGCCGGGAGACTTGTCTGTATCGTCTACTTTCACGCGGAAACCTTTTAAGCGTTCTTTTAATTCATAAGCCTTGTCAAGTACGCCTTCCTTCTTCTGCTGGATAGGAATAATTGCAACCTGTACGGGTGCTACTCTGGGCGGTAAAACAAGACCTGAATTATCGCCATGTACCATAATGATGGCACCGATTAATCTGGTGGTCATACCCCATGAAGTCTGGTGTACATATTCGAGTTTGTTTTCTTTTGAGGTATACTGGATACCGAACGCTTTTGCAAAACCGTCGCCGAAGTTGTGGCTGGTGCCTGACTGCAACGCCTTACCGTCATGCATCAATGCTTCAATGGTGTAAGTTGCAATTGCGCCTGCGAATTTTTCTTTATCAGTCTTCTGCCCTTTTACAACGGGGATTGCTAAAACATTCTCAAGGAAGTCTGCGTATACATTCAACATCTGAATGGTACGTGCTTCTGCCTCTTCCGCGGTTGCGTGTGCAGTATGACCTTCCTGCCATAAGAATTCACGGCTTCTTAAGAAAGGTCTTGTGGTCTTCTCCCAACGAACAACGCTACACCACTGATTATATACCTTCGGCAAATCGCGGTAAGAATGTACTTCATTTGCATAGAAATCGCAGAATAAAGTCTCTGAAGTGGGACGTACGCACATTCTCTCCTGTAAGGGTTCCAAACCGCCGTGGGTTACCCACGCAACTTCAGGTGCAAAACCTTCTACATGATCCTTTTCTTTCTGTAAAAGACTCTCGGGAATGAACATCGGTAAGTATACATTCTCTACTCCCGTCTCCTTAAAACGCGCATCCAACTGGCTCTGAATCAATTCCCAGATTGCATAACCTGCGGGCTTGATTACCATACAGCCTTTTACGCTGGTGTAATCGATTAACTCTGCTTTCTTTACCACATCCGTATACCACTGGGCGAAATCCACGTCCATAGATGTGATGGCTTCCACTAATTTCTTGTCTTCTGCCATGATTCTTCTCCTTTATTTTATATATTATAAACTTACTTTATTGAGTTTCTTTTTTCCTTGGCTATCCGTTTCTGTACATCCTTATAAAATCCTGCGACTTTGCGAAGAATATTAGTTTTTGAGTAATTTGTTTCATTCCCAGTGATTTTCCGACACGATGTCGGAAAAAGGTGCAATCGAGCCAGGACGGCGAGTTTGCACCGTTCACGTCCACTTCTTCTTAATATACTCCCCACAAATTACGTCCAAAAACTTATATTCGAAGAACGGAGCAGATTTTATAAGGATGTACAGAAACCAATCCACGAAAATAAAAAAGCTCTCCCGTCCCCAAGGGACCGAAAAGCTCGGCGATACCACCCTAATTAATGCTTACGCATTCACTCATCCTACCGTTAACGCCGGTGCTACGCCTGTGATTAGCAGGAACTCCGAGGCGGGTTCAATACAAGGGGACGTTGGAATCTCACAGCCTGACAGGATACCAAGTTGCCCTGTCGGATTCCTTCTCTGAAAACGTACTGATATCTACTATTCCTCATCAACGCTTTTACAATATATAACGATTTTAGGCATAAACTCAGGTTTTGTCAATGCCTAAAAAAGCCATTTTACGCATTTCCCCGTCTTTTTCTTATCCCCATCTTTGCTAACGTTCAAGCAAAATATAATGTAAATAAAATTTACACAGAATTTACATTCAAGTGAACCAAACTTTACATACAAGTTTTAAGATGGCATTGAAAAAGCTTTTTGCGTCTTTTTTCTTAATTTTTTTGCATACATTAATAAAATTTTTAACAAAAATAATATAAATATATTTTTACGGAGGATAATATGGACTTTTTTGACATTCTTACACTTATCGGCGGCTTAGCCATGTTTCTTTTTGGTATGCAGGTCCTTGGAGACGGACTGACACAAGCTTCCGGCGGACGTATGGAAAGCATCTTGGAGAAGCTGACTTCCAACCCTTTTAAGGGCGTTTTCTTAGGTATGCTGGTAACCGCAGTAATTCAATCTTCTTCCGCCACCACTGTCATGGTTGTCGGTTTCGTAAATGCCGGCATTATGAAATTATCACAGGCCGTAGGCGTAATTATGGGCGCAAACATCGGTACCACCATTACTTCCTGGATTTTGAGTTTGACCGGTATCGAAGGTGATAACTTCTTAATCCAAGTGTTAAAACCTCAGAACTTCTCACCTATCCTTGCTATCATCGGTATTTTCCTTGTTATGACAGCCAAAAAGGAAAGCAAGAAAAACCTTGGTAACATTCTTGTCGGTTTTGCAGTTTTAATGTTTGGTATGAACACGATGAGTGATACTGTAAAACCCCTGGCCGACGTGCCCGAATTTGCGGAATTCCTTTTAATGTTTGAAAACCCCTTCTTCGGCGTTTTTGCAGGTATGCTTTTAACTGCAATTATTCAAAGTTCATCTGCATCCGTGGGTATTTTACAGGCTCTCTGTTCCACCGGTGCCGTAAGCTATGCGGTGGCAATTCCCATTATTATGGGACAGAATATCGGTACCTGTATCACGGCGCTTTTATCTTCCATCGGTGCAAGCAAGAATGCCCGCCGTGCTGCTTTGGTACACTTGTATTTTAACTTGATCGGAACCTTAAGTTTCTTAATTCTTTTCTATATTTTGCATGCAGTGCTAGACTTTGGTTTTATGGGCGTTGCAGCAAATGAAATGGGTATCGCAGTGGTTCACTCCTGCTTTAATGTATTTGCAACCCTGCTTTTACTTCCTTTTTCTAAAATGCTTGAAAAGCTTGCTTGCCTTACTATCAAGGACAATGATGAAAAACCTGCAACCGCGGAAGAAAAAAGCTTCGCACTTTTGGACGAACGTTTCTTTGAAGCTCCCGGTCTTGCGGTAGAACAATGCCGCAACGCAGCTTCCGATATGGCCGGCAAAGCCAAAGAAGCACTGATGCTGGCGCAAAGTCTCTTTGAACAATATGACGAAAACATTTTAAAAGAAGTAATGGAAGCAGAAGACCTTTTGGATCGCTACGAAGACGAATTGGGCAGCTACCTTGTAAAATTAAGCAGCCGCAGTCTTTCCGAAAAAGATAGCCACATGCTTTCAATTCTGTTACACTGTATAGGGGACTTGGAGCGCATCGGCGATCACGCAGTAAACCTGGCGCACTCCGCGAAAGAAATGCATGATAAAAACTTACGTTTCTCAAGCAGTGCCGAAAATGAACTGGCCGTATTCGTCCGTGCGGTAAACGAAATTCTGGAAACCGCTGTTAACTCCTTCGAAGAACAGGACGAAACCGTTGCGCGCAGCGTAGAACCGCTGGAAGAAGTAATTGACCAGTTAAACGACGAAATGAAAGACAGACACATTATCCGACTTCGCCGTGGCGAATGTACCATTGAAATGGGCTTTATTCTTGCTGATGTAATGAACAATTACGAACGTATCTCGGATCACTGTTCCAACATCGCAATTTGTGCTATTCAGGAAAATACCGATGTGGAAGCTCACGATTATATCGTTAATTTAAAAACCAAAGACAGTGCCGCTTTTCTGGCGTCTGTAGAACAGTACAAGAAGAAATTTTATCTGCCCCGCATCTAGTCGGGCATTGCATAATCCGCCTTTTATCAGGCAGAAAGGAAACATCCTATGGCTTTAATATATATTGTTGAAGATGATAAAAACATTCTGGAAATAGAAAGCTTTGCCTTAAAAAACTCCGGTTACGACATACGTGGTTTTGCCACTGCCAAAGAATTTTATAAAGCCCTAAATGATTTTCTGCCGGACTTAATTCTTCTTGATATTATGCTGCCCGACGAGGACGGTCTGAGTATATTAAAGAAACTTCGTTCCGACGTCAAAACCAAGTCGCTTCCCATTATTTTGGTTACCGCCAAAACAACAGAAATTGACAAAGTTAAGGGCCTGGATTCCGGCGCCGATGATTATATGACCAAACCCTTCGGCGTAATGGAACTCATATCCAGAGTCAAAGCTCTGTTGCGACGTGCGCTGGCCGGCGCATCGGACGCATCCGTGTATGAATTTATGGAAATTGTGATGGACGTGGACAAGCGCTTAATTACCGTAAGCGGTGAAACTTGTGATTTGACCTATAAAGAATATGAACTCCTGAAATTGTTTATGGCAAATCCGGGCATCGTAATCAAACGCGAACGCATTTTAGAGAAGATTTGGGGTACGGATTTCGAAGGAGAATCCCGCACCATCGATATGCATATCAAGAATCTTCGTCAAAAATTAAAAACCGCCGGCAAATATATCAAAACAATCCGCAACGTAGGATATGTTTTAAACGGCGAATAGAATAAAAACTCTATAAAATAGGAGGATAACCTATGAGAAAGAAAATAAACATACAATTGATTGGCATTGCCCTTCTGTCTATGTTGCTGACCATGGTTCTTCTCCTTTTTGTTTACTACGGAATCTTCCAAAAACAGGTATCGGACGAACTTAAAACCGTTGCCCATATGATGGGAAGCATGGAAAACCTCACCGTATACAGCGTCAAAGATTATCAAACCAAATTAGACAACATACGAATTACACTGTTAGACACTGATGGCAGCGTATTATATGACAGCGATGCAAATGCGGCAGAAATGGATAATCACGCCCTGCGTCCCGAAATTTCCGAGGCCTATTCAAACGGCGAAGCTTACGCAATCCGCGAATCCGATACCTTATCCCAAAACACTTACTATTACGCTATTCTTCTGGATAACGGCGGCGTGTTGCGTGTTGCAAAGGAAGCTAACAGCATTTTAAGCATCTTTGCTTCTTCCCTGCCCTCACTTTTGATTATTATTATTTCGCTTACCACAGTCTGCACCGTGGTAGCACGACTCTTTACCAAATCATTGATGAAACCTATAGATAATATTGCCAAAGACCTTGACCATATGGGAGAGGTAAAGACCTATGACGAATTAAAACCCTTCATCGAAACCATCCAAAGCCAACATGAAGATATTATCAAAAATGCCAAACTTCGCCAGGAGTTTACCGCCAATGTTTCCCACGAATTGAAAACGCCCTTAACCGTGATTTCCGGATATTCTGAATTAATTGAAAACGGTATGACCGGCGAAGAAGATACCATTCGCTTTTCAAAGGAAATTCATCGCAATTCCACGAGACTTTTGACATTAATTAACGATATATTAAGACTTTCCGAACTGGATTCCGGCGAACAGAATACTCCTATGGAAGACATAGATTTGTATGAATTATCCAACAACTGCATCTCTATGCTACAGATGAATGCCGAAAAACATAATGTTACCTTGGATTTGAAAGGTCCGCACTTAACTGTATATGCCAATCGCCAGATGTTGGAAGAAATGATTTATAATTTGTGCGATAACGGAATCCGCTACAACAAACCGAATGGCAAAGTAGAGGTATCAATCAGGGAAAATAATGAGAATGTTATTTTTATGGTAAGCGATACAGGTATTGGTATTTCAGAAGAAAATATTAATCGGATTTTTGAACGATTTTATCGCGTGGACAAAAGCCGTTCCAAGCAGACCGGCGGTACCGGTTTGGGCCTCGCAATTGTAAAACACATTGCCGAGCAGATGAATGCACAAATTCAAATCGACAGTGAACTGGATAAAGGGACTACCATTACCATATTGTTCCCCAAGAATGTTCTTTCCTAAATCACAAATATTTCTAAACATAAAAAGAGACGCTGGAAATCCAACGTCTCTTTTAATAATTTCACTTTAATTATTTAATAAGTGTCCATGTACCGATCAAAGGTAACGGTGTATCATCATCCTGGCAAGCCTTAACGATACCCATGATTGCAAATACTAAAGCTGCAAGCTGAGTAATACCAAGAGGAATGATAGAAGCGATTGCGCAGATAAGACCCTGATTTAAGTGCTGCTTAACGCCTTCGTCATCCTTGTGTGCACCTGTAAGGAACACGATTAATGTACCAATCCATGTGATGTAGCTTACGATTTTAGCTGTTTTTCCAGTCATTTTCAATAAACTCCTCTCTTAAAATAAAATAATATCTGTTTATGTAACTACACATAATACACTTTGATTATACAAACACCGAACCGTTCTGTCAACAGTTTTACAAGGTTTTTCCACAGAATTCGTAATTTTTCTTTATAAAAATTTAATAATTTCTTTAGCAAATAAAATTTAATTCTTTTAACATATTCTATTCACATTATTGAAGTAGAGTTATTTTATAACGACTATAAAAGTGATATAATGATAATCAACACATTATGTTACAAAACCAACGAAAAGGAGACATCTATATGGCTCACAAAGAATATATAAAAGAAGTCCCCGGAAGCGATACCGTAGTGCTTTGTATTCACGGAATTTTTGGTTCTCCCGATGTTTTTAAACCGATTCTTAAGCAAATACCTGCAGACTGGTCCGTTTTTAATATTTTGCTGGACGGCCATGGCAAAAGCGTGCAGGACTTTGCCCGCAGTTCCATGACCAAATGGAAAGGTCAGGTACAACGGACCCTGACCTATTTAAGCGTGCGTTATTCCAAGATTATCATCGTCGGTCACTCTATGGGCACCTTATTTGCCCTGCAGGCTGCGGACGGTTCCAATCCACGCATTAAAGCGTTATTTCTTTTGGATGTGCCTTTGATGCCCATCCTTCGTCCCTCTTGTGCAAGCAACGCTTTACAGATTCTTTGCGAACGGATTCCTGCCGATAACAAGGTAGCCTTCGCCCAGGAAGCCGCCGTCAGCGTCACGCCGGACAAACGCGTGTGGCGTTATTTAACCTGGTTTCCGCGTATTCTCGAACTATCGAAGGAAATCGAAATTACCCGCAAATGTGTTTCCAAAGTAAAAGTGCCCTGTCGCGTCTTTTTATCACAAAAAGACGAGTTGGTTTCCTTACGTTCTTACCGATATTTAAAAGGAAATCCCCGCATCAAAGTCTCAATGTTACCCGGGGCTACACACTTTTATTTCTCGGAAGAAAATACTGCGCGAATGCAGCGTGCCTTTGCGTCTATGTGTCGCAAAGTTAACGCTATGCCTTCAAAGAAATAATTTTTAAATTTTTCTAAAATCTACAAGAATAGTTGCTTTTTTCTTTACCAAATCTTATACTCTTCTTGTGGGGATTTTTTTACTTTGGAGGGATTACAACATGATTTTATCAATTGCCCAGGTAAAACCGGGTATGATTCTTGAGAAACCGGTTATGTTGCCGGGTTCGGACAAGTGTCTGCTTAATGCCGGCGTTGCCTTAAGCCTAAAGAATATTGCGCGAATGAGGGAGTTACAAATCCCTTCTGTTCATATTGCGGACAGAAATACTATATACATTTCTCCCGTGGATAAAATTGCAGAAGCTTTCGTTTCAGATTTTATGCAGTATTCAAGGTCGTTGTGCCCGAATCAGCCGGAGGCAAACTTAAGTGATGAAATCTGCGAATTAGCACGTCGCAATGAGAAACTTGCAATTAAGTTATCCACCAACGAAGATATTCTTTCCTTTCTTTTACAGCAAAAAATCACAGACAACAAGGGCTTATATCGCTACAGCATTATGACCTGCGTTCTCTCAGGCTTGGTTGCTGCAAGAATGAATATGAGTCCCGACGGTATTATAAAATGTATGACCGGCGCACTTTTAAGCGATATCGGTTTATGTGAAATGCCTATGCTGATTGGCAAGGAAGATTTCGACGGACAGCAGCTGGCATTATATATGGAACACCCTACCTACGGCTATCATTTTGCGGTGCAGAATAATATCGACCGCGAAGCCGCAGAGTGTATCCAGTGCCACCATGAGAAATGGAACGGCAGCGGTTATCCCCGCAAGCTAAAGGAAGAAGAAATTCCTTTATCGGCACGCATTGTAGCCGTATGCTCTCACTATGCTTCACATATTGCGTACAAAAACGACAAGCCCTATCTTGCCATCGAAGAAATCTACGGCGGTAGCGGAATCTTCTTCGATTATGAAGTCGTAAAATGTTTTACTTCCACGATTCCGGTATATCCCTTGGGGGCTTTGGTACGCCTCTCCACCGGCGAAGTAGGTATCGTAGCCAACATTCGCAAAAACGAAGGTGGGCGTCCCATTGTGAAAGTACACTACAATCGTTTTAACCGCCCCATCACCGAAAGCAAAATCATTGACTTGGGCAAAGAACGAACCATTTTTATTGAAGAAGTATTATAGAATCACATGATAAAAGGGAGTGTTGCAATGTACGTTGCTACGCTCCCGATTTTATTGTTTTTTTAAATTGTCTGTAAATGTCCAAACCCTCTCTGCACATTCTTTAAATAGCCGGACGCCCCGTTACAAATTCTCTATATATTCCGCTACTTTCTTCTCTACAAATTCTTTTACATCCTTGCGGTCCATATCCAGGGAAATTGCAAGTTCCCCGTACAAACGGTCTTCCGCTATTTTTAAATACTTGTCATCGCCGGCGGTACTCTTCTTGCCTTCTGCCAGTTTTTGCTCCTGACGAATGTATAAGGTTTTGATGATTTTAACAAGGTCCTTGCAATCGTAGGTCTTTAAAGCCTCATTGAAAATATCGTTCCGTTTCTTCTCTTCCTTGATTTCCAAGAGTTCCACGTCTTTCATCTCTGCAATCAAGTCCATTGCCTCGTCCTTGCCCATAACCGCACGCATAATCACTTTGGGATTATCCACTGCAGAATAAATCGTGGCATCTTTCACGTACGGCGATACCAGAGTGTAATAAATTTTATCTTTCGGAACCCCGCTCATGTCCAAGCTTCCTACCTTATTTACCTGATACACACCGTAACTGTCATAAACCACATAATCTCCTACTTCAAACATAAGCCGCTCCTTTCTTTTTACTTTTCTTTTGTTGTGAAATATTTCTCAATCGGTTATATGAAATTATCCTCTATGTATATTTTAGCAAACAAAAATTTTTTTCGTAAGCAAAATTTATCGATAAAATAGTGCTTTTTTCACTGTATCTACTCTAAAACCTTATCTGTTGTGTGCCTCTAATCAATAGCATTTCCACTTTTTTACTGCTTATACATTTTTTCCTTTTTCAAAAAATAAAAACACCAACATCCGCAAATTTACGGATATTAGTGTTTCTTATAAAATTATGTAACTGTTCAAACACTATTCGCAAAATCACACCCTTGGTGCTTTCCTTGGCTCTAAATAGTTACAATTATATTTTCAATTTACCATTCTCAGCATTCGCCAGCAATAGCTTCAAACGATTCTGCTGATTGATTTCACTGGCGCTGGCATCATAGTCGATGGCAACAATATTGACATTGGGATTCTTTTCTTTAATCACCTTCATAACGCCCTTTCCCACAATATGGTTGGGAAGACAACCAAAAGGCTGGGTACATACAATGCTCTTGGTTCCGCGGTGAATGTGTTCCACCATCTCTGCCACCAGAAGCCAGCCTTCGCCCATTTTTACACCCAGGCTGATATATTCTCTTGCCAGTTCCACGGTCTTCTTAAATTCCGTAGGCGGATCAAAATGACTTTCCTCTTTGATAATCTTGATGATGTCATTCTGGATTCCTTCCATCAGCTTATAAGCAATTCGAAAGGCGTGTACGGACTTCTTGTGAATGCGGTACATTTTATACTCTTCCATACGACCGTAAACGTAAAACATGGCAAAATCCACCAGACCTGCCATAGTAGGCTCTGCGCCTTCCTGCAAAAGATAATCTTCCAAATAACGGTTTGCAAGGGGCGAGAATTTTACATAAATTTCACCTACGATACCAACCTTTTCTTTCTTCTCACCGGTCTTAGGAATTGCTTCAAATTCCTGCACCATTTGACGAATGGTCTTTTTCACTTTTTTATAAGAAACTCTCTTCTCGGCAAGCTGGGCTACCAATTTGGCAGTCCACTCATCCGCCAGTTTCTCACTCTCGCCTTTATTGACTTCATAAGCCTTAGCCTGATTGCAGATGCACATAATTACATCGCCGTAAACAATGGCGTACAACATACGAAGAATCATGGGAATGGTCAATTTAAAGCCTGAATTTTTCTCCAAACCTACAAAGTTTAAGGAAATAACGGGTATATGACCGTAGCCTGCTTTCTTTAATGCTTTACGCATCAGTGAAATGTAGTTGGACGCACGGCAACCACCGCCTGTCTGGGTAAAAAGCAGGGCAGTTTTGTTCAAATCGTAATTACCGCTGTTTAAGGCGTCAACGAACTGTCCTACCACCAAAGTCGCCGGATAACAGGTATCATTATGTACATACATAAGACCTGTATCGATTACTTTTTGCCCCGTATTTTCCAGCATCTCTGCATCATATCCATATACTTTTAAAAGAGATGCAATCATTTTCATATGGCGGGGAAGCATGGTGGGAAGAAGAATTTTATAATCCTTCTTCATCTCTTCCGTAAACTCCACGCGGGTGATTTTATCGTCTTCTTCCGTCCATACGGAGATAGCGGGCTCGTTCATTTTCGTTACATTGTTGTTTGTTTCCATTTATACAATCTCCATTTCATCGACTCGCACCATTGCACAAACCGACGACACATTCATAGTTTTTGCAGAAGATTTCTACTGTTTATTCTCACGCATTTCAAGGGCACCCATCAAACTTCTCAAGCGGATATTTACTGCACTTAAGTTGTTGATTTCGTCAATTTTAATCTGAGTATAAATTTTATTCTTACGCTCCAAAATGCTACGGATTTCATCCGTGGTAATCGCATCGATACCGCAGCCAAAAGACACCAG
Source organism: Lachnospiraceae bacterium (assembly GCA_045580855.1). GTDB lineage: Bacteria > Bacillota > Clostridia > Lachnospirales > Lachnospiraceae > UBA3766. The sequence continues at coordinate 12,447 of JAZNOO010000017.1, read as the reverse complement.
CTGTACCAGTTCCATATCAGGCTGCTGCGTTACGTACTTTGCCGCCGCATACATTCTGGAATGGAAGGTCCACTGGTTCAACACCGCCACGCGGGGCATGGTTGTTAAGTGGCTGATACCATCTTCTGAAACCACTGCAAAGCCTAAGGACTCTGCCAGCAAGTCAATACCGTGACCGATTTCCGGATCAATATGATAAGGACGTCCCGCAAGCACCATAATCTTCTTTCCTTCTTCGCGGGCCTTCTTGATAATGCGGTCTGCCTCAACGTGATTCTCTTCCTGGAACTTATAATACAAAGCCCAGCCGGCACGAACCGCCTTACGCAAAGTCTTGGTATCAAACTTACCGAATTCTTCCGGAATGTACATTTTCAATTCACGGATAAATTCTTTTTCCTCTTTAATATGCAAGAAGGGCTGTATATATTTGATTTCTTTTAACTCGTTCATATTGTCCTTCAGAAGTTCCGGATAATATGCCACAACCGCGCAGTTATAGTGGTTATCGCCACCCTCTTCCTTGACATTATAGGTAAGACAAGGGGCAAAAATCGCATCTACTTTTTCATCGATTAATTTATGAATATGGCCGTGCATCAATTTAGCGGGATAACAAACCGTATCGGAAGGAATGCTGTCCTGACCGCGCAGATACAACTCACGGCTTGAGGATCCCGAGAACTTCACGTTGAAACCAAGCTCCGTAAAAAGTCCGTACCAAAGCGGTGCCAAATCGTACATACCAAGCTGTAACGGAAGGCCGATGGTAATCTTTCGATCCGGATATTCCTTCATTGCCGCAAGGCGATTACGCTTAAACTCATACATATTCATATCGTGTGTAATACTCTTACTGTTATTGCCCATACGTTCGCAACGGTTACCGGAAATATACTTTCCTCCGTCAGAAAAAGTATTAATTGTAAGCGAACAGTGGTTGGTACAACCCTGACACTGTACCGCTTTGGATGTATGGGTAAAAGTCTTCAATGCCTCGCCAAGCATTGTGGTTGACTTCTCAATATTGCTCTGTTTTGCATACAAGGCTGCACCGTACGCGCCCATAATTCCTGCGATGGCAGGTCTTATTACCGCATGACCGATTTCTTTTTCAAACGCTCGCAATACCGCATCATTTAAAAAGGTTCCGCCCTGCACTACAATATGGTCACCAAGCTCTCGCGGTGAATTTGCGCGGATTACCTTATAGATGGCATTCTTAATGACACTGACCGAAATGCCGGCTGAAATATTTTCAATACTTACGCCATCCTTCTGTGCCTGCTTAATAGATGAATTCATGAAAACGGTACATCTTGAACCCAAGTCTACCGGTGCATCGCCTTGCAAGCCAAGCTTGGCAAATTCCGGTGTCTTATATCCCAGAGATTTGGCAAAGGTCTCGATAAAAGAACCGCAACCCGAAGAACATGCCTCATTCAGCATAATACTGTCTACCGCGTCATTTTTAATTTTAATACATTTAATATCCTGGCCACCGATGTCCAGAATAAAATCCACCTCATCGCAGAAGTGCTTTGCCGCCATAAAATGCGCCATCGTTTCTACGATACCCTTATCAATATGAAAGGCATTGCGGATTAACTGCTCACCGTAGCCCGTAACTGCACTGCCGGCAATTTCAATATGTTCGCCGCAAAGCTCGGAAATCACTTCCAACTGTTCTTTTACAACGTCCACAGGATTTCCCTTGTTGGAATTGTAGTAAGACCAAAGCAGTTCCTTATCCTCGCTCACCAGTGCAAGCTTCGTAGTCGTGGAACCGCAATCGATTCCAAGGTATGCCTTGCCTTTATATGTGTTGACATCTCTGTATTCTACGGTCTCTGCCGCATGGCGGTCATTGAATTCCTTCAGCTCCTCTTCGCTGTCAAACAACGCAGGCATACTAACCACCTGTCGCTGCTCTGAAAGTGTCGCCTCGATTGCCTGCAACAATTCATCATAGGTCAAAGACTGCTCTACGCCGGAAGCAAACAAGGCTGCACCCATAGATACGGAGTACAAGGCATAATTCGGGAAAATTGCATTCTCATCACTTAATTTCAAGGTCTGCTTAAAACTCTTGCGAAGTCCCTTATTATAATATAAGGGGCCTCCAAGGAACATTACCTTTCCTTCAATTTTACGTCCCTGGGCAAGGCCTGTAATGGTCTGGTTTACCACTGCGGAATAAATACTTGCCGCAATGTCGTTCTTTGACACGCCCTGATTAATTAAAGGCTGGATATCCGTCTTGGCAAATACACCGCAACGGGATGCGATAGGATATTCTTTCTGACACTGAAGGCTCATTTCATCTAACTCATCCGGTGTCACATCAAGAAGTGTCGCCATCTGGTCGATAAAAGCACCCGTACCGCCGGCACAGGTTCCGTTCATCCGCTCGTCCACGCCGCCTTTTAAGAAAATAATCTTGGCATCCTCGCCACCCAATTCAATTACCACGTCTGTATCAGGCTCTTTTAACTGAACAAGGGCATAGGTAGCATACACTTCCTGCACGAAAGTAATTCCTGCTGCCTCGGCCATACCAAGACCTGCCGAACCCGAAATCGCAATTTTAATTTCGGCATCTGCCAGATATTCTTTGCATTCTTTTAAAAGCTCCAAAGTCTTAGAACGTACCTGTGAATAATGTCTTTCGTACTTTCTGTATAAAACCTTGTCGCCTTCCGTAATTACAATTTTGGCAGTGGTGGAACCAATATCCACACCAACATTTAATATCTTCTTACCGTCCATGTCGGTCCTCTCTCTACGCTAAAAACTTTTTCACGTCTTCCAAAATTTTTCTGCCGTACGCATATCCGCTGTCGTACATCTGCTCTAATTTTACAGGGTCCGTTTCCAGATGGCTGATTGCCACATCTCCCTGGGGCTGAATCAGGAATAACGTTCCTTCCTTCTGCAAATCATAAATCGTATCCCACTGTTTGTAATACAAATCCAAGCGGTTCTTCATTGCAGTCAAAAAAGGCTTTACTTTCTTGCCGTATAAAATACGCATCGCCCAGTTGTACTTGCTTAAGTCACTGGGGTCCATTCCTTCGCCTTTGGTAGAAATCAAAATAATTCTGTCACAGCCTTTATCCAGCGTATGTTGCACCGGAATCGGGTCTGTCATACTACCGTCCATATAACATTTATCTTCTGTTTTTACCGGTCGTCCCACCAGCGGAAGCGCACAGGATGCCGTTGCTATGGTGGCCAAACGGTCCTCGTCCTTCTTCTCGCTTAAGTACTCCGGTTTCCCCGTATAACAATTGGAAACCACAAACTCATTCTCGATGGAACTTGTAAAATATGTATCAAAATCAAAATGTGTTTTTTTCTGATATGGCAAAACGCGGAACAACTTTTTTAAGTTCAAAAAAGAACCGTGTAAAAGCAATTCTTTGACACCTGCGTAGCTTTCTTTCTTAGGTAAAAGCATCATATTCTTGGAACGTCCGATCTGGCCGGATACATAATTCATTGCATTGCAAACGCCGGATGAACTACCGATAACATAATCAAATACAATGCCTTCTTCCATAAAGCAATCCAGGACGCCGGCCGTAAACATACCACGCATTCCGCCGCCTTCTAAAATCAATCCACTCTTCACGATATGGTCCTCACATAGAAAGGGAGCCTACAAAGCCCCCTTTTATATTTTTGTATAGTATAACACAACATTCGTGCTTTTTCGACAAGTAAATTTATAATACTTCTCTTATTATGCGCCCGACTATTTCTGCGCCTTTTCGATAAAATCGCACAACTCCTGAACTGTATTGAAGTTGGTATCATCGCCAAATTCAATATTAAATTCGTCTTCTACGGAAATCGCAAGAAGCATCATAGACAGGGAATCAATTCCAAGATCTGTAATCAAACGTGAATCCATTGTCACGGTAGAAATGTCTACATTGGGTTTTACTCTCTGTAAAATTGCAATTAGCTTATCAAAAATCATTCTTTTGTCCTCTTTTCTTATTACTATAGGCCCTTTTATTTAGGCTTTCAAAATACTACTTCTTAACGGTATGCAGGGAATGCCCTAAAATAGAACATTCCCTGTTATTATGCTAGATATGTGCTTTACGGTCAATCTTCATTGCACCGGTACGCTTGAAGTCTTCACTTCTTGTCATAACCTTGGTTACACGCTTGAAGGTAGGCATTGTTGCATTTACCTTAGCAACTACTTCTTCTGCCTTCTTCTGAATTTCTTCAGGACTTAAACCTTCTACTTCAGGTCCATAAGGGAAAATTTCAATTGCGATAACCGATTCGCCGTTCATGGTATCTTCTTTAATCAAGCAGTCTTTTACAAAGTTTTCTTTGTAGTAAACTTCTTCGATTTCTTCCGGTGAGATGTTTTCACCGTTGGATAAAATAATCAGGTTTTTGATACGGCCAACGATGGTGATGTATCCTTCTTCATCTTCTTCCACAAGGTCACCGGTCTTTAACCAACCGTCTTCCAAAACTGCTGCGGTTGCTTCGGGATCGTTGTAGTAACCAACCATTACGTTGTCACCCTTTATCCAAAGTTCACCGTCAACAATTCTGTATTCCTGATCAGGATAAATCATACCCATAGAATGAGGTTTCTTATCTACATTATAGTTTGCACTGGAAAGATTTGCACCTTCTGTCATACCATAACCTGCAAGAATCTTAATTCCCATTTCTTCAAAAGCTTTCATCATACGGGGAGGTACGGGTGCCGCACCAACCAACATTTCTTCTACGCTTCCTACGAATTCTTTACCTTTAACACTTGCAAGACCGAGAATAATTTCTGCAAGACCGGGAACTACTACAAGGCAGGTAGGTTTTACAAAAGGAATCATACCAACAGACTTCTTCATATCAGGATTTACATAGATATAAGAACCTGTTAAAAGACCTGTTAAAAAACCTGCTACAGAACCGTAAATGTGTGATAAAGGTAAAAATGCAATGTATCTGTGGTGGAATACACGGTTGTCTCTCCAACTTCCGTTCTGCGCACCACGCATCAATGCACCGTGGTTTGTAACAACACCCTTAGGCGCACCTGTTGTACCACCTGTAAAATAGATTGCTGCGATAGTTTCTTTTACAATGTTCTTACCCATAGGCGCTTCATTATCGGAAATTGACTGAATCGGGAATACCTTGGTATTAAGTCCTGCTGCCAAAGGCGCAAATTCATCTGAAATAAACAATGCTTCGATACCAAATTTCATGGTACATCCCGCAAGTGCCTGCTCATTCAACTGTGCAGGAAGCATAATCATAACATAGCCTGCAGAAGTAATTGCAAGGAACCATTCCATAGAATCGATGCTGTTTCTTGACATAACAGCTACCTTTGCCCCATCGGATAATCCGAGGTTATAAAGAAAATCTCTTCTTCTTGCTACGCGGCTGTAAAGTTCGTTGTAAGTATATTTTACTTCATCGTTCCCTACTGCTTCCAACTCGCCGTAGTCTTTCTTCATCTTCTCCAATAAGTCACAGATTGTAGGCATATAAGCCAATCTTTCTCTGTCCTCATCTGAAACTCTTCCGTTAAAATACTGCCATCTTGTCTCTCTGTCCATTTTTGTGTCCGCCGTTTTCACGACTCTCCTTTCTTATCTTACAATACCTAATATTTGAAGCAACTTTATTCGCTCGTTTCATTTACCTTCTGTCAATATATGTATCTTTCACTGACATTCTCTAATTTAGGTCAACACACCGGAAATGTAATTCTATGTATGCTGCACTTCTGCCTTCTTCACACGTCTCTTTCCGAAAACCTTCTCGCTCTGCACTTCCATACCAAGCATATGCTGGCGGAATCTCTCGCTTTCAGCTTCCAGATATTCAGCTGCCATACCATTGTCCGTAGGCGTCATAGTCATAGGTTCGCCAAACAGAATCTGTTTGCGCTTTCCGATGAACTTACTGTACTCACCGGACAAGTAAACCGGAATAATCGGTGCCCCCGTCATCTGGCTAAGCAGCGTAAAACCTGATTTAAAAGTATCCAGCGTATCTACCTTGGAACGATGTCCCTCCGGGAAAATACAAATGGATTCGCCCTTCTTAACTGCCTTCACACTGGCTCTCAACCAGTTGGTGTCCAGGCCGTTTCGATCCAAAGGAATAGCCCTGTTGCCTTCAAGGATCGTCTTAAAACCCTTCTTCTCATACCAGTCCTTCGCAATCAGAATGTTCGCCTTATACTTATTTAATACCGAAAACATTACGATTCCGTCATAAAGGGTGGTATGATTCACAATAAAAATCGCCGGTTTGTTGCGGTACTCCTTCAACACAGCCTTGTTGGTGTAGCGAATCTTCGGTCTGAAAACGATTCTCATACCGGCTACAATAAGGATTTTGCACAGCCAACAATATATTTTTAAGAAAAAATCTTTTATCTTCTGCATCTTAATCTCCCAATTCTAAAGGATATCGAAATTTATCTTAACATCGAAATATAAACTTAATATAAACTTTTAATATAAAAATAATTTTATTTGCTAATTCTTTACCACCCTAAAATCTTGTAATGTTTCTTGTATTTATTACAATTTTCGGCTATTCTTATTTTAATATGATTTATATACAATCTTAACTTAAAGGAATTATCAAATAATTTTCAGTTATAAAATAATATAAAATAATACATTGAAAAACTTTTCTACAGATTAGGCAGGTGTAATTATGTTTACAATTTTGATTGCAGAAGACAACCGGAATACGGCACGATTGATGGAAGTGGTTCTGACTCAGAACGGATATAAAACCGTTTGGGCCAAAGACGGCGAAGAAGCTTTGGATATGCTTGATCAGAATCATATCGACTTGATTCTTCTCGATATTATGATGCCCAAAATTGACGGCTACGAATTTACGAGGATTCTTCGGGAAAGCGGAAGCCAGATTCCCATTCTGATGGTTACGGCCAAAGACAGTCCGGACGACATTCACAAAGGTTTCCTTACCGGTACTGACGATTATATGACCAAGCCTGTGGACGAATTCGAAATGCTCCTGCGCATTCAGGCACTTTTACGCCGTGCCCAAATTGCCGCTGACCGCGAGTTGAAAATTGGCGACAGCAAGCTAATTTATGATTCTTTTAGTTTTCATTATAAAAATGAAGAATTAACGCTTCCAAAGAAGGAATTTCAGCTTTTATTTAAATTGCTTTCCTTCCCCAACAAGACTTTTACCAGAAACCAGTTGATGGAAGAATTCTGGGATGTGGATTCCCAAAGCGAAGAACGAACTGTGGATGTACATATCAACCGCCTGCGCGAACGCTTCAAAGACAATCCAGACTTCGAAATCGTCACCGTACGCGGTTTGGGATACAAAGCCGTTCGCAAGGATAATCAGGGATAATTTGCGGCCCACCACCTTCGACGTCGGGCCAACACCTGATTACACCACAAGATAGGATGAATTTATTATGTTAAAACTCATTAAAAAACTCATACCGGAACGTTTTATCCGAAGCATTTCCACACGACTGACTTTTTTTATGCTGTTTGCGTTAAGCGTTTCCAGTCTTTTATCCGGTATTTTCCTGACCATTATTTACGTAACCGACTTGAAAACCACCTGGAATTTGGGCCCCGTTAAAATCACCTTAATCGCCCTCGGCATCAGCTATGTCAGCAGTGGTATCTTCTCAATTGTTTTAAATAAAAACATCTTAAAACCCTTAAAAGAATTAACTGCTGCCACAAACGAAATTGCGGCCGGGAATTTCAATATTAAAGTAGATAACGTACTGAATCCTTTTAATCAAAGCAGTGAGCTGGGTACCCTGGTAGACGGATTTAATAACATGGCGGAAGAACTGAAAAGTACCGAAATGTTCCGAAACGATTTTATCCATAATTTCTCCCATGAGTTTAAGACGCCGATTATTTCCATCCGCGGCTTTGCAAGACAGCTTTATCAAGGCGATTTGACACCGGAACAGGAACGGGAATTTGCCAAAATCATTATGGACGAATCCGAAGAACTGGCGAATATGTCTTCTAATGTACTTTTGCTTACCAAGCTTGAAAACCAGGGTATTGTTACAGATAAAACACATTTTTCCCTGGACGAACAATTGCGTAACTGTCTCATTCTTTTTGAAGAGCAATGGTCGGCAAAAAACCTGAATTTAGATTTGGATTTGGAAGAGATTACCGTTTATCAGAATGCAGAGATTCTCGCGCACGTTTGGAAGAACATTATCTCCAATGCGATTAAGTTTTCCAAGCCCGGCGGCTTCTTAAACATCAAATGTAAGCGGACCATTGACCACATTCACATCTCTATCGAGGATACGGGAACCGGAATGACGGAAGAGACCATGTCGCAGATTTTTGATAAATTTTATCAGGGCGATACTTCCCACGCCACGCCCGGAAACGGCTTGGGGCTCCCCCTTACGAAACGTATCGTGGAAGTGATGGGCGGCAAAATTTTTGTAAAAAGTACCTACGGAAAGGGAAGCACTTTTACGGTGCACCTGCCGTTGCAATAATTAGATTTATACATCCTTTAGAATCTTTTCTATTTATGCAACAAAAAATCACCTTGTTTTCCAAGGTGATTTTTCTTTTTATCTTTTCTGCTTTTTAATACCAGTCTTCCCAGTCCGAAGTATAATCGTATTCGTCCCAACCGAAGTCGTTTTCCTGATATTCATCCCACTGGTCCCAATCTTCCCAGTTGTACTCTTCTTCCTCTTCTTCGTAGGTTTCCCAGCCACCCCACTCTGACTGTCCCCAGTCGTAGTTGTCCTGGACTTCTGCGTCTACGAAAGTTTCAAGGAAAGAAATATAGTCCTCATCAAAACCGCAATTGGTGTAAATTTCTTCCATATCATTATAAAAACGTTCTGAATTATAAGGAAGGGTAATGGATAAACCGGTCATTTCCGCATCCCCGGCAGTAGAACTACAGTATACCATAGCTCTGCTTAAGGCGGCTTTCAACGCTTCTGCTTCTTCCGTGCTTAAGGTCTCGGCCAATGCCATTAAGTCTACCGCATAATTATATTCTTTTAAAACACTCTCATTATCATTGCCAAACAAGTCTTCCCAAGGTGCACGGAAAATACGCTCCCCGGGTGTATAAAACCACAAAGATGCTCTGTCACTACGGGACATTTCCATACTGTAATTACACTCCAGCAAATCGTCATGTGCAGAATATGCGAAGTCAATCCAGGTCTGGAAAAGAAGTCTTGTATATCTTAAATCGATGAGTGCCAGAATACCTTCCGAACCGTAGGATTGGGATTCTTTTACGAAGTCGTCTACAATAATTTTACCAATGTCTTCCATAGGTGTTGAAGAATTCATTCCCAGAACCGTAAGCCAGTTCTGATATTCCCAACCGCGTCCGGATTCGAAATCCTCGGAAGCAATCAAATAATCCGCAGAATCATAAAAGGCACAGGCAGTTTCCAAACCACCCATTAAGCAGGCATCGAATCCAATCATTTCAAACTTCACGCCGGAATTACGGATTGCAGTCTGCATTTCATCCAAAGTTAAAGCAGCGGTATAATCATATACATTCTCATCATAACCAAAACCATATACTGCACCGCTTCCGTGATTCCACATAATCAGCATATTACGGTCAGCGGGATAATACGTATCACAGAATACGATAAAATCTTCCAACGTCTGCGGGTCCGTAATATCAAGCTGTCCAAGACTGTCATCTACCAACGTCAATGCGCCGTTCTCTACAAGAAAACGCTGTGAATGATCAGAAGCAATTGCTTTGGTCTTCCATCTTCTGGTTCCGCCGGTCTGGATTACTACGTTTACATTCTCAGATAATGTTGCATTCAGAATTTCACGGATATCTTCCGTAGCCATACCATGGTCGCTTTCTAAGTTGGAACCGTTCATATAAATCATAACCGTAACGGTATCCTGATTATCGCCCTTCAAAGTGACAAACGGTTCACGGATTGCTCCGGCAACATAATCATCTTCCGGGGGTAATTCCACGTCCGAATTATCATATACAATAGGTGCTGTGGTCTCTGTCGTATTATTTTCCGGATTGCTGTAATCATTTACCACAATTTCATCACCATCATCCATCAACAAACCGGTTGCTATAAATACTGTTAGGAATAAGACAGCACACATACCTGCCACAAACACACCGCCGCCGGCAATTCCCAAGCCAATCAGCCAACCCTTTTTCTTCTTTTTCGGCTTTGCCTGTACAGGACGCATAGGCGGTTGGCCTTGCGCTCCCATAGGTCTTCCCTGCATCGGCTGGCCTTGCGCTCCCATAGGTCTCCCTTGCATCGGCTGACCTTGCGCTCCCATGGGTCTTCCCTGCATCGGCTGACCTTGCGCTCCCACAGGTCCTCCTTGCATCGGTTGACCTTGCGTTCTCATAGGTCCTCCCTGCATCGGTTGCCCCTGCGCAGTATTCCCCTGACGGGGCATAAACCGTTCGTTTCCTGCAGACTGCGGCGCCTGATATCCTGACATCGGCTGGCCTTGTTTCGCAACATTCTGTACCGCAGCCGAACTCGCAGCTACCGCTCCTGCTTTTCCCGGTACCTGATCCATATAGACCGTAGCCGGACTGCCTTCCACAATTTTAAAATGATATCCGCACTTGTCACAGATTAATTCATCTTTTTCAATCGGATCCCCACATTTTACACAATAGAGCAACATAGGCCCTCCTTTCGCCATACACCCTGGCATCTTTCGTACAAACTACTTCTCTTTCAATGATATCACGCCCGCCATTGTTCCGCGACGCCCCTTAGTGGCACGGTGCGAAAACAACACATCGTGATTACAACAGGTACATATTCCTGAAATGGTTATATTCTCCGGCAAAACCCCACGATTGGTCAGCGTACACCAAATTACACGCCACAAATCAATGTCGTAATGCCCGTTATCTTTCTCGTAATACCAGCCGTCTCCCAAATAAGTCAAATCAGTAAAATCATAGAAAACATCTTCATCGACTTCAAAGCAACACATTCCGATCGACGGTCCGATTCCTGCTACGATGTCTTTCGCATCGCATCCGTAATCAGATACCATTCGCTCCACCATTTTACCCGCGATTTCTTTGACGGTGCCTCTCCAACCGGAGTGCGCCATACCAACTACCTTTTTTACCGGATCATAAAAGTATACCGGCACGCAATCCGCAAAAGTCGCCGTCAATACAAGCCCGGGTTCATTGGTAAGAAGCCCGTCGATTCTTTCATAGGTAAAAGGTTTTAAAAGCCCGCAACCTGCATCTTCAGCCGTCACATTACGGATATTTGCTTCGTGCGTAAGCTGGCCGAGAACAATTTTATTCAAATCCAGTCCCAGAGTATCAAAGAAAATCTTATAATTCTCTTTTACATTCTCCATAGAATCTTCCGTATTAATTCCCAAATTCATGGTCCGGTAAAAACCGCCACTGACGCCGCCCTCGCGGGACGAAAACCCGTGAACAATGTCATCGTACTTCTCAAACTCCGGAAACGTATAATATAAAACTTCATTATCAAAATTCTGTTGCATATCAATCCCTCACTTATCTACAAGTATAACTGATTGATTTTCAACTGTAAAGATAAAGCACTCTACTTATAACACAAATATAAGTGCCCAAAAGTTGCATTCCGGACACTCATTTTTATTTAAAATATTGCATAAAAAACCGCATGTATCTTATCAATTGACACCGCTACACGTTACCCGAACAGTTAGCTGGGCCCAGGTTGCCTCACGGCACCCGGAAGGTTCCTCTTAGTGCTGCTTTGTTCCCAACCTGACACGGTTCGTGGATTTCCGTCGCGCGAGACCCGAGCTTAAGCGCCACTTATCCGGGGCAGCTGTAACGATGCCGATTCATAAGATACATACGGCATACCTAGTATACTGATTTTTAAAAATATTGTCAACGTCTTTCTATTGTATCTTAGGTAGCAGGCCACGTTTAAGATTCTCTATCTCTTGTTGCAAAGCAAGTATTGTTTTCTCAGCAACACTTAACTTCTGTACCATTTCAGCCTCACACTCTTTACGTCCCAACAAGCGTCCTTCTTCTATTCCTATCTCCATTCCTTCCGCCCTGGCATCCTCTATTGCTTCCTCACGTTGTATTTCCCATATCATTTCCTGCGTCACTTCATACCATTCCATTCCGATAATCTCCTCTCCGTATTCTCTGAAAAATTCCAACAAAATTCCTTCTTCAATACACTCCGCAATCGCCTCACGCATCGCTTCATCCGGGCACATTACAACCGACTTCTTTCTTACCTTCTCCACAAAAACAACATACTCTCTTAAGATTTCACACCTTGTAAACAACTCTTCGTTATAGCCCGGATTAATGTTCACAACCGTGGCCGTCCACTCAAATCCGCCGGTCTCATCCGGCACCAGAAAC
>JAZNOO010000016.1:0-117503 GCA_045580855.1 Lachnospiraceae bacterium | reverse complement strand
TCGTCACGGGCGGTCGCCCTATCGGTCTGTAAGTCACTCAGCAAATTTGTGCAAGCACAATTTGCTTCCTGCCTTCCATCCCGGCACTGCTCATTGCTTACTTGAATTTTCAGGGTTGGATTGCTGTTTATTTGTCAAGGTACATTTTAGCTTCATTTTATTCCGCTAAAAAGTGCCGCTCGTTCAGCGGCTTTTTTATAATATCAAAAGGTTTTTATATTGTCAACAACATTTTTAAACTTTTTTTATTTATCCACATTTGTTTTTCATTTCTTTATTTTATACACGTATTTCTTGAACATTATATACAAAAGGCGATGCCCTATGCACCGCCTTCTTAATTATTTTAATTCAATTGTTTCAATAGCATCACTTGTAACAACCACAAAACGATTGGACACATTAGTCGGCAACACTGCCAATGCGCCGGGCCCTAACTCACCCTTATATTTATCAATACCATTGACATTGTGAATCAAACAATACTCCGGACCGTAAATAATAAGTCTGCCATCATGGAAGAACATTTCCGTATATTCTTCATTATAGAATAAGGTATCTTCACATTTACCGTTTCCATTATAGATATCAATACGATAACGCTCGTCCCCTTCGGTATTGTTTTGCACCAAAGCCACATATTCTTCACCGAAGTATACCGCCTGAATTTCATCTTGGAGCAAAACTTCTCCAGTACTTGTCGGAATTTCATCCCCGGAATATACCATCAATCGATTGTCTGCCACTGCCACCGCTTTAGAATTCCCGACGAATTCTATACAGGGCACAATCGCATTTGCATAAGTATTTCCGCTGACCAGGTTGTCCGTTTTATTCTGACCCACTTCTCCAAAATTATAAAATGCAATATTAGTTTTATAACTGGAGGCATCTTCATATAAATATGATATGCCTACCAAATATCCGGAGTCAGAAATGCATATCGATATAGGATATCCGCTGTTTCGCATGGTTGTGCTGAAAAACGCTTTCTGTTCGCCGTCTGTTCCATATATATAGATAGGCGCCGTTTTCGAGTCGTCCAGAACTGCAATCGCCAATCCCTTGGCTGAAACCTTAAAAAGTCTGATCGGCATACCGGTATTAATCTCGCCAAGCACACTTTCCGTATTCATCATATGAATGGTGCTTCCGTTATAATCCGCAATACCCACCACATTGTTATCAATATCTATCTTGGGATTCTGCATTTCATAAGTGACATTCCAAACCACTTCACCCCTATTGTTAATGCACTTTGCACCGTCATTACCATATATTAAGAACTTATCTCCCAGCGGTTCCACCTTGGCGCCGGTAACAACTTGATTGTCGACCCTGCTTAAAACCTCATATGTCGTATATTCCTTATTAATATAACGAATATAAAAGAAAAGTGCCGCCAAAACCAAAACCACTACGAACACCAACACTCTCGTAGCAATTTGCGCACGATGCTTTACAAGCTTTTCTTTCCAATCCCTCTGGTCTTCTTTTTTCCTCGGTGCAAAACGTTCTAAGGGTTTTACATTATTTTTTTTACGGGAAGAAGTTTTAATACTAAAACGCTTCTTTTTATTCTCTTTCATAAAAAACTCCGTTGCTTTTGTATTTAGATCACTTTTTAAATCAAGCTAACGAGTATAGTATAACATATTTTTTATTGTGGGAGTAGAATTTTTTGCCCGTATAAAATATTATTCATATCTTCAATATGGTTCAACTCGCAAATTTCCTTGGCACGATGAAGGTTTCCGTAAAAACGGACGCATATTCCGTATAGCGTATCTCCCTTCGCAACCTCATATGTAACATATTCTTCCGGAAATCTTACCGTTTCCAATTCTTCACTTGTGCCGGTTTCAACTTGTTCAGTTTCGATTTTTTCAGTTTCGATTTCGGTTTCTTCTATATATACAACTTCTTCCGGTATAATCATTTCTTCAATCGGTTGCAGCTCTTCTTTTTCCACTGTTATCGCGGGTTCCCCCGTCATTGCCACTTCCGTCTCTTCTTTTTCCTGTACCGCCGGCAGAGTCTCAATAGAACCCGCACTTAATTCCTCTTGGGTTTCTGCCAATACATCTTCGATTTTTCCCTCTATTTCTTCGACAGCAATTTGCTCCACTTCCGAAATAACCTCATATGTAGTATCCGACATTTCCTCCCATTCAATCGGTACTAATTCACTTGTATCCGTCATCTCATTTGTACCCGCCGTCTGGCTTGCATCTACCATCTCGTTTGCACCCGTCATCTCGCTTGCATCTGCCGTCTCTTTTACCTCTTGCATCTCTTCAATGGCTTGTCCCGTTTCTTTAATTTTATCGTACTGATTCAGATTTTGAATTCCTACACCCGCGCCGAAAATCAGCAATAAAGCAGCCGCAACAAAAGCTACTCCCGCAAGCCTTGTCCGCATTTGCCGGCTTCTTTTTTCTTTATAATAATTTCTGCAATTCTCTGCTACGTTATCCATTTCATCATCGCACTTGTCCTTATGAAGTTCGCCGTGCCACCCAATCAGAAAATTCTGCATCGCATCATTCTGCTCATAAAAGATAAAATAGCCTTCTGTTTCCTTCGGCATCTCCGTGGGATACAAATAAAAGTGTTCTTCGCAGGTATCACATTTTAAGGTCATCAAAAGTTCCGGTTTTCCCATCAAAGTCTCCATACGGGAACGGTAACAGTTCTCCCACATAGCACCTGCATTTTCTCTATATATCAACGCCCATCCAAGGAAAAAATGCTCCGCAAAATTTTCACCGCGCTTTCGCATAATTTTTTGCACGGCTTCCCTTGGCAATCCGCCATCCTTCATCTTTTCGCACTCCTGATAAATTGCAGAATATATGTAAAATTCCTTTTTACCGTCCACCACACGGCAATGGCCGAACAACCCTGCATATCCGTTTTTCGTTTCCGGGCTCCTTGCAATTTGGTTCAAATACGTCACCGCATAATCTTCAATGTATATTTTATCGCCCTTTCCGATTCGTCCAATCTGCTTTTTATTTTTAGGTCCTCTGATTTCCTGCATTGCGTCCATAGTTCTACCTCCTCATTTTTTACAACGGCATATTGCTCCTTTTTATGTGTTTCTTAAAAATTAACACAAGCCCACTGTCGCTTTTTAGCAAATTTATGTTATGAAGTGATAGAAGTTTTCGACACGTTTTTTTCACAAAAAAGCCTCCGGCACTTTTATAGACCGAAGGCTTTTACTTCTATTTCTTTTACATATTTTATAAGTATTTCTTCAAATCGTCGACTCTGTCTAACTTTTCCCAAGGAAGGTTCAAGTCATTGCGTCCGAAGTGTCCGTAAGCAGATGTCTGCTTGTAGATGGGACGACGTAAGTCAAGCATCTTAATAATTCCTGCGGGACGAAGGTCGAAGTTCTCTCTGATGATTGTCACAAGCTTGTCTTCTGACAATTTGCCGGTGCCGAAAGTATCCACCATAATTGAGGTAGGATGCGCAACACCGATTGCGTAAGACAACTGGATTTCACACTTGTCAGCAAGACCTGCCGCAACAATGTTCTTTGCAACATAACGTGCTGCATAAGCTGCTGAACGGTCTACCTTGGTACAGTCCTTACCGGAGAAAGCTCCGCCGCCGTGACGGGCATATCCGCCGTAGGTATCTACGATGATTTTACGACCTGTCAAACCGGAATCTCCGTTGGGACCACCAATTACAAAACGGCCTGTAGGATTGATAAAATACTTGGTATTTTCATCTAAAAGTTCTGCAGGAAGTACAGGTGCAAAAACATACTTCTTAATATCTTCGTGAATCTGTTCCTGGGTAACATCAGGATCATGCTGGGTTGATAAAACAACCGCTTCCAAACGAATCGGCTTTCCGTTTTCATCATATTCTACAGAAACCTGGCTCTTACCGTCAGGGCGAAGGTATTTCAATGTGCCATCCTTACGAACCTTGGTAAGCTGTAATGTTAACTTATGTGCCAATGAAATAGGGTAAGGCATATATTCTTCTGTTTCGTTGGTTGCGTAACCAAACATCATACCCTGATCACCTGCACCGATTGCTTCAATCTGGTCGTCGCTCATTTTATCTTCTTTGGCTTCCAACGCCTTATCAACACCCATAGCGATGTCTGCGGACTGCTTGTCCAAAGAAACCATAACCGCACAGGTATTTCCGTCAAAACCATATTCAGAGCGATCATAACCGATCTCTGTTACAGTCTTACGAACGATTGCGGGAATATCAATATTTGCTTTGGTGGTTACTTCACCCATAACCACCACAAAACCTGTATTTGTGCAAGTCTCACAAGCAACACGGCTCATAGGGTCCTGCTCCATTAACGCATCTAAGACCGCATCGGAAATTGCATCACAGATTTTATCAGGATGTCCTTCGGTAACTGATTCTGAAGTAAATAATCTTTTTTCCATTTTCTTTCCTCCTTAATTTTTCGCATAAAAAAACCGCTTATCAATAAGCGGACCTGATGATTTCCATATCAAATCCTCTTATTGTTCGACACATTGCTCTGCAATGCTACTCGCTCAGGCAGGCACCTTCCTTATAAAAGGGGTTGCCGTGGCTTCATCGGTCCTCTGTACCTCCACCACTCTGAATAAGAGATACACATACAATACAATGACTTTACAAAAAAGTCAAGCAATTTACGGCAATTACCTTTATCTTACAAAATTCACATTTTACACTGACAAGTTTCGTTGACTTTGTAAACTTTTTTCCATATAATACTGTCTAGGGGAAATGACAAAAAGGAGGGCGTACATGAGAAGAGTCAGAACATCCGAATTGACTCCGGGGATGATTACCGCGGAAGATGTTTACAATTACACCGGGCAATTAATCCTTCCCAAAGGGCTTACTTTAACAGATAAAGCCATTACCCGTCTTGAATTTTATTCTATTTTAAGTGTACGTATCGAAGACCAATCTTTAGTTGGATTGGATGTAAAAGAAGATACCCGTACACATTCCGAACGAATTCGTGAAAGTGCGGAATTCAAGAAATTCCATGAAAGTTTCGATGAGAATCTCTCAAGTTTTAAAGAATCCATCAATGATATTGTAGATATGAACGCCAACATTGATACCGACGCAATGTTGACCAATACTTTAGCCATTCTTTCCGAAGCCACATCAAGCTATCACGCTTTCGATATGTTGCACAATATGCGCCAATATGACGACTTGACCTTTGCGCATTGTATGAATGTCGCTTTAATTTGCAATATTTTCTCCCAGTGGCTTAAATGGCCCGAGAAAGAACAGAATCTTTTAACCTTGTGCGGACTTTTACACGACATCGGCAAACTCAAAATTCCCGACAGTATCATCAAGAAGCCGGACCGTTTAACAGACGAAGAATACAAAATTGTTAAAACACACACCGTGGAAGGTTTTCATATTTTAAAAAGTAAAAATATCAACTCACACATTATGAATGCCGCATTAATGCATCACGAAAAATGCGATGGCACAGGCTATCCTTTAGGCGTACAGGCGGATAAAATCGACCGTTATGCCAAGGCAGTGGCAATTGCCGATGTGTACGATGCCATGACCTCCGCCAGAATTTACCGGGGCTCTATGTGTCCCTTCCGCGTGATTGAAATTTTCGAAACCGAAGGTCTTCAGAAATACGATCCGGAATACATTTTAATCTTCTTAGAAAATATCGTAAATACCTATCTTCACAATGAAGTCAGACTAAGCAACGGCGAAACCGGAACGGTCGTATTTATTAACAAACACCTTTTATCCAAACCGGTTATTAAACAAGGCGATAAATTCTTGGATTTATCCAAAGAACCCGATTTACATATTGATGCAATTTTATAAGAATATTATAAAAGGACATTTCGTTATGAAATGTCCTTTTCTTTAACCAATCTTTAATTCAAACTTACGCAGTTCTTTCTCACTCTCTACCTTCTCCATATGAGCACCGAGATTTCTCATCTTCTGAGGAAAATCTTCATATCCGCGTTCGATATACTTGATATCATCAATAACCGTAATACCGTCCGCCGCAAGTCCTGCCAATACCAACGCAGCGCCTGCTCTTAAGTCCGGAGCCGATACACTGGCACCTGTATACTTGCCTACGCCACTAATGATTGCCGTATTACCTTCTACCTTAATATCAGCACCCATTCTTGCAAGTTCATCCACATATTTAAAACGATTATCAAAGATACTCTCTGTCACAATACTGATACCGCTGGACAAACCAAGCGTTACCGTAATCTGTGGTTGCATATCTGTCGGGAAACCGGGATAAGGTAATGTCTTAACCTGTGTATTGTTTAATCTCTTGGATGCCACAACACGTACCGCATCATCCGACTCTTCAATTTCACAACCCATTTCAATCAGCTTGGCAGAAATACATTCCAAATGCTTAGGGATAACATTTTTAACCATAATGTCGCCCTTTGTGATAGCCGCTGCCATCATAAAAGTACCTGCTTCAATCTGATCGGGAATAATTGCATATTCCGTCTTATGAAGTCTGCTTACGCCGTTAATTCGAATCACGTCGGTTCCGGCGCCCTTGATATTCGCACCCATACTGTTTAAGAAGTTGGCAAGGTCTACAACGTGAGGCTCTTTGGCCGCGTTCTCGATTACAGTCTTACCCTCTGCCATCACTGCTGCCATCATAACATTAATGGTAGCGCCAACAGAAACTTTATCCATAAAAATATGATTGCCCTTTAACTTGGCTGCTTCGGCAATTACAAAACCATGCTCTACACGTACATCAGCGCCCAAAGCACGAAAGCCTTTCAAATGCTGGTCAATTGCTCTGGTACCTAAATTACAACCTCCGGGAAGAGGCACTTCCGCATGTTTGTATTTACCAAGGAGTGCTCCTAACAAATAGTAAGAAGCACGAATTTTTTTAATATGTTCATCATCAATCACAAGGTTATCAATCTGCGAACCGTTAATCTTAACTGTGTGACGATCCGTTTTCACAACGGTTGCACCAACGCTTTCCATTGCTTTCATTAGTACATTGGTATCGCGCACATCAGGAACGTTCTCTACCACAACGGTTTCATCAGTCATGATTGCCGCAGCCAATATTGCCAACGCTGCGTTCTTCGCGCCGCCGATCTCTACTTCACCGACCAGAGGCACGCCACCTTTCATTGCGTACTGTTCCATAAAACACCTCAACTTATTAGGTTTTGTAAGCCCACTAACCCAATCATGCTTATAGTATTATATACCAAAACACGTCAAATGTAAACCTTTCGACCAAAATCCTTTTATTACAGGTAGTCCAAAGGATTTACCTGTCTGCCGTTAATCAAAATTTCGAAATGCACATGCGGTCCGGAACTTACGCCCGTATTACCGCTCAATGCAATTCTGTCGCCCTGAGATACACTCTGTCCGACAGATACCTGTACCTTACTTAAGTGTGCATATCTTGTCTGTCTGCCGTCCGGATGGTTAATGTAAACAACATAACCATAACCGCTACCCCAGCCGGCCTTTGCAACCGTACCACCGGAAGATGCATATACCGGTGTTCCCACAGGAGTTGCCCAGTCGACACCCTTATGATAAGTAGAAGCACCCGCTGTCGGCGCAGACCTACGACCAAATCTGGAAGATAAACGTCCGCCGGAAATCGGTTTCACATAAGTAGGAGGAACAATGGTTCCACGCTCTACAATCTTGGGTACCGCTTCCATTATTACTTCTTCTTTTACAATTGCACGATTGATTTCATCGTCGTTTTCATAAGTAACATCCGCAACCACCTCACGAAAGCCTGCAGAAGGCTCCTGCAACGTAACCATCTGTGTCGTATACCACTCATCATTCGGTATATAAATAATTTCTGCTTCGTAAGTTTCTTTGTAATGTTCACGGCTCGTCCATACAACCGATAACTCAGGTTCCGGAACCGTAATGATTAATTCATCACCAATATTCAATGTAGAATTCACATTATCCAAAAGATTTCCGTTCATTTCCACAATGGTTTCCATAGGAATACCAACAGTAATGGAAATCTCCGACAATGTATCTCCGGCCTGAACTTCATAAATCTGCTGAACCTCCTGTTCTTCCGTCAAGAGATTTACGGCTTCATCCAGGGTATTCAGCTCTTCTTCCAAAATATAAGCCTCTACTACTTCTACTTCTTCCGAAAAACCAATCTCACGGATTCCCAAATCAAATTCGTCAAAATCCATATGTTCTGTAAGATAAGATTCATCAATATCATCCGGCATTACGCTCTCGGCGCCTGCCGATACGTCCCATGTATTATATTCGCTGTTACTTCTGGTAACATTAGCCGTAAGTACATTCAGTTCACGTTCCGGGTTTAAATCCATCCCTAACTGATATCTGCCTTCTGTATCATAACGCGCAATCGTATCCGACAACAACGCATTCACTTCTTCGGCAGTCCGCAAATTCACTGTCTGGCTGTTTACTTTAACTGTATATGCCCTGATCAAAGTTTCTTTTTCGTGCTTTGCCATAACTTCCTTAATATTCTGTGTTACAGTCTCTTCGTCGTCACATTTGCTCCAGACAACTTCTACCCCTTCAAAACGAACTTCAGGCTCTTCTACAATGTACAAACCATCTGCTTCCATTGCCAACTCACGTCTTGCTTCACGTATACAGTCTTCTACCATATCCTGATTTGCAACATAGCCCACTTCTTCTCCATACAGATAAACAGTGAAGCGGTTATCGCCGGTCGATTCGTAAAACTCAATACGCGGCAAAAAGAAAGCTGCAACGCCCCACGCACCTAATAAAAACTTCAATGCATGCACTTTTAACTTTTTATGATAATGAGTAATAAATTTCATAAACTTACTTGCTCCGCATAAACCACAATATAACAGCTTATTTTAACATTACAGAAGAATACAAGTCAAGTTAAGGTTTTCTTTAAAAGAAACTTGACGCTTTTATAAAAAAGGAGTATGTTAAGTCTTGGTTTTTATTTTTATTATAAAAGTATTACCACAAATATAGTTGTTATCTTGGAGGCGCATTATGAATTATGCAGAAGAATCATTAAAAAAACACGGCGAATGGAAAGGTAAACTCGAAGTAGTCAGCCGCGTTCCGGTTTCCACCAAAGACGATTTATCTTTGGCTTACACCCCCGGTGTTGCAGAACCCTGCTTGGAAATCCAGAAGGATGTTGAAAAGAGTTATGAATATACAAGACGTTGGAATACCTGCTTGGTTGTAACAGATGGTACCGCAGTATTAGGTTTGGGCGATATCGGTCCCGAAGCAGGCATGCCTGTTATGGAAGGTAAGTGTGTACTTTTCAAAGCGTTCGGTGATGTAGATGCTTTTCCCCTTTGTATCAAATCAAAAGATGTAGATGAAATTGTAAACACTGTTTATTTAATTTCCGGTTCTTGCGGTGGCGTAAACTTGGAAGACATCGCAGCACCCCGTTGTTTTGAAATCGAAAAGAAGTTAAAAGAGAAATGTGATATTCCTATTTTCCACGATGATCAGCACGGTACAGCAATCATTACACTTGCCGGCCTCATCAACGCATTAAAAGTTGTAGGAAAGACCAAAGAAGAAATTAAGGTAGTTGTAAACGGTGCAGGTGCAGCCGCAACCGCAATTACCAAGTTAATTCTTTCTTACGGTGTTAAAAATGTGATTATGTGTGACCGTACAGGTGCCGTATATGAAGGCCGTAAAGAAGGTATGAATCCTTTCAAAGAAGAAATGGCTAAACTTACCAACTTAGAAAAGAGATCCGGTTCTCTTGCAGATATGGTTGTTGGCGCTGACGTATTCATTGGTGTATCAGCTCCCGGTGCTTTAACCACAGAAATGGTTAAGACTATGAACAAAGATGCTATCGTATTTGCTTGCGCAAATCCTACACCCGAAATCTTCCCTGACGAAGCAAAGGCAGGCGGTGCCCGCGTAGTTTCTACGGGACGTAGTGATTTCCCGAACCAGATTAACAACGTTCTTGCATTCCCCGCATTGTTCCGCGGTGCATTTGACGTTCGTGCAAAAGATATCAACGAAGAAATGAAGATTGCTGCTTCTCTTGCATTGGCAAACTTAATTTCTGACGAAGAACTGAATGAAGATTACATCATTCCCGCAGCATTCGATCCTCGTGTAAAAGACGCAGTTTCCAAGGCTGTAGCACAGGCTGCAAGAGATTCAGGTGTTGCAAGAATCTAATTTATATATCTTGATCGTTGTTTATAAATATCAGATAATTAATAATAAGCAAATAAAAAAGCGTATGTCTTAAAATGGCATACGCTTTTCATATTTCTTTCACACCTTTCTATTTCTCTACAAAAGTATTGTACAGTTCTTCATATTCATCAATATATTTAGTATAAATCTGGTCCAAACCGGTAATAGTGCAGGAATAATATGCATTCTCGGTTTCAAATACGGTAATCTGACCATAAAACGTATATCCTTGAGAATCTACGGTATATAACATTGAAGAATAATTTATAATTACCGTATTGTTAATGTCAATATTGTCTACAGACCCTTCACCCATGGAGGAAGCAGTTGCATTTCTGTAAAAAGTTTCAAAAGATGCAAAATCCTGATATGCATCCGACTCTTTCGGGAATGACTGCATCAAAATAGAGAACGACATATCCTCATTATCCAATACCAACTGTTCTTCATTGCCTGTGTCAGGATACACGGTCCAACCACCATCAATTTCGCAGATGCTGATGGTATAACTACCTGATGCCGGTGCATATTCCTGTAATTCTCTTGTTTCAGCACTTGCCTGGTCCGAAACAGTTTCCTTAAGTTCTTCATATCCTATCGAATCCGCATTTCCTTCATTATCGGACAACATCTCTGCTATATTTCCGCAACCCACCATCATAAAAGTTGCAATAATCAACGCTACTAAAATTGTTTTTTTCATTTTGTCTCCTTTTATATTACTTATATTGTTTTGATAAAAGTAAAAAGCGGGCCTAAATTTCTACCGGCCCGCTCATCACTACATTATTAAATAATTCCCAAAATCGAAAGAAGTGTAAGTGCTATGTTTGCCAATCCAAGACCGATTGCTATAAAAATTAACACCTTAACAGATTTCATCTTTGTATAAAGTTCACGGTTATGCTTGGTCAAGCCCTCTGTCTGATTCTTAAGTTCATCTACCACAACAGCCTGAACATTACGGTATACCTTAACATTTTCTTTATGTACAAAGTCATCAGACTGTCTAAACATTTCTTCCAGTGCTTTCTTATTCTCAGCTTCTCGTGCCAGTCTTGCTTCTTCCTTCTGCTGTTCTTCCGCAAGCTTACGCTGTTCTTCTTCCGCCTTACGCATTTCTTCTTCTGCAGAAGGCTTCTGAATGGTATCTACGGTTGTACGGATATATTCCAAGTGATCTGCAATCTCGCGATTCTCGCGTCTGATGGTCAACAATGCATTGTCAACAGATGTTCTTACCGAAGACTTCAAATCCTCATTAGAATTCTTTAAGTCTTCCGTAGTTGCCTTAATCTCTTCCGTAGAAATCTTCATATCTTCTGTGGAAATCATCACACCGTGAACCGTAGAACGCATCTGTTCCATAGATTCCTTCACTTCATCAGCGGAATTACGAACTTCTGCAACCGCAGTCTGCATTCCTTCTACCGAATTACGAACTTCCATTGCAGAACTTGTAACATCATCTGCCGATGAACGAACCATATCTGTAGCATAGCGAATTTCATCGGCTGTTGTCTTCACATCTTCCGCAATCTGACGAACCGCAGCCACAGAACCGGTCACTTCCTGGGTTGTCTGCTTCATCTGATCCACAGGTGCCATCAAAGCTCCGCTTACAGACTCATTCAATGCAGTTCCCACTGTTGTATCTAAGTTGCTTAAAGCCTCGTCTACAGCCTTCATAATTTCATCTGAAAGGCTCGCTGCAAGCTCGCCGGTATCTCCGCCGGACTTCTGCACACCCTGTACCTTACTGATACTCTCATCTACCAAAGCATAGATTCTATCTGTTAATTCGGAATTTTTATAATTTAATTTGCGCATATCCTGCAAAATGCCTTCGTATGCCGCAACCTGTTCCTGCAATCTCTGCATTTCAGATGCTTCCGCCTGTGCATTTGCGCGAATCATTTCCTGTGCATTATATTTCTGCGCCAGTTTATCCATAAAATTATCCATCGTTTTCCCTCCAACTTGCCCCATTTATCTATCGAAACGAAAAAAATCATAGATTGCATATATTTTATCATTTTTTACAATGTTTTACAATATGAAAGTGTTGAAAGTTCACATTCAGAAATTATTATTATGTAAACGAAATATTTAAACTACTTTTACTTTATGTTCATTTTTTATTCATATTTCTTGGTTATACTAAAAACAGTTAAAGAAAACAATCATTCATGTGACATTAACATTGCTAACAATTTTTTTCATAATGCCTCGGTGTCGGAAGCGACATCGGGGCACTCCTCATTTATGGGGACTTTTATTTGGATATTTAAATTCTTTCTGCTATAATACATTTCGTGGCATCTTGGCCACAAATATTTTTAACAAAGGGATACACATTATGTTTCGTTTATGGGTAAGAATTATAAAAGACAGCCGCCTGGTGAAAGATACGGTAATTGAAGACGGTTCCGAAGATACCCGCACGCATAAAATCTTTAACGGATTGGATGCTGCCTGCGTGGAATTTGACCTCTGCAAACCCATATGGCTCGATTCCACCGTTGCGGATTTTAAACGCTTAAGCAAAGCACGTTTTACCGCAGACAATTTCATCGAGCCCATTGATTTTGATTATATGGAAATTCAGGTTTTGGAAGAAGACTTTTTATAATTCCATCTGCTTTCCAAGGAAGGACGCTGCGGAGAGAACCAGTTTCTTCTCTGTTTCACCAATGCTTTCATCGGAAGCCAATAAAAAGACTGCGCCAACCACGTCACCCTCACTGATAATCGGCGCCATTACCTGCATCTCAACGTCATTCTCATCTTCTGCCAGCATTACAAAAGTTTTATCACTTTTCTTCGCCAGCACCTGCTCACGATTCTCCATTTTACGTTCCACATCTTTGCTCACATGCTTATTTAATAAGGTTTTCATTCCTCCTGACACCGCAATATAGCGGTCTCTGTCCGCAATTACAGCCACCTTCCCGGAGACTTGGGCCAAACTATCCGCATACTGCTTCGCAAATCCGCTCATTTCACCAATGGACGAATATTTTTTTAATATAATTTCACCTTCACGGTCCGTAAATATTTCAAGCGGGTCACTTTCTCTGATCCGCAAAGTCCTTCTGATTTCCTTTGGAATTACAATACGTCCCAAATCATCTATTCTTCTCACAATTCCAGTTGCCTTCATTCTTTCTCCTTTCGTGGATATTTTCAGAAATAAGAAATTCCACCATTTACATTTTCTAGTTCGTTTCTAGTATCTGTAAACAGTGGAATTTTATACCTTAAATCATTTCTTTCATTAATGATTCTGCAACTTATAACTTCTCTTTGCGAATTTGCTTATAATAAACCTTCTTCTCTTCATACATACGCTGGTCTGCTTCATAGAGCTGTTCCTTAATATGTACATTTTCATCACGCCAGCTTGTTCCGATTGATACCTTGATTTCATCCTTCTCGGCACGATGTCTTAATTCCTGGGTTTTCTTCTCCAAGTCATCTGATTCAATCCCGGGGCAAATCGCCACAAACTCATCGCCGCCGATACGATATGCATCCTTGCCAATTACCTTCGCAAGGATTTTAGCAGTTTTACGAATCAGTTTATCACCGTAATCATGTCCGTAGGTATCGTTTGCCTGCTTTAAACCATTTAAATCCATATAAATGATTCCCAGCTTGTCCGGCGCCTTCTTTTTATATGCCTTGCGCACCTCATTGTAGCGGTTACGGTTATAGAGCCCGGTCAAAGTATCTTCATAGCTTAACTTCTCTAACTGCTCCATAACGCGCCTTTTTTCCAAATCATTCTGGATAAAATACAAAACAGAAGTAAGCAAATCAAAGTCTTTCATATTATCTTTCGGGTCGTCTACGCCAAGGAATCCTACCACTTCATCATCTTTTACCACCGGCAC
This sequence comes from Lachnospiraceae bacterium, assembly GCA_045580855.1. GTDB lineage: Bacteria > Bacillota > Clostridia > Lachnospirales > Lachnospiraceae > UBA3766. The sequence goes on along the minus strand of JAZNOO010000016.1, from coordinate 103,347 downwards.
TGCCAAAAGGCCGTGAATTCCCTGTGCCTGTAAAATCTGATATGTTAAAGTGTCTTTCGATATATCTGCATCCAAATCCGTAATATAAAACATTCCCTTTTCTTCAAACATATCCAAAAAAGGCTTAATCGACTGGATAGGCACATCCTGCAAATTATCAATTTCTGCTGTAGTTCCGAGTTTTACCCATTCGTATGTATTGGAAGTGGTTTTCGCCTCGTAATCAATTTCAAACAAATATGTCCTGCCCGCCTTATAATATTGACCTATAATTTCAAACAGGCGGTTAATGGCATCTTTTACCTCTAATTCAAGACCTAACGTCTTGGCACAACGAATCAAAACGCGTTCACGCTCTAACTGGTGCAACGTATCCTTCTGCTGTTTAATCTGCTTCGTCACCTCATCTGCGATTTCCAAATACAAGGTATGCCCATCAACTTCCATGGACTTCCAACGAATCTGAAAATATTCATCGTGTTCTTCGTTGTGATACAGTGCGTGGGTAAATCTTCTGGTATCACAGGCACCGCAGGATTTGCAATTTTCACAAGAATGTGTGATTTCCTGCAGCACTTCGCTGCATTTTCTGCCAATGTAGGAATCATCTCCCGTTGCCAGTCCCACTTTCTCTTTCATCTCTTTATTCATATATAACAAACCGCAACTCTTTGCATCAGCCACAAAGATCAAACTGCCGCATTCTTCCGGAATTCTTTCTTTTATTTTATCTAAAAGCATCTTCTGTCCTCCGTATCCTATGTTTCTCTCAGATAGTCGCATATATCTAAAATATTATAGCATAAACCGTGGCATCCCTAAAACAAATAATTGTTAAAAAAACGTGTCCTATCATAAAATTATCAGTATTCCAGCTCTACAATTTTACAGTATCTGCGCAAAGGATATTCTCCGTCATGTCCCTCTCCGGGCAAAGTATCCGACATGGCACCGGCATAGGTAATTCGATTCACTCCCGTCTTACGCAGGATTCCCATCAACTCTTCTCTTTCTTCCGACTTACAAATCAATCCTACCGTCTGCAAATATCCCTTATTAGATTTTAATGCGGGCAATATTTTGGTTCGCAGCAAAGGCTTCACCCAACAATTCCGGAACATAAAAGACAGTTCCAGCTTGCTGTCATTGGATACCGTAACGCTGACGCCTCCGTCTTTAAGAATTAGTTTCTTGCCGTTAATATTCTCCAAATCCTCATTATATAAGGCAATGGCATTCTTTCCCCGAATACCGATGGATTCCTCCGGATATTCTCTGCTTACTTCTTTTAAAATATCAAAAAACATTCGCCCTACGGCATCAAGTACCGCTTTGTCATCACTGTCTACAAACAATCCCTGACAGGAGCTGCAAAGCACCTGCCCGGTTCTGCACATATGATGCGCCAGCTCGTATAATTCCTCTTTCAGCCCGACATCCGTTAACACTTCCGAAGTCACATAGGCAAAGCTTAACTTATGTCCCCAGCTTATGATTTGAGTCTGAGAAGACGCATAAGCGCGAATTGCACCAATCGCCGCATCTCCGCCCCAAACAACAATACCGTCCGCCATGTCTGCCAACCGTTTCATCACTGTTAGATTCGTAGACGGGACATCCAAAACACATATATACGGAGCCAAAACCGGTGCTTCTTTTATCATTTCATGTAAAATCATTACGGATATGCCATCATCTGCCGACGGAAGTTTTAATATATTCACATTGCCGGCCAGCAATCCTTCCAACACACTGTAAAAAGGCAGGCCTTCTGCGTTTCCCGCCGCCACATGAAACAACACACCCAAAGGTTCCAATACCTTCTTGCGCCTGTTTGCATGATCCGACTCTATTTCTTTTTGATAACTACCCAGCTCAACACGATATTTCAGTTCCAGATTCTCCCGCTCAAAAAGTATCAGTACCTCGTCCATTTGAGCCTTGGTAAAAATACCCCGGTCCATAAGAAGATTAAGAATCGCATCATAGGCACCGCTTTTTAATTTTGCAGCAATTTTATCGCAGGCATCGATAATATCAGCGGTAAAATCGCGGCGATTCTTAATGGCTTTTAGACAGGAATCCCAAAGCTTATCCAGAACTTCATCCTGTTTTTCATCGGGTAATAAATTCCCTTCAAATAAAATCATTTTATCCCCTCCATGATTATCTTCTGAGACAGTTGCTCCGCTCCTGCGGCACATGTGGTAATGTCCGCCATGCCTACTCTTCCCAGAATCTCCAAGTAGGGTGTACAAATACCGCATCCACACTCATCCGGATCGTGTAGAATTCCCAAATCGTCCGTCATTACACTAAGAAGCGGCGCGCTCTGAATCATCGGTGTAATCAGGTTTACCAACCCCGGCGTACCGTTCGCTACCGGATGAAAATCATCCACATTGCGAATAATTACCCTACTATGAATAGGCACATGAAAATGATGATTTTTACAGGTAGTATAGAGAATCGGATGCTCCACCGCACCATAAAACTCCCAACAACGCTCCGACGGAATACCGAGAATCTCTTCCACCAACTCATACATAGTTTCTTTGTCTGCTTTTTGAGTATAATACTCCTTCCAACCGCCGCCAAAGGCGATCACAGAACCCTTAGGCAGAGGACAGCGAATTCCTTCTTCTTTTAACTGCGTCAGCAGCCAATATGCATGAAAAGGAAAACCCATCAGCCTCACCGGTGTTTTGCCTTTACTGTATTTAATCAATGCTTTTTTCAAGGACTCCAAATCCAATGTATATTCCCCGTTACGATAAGGCATGGCATATACTCTGGACACTGCCGGTGCCATCATTGTAAAAGCATATGCGGTTTTGGCTACCGCCTTCTCCTGCACCTTACTTTTACCCAAAAGATTCCGCGGCTGATAGCCAAGCACAATATAGCGACAGGGCCGTAAGGAAATTAAGCCGTGCTTTTTTCCAATATTTAATGACATCCCCAGCGCACGCCAAAGAGTGGTAAAATCATAACCGATATCGCTTTTATTTCCACCGGTTCCCGAGGATGTAGCTCTGGTAACCATCTTCTTTTCCGGCACAGAATCGATTTTATGATGTTTTACATAAAGGGTAGGGATAAAAGGAATCTCTTCTACATTCTGCAATCCTATAATTCGCTGTTCATTCCACCCTTTTGCTTCTATCAGTTCACGATACAGAGTACAGTTTTTATATTGAAACAACATATTCTGTTTTACTTTTTTAACAAAAAGCTTGTCCGTTTTCTTCGTATCGTACGGCTTGGAATGCCAAAACAAAGATGCCATAATTCCTCCTTCCCCGATGCAATATGCAAACCAAAAATATTTTTTACCATTATATCACGGGCAGACAAAGTAATAAAGTAGGATATGATATACAAAAAGGACATTCCCAAACGGAAATGTCCTTTGCATGCTTTCTAAAAGCAATTATTTGTTTTTCTGCGCAAGATATGCTGCTCTACCTTCTTCATAAAGGTTATTTCCTTCGCTGTCAATGATAACAACCAAAGGCATATCTTCTACGTAAAGCTTTCTCAATGCTTCTGCACCAAGATCTTCGTATGCGATGAGTTCAGCCTTCTTAATACACTTTGCAAGAAGTGCACCTGCACCACCGATAGCACCGAAGTATACACCGTTGTATTTCTTCATTGCTTCGATTACTTCAGGAAGACGGGCACCCTTACCAATCATACCTCTTGCACCAACAGACATCATAGTAGGCGCATATGCGTCCATACGACCGCTGGTTGTAGGGCCTGCAGAACCGATTACCTGACCGGGCTTTGCAGGAGTAGGTCCTACGTAGTAGATTGTTGCATCTGTAGGATCCATAGGAAGGGGTTCACCCTTAGCAAGTGCTTCACACATTCTCTTGTGACCTGCATCACGTGAAGTGTAAATGGTACCTGTTAAATAAACAGTATCACCTGCATGTAATGTTTTAGCCAATTCTTCTGTTAAAGGTAATGTAATATGCTTCTCCATTAGATCACCTCCGATTTATGACGGGTTACATGGCAGTTAATGTTGATTGCACAAGGCATACCTGCAATGTGTGTGGGTAAGGTTTCAATGTTAAGGCCGATAGCGGTTGTTCGTCCGCCGAAGCCCTGAGGTCCGATACCGAGTTCGTTAATCTTTTCAAGCATTTCTTTTTCAAGATCAGCATAGTAAGGATCGGGATTCTCTGAATCGATAGGACGCATTAATGCTTTCTTAGCAAGCAATGCAGCCTTATCGAATGTACCACCGATACCAACGCCTACTACCATAGGAGGACAAGGATTAGGGCCTGCTGTTTCAACAGTCTCGATGATAAAATCCTTAATTCCTTCAATACCGTGAGAAGGCTTGAACATTCTGATAGCACTCATGTTTTCGCTACCAAAGCCCTTAGGGCCTACAGTAATCTTTACATTCTCACCGGGAACGATTTCTGTGTAAATCATAGCAGGTGTATTATCACCTGTGTTACCGCGTCTTACGGGATCTTTTACAACGGATTTTCTTAAATATCCCTTGTCATAACCGCGACGAACACCTTCGTTGATTGCGTCTGTTAAATCTCCGCCTACGAAGTGAACATCCTGGCCAATCTCTAAGAACACGCAAGCCATACCCGTATCCTGGCAGATGGGCACGTTTTCGTTATCAGCGATTTCAAAGTTTTCAATGATGTTGTCCAAAACGCCTTTTGCGATTTCGCCATCTTCGCAAGCACGGCAATTCTTGATTGCACATTTTACATCTTCGGGAAGATGTGTGTTTGCGTCGATACAAAGCTTTTCAACAACGTCAGTTACATTACTTACGTTAATTTCGCGCATAGTTTTTCTCCTTTTTAATAATTATAAATAGTTATACGCAATGCACATTCGCATTGCTCAATAGTTAGAACAGTATGATTAAAAACTGTGATACAAGAACAACTGAAATCAATGCGATAGGATATGTAGCTGCATAAGCTGCCGCAACATCTTCTGTTCCTGCTGTGTTAATTAATGTTCCAAGTGCAGGTGTACTTGTCATACCGCCTGTGATAGAACCAAGGTTGTTTAAAAGGCTTAACTTCACAACAAACTTTGCAAAAAGGAATCCGAGAATCATCGGAACGATTGTCATGATTACACCATATACAAAGTATAATACGTGGAATTCAGCAACGAATTCAGCACCACCCGGGATACCTGCACCGATCAAGAACAACATAAGTCCCAATTCACGGAATACTTTAAGGGTAGTTTCAGAAGGCATAATGCTTACTTTACCGATTCTTCCGAAGTGACCGAATACCAAAGATACCAAAAGACATCCGCCTGTAGTTGTTAATGCGAAAGTAGTTCCGCTTAAGCCCTGTGCGCTTAAAGGCACCTTAATCATACCAACAAAAATACCGATTACCGCCGCAAGTGCAAAAGGCGCAATACCAAATGCATCAAGTTCGATTAACTTACCGTCATATTTCTTTTCTTCTCCGTCAGAAGCCTGTACAAGTTTTGCTCTTTCTTCGTCCATATTGGCTTTCATAAACTTAGGAACAAGCTGTACAAAAAGTACTACACCGATAACACCAAACAAATATGCAATACCATGACCTACTGATACAATACCTTCCAAGGAAGGGTCAACAGTAGCTTTTGCAGCTGAGAATGCAGGTGTTGATGTTAAGGAACCGGAGAGAAGACCTACAACCATAGCTGTCAATTCATCGTGGGGTACATCAGGCTGTAACCATCTTCCAAGGAAAATACATCCGATTGCAGCAAGACCGCCACCGATAATAACTACAAGGCCTAAAGCAACATATGATTTAAAGTTTTTCTTCATATTACCGAAGAACTTCGGTCCTGCAATAAAACCTACTGAAGTTACGAAGAAAATTAATCCAAGATTTTCGATAATTTTAAGTGCATTTTCTGCGTAGTTGATAGCTGTACCATCTGCTGCTTTTACGGTAAGCTGTGCGCTTAAGGGTTCAAAGAAGAAACATCCGTAAAGAAGTGCTACGATAAATACACCTGCTGTACCAAGGTTTACACCCTTAATGGAAATACGTCCAAGTGCATAACCAAGGAAAGTAATAATCAAAAGACTAAACATTAAAAATGTGATTCCGGTAATAGGAATAACACCGCCAAAAAGTGACATAATTTTTTCCTTCCTCATACAATATATTTACGCATTGCGGGGCGAAAACACTTTTTTCAGTGCCTTCGCCCGACAAAAACATACATTATTTTTTGACCGTTCTCTTCTGTAAAAATGCTCTTTTTATCTTTCGTGACGAGCGTATTTAGGAAGAAGAAGAGGTGAAACATCGTTAGTTTCGATGCCTGCAGCCTTTAACTCTTCAGCATATGCTGCTACATGGTCAATATTCATTGTACCCAACTCAACAGTCTTAGCTTTAGCTGCTGCAGCCTTACCTGCGTTACGGCCAAATACGATGATGTCAAGTAATGAGTTACCCATCAAACGGTTTCTTCCGTGGATACCACCAACAGCTTCACCTGCAACTAACAAGTTGTCGATTGCCTTTGTGAATCCGTCTCCGCCGATTTCCAAACCACCGTTCTGGTAGTGGAGTGTAGGGTAAATCAAAATGGGTTCTTTTCTCATATCGATGTCGTAGTTTAAGTACATACGAAGCATCGCAGGAATTCTCTTTTCAATGGTTCCGGGTCCGCCGATCATTTCGATCATAGGAGTATCCAACCATACACCGCTTCCGAGAGGTGTTGTTACACCCTTGCCTCTGTCAGAACATTCACGAATGATAGAAGCTGCAGAAACGTCACGTGTCTCGAGGGGATGCATGAAAGCTTCACCTTCCACGTTAACAAGCATTGCACCAAGAGAACGAACCTTCTCTGTTACCAATGCACCGAAAATCTGTGCAGGGTAAGCAACACCTGTAGGATGATACTGAATTGTATCCTGGTATAAAAGGGGTGCACCTGCACGGTATCCCAATACCAAACCGTCAGCAGTTGCGCCGTAGTGGTTTGATGTGGGGAAGTTCTGGTAGTGAAGACGACCTGCACCACCGGTTGCGATAACTACGGTTTTAGCCTTAGCAACTAAGTAATCGCCTGTTTCCATGTTGAGGAGAACAGCACCTGCAACCTGGCCCTTTTCATCTTTGATTAATTCAACTGCTGAAGTAAATTCAACAACAGGGATCTGACGGTTGATTACTTCATCACGAAGTGTACGCATAATTTCTGCACCTGAGTAGTCCTTACAAGCGTGCATACGCTTTCTTGAAGTACCACCACCGTGTGTAGTTACCATTCTTCCGTCTTCGTCCTTATCGAACATAACACCTAATTTGTTTAACCACTGGATTGCATCGGGAGCTTCCATAACGAGACGTCTTAAAAGTTCAGGTCTTGCAGCAAAGTGTCCGCCACCGAATGCATCAAGGTAATGCTGTACAGGTGAGTCGTTTTCTTTATCTGCAGCCTGGATACCGCCTTCAGCCATCATTGTGTTGGCATCACCGATACGAAGCTTTGTTACGATCATAACGTTAGCGCCTGCTTCGTGTGCTTCGATTGCTGCAGAAGAACCTGCACCACCGCCACCGATAACAAGTACATCTACGTCATAGTCAACCTTGTTTAAATCAACCTTGTCTGTTAAAAGACGGCTGTTTGAATGAAGAAGGTGTCCTAATTCTGTGGGAACCTTCTGACCCTTGTTGGGTCCGATTTTGATTTCTACAAATCCATCTTCTCTATAATCAGGATGGTAAGCTTTCAGAAGGGTATCCTTTTCCTCAGCGGTCATACGTCTGGGTTCGGTTTTCATACGTTCTGCTCTGGTTGCTTCCACCTTTTTAATGGATTCCTGCATTTCTGCTGTAAACATATTTCTCCCTCCTTATTTCTCAATTTCTCTTGTGTTGTATAATTCCTGCATTTCAGTGATGGGTTTCTGCATAATCTGCTCAATTAACTCATCATAAGCACCCTTGTTGATTTCTTCAACGCGGTTTTTCAAATGCTCTGTTTCGGGAGCAATATACTTACCTGTAAGACGTCTTGCAAGAAGACCAACCATAGGATGAGAAATACCTGCGGGACATCTTGTTGCACAGCATCCGCAGCTTACGCAGTCAAAAGACTCTTCAGCACACTTTTCGAACTCGCCTCTCTGAGCGTATGCAATGTACTGCATAACATTTAAGTCCTGTGTCCAAGCCTTTGTCCAAGCGTTACATCCGATACAGCTGTAGATTTCAGGATAAAGTTCCATCATAATCTGCTGTGTAGGTCTGATTTCATTAATATCATAAGTTCTCTTATCTGTAGGGAAGAAAGGAATACTTGCTACATACATTCCTTCTTCAACCTGTGTCTGACATGCAAGACAAGTTTTTAACTCGTTCTTACCTTTGATTCTGTAAATAGTTGCACATGCACCGCAGAAACCGTGACGGCAGCCACATCCTCTGTTTAAGGTGTAGCCTGCATATTCCATAGCTGTCATGATTGTCAAATCTGCAGGTACACTGTATTTCTTACCAAAAAAGTATACATTTACCATATTTTCCATTTTGGAATACCAGTCCTTTCGTGTTTTTTATAAAAGCCTCTTAATATTCGTTCGGCAGCTCATCGATTTCGTCAAAACGGAATACAGGGCCGTCCTTACATACATATTTAGAACCAATGTTACAACGTCCACACTTACCAATACCGCACTTCATACGAAGTTCGAAAGTAGTGTAAATCTGTTCGTCCTGGAAACCTAATTCCTTAAGTCCCTGAAGAACGAATTTAATCATGATAGGCGGTCCGCAGACAAGAACTGTTTTATCTGTAGAGAATTCAAGTTCTTTTAAGTATGCAGGTACGAAACCTACATGGCCGTCCCAGCCTTCCTGCTCACGGTCGATGGTCAAGTGTACGTTTACACCTTCTGTCTTCATCCACAATTCCTGGATTTCTTTTAACTGAACCAAGTCATCTGCGGAACGTGAGCCATAAAGGATATCGATGGTTCCGTAATTCGCTCTGTTATCAATTGCATAATTGATTACGGAACGAAGAGGCGCAAGACCGATACCGCCGGCGATGAATAAAAGGTTCTTACCTTTTAATTCTGTTTCTACCGGGAAATGATTTCCGTAAGGTCCTCTTACTGTGATTTCATCACCAACCTGGAGGCTGTGAAGATAATCTGTAAGCTGACCGCATTTTTTGATACTGAATTCCTGGAATTCCTTGTTGGTAGGTGAAGATGTAATAGAGAACATAGCTTCACTTACGCCGGGTGCACACAACATTGCGCACTGACCGGGCATATGTTCAAACAACTTACCGCCTTCAGGAGCGTTTACACGGAATGTTTTAACGTCCGGTGTCTCCTGACGGATATCTGTGATCACACCAACCTTAGGAATCAAAGTGTCCAGTTCATAATTTGTATGACAATTGCATTCACACATTATTCGTTACCTCCCTGATTCTCAAAAGCTTTGATTACTTTTACAATGTTTAAGGATGAAGGACACTTGTCTACACAACGTCCGCAACCTACGCATGAGTACATACCGTCGTTGTTTGCAGGGAAGTATACTAACTTATGCATAAATCTCTGACGGAATCTCTGCATCTGGCTGTTACGGTTATTACCGTGAGCCATCATTGTAAAATCAGAATACATACATGAGTCCCAGCAACGATAACGCTGTACGCCGTGACCTGTATCATAATCCTTAATATCGTAGCACTGGCAGGTAGGACATACGAATGTACATGTACCACATGCTAAACAAGGCTTGTAAAGTTCTTCCCAAACAGGTGATTCGAACTTCTCCATAAGAACGTCGCCGTTCCAGCCTTCCAATGAAAGGTTTGAGTAAGGAAGCTTCTCTACGATAGCGCGGATTGCTGCCTTTTCTTCTTCTACCTTCGCTTCATCTGCATTTACCAACAAGCCTTCAACAGCCTTGGTTAATGCTTCACCCTTTTCTGTAATTGCCTTCCAGTAAAGTTCACCGTCAATCATCCATGTTGCAACGTCAGCAACAGGGTCAGCGCAGTCTGTACCGAATACTTTACAGAAGCAGGTTTCTTCGGGTTCGTGACAAGCAAGTGCTACGATAGTACCGTGTGCACGTCTTGCCGCATAAAAAGTATCTACGGGTTCAGCAAGGAATACCTTGTCTAAAACCTCAACACCCTTCACATCACAAGCCTTCATACCGAATACAACAAAGTTCTGTGACTGTAATTCTTCGGGTGTAATTTTAATTTTCTTATCTTCCTTTGTACAAGTGTATAAGTTTTCACTCTGGGGGAAGAAAGCATCTTTGGCAGATTTTACTGTTTTTAAAGTGTCTAAATCTACTTCTGCTTCTTCTGTCCAGTTTGCAAAATTTGTCTGGTTTGCAACTTTTACGGGAAGATATAATTCATTGGTTTCCGCAATCTTGGAGAATAATGCGGAAAGATTTTCTTTTGCTATCTTAAACATACATTATCTCCTTTCTGCTACGATGCTGGGTTCGCAGTCATCAAATGTAAAGTTTGTAAGAGGGCCTCTTGCTTCGCTGTCGGCACCTGCCTGGAACTCACCATAAAATTCATTAATGTCTTTGATGAACTTACGATTGAACAAATGAAGAGGAATACCCTGAGGACAAACACGGCTGCACTCGCCACAGTCTGTACATCTTCCTGCCACGTGGAATGCGCGGATAATGTGGAACATCTTCTCTTCGAAAGAATCCACATTAGCCTTCTGCGCAGTATCGAACTTCGTACTGTCGAATACACACTTGCGGCAGCTGCATGCAGGACATACGTTTCTGCAGGCATTACAACGGATACACTTGCTTAATTCCTTCTGGAAGAATGCAAACTTCTCTTCCGGACTCATTGCTTCGATTTTTTCAACTTCCGCAAATCTTTCTGCGTCCTTGGTGTCCTTTGATTCGCCGATGATTTCATCGTAAATCATATGTTCCTTACCCTTACATACGTGACATCTCTCAAGCATTGCGTCTGCATATGCGCAGGTTTTTTCTCCGTAAAGAGTCTGGATCGTCAATGTATCACAAGCGTCAGACATTTCAGCACCGGAAATACTCTGGATACCCTTAATGCCCATTTCTTTCATCTTGTCAACATTTAACTTACCCTTGCAGCCCACACCTACAATGTAAGCCTTTTCACGGTCTACACGATGTTCCTTAATCAACTGGTTAAAGCTGTATGTATCACAGGGCTTTAAACATACCATAGTCTTGCCTTCCAACTTGGAAGCTTCGATCATATACTTACTAAGGTTTGCACCGCAAAATCCGTTATATACGAAATTATCTAATTCTTCAGCGCTTGTGAAGTAAGCCGGTTCAGGATTGTAAGACAAATCACCGGCCTTCCAGCCAAGTACACGAACTACGGTACCGTCGGCAAGAAGTTCTTTTGCGCGGTTTACTAATTCTTGCATCTTAAATCCTCCAATCTTACGTTTTCACCAAGAGAGTGGATTTTCTCTACGAATTCGTTCATTGTGGTAGAGAACTTCACACCTTCTGCAGCTGATACCCATTCAACACGGGTACGGCCGTTTTCTACACCGATGTAATCAAGCATAGAGAATAATAATGTCATACGTCTTCTTGCGTAGTAATTACCTGTGCTGTAATGGCAGTCTCCGGGGTGGCAACCACACATGATAACGCCATCTGCACCCTTCTGGAATGCGCGAAGAATGAACATAGGATTTACACGACATGAACACGGTACACGAATAATTTTAACATCTGCAGGATATGCCAAACGGCTGCTACCTGCAAGGTCAGCACCTGCATAACTACACCAGTTACAGCAGAATGCAACAATTTTAGGTCTAAATTCTTTTTCTATCGACATATCGCATCCACCTCCGCAAGAATCTGTCTGTTTGAGAATCCCTGAAGGTCCATAGCACCGGAAGGACAAACAACGGTACAAGCACCACAACCCTGACAGAGCGCGTTGTTAACAACTGCAATTCTTCTGTCTTCACGGATACCGTGGTCATTTACCTGTTTCACTTCATAAGTGATTGCACCGTAAGGACATACGTTAGCACAGGTTGAACATCCGTTACACATAAGCTCGTCAGCCTTTGCTGTACAAGGGTTGGTCATCAACTTATCTTTTGCAAGTAAGCCGATTGCCTTAACTGCTGCAGCACCTGCCTGAGCAACTGTTTCGGGAATATCCTTAGGTCCCTGGCAAACACCTGATAAGAATACACCTGCTGTAGGAGATTCTACAGGACGAAGCTTGGGATGTGCTTCTGTAAGGAAGTTATTGGTATCAATACTTGCTGTAAGCATTGTTGCAATCTTTCTTACGGAAGGATCGGGCTCGATTGCAGTTGCAAGAACTACCATATCAGCCTCTTTTAAAATCTGCTTATTGTCGATTAAGTCTGCACCCTGTACCAAAAGCTTACCATTGGGAAGAGGAGCAACCTTACCAACCTGACCCTTAATGTAATTTACACCGTATTCTTCAACAGCTCTTCTGTAGAACTCGTCGAAGTTCTTACCGGGTGTACGAACGTCAATGTAAAATACAGTAACGTTTACATCAGGATACTTATCACGAATCAACATCGCATGCTTAGCAGTATACATACAGCAGATCTTAGAGCAGTAGCTCTTGCCTCTGTTGTCTGCGCAACGGCTGCCTACACACTGGATGAATACCATCTCCTTGGGTGCCTTACCGTCAGAAAGACGTTCAAGGTGACCCTTTGTAGGTCCTGCAGCGTTCATGATACGTTCTAACTCAAGAGAAGTGATAACGTCCTTGCTCTGGCTGTATGCATATTCATCATACTTGTCAAGCTTGATGGTATCAAAACCGGTAGCAACTACGATTGCACCGTACTTCTCTGTAATAATTTCATCCTGCTGAGCGTAATCGATAGCGCCTGCCTGACAAACCTTTTCACACAAACCGCACTTACCGGTCTTGAACTTAAGACATGCGTCACGATCAATAACGGGTACGTTAGGAATAGCCTGCGCAAAAGGAGTGTAGATTGCGCTTCTTGTGTTAAGGCCGCGGTTGAACTCACTGGGAGCCTTCTTGGAAGGACATTTTTCCTGACAAACGCCACAACCTGTACACTTATTCATATCTACGCTTCTTGCTTTTTTACGGATATCAACGGTAAAATCACCAACGAAACCTGTAACCTTTTCAACTTCGCTGTATGTATAGATATTAATCTTCTCATGAGCGGAAGCTTCCACCATCTTCGGTGTAAGGATACATGCTGAACAGTCAAGGGTAGGGAATGTCTTGTCTAACTGTGACATTCTGCCACCGATACTGGGTGTCTTTTCTACGATATCTACTTCATAACCTGCATCTGCAATATCGATTGCAGTCTGGATACCTGCGATACCACCACCGATAACCAATGCACGCTTGGTTACACGGCTCTCGCCGGGCTGAAGAGGAGCATTTAAGTTAACCTTAGCGATTGCTGCTCTTGCAAGAATAACAGCCTTCTTTGTTGCCTCTTCCATATCTTTGTGAATCCATGAACAATGTTCACGAATATTAGCAATTTCTACCATATAAGGATTTACACCTGCACGCTCTGCAGCCTTACGGAAGGTTGCTTCATGCATACGGGGTGAACAAGAACATACAACGATGCCTGTTAATCCTTTTTCTTTTACTGCTTCGAGAATCTTTGCCTGACCTGCTTCAGAACACATATACTGGTAATCTTCCGCATGAACAACGCCGGGCTCTAACAGTGCCATTTCAACAACTTTTTTAACATCTACCGTAGCGGCAATATTACTACCGCAGTGGCAGACAAATACGCCTATTCTCTGCACGTTTCTTACCTCCTGTATCTTCTGAATGCACTAACCAATAACTGCTGAGGCAGATCCGGATCAAGGAGTTCCGGAATTTCATTAGGCGACAGATAATCCTGTCCCTTCTGACGCACAACAACCTGTCTTGCTGCATCGATTAACTTGCCGGGCTTAACGTCTCTGGGGCAGCGTTCTACGCATGCAAAACATGAAAGGCATTTCCATAATGATTTTGAATTAACGAGAGATTCAATATCTTCGTTTACAACATAAGATACAAACTGATGAGGTTTGATGTCCATCTCGTTGTAAGAAGGACATGATGCGGAACACTTACCGCACTTCATACATTTAAGAGGATTCACGCCGCTGATTTCTTTGATTAATTCAGCCTGCTTTTTAGCTGTATTCATTACTTAGCCACCTCCTCTTTTACACCTAAAGCTTCTGCAAGCAACTCTGTAAAATAAACTACAGGAAGCTTGTCATTGCCGTTCTTCTTTAAATTGTAAAGACACAAAGGACAGGCTGTGATAAGCATTTCTGCGCCCATTCCGTCTGCGCTGTCCATAATACGTTCGCACATATTCTTAGACATATCTTTTTCTTTTAAAGAAATGTATCCGCCACAGCATTCGTTTCTGTAGGGATATACAACCGGTGTTGCGCCGATTGCACGGATAAAATCTTCGATGATGGTAGGATTCTCGGGATTATCAAATTCCAAAATCTTACCGGGGCGAAGAAGAAGGCAGCCATAATATGCACCAATCTTCTTTCCTGTAAGCGGGTTAACCACTTTTTCCTTAATCTTGTCGAAACCAACACGGTCACGGAGCACTTCCAAGAAGTGAAGCACTTCGGTTTCTCCTGCGTAAGGTTCTTCCAACTGCATGTAATTGTTTGCTCTGGTACGAATATCGTCCACATTCTTCATGTCGTCGTTTACACGCTTAATAACATGATGACATGCAGAACATAAGGTAACCAGATCCTGACCCTTTTCTTTAGCCTCATTTAAGGCACGAACTGAAGAAAGCTTGCTTGCGATTTCGTCAGAACCCAAAGGGTATACCCCACCACAACACTGCCAGTTTTCGATTTCTTCCAGTTCGAAGCCCAAAGCAACTGCAGAAGCTCTTGCATATGCATCAAGATCTTTTGCTTTTGTTCTAAGGGTACATCCCGGATAGTAACTGTACTTCATAGTTCTATTGTCCTTTCCCTAATATTTTATAAAATGTATATTCATTATAATTCAATCTGAGCAATAACTTCTTTCAGTGCATCTGCACTTGCTTTTAACTTAGCAATTTCTTCTTCGGTTAACTTAACGGGCACTTTACCCTGGATTCCCTTAGGGCCAACCAATGTTAATGTACTTACACAAACATCTTCGATACCGTATTCACCGTGCATCATAGAAGATACGGTTGCCATAGATTCGTCAGAAGCTGCCAAAATACCGCAAAGTGCACAAACTGATGCTGAAACCGCATAGAAGGTTGCGCCCTTGTTTGCAATTACCTGTCCGCCTGATTTACGTACATAAGTAATCATAGCTTCCTTATCTACTTCTTTTACATCCTTATCGATGTTCTTAACAAGTTCAACATATTCATCTGCAGGCACACCGCAAACGTTTGCGATTGACCAGGGAATGAATGATGTATCTCCGTGCTCGCCGAATACATATGCGTGAATGTTCTTCTGTGCAATGCTGTAATGTTCGGAAAGTCCGCAACGAAGACGTGCTGTATCAAGGATTGTACCGGAACCGATTACCTGGTTCTCAGGAAGTCCTGAAATCTTTGTAAATACATAAGTCATAACGTCAACAGGGTTGCTTACGATAATGTAAAGTGCATTGGGAGCGTACTTTACGATTTCGGGTGTAATGCTCTTTAAAATGTTAACGTTAGTCTGTGTAAGCTCAATTCTTGTCTGACCGGGCTTACGAGCGATACCTGAAGTAATGATAACGATATCTGAATCAGTTGCATCCACATATTCACCTGCGGTGATTTTGATGGGATTGCGGAAGCAGGTACCCTGCTCGATATCCATTACTTCTCCTTCTACTTTCTGCTTGTTAATATCAATCAGAACGATTTCTGAGGCGATATCCTGCTGAGAAAGTGTGTACGCAATTGTGGAACCTACACTACCGGCTCCAATGATTGTGATTTTTTTGCTCATACTTGATTATCTCCTTTGTTTATTTTTTAACAATCTAGGTGTCCTTATATAGGATATCATAATAAACGCCTTAAAACAAGGACTTTTTCGACGTATAATGTCCGAATTTGATAAAAAATTTCATTTGTTTTTTGTGCATTTTTGAGTTAGTTTTTGCTAACTCTATCCTTGCCTGTTTTTAACGACAAAAAAGTATCGTAATCAATAAAAAATCCCCCACCCGATAACGGATGGAGGATTATAAAATTTATTTTACATATCCACTTTAGACAATGCCGCAGCATCTGCAACTACCGTACAATCCGGATGCAACTGTAAAACAGATGCGGGAACTTCCGGAGTTACCGGTCCGAAAAATGCTTTCTTAACAATATCAGCCTTATCTTCACCGCTTACCACTACAAGCACCTTCTTTGCCTGCATAATGGTCTTAATTCCCATAGTGTATGCCTGCTTGGGCACATCATCGTAGGAAGCGAAGAAACGCTGGTTTGCTTTGATGGTAGACTCTGTCAAATCTACACAATGTGTCTCCAAAGGAAAATCTGCCGCCGGCTCATTAAAACCGATGTGGCCGTTGTGTCCCAATCCGAGAAGCTGTAAGTCCTGACCGCCTACGGAATGAATGATTTCATTGTAAGCGTTGCATGCCTTGTCGCTGTCAGGCTCCGTTCCGTCGGGAAGGAAAGTTCTTTCCTTGTTGATGTTAACGTGGCTGAATAAATTATCGTTCATAAAATAGTAGTAGCTCTGGTCATTTTCCTTGGTAATGCCCTTGTACTCATCTAAGTTTACGGTGGTCACCTCAGAGAAATCCAAATCTCCCATTTCATACTTTGCTACCAGTTCCTTATATGTACCGATGGGTGTGGAACCTGTCGCCAGACCTAACACACAGTTCGGTTTCACATAAATTTGGGCAGCAATAAGGTTTGCAGCCTTGCGGCTCATTTCGTCGTAATCTTTTGCTTTGATAATTTTCATAAAATTTCAAGCCCCTTTACGTTAGATTTTTTACAAGGGAATTATACACCCATCTTTTTTTCAGCACAATATTTTTTTTAATGGTTGGAAAACTTTTTTACCAGGTATCTTTTCTTACCGAAACCGCATCCAGTTTCGTCTCCCAGAATTGGCGGACCTCCTTATAATCCACAAACATAATCGGTATGTCTTCTATATATTCCACCTCAATATCCGTTCCTTCCGGTGTTTCCTTAAAAATCACCATAAAAGTCGGTTTCGGGGCATTTCCAAGACCTCGCAAACTATTTCTTGCAAATTCGATAAAAGTAATAAACCACTGTCCGTACTTATACTCCCACTTATATTCGAAAATATCATTCACATTTTTATTCTGCATATACTGCAGACACAACTCCTTGGCATAATGCGTATGAAAATAAAATTTCATAAAAAGCCTCCTATCCCAGCAGATAATCCGTTACCAACATCACGCAGAATCCCACCAGCAACGCATAGGTTGCGCCTCGCTGATTTCCATGCGCATGCGTTTCCGGAATCATTTCATCGCTGATAATATAAAGCATTGTTCCCCCGGCGAACGCTAACGCAAAGGGCAGAATCGCAGTCGAAATGCTTACCGCAAAATATCCGATTAAGGTACCAACAATTTCCACAACGCCGGTCAGGGCCGCACAAAGAAAAGTTTTCTTCGGGGTTACTCCTGCTGCCAGCATCGGCCCAATGATAACCATACCCTCGGGGATATTCTGTAGCGCAATACCGCCCGCAATTAAGAAAGCCTGCGCCACATCTTCGGAACCAAAGCCTACGCCCGCCGCAATTCCTTCCGGCAAATTATGAATAGCTATCGCCATTACGAATAAAAGCACCTTACTTAAATTAGCATTTCGGTGTTCTTCTTCCTCTGCCGGCGAACCTACAATTTTATGCAAGTGCGGTACAAGCTTATCAATCAGGTTTAAGCACAACGCACCAACAAAAATTCCCGCCACCGTAATCAAAAGACCGACCTTGCCCGTGCCGTAGTCCAGCGAAGGAACAATCAGTCCAAGCACTGCTGCAGCCAGCATAACACCTGCCGCAAAGGACAATACAATGTCCGCAAATTTGTGTGACAGCCCTTTAAACATAAAGCCGATGCAGGAACCAAATATAGTTGCACCGCCCACGCCCAAAGCCGTAAGTAAAACCATTTCCATCGTTTTCTTCCTCTTTCATACAAAAGTCTGTATAGGACCCATAAATATCTTCTATTGCAAAGCACACATCTTATTCTACTGTGCGAAATACTCATCAATTCCGTTAGCAATTCCAACCGCCATTTTCTGCTGATACTCCTGCGTTGCCATCAGGGCATCTTCCTCCGGATTGGACATAAAACCCATCTCCACAATCGTGGTAGGCACCGTACACCAGTTAATTCCGCTCATAGTGTCCGTCTCAATGATACTGCGCATTTTACAGCCTGTATTATTCACTAACCCGTTCAACACACACTCCGATAAATCACGACTTTGGTCGTGCAAATATCCGTTATACGGATTCGACGGTGTCTGACACATCGTCAACGCCCCATGTACGCTTGAGTCCTCAGAACCGTTAGCATGAATCCTGATAAAAGCAGCCGCATTCGCTTCATTAGCCACTGCCGCACGTTCCGCATTGCTCATATTCACATCGTGTGTCTCACGCACCATAATTACAGTATATCCTCTTGCTTCAAGCTCATCCCTTAATAAAAGAGATACCGCAAGATTTAATTCATATTCCTTAAGACCTGTAACACAACCTGTCGTACCGCTTGAAACTTTCGGCTTGGTCGTAGTCGCACCGGGACCGATAGGCTCATGTTCGCTGTTTCCCTGCAACTGATGTCCCGCATCTATTACTACCACACGACCGCCACCGGTATTTGCTACCGGCCCGCTTGCAGGTTCGCTTGGCGTCTCTTCCCCATTGTCCGATGCCGATTCTGCGCCGTCCGCCTGCGCAACATCACCATCTTCAGTGCCACCTTCAACCGACGCCACATCACCAGCCTCAGCATTCGATTCATCACTCGCCCAAGCACTATCCGCCGAAGAAACGCCGCTCTCATTCTCTAAGCTCACATCATCTGTCGCAGAATCTTCATCCTCTATCACTTCATACTCGCTGATTTCCACCAGCGTAGTATCATACTCTTCCTGCCACAAGTTCTGCGGCACGCATCCGCCAAGCAACACCAAGCTTATGATAAAAGCTCCAAGCCAAGCGAATCTTTTATATGCTTTACGCATTTTAATCCTCCTCGAAGTATCCCTTGTACTCTACTTTCAAAGTACTGTCCGGGAACAGATAACGGAACAATTCCACAAAATAATCGTCCGTCATACTTGCAATATAATCCACTACCAGTTCATCTGCCCCAATCTCACTGTAAGCAGGACCGCGTCTGTAGGTTTTCGTAATTTCTTCAATATAAGAAATGTGATGCTTGTACAGCATACTGTCCTTCGTTAAAGACTTCGCCTCTTTTAAAAGGTACTCATACATCTTTGCAATCATAGGATAGATGGACTCTTCATACACTGTTTCCAAATCTTTTTGCTTATAAATACGCTGATAATTCTCTTTCTTCGCCAGCGAAAATGCCTCATAATAAGCATCGTCCATTTCCAAGTGGTCCTTGCCGTAACTGTTTTCAATGATATTCACAATCATATTGTTAATGATTTCTGCATTGGTCTTACCGATGATCCCACCGCTGAAGGCCTCGCTGTCCTCATAAATCCCAAGTCGTTTCGCATCCTGTCTATCCTTACCAAGGTATGCAATAATATCCGAAACACGCACCACGCAGGCTTCCAGTGTCGAAGGCACAAGTCGCTTAATCGCACTCTGATCCAGGTAACATTCTTCCATCTTGTCATCGAATTCCGCAAAACTTTCATAGTGCTTGGGCTTGTAATTTTTACACTCCATTTCACCGTTGTGACAAATGATTCCGTCCAAGGTTTGCAAACTCAGATTTAAAGGGAAAATCACATCCAGTACTCTGGCACTCTGAATATTATGGTTAAAAAGTCTGCCTGTGTTTGCATAGTACATCTCGCTTAACTTATACTCACCGGGATGTCCAAAGGGTGTATGTCCGATATCATGCCCCAACGCCGCCGCTTCAATCAAATCCGTGTTCAGATTCAGCACCGAACCGATATTTCTCGCGATTCTTGCCACCAACTGCACATGCTGGGCACGACGGGTAATATCGTCATTATGGTACAACGAAAACACCTGGGTCTTATCCATATAACGACTGTAGTAGGGAATATGCATAATCTTCTCCACATCCCTTACAAAAGCCGGACGCCAGATATTCGCCTTATCATGAGACGGGTCACGGCGAATAATATCCTCATCTTTACACGCATACGGATTCACCGTATGATTCGCCCTGTCTTCTTTAATTCTCTCCTGAAGTTCGGCACTTAAACTCTTGTATTTTATATCTGCCATAAAATCTCCTAATTACATTCTGTTTCCAATATTTCCCTGCTGATAAGCTTTCAGCAACTGCTCCAAATCCTGAATACTGCTCTTTAAACGCTTACCGATATCGGTATCCGCAATATACATTCTGCGGACAAATTTTTCCACTTCCAAAGTATCGGAAATAATGTCTGTTTCTTCAGTGATAGCCTTCTCTGTTGTTTCAAACTGCTCGTGGGCAACCAGGCGCATACCGTGGGAATTGGATACCAAGGTATATCCCGCAATACCGGTTTTATCGTGGTATGCCTTTGAGAAACCGCCGTCAATCATCAATACCTTACCGCCGCACTTAATGGGTGTCTCACCATTCTTGGTTTCAATGGGCACATGACCGTTGATAATATGGCCGCCTTCCACATCCGCACCGAATTCCGCAAGGATTTTATCTGCGGTAGCCACATTCTCAATTAAGTTATAGTAAGGATCCTTCTCCTCTTTATGTGTGGCCTTATCTGACACAAACAAACGCTCAAAAGTCGCCATCTTAGCACGACCGTAAGCAGGAGACTTCGGTCCGTTCCATAAGTACCAGAGAATGTCACCGCCCTTCTGATGCTCTGCAGTACCGGGCTTTCCAAAGAATCCTTTTCGTGCATGTTCTTCCAACACATCATACATAGCCTTACCGCTGACTTCCGCATCACCGATAAAAGTCTTGCTAAACTCACCATTTTCATCCATAGGCACACAACCATGATATAAAAGATTGCCGTTGGATACACGGTACAGACTTCCCTTCTGATACAAAAGTCTAATGTGTTTCTGAAGCTTCTCGCAATTCATAAAAGCCTTCTTCAAATGATTTACAAGCTTCCACTCATCCTCTGTCAACTCATACGGATTTGCAGGGTCTACGGTAGGGAAATCGCAATCCTTTAACGGATATTCCACGCCCTCGATACAAACCGTCTTATTCTCATAATTGATTTTATCCAATAAAAGATTACCTTCCATCCCAAACTCAGGATTACGCTGAATCAGGCGCCCCTCCAATTTGAACTGCAACATGGTAATCGCCTTGTACATACGCATTTCCACTTCGGAAGCGTTAGTAAACTGACCCTTGCTGTCCTCTTTTAAACCAAAGCAGGAACAATCCGCATCCTTATAAAAGTGCAGGGCAAAGCTTGCCAACGGTAAAAGGTTAATACCGTAACCGTCCTCAAGTACAGACAAATTGCCGTAACGTGCCGACATACGGATTACGTTGGCGATACAAGCCGCATTACCGCCTGCCGCTCCCATCCAAACCACGTCATGGTTACCCCAGACAAAATCCAACGAATGGTATCTGCAAAGAGTATCCATAATGATATGGGGGCCGGGTCCTCTGTCATAAATATCACCGATTACGTGTAAGTGGTCCACAACCATTCTCTGAATCAATTCACACAAGGTTACAATAACCGCATCCGCCTGACCGATGCGCACGATAGTCTGCAAAATACTGTTGTAATACCGCTCCTTGTCATAAACCTCTTCCTTCTCGGTAATCAATTCTTCTATAACGTAAACAAATCCCTTCGGAATTGCCTTACGCACCTTGGAACGGGTGTATTTGGAAGATACGCATTTTACCACCTGCACAAGATGATGCAATGTCATCATATACCAGTCTTCAATATCCTCTTCCTTGGCTTTTACAATCTCCAACTTCTCCTTGGGATAGTAAATCAAAGTTGCCAGCTGTCTTTTATAACTGTTGCTGACGGTCTTTCCCATAACTTCATCTATTTTACGGCGCACGGAACCTGAACCGTTCTTCAACACGTGAACAAACTGCTCATACTCGCCGTGAATATCCGTAAGGAAATGCTCGGTACCCTTCGGCAATGCAAGAATCGCCTGCAAGTTAATAATTTCCACTGCTGCCGCGTTCTCGGTAGGGTACTGCTTTGCCAGTAAGGATAAATATTTTTCGTGTTCCTGATGCATATCTTTTCTCCTAATTTGTCAATCTACTCTAATTTTACAAAAAGCACCCCTATAAAGCAAGTTGCAATATATGAGGTGCATGCTGTTTCCTGTATAAAAGGAAGGCCTATGCTTCCTCCAATCCAAATACTCTAACAAAATTCTTATATAAAATCTTCTCATTGCTCTCATCGCCAAGCTTCAAGTTAAGGAATCTCTCAAGCTCGGTCTTGGGTTTCCACATAGGAAAGTCTGTACCGAAGAAGAAATGGTCCTCGCCGAAACGCTCAATCAGACGAAGTGCCGTATTTCTGTCGATAAAAGGCAGGGAACTTGAAGTATCATAAAAAACATTCTCAAACTTGGGATTGCGATACGCATCTTCCCATCTGTGATACCCGCCAAAATGTGACGCCAGAATAATCAATTCCGGAAACTCCCGGGCAATTCTTGCCATTCTCTGGGGCGCGGAATAATCGTAACGGTCATCTCCCATATGTAAAAGAAGTTTTAACCCCTTATCGCTCATAGCCTTATAAATAGGGTACATCTTGGGGTCATCAATATCATACTGCTGCATATCGTTGTGGAACTTCACACCCACAAGCCCTAATTCTTTCATGCGGTCAAGCTCCGCATCATAATCTTCAAAGTCCTTATGCATTCCGCCAAAACCAATGAACTTCGGGTGTGCCTTGCATTCTGCCGCAATAAAATCATTGATACTGATTACCTGCGCCGGTGCCAATGCCGACGAACACACCAGAATCCGCTCCGTTCCAATCTGTTCTTCCTTTTCCAAAAGGCTGTGGCTTGATGCATCGGAATACATGGGAATATCATAAAAGTGTCCGATGGACTCTGACGCTTTTACCGCAATTTTATCCGGAAATATATGTGCATGTGCATCTATGATTTTCATTTCTTGTCTCCTTCGTTCCGGCTCTTATGAGTCTCGAACTTTATTCTTCCGAAACGGTTTCTTCCACCGCAACCGTTTCTTTGGCGTCTTCAGACACTTCGTTCTTCTCTTCCGCCTTCTTGGATTTCTTCAATCCAAACATCCTGTCAAAGTCTTCTTCCGAATACTTGAAAATTACAAGAATCGCAAGCAGGGCAAATGACACGCAGATAAAAGAATCCGCCACATTGAAAACCGGGAAATCAATGGCTTTGAAATAAAACATATCCACCACATACCCCTGGCAGAAGTCTCCGCGGAACATTCTGTCCAAAAGATTTCCGATAGCACCGCCTGCCAACAGAACCGTTAACACGCGCATCGGTGTGAACTTCTTCTCCGCGGGCATTTTAAGGTAGAACCACACTGCCAACGCAAGAACAACAGGGGTAATCACCACAAAAATCCATTGCTTGTTCTGAAGCATTCCCCACGCCATACCGTAGTTCGGAATCACGTGAAGTTCAAACACATCTTCAATCAGAACAATGGTGTTGTACATACCTATTTTATCTAAACATAATTCTTTTACCAGCTGGTCCAAAAGCACCACGGCAATCACGCCAAGCACCGGTAAAATATATTTCATAAAAACCTTCTTCATTCAATAAACTCCTGCAATTTCTAAGGCTTTGATACGTCAGTACAATACGCCGCCTCTTCACTGTTTTCGCTTATAAAATATTCACGCCGTGTGCCTTGGCAATTTCATGCACTTCCTCCGGCCAGATAGACGACTGTACTTCGCCGATGTGGGCACGCTGTAAGAAAAACATACAGATACGTGACTGTCCGATACCGCCACCGATGGTGTAAGGAAGATTTGCTTCCAATACATCCTTCTGGAAAGGCATGCCTGCTCTGTCTTCGCAACCGGAAATTTTAAGCTGACGGTCCAAAGCTTCTTCGTCTACACGAATGCCCATAGAAGACAACTCAAGGGCCATATCAAGCACGGGATAGTAAACCAGAATATCGCCGTTTAAATCCCAGTCATCATAGTCCGGTGCACGTCCGTCGTGTCTTTCGCCGGAATTTAAGGCACCGCCGATTTTGGAAAGGAACACTGCACCCTTTTCTTTGGTGATTAAGTTCTCACGCTCTTTAGGATTTTTATCGGGATACATATCCTCTAACTCCTGGGTTGTGATAAACGTAATCTCGTTAGGCAGGAACGGGTCCATAAAATGATACTTACCGCAGATATAATACTCAGTCTGTTTAATTGCCATATAAATACGGAATACGGTTTCTTTTAAAGTTCCTTCGTTACGCTCGCTCTTGTCGATGATGCGCTCCCAGTCCCACTGGTCCACATAAATAGAGTGAATGTTGTCAGTCTCCTCGTCACGACGGATTGCGGTCATATCGGTATACAAACCTTCACCTACTTCAAATCCGTATTCACGAAGGGCAAGTCTTTTCCACTTCGCAAGGGAATGTACGATTTCAACCTCAGCATCATCCTGTTCCTTAATGCCAAAGGTGACCGGTCTTTCCACGCCGTTTAAGTTATCGTTAAGACCACTTTCCGGCTTTACAAAAAGCGGTGCTGACACACGGGTTAAGTTTAACGCCGATGCCAAGGCACGCTCAAAATAGTCTTTCACTTCTTTGATTGCAATCTCGGTTTCCTTAATAGGCTGGGGGCTTCTATAGCCCTCGGGGATATAAATTTTACTCATAAAATCAACTCCTAAAAAGCATATGTATAATAACAAAGCAAGGGTTGAAGCAATTTTCAACCCTTAGTACTTCTTATAGATCACAGTTGTTTACGGTTCTGGGGAACGGAATGACGTCACGGATATTGCCCATACCTGTTAAGTACATTACGCAACGTTCAAAACCAAGTCCGAAGCCTGCGTGTCTTGCAGAACCGTACTTACGAAGATCAAGATAAAAGTCATAATCTTCTTCGTTAAGTCCAAGTTCTTTCATACGCGCCAACAGTTTCTCGTAGTCGTCTTCACGCTGGCTGCCGCCGATGATTTCACCGATTCCGGGAACAAGGCAATCCATTGCGGCAACGGTCTTGCCGTCGTCGTTCAACTTCATGTAGAACGCCTTAATCTCCTTCGGATAGTCGGTTACGAATACAGGACGCTTGAAGATTTCTTCGGTAAGATATCTTTCATGCTCTGTCTGCAAATCGCAACCCCAGCTTACCTTATAATCAAAATTGTCATTGTTCTTTTCAAGGATTTCAATTGCTTCCGTATAAGTTACGTGACCGAATTCCGCATTCATAACACCTTCCAGTCTTTCGATAAGACCTTTATCAATGAAGTTGTTAAAGAACGCCATTTCTTCAGGCGCATTCTCAAGCACATAACGAATTACATATTTAATCATGCTTTCCGCAAGCATCATATCGTCTTTCAAATCTGCAAAAGCGATTTCCGGCTCAATCATCCAGAACTCTGCAGCGTGACGTGTAGTATTGGAATTCTCCGCACGGAAGGTAGGTCCGAAGGTATAAATGTTACGGAACGCCATTGCGTAAGTTTCACCGTTTAACTGACCGCTTACGGTAAGGTTTGTATTCTTACCAAAGAAATCCTTGGAGTAATCCACTTTACCGTCTTCTGTCTTAGGCACGTTGTTTAAATCCATTGTAGTAACAGTAAACATTTCGCCTGCGCCTTCACAGTCGCTACCGGTAATCAGCGGAGTGTTTACATATACGAAATCTCTCTCCTGGAAGAACTTATGAATTGCATACGCACAAAGTGAACGCACGCGGAACACTGCCTGAAAAGTATTGGTTCTGGGACGTAAATGTGTCATGGTACGGAGATACTCTAATGTATGTCTCTTCTTCTGCAAAGGATAATCCGGTGTAGATGCACCTTCTACCACGATTTCTGTCGCCTGGATTTCGAAAGGCTGCTTTGCTTCCGGTGTTGCCACCAATTTACCTTTAACGATTAAAGCGGTACCAACGTTTGCCTTGCTGATTTCCGCAAAGTTATCCATGGTATCGTGATAAACCACCTGAAGGGGTTCAAAGAATGTACCGTCATTCAATACGATAAAACCGAACGTCTTGCTGTCACGGATACTGCGTACCCAGCCGCCCACTTCAATTTCTTTGTCCAAATACTGTTCTCTGTTTCTGAAAAGTTCTCTTACTGATATGAGTTCCATACTGGTCTCCTTGTTTCTCTACTGCTTTTATGTTTTTTATTTATTATAAAATGAATTTCATTCTTTTATATCGTGTTATGGTAAAAAAGTCAATACAACCTGTGATATAAACACTTCTCACCCATAACACAAACTTGATTATAACGCAGAAAGGCGTAGTTTACAAATGTTTTTTGCGGGTTTTGTATTTTTTATTACAGTTACACCTTCTTAATCGGATGCCTGATCACGGTCTTCCACTTCTCCGGTGCCACCTTTCTCGCATCTGACATATAGATCTCGTGATGCAGGCGTTTGGCATTCATATCATTTACATATCCGTTCTCGCTCAAATATGCATCCATAATCGCTACTGTTGCAGGCTCATCGTCAAAGGGTCCCAAATGCATAATCTGAACGCAAAGTCCCTCATCAACGGTTAAAAACTCCGCAGACGAACAATCCAGCTTCTTCTTTTTCGTTGCCGTTTCAACCGCCCATTCAAAATCCTTTTCCGTTATAAAATCCGGCAAACGAATAACGGATATCCAGTTGAATTTGTCTTTACTTCCGTAATCAACGCCCTCTATATCCTCCTGCCACCAAAAGCCTTCCAAGGGCGGAACAACATATTCAAAGAATCCTTCAATCTTATAATCTGCTTTATAACTCATTTTTAAGGTATAAGCCACCGCATACAAAACACCGATTGCCTGTTGATATGCACCGCCTTCTTCGTTGGGATTGCCTTTACCCCTAACAGCAATATAGTTGGCTTTGGGCACCGTCACAATTTGCGGTTTATTCCCGGGCATATAAAATTCTTTGTATTCCTTCTTAAAATCAAATGCCATATGTTATGCCTCCCTATTTTTATCTATTTCTCCCCAACCTTGCAAATTTCACACCCTACGCTTATAATCAAAGTAGTGTAAAAATATATCTTTTCGGGGGAATTCTTATGTTACAACGTATTTCACATTTTTTTGCTTCAGCTGTCTGTATCGTTTTGTTTTTAGGTTCCGGCTATGTATGTCGTTATCTTGGCATATTCAGCGAAACCAAAACACTTCGTTTCATTATTTTCTTTATAGGGGTGTTCTTTACCAGCCTTTTGGTTGAATATCTTTGGAGTCTTTATGCGACCAAAAAAATCAACAAGTTGCGTCCGCTTCTGTTTAGAAACGGTGGCAATCCCCATCTTTACATTAAGGAAATCAACCAGTTAATCAAAGACACCACAAACACTTACGTCCACACCCTTTGCTACGTAAATCTTGCCGCAGCGTACAGTTTGCTCGGCGATTATCGTGCCGCCAAAGAACACTTGTACAAAGTAAATACCAAACTGTTAAAAGAACCTGTGCTTACCAATTACTGGATTGCGTATATCGGGCATCACTTTGAATCCGGCGAATACGATTTTGCAATACAGTGCATGGACGAACATGCTGCACAGTTGCACCGGTACAGAACCCATCCTGAATTAGGCGGTTACATTGTCACCTTGGAATTGTTCCGCAAACTTGCTCTTAACCAGACCGAAGGTCTTATGCAGGAATTGGAAGCTGCACGTCGCAACTGGCCCGGTGAAGCCTTTGTTGATGATTTTGATTTGTTGGCAAAACGCATTATGGAAAAGGCTTAAAACAACACTTCCATATCGCACAGCAACTGCTCGGTCTTTTCTAACAAAAGCACCTCGTCCTTTTCAATCAGGCCGTGCTTCTCGTACTTTAATTCAAAGCCCGGCGTGCCGGTGCGGACAAACTGCATTTTGCCGTCGTATTGTTTTAAAAAGTTTTCCAAATTCTCCGTTTTAACCGGCGCGTCCGGTTTGACGGAGATTTTTATTTTACCAAAGGATCCTTTGATTTCGGTTACATACATACGATGGGCTGTGGCGCGGATTAAGGCAATGCGGAGAAGATGTGCCGCGGGCTTTGGAATCGCACCAAAGCGGTCCAAGAGTTCCTCTTCCGTCTGCTCGTAATCAGTCTTACCTTCGATGGACGCAATTCGCTGATAAATCTCCAATTTCTGCACTTCGTTCACAATGTATTCCATCGGAATATACGCATCCACATCCAAATCCACTAAGGTTTCGAAATCCTCCTGAACGGTTTCGCCCTTCTGCTTCATTACCTCGGCGTTAAGCATTTTACAATAGAGTTCGTAGCCTACCGCCTCCATATGTCCATGCTGTTTTAAGCCAAGGATATTTCCGGCACCGCGGATTTCCAAATCGCGCATACTGATTTTAAAACCGCTGCCAAGTTCGGTAAACTCACGAATCGCCTGAAGACGCTTCTCTGCATCTTCTTTTAAGATTTTATTTCTGCGATACATAAGGAAGGCATAGGCCGTCTTATTAGAACGTCCCACGCGACCGCGAAGCTGATAAAGCTGCGATAAACCAAGTCTATCGGAATCGTGAATAATCATCGTATTAACATTAGAAATATCAAGGCCCGTTTCAATGATGGTGGTTGACACCAGCACGTCGATTTCGCCGTTGATAAAATCGTACATAATCTGCTCAAGCTCGGTTTCCTTCATCTGCCCATGGGCAAAAGACACCCTCGCTTCCGGCACAAGGCGGGACACCATTGCCGCCACATCCGCAATGTCAAGCACGCGGTTATAAACATAATAAACCTGACCACCTCTTGCAAGTTCTCGGACAATGGCCTCGCGCACCATCTCTTCGTTATACTCCATAACGAAGGTCTGAATGGGCAGTCTGTCCTGGGGCGGTTCCTCAAGGATACTCATATCGCGGATACCGATTAAGCTCATATGCAACGTTCTGGGAATCGGTGTCGCCGTCAATGTCAGTACGTCTACATCCTCACGCAAACGCTTGATTTTTTCTTTATGGGTAACGCCAAAGCGCTGTTCTTCGTCAATGATTAAAAGTCCCAGATTTTTTAACTGTACATCATCAGATAGAAGTCTGTGGGTTCCCACCACGATGTCCACCATACCTTTTTTCAGGTCCTCGATGGTCTTTTTATTCTGGGTATTACTGCGGAATCTCGATAAAAGTTCAATCCGCATGGGGAAGTCTTTCATTCGTTGCACAAAAGTATTGTAATGCTGCTGGGCTAAAATCGTGGTAGGTACCAGGTACACCACCTGCTTTCCTTCCATAACCGCCTTAAAAGCCGCGCGGATTGCAATCTCGGTCTTGCCGTAACCTACGTCACCGCAGATTAAACGCTCCATGATTTTACCGCTCTCCATATCCGCCTTTGTTGCCTCGATTGCTGCAAGCTGGTCTTCGGTCTCCTCGTAAGGGAAAAGCTCCTCAAACTCTTTCTGCCATACCGTATCTTTGCCGTAGCGGTAACCGTTGGCCTGCTGTCTCTTGGCATAGAGTTCCACCAGTTCTTTGGCAACGCCGGATACAGCCTGACGTACCTTGGTTTTGGTACGGTTCCATTCCTGGGTGCCAAGCTTGTTGATTTTTGGCTTTTTGCCATCCGCAGAAGAGTACTTCTGAATCATGTCAAAAGCCGTTGCCAGCACATAAAGATTCGCATTATCTTTATACTCAATCTTCATATAATCCTTGGTGACTCCGTCGGTAGAAATCTTCTCAATACCGCGATAAATGCCCATACCGTAATTTTCGTGCACCACATAATCGCCCACTTTTAACTCTGAGAAATCTTTGATTTTCTGACCGGTATAAGCGGATGTTTTTTTCTTCTTCTTTTTACGCTCTGCCCCGAAAATATCCGTATCCGAAAGCACAACAAAACGAATCAGGGGATATTCAAAGCCCTGACGCACCTTGCCGTAGAAAGTCATAACCTCACCGGGCTGTAACTCCCTGTCCTTATTCTCACTGTAAAAGGCATTCACGCCCTCCGCCGTAATATCCTCTGCAAGACGCTTCGCACGTGTCCTTGACGAAGATACCACCAGCACACGGTAGCCATTCTTTTTGAAGCGTTTTAAATCCTTCATCAACTGTTCCACGCTACCGTTGTAGGGCGAAATGGAAATGACCTGTAACGGCAAACGTTCCACAAACTTAATTGGGCTCTTGGTATAATCAAGAACCGACACGCCCACAAGGGACTTCTTCTGCAAATCAGCATAGGTAGCTTTCAACGATTGTAAAAGCTCCATCTGCCCGGGCAGTACATAACCCTTCTCGGCACGATGACTCATACTATCAGCAAACTCCAATTCCACAGCCTTGCCGTGCATGTCAATCTTGGAAATTTCATCCAAGAAAATACCGATTTTCCGCTCACCGAATAAATCCAAAAACTTCTCAGCTTCCGGATAAAAATAACGGATATAACTTTCCAGATTGCAAAGATTTTTAAATTCTTCAATCTGCTCTTTTAACTCTTCAAACTGCTTCTTGATACGATAGGCCTCTTCTGTCTTAAAAGCGTCCCGCAGAGTCTTTTCATTTTTCTTCGCATCTTTCTCAATGCGCTTTAAACCTTCTTCCAAAACCGCTTCCGACACAAGCATTTCGGTTGCCGGATATATGGTGATGCTTCGAAGTTTCTCGATGGAACGCTGACTTTGCACGTCAAAGCTACGAATGGAATCTACCTCATCGCCCCACATCTCGATTCGGAACGGGTTTTGCTCCGTCAAATCGAACACGTCAATAATGCCACCGCGGATTGAAAACTGCCCCGGTTCTTCCACCTGCGCCACGTTGCGATACCCCATTTCACTTAAGCGGTAGGCAATGGCCGCCTCCTCGGCTACGGCACCTTTTTTCAGCGATAAAATATTCTTTTCATAAATGGATAAAGGCACCACAGGGTGCATAAAAGAATCAATTGTGGTTACAATTGTAATTTGATTGCCTTCCAAGATTTTGCGGATTACCCGCATACGCTCGGTGGTAATCCTGTTTCCGAATACATCGGCCTGATAAAAAATCAAATCCTTGGCAGGATAGTAGTACACGGACTTATCATAAAAAGAATAGTCCTGCACAATTTCCTTCGCTTTCAGCTCGTCGTAGGTTACGATTAATTTCACATCATAATCGCCCGCCAGACCGCTGATCAAATGCAACTTCTGGCTTTCCGCGCAACCGGTGACTTCCACCGGTCCGGCGCTTTTACGAAGGATTTCCTGCACCTTCTCATACTCCGCAAGTTCCTGTAGCGGTGCATTCAATAAATTCATAGTTACCTCGCTTATATGGTGGACGAATGCCTGCTGACAAATATATTCCCGATGGGCACGCTTTCGCTGCGTTGTCCCACGTAACGGCACATAAAGTTGCAAAAAAACGCAACTTAAGTGCCGACGGGTACAAAGCACCCACCTTAGAATATATTTTGTCTTTGGCATTCTG
Source organism: Lachnospiraceae bacterium (assembly GCA_045580855.1). Lineage (GTDB taxonomy): Bacteria > Bacillota > Clostridia > Lachnospirales > Lachnospiraceae > UBA3766. Next base: position 71,420 of record JAZNOO010000016.1, on the reverse strand, counting down.
CTTTACGATAAAAAATGTCAGTTCCGAGAATGTACTATTTGCGGAATAATACACTTATAACCATCACCATTTTTCTTAATTTAAATATCACTCTGCAAATTCTTTATAAAATTTGCAATCGCTTCATTTACTTCTTCCGGATTATCGGCGTTAGAATTATGTGATGCATTATTGATTATGATTAAGGGATAGCCCGTTCGCTTTGTCCATTCCCTATTATATGCTTTTACTTTGCCTGTTTTATCCTTGTCACCCAATAAAAGTAAAACAGGACAAGATATTTCCATATCCGATAAATCGTCCAGCAAGGACGCGTACCCGATTCCCATTAAATGGCACAACTCGTTTTTGGGGTACTGTTGCAACATAGATAACATATTTTCATATGCGTATTGCGTCGTCGAAACCTGCTTTGCAATCGCTTTCTGCATCATTTTATATGGATACAGATGCGACATCCATTCTACCTGACGCAACCAAAAGCGGTCACCTTTTGAATAATAAATCTCGCCATAGGGTGTTGAGTCAATTGAAACAAAACCTTTTACCCGCTCCGGATAGCTCCTGATAAAAGATTGCGAAAAATATCCACCCAACGACTGCCCTATTAAAATCACCTTTTCAATATGGTTATCGTCCAAAATCTGTTTCATATCCTCTATCGCATTTGGATATGAAAAATCTCTGTACGGCCTTGATTTGCCATGCATGGGCGCATCCCAGGCAATGATATTATAATCATTTTTAAAATGTTCAATCTGCTTTTCAAACAGGTTATGGTCGCCCGTCAATCCGTGCAGAAAAAACAGGGTATCTCGTTGTTTGGCAACCGCACCCGAAATCCAATAATAAACATTTCCGCGTTCAGATTTTATTATCTTTTCGTCCATCCCTACTCCTGCGTAACCTTCCTGTTGAAACGGTTCATCGCCTCGTCCACTTCATCTGCCAACAACAATTTTACGGCCTCGATACAACGCTCTGCCGCGTCTTTCTCTGCCTTGATTTCATCTTCAGTAAAATGTCCCAGCACGTAGTCCGCCAAATCCATTTTAGACGGTTTCTCACCCACGCCAACCTTAATGCGCAGGAACACATCTCCGCCCAAGTGCTGTAAAATATTCTTGATACCGTTGTGTCCGCCGGCACTGCCCTTGGTACGGATACGAAGTCCGCCCACGGGAAGGCTGATATCATCATAAATCACAATCAGCTCGCTCTCCGGGTCCACCTTATAATAGTCTATGAGTTCGCGAACACTTTCACCACTCAAATTCATAAAAGTCTGGGGCTTGGCCAGAATCACGCGCTGTCCTTCGATGACGCCCTTACCAACCAACGCCTTGTGCTTTTTATCCAAAACATCAATGTTGTACTTATTTGCAATGGCATCAATCACCGAAAAACCAATGTTGTGCCTTGTGTTGTTATATTTCAATCCCGGATTGCCCAGGCCTACGATAATGTACATAGTTGTCCTCTTTTCTACTTTTTTAAAAAAGATATCTTCTTTCTTAATTCGTCTTCAATAATTCTTACTGACGTATACCGAAAAATATCATCGGATAAATCAGAAGCTGTTTTTATACGAAAATAATTATCTTCCAGAGAAAACTTCTGCGCAATGGTCTGGGTCTGCGTTTTACTTCCCAATAGCATTATGCGTACCTCTTTTTTTACAATTTCCCAATCACCATCGTTCTGTTCCAGTAGAATGATTATATCCGTTTCCTCATCTGACTCTATTTTTGCAAGCATAATGCTTTTATTTTCTTGCTTAATAATATTTTTTCTCAGGTTTTTTATAGCATCTGCCACAAAAACGGCTCCTAAAAGAATTGCGCCTACCATAACTGCGTCACATTCTCTTTCAAAGCCAAAGTCAGCCAGGAAAAATTTAAATGTACTGGCCAGTATCGCCACTACTGCACATATTGCAGTAACTATTATATCTATAATGGCTACTATGGAACGCTTTTTTCTTTTTTGTTCTAATTCCGTTTCCCGCAAATCACCAAAACGATGCAGCTCCCAGTGAAATCCTTTTTTCATTTATGAACTCCTATAATGTTACCGTTCCGCCGGTTGATATATGATACAACCGTTCTCCCAACGTCTCTCTCATTCTATCATACGCTTTTATCCCGGTGCAATGCCCTGTATAGTAGACAGCCTCGGTCTTGGCCAATTCCTCTGCCACTTCATCTATAAAAGTCGCACTCTCGTACTTCTTCGTGGGCGGATTATACAGATGAAAACCGCCGATTACGGCACTCATCTTTTGCCCGGCAACCGCTTCCGCTTTTCTTTGAATATTAACAATTCCGGCATGTGAACAACCTGCAACAAGGACTTTTTTATCATTCTCCGTAATCAGCAAATTGTGTTCGTGGTCAAAGGTATCCGCAACTATTTTACCCTGCTTCTTTGCAAATAAAACACGATTTGACGCAGAGAAAAACTGCTCCGTATTTACCCCTGAAAACAGCGTCAACTCCTCATCAATCTTCGTAATTTCCTCCGTAAAAACGAACCGCGACTCGTCCAAGACAGACGCATCCACACCCACACCAAAAGGCAGGCCCAGCACCTTGATATAGTGGGGCTCCAAAGCCTGTTTGCGAATATAGATTTTCGCAGTTTTATTCATTGCAAGAAACTTCTTCAGACCACCGCCATGATCCGCATGTCCATGCGAAATGACCACAATATCCACCTGCGCAAGGTCAACGTTTAACTTCTTTGCGTTCTCCGCAAATAAACCGTTCGTCCCCAAATCGAAAAGGATTTTGTGGTTGGCGGTTTCGATATAAAGGCTAAGCCCGTGCTTGCAACGCAAGTCGGGTGATGAAGTTGTATTTTCCACCAGAGTTACGATTTTCATAATTAAATATCCTTCTTAAGTGAAACATGATTGATGATTTCTTCAAATCCGTTCTTCCTATAAAACTCAAATGCCGGCATCTCTTTTCCGGTCATCAGAAAAATCGTTTTAATGTCTCTTACCCTTAACTCAACTTCCAAAAGTCGCAAAAACTCCGTGCCAAGCCCTTGTCCCTGCATTTCGGTCTTTACGCAGAACTCTTCTACAAAAAACTCCGTTCCGGTATACCAGTGTTTAATATTTCCCAAGGCAAGTCCAAGTAATTGCTCCCCTTCAAACAATCCGAAAGCCAGGGAATTCCGATTACCGATAATATCAGTTATGTACTGATGCAACTGCTCACCATCGCTCCAGTCATCATTCCAAGGCTCCCTCATAAAAACGTCCTTGAAAAAACTTTTTATAATATCAATTTCTTCGATTGTCAATTCCTTAATTTCAGGCATAAAATTCTCCTATTCCAGCCATTGGATAAAAGCGGTTTTATCCGTACTGTTATATCCCGCATTTTTATAAAAGTTAAGAGTCGCTTCCTCTTTTGCGCCCGTCAGCAGCATCATTTTATAGCAATTCATCTGCTTTGCAATTTCTTTGGCAAAGTTTAAGCATTCCTTCGCATAACCTTTACCGCGGTAATCTTTATGCGTCACCACATTCTCGATAAAAGCATAAGGTCTTACATCTCGCGTCAAATTCGGAATGATTACGCACACGCAGGAAGATACAATTTGACCGTCTTCAATTTTGACGATAATGTGGTGATTTGAATCCTGCATAATTGTCTGCCAGGTTTGCTTCAAATGCTCAGACTCTTCGGGTAGAGAAGTCTCGTGTAAGTGTAAATATAATTCTAAAAGTTGATTTAATTCGTTTTGATGGATTTCGCGTACCATATCAATTTCCCCGTTTACATTTTATCCTTCGATACATCTCGGATTCAATAAGAATTCATAGATGTTCACTGTCAAAATTCCGTTTTCATCATAATGAGTTGGAACAATATCTTTCGTCACTATAATTTTCTTAAAAGAATCATCTATTTTTCTGAATGGTCTGATTTCCTGTTCTCTCTTTGCTTCATCCGGAAGCGAATATGCAGACTGAATATAATATCTTGCAGAACCCATATTGCACACAAAATCTACTTCCAGCGCTTTTCGAACCACTTTACCCGCTTTATCCTTTTCAGCAATCGGTACAACACCGACATCTACACTATACCCACGCATACGCAGTTCATTATAAATTACATTCTCCATAGAATGCGTCTGCTCAAACTGTCGAAAATTTATCCGGGCATTACGAAGTCCTAAGTCTGAAAAGTAATATTTCTTTGGCGTTTCAATATACGCCTTTCCCTTAATATCATATCTCTGTGCCGACTCTATCAAAAAAGAATCTTCAAAATAATCTAAATACTTCTTGATGGTTTTCGCAGTAATATTTGATCTTTTTATCGTCTTGAAAGTATTTTTCAGTTTTTCCGGATTCGTAAGGGAACCGATTGCGGAAGAAAGAATATTCAGTAAATCTTCCAACTCTCCCTGATTCTTTACCCTGTTTCTCTTAAAAATATCTGTGATATAGATTTCATCAAATAAATTCTGCAATAAGGCTGCTTTTTCATCTGCACCATCTCGAAGAACCACCAGCGGAATCCCCCCATAAAGCATATACTCAGACAAACCTTCATACTTATCTCCCTCATATACAGACATAAATTCCGCAAAACTTAACGGGTACATATGAATTTCATCACCACGCCCCGCAAATTCCGTAATAATATCCTTAGACAAAAACTTTGCATTACTTCCGGTAACATACACATCCATATTGTCCTTACGCAGATATCCATTCAGAACAGACTCAAAACAATCCAGTAACTGAACCTCATCCAAAAGCAAATAGTACTTTCCTTCATCTGATGTCCGAGTTCGAATATAATCCATAAACAACTCCGGGTTTACACCACGCTTCTCTTTCTCAACACGAATAAGACTTTCTCCAATATGGAAAAGGTCTTCTGCGGAATCAAACGCAAAACGAATAATATGCTCTTTATCCACACCACTCTCTACCAAATAATTATAAAAGAGTGTGTTTAATAAGTAGGATTTTCCGCATCTTCTAATACCCGTTATCACTTTTATTAATCCATTGTTTTGTCTTTTAATCAATTTATCTAAATAGTAATCACGTTTAATTTCCATATCTGCACCTCTTTGCGACGGATTTTTGCAACCAGTTGCGCTTTTCAGTCTTATAATAGCATTTTTTACTATATTTATCAATTTATTTTATAAAATTAGGACTGATAATTGCAATCAGTTGCATTTTTCAGTCCTAAAACTTTTTTCTTCAACAAATCGATGGATTCAAACCATTTTATCTTTGAATTTTCTTTGGTAACTTAAGCACCATTATACTCTGTTGAATCAACGCTTCTTTATCTTTCATATTTTCCTACCCTTCAAACTCCTTCGCCAACATTGCATACACATAAAAATCTTCGTACTTATTTTCATCAGCTTTATTCGGAAAAATCTCTTTATGTTCCGCCTCGCGACGCATACCCAGACGCTCCACCAATCGGTTGGATTTATCATTTCGCGTATTTACTTCCGCAATGATACGGCGCACGCCCATATTTTTAAAAGCATAGTCCATCATACCTTTTACACTCTCGCAAGCATAGCCCTTGCCCTGGAATCTCCCATGGAAGGTATAACCGATTTCGTAAGTTCCGAAATCTCTCTTGGAGAAGTAGATTTTCCCAATCACCTTATCATCCAAAACCACCGCATAGAATTCATCGCTTTCCGCAAAGGATTCAGCCTCCTTCACGCAAGCCTCCCGTGTAAAAGTCTCATAGGGCTCAAAATATGTCACCTCCGGGTCCGTTAAAATTTCCGCCAAATCTTCCCAATCCTCAGGTTTAAATTTTCTCACTGTCAAACGTTCTGTTGTAAATAATGCAGACATTTTATCCTCCTATTACACGTACTTTTTCCTATTTTATCCGCGCTTCACTTCCCTGATATTCATTCCTACCAGCTTGCCGTAACAATCCGTATACAGCTTCTTATACTCATCAAAATTAAGTTCACACTCGTATCCCAAAGTTACAAACTCCACGCCGAACACCTTCGCCATGACGCCAACTTCCCGCATTCCGTTTCTCTCATAAAAGGCTTTACGCCCGATGCGTTGTTTCATATTCTTGGCTTTGATATACACGCTTTCAATTTCCAGAAAGAAACGCCTGCCTTCGTACTGCTTTTGCAACCATTTTAGGCAACTGCTTCCGTAGCCTTTTCCGCGGGCATCTTCTGCTACCGCAAAATAATCAAGCATTACCAAATCACCGCTGTTTATTGTGATTGCAAACCCCCGGAAGTCTCCATCGTCTTCAATCAGCCACACATCTGCCTTGTTCTTTTTATGAGTGGAACGAATTAGGCCTAAAGGTTTTCGTTCCGTCAGCGGAAAGGCTCTTTTATATAGTTTTGAAATATTGCGCCAGTCGGCGTCTGTTTCTATTGCTCTATATTCAATCAATTTGTTATATCCTTTATCTGATTTTCCCCTTTTAACATTAACCCTTTGCCCTGTCTAAATCCACTGCCAGCACTACCATCAATATACCCAAAATATCTTCCGACTTTTTTATATCAACTGTATACATATCACTTAATGTAAAAATATCCTTGTCTATTTTGGCCACAATATTATTATCAGGATCTATAATTTGGTACTCCCACCCCATCATATCGCCTTCTACATACCAGCCGTTATAATCAACATCATATAAATATCCAACCAAACTATGTCCGCCGGTAATTGTGCCGACGCATTCTCCACCTATATTCAACTCATATTTATTTGTCCAAAAAGCCAGTGCTCTTTCAATGGTGCCAAGCTTTTTCCTGCGCGCATCATATATGGTCAAAGTAGGCCATAAATCCGACAAATCACCTTCTACAACAAAAAGCGTATTTTCCTGCTCATCATAAATTTCGTATTGACCGGTCCACGAAAACAATTGTTGACATATTAACTTCATTTATAATACTCTCCTCGCCACATACCCTATCTCATCCTTCTCAATCCGAATGATAAAAGGGAATTTGTTATACTGAATACACATCCAAAAATCCGCCGTCGGAAAAACCTCTTTCTGCGCTTCATCAAAGAAATGTTTGCCACCTGTAAACTGCAATTCTTCCGTACGCGCTTTCATATCCTGCAGTTCATTTCCTTCCAGAATACTTTTGATATACTCTGCGCAAAGTTCATCTTCCAAGGCCTGCATCACGCCATTGTTGCCCATACAAACCAGGGACACCACCTCAGGATTTTTACTTTGGATATACTTGGCAACGGCCCTTGCATTCACAAGGCTCCCTGTGATAATCTCTCTAGCACCCGTAGCATTCACAATGCCCTGGGTTCCTGCACTTGTGGTATGAATAATGGTTTTACCTTCCACTTTCTCCCTGCTTACGGAAGAAGGGGAATTTCCATAGTCAAAACCTTCACACATTTTACCGCGACGCTCGCCGATTAAAAGACTGTTATCCAAGGTCTCTTTTAGCCGGAAGGCCTCTTCAATGGTGCCCACGGGACGAATTTCTTTCACGCCCATATCATATAAATAACACTCCAATGAGAAGGCGCGAAACACGTCAATAATGACGGTTAGCCCCTCCGCTTGCTTTGCACCTTCTATGTAATGCAAAATGTTAATCTTGCTCATTGCACAATACTTCCTTTTTTATTTTCTACAACTCAATCACATACATCCTTGCCTGCTTCCCTTCTGCCTCAAACTCCCGCTCCGGCACGCCACCATTTTTTACGATGGTTTTCACAGACGCTACGTTATCCTGGAAAGTTGCCATATGTAACTCTGTCATTCCGGCCTGCTTTGCCACATCTTTTAACTGGCGTAGCATCTCGGTTGCGTAACCTTTGCGACGCTCTGTAGGGCGGACACTGTAACCGCTGTTTCCGAAGTCCTGAAGGAAATCGTTTAAGGTATGGCGCAAATCAATAATGCCCACGATGCGACCGTCTTCATTCACCGCAAAAAACGTATCCGTCACCACCCAAGCCGGATTTACCGTCTCAGGCGATGTGTTATTATTTACAGATACCAGCCACTCCTCGTAGGAATCCATTTGGTCCAGAAGCTCACTACCATTGATTTCCTTATCACCATATTCAAAATGTTCTTTTTTATAATCCAGCGCAGCCTCTTTCATCCCGGCTGTAGGGCGCACCAAATGCAACATACTTCTCTCCTAACCTATTTCTTCGTTAATATCCTTATTGTTCATCCGTATATTCTATATAAACACCATCTTCAAAATAACGGCCATAAATTGAAAATTGTTCCCAAGAATCTTCCAACTTATATTCGCTTGTATCCAACTTCAAATATTCTTCATAACCTGTCAAATCAACATATTCAGGGTAACTAAGTAAAATATATGTAATCTGATAATTTTCTTCATCTACCAAGGCATATTCATACTGATAATCAGCGCCGTCCGTTGCCACATATGCCGGCCATGCGTAAGTATCTTCATCGTACTGAATATCAACCGTGATATCCGCCACCGTGCATTCAATGGACGCAAGCCTCTCCACTTCTGCCTTGTAATCTTCCTCACTGTATTTTCCTTGTAAAATAATATATCCGTCCGTATCGAAAAATCCTGTTTTTAAACTGGAGACAAATGTCGGATCAATCATATTCGCTGTATCATCCGGAAAGATGAATAAACCACTTCCCAAGTCTCCGCAATATTCTTCCACTATGGCTGTTTTATCATAATTTTCAATACCGCTTTGACTTTCAAAAGGCGCACTTTCCAATATGAATATCGGTATCAGTACAATCAGGTATCTTATTACGAAATAAAATACCCACAACGCCACCACGATAATCAGTATTTTGCATCCATTTACGAATTTCTTATGCTTAGCAATTCTTTCAAGCATTCCGTTGATATATAAAGTCAATATTACCATAACCGTAAAAACAGCTATAGATAAAACATACGCTATCAGCGATGGTATTCCGGGTTCATAGTCAATACTCTGCAATCCCAAAATAATCGCCATAAAAATCGTTCCCACCAAACTAATGAGTCTGATCCCCACCAAAAGCATGCTTTTCTGCTCTTTCGCATAATCTGCCATCTTGGTGGCAACCTCTTTTACTTCTTCATTCATTTTCTCGCTTTTCCTCTCTCCGTCAATGATTTCTTTCATATCAACCTGATAGAATTCCGCCAATTCGACAAGCACACTTAAATCAGGCATATTACTTCCGGTTTCCCATCTGGACACCGTACGGTCTGACACGTGGAACTGCTCCGCCAATTGCTCCTGCGTAAGTTCCTTCTCTTTTCTAAGTTCTTTCAAAAAACGACCGATTTTCTTCTGGTCCATGACGCTACCTCCTTTCATTGACAGAGTACTTCAACTGCTTTACAAAAAACACGACACAAAGCGAGAAATGCCGTTTTTTCGTAAATCAGACATCTTATGTCCGGTATAAAATCAAAATTCCACTCTTTCATATAATCGTGCAGATAAGCCTTTTCGTAACAAATCCCTCCCGGGAATTCTTTTACTCTTTCTCACTCAACAAATATCCAAATATATGCATACCGAGTTTCAACACATTATGGCGAAGAAGGTTATTCTTCACTGTAACGTAATCATCGCTAATTACGCTCTCTACCATCGCTTCGGTTACTTCCCTATCCAGTTCCACCGGGTCTTTCTGCTCTAAGGACTCATAACGCTTTGCCATCTTCTCATCAATCGCGCCGTCGTTTGCAACTACCACATCTACCTTGCGTTTACCAAGGTACTGATTGATTAAGCGAATATGGTCGGACACCTTGAAATCCTCCGTTTCTCCGGGCTGGGTCACCATATTGCAAACATACATAATCTTGCCCTTGCTTCGATCAATCGCTTCCACGATTTCCTCGCAAATCAAATTCGGAATAATACTTGTAAAAAGGCTTCCCATACTAAGCACAATCAAATCTGCCTCTTCTAAGGCCCGAACTGCTTCCTTGGTGGGCACAGGCTTCTCCTTATAAAAGACGCGTTTTACGGCATTTTTATTCTCCGTAATATTATGCTCACCTTCCACTACGCTTCCGTCGGCCATCTCACCCATCAGAACAACGTTATCTTCCGTCAAGGGCACGACCTTTCCTTTTAGGTTAAAAACCTTACTTAATGCCTCAATTCCATCCGATAAATTACCGGTAATTTCGGAAGACGCCGTCAAAAGAAGATTTCCCACGGTATGACCATCCAAATCGCTGGTGGTATGAAAACGGTAATTAAAAAGCTCCATAACCAAAGGTTCCGTCTCGGATAACGCAACCAAAACTCTTCGTATATCTCCAACTGCCGGAATGCTGAATTCTTCACGCAAAACGCCGGTACTTCTTCCGTCATCACACACGGACACAATCGCTGTCAAATCCACGGGAAATTCTTTTAGCCCGCGAAGCAAGGTTGACGAACCGGTGCCACCGCCCAAAACCACAACTTTTCTTTTCATGGAGACCTCCTGCCACTACTTTTTCTTTCCGTTTTTATAATGTAATCTGTCTTTTCTTCCATATTCAAAAATAGTATTTTCTCTGCTTTTCATATTATCACATTCATTTTCTTACGAAAAGAAAATCTTCATTTCGCATATATTTTTCTTTTTATCAAATACTATAAAAACAAACAAATTTAGAAATGCTTTATGCTAGAATTTCTTGTTTTTATGCAACTGTTATACATTACTTTTACTCGGAGGTTACTATGAACAAAGACAGAAAAGAATTAGGCGCGGAACTTGCCTACGCAGCATTAGATGATGTCCCCACCCCCAAGGCAGACGCCAAAGAAATCGTCGGCCTTGTCAAATCAAGCGGCCGCATTACCGGCTATCAATTATCCAACGGCTCTACCGTATCTAAAGAAGAAGGCGTTGCCATGGCCAAAGCCGGCGATATCAAAGGCGTTGGTGTCGCGCACCGAAAAGACACCGAATATTTAAAATCCTTACCGGACAGTAATGAAGACAATAACCTTGGAAATTTACCTTCGGTAAGCGGCTAACCATTTTTTACAAACCACACATATAAAAAGGGGTGCCAAACGGCACCCCAAATGAATAAATTTTATGAACTTGATTTCTCTTCCGCGCTGATATACTCTTCGTACGCTTTCAGAATCGTTGTCTGAATGTACTCGCGTGTATCTGCTTTAATCGGATGGGCAATATCACGAAATTCGTTCTCTGCAGTCTTTCTGCTGGGCATTGCAATAAACAAACCCTTCTCGCCTTCGATGATTTTGATATCATGAACTACAAATTCCTCATCTAAGGTAATCGATGCGACTGCCTTCATCTTGCCTTCATTAGAAATCTTACGTACGCGAACATCTGTAATGGTCACGATAACCCTCCTTCCCCTCTAGGACAGTTGCTGTTAACACAAAACATTAGTTACTAAATATCGTATCTTTCATTCTTCTCGATTAATACTTTAATCTCGCCTTCACCTACATAGTAAGAATTAGCACGGATGGTATCACGGCTTTCTACGATGCAGTTCTCGATATGTGTATTATCACCGATATATACATCATTTAAAATGATGGAATTCTTAATGGTACAATTGTTACCCACAAATACCTTCTTGAAGATAATGGAGTTTTCAACCTTACCGTTGATAATGCTACCGCTGGATACAAGGCTGTTCTTCACATCAGAACCAACATTATACTTAGCAGGTGCCAAATCATCTACCTTAGAATATACTGCAGGATATTCACGGAAGAAGTAGTTTCTTACGTCAGGCTTTAAGAAGTCCATGTTTGTCTCATAGTAATCTTCTACAGACGCGATGTTCTTCCAGTAATCCTTCATCTTATAGCCGAAGATTCTCTTCATTCCTTTGTAACGGATTAAAATATCCGCTACCAAGTCATGTCTTCCTTCTTCTGCAGACTTCTCGATTAATTCAATTAAAAGTCTTCTTCTGATTACGTAGATACCGCAGGAAACTGTGTTGGATTTCGCAACAACGGGTTTCTCTTCGAATTCTTCAATGCGGCTTTCTTCGTTCATCTTAATTACACCGTATCTGTCTACGTTCATACCTTCCGGCATGTCCTTGCAAACTACAGTGATATCAGCTTTTTTATCAATGTGGTATTCCAAAACCTTATTGTAATCCATCTTGTATACGCAATCGCCGGAAGCAATTACAACATACGGCTCATGGCTGTTCTTTAAGAAATCAAGGTTCTGGTAAATAGCATCTGCAGTACCGCGGTACCAGTTGCTGTTGTCTGCTGTAACAACGGGAGTAAATACATACAAACCGCCCTGCTTACGACCGAAGTCCCACCACTTGGAAGAACTTAAGTGCTCATTTAAGCTACGTGCGTTGTACTGTGTTAAAACTGCCACACGCTGAATGTGAGAGTTTGACATATTACTCAATGCGAAGTCAATACTTCTGTAGCTGCCTGCTACGGGCATAGCGGAAATTGCTCTCTTCTGAGATAATTCACGCATTCTGTGGTTGTGGCCGCCGGCCAAAATAATTCCAATCGCTCTCATTATTCGTCACCTGCCTTAATCAAAGTTTTTCCACTGCCAAGGTACATATCGGGATAATCTGCTACAGTAGTGTTACCTGAAACTACTGAGTTCTTACCTACGGATACACCGTTGGGAACCACTGTCTTTTCGCCAATGGTTACAAGGCCGTGATTATAAATGTGAGGCGCTGTATCGTTGTCGATTTCTTCGCCGACACCAAGTTTTACATCGTTACCGATGATAACGTTTTCTGCAATAATACCCTTGTTGATTTCACAATTCTTTCCGATGGTGGTATCGTTCATAATAATGGAATCACGAACTACCGTACCCTCTTCAATGGTTACCCCACAACCAATGATGGAATTGTAAACTTTACCGCAAATTACGGAACCTTCTCCAATCAGACACTTCTCTACCACGCTGTCAGCTGACATATACTGAGGCGGTAATTTATCACTCTTTGTATAAATCTTCCAATAATCTTCATAAAGGTTAAATACGGGAACGATATCAATAAGTTCCATATTTGCTTCCCAATATGAATGCAATGTTCCAACATCTTTCCAGTATCCGTTGTATTCATAAGCATATAAAGGTGCTCCCTTTTCATGACAATAGGGAATAATATGCTTACCAAAGTCAAGGTTGGGCTGGTCAGCCTTTGCAAGCAGTGCTTCTTTCAAAGTCTTCCAGTTAAAGATGTAGATACCCATAGAAGCAAGGTTACTTCTGGGGTTCGCAGGCTTCTCTTCGAAGTCTACGATTTTACGGTTCTCGTCTGTAATAACGATACCAAATCTCTTCGCTTCTTCCAAAGGTACGGGCATAGCTGCCAAAGTAACTTCTGCACCGTTCTGCTTATGGAAATCAAGCATTACTTCATAATCCATCTTATAAATATGGTCACCTGATAAAATCAGGACATATTCCGGATTAAAGCTGTCCATATAATCGATATTCTGGTAAATAGCGTTTGCAGTACCTGTGTACCATTCGCTGTTAGTACTCTTCTCGTAAGGAGGTAATACGGTTACACCACCGATGTTACGATCCAAATCCCAAGGAATACCGATACCGATATGTGTGTTCAGACGAAGCGGCTGATACTGTGTTAAAACACCTACCGTGTCAACGCCTGAGTTAATGCAGTTACTCAAAGGGAAATCGATAATACGATACTTTCCGCCAAAAGCCACTGCCGGTTTTGCTACTTTCGCTGTCAGAATACCGAGACGGCTACCCTGACCACCTGCAAGTAACATAGCAATCATTTCTTTCTTGATCATGTCTTCACCCCTTAGCTGTATTTGTGTCATTTCTGCACTGATTTTATAATAAGAAAGAAAACCCCCAATTGTTTTCTCACCTTATATGTAATCCCCGCATACACATAAAACATAACTTCATTTCTTCCGTTATGCCTCGTGCATATCGCTAGTGATAGCGCGCACACGTATATTATAACACGCAAAAAAATAAAAGTGAACTGTTTGCACGAAATAATTCGTTAAAAATGCGATTTTTTCTGTGTATTTTTAATAAAAATGACGGAAACTGTATGTATTTTTTGGTAATTTTGTCAATCTTTGTCATTTTCTTGTGTATTTTCTTTTTTCACTTTTCACAAAAAGCAACAAAACACTCTTGGTTTTTCTCTGTTGAGAGTGTATTATTAAAACAATAATAATTATAAAAGAGGAAAATCTTATGTATGAAATAGATTTTAACACTCCCATACATGTACATTTTATCGGCATCGGCGGAATTAGTATGAGTGGTCTCGCCCAGGTACTTTTGTCCAAAAGTTTTACCGTGTCCGGTTCCGATAATCTCAAATCCGCCTTGACGGAAGAATTAAGCAAGGCAGGTGCCGAAATTTACATCGGCCAGCGCGCTTCCAATATTTCCGAAAATATTGATTTGGTGGTATATACGGCAGCAATTCACGAAGACAATCCGGAATTTGCCCGTTGTGTGGAGTTGTCCCTTCCTATGCTCTCAAGAGCACAGTTTCTGGGCCAACTGATGCGTAACTACAAGAATGCAATCGCAGTCAGCGGAACCCACGGCAAGACCACAACTTCGTCTATGGCATCCGAAATCCTTATGGCTGCGGATTTGGATCCCACCCTTTCCATCGGTGGTATTTTAAAAAGTATCAACGGCAATATCCGCGTGGGTGGCTCGGACGTTTTTTTGACGGAAGCTTGCGAATATACCAACAGTTTTTTAAACTTCTTCCCCAAGATTGGTATCATCTTAAATGTGGAAGAAGATCATATGGACTTTTTTAAAGATATTCACGAAATCCGTGAATCTTTCCATAAATTTGCAAAATTAATCCCTGCCGACGGTATTTTATTGATTAATCATGAAATCGAAGGGCGAGAAATTATTACTGCAGATTTGAATTGCCCCGTGAAAACTTTCGGTTTCACTGAAGAATGCGACTACTTTGCTTCCGATTTGGAAATCGATGACCACGGAAACTATCATTTTACCTTCCATACTCCTAACAACGAAACGCAGGAGATTATGTTGGAAGTAGTCGGAAAGCACAACGTATGCAATGCCTTGGCTGCACTTGCCATGGCAGACTTTTTAAGCATTCCTTTAGAAACTGCCGCAAGAGGACTCCAAGCCTTTACCGGCACGGACAGACGCTTTGATTTCAAGGGAAGCATCGGTGGTGTTAATATTATTGATGATTATGCACACCATCCCACGGAAATCGCCGCAACTTTAGAGGCTGCTAAGAATTACCCCCATCAGCATTTGTGGTGCGTATTCCAGCCACATACATACACCCGGACCAAAGCATTCCTGAAAGAATTCGCGGAAACTTTATCCCAAGCCGAGCATGTGGTTCTGGCAGATATTTATGCAGCAAGAGAAACCAATACTTTGGGCATAAGTTCCAAAGATTTACAAAAAGAAATCATCAAATTGGGCGGTGACTGCAAATATTTCCCCACTTTTGATGAAATTGAAAATTTTTTATTAGAAAATTGTATCCCCGGGGACCTGTTGATAACTATGGGGGCCGGAGACGTAGTAAAAATCGGGGAAAATCTCCTCGGTAACTAACTTATCCACATT
The DNA here is from genome assembly GCA_045580855.1 of Lachnospiraceae bacterium. GTDB lineage: Bacteria > Bacillota > Clostridia > Lachnospirales > Lachnospiraceae > UBA3766. The sequence continues at coordinate 55,791 of JAZNOO010000016.1, read as the reverse complement.
ATCCACAGATTTTTGGAAGATATTTCTTCCACAAGGTCTGTGGATATTTTATATTTACATAACTTTTTTACAAACTCCGGTTTTATGCGTTTTTTAATCATTTTTATGAATTATGTGGACCAGGTTTCGGGTGGTTATCCACATTGTCCACAAAACCCGCAACCCCAGTAAAATCAAGGCTTTCCGGCAATTTTACCTATTCCTTTTTTGAAAAGACTGTGTTATAATCACTCTTGCTTTAAAAATTATATTCGGACACCATTTTGCTTGTCCGGATTTCAAGGGGATTATATATGAATCGGATTATGCTCTATCAGGATGATGCATCGGGACTGACCGGTGTATCTAACGTGTTCATCGATTCTTTTATGAAAGATGCCAATGACGCACAGTTAAAAATTTACTTATATTTAATCAGAATGTTCTCGTCAAATATACCGGTCAGCATTTCGGATATGGCAGACAAGTTTAATCATACAGAGAAGGAAGTAATCCGCTCTCTTCAGTATTGGGAACGTATGAAATTACTTTCTTTGGAATATGATGATTGTCGCAACATTATAGGAATCCGTTTGCAGGCACCTGTGGCAGACAGCAACGGCGAACCGGTTGCAAAACCTCTGGCACCCATTGTTACAATGGTCCCTGCTACCGCAGAGAAAACTGCACCTGCTAAAGAAACTGTGGCAACCCGAGTTGCTCCCGAGAAACCTTCGTATTCTGCAGACCAGTTACGTACATATAAGGATAACGAAGAAATCGGCGAAATGCTTTGCGTCATTGAACAATATTTAGGCAATACCTTAAGCCCTACAGACTTAAGAAGTATTCTCTACATCCATTTAGAACTCGGCTATTCCATGGATATGCTGGAAGCGTTACTGGAGTATTGTTTGGAACGCGGCAAGAAGGAAATGCGTTACATTGAGAAAACAGCTATGGGTTGGTACGAACAAGATATCAACACTGTTGAACAAGCCAAAGCCGGCGTCAGCAAGTATGACAAGACTATCTACTCCGTTATGAAGGCATTGGGCAAGAACGGCACACCCACTGCTAAAGAAGTAGATTATATCAATAAATGGACCGGAAGTTTCGGTTTTACCATGGATATTATTTTCGAATGTTGTGAACGCACTGTACTGGCTGTCGATACTCATCGTTTCGAATATGCAGACCGCATTCTTTCCAATTGGAAAACCCAGAATGTAACTACCATTAAGGATGTTAAGGAATTGGATAAAGCTTTTCGCAACAAACCGAAGAACGGCGGGGGCGGCTGCGGAACCGGCGGTTCCGGCAGAAGCACAACCAAATTCCCTCAGCAGGACTATGATTTTACAGCTTTAGAGAAAGAAATTCTCAGCAATTAGAGGAGATACGACGTGGCACTTACCAACGCACAATATGATACTATTATTCAGGGTTATAACCGTCGTCGGCTTGATTCCAGAAAACTTCAGGAAGAACGCACCAAAGAAATTTATGAGAAGCTTCCTGAATATAAGAATCTTGATGAATTAACCGCCACTCTTGCCATTGAGCAAGGAAAGAAACGCCTTATGGGCGATGGTGGTTCAGCCGATGAGTTAAAAGATATATTAGAAGATCTTAACCGGCAGAAGAAGCTTTTATTAACAGCCGCGGGCTATTCCGTTAATTATTTAGACCCCGTTTACACCTGCTCTTACTGCAAAGATACCGGTTTTATCGATGGACAGAAATGTCATTGTTTTAAACAGGAAATGTTGGATATGCTATATGAACAGTCTAATATCCGCGAAGTCCTGGCAAACGAATCTTTTGATGATGTTTCTTTGGAATATCAGCAGGGCGAAGACCTGACAAGATTACAGAATGCAGTGGTTCACGCAAAGAATTTTGTAAAAAACTTCGATTTGGACTATCAAAACCTTTTATTTTATGGTACAGTAGGTACCGGCAAAAGTTTTTTATCCAACTGTATTGCCTCTGAATTGATTAAAAAAGGGCATTCCGTTATTTATTTCAGTTCAGGCGATTTATTTGCCAAAATATCCGAATATGCCTTCCGTAAGAACGGTAAAACTTCGGACACCAGTCCCTACGAAGAAATCTATAATTGTGATCTACTGGTACTGGACGATTTAGGAACAGAGCTCACAAACAGCTTTGTAATTTCACAACTTTTTACATGTTTGAATGAAAGACATCTTCGACGTAAATCAACCATCATATCTACTAATCTTGCAATGGAAGATTTACGCGACCGCTATGACGACAGAATTTTTTCACGCATTATCAGTAATTATGATGTGTGTAAGTTGTCCGGTCAGGATGTCAGAATATACAAAAAAAGAATGATGAACAGAAAGTGAGGATTTCCCCATGTCTGAAAAAAGACAAGAAGTACGTAATCTGGAAACCATCCCCGTTGGTTCCTTAGGTTTAATTCCCTTAGAAAGCTGCCGCTCTCTCGGCGAGAAGGTAGATCAATACCTTGTAAAATGGAGAACAGAACGCGAAAGCGAACACAAAGACAGTCTTGCTTTTGCAGGTTACCAGAGAGATACTTATATTCTTGATACCAAAGTTCCCCGTTTCGGTTCCGGTGAAGCCAAGGGTGTAATTAATGAGTCTGTTCGTGGCGACGATCTTTATATCATGGTTGACGTTTGTAACCACAGCTTAACTTACTCTCTTTCCGGTAACAAGAACAGAATGTCACCTGACGACCACTACCAGGATTTGAAGAGAATTATTGCAGCCGTAGGCGGTAAGGCAAGAAGAATCACTGTTATTATGCCTTTCCTTTACGAAAGCAGACAGCATAAGAGAACTTCCCGTGAATCTTTAGACTGTGCATTGGCACTTCAGGAATTGGTTGCTATGGGTGTAGATAACATCATTACCTTTGATGCCCACGATCCCCGTGTTCAGAATGCAATTCCCCTTCACGGTTTTGAGACAGTACAGCCTACTTACCAGTTTATCAAAGGCTTGATTAATAATGTGCCTGATATTCAGTTGGATGCTGAACATATGATGACCATCAGCCCCGATGAAGGCGGTATGTCACGTGCAATCTATATGTCTAACGTACTTGGGCTTGATATGGGTATGTTCTACAAGAGACGTGATTATACTCGCGTTGTTGACGGCAGAAATCCTATTGTTGCACACGAATATCTCGGTACAAGCGTAGAAGGTAAGGATGTAATCATTCTTGATGATATGATTTCTTCCGGTGAAAGTGTAATTGAAGTTGCTACTGCATTGAAAGCACGTAAAGCGAACCGCATCTTCATCGCTACTACTTTCGGTCTCTTTACAAACGGCCTTGAGAAATTTGATAAAGCATATGAAGATGGTCTTATCCACAGAGTACTTACCACAAACCTTGTATATCAGACTCCTGAACTTTTACAGAGAGAATGGTACATCAACTGCGATATGAGTAAGTACATTGCCTACATCATTGACACCTTAAATCACGACAGCTCTATCAGCGATTTGTTAAATCCCAGTGAAAGAATCCAGGCACTTTTAAAAGAACATCAGAAATAAAATGTAACAAAACCTTGTCCATCAAATTGACGGACAAGGTTTTTTGTTAAAAAAAATTATCATTTCATCACATTTTATTCACATTTGGTGCAAACTATATTGCTTTATATCCTAATTAGTGCTATCTTCTGTATGTAAACATTTTGTTAACAAATTCTTTCGGTAAATCTTAATTCTTGTCTATCTATGATGAAAGGATATTTATTATGAAAAAAAATAATGCCGGCTTCTCGCTGGTAGAATTAATTATTGTTGTTGCCATTATGGCAATTGCTGTTGGTATAATGGCACCTCAGCTTTTTAAATACGTGGAAAAAACAAATGTTTCCTCTGATTTTCAGCTTGCTGACACAGTACGTACCGGCGTCGCATTTGCAATTGTTGATGCCGAAGTTCAGGCTGATGTGGCAAGCCACCCTTATTTGGCAATTTTAGAATCCGAAGAAGGTATGAATATCAATGAGCATACTGAGTTTCTAAATTCCACTTGTGTGTTAAAAACCAGTTTGGAAACATCTTTTGGTTTTCCCATTGATGAAGTGATGGGCAGACTAAAATCAGCGCACGGAGCAGACGCAGACTGTAATGTTACTACGCATAATGGTATTGTTCAAGTTACTTTTACCTGCACAGACAGTTCAGGCTTAAAAGATACTGCTAACAACACACCTGATAACGATATTACTATTGACTAATTATATGGTCAGTTCGAAACCATCCTGACCTTAAACAAAACTAAGGAGCCTTTTAAAATGAAAAACAAGAAATCTTTATTTCTCACACAGGCGGCAATGATTGCCGCCCTTTATGTTGTTCTTACCGAACTTTCAAACATCTTCGGTCTGGCATCTTTTGCCATTCAAATTCGTTTCTCAGAAGCATTAACAATTTTACCGCTTTTTACTCCGGCAGCGATTCCGGGGCTTTTTGCCGGCTGTATTATCAGTAATTTACTGGTAAGTGCCAATATCTTCGATATTATATTCGGCAGTCTTGCAACACTTCTGGGCGCATTGTTTACTTACTTAATCGGCAAATATTGCAAGGGCAAAAAAATAGTGGCATGGATTGCACCCATACCGCCAATTATGACAAATACACTTATCATTCCTTTTGTACTTAAATATGCTTATGGCATGGACCCGATCTGGCTGTTTTTTATCACCGTATTCGCCGGAGAATTTATATCCTGCGGAATCCTTGGTCTTCCTCTTCTCTTTACTGTAAAAAAGTATGCAAAAAATATTTTTTACAACAATAAATAACGAATACCTATATCAAATCGGTGATAATAAAAAAAGAATTGATCATAACAAAATGTTATGGCCAATTCTTTTTCATATTTAAACTTACTATTTATTCGTCATATCCGTTCGGATTGTTAGATTGCCAACGCCAGGAATCCTCACACATTTTACGAATATCGCGCTCCGCTTTCCAATGCAGTTCTTTCTCCGCCTTTTCGGGGCTCGCATAACACTGCGCAATGTCTCCGGGACGGCGGTCTTTTATTTCATAAGGAATTGTAACACCAGAAGCCTTTTCAAAATTCTTCACCACATCCAATACGCTGTATCCGGTCCCGGTTCCTAAATTATATATACACACACCCGGATTCTCAGCAATTTTTTCGATTGCGCGAACGTGTCCCAATGCCAAATCGACAACGTGAATATAATCACGCACCCCTGTACCATCAGGCGTATCATAATCATCACCAAACACACCAAGACATTTTAATTTACCTACCGCAACCTGCGTAATATAAGGCATCAAATTATTCGGAATTCCATTGGGATTCTCGCCGATTGTACCGCTCTCATGCGCTCCAATCGGATTGAAATATCTTAACAAAATAACATTCCACGAAGGATCCGCCTTCTGAATATCTGTCAAAACCTGCTCCAACATAGACTTTGTATGTCCGTATGGGTTAGTAATTTCACCTTTGGGACATTCCTCTGTAATTGGCACAAATGCCGGACTTCCGTACACCGTTGCTGAAGAAGAAAACACAATATTCTTCACATTGAAGTCTTCCATCACCTTTAAAAGGCACAACGTTCCCGCTATATTATTCTGATAATATTTCCACGGTTCTTTTACAGACTCTCCCACAGCTTTCAATCCCGCAAAATGAATACAGGAATCAATCTGCTCTGCCTCGAATACCTTTCGCAAACCTGCCTCATCTAAAATATCAACCTGATAAAAAGGCACTTTTTTACCGGTAATCTTCTCCACGCACTCCAACGACTTTGCACTGGAATTGCTAAGATTGTCAATAACAACCACTTCATATCCTGCATTTTGTAATTCTACTACGGTATGACTTCCGATATATCCGGCACCGCCGGTTACAAGTATTGCCATATTATCCTCCGTATTTTTGTATTTGTAATTAATCCCAAAGTACCTCAGGATATACTCCGGCGTCTTTTAACTTCTGAATAGAATCCATTACATAAGGCTTATCTTCCTTATAGGTTACGCCAAACCACTTATCTTTCGAAGAAAGCACCTGAACAGTAGCCTTATCCTCTTTTAAAAGAGCATCTACTTCAATCGGCAAATAGCACTCCGCCTTTAAAGGATTATTCTGTACGGTATTGGCAAAGAAGTTTTCCAATGCTTTTCCAAGTTCCGGAATGATGCTGGGGGTAAATCCCCACATATTCATGGATACCGGTGAATCTACGCTAATCGGTGTATAGGTTACACCCTCATCTTCCGTATAAGCAGCACCGTCAGCAGTTTTAACGATTTTCGTTCTCTCTGTAATGGATACCAAATAGCCTTCCTCATTGGTTACACAGCAACCGCGTGCTACGGAACCGTTTTCAGTCAATGTATTACCAAGCTGATAACCTACCATAGCATAACGATACTTCTCATCATCTTCGTGGGTGGTCAAAAAGTCATATAAAACCTTAAACGCTTCCACACCATAATAATCATCTGCATTAATAACCGCAAAAGGTCCTTTTACGGCTTCACGGCAACTGAAGATAGCATGGGCCGTTCCCCAGGGTTTTACACGCTCTTCGGGAATCACAAAACCTTCCGGCACGTCATTAATATCCTGAAATACATATTCCACTTCCATATGCTTGCTTACCGCGTCACCGATACATTCTCTAAAAAGCGCCTCATTTTCTTTTTTAATGATAAAAACTGCTTTTTTAAAACCTGCTCTTAACGCATCATAAATTGAAAAATCAAGAATTTTATTTCCCGCAGCATCCACAGGATCAATCTGCTTCAAACCACCGTATCTGCTGCCCATTCCTGCAGCCATAATTACCAATACAGGTTCCTTCATAGTTTTCCCTCCTTACACCTCAAACAACAAATCACCATATGTAGGAATCGGCCATACGTCCTTATCCGTAAGCATTTCCAATGCATCCGCAGGTGCACGTAACGCCTCCATTGCTGTCTTAACATGGTCACGATAATAAAATGCACATGTTTTATGTTCTTTAATTGCCTGCGCAGCCTTTAACTCTTCTTCCAAAGTCACCAACGCAGCCTGCATTTTCTCAAGCTCGTCTGTTACCTTAGAAAGCAAGCCTCTCTGAACAGTCGCGCTAACCCCTGCACTTTCTGCTCTTAAAACCGCTTCCGAAAGCATACTTGCATATCTGATTTCCGCGGGTATAATCTGCTTTGCCGACATTTCAATCATACACTTGGCTTCAATGTTGATTGTTTTAGAATATGTCTCGTATAAAACATCCTTACGGGATTCCAATTCCGCTCTCGTAAAAATATTAAACTTCTCAAACAATGCAAAGGATTTCTCAGTAGTAAGGGTTTCCACCGCATCCAACATTGTGGGAAGATTGGGAAGGCCTCTGCGTTCTGCCTCTTTAATCCATTCCGGTGCATATCCGTTACCGTTAAAGATAATTCTCTGGTGTGCTGTCATATACTCCTTAATCAGGTCATGCACAGCCAAATCAAAGTCTTCCGCTACCTCTAAACGGTCTGCCGCTTCGCAGAATGCCTCTGCCACAATAGTATTTAAAATAGTATTCGGGTCACCGATTGAATCGGCGGAACCCACCATACGGAATTCAAACTTATTACCCGTAAAAGCAAAAGGTGAAGTACGGTTACGGTCTGTCGCATCTTTTAAAAGATCCGGCAATGTGGAAACGCCTGTTTCCAAAACGCCGCCTTCTACCAAATGGGTTGCCTCACCGGTTTCTACCAGCTGTTTTACCACGTCTTCCAGCTGTTCCCCAAGGAAGATAGAGATAATTGCAGGCGGTGCTTCATCCGCACCCAGACGGTGGTCATTTCCTACATCCGATGCACTTTGTCTTAACAAATCCGCATGCTTATCTACTGCCTTCATGATACATGCCAGTACCAAAAGGAACTGAATGTTCTCGTTAGGCGTATCGCCGGGGTCCAAAAGATTCATTCCCGTATCCGTTGTCAACGACCAGTTATTATGCTTACCGGAACCGTTTACCCCTTGGAAAGGCTTCTCATGTAAAAGACAAGTCAAACAATGTCTTCCTGCAACCTTTTTTAAGGTTTCCATTACAATCTGGTTGTGGTCAACAGCCACATTGGAAGTTTCATAAATCGGTGCCAGTTCGTGTTGCGCCGGTGCAACTTCGTTATGCTGTGTTTTGGCTGTTACACCCAGCTTCCACAACTCAACGTTTAAGTCCTTCATATATGCGCCGATACGTTCGCGGATACAACCGTAATAATGGTCATCCATTTCCTGTCCCTTTGGAGCAGGTGCACCAAATAAGGTACGTCCGGCGTAAATCAAATCGTCTCGCTTAAGATAATTTTGTCTGTCAATTAAGAAGTATTCCTGCTCTGCACCAACGGAAGGAATTACCTTCTTTGCCTCATAGTTGCCAAACAGTCTTACAATACGCATTGCCTGTTGTCCTACGATTTCCATGGAACGAAGCAAAGGGGTCTTTTTATCCAGGGCCTCGCCCTTATAGGAACAAAACGCCGTAGGAATACAAAGGATTTTACCGGTTGCATCTTCTTTGATAAAAGCAGGTGAAGTAATATCCCAGGTGGTATATCCGCGTGCTTCAAAGGTAGCACGAAGTCCGCCTGACGGGAAAGAAGATGCATCTGGCTCACCCTTAATCAACTCTTTGCCTTTGAACTCCAGTAACATTTTACCGTTTTTATCAGGATGCGTTATAAAAGAGTCGTGCTTCTCCGCCGTAAAACCTGTCAAAGGCTGGAACCAATGAGTATAGTGGGTTGCGCCGTTTTCCACAGCCCAATCCTTCATTCCTTTCGCAACCACATTCGCGGTTTTACCGGAAAGTTCGCCACCATTTTCCATTACGTTGATTACTTCATTGTAGGCCTCTTCCGACACCCATTTTCTCATAGTATCCAACGTAAAAACATTCTGGGCAAAAATCTCTTCAATGTTAATTTTGTCAGTCATATATATTCTCCATTCGGATTCTTTTACAGTCTATTCCTAGAATAAAATACACTGTTTTCTTCTGTTTTACAAGATAAACTACATCTTCTTTACACGCAGTAAATCATACTTCTCGCAAGTTTCACTTAACTGTAAGAATAAAACCTGCTGCGGGTGCGGCGCACTTTCCACTGATACACCTTTGTCATCAAATATCGCTTCTACCTTCGTTTCCACATTGCGGCCGTCGGGCTTCATAATTTCAATCACATCGCCGACGCAGAATTTATTCTTCTGCTCGATTCGTACATTACCGTCTTCGGTAATTTCTTCTGCAATGCCTAAATACACATACTCATTGATGTAAGTATTGCTGTCGTAAATCTGCGTTTCCTCGCTGGGTTTGCCAAAGTAAAATCCCGTAGTAAATTGGCGATAGGTACACTTGGAAATCTCACTGCGATACCAGTCCATATTATTGCGATAAGTCTCTTCCGAAGCAAAGAAATCGTCAATTGCCTTTCGGTAGGTTCTCGCTACCGCTGCTACATAAAGGGCGGTTTTCATACGTCCTTCGATTTTTAAGGAATCAATTCCTGCTGCCACGATTTCCGGAATATATTCAATCATGCATAAATCTTTGGAGTTAAAAATATAGGTCCCGCGTTCATTCTCATACACCGGCATATATTCGCCGGGACGGGTTTCTTCCACTACCGCATACTTCCAGCGGCAGGGATGGGTACAGGCACCCTGATTGGCATCTCTTCCCGTAAAATAATTGGATAAAAGACATCTTCCTGAGTATGAAATACACATTGCACCGTGAATAAAGCTTTCAATCTCCATCTCTTCCGGTATATGGTCATGAATTTCTTTAATCTCTTCCAAGGACAATTCTCTTGCACTTACCACACGTTTCGCACCCTGCTGCCACCAGAACAAATAAGTCTGGTAATTGGTGTTATTCGCCTGGGTAGAAATGTGAAGCTCCATACCGGGACAATTCTCTTTTGCAAGCATAAACATTCCGGGATCCGCAATAATCAAAGCATCCGGCTTCATTTCATTCAATTCCTTAAAATATGCAACCGCTCTGTCCAAATCGGAATTATGGGCAAGAATATTAGCAGTTACATACACTTTTACACCGTGAGCATGTGCAAATTCAATACCGGCCTTCATATCCTCCGGACTGAAATTTTTTGCTTTGGCACGAAGTCCAAAGGCCTCGCCACCGATATATACCGCATCTGCACCAAACATTACTGCAGTTTTCAATACTTCAAGGCTGCTTGCCGGGATTAAAAGCTCCGGCTTTCTATCTCTGCTCATCTATAGCCTCCGTCTGCGACCTTTTGCCGTAGCGCAAACTTTTCACTTTGCACCGTCTCGTCGCATTCCTTACTGTTCATTCTCTGATACTTTTATACTGACCGTAACCCCGTCTCCTACGGGCAAAATTACGGTTTCCAACATTGGATTGTTTTTTAACTCATACAAATAATCGCGCATTCTGGAATGAATGGTCCTGTTTCTCCTTGTGACCGCATAACGGGACTCCATCAAGTCGCCATCCTGCAAGACATTGTCCGAAACAAGCATTCCGTCCTCTGCAAGAAGTCTTAAAAGGTCCGGCAGGAAGTTTAAATACTGCCCTTTGGCAGCATCCATAAAGATAAAATCGTAACTGCCGTCCAGCTCTTTTAAAATCTCTATAGCATCCCCTTCTAAAAGAGTGATGCGATGCTCCATATTGTCCCTTTTGAAATTCTCTTTTGCAATCGGGATACGTTTTTCATAATTCTCTATGGTGGTAATCTGACATTCTTCCGAAGTATTCTCTGCCATCAGCAAGGCAGAAAACCCAACTGCAGTTCCCACTTCCAGTATTTTTAAAGGTCTTTTCAAACGCAATAAGAAACGAAGGAGGTTCTGCATATCCTTGCGGATAATCGGCACATAATCCCTCTTCGCTTCCTGCTCTAATTCATCTAAAAATGCTGAGTTCCCTTTATCAAAAGAATTGATAAAAGTAAACAATCTTTCGTCAATAATCACTTTGCTACCTGCTTATTCCTCTTCTTCATCCGAAGCAGACATAATTTCCATCATTTCATACGGCGTCATACCTGTAGAAAGTTCATATACGCCGGGCTTTAATTCGCCCTTGTACTCCGAAAACATTTCCTGGAAATAAAAGAGTTTCGCATCACGAATCAATCCCTTTTCTTCCAAAATATCTCCGATTTCAGATACGCTCTTGCCTTCTACGATGGATACGGACATCGTTCTTCCGGTTCCCAGTTCAACGGGTTCTTCCGCAAAAATACGATATCCGAAATCATAGGCCTTAAGACCTAAATTATAAATCAGTATGACAACTGCCAGGGTTACGGCGATTTTTAAAATACCTTTCATCACGCCCCATATCATTTTTTTGTCCATGTTTTAATCTCCTACAAATACGAGACCATTGTTCGTTATTTATCTCTCCGTTTTAAGACGCCTGCTTGATTACTCAAAATCCATAGCATCCATAATCTGCAGGTTTGCTTCCTGCATCATACGGCAGAATGCCAGCTCTGCATCCAGAAATTCCGTCACAAGCGGATTCTTCTTCCATTCACGATAGTCTCTCTCAAAAGCATCTACACGGTCAAATAATTCTTCCGTGCTGGTCAGATTCTGAAATTCATATCTTCGTCTGCGATAATCGCACAACTGCTGCCAAAGGGACGCTTCTTCCTGTACCTTAGCCTTAATCTCGGCATATTTACAATATTCATCGCTCTTTTGCAACGCTGCAATATATTTACTTGTAGCTTTTTCCATATCGGACTTTTGCATAAGTACACCTTTCTTTTATACTTCCATCAAAATCGGAAGAATCATGGGACGACGCTTGGTCGACTTCCAGAAAAACTCATTCAGAGAATCTCTCAAATTAGCTTTGATTTTTCCCCAGTCTGTCACGCCACGCTCCTGCATACGCTCCATTACTTCATAAGCAATGGCGCTTGCCTCTTCCATCAAATCCTCATTATCCTTGGTATAAGTAAAGCCACGGGATACGATATCAGGTCCTGACACTAACGTATTGTTATAGCCATCCATTACCGCAACCACAATAACGATACCGTCTTCCGCCAGTCTCTGTCTGTCGCGCAATACCACATTGCCTACGTCACCTACTCCAAGACCATCTACCAAAATAGCACCTACGGGAACTTCGCCTACCACTTCGGCACCATCATCTCCAAGTTCAAGCACATCACCGGATTTTAAAATAAAGATATTCTCTTTATCCATTCCCAACTGTTCCGCCAATTTGGCGTGTGCCTTCAAATGCTTGAATTCACCATGTACGGGAATTGCATACTTGGGCTGGGTTAAGGTATAGATTAATTTAATTTCTTCCTGACAGGCATGGCCGGATACATGGGCATCCTGGAAAATAACATCCGCACCCTTGTGGAACAATTCATTAATGACCTTGGTAACTGCCTTTTCATTTCCGGGAATCGGGCTGGAAGAAAAGATAACCGTATCCATAGGCCCAATCTTCACCTTACGATGCTGTCCCATAGCCATGCGACTCAACGCCGCCATACTTTCGCCCTGGCTTCCGGTAGTAATAATAACCGTCTGCTCTTCGGGATAGTCTTTCAAATTCTCAATATCAATCAAGGTATTCTCAGGAACACTCAATCTTCCCAGGTTGGTAGCCGTTTCGATGATATTCACCATACTGCGGCCTTCCACCACAACCTTACGTCCGAAACGGTCTGCCGCATTAATAATCTGCTGTACGCGGTCTACGTTGGAAGCAAAGGTTGCCACAATAATTCTGGTATTTTTATGCTCCGTAAAAATCGTATCAAAAGTCTTACTAAGACTGCGCTCCGACTGGGTAAAACCGGGGCGCTCCGCGTTGGTGGAATCACATAAAAGCGCAAGTACGCCTCTGGGACTGCTGCCCAATTCCGCAAAACGTTGCAAATCAATGGCATCACCGAATACCGGTGTATAATCCACCTTAAAATCCCCGGTATGAATAATCACGCCTGCCGGCGAATAAATCGCCAACGCTGCCGCATCCACAATACTGTGGTTTGTCTTGATAAACTCTACCTGAATCGGTCCGATGCGGACAACATCGCCAAACTGTACCGTCTGTCTTTTTACTACATCTAAAAGTTCGTGTTCTTTTAATTTGTGTTCAATAACACCCATTGTAAGGGTTGTCGCAAACACGGGAATGTTCAATTGTTTTAAAATATAAGGCAAGGCACCGATATGATCCTCATGTCCGTGAGTAATCATAAAAGCTTTCACCTTATCGCGGTTCTCCAGCAAATACGTAATATCCGGAATAACCAAGTCAATTCCCAACATATCATCCGCCGGAAAACTCAAACCGCAGTCTACCACAATAATGGTATCCTCGTATTCAAAGGCCGTGATATTCATACCGATCTGCTCAAGGCCACCCAAAGGAATCACCTTAATCTTCTCGGCTGAATCCGCGCCGTTCCTGTTTATATTCAAATTTCTTTCCTCCAAAATTCATTACTTCTTGCTTTTGTCAAACTCCACGTCATCCAAAAGGTTCTCAAAGATTTCAGCGATTGCATTTAATTCCTTATCTTCCGAAACAATGTCATAAACCGCTTCTTCATCCTCTGCTCCCGAAATATCCTTCAGAATCAAAGCTTCTCCGTCGCCGTCTTCCGTATCCGTAACAAGAATGTAATTTACGCCTGCCACTGTTGTCTGTTCCAACACATAAAATTCAACAGGTTCTTCATCCATTGCCTGAAATAAAATCTTCTCCATAGTCTGTCCTTCCGTTTCTACGCCTTTGTTTCGTCTTTCTTATCTCCTGCGTAATCCAAATATCCCTGCAAAATAAATGCTGCAGCGATTTTATCCACGTATTTCTTGCGGTCTTCCCTGCGAATTCCCGCTTCCATCATTACTTCATCGGCTTCTACCGTGGTCAGTCTTTCATCCCAAAGCACCACTTCCAAGCCGGTTCTTCTCTCCAGCATTTCTTTAAAGCTCAGTGTTTTCTCAACTCTTTCGCCCAAGGTATCGTTCATGTTCTTAGGATACCCCAAGACAATTTTGCCTACTTCGTATTCTACAATCAGTGCTTCGATTCTGGCTAACGTCTGACGCAACTTATCTTCCCTTTCACGCCTGACAATTTCCAGTCCCGTAGCAATCAGGCCGGTAGGGTCACTTACTGCCACGCCAACAGTCTTGGAACCAAAATCCAATCCCATAATTCGCATATTGCTTCCCTCACTATTCCCACTGATTTGCTTTAATGTACTCTATAAACATTTCTTCTACCAACTCATCACGCTCAACCTTCATAATCAGGCTTCTCGCATTGTTGTGGCTTGTAATATATGTGGGGTCTCCGGACATAATGTATCCTACAATCTGGTTCACCGGATTGTATCCCTTCTCCTGCAGGGCATCATAAACCTGTGCAAGGATATTTTTAACTCTGTCCTTAGAGTCCTGTTCAACTTGAAAAAACTGTGTATTCTCTGACTGCATATTTCACACCTTCTATTGTAATGTATCTTTTTACTTGTCCGTTATATGTATATAGTCTGTTTTATTATACTCTAATTACGTCCAAAACTCAAGCAATGCCTACTATCATATCTTCATTATTGGCATATTTTTGCGGCTTATTCACGCCCAAGCATAATATCTTCCTGCAAAAATCCTTCCACCGAAACCACAACAGACATATTTTTCATAAAATCGCCTGCAGGAACCGCCACTTTCACATACTCGCCGGTATGTCCAAGCCAATATATTTTGCCCTCGATTTCCTTTTCTTCTTCCAAAAGCACCTTTACCTTTCGACCGATAAAAGTTGCACGGTATGCCTTGGATTGCTGTTGCTCCAAAGCAAGCAAAATATTACTGCGCTCCGTTTTGATTTCTTCCGGAATCTGGTCAGGCATGGCGTCCGCCTTCGTCCCCCTTCTTCTGGAATACTTAAAAATATGCATTTCAAAGAAATTCACCTTTTCAAGAAACGCTTTTGTCTGCAAAAATTCCGCTTCCGTTTCCCCCGGAAATCCCACGATAACATCTGTGGTAATGGCACAGCCCGGGAAATATTTACGTAAAAGTTCTGCCTTCTCGAAGTACTCCGCCGACGTATATCTGCGGTTCATTCGTTTTAAGGTTGCATCACAACCGCTCTGTAAGGAAATGTGGAAATGGGGGCACATTTTCTCACAGGATGCAATTTCAGCCACGAAATCGTCCGTCAAAATCATAGGTTCAAAAGAACCGATACGAATACGCTCCACCCCTTCGATTGCATTGATATCACGAATCAGTTCCGATAAATATTTCTTCGGATTCTTCTCTTCAAAATCCAAGCCGTAGGAACTGATATGAATACCTGTTAAAACAAACTCCCGGTACCCTTCTTTTACAAGACCGCAGATTTCCTGCAAAACGCTCTCAGGTTGACGGCTTCTCACACGTCCTCTTGTGTAGGGAATGATGCAGTAACTGCAGAAACGGTTGCAACCGTCCTGAATCTTGATATAAGCTCTTGCATGTTCAGCAGTCTGCTCCATCTGCGCATCTTCGAAATCTGCCTTTTTCACATCAACAATCGTTGTTCTATTTAAAGTCTTTCTTAGAAAGTTGCGTTCTTCAACGTTGTGCCCTTCATAATCTGTCTGAACTTCTTCAACGCTGTGCCCTTCAGCGTACGCTTGGTTTTCTTCGACACTATATCCTTCATCATCCGCCCGGCTTTCTTCCGAACCGCCTGCCTTCTCTTCCATAAAACGGTCTAAAATCTCCGAAATATTCTTCTTTAAGTTATTACCCACCAGCAAATCAATGGCATCGTCCTGGGCAATACCGAAAGCGTCCGCCTGCACGTAACAGCCAACCGCCACCACAATTGCATCGGGGTTTTGCTTCTTTGCGCGATGTAACATTTGACGGCTTTTACGGTCCGCCATATTGGTTACGGAACAGGTATTTATGATATAAATGTCTGATTTTTGGTTAAAATCAACAATTTTATAGCCGCTTTTTTGTAAGTTTTGTTGCATTACTTCTATTTCATAAGAATTCACTTTGCAACCAAGGTTATGTAATGCTACACTTTTCATCGAAAACTCCTTATTTTTTGGCAACTTTATCAGTTGACTTTTTTTCGTAAATCAACTACTATAAAGGCGGAAGTTGGAAATGATTTCATACTTCCCCCAAATAGCTAACAATTTATTTTTATTATAGGAGGAAACAAATATGAAGACAGTATCTATTTCTTTAAACTCAATTGACAAGGTAAAATCATTCGTTAATGATATTACAAAGTTTGATTACGATTTCGACTTAGTTTCCGGCAGATATGTAATCGACGCAAAGTCTATCATGGGTATCTTCTCCCTTGATTTATCTAAGCCTATCGATTTAAATATCCACGCTGAAGACGGTGCAGATGATGTATTAAAGGTATTAGCTCCTTACATCGTTTAATCCGAATCGGTTTTGAGTTTAAAGCAAGACATTTCGTCTTGCTTTTTCTTTTGCAATTTATAATCTTTTACATCAAAAAGCACCGTCACATCGGCGGTGCTTTCTGAATATACAAACACATTCTCTGCGCTATGATTACTTAATCTCTATAATTTCTCTTTCTTCCACCGCTTTTTTCAACATTTCGTCAATGCAATCCGCAAGATTCTCTTCATGTTTTGCAATTACTTTTACCACGGGCTTGGTAACCGGATGTTGGGCCACCCAAATGGTACAGCAGTCTTCAAACGGTAAAATGGAAGTTTCATACGTATTAATCTTCTCGGCAATATCTACGATGTCCTGCTTATCAAAAGCAATCAACGGACGGTACACCGGAATGGTGCATACGTCGTTGGTGCAGGCAAGACTCTGCATTGTCTGGGAAGCAACCTGTCCGATACTCTCACCGGTAACCAAACCGATGCAATCGTTCTCCAAACCGATCTGTTCTGCAATACGCATCATATATCTTCGCATAATAATGGTTAACTCATCAGGCGGACATTTCTCATAAATCGCCATCTGAATTTCCGTAAAATTAATAACATTCAATCTGATAGGACCTGTATATCTTGAAATCAAGGTACCTAAATCCACAACCTTCTGTTTTGCTCTTTCAGAAGTATAGGGCGGTGCGTGGAAATAAATGGCATCCAGTTTCACGCCACGTTTTGCAATCATATATCCTGCTACCGGCGAATCCAATCCGCCTGATAAAAGCAACATTGCCTTACCTGCGGAACCTACGGGCATACCACCGGGTCCGGGTATAATAATTGAATATACGTAAATTCTTTCTCTTACTTCCACATAAAGACTCACATCCGGCTTATGCACGTCTACTTTCACTTCCGGATACGCATTGAGAATCGCCTCACCGATTAAGCAATTCATCTCCATGGAATTCACGGGATAATTCTTGCGTGCACGCTTCGAGAATACCTTAAAAGTAAAATTCTTATCCTCATAGGTTTCGTCAATGTATTTGACAACCTGCTCCTTTAAATCATCAAAACCGTTGTCCTCAAGCACCAATACGGGACAAATCGCAATCACACCGAAGACACATTTTAATGTATCAATCAATTCATCATAATCAAAGTCCGATAAAGCCTCTACGTAAATACGTGATAAGCTCTTGTGTACCTTAAACTGACCGTCACATTTTGCAACCGCACGGCGTACCTGGTCTACCAAAATATCTTCAAAGACATAGCGATTCTTGCCTTTCAAGAAAATTTCTCCGTATTTTAATAAAAATGTACGAGTTTGAAACATGAATACCTCTATCCTCCCGCACACTTTGCACGGGACTTTTATTGGAATTTAATGAATTTACGCTTCGTTTCGTTGTACTGCAACTGGCTGACGGGAATCTCCACGCCACTCTTGGTTAAGAAACGATATCTTGCCAAATCCTTTGCCTGGGTAAGATTAATAATATATGAACGATGACATCTTAAAAACATATCAGCCGGCAACTTCTTCTCCATATCAGAAAATTTCATATGTACGCTGATGGTTTCTTCAGACGTAATAATGTCCGTATCGCGCCCCTGACTCTCAAGATATTCAATCTCAGAGAAAGGAATTCGATAAAAGCGGTCTGCCACCTGGAACTTAAGTACGTCCGCAGGTTGCGAAAGCTGATAGCCCTCTTTCAATGCTTCACGCAGTTTCTCAATATTAATCGGTTTCTGTAAATAACGCAACGCGTTAACACTATACCCGTCCAATGCGTACTCTGCCGTGGAAGAAATAAAAACAATCGGTAACTTTTCACCTAAGCGACGCAATTCTTTCGCAGCCTCAATACCGTTCATTCCTACCGCAAGAATATCACAAAGCAAAATGTCATACTCCGCATGTTCATCAGACAATGCTTCCGTCATCACACGCATATCTTCAAACGTGGTAATTTCGAATTCAATACCTTCCTCTTCCAGTACCTGTTCCGTAAGAATTTGATTAATTTGTAAAGATGTAGCCTCGTCATCACAAATCACTACCCGATACATAATAATACCCCCATACTTTTTGTATCTAACTGATAATTATACACATTTTTCATTTTTTTTGCAAGGAAACTACCGATGTATTTTAACTTTGGTGTTCGATTAATGCCTTGGTAATTAATCGCAAAGTATCTCCGTACATCCGGGCAAACTCTTCATGGTTTTCCTTGATGTAATCAATGTCCTTATTTTGTCCCGCAAGCTCCATATCGTAGGCAATGTCACCCACCTCTAAAGCACCGATATTACGGCACGCTCCTTTGATGGAATGGGCGATAACACCGTAGTTTTCCGCATCTTCTTTTTGCAGGTATTCTTCCAATCCGGCCAGCAGGTTAGAAGCTGCAAAAGTACTCAACACACGGATGTACGCATTCTTATTACCACCGCAATTGCGCAAACCGTCTTCGATAGAAATGCCCTTCAACAAATCCAGAATATCTTTCTTTTCTTCCGCCTCTTTCTTCAGCATCGGATTGGTAAAATAAGATCTTGGTGCCGCAATTTCCTTACCATCCATAATACGAACCTGTTTCGCAATGGGAATCCACTTCTCAAGAATATCGCTTAGCTGCTTCATATGAATCGGTTTAGAAATATAATCATTCATACCTGCTTCTTTAAACTGTCGTTCCACGCCCTTAATTGCATTGGCCGTAAGCGCCACAATGGGCAATTCCTGGGCATACTCCGTTTGAATGGCACGAATCTTCTGTGTTGCCTCCACACCATCCATAAAAGGCATCATGTGGTCCATAAAAATCATATCATAGGGAATCAAATTCTCTTCAATACGGTTTACCGCTTCCAAACCACTTTCTACAAGCACGGGTTCAAAACCGAATTTCTTCATCAGTTCGCTGGCAACCTGAAGGTTTACCTTATTATCGTCTACAACCATAACCTTCGCAGACGGCGCGCGGAAGGTGATTTTAAACTCCTCGTTAGATGCGAATACTTTATCATGATTTGCCTCGTAGTTAGAAGGGCGACTGTCTTTTACCTTTTGAGGAAGCCGGAAAGAGAATACGCTACCTTCGTTTAAAATACTCTCTACCCAGATATCTCCGCCCATCTGGTTTAAAAGACTTTTGGAAATAACAAGACCAAGACCGGTACCTTCTACGTTACGGTTTTTACGGGTATCAATCTGTCCGAACGCACGGAAAAGTTTCTTCATATTTTCTTCCGAAATACCGATACCGGTATCTTCTACTTCTACCTCAAGACAGCCGTCTTTCTCGCTGTTTTTCTGCCAAATAATATGTAAGCGGATATGACCTCTGTGGGTAAAATTCACCGCATTATTTAAGATGTTAATCAACACCTGACGAATACGAAGCTGGTCACCGATTAATACCCTGGGAATGCGGGGATCGATATCAATAATCAGGCGCACACTTTTATTTCGCATACGGAATTCAATAATGCTTAATACGTCATGAATCAGTGAATTGAAATGATATTCATCTTCCAGAATCTCCATATTACCGGAATCAATTTTGGAGAAGTCCAAAATCTCGTTGATAATGGATAACAAACTTTCGGAAGACTTCTGTATCGTAGCAATGTACTCTTTCTCTTCCTTCTGGAAATTCTTCTGTGATAAAAGCTGTGCCATACCGCTGATGGCATTCATCGGCGTACGGATTTCATGGGACATATTGGCAAGGAAGTTTGACTTTGCTTCCAAAGCCTCCTGAGCTTCTTTATTTTTTTCCTCCATCTTAGCCTTGTAAGATTCCACACCGGTAATCAGCATCAACAAGGTAATCATTGCAAAGCAGTAGAATAATAAATATATGATGTAGATAAATGTCGAGAAGAAAATATTAATGTCTTCCGTCTGAAAAATACCTACCGCAAGCAATCCGATAAAAGAAAATGCAAAATACTCTACAAAAATACGTTTTTTAACAAACAATGCAATGATCAACGCCTCTGCCATATAAATCATAATCAGCATACCCAAAGTATCAAGCTGCGCCGAAATAATATAGCTTGTCAAAGTCATAGTGACGTAGAAACAACGCACAATAACATTCTCATTACTTATGGTCCGGTATAAAAGCAACGTAAGTAACACCGGCAGAAAACCGATGGATATAAAAAGTGCCTGTTCCCACCCAAACTGGTTAAACGCATATACCACGTGAAGCAGGACCACACTGAAGAACTCAATAATACTTACGATAATACTTGTCCGAAACGGTAACATTTTATCTCCTTATGGAGAGGGGGATTCGAGCCCCCTCCCGCTTATCAAAACTCTCACTTATCAGTTACATCTTTTGTATATCAAATCACTTTTTAACGTCTCTGGAATTTACGAAGCATCGGAATCAACTCCCTTAATGCATTCAAGGCGCAATCAACTTCTTCCTTGGTCGTAAAAACCGAAAAACTGAATCGCACGGTAGAACCCAACAGTTCTTTGGGCAATCCAATCGCCTGCAGTGTAGCCGAAGGCACCGGCTTGTGGGAAGAACATGCACTTCCGGCGGAAATATAAATATTTTTATCTTCCAGCGCGTGCAATAACACTTCTGCCCTGACGCCTTCCACCGAAACACTGACCACGTGCGGCGCAGCTTTGCGGCCTTGGGCTCCGTTTACCGAAACGCCGTCAATCTTACTTACCTGACCGATAAAATAGTCTCGCAGGCAGTACATTTTATTAATGTCACATTCCATATTGGAATACACCATCTCCGCAGCCTTGGCAAGGCCTACAACACCGGGAACGTTTTCCGTTCCGGAACGCATACCTCTCTGCTGTCCGCCACCGAGAATGATGGGTTTGATTTTTACTTTTTCATTGACGTAAAGGAAACCAACGCCCTTCGGTCCATGGATTTTATGACCGCTGACAGAAAGCAGATCAATCTTCCATCTGCGGGGATAGATTTCCATCTTACCATAACCCTGTACGGCATCCACATGAAATAACGTATTGGCATTCTTTCGCTTAATAATCTCGCCGGCCTGCTCAATGGGCTGAATGGTTCCGATTTCATTGTTTACCGCCATAATGGATACAAGAATGGTATCCGGACGAATGCTTTTCTCCAAATCTTCCAAGCAGATACAACCACATGCATCGGGCTGTAAATAGGTAATTTCAAAGCCCTCTTTCTCAAGATACTTCATACACTGTCCAACCGCCGGATGTTCCATAGGCGTTGTCACAATGTGTTTGCCGCCACGGCAATTCGCCATAGCCGTTCCGATAATCGCCATATTGTCAGACTCGGTTCCGCCCGAGGTATAAAAAATCTCTTTCTCATTCACTTTCAATGTTTTGGCAATTACTTCCGTTGCCTGCTTTAAGTACTGCTCGGCCTTAACGCCTTTCATATGCATACTGGAAGGATTTCCGTAATCTTCAGTCATCATCTGCGCAACCGCCTGCGCCACTTCATCAAAGCATTTGGTTGTCGCGGAATTGTCTAAATAAATCTCCATAACATTTCCTGCCTTTATCGTTTCATTTCCGCATAAAAGCTCTCTTTTATACAGAAAGAATTTTCTGATATATTATATGCAAACTGCGAAAACATCGTACATCATATATCCCTGTAAAATGCATAATTCCCGAAAGTTTAGCATATAATATTTTTTATCTTTTATTCGTCCCGTCTTACTTCCAACTCATACATAATCCAGGAAAGCACGGTAAAACCTGCGGTCTCCGTGCGAAGAATTCTTTTGCCCAGGGAAACAGGTTCCACGCCTGCTGCCGCAGCCGCCTCAACTTCTTTCTCCTCGAATCCGCCTTCGGGCCCGATAAAAACCGCCACGGAATTCCCCGGCTTAAAAGATGCAAAAACTTCCTTAGTCTTACTCATACCCTCTGCAAGCTCGTAGGGGATAATACGGTGCTCCATCTTACTTGCTGCCTGTATCGCCTCGCCCATGGTCATTACAGGGCAAATACGGGGCACTACGGCCCTTTTACTCTGCTTGGCCGCCGCTTCCGCAATGGCCTGCCAGCGGGCAATCTTAGATGCCTCTTTCTTCGCGTCCAATTTGACCACGCAACGCTTGGTTGCCACAGGTACAATTTCGTATACCCCAAGTTCCACGGCCTTCTGAATGATTAGTTCCATTTTATCTGCCTTGGGCAAGCCCTGAAAAAGGGTAACTTTCACGGGCAATTCCACGCCGTCTTCTTTGATAAAAAGAAGCTTACATACCACAGAATCCTCTTCAAAGGCATCAATGGCACAGCGGTACTCCTTGCCGTCCACGCCGTTACCAACGGACACTTCTTCACCGACGCGCATACGAAGCACGTTCTTAATGTGCTTCACGTCTTTACCCGTTATTATAATTTGCGTCCCCTGAATTTGTCCGGGGTCTACAAAGAAGTGATACATAATATTTGCTCCCTTACTCCGGTTTCTTCGCAGTTACGCTGACCCACTCGCCCTGACGGGTTACTTCCACAAGTTCAAGGCCGGCCTTCTTAACCACGTCCACTACAAAATCTTCCTTCTCCGCAATAATGCCGGAAGTAATATAAATTGCACCGGGTTTCATCTGTGCCGTAACAACAGGAGTAAGTACTTCAAGTACATTGTGTAAAATATTCGCTACAACAATGTCATAGCACTCATAACCTGCCCAATCTTGTACTTCCTTTTCGGTAATAATATTTCCGATGATTACTTCAAAGTCTTTCGGGTCGATGCCGTTGGCTTCCATATTCTCCAAGGTCGCATCCAATGCACAGGGGTCAAGGTCTGTACCCTTTGCATGTTTTGCGCCGTACATCAGTGCAAGAATTGCCAGAATACCGCTACCACAACCTACGTCTAAAATATTTGTCTCCGGTGTTACATACTTCTTAATCTGACGGATACAAAGCTGTGTGGTTTCATGCATACCGGTTCCGAATGCGGTGCCCGGATCAATGTGAAGAATCTTCTTATCCGCATCCTCGGGCTTCACTTCTTCCCAGGAAGGAATGACCAGCAATTCATCAATATAAAACTGATGGAAGTACTTCTTCCAGTTATTAATCCAGTCCAAATCCTCGGTTTCGGACAAAGTAATCGTACCTTCGCCGATATCCATAAACATACGAAGGCTTTCCAATTCCTCTTCCACGGAAGCCACCAACGCATCCATATCCAAATCATCGCTTTCTTCCACGAAGAAGTTAAGATATGCCACTCCGTCATCTTCTTCCGTCTGAGGTAAAATATCCACAAACATCTGCTCCTTCTCCAAAGGTGTCAAAGGAATTTTATCTTCAATCTGTGCACCCTCAAGGCCTACGTCAGCCAGGGTACAGATAATAATATCTTCTGCTTCTGTTGTTGTTTTAACCGTAATTTTATGCCACTTCATTGTGTGCCTCCTTATGTCTTATTTCTTTTATAAAAATGCATATGTTTCTTTTTAACTATATCGTAAATCATTCTTGGCATTTTAAAAGTTGTTCCGCTTTTACACATCCAACTCCATCGCCACATGTATAATGCCTTCTTCCAGGAATTCTCCGGAAGTCGTTACAAATCCAAACTTCTCATAAAAACCGATAGCGTGTTTCTGTGCTTCTATGTAGATTTGATTGCACTGCATTTTTGCCTTAATTGCCTTGATGCTTTCTTCCAAAAGCACCCTTCCTACACCCTTACCGTGCTCCAAGGTCAGCACGCGACCGATTTTCACCACGGACTTGTCTTCACTTTTATAAAAGGCCCGCAGATAGGCAATTACTTTGTCGCCTTCCTTGATAAAACAGTGCATGCTTTTATAATCAATATCATCCATATCCTGGTAATTGATGTTCTGTTCCATGATAAAAATTTCCGCCCGGGCTTTCAGAATTTCATAAAGCTCTGTGGTGGTTAATTCGTCAAAATTTTTGGTAATTACAATCATCTAAAATACCTTAAACGCCTTCCCATATTTGCGATTTTTTACTTGCACTATTCCCTGTCTTCCAAATCCTGCTTCAATGCCTCGAGGTAAGGCACCAAAACTCCGCTGTGTTTCGGTAAAACATACGCCGGATTCAGCTCCTCGTGACGGAAGCTTTTGCGCCCGCCGTTCTGTGCCCTGTCCCAAAACAGTTTCAGATACTCAAAAGGGAGATAATACAACTCATCAATGGACGTATAGTAAATTAGGAAAAAGGCGATACCGCCCTGCTTCTCAAACTCCTCCATAAATTGCACCTGGTGTGCGTGAATGTTCTGCAAAGAGAAGGTCAGATTAGCACTCTCCTTAGCATCAAAACACACAGGGATACCCTGCACCGCGCCGATATAGTCTACGGTACTTTTTTGGTCGAAATAGGCAAGGGTAATGTGTCTGCTCTTCTGATCAATCTGCACCGGCGTAATGGGGGTAGGAACCTTCTGAATCAGGGCCAGCCCGTTTTCGCGATATTTTTCATTTGTACGGTTTATCATATCTTCCAGTGTGGAACCGCGAAGACCTCTTGATGACCAAGTCGCCATAATTCACTCCTGCTATCATTTTCAACGCCGACTACATACGTCGCACAAGCATACTCATACATAATAAATTATACACCAGCCTTTTAGCCGATACAAGTAAAACCGGCTTTTTTATGCGGGGCTTCTTACGCCTTTCAATTCTTATTCATAATGCTAACAATTGAAATCTGAGACTTGCTGTGCTAAACTACAGATGAGAGTATTTTATACAAAGGGGGATATACATATGTGTAAAAACGATAAAGTATTGATGATGGCATGTTTTACCGCAGCATTGGGCGTCGGCGCGTTTCTGATACCCAAAATGCAGAAGAAATGCTCCAACAAAATATATAAGTCTTACAACCGTAAAGTCCTTCGCGACAAATACGGCATCGAAATCGACAGAAAATAACGGGGGATTGTAAAATGGAAGTCAGTCTTGATAAAATTGCGCAGGATTGTATCACTGCCATCAGTGACCGAATTAAAAACTTAAACACTTTGAATATTATCGTTGCGGGTAAAACCGGCGTTGGTAAGAGTACCTTAATCAACAGCATGTTCCGCGACAACCTGGCCGAAACAGGTATCGGTAAGCCTATCACGCAACACATGCGTAAAATCAGTAAAAAGGGCGTTCCTTTAAACATTTACGACACCAAAGGATTTGAATTAGGCAAAGATGCCCAAAAGGAAGTAAAAAAGGAAATTCTCGATACCATCAAAGCCGGAATGTCCGGAACCGATGTGAACAAGGCAATTCACTGTATCTGGTACTGCATTAATACCGCTTCAAACCGTATTGAACCGGAAGAAATTGAATGGTTACGTGACCTTGCCAAAGAAAATTCCGTAACGGAAGTTCCCGTTATCATTGTTTTGACACAGGCCTTCTCGAAACCGAATGCCGAGAAGATGAAGAACTTAATCCTAGACGAGAACCTTGACGTTATCCAGGTTGTTCCCGTACTGGCACAGGATTTCGTTTTTGACGAATCTCTGCCACCCATCAAAGCCTACGGATTGGACGCTTTACTTGCCGTTATGACGGAAGTTTTGCCGGAAGAACTGCAGGACACGCTACAGAGTGTTCAAATCGCTTCACTCAAGGCCAAAAAAAAGCGCGCACAGGTCGCCGTAGCAACCGCAACAGCGACAGCATTCGGTGAAGGTTTTGCACCGATTCCTTTTGCAGACAGTGCTCTTTTAATTCCGACACAGGTCGCAATGATTGCAAGTATTACCGCCATTTATGGTTTGGATATCAATAAGAGTATTATTACCGCTTTCGTATCTTCCGCACTTGGCACAGGCGGTGCTACCATTGCAGGTAAAACCATCGCTGCCAACCTCTTAAAACTGGTTCCCGGCGCAGGTACGGTGCTTGGCGGAACTATTTCTGGCGCAACCGCAGGTGTGATTACCACCGCTCTCGGTGAAGCTTATATTGTTCTTATGGAAGCCATTTATAAGGGCGATTTGAAAGCCTCTGAACTCGGCACACCGGAAGGCAAGAAGAAACTAAAAGATCTCTTCAAAAAGAAAGTAAAAGAAACCACTCAGGAAGATGTTCAGAAGAATATTGAACTAGCACATGAAGCCGAATCGGCTGCGATCGAAGAAAAAGAAATTAAAGATTCTACTTTAACCGAAGATCTAAATGATGATAACTAAAAGGTGCGTTGTTAATCCTTTTGTTTGAGAGGCTTTTGTGCTCGCCGGTACTTGAATTGCGTTCTTAGCAATTCTACGTACCGTTGCGTAGCACAATCGAGCGAAAGCGTCCTCGAAAACAAATGATTAACAACGCACCTATTCAATTACCCAAAAAATCCTTTTTTCTTCTTACCCTTTTTATCTTTGTCCTTGGGGTCTTTATCCTTGCTTGCCGTAACCTTTTCTACTGCATGCAGGCTGTCTCCTGTCGCCTCATCAAACTGGCGCAACAACTCCTTCGCTTCGCTTGAAAGCTTCTCGGGAACAGACACAACCAAAGTCACATAATGGTCACCGCGCACCTCTTTGTTACGCAATGTAGGTACACCCTTACCGCGCAAACGCACACGCAAACCGGTCTGTGTTCCGGGTTTTACTTCATATATTACCTTACCGTCAATGGTATCCACATAAATCTCGCCACCCAAAGCAGCTACCGCAAAAGATACCGGCGCAGTGGAATAAATATCATACTCCTGACGCTGGAAAATAGGATGTCTTGATACAATAGGTTCTACCAAAATATCACCGCGGGGGCCGCCGTTTACACCGGGTTCACCCTTGCCCTGTAATCTTCTGACAATACCGTTGTCAATACCTGCAGGGAAACTTACGGCATAACGCTTTCTGATGGTGGTATAACCGGTTCCGCGACAATCAGTACACTTATCTTTTACTACCTTACCGCTACCGTTACATTCACGACAGGTCTGAACGCTACGCATGGTTCCAAAGAAAGAATTCTGTGTAACCACAACCTGGCCTTTACCCTTACAATTCTGACAGGTCTCGGGACTGGTTCCGGGTTTTGCACCACTTCCGTGACAGGTCTGACATTCTTCCTTAGAATCTACTTCAATTTCTTTTTCGGTACCGAATACCGCTTCTTCAAAAGTCAAACGCACAGACTTACGAATGTCCGCACCTTTTCTCGGTCCGTTTCCTCTGCCACTGCTACGTCTTCCGCCACCAAAGAAATCGCCGAATAAATCACCGAAAATATCCGTGAAATCCATACTGGAATAATCAAATCCGCCGTAACCGCCTCCGGCACCCTGGTCAAAGGCTGCGTGACCGAACTGATCATACTGCTTTCTTTTATCTGCATCACTTAAAACAGCATAAGCCTCTGATGCTTCCTTAAACTTTGCTTCTGCATTGGGATCATCCGGATTCATATCCGGGTGATATTTTTTGGCAAGAGCACGATATGCTTTTTTAATTGCGGCATCATCTGCCCCTTTTTCAACACCAAGGACCTCATAATAGTCCCTTTTCTGTTCTGCCATAATAGTCTCCATTCCGTTGTTTTACAAACAACACCGTAAAATGCGCCATTCCTCATAGCGTCATAAATTCCACGAAAGAAAAGCCTTCCCCGTGGATTTTATAGTATGTAGCGGGGAACTCTTACGAATTCCCCAACTACCTTTTTCTTTTATAAAAGTGGTAATCTTCGATTATACTTCTCTGAAGTCACCGTCGATGATATCGTCTGCAGCACCTGCTGAAGCTCCGTCATCATCGGAAGCGCCTGCACCTGCACCTGTAAACTGGCTCATGTCAGGACCTGCACCGTTAGCACCCTGCATGCTTTCATACATCTTGCTGAAGAGTGACTGTGCCTTTTCCATCATCTTTTCCTGAGCAGCCTTTAATTCAGAAACTTCATCCTCTGTCATTTCCTTATCTTTGGTTCTCTCTAAGATGTCTTTTACGTTGTTTAATTCAACTTCCAAGTCAGCTTTGTCAGATTCAGAAATCTTATCGCCTACTTCGTTCAATGCCTTCTCTGTCTGGAATACCATTGAGTCAGCATCGTTTCTTGCATCGATTGCTTCTTTACGTTTCTTATCCTGAGCTTCATATTCAGCAGCTTCTTTTACAGCCTTTTCGATGTCAGCATCTGACATGTTAGAACCTGCTGTAATAGTGATGTGCTGTTCTTTACCGGTTCCTAAATCCTTAGCAGATACGTTTACAATACCGTTTGCATCGATGTCAAATGTAACTTCGATCTGAGGTACACCACGTCTTGCGGGAGGGATACCATCGAGACGGAACTGGCCGAGAGACTTATTGTCTCTTGCAAACTGTCTTTCACCCTGAACTACGTTAATATCTACTGCTGTCTGGTTGTCAGCTGCGGTAGAGAATACCTGACTCTTCTTAACAGGGATAGTTGTATTTCTTTCAATTAATCTTGTAGCAACACCACCCATTGTCTCGATTGCAAGAGAAAGGGGAGTTACGTCAAGGAGAAGGATTTCACCTGCACCTGCATCACCTGCAAGCTTACCGCCCTGGATAGAAGCACCGAGTGCAACACATTCGTCGGGGTTCAATGACTTGCTGGGTTCGTGTCCTGTTAACTGTTTTACCTTATCCTGAACTGCAGGAATACGTGTAGAACCACCTACAAGGAGTACCTTACCTAATTCTGAAGGTGTTACACCTGCATCTTCCAATGCACGCTTCACAGGGATTGCTGTTCTTTCTACCAAGTCGTGTGTTAATTCATCAAATTTAGCTCTTGTAAGAGTCATTTCGAAGTGCTTAGCGCCTTCGGGAGTTGCTGTAAGGTAAGGAAGGTTAATATCTGTTGTTGTAGCAGATGAAAGTTCCTTCTTAGCCTTTTCTGCAGCTTCCTTAATTCTCTGTAAAGCCATATTGTCCTTAGAAAGATCAATACCTTCCTGCTTCTTGAATTCAGCAAGGATGTAATCTGTAATCTTCTGATCGAAGTCATCACCACCAAGTCTGTTGTCACCGGCTGTTGCACGTACTTCGATGATACCTTCACCGATTTCAATGATGGAAACGTCGAATGTACCACCACCTAAATCGTATACCATAATAACCTGTTCTTTTTCGTTATCAAGACCGTAAGCCAAAGCAGCTGCTGTAGGTTCGTTGATGATACGCTTAACATCAAGACCTGCAATCTTACCTGCGTCCTTGGTAGCCTGACGCTGAGCATCGTTGAAGTATGCAGGAACAGTGATAACTGCTTCTGTAACTTTTTCACCTAAATATCCTTCAGCGTCTGCTTTTAACTTCTGCAAGATCATAGCAGAAATCTGCTGAGGAGAATACTTCTTGCCGTCGATGGTTCTGCCGTTGTCAGTACCCATATCACGCTTGATTGATGAAATTGTCTTGTCAGCGTTAGTTACTGCCTGACGCTTTGCGGGTTCACCCACAAGTCTGTCTCCGTTCTTTGTAAAAGCAACGACAGAGGGAGTTGTTCTCATACCTTCTGTATTTGCGATGACGGTGGGCTGTCCACCTTCCATTACAGCTACACAGCTGTTTGTTGTACCTAAGTCAATACCAATAATTTTACCCATTTTACATTTCCTCCTGTTTTATCGGCGTTTCACGCCTTTATTCTAAAAAATTGTTTGCTGTATTAACTAACTACCGCTACCATACTATGTCTGATGACTGAATCACGGTAGGTGTAACCTTTTAAAAGCTCCTGTGCGATGGTGCCGCTTTCGTATTCATCGCTTTCCACCTGCATAATTGCATTGTGGAAATCAGGATTGAATTCCTGACCGACTGCTTCGATGGGTTTTACTTCCAACTTATCAAGCTCGGTCATAAGCTGTTTGTAAATCATGTTCATACCTTCCACGTGAGGGTTGGTTTTGTCTTCCTCTTTGGTGGTTGCAAGACCACGTTCAAAATTGTCGATTACCGGCAGAATTTTCTCGATTACGCTCTTGGCACCTGCTTCAAACATGGTTGCCTTTTCCTTCTCGGTACGCTTACGGAAGTTTTCAAACTCAGCAAGCTGACGTTTTACCTTATCTTCCAATTCGTCGATTTTTTCCTGCTTTTTATCTTTTACGGTTTCCTCTGCAGTTTCAGTCGCTTCACAATCTCCGGGTGCTTCCCCTTCCGTTGTCTCTGCTGTGGTTTCTGCAGTTTCTTCCGCTAATTCCTGCTCGTTTTGTACTTCTTCTGCTTTGGTCTTTGTTTTCTTCTTTGCTGCCAAATCACTCATCCTTTCTTACGCCCGTTCTAAGGCAGTTTCTTTTTATCGTCCTGCTGATAAAGTGCATCCAGCTGGACTTTGATGGTCTTAAGCGTTCCGACTACCTTCTCGTAATCCATTCGCTTGGGACCGATAATACCGATGGTACCTTTCATTCCCTCGCCAAACTCATAATTTGCTGTAACGATACTGCAATCTTTCATGGTTTGAATGGGGGCTTCTTCGCCGATGTAAACCTTAATTCCGGTACCGGGTTCCGATACATCGGAATCGTCTATCAACTGTGAAAGAAGCTGTTTCTCTTCGAAGGTGTTAATCAGTTCGCTGGCTCTTTGATTGTCAGCCAACTCGGGGTACTTGAAGATGTTGTTGGTTCCGCTGGTGTAGATTTCCAAATCTTCATCTTCTTTGATGGTTTCCGCCACCGCATCGATTACGTCACCGATGATGGTTCCGTAATGTCCTGCCTGCTGTTTTAAGGCGGTAATCATACCCAAACTGATGTCTTCTATAGATAAACCGTTTAAGTGAGTATTTAACAACATGTTAAGCTTTAACATTGTTTCGTCGTCCAAACGCTCCGAAACGGATATCATACTGTTTTTAATTACATTGCCTTCGATTACGATAACGGCCAGAAGCTGGTTCTCATCTACCCTTGAAAGCTGAATAAACTTCAACTTATTCTTCTGGATTCTGGGTGCCGTAATCATTGTGGCATAGTTGGTGTTCACTGCAAGAACTTTCGCAACCTGTTTTAAAAGATGATCCATCTTCTCTTCTTTCTCAACAAGCATTTCTTTCAGTTCTTCTACCTGACGGGCATTCTCTTCCATCATACTGTCTACATATAATCTGTAGCCCTTATCAGAAGGAATTCGTCCTGCGGAAGTATGGGGCTGAACAATGTATCCTAATTCTTCCAAGTCTGCCATTTCGTTACGGATGGTTGCTGAACTTAAGTTCAAATCCGTATACTTTGAAATGGTTCTGCTGCCCACCGGCTCACCGGTTTCCAGATAGTTGCGTATGATGGCGTGCAATATTTTCTTTTTTCTTTCATCAAGCTGCATCATATCGCTCCTTTCTGTGGCTTAATTTTTGCTTGTTAGCACTCAACTCGATAGAGTGCTAATATCTACATTTCATAATTTACCACTCAGACTTATTATTGTCAACTATTATTTTAAAAATAACCTTTTGTTCACATTTTATCGCACAAAAAAGAAAAGGAAGCACTTGCGTAGCAAGTATTTACTTTTCTTTTGTGCGATACCGACAAAATCAGTGAGTGCGAAGCACGGCAGGCGCGAAGCGACTGGATTTTGGAGGTTGAAATTAAAAAGGAAGCACTTGCGAAACAAGTACTTCCTTAATATATGTATATAATATTTTATTTCGTTGCAAACATATACCGGTTCTTACCCTTGCGCTTCGCTTCATACAAAGCACCATCCGCCTGGGCATACAACTCATCTAAGGTTGTTCCGTCCTCGGGATACATACTGATACCGATACTTGTGGACAAATTCAAATCCTTATAGTCCTCGCACACTTCCTGCATCGTATTCAACAAATCCTGCGCCTTACGCAACGTAATGGAATCTCCCGGCACATTACGCATCAGGGCAAAGAACTCATCGCCGCCGATTCGGCCTACAACGTCCGTCTCTCTGAAACTTCCCTTAATCTCTGCGGCCAAATCAATCAAAAATTCATCTCCCGCCTGATGGCCTCTGGAATCATTCAAATTCTTAAAATTATCCACATCAATCATAAACAGTACATGATTCTGGTCAGGTTCTTCATTCAGGATTTTGCGAATAGTATCCATCGTCGTTTCACGATTGTATACCATAGTCATTTTATCCATTTTAGCCGCTGTTACAAGTTTCTGCTCTTCGCGTTTCTCTTCATCAATGTCCTTCGCCGAAAGCATAGCGCACAAGTGACCGCTGTCCACATCAATGATAAAACGAATATCATTGTGTACCCAGCGCACCATATTCTCGCCAACACGACGCTGGTAACGGAAGGTCATATGCATTCTGCCGGTCCCGTAAATTTCTTTCAAAAGCGACGGCGAGAAATTATTATAGAAGACATACGCGCCACTATTCTCATCAACGATAGATTCAATTGCCGCTTCTACCAGTTCTTCCACCGTGTGGCATTCCTGCAAAGTTCCCTCTGCTATTAACTGCCTGCGCTGACTGATAATACGCCAGTCATCAATATCGATAAAAGATACTGCGTACGTATCCTGCGGAAGCGCAAAAAGATACCGCAACTCCTGCTGGTAATGCTGACGGGCAATATAGTCCCTCGTGATATCCTTGGTAACACCTACAATACCCATTAGCTTGCCATTTTCATCTTTTAAAAGGTACTTCGAGGTAGAACCATATCTTGCCTGACCATCTTCCGCCTCTGTAATCGGCTCAATATAATCCACTAAATTTTTTCCGCTCTTGATTAATTTCTTGTCATCAGAAACGTAACGTCGTGCAAGACTTTTATCAGCTAAAATCTCTGCGTCAGTTTTACCGACTACTTCATCGATACTTTCCTTGCCTACCATTTTCACAAAAGGCACGGAAGCCGCACGATAAATCAAATCAGCATCTTTTACAAAGATCATATCTTTGCTGTTGCACATTAGCGTCTGAAACGCCGTATCCAATAGTAACCTTAATTCTTTACTCTCCATATGATTCCCCTTCATACTTTGACTACTGTAAAAAATTCTTAACCCACTCTTAGCTTTGCCCTTTAAGGCTATACACAATAATTATATCACTCTCATAAAAGCGCGACAAGTATTGCCCACCAAAATAAACTATATTTTTTATATAAAATGACACGATTTTATAACAGATTTTTCAATGTAAAATACAATAAAAAAGGTCCGGATTTCTCCGAACCTTTCTAACTACATATATTTAATCAAATTAGATCATGAAGCTTCCGTTTTCTGTACCGTTAACAACGAAGTAAGCCATGCTTTCTTCGGGCTTAACGTAGATTTCTACAGACTTCATATCAGCAGCCTTCTGGCCCATATCGTATACCCAAACGTCCTTAGCAATCTTAAGGAGTTCGTCGTTGCTGTAGCTCTTGCCTGCGAACTGAACGTAAATAGCTTCCTTCTTAGCTGCTGCTTTCTTTGCAGGAGCTTCTTTCTTAGCTGCTTCCTTCTTTGCAGGTGCTGCCTTCTTAACTGCTTCCTTCTTTGCAGGTGCTGCCTTCTTAGCTGCTTCCTTCTTTGCAGCTGCTTCCTTCTTTACAGGAGCTGCCTTCTTAGCTGTTTCCTTCTTTGCAGGTGCTTCTTTCTTAGCTGCTTCCTTCTTTGCAGGAGCTTCAACCTTAACGGGAGCTGCTTCTACCTTCTTTTCTTCAACCTTTGCTGCTACTGCCTTTGCAACGGGCTTAGCTGTTGCTGTCTTCTTTTCTGCCATAATAATTCTCCTTTCACACCCCATAAAGGGCAACGGGCATCGCACTCTGGCGACTTTTACATTTGTATCTTAGGTTTCTAAATATCTACCTTTTTTCACGTTGTAGTGTACTCCACTTTTTTAAAATTGTCAATTTTGTAGGTGATTTTTCTATTTTATGCCTTATAAAATCGCTAATTTTACTACTTTTGTATAAAAGTTGCACAATAAAAACACCCTGTTTTTGACCATTTATGACAAGAAGAAGATTCCGAGCACAAGAATA
The DNA here is from genome assembly GCA_045580855.1 of Lachnospiraceae bacterium. GTDB lineage: Bacteria > Bacillota > Clostridia > Lachnospirales > Lachnospiraceae > UBA3766. Next base: position 21,324 of record JAZNOO010000016.1, on the reverse strand, counting down.
CCCAATACGATACGATACCAGCCAAACACCTTAAAATCGTGCTTTTTGATGAATTTTAAAAGCATTTTAATCACAATCATAGATACACCGTATGCCACGACCATAGCAACAATCAAAACAACCCATTCCGTCATCTGCATCGGCTGGCTTGCCTCCAACGCGTATTTGGCAATCTTCAACAAACTCGCACCAAACATAACGGGAATTGCAAGGAAGAATGTAAAATCCGCCGCCGCCGCTCTGGATACGCCAAGCAATAACGCACCGACAATGGTGGCACCCGAACGTGAGGTGCCGGGGAAAATTGCCGCAATCAACTGGAACACACCAATCAACAGCGCAAGCTTGTAAGTAATGTCTGCCACGCCTTCCGCCTTAACACTTTTCTTCTTATTTAATGTCTCAATAATAATGAACGCGATACCAAAAACAATCAACGCAATGGACACACAAACTTCATTATAAAAAAGCGCTTCAAAGAAATCATCGAAGAATACGCCAATCACCGCTGCCGGCACGCAAGCCACAAGGATTTTACCCCAGAGATTTACAATATCCATTTTAAAAGTCGGCTTTGACTTAAAACCGTGGAAATCCACAAACCAAATCTGCTTCCAGTAAATCACCACGACTGCCATAATGGCACCCAGCTGAATGACCACACGAAACATATTCATAAAATCATCGCTGACATTCATCTGAATGAAACGTTCCAGCAAAATCAAATGACCGGTACTGCTAATCGGCAACCATTCGGTGATTCCTTCCACAATACCGTAAAAAATTGCTTTTAAAATCTCAAGAAAATCCATAATTATCTCCTTTTTCTTTTACTTCTGTAATCAATAACGAATATCTTAATAAAAAATACTCATTCTATATGGATTTTATTTCACTTATCTGTTCGGGTACTCTGTCTCCACAAACTTACGAAGTGCCTTAATGGAACGTTCCACCTTCTCAGTCTCAATACAGTACGCCATACGGAAATATCCTTCGCATCCAAAAGAATCACTGGGCACAAGAATCAAATCATATTTCTTCGCCTTCTCGCAGAATACTTTGGCATCTGCTTCCAATGCCTTCGGGAAGATATAAAAGGTTCCGCCGGGTTTTACACATTCAAAGCCAAGGCTTACCAATTCATCATATAAAATATTCATATTCTTCTCATATACAGACAAATCGGAAGTCATATCAACAGTCTTAGCAACTGCCAACTGAATAATGGAAGGCGGACAGTTATGTCCGATTCCGCGCGAAATCTGTCCACACATACCCACAATATATTCTGCGTCAGTACACTTAGGATTCACAGCCACATAACCGATACGCTCGCCGGGAAGAGAGAGTGACTTTGAATACGAATAGCAACTCAATGTATTATCATAAAATTTAGACACATAGGGCGCATCCGCTCCTGCAAATACAATCTCTCGGTAAGGTTCATCAGAAATCAGGAAGATATCGTGTCCGTATTCCTTCTGCTTTGCTTCAAGAAGTGCCGCAAGCTTTGTCAATGTTTCGGATGAATACGCCACACCGGTAGGGTTGTTGGGTGTATTTACCAAAACTGCCATTACCTTGTCTGTCAGCATTTCTTCAAATGCCTCAAAATTAATCTGGAAGTTTTCCAAATTAGCAGGCACCACTTTTAACACTGCGCCGGTCTGATTAATGTACGGATTGTATTCCGGGAAGAAGGGCGCAAAAGTAAGAATTTCATCGCCGGGCTCTGTCACGCAACGTACCGCATGTGCTACCGCACCGGCCGCACCTGTTGTCATAAATATATGCTCTGCGGTGTAATTCATTCCAAATCTTTTATTTAAAGATTCCGCAATGGTTGCACGCACTTCGGGAATACCCGGTGTCGGGCTATAGCCATGAAGGGTTACAGGATTCTCAGTCTGTAACATTTCAATCATAGCGTCGGTAAATTCTTTGGGTGCGGGCACGGAAGGATTTCCCAAGCTGTAATCAAAAACGTTTTCGTAACCGATTTCCTTTCCTCTTGCTGTCGCAAAGGTAAAAGCCTCGCGAATTACCGACTTTGCATTTAACATTGCTTTATAATCTTGTCTGATCATTTCTTTTCTCCTATCTTTTAAAAATGATATGTGTGTTCCCTCACATTATCATTCGTTTTTAAAATTTGTAATCGCACTTCCATTCAAAGGCAACCACCATTATAATAGTATATTTTCTCGTCAAAAACAACAAAAGAAATCCGTTTTGGATTTCTTTTGCAATATTACTGACTATATTTAAATTATATAAAAGCAACTTTATTTATTAATGTGTAAAATTTTACCGTTGGTTGCAATCACTTCTTTGTACCAGTACGCTGAATCCTTCGGGATACGTTTCTGGGTTTCAAAATCTACATGCACGAGACCGAATCTTCCGTGATATCCCTGGTCCCACTCAAAGTTGTCCAGAAAGGTCCAAAGGAAATAACCTCTAAGATCCACACCTTCATCCGCCGCCTGCTGAAGTGCAGACAAATAGCGGTCTAAGAAGTCCTGACGGTTCGGATCGTGTACTTTACCGTCCAATGAAACCGCATCGTGGCATGCCATACCGTTCTCGGTAATATAGATAGGCAAACCATATCTTTCATAGCAGAAACGAACGCCCCAATACAGACACTCAGCCTGAACCGGCCAGTTAACTGCTGTCTCGGGATAACCGGTCTTCATAGGAACGCCTTCGGGCTCTCCGTTAGCGCCTGCCTTAATATAATATCCGTTGTAGATATTCAATCCCAGGAAATCAATGGGTTGGCTGATTAATTTAATATCTTCCTCTGTAATTTCGGGCACGTATTCTTTGAACAACTCCATACCCCGCTTGGGGAACTTGCCAAGCATAACCGGGTCCGCAAACCAAGCCACATTCCATGCCCAGTTATCTGCGGTATCCGACATTGAGAAGAATACTTTCTTAGCCGCCTCAATATCTTCCATAGAATTCGTATCCGGAATTGCAATGGTACAAGTAGGCGCATATCCAACCTTAATAGGCTGCTTTGCGTACTTACGCAAATTAATAACTGCCGTACCATGAGCCTTCAACGCATTTACGGATGCAAGGAAAGTCTCTTTCTTCGATAACTTCTTACCGGGCGCATGAACGCCTGTCACATAGCCCAACCCAACGAAGCACTGGGGTTCATTAATGGTAAAAATATATTCCACCAAATCCGAGAAATTCTCAGCCACTACCTTAGCATATTCGCCAAACGCTTCCACAATATCCGGATTGGTCCAACCGCCCTTATCTTCCAACGCCTGGGGCAATTCCCAGTGATATAAGGTAAGGTAGGGTTTAATATCGTTTTTGATCATTTCCCGAATCATATCGCGGTACAAATCAACCGCCTTCTGATTCACTTCGCCTACGCCGTTTGGAATCAATCTTGACCAGTTAATCGAAAAACGGTATGACTTGATTCCCAACTCTTTCATCAGCGCAAAATCTTCTTTATAGCGATGCATATGATCACAGGTCACAAAAGCATTCTGCCCCTTCGTCCCCTGACCTTCCGTAGAAAATGCATCCCAGATACATTTACCGCGGCCGTCATTTACATCGGTTCCTTCTGTCTGATAAGCGCTGCTTGCAACGCCCCATGCGAAATCATCACGAAACATATTAAACTCCCATCTGATTATCACTTACTGTACTGCTTTTATTCTTTTCTGCAAAACTACTTCTTAGCTCTCTTCACAACCTCAAGACACATTCTTCCGTTGTGGTAAGGACATTTCCAAGGCTCTACAATGGGCTTTCTTGTAAAAGGAACGCCTGCCTCATCTACTTCCGATAACCATTCGGAACCCGGTCTTTTGTCAATAATGTATTCCTTGACATAGGCCCAAATCTTCTCTACCGCCTGAATGTATTCCTTCTTCTCAGGATTCTTGGTATAAGCATTTAAGAAACCAACCATTGCCTCGGCCTGTACCCACCAGATACGCTTGGTATCGTTTACACCGTTTTCGCATTCGTTGTAAAGTGCATTACCATCAAAGGCAAGATTATACACGTTTTCTTCCAAAGTACTGATTACAGGTGCAAGCTTCTTATCGTATTCCTTATCCGCTAACACTTCCAAACCTCTGTCGAGAAGCCATGCAGTTTCAATGTCGTGTCCGTAGGAATGCAAGTCAATCAAGGTATTGTAATCCATATCGAAGAATACTTCCTGACGACGCAAGTTAGGATTGTACATTTTATTAACAAAAGTATCCAGCATCCAGCGTAATCTGTCGCCGATTTCCTTCTTGCCGTCCACTCTGTACAATTCAGTATAAGCTTCAAATACATGAAGCAAAGTGTTCATGGTACGTCCGGCTTCCACACCGTTCTCAGAAAGCTTATCGTTACCTGCGGGCTTAAAATTAATATCAAAAGCCTCCAAGTATCCGCCTTCGTCACTGCACTTATTCTCAATAACATCTACCAACTGATAAGCCAGTTTCAAAGGCTCTTCATCTTTGGTTGCATCATAATATGAAGAAAGCGCATATACCGCAAACGCCTGGTTATATGTATGCTTGGTTGTATCCAAGGGCTTGCCGTCATAGGTTACCGCCCAGTAAATACCGCCGTTTTCCTCATCAAACATATATTTCTTCAAGAAATCATATGCATGCTTTGCCATATCAAGATAGTTTTCCTCTTTATACATTAAATATGCATTTGAAAAGAACCAAAGGATACGGCTGTTTAAAATACAACCCTTCGTTGCTTTTTTATCAAGGTTCAAATCAATGTCCAGCATACCGTAAAAACCGCCGAACTCTTTATCCTGCATACCAACCCAAAAAGGAATGATATGCTCTTTTAATTCCTGTTCAACTTCATTTACCCACATAACTGTGTCTCCGTTTCAACAATTTTATAACAATTTCCACATTTGGCTTATTTTATCATAAGAATACCGCCGTTTGCTATAACAGACGTATAATACTTGCATTTTTATGCAAGATAAAATTTATAAACCGTAGTGGTATCATATGCCTTGTCCGGACCGTATAAAGGTCTGGGGAAGTTTGCTTCGTTGGCTGAATTGGGATAATACTGTGTTTCTAAGCAAAGTCCCTTACGGGGTCCGTATAAAACACCACCCTTGCATACATCCTTACCAATAAAGTTACCTGCATAAAATTGCACGCCGGGCAAGTCTGTATAAGTATCCATTACAATACCCGACTTCTTGTCTTCCACTTTGGCAATCAACTGAAGTTCGCCGTTTGCGCCGTCAATTACCCAGTTATGGTCATATCCGCCAACCAATCCAATCTGCTCGAAATCAGAGTAAATATCCTGGCCGACTTTCTTCGCTGTTGTAAAATCCATAGGCGTTCCTGCCACAGGCGCAATTTCACCTGTAGGGATTGCACCTTTTACAACAGGGGTATAGTGAGAAGCCTTCATCCAAAGCAATTCATCATAAATCTCTGCGGAATCGTGACCGTCCAAATTAAAATAGGTATGGTTTGTCATATTAATGATGGTTTCTGTGTCCGCATCCGCATGATAATGGATTTGTAATTCGTCATCATCGGTCAAAGTATAAGTAACAGAAACCTTCATTTCGCCGGGGTGCCCCATTTCCATATCCTTTTTCACAAGGCTGAAGGTTACGCTATTGTCATCATAGGTTGCATCCCAAACTCTCTTCTGGAAGCCCTCTGTATGACTGGTATGTAAATTATTCGCATTGTCATTTACGTCCATCTGATAAGTTACGCCGTTAATCTCAAACTTCGCATTCGCAGTACGGTTTGCGATAGGGCCTACCGTAGCACCGAAGCAATTGCCGTCCTCCAAATATCCTTCCACACTGTCGAAACCAAGAACCACGTCACGTTCCTTGCCGTCAGCACCTTTTACAAATAAATTCACCAAAATTGCACCGAAATTGGTTACACCGGCCTTCATTCCGTTCTTGTTTTCAATCATATAAAGCTGTGTTTCCACGCCGGCAGCTGTTTTGCCGAAATTCTTAACTGTAACTCCCATATTATCCTCCACTCCATAAAATATATTTTATAGAATTCCCTTTTCAAAATCGCACTTTTGGTGCTTTCCTTTTGCTTAAGTTGTTACTTTTATAACTCGATACGACCTTCCAAGGCTCGTAAAAGTGTAACCTCGTCAATGTATTCCAGGTCACCGCCCACCGGTACGCCACTGGCAATTCTTGTCACCTTAATGCCCGTCGGTTTAATCAGCTTGCTGATGTACATTGCCGTTGTTTCACCTTCCAGACTGGAATTCGTGGCAATAATCACCTCATTCACATCGCCTTCCAAACGGGTAATCAGTTCCTTCAAACGTATGTCTGCAGGGCCTATCCCAATCATTGGCGAAATCGCACCGTGTAAAACATGATACACGCCATTGTATTTGCCGGTCTTCTCGTATGCTGCCAAATCTCTTGTATTCTCCACCACCATAATAGTGCTTTTATCTCTGGCAGTATTGCTACACACGGCACATACTTCTCTGTCCGTCAAAGTCCAGCAATCTTTACAATATCTTACCTTGCTTTTGGCTTCCATCATAGTATTGGCGAGGCGGTTTACACGCTCCTCCGGCATATTGATAATGTGAAAAGCCATACGTTGCGCGGACTTCGCACCGATACCCGGAAGTTTCTCCAGTTCTTCTATTAACTTACCTATATATCCGCTGTACAGCTCCATTAGAAAGGAAGTCCTCCCAAATTCATTCCGCCTGTCATCTTGCTCATCATCTGATTGTTGGCATCATCCACCATACGAAGTGCTTCGTTGGTTGCTGCCATAATCAAATCCTGTAACATTTCGATATCATCGGGATCTACTACTTCAGGATTTAAAACAACCTTAGTTACTTCTCTGGAACCTGTTACAGTCACGGAAACCGCACCGCCGCCTGCTTTGGCTTCGAATTCCTTAGTTTCCATTTCCTTCTGCTGTTCTTCCATCTGACGCTGCATTCTCTGCGCCTGCTTCATTAAGTTATTCATGTTTCCGGGCATTCCGCCTCCGGGAAATCCACCACGTTTTGCCATGGATCTATCCTCCTTTTATTTCCTTTATATCATTTATATTTGCACATACATCACTTTGAACTGTATGCATTCATCTTTTATGGATAATTATCCTATTCTACTCTTCCACTTCCACCGGCATATTAAAAGACTTAATAATATCCACATAATGGTCTTCGAAATACTGGCCGTCATCCAACTTCTTCAGCTCGATTCGAATCTCTTTTTGGATAAAATCTTCCAACTCATTGCGCAAAGTCGTCATATTTCCTTCATCTTTTAATTTCTCATATGCGATAAAATTCTCAGCTACCATCAGAAGTACATTGCCTTCACCCCAGCTCAAACGCACATTGGAGAGAATGGACTTAAGCGGTTGCCCCATAGCATCCAGAATCGGTCCCCAGTTCTGGGCAATCTTTTTAACTTCTTCCGGTACTGCCTTGGGCAATTGCGGTCTGGTTGCCGGCTTTGCTACCGGCGCGCTCCCGTCGCCTGCCGGCGCCTGCGTTACCACAACACCATTTTCTACCGCATCTTCCAAGGCTCTGATTCTGTCGCCCCAGGAATCCGGCTTTGATTCAGTCTGCGGTTTGCACAATTTGATAATCGCAACTTCTATTAAAATACGCTTCTGTGTCGCATATTTAATCTGATTGGATAGTTCAGAAAAAATTCTGATATACCGGAAAATGGTTTCCAGTTCCAGTTTCTCCGCTTCTTCTTTAAGGACTGCCAACGCTTCGTTAGAAATCTCCAGCACTTCCGCCGGCACATCGGCACTTTTCACCATCATCAGATTTCGCAAATACATTGTAAAATCGTTGATGAACTGGGGCAGTTCCCTACCTTGCATTACTACTTCGTCCAGAAGCGAAATGGCACCGATGATATTTTTATCAATTACGCTGTCCAAAAGGGTCGCGAAAACACTGCTGTCTACAGCTCCCAATACGTTCAAGGCCTTCTCATAGGTAAGGGTCTCACCATAGTGGAACGCAATACACTGGTCCAAAAGGCTCAAGGCATCACGCATGGAACCGTCCGCGGTCTTAGCGATATAACGCACTGCCGCATCTTCAATATCCACCTGCTCTTTATCCGTAAGCTCGCGAATTCTTCCCGCGATAGTATCAATACTGATTCTTTTAAAATCGTATCTCTGGCATCTTGAAAGAATCGTAATCGGTATCTTGTGAGACTCCGTCGTCGCCAGTATAAAAATAACGTAAGCGGGCGGTTCTTCCAAGGTCTTTAACAAAGCATTGAAAGCACCTGCCGAAAGCATATGCACCTCGTCGATGATATAGACCTTATACTTACCTTCCGTAGGCGAATAGGTTACTTCATCAATAATTTCACGGATATTGTCTACACCGTTGTTGGAAGCCGCGTCGATTTCAATGACATTCATACTGTTTGCCGCCGAAATCTTCTTACACATTTCGCACTCACCACAAGGACTTCCGTCCACGGGATTCTCGCAGTTCACTGCCTTTGCCATAATTTTGGCGATGGTAGTTTTACCGGTACCGCGGGTTCCGCAGAAAAGATATGCGTGACCGACACGATTACTCTTTATTTGGTTTTTTAAAGTCGTAACAATCGCTTCCTGACCTTTGACATCTTCAAAGGTATCGGGGCGGAATTTACGATACAACGCCACATATGACATTTATTTTCCTGCTTTCTATATCTTTAGTCACCAAAACTGATTCCAAGCATCTTAGCTTCTTTTACAATACTTGCATCAGGTGATACATACTTTAATTTACCTGCAACTTCCTCAAGGGGAACTTTAACGATTTCACGGTTCTTATAACCAACCATAAAACCATACTCGCCGTCGAGAATTAACTTAGCCGCTTCCGAACCGAGACGTGATGCGAATACACGGTCATAAGGACAGGGGCTTCCGCCTCGCTGCGTATGTCCGGGCACGGTTACACGCACTTCTTCGCCGGTCTTTTCTTTGATTTCTGCCGCAACTTCGTAAGCCACGCTGGGATACTTGCGGTTTTCAAGTTTCTTCTTATATTCTTTCTTGGATAACTTAGCGTCTTCTTTGGAAATAGCACCTTCCGCCACTGCAAGAATGGTAAAACGGCTACCGTTCTTTTTACGATTCTCGATTGCTTCCACTACCTTATCAATATCATAAGGAATTTCGGGAATTAAAATAATGTCCGCACCGGAAGCCATACCTGCATTCAATGTAAGCCAGCCTACTTTGTGGCCCATAACTTCTACAATAAATACACGGCCGTGAGAGTCTGCCGTAGTATGAATGCAATCGATGCAATCCGTTGCGATATCCACCGCACTCTGGAAACCGAAAGTCATATCGGTTCCGTACAAGTCATTGTCAATGGTCTTCGGAAGCGTTACCACATTCAAGCCTTCCTTACGAAGAAGGTTCGCTGTTTTATGGGTTCCGTTTCCGCCGAGAATTACCAAACAGTCCAAATTCAACTTATAGTAATTCTGCTTCATTGCTTTGACCTTGTCCAAACCGTTCTCGTCGGGCTCGGTAATGGTCTTAAAAGGAGTTCTCGAAGTTCCGAGAATCGTTCCGCCCTTGGTAAGAATTCCGGAAAAGTCGGAACTCTGCAGCATACGATAATTGCTGTAAATCAATCCTCTGTATCCATCCAAAAAACCGTAGATTTCAACTTCTTCATTACTGTTCTTCATTGTTTTAACAACACCGCGCATTGCCGCATTCAAAGCCTGGCAATCGCCACCGCTTGTCAACATACCGATTCTCTTCATATTTAATCCCTCCAACCGTGTGCAAATTCTTTCTTATTTTATATACGAATGCACCTCTTCTATCATAATACATTTTGGCCTTTTGTTCAATCTTTGTTTACTTATATATAATAAGTTTTCTTGTCTGTTTTTCTTCATAACGCTTTTCTTCTATTATTATAAAAGCAATTTAAAATTTTATAATTTTTTTCATAAAACCTATTGACATTTTAACAAAATATGATATTCTAATATCAGTAATCGTTACTATTATTGTTTATTAAGACTAAATTAACAATAACTTTAAGAGAAGGAGTCCGGCCAGCTATGAATCTAAAGTACAGTAAACAAAGAGAAGCAATTAAAGCATTTTTAATGTCGCGAAAGGACCATCCCACGGCAGATCAGATTTATACCGCAGTACGCGAAGATCATCCGAATATCAGCCTGGGAACTGTTTACCGTAATCTTGCACTACTGGAAGAAGTTGGCGAAATCCAGAGATTGCATGTGAATGGTAATACGGACCGATTCGACGCAGATGTATCAAATCATTATCATTTTGTATGCGACTGTTGCAGTTGTGTACAGGACATTCCGATGGAGATGCAGGTTTCCTTAAGCGCAGAAGCGCAGAAACATTTTAATGGGGTAATCGATTACTACAACGCCTGTTTCCACGGCAGATGTTCAGATTGCAAGGAATTGCAGTACTAATTTTTAACAAATTCATAAGAGGCAATTTTACAAATTGACTCTGAACAATGTAAAATTTTTAAAAGCAAAGGAGATTAATATTATGAAGTATGTATGTCAGGTATGTGGTTATGTTCATGAAGGAGATTCAGCACCCGAGAAGTGCCCCCAGTGTGGCGTTCCCGCTTCTAAGTTTACAGCACAGGGCGAGGATAAAGTTTGGGCAGCTGAACACGTTGTAGGTGTAGCTCAGGGTTGTAGCGAAGACATTATTGAAGACCTCCGCGCAAACTATATGGCTGAATGTACTGAAGTTGGTATGTACCTTGCAATGGCAAGAGTTGCTCACAGAGAAGGCTATCCTGAAATCGGCCTTTACTGGGAGAAAGCTGCTTGGGAAGAAGCAGAACATGCTGCTAAATTTGCTGAATTATTAGGTGAAGTTGTAACAGATTCTACTAAGAAGAACCTTGAAATGAGAGTTGAAGCAGAAAACGGCGCTACAGCAGGTAAGTTTGACCTTGCAAAACGTGCAAAAGCTGCTGATTTGGATGCTATCCATGACACCGTTCATGAAATGGCTCGCGACGAAGCAAGACACGGTAAGGCATTTGAAGGACTTTTGAAGAGATACTTTTCGTAAGCTACAAGCCGTGCAAAAATGTAATGATAGCGCTCCGCGAGTTTACTCGCAGGAGCGTCTATTGTACAACGGATAAAATGGGGGTTTTTATGAATACAAAAGCATTGTATAACATTACCTACGGCGTTTATTTATTATCCGCCAAGGAAAACGGCCGCGATAACGCCTGTATTATTAATACGGCTGTCCAGGTGGCAAATCATCCCACCCGTATTTCCATCGCAGCCATCAAGGGTAACTTAACACACGATATGATTTTATCCACAGGAATATTTAATTTATCGGCACTTACCACCGATGCGCCCTACTCCCTGTTCCAACACTTTGGAATGCAGTCGGGTCGCGACACGGATAAATTCGCTGATTTTACGGATATGGCGCGGAGCGAAAACGGCTTACTTTATCTTACAAAGTATTCCAATTCTTTTTTATCCTTAAAAGTAACCGAATCTCACGATTTAGGCAGCCACACGCTTTTCATCGGCGAATTGGTTGATGGTGAAGTTCTTTCTTCCGGAGAGTGCTGCTCCTATGGTTACTATCAGTCTACCATCAAAAAAGCGGCTCCTAAGCCTATTGCAAAAGAAGGCTGGAAATGCAAAATCTGCGGCCATGTCTATGAAGGCAAAGAGCTTCCCGCAGATTACATTTGCCCGCTTTGCAAACACGGTGCTGAAGATTTTGAATATTTCAATGAAACAACAGATAAAATTGCAGACACGGCAAATACTAATACTGCGTCAAACAATGACGTCAAAAAATTTGTTTGTTCCGTATGCGGTTATGTACATGAGGGTGACAAAGCACCCGAAAAATGCCCTCAGTGCGGTGTCCCGGCTTCCAAGTTTACCGAACAAAGCACGGAAAGAGTCTGGGCCGCTGAACACGTTGTAGGCGTGGCGCAAGGTTGTAGTGAGGATATTTTAGAGGATTTACGTGCAAACTATGTAGCAGAATGTACCGAAGTCGGTATGTACCTTGCAATGGCAAGAGTTGCTCACAGAGAAGGCTATCCCGAAATCGGTCTTTACTGGGAGAAAGCTGCTTGGGAAGAAGCAGAACATGCTGCTAAATTTGCTGAATTATTAGGCGAAGTTGTAACAGATTCTACTAAGAAGAACCTTGAAATGAGAGTTGAAGCAGAAAACGGCGCCACAGCAGGCAAGTTCGACCTTGCTAAAAGAGCAAAAGCTGCTAACTTGGATGCAATCCACGACACCGTTCATGAAATGGCTCGCGATGAAGCAAGACACGGTAAGGCATTTGAAGGGTTACTAAAACGTTACTTTTCGTAAGCTACAAGCCGTGCAAAAATGTAATGATAGTGCTCCGCGAGTTTACTCGCAGGAGCGTCTATTGTTACATTTTTATAGGGCGACAGCCCGAAACGAAATAGCCGCATAGCGGCTATGAGTGGCACATCTTTTAAAAAATTATGGAGGAAATTAAAATGGAAAAATATATTTGCCCTTGCTCTTATGAATACGATCCTGCTGTGGGAGATCCCGACAACGGAGTTCCTGCCGGCACACCTTGGGAAGAAGTTCCCGCAGATTGGGTATGTCCTTGGTGCGGATTAGGAAAAGAAGCATTCGAGAAACAGTAAAAACGTCAACAATCCCCCCGAAGAAATGCCTGACAGCATTCTTTTTGGGGGGATTTACAATTTGTTTACAAACAATTTATTTCCCATACACCTTTATAGTTTTATAATAATAGTAGGATTTTTTATTTTGTATTTTATTTAAAAGGAGGATTTACTTATGGGATTTTTAGCAGGCAAAACAGTTATTATTACCGGTGGCGGGCGCGCAGTTCTTGAAAATGGCAAAGCCGGTTCTATCGGATACGGTATTGCAACCGCTTATGCCAAAGAAGGCGCAAACATTGTCATTACCGGTCGTAATGTAAAGAAATTAGAAGATGCTAAAGAAGAATTAGAACGTCTCTACGGAGTAAAAGTTCTTCCCATTCAGGCTGATATTTCAGCAGGTTCAGACAATGCAGCCATCGCAGCATCCGTAGCCGAAAAAGCGATTGCTGAATTTGGCAGCATTGATGTATTAATTAACAATGCACAGGCTTCTGCGTCAGGTGTTACTTTGGCAAACCACACCACCGAACAGTTTGACCTCGCAATTTATTCAGGTTTATATGCCGCATTTTATTATATGCAGGCTTGTTATCCTCATCTTGTTAATTCAAAAGGTAGCGTTATCAACTTCGCTTCCGGTGCCGGTTTATTCGGTAACTTTGGTCAGTGTGCATATGCAGCTGCCAAAGAAGGCATCCGTGGTTTAACACGTGTAGCTGCAACAGAATGGAGCAAGGACGGAATTAATGTAAATGTTATCTGTCCCCTTGCATGGACTGCACAGCTTGAAAACTTCCAAAAAGCATATCCTGATGCATTTGAAAAGAATGTACACACACCACCTATGGGCTTCTTTGGTGACCCCGAAGAGCATATTGGTAGAGTTTGTGTTCAATTAGCTCATCCCGACTTCAAATATATGACAGGCGAAACCATTACCTTAGAAGGTGGCTTAGGAATGAGACCTTAAAATAATTGTGATAAAACAAAAGCAGGTTCAAGTCGAACCTGCTTTTATATTTTATATCATTCCATATAAATAATTAAAAAAGGATGTATCCAACCCGACACATCCTTTTATGTTATTTCTTATAAAAATTCTTTAATCTGTTCGTACACACCGTCTGCATCCAACTTGTACTCTTTCATAAGTACTGCTGCCGATGCTGATGTACCAAATTCATCCTGAACACCGATTTTTAAAACGGGCACAGGATAATTTCTGCAGATGGTATCACATACTGCGCTTCCCAAACCGCCGATTACGGAATGTTCTTCTACCGTAACAACCTTACCGGTCTTCTTTGCACTTGCAACCACAAGTTCATCATCCAAAGGCTTAATGGTATGAATATTAATTACTTCTGCGCTGATTCCTTCTGCTTCCAACTTCTTAGCAGCTTCCATTGCGCTTTCTACCACGATACCGGTTGCAATAATAGTAACGTCAGTACCTTCTTTTAACACAATACCCTTACCTAATTCAAACTTGTAATCCGGTCTGTCGTTGATTACAGGCACTGCATTTCTTCCAAGTCTCAAGAAAACAGGTCCCTGATACTCAATTGCCGCACGAACTGCAGCCTTTGCTTCCACTACGTCGGAAGGAACACAAACCACCATACCGGGAATATTTCTCATAAGTGCGATATCTTCCAAACACTGATGCGTTGCACCGTCTTCACCAACGGTAATACCGCCGTGAGAAGCAGCAATTTTAACATTTAATGCAGGATAACCTACTGAGTTACGAATCTGTTCGTAAGCACGTCCGGTTGCAAACATTGCAAAAGAACTTGCAAATACTACTTTGCCTGTTGACGCAAGTCCTGCAGCCATACTAACCATGTTTCCTTCCGCGATACCGCAGTCGAAGAAACGCTCCGGGAACTTCTTACCAAAAATCGCAGTTTTGGTAGACTCCGCAAGGTCAGCATCCATAACAACTAAATTCTGAAATTCATCACCGAGTTCAGCAAGTGCTTCACCATAACCCTGTCTTGTAGCAATTCTCTTTACTTCTGACATAATTCTTCACCTGCTTTCTCTAATTCTGCCATTGCAATTTCTTTCTGCTCATCATTAGGCGCAACACCGTGCCAGCCTGCCTGATTCTCCATAAAAGAAACGCCTTTACCTTTAATACTCTTGCAAACAATTACGGTAGGCATACCCTTAACTGTTTTCGCCTCTGCAAATGCAGCACGAAGGCTGTCAAAATCATGGGCATCCGCATTGATTACATGCCAGTTAAAAGCTTCAAACTTTTTATCAATGGGGTAAGGAGAACATACATCTTCAATCTTACCGTCAATCTGTAAACCGTTGTTGTCAACGATAGCAACCAAATTATCAAGTTTCTTATGACCTGCATACATTGCAGCTTCCCAAACCTGACCTTCTTCGATTTCACCGTCACCAAGCAAGGTATATACGCGATAATCCTTCTTATCGATTCTTGCAGCGAGTGCCATACCTACTGCCGCAGAGATACCCTGTCCCAAAGAACCGGTAGACATATCTACACCGGGAGTAGACTTCATATCGGGATGTCCCTGTAAGTAAGAGTGCAACTTACGAAGTGTTACCAAATCTTCATAAGGGAAGAATCCCTTCAATGCAAGTGCTGCATATAAACCGGGCGCAGTATGACCTTTCGATAAAACAAAACGGTCTCTGTCCGGATTCTTAGGATTTGCAGGATCAATGTTCTGCATCTCCTCAAAATACAAATATGTGAAAATATCCGCTGCCGACAAAGATCCGCCGGGATGTCCGGCTTTTGCGGCATGGGTAGAAATTATAATACCTTTTCGAACTTCATTGGCGATTTTTTTCAATTCCAAATTATTCATTTTTGCCTCCGTATAAGTGTTTTGTGCTTTTAAACCGCTAATAGTTTAGCACTTTTTCGAACAAGAAACAACATTTTTACATTATTATTTCTTTTTTTTCATATATTTAAAACAAAAAAGAAAGAATACTGATATGTCAGCACCCAAAAAATCCGTTTTTCTGATATCAACCGGCCTGATATTACTGATATTAGCGCTTTTCTTATTTTTCAACACGCCCAACCGCCGATTCGAAAAACTATGCGACTCCGTTTTTATAAAAGAATTAAGTGCGGACGGTTTAAGTCTTCACTACACCTTAGACAATCCCGGTGCCTACGGCATTACGGACGCTACGCCCACACTGTCGTCTTATGATAAAACCAAAAGTCTCGGCGATTATCAGGGGTTACTTGCCACCTTGGAAGAGTTAAAAACAATCAATCCGAATTCTCTCAATGCCACCAACCGGCGCACCTATGAAATCCTTGTAAACTTTATGGAGAAAGAGGCAGAGGCCTACGCCTATCTTTATTATGACGAACCCCTGTCTCCCACTTCGGGAATGCAGAATCAGTTGCCTGTTCTTCTTGCCGAATATTCCATTCGCGACAAGGCGGATATCGACAATTACTTGTACCTTTTGCAAAGTGTTCCGGCGTATTTTGACGGGCTTTCTGCCTTCGAAAAAGAAAAGGCAAATGAAGGACTTTTTATGTCCAAAGATGCCTGTCGCGAGACGATACAGCAATGCAATGAAATCATTACGGAAGAAGCTTTAGCCCGGGGCGACCACTTCCTTCAGACTTCTTTTAGCGAACGTCTTACGCCCCTTGTAGATTCCGGCGAAATTACCGCGGCAGAGTTGGATGCCTATTGCCTTGCCAACACGGAACTTTTGGCCCAAAGCGTTCTTCCCGCCTATAAAAGTCTTGCCCATAATTTAACTACCCTTTGCGGAAGCGGTACCAACAATAACGGTCTGTGCTATTATCCGCAAGGAAAAGAGTATTATGAAATTCTGATTGCACGACAGACCGGTTCTTCTAAAACACCGGAAGAATTGATGAGTGAAATCAAAACATCTTTTATGGCGGATTACGATTCTTTTACGGAACTTGCCTGCTCTATGCAACTTAATAGCAGCATCGCGGTTTTCTCAATTTCAGAACCGGATAAAATGCTTGGCGATTTGGAAAGCCGCATCTTTGCAGACTTCCCCGATTACCCGCGCAGTTCCGCCGAAGATATGCCTTCCTATGAAATCAAAAAGGTCAGCGACTCCATGGAAGATTATTTAAGCCCCGCCTTTTATCTCACACCGCCCATCGACAATGTAAGCGAAAACGTCATCTACATAAATTACGGCCACTCGCCCGAGAATATGGATTTGTATACTACCCTCGCCCACGAGGGCTATCCCGGGCACCTGTATCAGTCTGTCTACTCTACCCTGGCGCTTAAGGAACAAAACGCCCTCCCCATTCGCCACCTGATGCACTTTGGCGGATACGTGGAAGGCTACGCCACCTATGCGGAGTTATATTCCTACAGTTATGCCAAGGATTTCGGCAATGAAAATTATTGCGAACTGGCCCGCTTAAACCGCAGACTTCATCTGGCTCTCTACTCCATGCTGGACATTTCCATCCACTACTACGGTACCACCTACGAAGAAGCCCACCACATCCTTTGCACCTTCGGAATTGAAGATGAACAAACAACAAGGGAAATCTACGACTACATCGTAAATTCCCCCGGAAATTATTTGCAATATTATGTTGGTTATTTGGAAATTATGGAATGCCGTGAACTCGCCCGCGTCAAATGGAAAGAGAATTACTCCGACTTAAACTTCCATACATTTTTCTTAGAATTCGGCCCTGCCGACTTTGAGACCATCAAAGATGCCATCCGCGAATACGAAGCGCCACGGGTTCCGCAAGAATTATCCTTATCGGCTAAGGCTACATTTCCTTCACGATTTTTACAATGCGGCTGGTGCCCAAACGATGCGCACCAAGCGCAAGGAATTCTTCCGCATCGGCGATGGACTTAATACCGCCGGCCGCTTTGATTTGAACAGGCGCGCTGATGTGCTTGGCAAAAATCCGGATATCATCGGGCGTTGCGCCGGCTGTAGAGAAGCCGGTGGACGTCTTGATGAAGTCCGCACCGGATTCCATCACGATTTCACACATTTTGATCTTCTCTTCTTCTGTCAAAAGACAGGTCTCGATGATTACTTTTAAAATTTTATCACCGCAAGCTTTCTTAATTGCTTTTATTTCTTCCAAAATCGCGTCATACTGCTTGTCCTTTAAGGCTCCAACCCAGATTACCATATCGATTTCGTCCGCACCGTCAGCAATTGCCAGGCGGGCTTCTTCGCACTTAATTGCGGTAGGCACATAGCCGTTGGGGAAACCAATTACGGTACAGATGGGCACCTGCCCTTTGACATACTCTGCTGCCTGTTTCACGTAAGCGGAAGGAATGCAGACAGACGCAGTGTGATACTTAATACCGTCATCACAAATTGCCTTGATTTCGTCCCAGGTTGCGGTCTGGGATAATAATGTATGATCTACTTTGGATAAAATTTCTTGAATGTTCATATCTTTGGTCCTTTCTCCTTAAGTTCACTTATAAAACTTTATTTCGGGTGCGTCTCTTTTAAATCAACAGATAAAATTCTTATCCTTCGGACTTCACCTTCAAATCCATTTTATCAGAAAGATAAGCAATAATAAAGCCTGCTGCCCCAAATAAAATTCCGGCCAGGAATTGCAAGATATTATTGTACTCCAAGGGAATGATTACAATGGTGGACGCCAGCACGATTCCTACCACTGCGTGGAAGGACAAGGAATAAAATTTATCAAACAGGTACGTAACCAAACGCGCCAACAACACCGCCGTTCCAAACATACCAAGCACCCAGGGGATAATGACGCCCATATCAAAGGCCGCAATGCCGGAATTCAAATCCTGATAAATACCAAGGGACATCAGGATCGATGAAGATGTCATACCCGGCACAACAATGCTTAATCCCCACAGTACGCCACTGAATACATACCAACCAAAGCCCGGTTTTACCTGGACAAACTCACCGTACTGCACATAGGTAAGAATCGATGTCAGCACCGCAAATGCAACAAACATCGACACGAAAGACCCCTTGCTTCGCCCATGTTTCCCCGCCTCTTTGTACAATGCCGGAATGGTTCCGATAATTAAGCCGATAAAAAGCCAGGTCGCCATCATCTCGGACTTCGCAAACAAAAATTCAATCACCTTGGCAAAAATCCAGAAGCCAAATACCCAGCCAATGCCTACAAAAAGAAACATTCTCCAGTTCTTTTTAATTGCTCTTATCGGGTGCGAAAACAGCTCCATAATGGAACGGTAGACGCCGAAAACCACACAAAGAACGCCACCGCTGATGCCTGGTAAAATTGCCCCGCCACCGATTGCCGCGCCACAGATAAAATTTTTAATCATAGTAATGGGTGATAACCGTTCCTTCTTTGGTTCCCCTCCAGCACTTTTTCCCGCAGGCACTGTTACCTTATTCATTTCTTCTTTGGTTTCGATTTGTTCGTTGTCTGTTTTCAATATTTTGATACCTTTACTAATTTTTATAATAACATAGCCGAAATATGGGAATATTTCAATTCCTTTTTACCTTAAAATTGTGAGAATTCAGTGTTTTATCGCGAAATTCCCTCCTATATATTTTATAAGAAAAACCGAACTTTTAGAAGTCCGGTTTTCTTATCTTTGCTGTATATTATCTTCTCTAGTCTTCCCAGTGGGCCTTATGGATTTCTCTTACTACAGGCGAACTTTCATCCAACTCTTGCACGATACTGTTGATTTCATCCTGAAGCTCCTTACTTCCCACAACGTAAATAAGTTCCTCACTGCCTTCTTCCACGGTATAGGCGATGTCTATCTGTCTTACCAAAACATTATTTTCATAAATATATAATGTGTTATCATATCTATCGCCACCCTCTATCCTGGAAGACGTATAGTAATCCCACAATACGGTCTGCAGTTCACCCGCATCAGTGTATTTGTAGAAAGAATGTCCTACGCCGTAACCGCTGTGTCCTTCAATCATTCCGTTCTCGTGCAGATAATAACCTCCATACCGATCCCACATAAAATCTTCAAACACTTCCCAAGCCTTTAAGCTTCCGTTTTCCTCGTGGAACACATACAAATCACCATCCCCGGGTCTATAATATAACAACATAAGCAATTCTTTGGCACCGTCACCATTCACGTCCCCGCTTAAAAACTGCGCTCCGTACAACTTATGATACTTTACACTTACCTCCTTATAAAAGTCCTCACAATACCAAGATTCGTTGGTTCCGTAGGTAAGGGCTGTAATTTTGCCATCTAAAAAATCACTAAACAACGCATTGTCTCTTACACCTTCCTCTTCAACAATTTGCATTTCGGCAAGCTCCTTGGCAAACTCTTCTTCCTCAGAATTCTCGTTATCGGTATCCGTTTCTGATTCCTCATCTTCCGATGTGCTTACTTCTTCCGATACCTTTTCTGTGTCTGATGTGTTTATTTCTTCAGACATTTCTTCAACATCTGACGCACTCTCGGTGTCGTTGGTGTTTTCAACATCGCTCGCATCTTCTGAAACAACCGTTTCGGATACGGCCGGATTTTGGCTTATGCTTTCTTGTGTGTTTCCCTCATCCTTTTGACATCCTGCCAATATGGATAAAATCATTACTGCGACAAACAGATAAATAAGTTTTTTCATAATATTCCCCTTTTAAAAAAGCCACTAATATAAAAGGCATTTTTCAATGCTTGATTTTATATTAGTAGCTTTTTAATACTTTGTCAATGGTTTTATTTCGATTTATTCGTAAAACTGAAATTTTACGGTCTATTTCTTATAGGTGATTATCATTGTTTTAGACAACTTTTTCCCGACCAAGTAAATCACCCACCCTAGAAATCTCTTTAAAGGTGTCATAGGTATGCCTGGTGCATATCTCATACCTTTATACTTAGGCCAAAAATTATTATCTTCCGTTGGATACTCTTTCTCTCCTTTGTTACCAACATACATAGCCTGAAATAGATTAAACGGAATCAGCACTCCAATACCTGGAACATGCATTTTTCCGGATTTTACATCTAGATAAAACTTCTTTGTGAGATTAGTTGTCTTTTCCAAATCTTTTTCTGTAGGTTTATAATCATTCCAACTAAGCGCTGTTATAGGTAATTGATAGCATTTGTTAAATCCCCACCCTGGCAGTGTTGCTGCTAAAGCTTTTGTTGTACTATCAGCTGATACTCCACCGGTTGTACTAATGATAAGCGCTTTCTTTGTAAAATATCTTGGTCGATGCAACATAAATGCCATATGGTCGGTAAAATTTTTCAATATTCCCGGCAAATGCCCCTGAAAGCACGGAACCGAAAAGATAACTGCATCGCTTTCTTCTATCATATCCATGATCGGCTGCATTTTTTTATTATGCGGACAGACTACATGTCCTTTACGAAAGCAATTACTACATCCCGTACAAAACGGAAGGTCAATATCTGATAAATGTATTTCATCGAACATAATAGTCTTATCAAAATTGTATAAAATCTCTCTTACTATCTCCGTCAATCGCCACGTATTTCCCTTGTGTGGACCACCATTTATAATTAGTATTCTCATATCTTTCTCCTATCATTTGCAAAGACAAATTCAAATTTT
>JAZNOO010000015.1:0-2551 GCA_045580855.1 Lachnospiraceae bacterium | reverse complement strand
TATGGTTGCGATAAAAGAGTGCTCTACGTTTGGTTCCTCTTTGTACCATAGGTTATCAATGGAACGGAAGTTATTAGGGAAGAAATACACCTTGGTGGCACTGTAAATGGAGCCGTCATCGGTCAATCGATTCCAATCTACAATCTTATAAGTCAGCGAGGTGTATTCTCTCGTTCCACCGTCCTTATATACGCCCGTAGGAAGCGGGATTACAAGAATAGCCAGCAAAACAACGATAACTATTGGTATCCATATTTTCTTTTTCATAGTGGCACCTCCTTACTCGCCGTATTCTACATCAATGATTTTGCCTTCATGTGTAATAGTAAAGACCTGATCTCCGCCGGCTGTATTTTTCTTTGAGAAGCTTACAGTCCAAAGACCTTTCTCGGTATCAAATCTTGCGCTCGTCTGATTGTATTCAACAGTAACATCTTTCTTTGCAAGGTCGATAATCTGTTGCTCAGTCAGTATGTTTTCTGCTATCTTAGCGGAATTGAGAATCTGCATTGCTTCATCGCCATATTGGCTCCACCATTTATCCGCACCTTCATTCATTGCAACATAGGAGCCAGCCATACCTCTGAAACTGATAAAATCCCAAACTTTCTTGTTATCATAGGTGCCTTGCCACGCTTTATATTCTCCGACAGTAATTTCCTTTTCTTCGAGACCTGTACCGCAAACACCAAACGCAGTATAGTACCACATTTTGATTTTGCCTTCGGTTTGGTCTGCGGGCCAGAAGGATATACAATATTCGTCGGGACTGTTTCCACGTTCCGTCTCGTATTCCCAGTCATGAGGAATAGTAAGTGTAATGTTTGAATAAGAACCTGACTCGTATACGGTAGTTGGCTGAGTCTTCGGATTTACACCATCCAAATAAACTATTACATCAGACTCACTTGCGACAGTAATATCTTTCTCAGGCTCAATCAGAATGTGCCATTCCGCCATATCATCTGTGCCAACTTCGGGAACATCTCTTCTTATGCTGATGTATAACTTTCCATCTGAGCCGTGCTTTACATTATCTACATTATGACGAATAGAACCGCTGCCTTCTTCCAGGAGAACCATTACAAGGATTTGGTCTTCAAAATATCCTGCGGTGTATTTATCACAGGCATCGAGGAAGCCGATGGTAGTGTCCGAGTAGACTTTGTCATTGCGCTCAAGATCATACCTTTCTTTGTTCTCGTTGTAGTATGCGTTCAGTTCCTCGACAGAGCGAATTATTTTAACTACAGGGTATTCCACGTCCTCGTGATACCCGTTTGTGCGAATGTATTGAGGAACAAAATCAATAAAGGTTTTCTGCACATCTCCACTTGTGTCTCCGATACGGGTAACTGTGAACTCTACCCACATCTCACATTCCGTACTTCCGGCACCGCGACCGTTCTCGTATACCGAGCAATCGGTTGCAAAGCGGTATTTGCCGTTTTCCGAAATGTCGAACATATCCGTCAGATTATATGTTTGCTTCTGTGAGGATTTGGAACGTAATTCATAACCTATATCGTTAAACGCAAGGTTGTCGAGGGTTACACAGCTTTCCCATTTACCATTTATTTCTTTTTCAATTTTATAATATTCGCCGTAAACCACATTATATGAGGTTTCGTTGTTCCATTTGACGTCGAGCTTTGTTTCTTCGTCATTCCAAACAACATTGACAATTTGAATATTCATGCCTTCAAAATCGGTATGTGTCTTGCCGATTTCGATGGTGGCTTTATCCGCTTTTATTATGCCATCTGCATGCCGACCAACATTTTGATTGCAGGCAGTGAGCATACCCAAAAGCAAGACAGATAACACAAGAGCCATTATTCGTTTCATTGGGGATCCTCCTCCCATGTAATTGTTAATCCGAGCATATTCAAAAGATTAGTACGCTGGTCTTTTGTCAAAATGGTTTCTTGTTTCGTTGTTTCATTGATCAATTTATCCCCGGAAAGAGAATAGACGGTTTGTGCGCCATTCTCGGTGGTAAAGATTATTCTAAATCCGGAAGACAGATTTGTAGTTCCACTTTGCGAAAAGTCCTTGTTTTCTTCCGTTAACGCATCGTCTTCTGCTTTATCATTGGCTGATTCCTTATTACCTCCACCGGAGTTCACAAAGGACGATTGCACGGTATAGTAAATCTGCGCCACTTCATCGGCATCATCCTTCAGGATAGCAGACTGTGTGGCGGTACCGGTGCTCATAACTTCTACACGAACAAACACTGCTTCAGTACCATCAACACCACCCATTATGTCCATACCTTCGCCAGCACTATTATTACTTTTATTGGCCGGCATCATTGCAGGCAGTATCATAATCGACCAAACGGTAACAATCAGGCAAAGAGGGATGCACAGAGCCAGGATGCGATTGCGGTTCCTTTTACGCTCTTTTATTCTATTTTCACTGCGGCGGAATACTTCCGCTTTTCTTTCTTCAAAATTTCTCATAATAACAGCTCACCATCCTTCCCAAGAATGATGCGAAGTTCCTTTTTAGCACGATATAAAAGGTTGTCAACCTGTTTGCGGTT
>JAZNOO010000014.1:0-24748 GCA_045580855.1 Lachnospiraceae bacterium | reverse complement strand
ATGTGCTGTGCACATTCTTCCGGCGCGCGATAGGGCGAACAAAAAGACAATATAATATTATAAATATATAAAAGGAGAGAAAGAAAATGAAGAAAATCAGTATTGCAGACGTAACAATCAGAGAAAGCTCGGAAAAAGCTGAATTTTCCATGAGCTTCAAAGAAAAAATGGAGGTTGCAAAGCAGCTCGAAAAGAGAAATATCGATATCATCGAGATGCCCAATGTAGCCAAGGATAAAACAGATGCACTATTGGTGAAATCTCTCGCACCTATGATTAAAGAAAGCATTTTATCCGTTGGAGCAGGAATCTGCAAAGAAGAAGTAGATAAGGCTTGGGATGCGGTTTCAAGCGCAGCAAAGCCCCGTATCCGCATTTGTGCACCGACTTCAGCGGTTCAGATGGAGTTCATCTGCGGAAAGAAGCCGGCGAAGGTTTTGGAAGCAGTGAAAGAAACAGTGGCATATGCAAAGAGCAAATGTAAGGATGTTGAATTCTCAGCACAGGATGCGACCAGAAGCGAGATGCCTTTCCTTTGCCAGGTAATTGAAGCGGCAATTGAAAACGGCGCAACAACCATTGACATTTGTGACACTGCAGGTGTAATGTTCCCCGAAGAATTTAAGAATTTTATTGAAGAGATTAAAGCAAATGTTCCGGCTATGGAAAACGTAGTTATTTCCGCAACCTGTTCCGATGAATTGAACGTAGCAAACGCCAACGTTTTCGCAGGCGCTAAGGCAGGTGTAAGCCAGATTAAAGCAAGCTTAATCGGCAATGCAACTCCTTCCTTGGAAACTGTAGTGCACACCATTACCATGAAGGGTGATGCAATGGAAGTGGAATGTGGCGTATCCCAGGGTGAACTTGCAAGAGCCGTTCGTCAGATGACATGGCTTGACAGCAACAAGAAGACCGGAAAGACACCGTTTGGTGAGACTACAGGCAACGATGCACATGAAGACGTGAATTTGACGGCTCAGGCTGATATCGCTGCAGTAATTAAGGCGGTTAAGAAATTAGGTTATGAACTTTCTGATGATGATAACGCCAAGGTATTCAAGGAATTCAAGCGTGTATCTGCGAAGAAACCCGTTGGCGCGAAGGAATTGGAAGCAATCATTGCAACCGCTGCACTTCAGGTTCCTCCTACTTATCAGTTGGTAGATTACGTAATCAACAGCGGTAACATTATTACTCCCACCGCACAGGTTACTTTGGATAAAAAAGGCACTCCCATGAAGGGCTTAAGTTCAGGAGACGGCCCCATCGAAGCTGCACTTCTTGCAATTGAAATGATTGTCGGACATCATTATGATTTGGAAGATTTCCAGATCCAGTCCGTAACCGAAGGTAGCGAAGCGGTAGGTTCTGCTTTCGTAAAAATTCGTGTAGGCAACAAAGTATACTCAGGCAATGGTATTTCAACCGATATCATCGGCGCAAGTATTCGTGCATACGTAAATGCATTGAACAAGATTGTTCACGAAGAGCAGAACGCAAATCAGTAATTTTATCAGTAAAAATAACATTAATCTGGAAATAGGAGATAGAACATGAAATTATCATTTAGTACAAACGGCTGGGATGATTTTGACTGGACAGACTTTTACGTAACTGCCAAGGATTTGCAGTTCGACGGTATCGAAATCCATGATGTCAAAAGAGAAGTTTTCTCCGGCAAAAACCGCCCTTTTAACAGTGAAAACATTGTAGAAACCGCACATAAGATGGCGCAGATGGAATTAACCATTCCCTGCCTGGATACCACTTGCGACGTGTCTGATGAAACCAAAATCGATGAAAATGTAGCAGAAATCGAAGAATACATTAAGATTGCCAAAATCGTAAAATGTCCCTGCATCCGTATTCGCGCAGGCAAGCATTCTACCGATAAGGACGTAAAAGACGATGCAGTAATCGAATGTATCAAGAGAACCTATCGTGAGGCTGATAACAACGGAATTTCCATTTTGATTGAAACTGTAGGTCCTTACACCGATACAGAGCGTCTTCGCAACGTTTTGAATGTATTTGCCCGTGATAACGTTGCTGCATTGTGGGATATTCACCACACAGTACGCTACGGCAACGAAACGCCTGAAAAGACCATCCAGAACTTGGGTGCATACGTAAAACACGTGCATATCAAGGATTCTGAAGTGGTTGACGGCAACATTGAGTACTCTTTAATGGGCGAAGGAACTTTACCGATTGATGAGTTAATGTTAGCGTTACAGTCTGTTAACTATGAAGGTTATGTTTCTTTTGAATGGATTCCCGCATGGTTGGAAGAATTGGGAGATGCAGGCATTGTATTCCCTCATTTTGTTAATTATATGAGCCAGTATCAGAAGGAAGCGGTAGTAGTAGGTAAGTCTTTATACCGTAATAAAAGAGGTACCGGCCAGTATGTATGGAAGAAGGAAGAAATCATTGATAAAACCTTCCCTCAGGTACTTGATCGTATGGTTGAAGAATTCCCTGATCAGTACGCATTCCGTTATACAACCTTGGATTATACCAGAACCTATTCTGAATTTCGTGATGATGTAGACCAGTTTGCACGTTCTTTGATTGCATTGGGCGTTAAATCCGGTACACACGTAGCAGTTTGGGCAACCAACATTCCTCAGTGGTACATCGCTTTCTGGGCTTGTACGAAGATTGGTGCGGTTTTGGTTACCATGAATACTGCTTATAAAATTCACGAGGCAGAATATTTGCTTCGTAACTCAGATACACATACATTGATTCTTATTGATGGTTACAGAGACTCGAATTATGCTGAGATTATTCAGGAATTGTGTCCTGAATTGGCAACCAACGTACCCGGAAAGGCTTTGCACTGCAAGAGATTACCTTTCTTACGTCACGTAATCAACGTAACCTCTAAGCAGCCCGGTTGCTTAACCTGGAGCGATGCACTGGCTTTAGCAGATAACGTGCCTATTGAAGAAGTATATCGTCGTGCGTCTTTGGTTGATAAGCATGACGTATGTAATATGCAGTACACCTCAGGAACCACAGGCTTCCCGAAGGGTGTTATGCTTACACATTACAATGTAGTTAACAACGGTAAATGTATCGGTGACAGAATGGATTTGTCTACGGCAGATCGTATGATGATTCAGGTGCCTATGTTCCACTGCTTTGGTATGGTGCTTGCAATGACAGCATCCATGACCCACGGTGTTACCTTATCGCCGATTCCTTATTTCTCAACCAAGCCCGCATTGGCATGTATCAACCAGGAAAGAATCACCTGTTTCCACGGTGTTCCCACTATGTTCATTGCTATGCTTGAGCATGAGGATTTCGAAAAGACAGACTTCTCTTACATGCGTACCGGTATTATGGCAGGTAGCCCTTGCCCTATCTCCGTTATGCAGGACGTAGTGAATAAAATGAACATGAAAGAAATTACCATCGTTTATGGTCAGACCGAAGCTTCGCCCGGATGTACTATGAGTACCACGGATGATCCTTTGGAAGTCCGCGTAGGTACCGTAGGCGGTCCTTTGCCCGGCGTTGAATGTAAAATCGTTGACCCTGAAACCGGCGAAGAAATGCCCGTTGGTGAAAACGGTGAATTCGTAGCAAGAGGCTACAACATTATGAAGGGTTACTACAAGATGCCTCAGGCAACTGCAGCAGCCATCGACAAAGACGGCTGGCTTCATACCGGTGACTTGGCTTGTATGACACCCGAAGGAAACTTCCGTATTACAGGACGTTTGAAAGATATGATTATCCGTGGTGGTGAAAACATTTACCCGAAGGAAATCGAAGAATTTATCTATACTCACGATAAAGTAAAAGATGTTCAGGTTATCGGTGTTCCCGACGAGCAGTTGGGTGAAGAAATTATGGCTTGCGTTGTTCCTAAGGACGGCGAAACCTTAACCGAGCAGGAAATCAAGGACTATGTACGTGCAAATATGGCAAAGCATAAAGTGCCTAAGTATGTAGACATTGTTGACGGATTCCCCATGAACGCAGCAGGTAAGATTTTGAAATACAAGATGCGTGAAGCTGCCGTTGAAAAATATGGTTTGGCGAAGGCTGACAGTATTGAGACAGCGTAAAAAATAAGGAAACAAAAAAACCATCGCTTTAATAAGCGGTGGTTTTTAATTGTTAATCAATGTACACAGCAATTACTATGATTTATTTTGATTGGAACGTAGGTGATATGAAGCAATTCCCATCAAAATAAAAATAGGTCCTGTAGCACATATTTGCTGATAGCAGAATATGTTATGCATCATATAGCTAAGAGCGCATAAAGAAATAGCAATTGAAATAGGACTTATATTTTTTGTATCTTGCTTATAAAAGCATTTTACAATCAAACTGATAAATATACCAATATACAAAAGACTACCAATAATTCCATGACAAAGTAAAGCATTTAACCATTCATTATGTGCATTTGTTACTACGACTATTGTTCCCCAAAATTCATTTAAAGCCTGCATATAAGCGGGGGTGGTGTAAGCATAATAGGCATAACAATCTGAACCGATACCAAATAGTTTTTTAGGGAAGGATAATTCGCTAAACATTTGCCACGTAAATTTCCAATTGTATCCTCTTGAGTCGCCCCAAAAATTATTGAACAATAAATAATTATTATCGATGGTAATCCCAAACCATTTTTGAAATAAACCGGATGTATTTAAAACAATAATACCAATTGTAAGAAGGATGATTAATCCGGCAAAAGAAATGCATATTATTTGCAGACGTTTTCTTACGATAGGTGGACATTCGGTTTGTTTTTTTCGTTTTTTTAGAATTATTTTAAATATTAATATAAATCCGGCAATTGTTAATAATCCGACGAGTATGGTTTTTATATCTAAAAAGAATGCAGAGAAGCCACGCAAAACTCTTATAGCATCTTGATTAAAAACACGCAATATATACATCAAACCGCAAGAAGTAAACCAAAGGCCTAAAACATACAGCCATCGGCAAATCTTCTCTAAATTTCCAATGCTCATAACAAATAAGGCAAAAAATATTGCCCCCAGTGACAAATAAATACTGTCACTATTATTGGTTACAATGGCCGAAAAAGCAAGAAACGAATAAACTCCCGACAGCCAAATTTGTGTTTTGGTTTTTCCCAGCCAGAACAGATATAAGCCGAGAGGGAAGAGTACGCTAATATAGCCCGAGTACCAGGTTCGGTTTCCTATTGTGGACAAATAGTCACGTATAACTTCTGCGGGCATACCGTAATAAAAATGAAAAATGTCGTGACCGTAACGTTGGGCAATGCCGATAATAAAGCAAATTGAGGAAGGGAGAAGACTTAGCCATATCGCTTTTGAAGTTGATATTTCAATTCGTGACAGAATTAAATATGTAGCTACGAACAATAATTGTGCAAGAGCTCCCATGTACCAGCCGTCCGTACCAAGCCAGGCATTTTGCGGATAACCGCAAGTAAGCATCGTAACAATTACACTTATTCCGTACAGAATCACCATTATATCAGTTATGTTTAACTGCACTCTTGAAAAAGGTTTCTTTTTGTAAACGGAATTTCCAAGGTATAATAGTCCGATTATGGTGATTAGAGTGACAAATGTCAGTGTTGAATACAGATAAACGCTCCACTTTGAAAATGCCATTTGATAATAATGATCATAAACATAAAGAGGCATAACGGTTAAAACTGCAAACAAGTATATAAGTGCAATAAACCCCGCTGATTTTATGCATAACTCTTCAATAAAATCTTTTTGTTTCTTTTGTTTTTTGCGAGATGATACAGATCGCTTTCCCATAATTACCAATATCCTTTTATCGAATTTAAATAAAGTCAAATTTATGATAGCACGATTCCAAAATAGCGTCAATTTGCTGTACAGGTTTTCACTTTTCCGGGTTTGTGTTAGAATAGATAAGTACACGATAATTTTGCAACTTTTATCGGGGTTGTAAAGTGTTATTGATAAAAGAATCATTTTAACGGAGTCAAAAGCTAATATATGAATTTGCAGGAATTTTATAATAAATACGGAAGAGATTTAGATTTTAGAGTTGACGGTAAGAGCCTGACGCAACCTAAGGCGGATTGGTTGCATTTATACGATTTGGTTTGGCATTATAAAAATCAAATGATTCATTGGTTTGACAGATTG
This sequence comes from Lachnospiraceae bacterium, assembly GCA_045580855.1. GTDB lineage: Bacteria > Bacillota > Clostridia > Lachnospirales > Lachnospiraceae > UBA3766. The sequence continues at coordinate 18,590 of JAZNOO010000014.1, read as the reverse complement.
CCGGCCGATCAGGAGAATCCCATGTCCTGCGTTACCCAGGAGCATTGGTACAGTATGTATCTTGAGAAGAAACGCTTGGAGAAACGCAGACTTCATACACATCATAAATCTTATTTTATCAGACCTACGGATTACAGATACAGTGCAGATAAAAGAGTTACGGAAATTAAATATTTCAGTGACGGTAAATATGTGGTCAATAAGTTGACGCAAAAGACATGGATTGATATTCGCTATTTCAGGGATAATGTACTTGTAGGAAAGCTGGATAAATCTTGTGAGACAGATTATTATATAATGCGCTCATCTACAGTTAAAGGAATGTATCTTTGTCCGAACTGTGGAGTCGAAATGCCGTTGGAGAAACTTCTGGATGGTTGCGATTATTGTAACAGTAAGTTTGATATTTCCGCTTATAACGATAAGGTTATTTCGGTAGCCAGAGTTTTCAACAGACATGATAGAAGAAGTAATGAAGGATACATAAATTTCTGGAATGAAGCATTTAAATATTCCTTTGAGATTCCAATTACATATATGAGAGCTTTTCCACCACTTCTTTTGCTTATGCCGCTTGCCCTTTTGATTACGGGAATTACAGCTGCGGCTACGATTCCTGACTTAAAAAAGGAACACGAAGTGCATAATCATTTTTTACAACAAATTCGTAGTTCAAACCCGGGTATATCCATTGAGGAATTTATTTCTTCTTTGGACAGCAAATTGAAATCCATACATTTTGCCGACCACCCTCAGGATGTGGCAGCTTTTGTTAAATGTGACATTGCTCCGTATCTTATGTCAAATCAGAGTATAATCCGATGTGAACTTGGCCGTTTTATGATTAAGGGTTATCGGACAGATGACCGATTTCAATATATAACTCTGCATCGTAGCGTCCGTGTCTGGACTGATTGCGGAAACAAAATGAAAAAGGATTTAAGAATTGTGCAGGTCACATTGGCCAAACAGCGCGATTACAAGCATAAAAGTGATATTTCCATGTTTACCTGTCAACATTGCGGCGCCACCATTTCGCTGACAGAGGGTGGCGTATGTAAGTATTGTGGTACTATGATGGATTATGATGCCTATGACTGGGTTATCATAGATTATAAATTTGTGAAATAACGGATTGAAACACCTGTCTTTATCAAAGACGGGTGTTTTTTATATAAAATGAAACCTTTTTGATTTTTCGTGTGTTTTATATGTAGAAACGTAAGATTTCAGATGAATCCAAAAGAAATAAATGAAAGAGGAGGATGTATTATATGTATCAGACACAACTGGAATATACATATGGTGAGTATAGAAAAATGCAAAGAAGGGTCTATGAGGCAAATATTATTCTTCAACTTATTGCAATAGCGGTTGCCACACCGTTAATCATACTTTTATTAGAAAGAATGGGGAGTATAGCGCCTTATGCGGTGGCAATTATTGCCGGTGTTGTAATCATTAAGTATATTGTTCGACTCGTTGATAAAAAAGGGGAAGGTTGGAAATTAGGTTCCAAAGAGAATACGGACACTTATCAATACACGTTCTTCGAAGATCATTTCGAGGTAAAAACGGAGAGACGCGTATACAAGGTAAATTATCAGGATCTTTTAAAAATTATAGAAACGAAGACACATTTTTATTTAAAATATGAGAAATACGGTGCTTTTATTTTGAAAAAAGAAAATTGCGATGACGAATTAATTCAGTTCATTCGAAAATATAAGCGTTAAAGCAGAAGGAGAAAGGAACATATGAAAAGTAAAAAAGTAATTAAAATCGTGTCGATTATTGCGGCTGTAATTTGCGTTTTATTAGGCGGATTGGCTGTAATTATGATTAAATATATTGAATATTATACGGATACAAATACATGGGCAACCATCGTTGTAGATAACGGATTACAGGCATCAGAAGATGGTTTTATTTCTGAAGAAGAGTATTTGAAGGGTGATACCATCTGCATCGGAAGCGCAACCTTAGAAATAGAAGATATTACCCATGAAGGCGAAACGACACTTAGCATTCAAAGTGGTGATGTTTATAACAGCAATGGTGAGTCTGTGGAAACGTTTGTAATCAATTATGACAAACAGGCCGGATTAACGATAGATGATGAATATGTAAGGTTGTATGTAAGCGACAATCAATACCGATAAAATATTTTATGTATAAAAGGAAGAAAGCACCGCTCATATGGGCGGTGTTTCCGCGTTTATTCAATTGTGATAATAACAAGTTCCTTGTCACTCATAGAATTGTTGTTCATCTTTCTGTCTCTCTAAAGTAAGGATAACAGTGATTAAAAGGAATCGTCTATGTGCAAAGTATACAAAAACGTTAGGATTGACTTCATAAGAATTTAATGCTATAACTGTATCAAACGAAGTGATACAGTTTGAGTGTGCGCGTATTTCACATTTAAAAGAAAATTTTAATGGAGAATGTGCTATGAAGAAAATCTTGTATTTTATAATAATATTGGTTTTTTCAATCAGTCTGGCAGGCTGTTCCAAAGACCCGTTTGAAACTGCGGAGAATTACAATCAATTTATCCGTACCTATATGTTTTCTGCAGCAGATACCAATATTACAAGTCGAATTGATGCAGAAAGAAGTGCAGACGATAATATTACAAGAGATATTATGGGTTCCAACCGGGAAGCGTGTCTGATAAACGATTGGGCAAGAATAGGAGAAATAAGTGAAGGCACTACTTTATACAATGATTTTTACATTTATGATTATGAAAGCGGTGAGTTGGAACAGATACTTACGGCTGGAGAAGTGCCGGATGATACCGTATATCGCGGGACAATCAGCAGAAATAATGAAGTAATTCTTATGGATATGATAAGTAATATCATCTATCTGTATGATATAGAGACAAAAGAGTTAATTCGCAAGGATGGTACAACATTGGATTTGCCGGAAGGTGTTGTTTTTGAAGGACCGCAGTTGATTTTTGGCGATGAAAATTATTTTTATACTACATTACTCAGACACGAAGACATATTACTGGTGTTTGATTATGATTTAAATCTGGTATCGGTGGAAGTGGCTGAAGATATGTGGAAGATTTATCCCCATTTGGACAATTCCTGCATGTTGGCAGACGGCAGGGATGCTTTTTATCAGTATCTTCCGGAGAACGGATTAACACCTATAGATTATGCCTTCAAATTATCCTGGGAGGAATTGCCGGACAATGTCCTTGTCTATCCCGGAGATAATGATTACGATTTCTACTATGTAAGTGAAATCATAAAAGATGACAACGGAAATGTGATTGTACCGTCCCATTTGATTGGCGTAAAAGATGGAGAGGGATATAAAGTCCTTGATTTTGAAACTGTCGGATTGGTTGGGGAGTATGTGCATTGGGTTGTATCGGACGGCAATGGAAATTATGTCGTGGAATATTTCAATATAGCTGATTTAGCGGAAGAATACTATTACTTTCAGGCATCTGATGAGGCGGTCAGCTATTCTGCCGGTGAAGGAAAAGAAACCATACAAATAGCGGGATATATGATTCCGCCTAATTTAAATCAGACGGCGCTGGCGTTTAACAATACGTCGGAAGAATACTATATTGAATTGATTGAATATTGTGATAAGTATGAAGACCCTAAGGATGCGTGGAATGCCCTGTATTTGGATGTGGCGGTAAATAAAGAAGCGGATGCCATTCTTTTGTATGGTATGGATAAGAGTGATTTGATTGAAAATGACGTTTTGCTGGATTTAAACGAGTACTTTGAAGGCGGACATGTAGTAACTGCCGACGATTTTGAACCCTTTATCTGGGAAAATATACAAGATGAAAATGGTAAAATCTATTCGGTTTATCCGGAATTTTCAGTGGTAGGTTTTATGACAGAGGAAAACGTCGGTCTTGCGGGATTGTCTGATTATAACAGTTTAACGGCGGATGGCAAAGTTTTGTTTGCCGACGGAGATGCCGAAGGCAATTTTATGCAACTGATGCGCTACTCCGGAGACAGATTTATTGACGAAGAAAATGGTGAACTGCATTTAGATGAAGAATTTGTAACACTTTTAGAGGTGATAAAAGAAGAAAACAGTACAAATGCTACGCCTGCAGACAGCAGTTTGGCAGTGATGGAGGGACGCGCAATCAGCATACAGGGCGATATCGTGATGCCTTATTCTTATTTCTTTTATGAGTATCTCTTTGATAACAGATTTTTGTGCGACAGTTACGGGGCAGAGGGGCCTGTATTGGTTCCGAGTATGATGGAGTTTGGTATTACATCTTATTCAGACCAAAAGGAAGGAATGTATGCCTTTATGGATTATATTTTCGACGAAGAAATATATAGTCGTTGGTTTGGTGAAACGGAACTGCCGGTATTAAAAGGCGCTTGGGAAGATTGGATGATTCGTCTTACAGCCACTGAAAATTATACGGACCGGTTTGGAAATCAGATCCTTGTAGGTTCTAATTCTTACGGAATGAACGGTGTGGTAATGGAAATTAGTAGTGTAAGTGAGGAAGAAGCGGCGCGGATGAAGGATATGATTGCATCTTCTGCATATGTTGAGCCTATGGATGAAGAGTATATGAGAATTTTAAGTGAAGAGGTGCAATATTATTTGAACGGAGAAAGAAATATTGACGAAACCTGCGAAATGCTGGAGAATCGATTAAGTATTGCATTAGAGGAGTGATTTTGTAGCTTTTATCAGGATTGAAACACCTGTCTTTATCAAAGATGGGTGTTTTTATATTTATAGAATTCTTCTTTCGGGATATATTTTTTATAGTATAATTGACCAAACACGCCCTTCATACGTGTTATAGGTGAAAGGAGGTAGGGAGTATGAAAGAGACATTGGCGTGGCCGGCCGATGATTTGGAATGGGTGATGGAAACCTACGGCAATATGCTTTTTCGATTGTGTCTTGTGATGCTTGGAAACAGTGCGGACGCAGAGGACGCCCTGCAGGAGACCATGTTAAAATACTACCGCAAAGCCCCTGCTTTCACCGGTGAGGAACATAGGAAGGCGTGGCTTCTTACGGTAGCGAGTAACCGGTGCAAAGACATACTTCGCTTCCGGACAAAGCACCCTTTGGCGGAAGATACGGATATTTATGAATATAAAAGCAGTGATGGCGAAAACAGCGGTATATTAGAGGCGCTTATGACCCTGCCCGAGAAATTCAGGCTGGTGTTGATTCTTCATTATGTGGAAGAATACCCGGTCAAAGACATTGCAAAGATGGTAGGGAAGACCCCTTCCGCCGTTAAAATGCGCCTGCAAAAGGGGCGGAAACTGCTTAAGGAAGTATATCGAAAGGAGTATATGTAGGATGGAAAGAACCCTTTTAAAAGAAGAGATAAAAGACGTTACAATGCCTGACGAGATGAAGGCGAGAATAGTAGAGAACTGCAGAAATGCAGGCTTGGAAAAGGAGAATATTGATATGAAAATGATGAACATAGAAGGTAAAGCAGCTATCGATAATAGTGTTGTTGAGAAAGAAACAACTGAAAGAATGGTTCAAAATAAAACTCGTACTGCGAGCGCAAGAAAGTGGACCCGCATCGCTACGGTGGCGGCAGCAGTCGCTTTATGCTTGGGACTTGGCGGTGTTACGGTTATGGCCGGAAGCGGTAAGCTGGAAGGATTTTTTGCGGATGTAACCCGCTGGGACGGAGCTGTTGTAGGAATGACCTATGAGCAGGCTACCGAAGAGATTGAAGTGAGTGCAACGGTAAGCGGTGACAGTATCGTCGTGGACGCTGTTCTTTTAAAAGCGGGGGAGGCACCCTATGCATTTCTGGATAGCGTAGGCGTTCATGCATACTCTATTGTGAATGCGGAAGGAGAGACTATAGTGGAAGGAACGTCCAATGAAAAGGCCGGTATTACAGATGGTATAGTGAGTTGTAAGCTACCTATGGACGAACTGGAAAGCGGAAACTATAAACTCATCATTACCGAATTTATTGGCAGTGCCAAGGCGGATCAGGACTTGCCGATTAAGGGATATTGGGTGTGTGAGTTTAGTTTATAATACCGGCGCTGCGCTTGTTTGAAACTGATGTAGCAGATTATGATGACAAAGCAAAAGACTGTGGTATTGAGCACAAATAGCTTAATTACCACAGTCTTTTTATATATTAATCAAACAGAATGCTTATTCGGTGGGCACCTCAACCGATGCCATTGTTTCCTCTACGGATACGATTTCAGGACCTGAGCCAAAAGCTTCCGAGTTATCGGCAACTTCCATGGGATCCGGGTATTCCTTGGGTTCTTCGTCTTCCCAAAGGGATTCATGTTCCTTCTGTTCTTCTAACCGTTGTCTCATTCTGCCGATGTTTTTGGCAGCCTGATACAGTTCATCATCGAATTCCATCAGTTTGCGTTCGTCGGAAGGGGGTACGATGTCACCTTTCATAATGCGGCGGGCGACTTCCATAATTTTACCCATATCTTCCATACCTTCAGCCATTGCGTCACCCTGTTGCTTGGCAACTTCCATATTGGCAATCGCGGTATGTTGTTCCATCAACTTTTCCATATAGTCCTTGTACTGGGAATTCTTCTCGTCCAGCTTGTTGATGGTCAATTCCAAAGTGGCGGCTTCTTCGCCCCAGAGGGCCTGGCCGTTTGGATCTTTTTTAATCTGTTCGTCCAGCTTCTGTTTCTTCTCTGTCAGCAGATGAATTTGTTCGTTATATGATTTAATTTGGTAACTATAGGCAGACCGCACCTGTTCAATCTTCATATAATAATCCTTTCTGAAGCAGGGATAAAAGTACACCATATAGTTCGGATTTGATTCCGATGAAAAAATACAGCCACTTGTAAAAGGAAACAAGCGGCACGAAAATAAAACATATTTAAAATATTTATCCTGCTTCCGTGCGATAAATAAAAACTTCCTTGTTACGATATATATCGGCGAAAAGTGGTTGTTTGTTAACCCCAGACGAAAGGATTATAAAAAAGAATGTAATAAATCCGGAATAAACCATTTGACGATGGTTAAAGAAAAACATATCATTAAAAAGAAGTGAGTAAATTTAAGTTAGAGTGTAGAAGATATGATTTACGAATTACATTATGACAATACAAATACATATATTATTTCCGGCGAGAAAGAGCTGTTGATGTTCGATACCGGCTGGGCGGGCACTTTTACGATGATGTGCAAAGCCTTGGGTGAGCAGGGCATCAAATTGCAGGATATAAAATATCTGTTGATTTCCCACTTTCACCCGGACCATATGGGACTTGCGGGGGAGCTTGCAAAGCAGGGTGTGACAGTGGTTGTGATGGAGAGCCAGAAGGCGTTTGTGCATTCTTCCGACCATATCCTTGAACGAGATAAAAGATTTGTTTATGTTCCGGTGGATGATGAAAAGACATGGCTTGTGACCTTTGAAGGCAGCAGAGATTTTCTGCAGGAATTGGGTATAGAGGGCAGTATTATCCCAACCCCGGGGCATAGCGATGACAGTATTTCCCTGATTCTGGATTCCGGCGATGTTTTCGTGGGAGATTTATACCCTTTATATGAGCTTGAGGCCCACGAAGAGTCGGAGGTACAGGAGAGTTGGAAACGTATTCTTGCTATGAAGCCGAAGAGGATTTTTTACGGGCATGCGAAAACGGCAGTGTTGGAGCGTTCAGAGGTGGTGCAAGCCGGAGCCGGCAAGGCCGTAATTGCGGGGGAAGAGATATCTTTCGCCGATATGGAAGGACCGGTCGAGAGTGTGCAAAAGAACGCAGAACTTCATGACACGGTGAAGAAGATAATGCGCCTGATAGATAAGGGCGCAAACATTGATAAAATTGCGTCCAAGCTTAAGTTAGATAAAGACTTTGTAAGTGACGTCTGCAGAATGTATCTTACCCATCGAAATGTCGGGGTACAGGGGATTCTGGACCGCATTGAGATTAAGGGAAAATAACCGAATGCTAAGAAGTTATTTTATATAAAAGATTTGTAAGAATAGAATAAAGGACAGAGAACGAAACATATATGAAAATTTTACTCATCGGCATCAATGCCAAATACATACATTCCAATCCGGCAATTTACAGCTTAAGGGCCTGCGCCGGAGAATATAATAGTGCCGTGGAAATCGCGGAATACACCATCAATCAACGTTCCGAGGACATCCGCAGGGATGTTTATCTGCGCAACCCTGATGTGATTGCGATTTCCTGCTATATCTGGAATTGGGCGATGGTTTCTGCGCTTCTGCCTGACTTGGCAAAGTTACTGCCCGGCGTGCCCATTTGGCTTGGTGGTCCTGAAGTAAGTTACCGCGCAGAGGAAGTGCTGGCGGAATTTCCTCAGGTCACAGGCATTATGACAGGAGAAGGCGAATATACCTTTTATAAATTGGCAGAGTTATATTGTGAGGGATATTCTGACAAGGGAACTGCCAGTGAGGCGGTGTGCGCTAATGCGAAGGCCGCAACTGTAGGAAATGCGGACATAACATTGCAAAACATCCCCGGCATTGTTACTCGTGACTTTAATACCGGCGCACCGCAAATTTTAGACCTTGCGGACATTCCTTTTTGGTATGCCGACGGAGACCTTTTAAAAGAGGAATTCGGGAATCGAATCGTTTACTACGAGACTTCCCGCGGATGCCCGTTCCGTTGTTCGTATTGCTTGTCTTCCATCGATAAAAGCGTACGCTTCCGCCCGCTGGATATGGTTAAAAGGGAATTGGACTTCTTCCTTGAGAATAATGTGCCCCAGGTAAAATTTATCGACCGCACATTCAACTGCAAACACAGCCACGCCATGGAGATATGGCAGTACATATATGAACACGATAACGGCATCACCAACTTCCATTTTGAAATTGCTGCGGATATTATTACGGCAGAGGAGTTGGCACTTTTATCCAAATTAAGGCCGGGACAGGTACAGTTGGAAATCGGCGTACAAACCACTAACGGACAGACTTTGGAGGAAATCCGTCGCGTCACGGATATGAATAAGTTAAAAGCCAATGTGGCGCAGTTGCGAGAGTTTCACAACATTCATTTACACTTGGATTTGATTGTGGGACTGCCTTTTGAAGATAAGGCATCTTTTATCCATTCATTCAACGAAGTTTACGCAATGGAGCCGGATGATTTGCAGCTTGGCTTCTTAAAAGTGTTGTCGGGTTCTTACATCGGCGAGAAGGCCGAAGAGTACGGCATTGTTTACGAGAGCAATCCGCCCTATGAGGTATTATCTACCAATTGGATTTCCTATGAAGATGTGTTAGGATTGAAGCGCGTGGAGGAGATGCTGGAAATCTACCACAATAGCGGGCGGTTTGTGCATACCATTGCATTTTTGAAGAAGCAGTTTGTATCGCCCTTTGCTTTGTATGAGGCCTTGGCGGACTTTTATGAGAGAAAGGGATATTTCGTGCAGGCGCCTTCCAGAAGCTATCGCTATGAAGTTTTGCTGGATTTTGCCTGTGAAACGGACAGTACAAACGAAGAGGTCTATCGGGAATTACTGACTTACGACTTATATCTTCGCGAGAAATTAAAGAGCCGTCCTGCCTTTTTACAGGACCGCAAATTGCAGGAAGATTTGGTTTGGAACTTTTATAAAAAAGAAGAGAGTGAGCCGGCGCTTTTAAAAGATTATGCGCAGTATATCGCAAAACAGATGATGCATCTTACACACTTGGAGTACTTCCGCTATCCTGTTTGGGATATGAGGGACTGGGACGGAGAAGTAAACGCGAAATATGTAGGTGCTGTATTCTTTGATTATAAGCAGCGCAATCCGATTACGGGAGATGCGGGTGTTACCGTTATAAAAGATGCTAAAAACTAAAAGCTGGATGAGTGATTATTTATAGAAATGGAATTCTAAAGGAGAAGTTTGTCTGATTTTAGGGGTTATGCGATATAAATGTAAATGTATGCAAAACGCTTTCCGGTAGCGGGTACTGGGGAGCCGTCGGTACTTAGGTACGAAGTACCTTATGTACCGTTACGTGCGACACGTAGCGAGAGCGTGCCCGCAAGGAATCGTTTTGCATACTTTAAACAGTATTTTTACCCGTCTAAAATCAGACAAAACTAGAGATAAACGAAAGGAACAATATGACACAGAAAGAACGAATTCAGGCGATTCTTAACCGCTTGGACGGAGAATACGGAACTGAATACAGATGCTATTTAGATCACGAGAACGCGTGGCAGCTTTTGATTGCCACGATTCTAAGTGCCCAGTGCACCGATGCGAGGGTTAATATCGTAACTAAGGATTTGTTTGTGAAATATCCCAGCGTGGAAGCGTTTGCCAAAGCGGATGTGAAAGAGTTGGAGAAGGACATCCATTCCACCGGTTTTTATCACAATAAGGCCGTAAATATCATCGGTTGTTGTAAAAGACTGATGGAGGTGCACGGCGGAGAAGTGCCGTCAGGACTTGAAGAATTAACCGCCCTGCCCGGCGTGGGAAGAAAGACGGCCAACGTAATCCGCGGAAATATTTTTAATGAGCCAAGCGTGGTAGTGGATACCCATGTAAAAAGAATCAGCAAGAAACTTGGCATTACCAAAGAAGAAGATCCCACGAAAGTTGAATTTGATTTAATGAAAAAACTTCCGAAGGATCATTGGATTCTGTATAACATACACATTATTCAGTTGGGGCGCACCATTTGCAAGGCACCTAATCCAAAATGTCAAGAATGCTTTCTTCAGGATCTGTGTCCTCAGTACGCAAAGACTTCAAAAAACGCAAAATAGGCTTCTGTGTTAGTCCGGGTAAAAGACTGGCGGCGCTGATTAAGTAATCAAGCTTGCTTTCTTCGCCGTTGTCGCAATAAATTTTAGCCAGCATTTTATAAGTGCCGATGTTATCGCTTTGAATGGAAACTGCAAATTCCAGTAGCTCGCGAGCAGTATCGATATTGCCTTTTTCGTAGTGGTAATCACTTAATGTCTGTAAAACGCGCAGAAGGCTAATGTAATTCTGGTCATACGCCGATAAAGTATCCAGGTTGGATGCACCGTACTTTAATTTCAAGTCGGTGTTGGTGATGTGTGACAGATTAACGATTTTATTCTGTTTTAAATGTTGCAATAACTTCGAACAGTCTTCCAGTTCCAAAGGAAGTGGCGTAGGAAGCGCAGCATAAACACTTTCCGGAATTTCGATATAATTCAGCCCATCCAGAGATTTGGCACGGGTGTTGTTGGCTTGGTTTTCTTTATTCCAGAAAGAATCCAGTATTTTTTTGTCCTTTTTGTTATGCTTGCGGATTTCGTATATGAGCCAGATGCAGAATACGATAACACTTGCAAAAATAGGGAACTTCATTTATAATATCCTTTCAGTATAACGATTAGCGTGGGGGAGTGTCTTTAAACACAACCCGCTAAAACAACGGATTCAACAGTAAGGAGGGTTTTCGTTATGATGAATCTTCACAGTAAAAAAGCAAAGAAAATCATGTCAACCGTCATTATTATTTTTCTTGTGATTGCAATGATTTTACCTATGTTAATGTATGCATTCCAGTAAAATATGCGAATAGGGTGACAACCCTTATATAGAATAATTATAAAATATTTTATATGATTTTTCAATGTAAAACGGGTTACGGTATCACATTTGGGGATTGGCAAAAAAGAAAGGGAACTATGAAAAAAATTATTAAGTTCACGACAATTACATTAATGACTGCACTTCTTGTTTGCGGAAGTTCTCTTTTGATTAAAGCGGAAGAAACAACACAGATTAAAACAGGTGTGTATATTGAGAATATTGATGTTTCCGGCATGACAGCTGAAGAAGCACAGGCGGCGGTAGAAGACTACGTTGCTGAAATCAGCAATATGCCTGTTACCCTTCGTGCAGCCCAGGGAAATGAGATTGAAGTTTCCGCGGCGGATTTCGGTATGGAATGGAGCAACACCGATATTGTGGAAGATGCTTTATCCATCGGAACTAAGGGAAACCCCATTGCCCGTTATAAAGAAGTAAAGGATTTGGAAAATAATGGTGTAACCTACCATTTGGAATATACTTTTGATGATGCCATGGTGGCACAGGTTATTCAGGAGAAGTGTGCGGAATTTGACCAGCATGCCCAGAATGCTACAATGGAACGTGTAAACGGTGAATTTGTTATCCATGAAGAAGTAGTTGGTGCGGTTGTAGATGAAGCGGCTTCGGTAGAGGCAATTAAAACAGCGCTTTCTTCTTCTGAGAATGTCAGCGAAGATGGTTTTGTAATTGATTTGGTAGCAAAAGTAGAAGAGCCGGTAGGAACAGCAGAAGATTTGTTGCAGGTAAATGATTTATTAGGTTCTTTTACCACAAGTTTCTCTTCTTCGGGTAAGGCGAGAAGCGCCAATGTAGCCAACGGTGCGGCATTGATTAACGGTTCTGTTATTTATCCCGGTGAAGAATATTCATTTTATGATAATGTAAAACCTTTTACTTATGATAACGGCTATTTTATGGCAGGTTCATATCTTAGCGGTATGGTTGTTGACAGTATGGGTGGCGGTATCTGCCAGGTATCCACGACACTTTACAATGCCGTGCTTATGGCAGAACTTGAAGTCACAGAGCGTCACAATCATTCTATGATTGTAACTTATACACAGGTATCCGGAGACGCTGCGATTTCTGAGTCTGCAGGTAAGGACTTCCGTTTCGTAAATAATACGGATTATCCTATTTATATTGAAGGATACACAAGCGAAGATAAGAAGATTACGTTTAATATTTACGGTGTAGAAACCAGAGATGAGAATCGTTCCATTGAATATGTAAATGAAATTTTACAGGTGATTCAGCCTGATTACGAAAGAGTTGTTGCAGATGCCGGACAAGGGATTGGTTATGTCAAAGTGCAGTCTGCTCATGTAGGTTATAAGGCTCAGCTTTGGAAAGTGGTTTATGTGGATGGCGTAGAAGTGTCCAGAGAGCAGGTAAACTCAAGTTCCTATTCCATGTCGCCGAGAACGGCCATCGTAGGTGTGGCTACGGCAAATCCCCAGCGCCAGGCAGAGATTCTGGCTGCTTGCGGAACCAATAATATTGAACATGTCAAAGGTGTGGCAGCAGTACTTTATGCCCAGGAAGTTGCTGAGTTGTCAGGTGCAGCGCAATAAGAACATGATGCCAATAAACCGGTAGAACGGAGAGTACGCCGGAACAGTTCGAAACCGAAGTGCAAAGGCGGGAAACAAATTATGAAAATTGGTAAAGTATCCGAGAATGTGTTGAAAAGAACCATTCTCAAAGGGATTAAAAATACAAGAGAAGAAGTATTAATCGGCGCAGCTCTAGGGGAGGACTGCGCCGTTTTGCAATTAAAAGAGGACGAAGTTTATGTTACAACCACTGATCCGATTACGGGGACGGCAACGGATATCGGCCGTCTGGCGGTACACGTGGCGGTGAACGATTTGGCAGCAGAAGGGGCGGAGCCTGTTGGTCTTCTGTGTACGGCACTTTTACCGGAGAATTACAAGGAATCCCGGTTAAAAAACATAATGGAGCAATATAAAGAGGCTTGTACTTCCTTAGGAATCCAGCCCTTGGGCGGTCATACGGAGCTTACAACGGCTGTGAACAGACCGGTATTGAATGTAACTGCTGTGGGTAAGGCAAAGAAAGAGAAATTGACCACTACAAGCAATGCAAAGCCGGGGATGGATATTATTGTGACCAAATGGGTGGGTTTGGAAGGAACTTCCATTCTTGCCAAAGAAAAGGAAGCGGAGCTTCTTACAAGATATCCCAGACCTTTGATTGAAGAAGCTAAGGGCTTTGACGCCTTTTTATCCGTATTGCCGGAGGCAAGAATTGCGGTAAAAAATGGTGCTGTAGCAATGCACGATATCACCGAAGGCGGTGTATTCGGTGCACTTTGGGAGCTGGCGCAAAGCGCCGGCGTAGGCATAGAAGTAGATTTGAAAAAAATCCCCATTCGTCAGGAGACTGTAGAGGTTTGCGAGTTTTTTGATTTGAATCCCTATTGCCTTATTTCATCGGGAGCCATGTTAATCGTCGCCGAGAACGGTTACGACTGTGCGAAGGCGATTGAAGAAGCCGGAATTCCCGCAGTGGTAATCGGTAAAACAACAGACAATAATGATAAGGCAGTACTGAACGAAGGCGAAAAACGCTTCCTTGAGGCGCCTAAGCCGGACGAATTATATAAGGTGTTGTGATGATTTTATTTTTGGATACGAAGGCGCGTAAAATGACTTTTTTATTGTCTTAGCAGGATAAAATCGTTATAATGAAATTTGAAAATCAGTATATTTGATAATAAACAGAGATTTTATAATCTCGGATTGGAGAAATATATGCGTGAACAGATTTTAAAAATGATCGAAAAAAACAGCAGAATCGACTTAAAAGAACTTGCCATTATGCTTGGAATGAGCGAAGTGGATTTGATGAACGAAATCGCAAGAATGGAAGAAGAGAAGATTATCTGCGGATATCATACTTTGATTGACTGGGAGAAGACTTCCGTTGAGAAGGTAAGCGCTTTGATTGAAGTGCGCGTAACCCCTCAGAGAGGACAGGGATTTGATCATATTGCAGAGAGGATTTACAACTATCCCGAAGTAAATGCAGTATATCTTTTATCGGGGGCATATGATATTTTAATTACTTTGGAAGGTAAGTCATTGAAGGAAGTATCAAGCTTTGTATCCGATAAGCTTTCTACCTTGGACAGCGTTTTAAGTACCGCTACACATTTTATCTTAAAGAAATACAAAGACCATGGCACCATTATGGCAAATAACGATGAAAGGTTAAAAATGACACCATGAGAAATCCGCTTTCAGACAAAATTGTCGACGTAAAACCTTCGGGCATCCGTAAGTTTTTCGACATCGTAAGTGAAATGCCGGATGCAATTTCCTTAGGTGTTGGTGAGCCCGATTTTGATACGCCCTGGCACATTCGTGATGAGGGTATCTATTCCCTTGAAAAGGGTAAAACCTTTTATACCTCTAATGCAGGTTTAAAAGAATTAAGATGTGAAATCAGCAATTACATAATGCGTAAGCAGGGAATCAAATATGATCCTATCAACGAGATTCTTGTAACCGTAGGCGGTTCCGAGGCGATTGACGTTGCCCTTCGTTGTATGGTAAATCCGGGAGATGAAGTAATCATTCCCCAGCCTTGCTACGTATCTTACGAGCCCTGTGCGGTTATGGCTGACGCAGTGCCTGTAATCATTAATTTAAAGCATGAGAATGAATTCCGTTTGACAGCAGAGGAATTGGAAGCTGCCATTACGGATAAGACGAAGATTTTAATCCTTGCGTTCCCGAACAATCCTACGGGAGCCATTATGGAAAAAAAGGATTTAGAAGCGATTGCGGAAGTGATTATTAAGCATGACCTCTATGTAATCTCTGACGAAATTTATTCGGAATTAAGTTACAATGAGGCCCATGTATCCATCGCAACCCTGCCCGGTATGCGTGAGAGAACCATTATGATTAACGGTTTCTCCAAGGCATATGCCATGACAGGCTGGCGTCTCGGATACGCCTGCGGTCCCGAGCTTATTATGAAGCAGATGACCAAACTTCATCAGTTTGCAATTATGTGTGCACCCACAACCAGCCAGTATGCTGCAGTGGAGGCGTTAAAGCATGGTGACGGTGATGTGGCTGAAATGCGTGAATCTTACAATCAGCGTCGCAGATTCCTGATGTATCAGTTCAGAGAGATGGGATTGGAATGCTTCGAGCCTTATGGCGCATTTTATGTATTTCCTTGTATTAAGGAATTCGGTATGACCAGTGAGGATTTTGCAATGCGCTTCCTGGAAGAAGAGAAGGTTGCGGTTGTACCCGGTACGGCTTTTGGCGACTGTGGCGAGGGATTTTTACGAATTTCTTATGCATATTCTATTGATGATTTGAAGGTTGCGTTGAATCGGATGAAGAGATTCATTGCAAGATTACGTGAAGAGCAGAGTAAATAAATCCAATTTGAAGGTTTTAGTATAAAGATGCGGTGCCGATTATTTTATATTCCAGCAAAATGTCGTCACCGCAATCATTGATTATGCAGTACTTCAAATTGGATTTTATTTGAATTGTGTGTTTTTGAAAAAGTGCAACTTTAACGGAGGAAATAAGATGCATATCGTTTTATATCAGCCCGAGATTGCGGGAAATACAGGAAATATCGGACGAACCTGCGTGGCGACCAATACGGTGCTTCATTTGATTGAGCCTTTGGGATTTCGCTTGAATGAGAAGGAAATCAAGCGTGCGGGTATGGATTATTGGGAACATTTGGACGTCAGAAGATATATTAACTTTGAAGAGTTCTTGGAGAAGAATCCGAATGCCAAGATTTATATGGCCACCACCAAGGCCCATCACTGTTACACGGAAGTGGAGTATGGGCCGGATGACTATATTATGTTTGGTAAGGAAAGTGCCGGAATTCCGGAGGAAATTCTTGTGGATTACGAGGATACCTGTATTCGCATTCCTATGTTAGATAAAATTCGTTCTCTGAATTTATCCAATTCAGTAAGCATTGTTCTTTATGAGGCACTCAGACAGAATAATTTCGCTCAGATGAAGTTGGAAGGCGAGTTGCACAGACTCAGCTGGAAAGAGTAAGGCAGAGTATAGATGTACCGTTGTTGAGGAAATATAGTTTTATAGTGTAAAAGGAGAATAAAATGGACGGACAGGAAATGATAAATATTGCAGAAGGAACTGTGGAACAGCCGGTAGAGCAGTCGGTACAGCAGTTTACAAATGAAAGTGCAGAGCAAAGTGAAGCATCTAAGAATGAAACCGGTGAAATTGTACCTGTAGAAACGAGTGAGAATGCAAATACAGTCAAGAAAACCAATACAGCGAAAATCGTATGGATGGTCGTGATGATTGTTTCTTTTGTATTGTCGATTACTCTTTTTGTGATGGGTATTATCGGTATCTTTGTAAGCCTTGGATTACTGATGCTTCCTATCGTGGGAGTATTTGGCATTATATTTACCATTTTGTGTTTTGTAGGTGCGGTTTTATTCCTTGGACTTGGAATCGGATCGATTTTTGGTGTGATTAACAGCGGAAAGAATGGTTCATAGAAGGAATCGAAAGAAGAGTGATTTGAACCGGATGAAAATCATTTTTTAGAAAGATATAAGTGATAAAAAGAGCAGATTGATAAGCTTAGGCTATATCAAATCTGCTCTTTTTTATATTCTGCAATATCTTCCAGTCTGCAATCCAGAATTTCGCACAATTGATTTAAAGTATAAGAGTTCACGTTACCATTTTTGCGCAGGCGGTCCAATTGGCCGGTACTGATATTGTAATCTTTAATTAATTTGTATTGTGAAATACCACGTTCTTTTAACGTGGTCCAAAGGCGGTCGTAAACAATCATATATTATATTCTCCGTTTGATATGTTTCATAGATAAAGTGTCAGAAAATGTAAATGACGCATTATACCATAGTTATATAAAAGCGGTATACTACATAACTTTATCCTAAGAAGCAGTCCGTTAATTGACAATAGCCCGTGCGCGGGCTATAATATAAAGCAGATTAGAAGATATAGGAAACAACTATATTATTAAGGAGACAATAAATATGAAAAGAAGAGTAAACAAATCAAATCAGAGTTTAGTAGTATTGTTAGTATTGTGTGCATTGTTGGCAGTAACTTTGGTTGGTTGTAATGAACCGGTAGCAGACGACCCTGTGACGCCTACATCTGAAGTAGAATCTGAAGAGGTTTCGGAAGAAGTATCAGATGAAACATCTGAAGAAATAAGCGAAGAAGCGGCAGAAGAAACGTATTCAGCTCAAGAAGTAATGACTTTAATAGATAATTTAACAGTTAAGTATCAATATAATGATCCGGAACATATTAAAGCGTTAGTAATAGCAGCTAATTTAGATTATATTACAGCAGAAGATTTAGATACTTTATTAACAACATATGGATATACAATGGATGAATTGGCTACTTTGTATGATGAATGTGCTATGGATAGCCTTGCTTCGGCAGGTAACACAATGGATTATTATAGTGGAGTTACAGATAGTATTTCACCTGATCAAGAATACGATAATAGAATTGCTTTAGCTGATGTGATGTTAAATGAAAATGATAAACAATTTGCAGCATCACTTGATGAAATTTCACGTTTAATTGCTCATCTTGATCATGAATCGATAGCAGTGTTAGGTGAAATAAGCCGTACTGAATATACAACTAGTGGTGAACATGCAACTGTTAGTTTTGCCTATGCACATTATGAGGGTGCTGTAATGGAAAATCCATATGCTACATATCAAAATAATTAGCAAGTATTATGATAATTTAGAATAAATTTTTTGACATGTCAAAGTCCTGTAATCATCAGCGTTACAGGACTTTTTTATATGTTGTTTTTCTGAGTTGTTGTGCATTTTACCGATATTGACGGAGGGTTTTGGATTTGTTATGATGGGCACAAATACAAGCAAAGCAATTCTTTAGAAATCTATTTTAATTCTATTTTTCTAATTTCTATTTTGAAACATTTCTGTATGAATT
>JAZNOO010000013.1:0-126565 GCA_045580855.1 Lachnospiraceae bacterium | reverse complement strand
CTTATCCATCTTTGGCATCGGAGAGCTGTTCAGTAACTGGAAATATGCGAAACATCTGGATGATTTGAATGTGGACGCCTCGGATATCAAAACCATCGCCAGGGTAACGGAAGCAGCGGAAGAATGCCTTGAGAACAGTCCCAAGACCATCAGTAATATCTTAGAGCAGGCGGATATAGCACGGTACGGAAATGCGGTAAATGATGTAGGTGGTATAGGTTCTGTGATTGTTATGACCAACAAGGTGGCGGGTGAGAGTGACGAGGTAATTGCAAGTGTCATAAAGCATGAAAATGATGTGGAAAATGCGGTTAGTGATGCCAGGAAGGTAAGTAAGGGTGGTACATCAACAAAAGGCGTAGGGAATCCCGTAAAGGTAGAAGGAAGAGGAAATACAGGAAGGACTTCTCCTAATACGCTCAACGAGCAGATGGCAATGCATCAAGTACAATCCAATCCGTTAGAAGGTGCAACTAAAGTACCGTTAGAAATGACGGACCCTAGATGGCCAGCATCAGAAGGATGGGTTAAGATGCAATCAGTGGTACAGAATTCAGATGGAACAAAAACGACAATACATTATGTGTACAATGAAATTACAGGTGCTTTTGATGATTTCAAATTTAAGTAGAAAGGATTAAATAGATGGATAACATCTTTTTTGAGAAAATTTGGCAAGATGCTAATCTTATAGAATTGAAAATATCTGCTAGTTGTGAATTTGCTTCAGCTTATCAAAGTTGTTATATTCAAGACAAGAAATTAGAGGAAATAGCAGAAAAAATTTGGTGTTTTGCAGAAAATTTTAATGAAGCTTGCTATTTAGAATTTGGTAAAAAAGAAGGAAATTATACACCTGCATTTTCAATGTGTATGTTACCAGCTGATATATCAGGACATGTTAAAATTGAGGTGGATATCGAAATAGCAGATAATGATACGCGTTCACATAGATGTTGTTTTTATGTAAAAAGCGAATTAGGGTTAATAGAGCGGTTAGGAATGGCTTTGAAAAAGTTGATAATAGAGCCGGATGGATGTGAAGTATCTTTGTATTAACAAATGACAAAAACATATAACACACGTAACAATTTTGCAACATTTCTCTTGACGATCCAAAATTGCGCATGTTACAATGGCACTCAACGGGGGGATAAGGGGGATGAAAAAATCTCGTAATACCTAAACAAAAACACATAATGGGAGATGTTCCGTGGCTACTATGGGCTATGGAGCATCTCCCATTTTTGCTATATAGTGGAATTTGCAGATATAGGCTAAGGCATAACAAATGTCCGAACAGCAGGAAAAGTTATGCCATACCACATTTTTCCCAACGGCTCTGCCGGTGGGTGTTCATTGGCTTATGACGTCCTTGGCGGCATAAGCCCTTTAACCTGCTATAATATCAACCATAGAAAAATTCAGTTATCAACGCTTAAATAGGCGATGATATAATATTCTCAAGGTGGACAGAGATTTTCTGCTTTTAACCTTGTGACAATGTTCACTTAGTGCAGACTGAAACCTCTGTTCCGAAAGAATGTCACTTATGAGCCGGATGAGGGGGCAGAGATGCTTTCTTCTTATTTCGCAGCAGGTTGTGAGCTTCGGATATCCGAGGTATGTCCATCAATAATAAGGGAGGTATAGTGCATGGTTATTGTAGGTATTGACATTTCAAAACGCAGTCATGAAGCTGCTATTATCAACGAAAAAGGAATTTTGCTCGAAAAACCTTTTCGCTTTCTAAATCATGCAGAAGGACTGCAGAAACTATTGGATAAATTGCGTGATTATTCAATTGATGAAGTGTCTTGTGGTATGGAGGCAACAGGACATTACTGGCTGCCTGTCTATTCCAAACTTTCCGATTTAGGATATCAGGTTCATGTGATAAATCCTATGCAGACAGATTCGTTTCGAAATATGTATATTCGTAAAAGTAAAAATGATACCCGGGATTCCTTTTTGATTGCAGAGGTAATTCGTTTTGGACGTTTTTCAGAGTCCGGGATGCCACCGTCAATCCTGTATACCCTTCGAGAGTTATCACGCAATCGTTTCTTTTTAATTGATATGCGTTCAGACTTAAAGTGAAAAATAGTAACATTGTTGGATCAGGTATTTCCAGAGTATGAAACAATTTTTTCAAATACTTTTGGTGCGACATCTATTGCAGTACTTGCAGAATGTCCTACACCAGAAGAGATTTTGCAAACAGATGCGACTAGGTTATGTCAAATTGTAGAAGTGCCGAGCCGTAAACGTTTTGGAATGAAAAAGGTGGAAGAACTAAAAGAAAAGGCATCAAAATCTTTCGGCATATCAATCTCAACTGATGTATTTAGCGTAATGATAAAATCTTATATCAGACACATACAATTTATTACAGAACAGATTAATATATTGGAAGTACGGATGAGTGAAATATTACAGGAATTTGGTACTACACTTACAAGCATTACCGGAATAGGACCTGTTCTGGCAGCAACCATTCTCAGTGAAATAGGAGATATCTCGCGTTTTTCTTCATCCTGCAAACTAGCCGCATTTTCGGGTGTCGATCCAACAATGAAACAATCAGGTGAATATAATGGAATCAGAAATAGGATGTCAAAGAGAGGTTCCCCCTATTTAAGACGCGCTATATGGTTGGCAGCTACTGTCGCAGCACACCATGATCCTGCCCTAAGCATTTATTTTCAAAAGAAGAGAACAGAGGGAAAACCATATATGACGGCTATGGGTCATATATGCAGAAAAATGGTATCTATAATTTATGCTGTAATGAGAGATAATAAAGTATATCAACCGGTAATAAATATGGAATGAAATTAAGAAATTAATGGCAGATTGCCTTGGAAAAGATTTCAAGGCTCAGTTAAGCATGCTCTTTTTTCTTAAATATACATATTGACAAAATATAGCCGGTCTGCACTATTTTCGACCCTAGTGTTTTTCTTATATTTTCTAAAAGTAACTTCTTTCACATTTCCCCAACAAGGCTTAAAAAGTTCATTATGAGTAAACTACCTCGACTTCGCTCTTCAAAGGGCACACAGGGGCAACACAGGCTCTCACAAGGGCAAGAGAAAGTTGTTTTGTATGCTCGGATAGTAAATTTGTGCATTATTACCGTTTTTTCTCTGTTTCGGTCTATGGCATAAAGCCAATTCTGCTCGTTTTTAGTGGTTTACAAGAAAAAACTGCTCCCAAATCAAAAAATTGACTTGCAACCTTTTCCTTTCAGAGTTAACATCACACACCACGAAGGAGATTTCTTCTGCCTCGTGTCCTGTGTTCTACAGGAAAATCTTTAATCCTAAGCGGATAAGTAGATTGGCTGTGCCACCCGTGCCGACTCCGTTGCCCAGTGCGTAATTCGGGGATACTGGCTTATCAGTTGAGGTTGCCTGTATTTTGAAGTCAAAAGATTTGGGAGGAAATGATTTATGTATGATAAGACGAAATTTATTTATGTGGGGTTAGACCTCCACAAGGAACAACACACGGCAGTCATTATGGACTGCTTTAACGAAAAACTTGGAGAGGTTACGTTTCAGAATAAGCCATCCGAATTTTCAAAACTCTTAGTGAAAGCGAAAAGATTTTGTACTGACGGCAAAGGAATTGTATTTGCCTTGGAGAATTCTTACGGCTATGGAAGAGCGTTAGCTGCATGGCTGATTGAACGGAATTACATCGTAAAAGATGTGAATCCTGCACTGTCCTACGCTTACCGAAAGAGTGTACCGCAGTACAAGAAAAACGACAGCTACGATGCTCAATGTGTAGCCAGAGTAGCCATTAATGAACTGAATAAGTTACCAGATGCCATGCCGAAAGATATGTACTGGACTCTCAGTCAGTTGGTAAATCGCAGAGCGAATTTAAAGACACATCATATTCGCCTGAAGAACCAATTGCATGAACAGGTCTGCGTAGCTTACCCAAGCTATAAGCAGTTTTTTCAGGACATTGGCAGGCCGACGGCACTTTATTTTTGGGAGCATTATCCCTCCCCAAGATTGCTGAGCGGCAAGTCTGTGGAGGAACTGGCAGAGGAATTAATTCCGGTCAGCCACAATCAGTTTTCTACACGAAAGTGCCAGATTATACTGGATGCAATTAAAGCAGATGGAGATACAACAAGGAAATATCAGCCTGAGAGGGATGAAATCACAAGAGGACTGGTGCGAGATGTTCGACATTATGTCACTCAGATTGAGGAAGTGGATAAAGCCATAGCTGACTTTCTTCCAAGGTTTGAATGTACCCTAAATACCATTCCCGGTGTCAGCGACACCACAGTTGCAAAACTGCTTTCGGAGATTGGGGACATTCATAGATTCCCAAATGCGGATAAGTTAGCCAACTTTGCTGGAATCGCACCTGTAAATTTCTCATCCGCAGGAAAAGGGGATGATAAGCCATCCAAACAGGGAAACAGAAGATTGCAGGGAACTATATACTTTCTTGCGATTCAGATGATTCAGTTATCCTCTAAAGGCTTACCGAGGAATCCGGCTTTTTACGCCTACTATCAAAGGCAGTTGGCGAGAGGTAAGACCAAGCCACAGGCATTGATATTGATTTCGAGAAGATTAATCAGCATCATCTACGGAATGCTGAAAAATAAGACCGAGTATGTCATGCCAAAGGTGCAGGACAACTGGGAGTAAAGGCAATTTTTTGTAGTAAATACAAAGAAAATGTGGTAGAATTTTAGGCAGTGAAATCATTGCTTTGGGGAGTGTTGATTTTTTTCAAAAGGGATGGAACTGCTTGAAAAAACATAAGGGTTCAGACTCGATGTCAAGGGTGGTTCAGATACCGTTACATATAGACGAGTACAAGGTGGTAGCGGAAACAATGCGAGTCAAGTCAGAATAGAAGTTAATGCAGATGGAACCATTAGTATACCAAATAGAGATGCGAATTTAAGTATAAGTATTGATGGTGGTGAACATGCGGAATATTTCTTAAATAAGCGAGGTGGCGATGCACAGATTATTGAGGTAGATGTGCCTAAATGGTTCGATGATTTCTTGCAGGAGAATGCGATTCCACAGGTTAATTACAAGACGAATCCACTAAATCAAGGGGGAGCAGCACCGAAGATTACAGACATCACTACTCCTGGAAATTGTTTTGAACTTCCAGCACCATGGATAGAATGGCTTGAAGAATATGGCGGAAATGCAAGAATAGTGAATCCTTAAAGGAGGTATTATGAAACCAATATATGCAGAAAAAATCGTGGTAGCAATCAAACAGGGCGGTTGTATAGAATGGTATATTCTAGATAAAGATTACTGTTTTTTAGATTATACTAAGTTAGAGGAAGCATATCGTAATAAAGGCTATGATGTTGTCATTGATGATACCCCTAGATTTGGTATAAAAGTAGTTAATGAATTGACTCAACCCCCTTTTTTAGATAATATAAAAGAGTATAAAATAGCAACTGAAGAATTAAAAAAAATGCTAATGAATGAATCAAATTACAATGATAAATTAGCATACAATCCATCAATCCTAATAGATTTTGAAAATAAAGTATTAACATCGTATTATGCAGAGCCAGAATCTTTTGAGGATTTTGTTCCAGATGGTTGGAAGGGGAAATACCAAGATTTTGCAGCGGATATACCTCAAAATCAGAGATATTGGATTGATGAAAATGGTCGAAGTTTGATAGGAGAATAGGTATGGATAATAATACAGTTACAATTCTCAATGAGGAATTTGAGAATGATAAAACAGGTGAGAAAGTACAGGGAATAACAATTATTGTGGATGGAAAACTTAAAGAAGTAGTGGATTTACTCATGAAAAATAATCCCAGTTACAAGAATTATACGGAAATTGTTCGAGATGCTTTTTTTAATGGTATTAACTCAATGATAGTAGAGTGTAAAAAATAGAGACAACAAGCTGTCAAAGATTCCCTTGACGATCCTCAAATGTCCATGTTACAATGGCACTCACCAGGGGGGGTATAAGGGGGATGAAAAATTCTTATATTACCTAAATAAAAACACAGAATCGAGGATGTTCATTGACAATAACTGCCATGGAACGTTCTCGATTTTTCTGTTATATGGAAATCCCGATAAAGATGTCCCAAAGCATAACAAATTCCCGAACAGCAGAAAAAGTTATGCCATACCACATTTCGCCCAACGGCTCTGCCGGTGGGCGTTTCTCGGCTTTATGCCGCCCATAGGCGGCATAAAGCCTTTAACCCGCACTATTTTCGACCCTACTTATTTTGGCAGTATCTTAGGAAATCATGTCTTTCACATTTCCCCAACAGGGCTCAAATCATCCATTATGGGTAACTACCTCGGCTTCGCTCTCAAAATCGCACACAGGGGCAACACAGGCTCTCACAGGGGCAAAAGAAAGTTATTTTGTTTATTTGAAAATTAGATTTGTGCAGTATTACTCGTTTTTTATCTGTTTTTAATCTTTGGCATAAAGCCAATTCTGTTTATTTTTAGTGGTTCAAATCTAATTTAGATTATTAAAATGACATATAAAAGTATTAAAATATTATAACTTCAAAGATTTTTGTTTTCTTTTTTATAAAAAAAGGTTATAATATATAAGCATTCGTATGTCCAGGCATATCCAGGCATACATAGATGCAAAAAATACCGACTTTAGGAATTAAGGAGGCGTAACTATGAAAGGTTCTATGGATACTCATATGGGTAGTATTTTGGTAGACAGCAATGTAATTGCAAATTATGCGGGTAGCGTTGCTATGGAATGCTATGGCGTTGTTGGTATGGCAGCCATGAATGTGAGAGACGGTTTTGTCGGTCTTTTAAAGAAAGACAGCGCATCAAAGGGCATCACAGTTAAAGTGGAAAACAACAAAATGACTTTAAATCTTCATATTATTGTTGCATTTGGTGTTAGTATTATGGCCGTTGCAAACAATCTTATGAGCGAAGTAAAATACAAAGTTGAACAGTTTACCGGTTTGGATGTAGAAAAAGTTAACGTATACATTGAAGGCGTTAAGGTGGTTGATTAAGGAGGACTTACAAAGTGGCTACTAATGTTATAAATGCCGAATTGCTTGCGAAGATGTTTCTTGCCGGCGCTAAAAATTTGGAAAGCAAAAAGGAATATATCAACGAATTGAATGTATTCCCCGTTCCGGATGGTGATACCGGTACAAATATGACTTTGACAATTATGTCAGCAGCAAAGGAATTGAATAACCTGAGTGATAAGTCTATGCAGACTGTTTGTAAGGCTATTTCTTCCGGTTCCCTTCGCGGTGCAAGAGGTAACTCCGGTGTTATTTTAAGCCAGTTAATTCGTGGTTTTACAAAGGTTGCATCGGAAGCAGATGAAATTACAATTCCCGTATTGGCTGCAGCTTGTGACAAGGCAGTGCAGACTGCTTATAAGGCAGTTATGAAGCCGAAGGAAGGTACAATCCTTACCGTAGCGGCAGGTGCAGCAACCAAGGCAAAAGAACTTGCTGATAACGGTTGCGACAATATGGAAGAATTTATTGATGAAGTAATTAAGCACGCAGATTATGTGTTAAGCACAACCCCTGATTTATTGCCTGTATTAAAGCAGGCCGGTGTTGTAGACTCCGGCGGACAGGGTCTTATGGAAGTGTTAAAAGGCGCATATGATGCTTATCTTGGCAAAGTAACCGATTTTACCTTAAAAGCATCAGGCGGTTCTTCTAAGAAAACTTCCGCAGCAGGTATGGAAAATCTTGCAACTTCTGACATTAAGTTTGGATATTGTACAGAATTTATCATTCTTTTAAGCAAGACATTTAATGTAAAGCACGAGATGGATTTTAAGGATTACTTAGAGTCAATCGGTGATTCCATTGTTGTGGTTGCGGATGATGAAATCGTTAAGGTACACGTACACACCAACGATCCCGGTCTTGCGATCCAGAGAGCGTTAAAATATGGTCAGCTTTCTAACTTAAAGATTGATAATATGCGTTTGGAACATAATGAAATGGTAATTAAGTCTGAAGAAGGTGAAGAAGCGCCTAAGGCTGATGAACCCCGCAAGGAATACGGTTTTATCGCAGTTTCCGTTGGTAAGGGTATCAACGAAATCTTCAAGAGTTTAGGCGTTGATTACATCATCGAAGGCGGTCAGACAATGAATCCCAGTACAGAGGATATGTTGAATGCCATCGATAAGGTAAATGCGGACAATATTTTTATCCTTCCCAACAATAAGAACATTGTTATGGCAGCAAATCAGGCAAGAGATTTGACACAGGATAAGAAGATTATTGTAATTCCTACCAAGACAATTCCTCAGGGTATTACAGCGGTAATTAATTTTATGGCTGATATTGCACCGGATGAGAATGAAGAGCAGATGGGTTCTGAAATGGGCAATGTTAAGACCGGTCAGGTAACCTATGCGGTTCGTGATACCGAAATCGACGACAAGAAGATTGCCCAGGGCGATTATATGGGTATCGGCGATAAGGGCATCCTTTCCGTAGGCAAGGAAATGAAGGATGTTACCCTTGAAATGATTAGCGAAATGGTAGATGAAGACAGTGACGAATTGATCAGCATCTACTACGGCGAAGATATTTCTGAAGAAGATGCAACTGCATTATCTGAAGAAATTGAAGCAAAGTATCCCGATTTGGATGTTGAACTTCAGTATGGCGGACAGCCGATTTACTACTATATTGTTTCTGTAGAGTAAGAATGGTTGGACATTTTATAAAATAATATGATATGGATAAAAGAGTGGTGTTTTAAGTGACGCCACTCTTTTTTTATTATTTAAATGATGAATATTGGTTAACTTTTTCGGGATTGTGTTACAAATGAAAGTTTTATATAATAGAAAATAGATAGTATATTGTATGTACAGATAGTTGCATTGTGGTTTTAGGAGTGAAATAAATAGAATGATAAATCCAGGATTTATGATAGATCCCGGCTTAATATTATGGATTTTTATATTTGTAATATGTTTTATAATGCCGGCAGCACTTACAATATGGAACATAGTTAATTTGTTTGCTAAAAAGGCGTTTTTACCAAGTATAAGTGCACTATTAACTGTCTTTATAGGTTTACTTGATTATGTGTTGCTTTTTGCAATCATGTTTGATCCTGTAGGAGAATGGTATGAGGCGGGTTATACCGGTCAATTTCATAATTTAATTTCCGGTCAATATGAAATAAGTCTTGTTATTCCGCTGATTGTTGGCTGCGTCGGATTGTTTATGTTGCTTATTTTCAAACCTGAAAAATTGTCGCCGGTTATATCTGCATTATCGATTGCAGGCATCATTATTTTAAATGTAGTTCAGATAATGATTGCAATACAAATCAGCGAACAAATTTTAAATGGTATAGAAGGGGCTGCTATATCAATTGATTATTTATACTATGTCTATCATTTTAATATTTTAGTTATTTCTGCAATTGCAATAAAGAAACAGATAGGATATCAGTTAAAATTTTATAAAAGTCTTCCTGTAACATCTGTTAAAAGTAAATTAACTAATTTTTTATATTCTAAAATTAACAATATATATAAATATTCCGGATTTGTATTTCTGTGTTTGCTTTTTGTCGTTGCATTAATGGAAATTGTGTTTATTCTAATCGGTCAGGGGGCAGATGGACCTATAAAAGCCTTTACAGATACTGCTGACTGGACCTTTTCCCAGCAGACACCGCCACCGCCAATAGAATACGAAGGACATTATTTATGTACGGTTGCTGCCGGCGGTCATAAAAAAGTTGTAAAACCATTAAGATACGGAACAAGAAGAGGCCAAAGGATTGTTGTAAACAGACAGCTTTGTGTGGCAAATGCGTTTGAAGACTATATACAGACCAAATTTCCCGGATTTCATAGGTTTATTCGTCGAATATATGATAAATATGGATATCCAATTTCAAAACATATTACAACGCAGACAAGAGCAGATATTGTTTATTTTCTTATGAAACCATTGGAATGGATATTTCTTGGATTTTTGTACACGATGGATGTAAATCCGGAGGATAGAATAAGGAAGCAGTATTGTGAAAAAAACATCGAAAAATAATTATAAAATCGCTATTTTAATTTTTGTAACGTTGTCAATGTTATTGACTATTATTTTGTTGTTTGGTACTTACGTAAATGCGATGTTGCTTGGCTTTGGAACAAGACAACCGATTTCGATTGAACTGATTCAATATAATCAGTCCGTGGGCACTGAAGAGAACATTCTTATTACCGATAATGAAGAAATATTAGAGTTATATGATGCTATTCGTTATGCAAATATTAAGAAAGTTCAATTTGATTCAGAAAGCTTAGAGTCGAACGGTGATTGGACGATTATTTTGCATTTTACAAATGAAGATATTTATATGTCTACCAAAGGGGAAGGCATGACAGACAGTATTTATTTTTGCAAGTATATAAATCAGAGCGCGCCGTATGATTTTATTGAAATCTGGCTGGATAATACGAAGTTAATATATATATTGCAAGAATATGAGAAAGGATAATCAATGAAAAAGAAAATAGCAATAATAGGAATTTGCATATTGCTTATGGTTCTATTGCTTATTCCAAGACGTTCAATTATAAAAGATGGTGGAAGTGTAGTATATCAAGCGGTTTTATATAGTGTATGGGATATACATGCGATTCCGATGGATCCGAATAAGGATTATGTAGAGGGTACCATTATAGAAATATTAGGTATTGAAATTTATAATGACGTTGAGTGGCATTAAAATTAAAAAGCATTTAGAAAGGAGAACGGCATGCAAATCACTGATTTGAAAAACATACCTTTGGTCAAGTTAAAAGGCATCGGCGAGAAGAGTGCCGTTCCTTTTACAAAGGTCGGAATCGAGAACTTATATGACCTTTTATATTATTATCCGCGGACATATCAGACCTATACAGAGCCCGTAAAAGTAAACGAATTATATGAGGGTTATACAGGAGCAATCCGCGTAGGCGTATGTCGCGATTTCTTTCAAAAGGATATCAAGGGTAAAACCATAACCACCGTATCCGTAGAAGACGAAACCGGGCGTATTGGATTAACATTCTTTCATTTAAAGTATTTGCGTCAGGTGTTGAAGCCGGGCAGTATTTTCTGCATTTACGGTACGGTAAGTCGTCGTGGCAATAAATTGCATATGGATCAGCCACAGATAATCAAACCCGAGGATTATGATGTTTATATGCAGACTCTACAGCCTATATATTCATTATCCAAGGGATTGACTTCAAACGCGATCAAAAAGGCCGTAAAACAGGTTTTTGTGGACTATGGTGAGTTTGAAGAGGTTTATTCTGAGGAATTCAGGCAAACATACGGACTTGCCCTTCTGAAAGACTCTCTAAAACGTGTGCATTTGCCGGAAGAATATGATGTTTTGGTAGAAGCGCGTAAAAGACTGGTTTTTGATGAGTTTTATGCCTTTTTAAAGGCGTTAAAAGCATCAAAAGAAGAAAATAACCGCGTGGTAAGCAATTTTACAATGATTGAAAATGCTTATACGGCGCGCTTTATAGAGAAGCTGCCGTTTGAACTGACCAAGGCCCAGGCAAATGCCTGGCGGGATATCTGTGACGATATGACGAGTGGTTATGTGATGAATCGTTTGGTACAGGGTGATGTTGGTGCCGGTAAAACAATTATTGCTTTTATGGCAATGCTTCTGTGCGTAAGTAACGGATTTCAGTGTTCTTTTATGGCGCCAACGGAAGTCTTGGCCGGACAACATTATGAAAGTCTAAAAAAACTGGTGGACAAGTACGATTTACCGATGCATCCGGTACTTTTAACAGGATCTACACCCGCAGCGGAGAAACGTCGTATTTATGAGCAGATTGAAAGCGGTGAAATTGATACTGTAATCGGAACTCATGCGGTATTTCAGGAGAAAGTGGTTTTTGAGCGCCTTGCCCTGGTGATTACCGATGAACAGCATCGTTTTGGTGTCAGACAACGTGAGAAACTGGAAGAAAAAGGCGATAAAGTGCATGTGCTTGTTATGAGTGCAACTCCGATTCCCAGAACTTTGGCGTCTGTTTTATATACGGATTTAAGTGTGTCCATTGTGGATGAATTGCCCAAAAACCGCCTGCCGATTAAGAATTGCGTGGTTGGTACGGATAAAAGAGAGGTTGCCTACCGTTTCCTAATGACAGAGGTGCAAAAGGGCCACCAGGCCTATGTGATTTGTCCTATGGTAGAAGCATCGGAAGAAGCGGGTAATCTTGAAAACGTGGTTGATTATGCAGATAAACTGAGGGAAGTGATGCCGAAAGAGTACCGTATCAGTGTATTGCACGGACAGATGAAGCCAGCTGATAAAAATAAAATTATGAATGAGTTTTCTCGCGGAAATATTGACATTTTGGTATCCACCACGGTTATCGAGGTTGGTATTGATGTGCCCAATGCTACGGCGATTATGATTGAAAATGCAGAGCGTTTCGGCCTGGCCCAGTTACATCAGTTGCGCGGACGTGTCGGTCGTGGCGATGCCCAGTCTTACTGTGTTTACATACAGGGAAACAGGGAGCAGAGGCAGTCTGAGCGTCTGGAAGTCCTTGTAAAGAGCAATGACGGTTTCTTTATTGCGAATGAGGATTTGCGCTTGCGAGGCCCCGGTGATTTGTTCGGTATCCGCCAAAGTGGTCTGATGCACTTTGCAATGGGCGATATCTATCAGGATGCGGATATTCTTATGTTAGCAAGAGATGCGGTAGAGAATGAAGATGTATAATTATAATATGCATAAATTGATATGTAAAAATTGGATAGGCGTTATTGCTTATAATAAGTGTTTGTGATAAGGAGAATAATTATGAAAAAAGGTAAAAAAGCTATCATTGCATGTATTGTTTTCATTGTAATTTTAATATGTTTATTTGTTGTTTTATTATTGTGCGGTGTTTTTAAAAGTGAAGAAAAGAAATATGAAGACGACATTGCAATATTAAAAGTTGAAAAATCCGGAAAGTTTTATTTTTTTCCTAATGAAATACCCGAAGAAGCAAGCGGTGTTAAATGGACTCAAATGCCAACGATTCTTCAAGGCACCGGACATGAATCACTTTCATTTTATGCATCGGACGAATATATTTCTTCCGTTGTTGAAAACTACGGTACCGACGCAAGAATTTTTATAAAATGTAAACCTTATCTCGATGAAATGGATGAATGGTTTTCAATTTGGCCCAAAACAGGTGAAGAAGTGGAAGATAATCCGGGCGAATATGTAGAACATCCTTTTGATTCTACAAGTCCTGATGCCAAAGGTATTCAATACATTACGGATGCTGATTTCGTTAACAGCTCAAGCTTTGATGAGGAACAATATAATATTTTGGACTTGCATTTGGGATTTCCGGGATATAACGAACTGAAAGAAAACGGAAACAAAGATGCCGTAATTTATATTTTATATGATGATGACGACTGGAATCATCATAGTATTCACGGCTTCTATGTAATACCTGAAGAAAACTATATTTATTATTTCTGTCAATAACCTGTTATAAAAAGGAGAGCGCCTATGTCTTTCGGATTGGAGGACAGTATGAAAAATTGCATTGATATGCCAATTTTTCATACGCTATTTGTTTCTGAGCGAAAACAAATAGCTATGATGGCAGACGCAAATTTGAGATTTGCGTCGCCTCTTCGCGATGAATCGCTCAGAAAAGAGGAGTTTATGATTTTTTTTGCTTGGAATGATTTCTTTGGAATTAAAAGATTGCCGGGATATATGGCATATGAAGATGAAATCCCTAAATTTATGTGCAAGGAGCCGGAATTTAGGCCGGAGGCACTTACCACAGGGGATCGAATGTTCATTGCGTCCCATACCTTTTATTATAATGATGGCAGAGTCTATAAGAACTATACAATGCCGAAATTCTGGGTAACGGACCGCATCAACAATCTTTTTATGATGAGCATTGAGGAAGATGAATATTGGCTGATTGTGAATAATCAACCTGTTCGTGTGAATGCAGACTTTGATTACGAAGGCAATATGGAAGATGGATATCATGTTTCCTGGGATATCCGCAGAGTGATTGTTCCTTCGGTTTTGTATTATATTTCGGAAATTCAGATGCAGAAGATTGTGAAGAAGGCATTTGAGGCGTATGCATATATTATTTTAGAGAAGAATGAGAAATAGTGATAGGGCAGGTTTTAAACCTGCCCTTGTATATTATGTGGTATTTATGTTAAAAAACCACAATATCGTGTATTTTTTACTTCTCATTTACAATTCTTTGTGTTATAATTCATTTGGAAATTTTTGTGCATTTTTAAGGAGAAGATAAAATGGCAAAGAAAGTGACTTATGATTCAAGTGCAATTACCGTTTTGGAAGGTTTGGAAGCGGTACGTGAACGCCCCGGTATGTATATCGGTAGTGTGTCTACCAAGGGCTTGAACCATTTGATATATGAAATTGTAGATAACTCTGTGGACGAGCATATGGCCGGTTTCTGTGACCGTATTACGGTTACTTTGGAAGCGGATGGTTCAGCAACTGTGTCTGATAACGGTCGTGGTATCCCTGTTGATATGCATGAAAAGGGCATCAGTGCGGAACGTCTTGTTTTTACTACATTGCACGCCGGCGGTAAGTTTAATAATAATATTTATAAGAATTCCGGCGGTTTGCATGGTGTTGGTTCTTCCGTAGTAAATGCCTTGTCTAAGCAGATGAAGGTTACGATTAAGCGTGACGGGCATATATATGAGGACTTTTATGAAAAGGGTATCCCTACATTAGAGCTTAACAACGGTGAACTTCCTTCCGTAGGCAGAACCAAGGAAACCGGTACTACGGTTAATTTTACCCCGGATGATACCATCTTTGAGAAGACCCGATTTAAGGCCGAAGATATTAAGAGCAGACTCCACGAGACTGCATATTTGAATCCGAAGCTTACGGTTGTTTTTGAAGACAAGCGCGATGGTTTGAACGAAGTAATTGAGTTTCACGAAGAAGAAGGTATCGTTGGTTTTGTCAAAGATTTAAATAAAGGCAAGGAAGCCATTCATGATGTTGTTTATTTCCAGGGAAGTTCCGAAGATATTATCGTGGAATGTGCATTCCAGTATGTAAATGAGTTTCATGAGAATGTTTTAGGCTTCTGTAATAATATTTACAACGCTGAAGGTGGTACCCATATTACAGGCTTCAAGACAATTTTTACAACTGTAATTAATTCGTATGCAAGAACGTTAAATATTCTAAAAGAAAAAGATGTGAATTTTACCGGTCCCGAAGTACGAAGCGGTATGGTTGCGATTGTAAGTATCAAGCATCCTACGCCGAGATTTGAAGGTCAGACCAAGACAAAACTTGATAATCAAGACGCTTCCAAGGCTGTTTCCAAGGTGGCAGGTGATGAATTGGTGCTATATTTTGACCGTAATTTGGAGTGTCTGAAAGGTGTCATCGGTTGTGCAGAAAAGGCAGCAAAAATCCGTAAGGCAGAAGAGAAAGCTAAGACCAATATGCTTTCCAAGCAGAAGTTTTCTTTCGATTCCAACGGTAAGTTGGCAAACTGCGAGTCAAAAGATGCTTCCAAGTGTGAAATTTTCATCGTAGAAGGTGATTCTGCGGGTGGCAGTGCCAAAACGGCGAGAGACCGTAAATACCAGGCAATTCTGCCCATTCGCGGTAAAATTCTTAACGTAGAAAAGGCCAGTATGGACAAAGTCCTTGGTAATGCGGAAATAAAGACTATGATTAATGCTTTCGGTTGCGGTTTCTCGGAAGGATATGGTAACGATTTCGATATTACAAAGCTTCGCTATGATAAAATCATTATTATGGCCGATGCCGACGTGGATGGTGCCCATATCAGCACGCTTTTATTGACATTGTTCTATCGTTTTATGCCGGAATTGATTCAGGAAGGGCACGTATACATTGCAATGCCGCCACTTTATAAGGCTATTCCTTCCAAGGGCGAAGAAGAGTATCTTTATGATGATTATGCCCTGACACAATATCGTAAGAAGCACAAAGGACCTTTTACTTTACAGCGTTACAAAGGTCTTGGTGAAATGGATGCAGAGCAGTTGTGGGAAACAACATTAAACCCTGAGACCCGTAATTTGAAGCTTGTTCAGATTGAAGATGCCGGAATGGCAAACCGCATGACGGAATTACTTATGGGTACGGAAGTTCCGCCCCGTAAGGCTTTTATCTATGAACATGCAAATGATGCTGATTTGGATGTGTAAAAGATTGTATATAAAAATGTATGAATTAAGCATACAAGAGTAGTTTTACAAAGAGATTGGAGCTATAAAATGGCTGAAAAGATAATCAAAACCGAATATTCCGAGGTAATGCAGAAGTCTTATATTGACTATGCCATGAGCGTTATCGTTGCCCGTGCGTTACCCGATGTGCGCGACGGCTTAAAACCCGTTCAAAGACGTACTTTATATGATATGCACGAACTCGGAATTAAATATGACAAACCTTATCGTAAAAGTGCCCGTATCGTAGGTGATACCATGGGTAAATATCACCCTCATGGTGACAGTTCCATTTACGATGCTTTGGTTGTGATGACCCAGGATTTTAAGAAGGGACTTCCTTTGGTGGACGGCCACGGTAACTTCGGTAATATCGAAGGTGATTCCGCTGCGGCAATGCGTTATACCGAAGCCCGTCTTCATAAAATAACTCAGGAAGCGTTTCTTGCGGATTTAGACAAGGATGTAGTAGATTTTATTCCGAACTTTGATGAAACAGAGAAGGAGCCTTCTGTTTTACCTGTTAAAATCCCGAATCTTTTGGTAAATGGTGCAGAAGGTATTGCAGTTGGTATGGTAACAAGTATTCCGCCTCATAATCTTGCGGAAGTGATTGATGCTACCAAGGCATATATGAATAATCCTGACATTACCACAAGAGAATTGATGAAATATGTTAAGGGCCCTGATTTTCCTACCGGCGGTATTGTAATCAATCAGGATGACTTGCTTGAGATATACGAAACCGGTATGGGTAAGGTAAAAATCCGCGGTAAAGTGGATGTGGAAAAGGGTAAAGGTGGCCATATTAACCTTGTAATTTCGGAAATTCCTTATACAATGATTGGTGCCAACATTTCAAAGTTTCTGCAAGATGTTGCCACATTATATGAGACAAAGAAGACAACGGATATCGTTGATATCACAAACCAGTCTTCCAAAGAAGGTATCCGTATTGTAATTGAATTAAAGAAGGATACCGATGTCGAGAACTTCAAGAACATGCTTTATAAAAAGACACGTCTTGAGGATACTTTTGGTGTGAATATGCTTGCAATTGCAGACGGCAAGCCCGAAACCTTAGGCTTAAAACAGGTAATTAAGCATTGCGTAGACTTCAGCTACGAAGTAAACCACAGAAAATACACCAATCTTTTAGCCAAAGAGAATGAAAAACGAGAAGTCCAGGAAGGCTTAATTAAAGCTTGTAATGTCATTGACTTGATTATCGAGATTTTACGCGGTTCCAAGGACCGCGCTATGGCAAAGAAATGCCTTGTGGAAGGTATTACCGACGGTATTAAATTTAAATCCAAAGAATCTAAAATTATGGCACAGCAGCTTATGTTCAGCGAGCGTCAGGCAAATGCCATTCTTGAAATGCGTTTGTATAAGTTGATCGGCTTGGAAATCCAGGCTTTGATTGCAGAACACGACCAGACAATGGCCAATATCTATCGTTACGAAGATATTTTGGACAGCAGAAGTTCCATGACCCAGGTGATTATCAAGGAATTGGAAGATTTCAAGAAAGAATACGGCAGAGCGCGTCGTACCATGATTGAAAATGCTGCAGAAGCAGTTTATGAAGAAAAGAAGCCGGAAGAAATGGATGTTTATGTTATGGTTGAC
This sequence comes from Lachnospiraceae bacterium, assembly GCA_045580855.1. Classification (GTDB taxonomy): domain Bacteria; phylum Bacillota; class Clostridia; order Lachnospirales; family Lachnospiraceae; genus UBA3766. Next base: position 108,627 of record JAZNOO010000013.1, on the reverse strand, counting down.
CGTTTCGGATACGTAAAGAGCGTTGATAAGGCAACTTACGAGCGTAACAAAGATACCATTGAAGCCGAGAATAAATACGTCTTTGTATGTAAAAATACCGGCAGAATGTGTATTTTTACGGACAAGGGACAGTTATACACTATCAAAATATCCGATATTCCTTTCGGAAAACTTCGTGACAAAGGTGTGCCCATTGATAATATCAGCCCTTATTCATCACAGAATGAGCGAATTCTTTGCGCTACAAGCCAGACAGAGTTAAATCTCTATCGTCTTGTATTCGTAACTAAAACCGCCATGGTTAAGATTGTCGACGGTGGTGAATTTGATGTGGCAAAACGTTCTGTTGCAGCAACCAAACTTGCGGACGGCGATGAAGTTGTTTGCGTAGAAGTGTTAAAAGAGCAGCGTAATATGATTCTAATATCAAACGACGGCTATTTCTTGCGATTCCCCTTGGAAGAAATTCCCGAGAAGAAGAAGGCTGCCATCGGTGTACGCGGTATGAAGTTAAGCGCCAAAGCGGTAATTGACCAGGTTCATTTTTCTAAGAATGCCGTAGAAAGTAGTATTGAATATAACGGCAAGAAGATTGAATTGAATAAGATTAAGTTGGGTAAAAGAGACAGTAAGGGTGTTAAAATCAGAGCGTAGCACGTTATAAAAGGAGTATCAGATGAAACGTAATATTTGTTTGGCAATACTGCTAACTGTTTTCTGTTGTGCATTTTTAACCGGATGTTATTTGGGTTCAAATAATAATGTCTTGGAAAATTCAGCTAATGATAAGGCAACACAGTATATAGAAAATAAATATGGATTCGTACCGAATGTTATTTCTGCGGAACTTGGCGATGTGTATGAGCGTGGGGCAAGAGATGCCATGGTCACTATGGAATATAACGGTCGTGAATTTTTGGTCTATATTTACAATATTAACCTCCCAATTATTCAGGGAAATTGTTGTGATAACTATCAGAAAACAGATATTGAAAATGCAGTGGCACAACATGCTGAGGATGTATATGGTGTGAGGCCGTCTCTGGTAGATATATATTCATGTGAGGTTTATCCGGAGAGTTTTCATGCAGAAAACATGATGTTTTATTCTGATAAATTTTATGATGGAAGTAATGCGTTTGATTTATTGAATGAATATAATTCTTTCGAATGTATTATTCGTTTTGTCGGAGATGTGGATTTGGTTCAAATCGCAGAAACGGAAGATGATTTCTTTCATCGGGAAGGCATTGACATACTTTATACATCACATGCAACCGAAGCAGATATGAATAAATGTTCCGGCAAACGGTATGGATATATTTATTATGAAACTTTTGATGACTATGTTTACAATTGTGCTATGTATATGACTGGGGCAGTTGAATATTCTCATGGTTCCGGTGGTGGATCGGTATATGAGTATAATATATCAATAGGCCAATGCGGAGATTTTTATTATTTATGTTCCGGCAAAGACGTATCGGAATATTCTGTTTATATTGCGCCCGATACATTGACGGCAGATGTGATTAATATAGCATATCATGATGGTTATAATATGCTAAAAGATGTTGGTTCAGATGCAATTTATGTAGATGGAGAATTTAATGAAGATAATGTATTTTACATATATTATCCATTAGATAAACTTCCGTCTGTTCCGGCGTCTTTACCGGATCATGTTTTAACATTAGAGCATTCATTTACTATTATAGCTTATAATTCAGTTCAGTATGATGACCTTAATGAATATACGGGTGATAGAAATGATGTTGGAACATATGCTGTTTTTAGCAATAAAATATCCGGCAGAACGGATCATGCATTTCGATTTATGCATAGAGAAAATAATTATTATTGGGAAGTGAACTTATGAGAGTAATCGCAGGTTCGGCGAGAAGTCTTCAATTAAAGACTCCGCCCGGAAATCATACAAGACCTACTACGGATAAATACAAAGAAACACTTTTTAATGTGTTGCAGTCATATCTTGGCGGTGCTGTATTTGTCGACCTTTACAGCGGAAGTGGCGGTATCGGTATTGAAGCTTTAAGCCGCGGCGCAAAGAAAGCATATTTTATTGAGAATAATACTGCAGCGCACAAGTGCATTGTGGATAATTTAAATCATACGAAATTGGCAGACCAAGCCACTGTTTTAAAACAGGACGTGCTTTTTGCCCTGCAGAATTCCATTCACGAGACGGTAGATGTTATCTTTATGGATCCACCTTATGTAGAGCATGCAGAAGTGCAGGTTTTACAGTTTCTTGCAAATTGGAAGTATCTGGATGAAGATGCAATTATCGTTGTAGAATGTGATTTAGAGGCTGATTTTGATTTTGTGGAAGGAATCGGTCTTGAAGTTTATAAAATCAAAGAATATAAAACATGCCAGCATGTGTTTATCAGGAGGAAATAAAGATGCGAGTCGCAATTTATCCCGGCAGTTTTGACCCGGTAACAAACGGTCATTTGGACATCATTAAACGTGCTTCCGGCCTTTTTGACAAAATTATTGTCAGTGTTTTGAATAATAGCGCAAAAACTCCGTTGTTTTCTGTGGAAGAACGTGTTAAAATGCTAAAAGAAGTAACCAAAGATATCCCAAATGTGGAAGTGGACAGTTTTAGTGGTCTGACAAGCGAGTATGCCAAGAGCAAAAATGTCAAAGTTTTAATTCGTGGTTTGCGTGCGGTGACAGACTTTGATTACGAATTACATCTTGCGCAGACGAATTCACTTTTATCCGGCGGAAATTTGGAAACGGTATTTTTAACTACTGATTTGGCATATTCGTTCTTAAGTGCCAGTACAGTACGTGAAATTGCAAGTTTTAACGGTGATATTTCGAAGTGTGTGCCCGAATATGTTGCGGACAAACTTTATGAAAAATATGGACATAAGTAGAAGAGGGAGATAAGGACATGGTAAGTAAAATTGAGCAGTTAATTGATGAACTTCAGAATTGTGTTGATGATGCAAAACCCAAATTTATGGATTCTACAAAGATCATTGTAGATAAAGAAGAAATTGAGGGTATTATTGATGCATTGCGCAAGCAAACACCGGAAGAAATCAAGCAGTTGCGTAAAATTATTGCAAACAAAGATGCAATCTTAAATGACGCCAAAGAGAAAGCAGATGCCTTGATTAATCAGGCTGCGCTTGAAACTACTGAATTATTAAGCGAACATGAGATTATGCGTCAGGCTTATGCGCAGGCTGATGAAGTTGTTGCGTGTGCTACATATCAAGCTCAGGAAATTATTGACAGAGCTACTATTGAAGCGAATCAGGTCAGAGATGCTGCAATTCAGTATACGGATGACATGCTTGCAAATATGGAACAAATCTTTGCTTCTTCTATCGATTCAAATAATGCCAGATTTAATGATTTACAGAACTCATTAAATCACTATTATCAGATTGTAAAGGCAAATCGAGAAGATTTACATCCTGCAGCTACCGGCGGAGATGCACCCAATGATGGAAATCCTCAGGTAACCGAATCAACTACCGGAGAAATTAATTTAGATATGCTTTAAAATATGCAATAAGGTACCGGTTTCTTACCACAAGGAACCGGTATTTTTGAGTTAAAAATAGAAATGGAATGTTTTAAATTAATGCAAAAGAAATTTATTAATAGAGTATTTCTTTTATTGCTTCTTGTTTTCGGTTTCTGTATACAGTTTGATGCAGTCGCAGAGGCAAAACGCGATGTGGTTATTGTAATCGACCCCGGGCACGGCGGCACCAACATGGGCGCAAGACATAACGGAGTCATTGAAAAAGAAGCCACTATGAAAGTTGCAATCGCAATGAAAGAAGAATTAGAAAAATACGAAGGCGTAGTCGTTTATTTAACTCGTAACGGCGATGACAGTATGGAATTGTTGGAGCGTGCCGAATTTGCAAGAGATGTCAAAGCAGATATCGTGTTAAGCCTTCATTTTAATATGTCAGAGGCTCACGATTTACATGGCAGCGAGATGTGGATTTCTTCCACGGGCGGTTTGAAACAGGAAGCCGAAAAGTTTGCAACCATTGAACAGATGTTGTTAAAAGAATATGGAATCGAAAAACGCGGATGTTTTACCCGATTAAACGATCTGGGAACGGATTACTACGGAATTATTCGAGAAAGTGCTAATTTTCAAATTCCTGCGGTAATTGTGGAACATTGTTACTTAGACAGACCGGAAGAATATGCCTTTTACGATACGGACGCAGCCCTTGATCGTCTCGGACGTATTGATGCAACCGCAGTAGCTATGACATACAGATTATCTTCCGAAGAACTTGGCGTTGATTATTCAAGGCATTATGTTTCAAATACTAAATTACCGGAAAATTTATTGACGGAAGATGTTACGGCACCTGAAACTGTAAATCTGGAGATTGTTGATTTCAATGAGAATAACAATCAAATGAACCTTCATCTGTCTGTTTCGGAGGGCGAAAGTACCATGACTTACTATCAGTATTCTTTTAACGGTGGTAAGACTTTTTCGGATAAAATACCCTTTTATACCGAAAAGGAAATTGATTTCAGTACAAGTGCATATCCGACGGCAAACAGTGGTTTTATGGTGAGAGCCTATAATGCGTACGGATTATATACCGACAGCGAAATATATGATTTAAATTTGGTTTTATTTGATATAAAAGAACCGGCAATTCGCGGTGATTTTATGGTACCCGGTTTTATCACCGATGTTCTTGATGAAATCGAGGCATTTGCAGAAGAATTACCGCCGGAGGTTAAAACAGCAGCGACGGCTGTACTGATTATCGGAAGTATATTCGGCTTGATAACAATGATTACGTTATTTATGCAGAGCCGTTCCAAGCATAAAATAAGCGAAGATTTTCAATCAAAAGCCAAAGGAGCGTAAGCAAGAGCCAAAGAAACCATTGAACTACTTTATGCGTTAAATATTTCGAGAGTTTGCAATTGGTTTCGGACAAAATGCCGGCGGTTTGACATATACATGACAATCCGCCAATGGCTAAAAAGGGGACCAAAAGCAGAGAGGTCATTTTTAACCCTATACTGTAGAAGTCCTTGGTCATAAACAATGCACCGTTAACTTCCAGCAACCAGGATGAAATACCTTGTAAAAGCAGATTGTCGTTGACAAAATGCATCGGAAGAAAACGCAGCATATTAAAAAAAATCATACATGCACCAAGAAGAAGGGATGTACTGACGGCTTTGTTAAGTGAGTCTGTAAACGCTTCGGCGAATGTAGTTTGATTTGTATTTACTTTTAACTGTGATTGTTTATGTATGTTTTTAGCAGGGCTAACTTTTTTATATATACTTTCAGTAGGATTGGATTTGTAAATATCATTTTGGTTATTATTTGAGATAATTTTAAACGCCTTGCGATAAACAGTATATCGAAGGACAAAACCATAAATTAGCGGAATTCCATACATTCCTACAAGTAATAGAACATGGTAATCCGGGCTAAAAATCGGCAGTACAAGGCTACAGAAGAAGGCCGGACTGATATTGTTACAGAACGCAAGCAGGAAATCAGCTTGTTTATCAGAGATTTGACCTTTGGATAACAAATCCCGGACAATAACCGCGCCCATAGGATAACCGCAAAGAAACCCCATAATCATTGTGTATTCGCAATAAACGTTGGTGCGGAAGATCTTATACAAAAAGGGATGAAGAAATCCAACGATTAAAGGTGCAATATCAAGGCGAATAATGAGGCCTGAAATTACCATGAAAGGGAAAAGTGCAGGAATCATATTATTAAACCACAAAGTAAGTCCGGTGGATGCATAAGACATAGCTTCGGCAGGAAACATTAAAATTTCAAATATTAGAAATATAATAAGAATTGATAAAAAAATACGTTTCATAGTTTTTTATTTTATTTTATGTGGCGTTGTTTTATCAAAGAACAGGAAGTTGTTTGTAACAGTAATTATTTCATAATAGTCGATAAGAACGGAGAATAAATTGAGACTGGATAAATTTTTAAGCAATGCCGGCGTCGGGAGTCGCAGTCAGGTAAAAATTTTAATAAAAAAGGGGCAGGTCAGTATCAATGATGTCAAAGCCAAAAGCGGTGACGATGTCGTTGATGAGAATGCCGATATTGTATTGTGCCAGGGAAAAAGAATTTCTTTGGTAAAATATCGTTATTTTATGCTGAATAAGCCTGCGGGCGTGGTTTCGGCTACGGAAGATAACTTGGATAAGACCATCCTTGATTGCCTGTCCAAAGAAGATGCCAGGGATTTGTTTCCGGTTGGGCGACTTGATAAAGATACGACAGGGCTTATGCTTTTAACCAACGACGGTGAATTGTCTCACAATCTTTTATCTCCGCGAAAACACGTGGATAAGACATATTATGTGACATGCGAACTTGAAGTGACAGAAGAACAGCTGGGTTTGTTGCGAAAGGGTGTCGATATCGGCGACGATAAAATTACCCTGCCTGCACTTGCAAGAGCGGGTAAGCAAGACAATGAATTATACTTGACCATTCGAGAAGGCCGTTTTCATCAGGTAAAGCGAATGCTACAGGCGGTCGGCAACAAAGTAACGGCATTGAAACGTTTGAGTATGGGCAGTTTAAAGCTGGACGAAAGCTTAAATCCCGGCGAATACAGGGCTTTAACCGCTGAAGAATTAAGGGATTTAAAAGCCGGAAGTATTAAAATGCAGGTGTAAGATTTTATTTAAATATAATTATAAGCGAGAGAATATGAGCAACAAAGGATTTTTGCCGGTTTGTAAAGCAGATTTACAGGAAAGAGGCATAAAACAATTGGATTTTGTTTATGTGCTGGGTGATGCGTATATTGATCACCCTTCTTTTGGTGCGGCAATTATCGGAAGAGTGTTGGAATATAACGGTTTTACGGTGGGAATTCTGTCTCAGCCTGATTTCCGCAATCCGGATTCGATTCTGGCATTGGGAATTCCTAAACTTGCATTTCTCGTTTCTTCCGGCAATATGGACTCTATGGTGAATCACTATTATGTGTCCAAGAAAAGAAGAACCAAAGATGCCTATACCCCCGGTGGCGAAATCGGAAAGCGCCCTGACCGTGCCGTAATTGTATATTGCAATATGATTCGCAAGCATTGTAAGGATATTCCGATTATTATCGGCGGAATTGAGGCGTCTCTGCGTCGTCTTGCCCATTATGATTATTGGTCAGACTCCTTTAGGCGTTCCATTCTCTTGGAAAGCGGTGCCGATTTGGTCTCTTACGGTATGGGCGAAAAGAGCATTGTTGCAATTGCAGAAGCTTTAAGAGCCGGAATTCCCGTTAAAGACATTACTTATATTCCCGGTACGGTTTATAAACGTAAGGTTTTAAAAGATGATTTTGCGGAAGCGATTTTTTTGCCCGGTTATGAAGAAATGCTTGCGGATAAAAAGAAATACGGCGAAAGTTTCCTGATTCAGTCACAGAATACAGACCCGATTAATGGTCGTACCTTAATCGAGAAGTACTCTGAACATTGTTATATCATTCAAAATCCCCCTGCAATGCCCTTAAGCGAAAAAGAAATGGACGAAGTTTATCATTTGCCCTATATGCGGGCAATTCACCCTTCTTATCATGCACTTGGCGGTGTTCCGGCCATTGAAGAAGTGCGGTTTTCATTAACCAGTAACCGCGGATGCTTTGGTTCCTGTAATTTCTGTTCGCTGGCGTTTCATCAGGGCAGAATTGTGCAGGTTCGAAGCCACGATTCTTTGATAGAAGAAGCAAAACAAATCATAGATATGCCTGATTTTAAGGGGTATATTCATGATGTGGGCGGTCCTACGGCGAATTTCAGGCATACCGCCTGCAAAAACCAGTTAAAAACCGGTGCGTGTAAAAACAAAAAGTGTCTTTTTCCTGCGCCTTGTAAAAATTTGGACGCAGATCATTCGGATTACATTGCGCTTTTACGTAAGTTGCGCGGTTTGAAGAAGGTTAAGAAAGTCTTTGTCCGTTCCGGCGTGCGTTTTGACTACCTGTTGGCAGATAAAGATGATGCTTTTTTGAAGGAATTGGTAGAACATCATATTAGTGGACAGTTAAAAGTTGCCCCGGAACATGTATCTGACAAGGTTCTTGATAAAATGGGCAAGCCCCGCCACGAAGTATATAAGCGTTTTGTAGCTAAATATGAGAAGTACAATAAGGAATTAAAGAAAAATCAGTTCCTGGTGCCTTATTTTATGAGTTCGCATCCCGGCAGCACCTTGAAAGACGCGGTGGCACTGGCTGAATATATCCGCGATACAGGCTATATTCCCGAACAGGTGCAGGATTATTATCCTACGCCATCTACCATGTCTACTGTAATGTATTATACGGAAATTGACCCAAGGGACGGAAAGCCTGTTTACGTGGCAAAGAATCCCCATGAGAAGGCATTACAACGTGCGCTGATTCAGTATTCTAATCCCGAGAATTATGATTTGGTGAAGGAAGCCTTAGAAAAGTGCGGACGCAAGGATTTAATCGGCTTTGGTGAAAAGTGCCTGATTCGTCCGAGAAAACTTGCCAAAGAAAAGTCAGCCACACAAAAAACAAAAGATAATGCAAACACCAAAAAGAATGTTTCACAGAAGCAAAAAAACAATCTAAATACAAGAAAAACATACTCTGATGATAAAAAAGCATCAGGAAAGGACAGAAACAATGGCAGAAAAAGGAAAAGGTAGTTTCGGATATTTAAAAAAGCAGGCTATTAAGCAGGGCTTATTTGCTTTGGGTTTGTTGGCGGTCTGCGCCACTATTTTTTTAATCGGATTCTTCTGGTTGACGCAACATAATACAATTTTAACCGTGGTTGCTGTGCTTGGCCTGCTTCCTGTAGCGAAATTTATTGTATCCATGATTCTTTTTATGAAGGCAGAGCGGTTTAGTTGCGAACAGCACCTGTACGAAGAAGTTATGAAGATTGCCGGCGATAGGAAAGATGATTTACTTGCGGGATTTGACTTTTATCTTACAAGTTATGTCAGAAATTTTCCCTTAAGTGTAGCCTGTGTTGCCAAAGACTGCCTTATTGCGTATACGCCTTGGGCGGAATGTGACTGTAACAAGTGCAAGGAACATTTCGAGGAATATATGAAAAAGAACGGTATTTCAGGCATTAATGTTAAAGTATTTACAGATGAGAAGAAGTTCCTGGAACGCTTTAAACAGGTGCGTGATGATGAAACCAACGAAAACGAGAAAGCAATGTATCGATTATTGCTTAATTTATCGCTGTAAATCCTTATTTATATAATATATTTATTCAATGTTAAATCCCTAAAACAGAAAACTGTTTTTTATATCAAAAATTTGCCATCGTTTTCATTTTATAATATAAAAAACAGATATTTTTAGGCGAAATAATATAAAAACAACTACGAATAAAATTTAAAAAATGATATAATAGATAAGATGTGTATAGAAATACATAAACATAAAGGAGGAAGGGTTATGTTAGACAAGTCTTTTTATGATAAAGCTGACGAAATCATTGCCAACTACGGCACAGAACCCAAATGGTTAATTCCAATTATTCAGGATGTTCAGACAGAATATCGTTATCTGCCCCCTGAATTACTTACATATATTGCAGGTAAGTTGAACATTACAGAAGCAAAGGCCTACAGTGTTGCTACTTTTTATGAGAATTTCTCATTTGAGCAGAAGGGTAAGTATGTGATTAAGGTGTGCGACGGAACAGCCTGTCACGTTCGTAAATCAACAACCATTCTGGATCAGTTATATAAAGAATTGAAATTGGAGAAGGGCCAGCATACAACACCGGATATGCTTTTTACGGTTGAGACTGTATCTTGTCTCGGTGCCTGCGGTCTTGCACCGGTTCTTACGGTAAATGATGAAGTTCATGCGGCTATGACTCCCGAAAAGGTGACAGCCCTGATTAAAGAATTGCGAGGTGAAAATTAATATGTTAAAAAACAGACAGGATTTAATCAATGCCCGCAATCAGGCAAAAGCAAAAATGGAACAGGAGAAATTCCGCATTTTAATTTGTGCAGGTACAGGTTGTCTTGCAGGCGGTTCTGCCAAAATTTATGATAAAATGTGCCAGCTTGTCAAAGATGCCGGCTTAGAAGTTGACGTAGAATTCGGTGCAGGTGTTGCACACGGCCCTAACGGCGAATGCCCTTCACATTCTGCATCAGCAGGCAATGTAAAGAAGAGCGGTTGCCACGGTTTCTGTGAAATGGGACCTTTGGTACGTATTGAGCCTTCAAACCTGCTTTATATCAAGGTAAAAGAAGAAGACTGCGAAGAAATCTTTCATACCACAATTTTAAAAGGTGAGCCTGTAGAACGCTTGTTATATGAGCGTGACGGCGTAAAATACAAAGCCCAGGAAGAAATTCCTTTCTACGCAAAGCAGACCCGTTTGGTTCTTAAAAACTGCGGTCATATTGATTCTGAGCACATCAGCGAATACTTGGCTGTTGGCGGTTATTCCGCATTAGAAAAGGTTTTATTTGAAATGAAGCCTGAAGATGTTGTAAATGAAATTCTGGAATCGAACTTACGCGGCCGTGGTGGCGGTGGTTTCCAGACCGGTTATAAGTGGAAACAGGTAGCAAGACAGGCTGAAACCACACGTTATGTAGTATGTAACGGTGACGAAGGTGACCCCGGTGCTTTTATGGATCGAAGCATTATGGAAGGCGATCCCCACAAAATGATTGAAGGTATGTTGATTGCAGCATACGCATCAGGGGCACAGGAAGGTTACATTTACGTTCGTGCAGAATATCCTTTGGCAATCAGCCGTTTAAAAATCGCAATCGAACAGGCAGAAGACGCAGGTTTGTTAGGCGACAATATTCTTGGAACGGATTTTAGCTTTAAATTACATATTAACCGCGGTGCAGGTGCGTTTGTATGTGGTGAAGGTAGTGCTTTGACAGCTTCTATTGAAGGCGAGAGAGGTATGCCCCGTACAAAGCCCCCTCGTACCGTTGAACAGGGCTTATTTGGCAAGCCGACTGTATTAAACAACGTTGAAACCTATGCAAATGTTCCTATGATTATTACGAATGGTGCAGAATGGTTCAAGGGAATTGGTACGGAAGGAAGCCCGGGAACCAAAGCTTTTGCAGTAACCGGAAGTATTAACAACACAGGCTTGATTGAAGTTCCCATGGGTACAACTTTACGCGAAATCGTTTATGAAATCGGTGGCGGAATCAAGAACGGCAAAGAATTCAAGGCTGTTCAGATTGGCGGACCTTCCGGCGGATGTTTGATTGGCGACCACTTGGATGTAGCACTTGATTTCGACTCATTAAAGAAGATGGGTGCCATGATTGGTTCCGGCGGTCTCGTTATTATGGACGAAGATACCTGTATGGTTGAAGTTGCCCGATTCTTTATGAATTTTACCCAGAACGAAAGTTGCGGTAAGTGTATCCCTTGTCGTGAAGGTACCAAGCGTATGCTTGAAATTCTTGAAGACATCGTTGCAGGCCGCGGTACTTTGGAACAACTTGATATTTTACAGGAATTAGGTACTGCAATTACCGATACAGCCCTTTGCGGACTCGGTAAAAGCGCTGCTTTACCGGTACTTAGCACCTTGAGATTGTTCCGTGACGAATATGTAGAACACGTTGTAGATAAAAAATGTCGTACAGGTAACTGTCAGGCATTAAAAACCTACGTGATTGACCCTGAAAAATGTAAGGGTTGTTCAAAATGTGCAAGAAATTGTCCTGTTGGCGCAATTTCAGGCGTTATCAAAAATCCTTATACCATCGACGGTACAAAATGTATTAAGTGTGGTGCTTGTGAAAGTGCCTGTCCGTTCGGTGCGATTACGATTCAGTAGGGGGTACATAAGAAATGGATTATATTACAATAGATGGCAAAAGCGTGCCTATTGAAGGGGAGAAGAATATTTTATCCCTGATTCGTAAGGCCGGTATTGATTTGCCTACATTTTGTTATCATTCAGAGTTATCGGTTTACGGTGCCTGCCGTATGTGTATGGTAGAAGATGAGAGAGGCAGAATTCTTGCTTCTTGTTCAGAACAGCCCAGACCCGGCATGATAATCAGAACCAATACCAGAAAAATTCAGAAATACAGAAAACTAATCGTAGAACTTCTTTTGGCTTCACATTGCCGTGATTGTACGACTTGTACTAAGAACGGTTCTTGTGAATTACAGAAAATTGCTTTTAAGGTAGGTATTCATGCGGTTCGTTTCTTAAACAACCGTAAGCAGGTGCCTATTGATATTAGTTCGCCCTCCATCGTAAGAGACCCCAACAAGTGTATTCTCTGCGGTGACTGTGTAAGAACCTGTGCTGAAATCCAGGGCGTTGGCGCACTTGATTTTGCACACCGTGGCTCTAATATGCAGGTACAGCCTGCTTTTGACAAGCCTTTAAACGAAACAGATTGTGTTGGTTGCGGACAGTGTCGTGTGGCGTGTCCTACCGGTGCAATTTCAATTCGTACAAACGTAACTGATGTATGGGATGCAATTATGGATCCCAACGTGAGAGTGGTTGCCCAGATTGCTCCTGCGGTTCGCGTAGCAATCGGTGATCAATTTGGCTTCCCTAAGGGAACCAATACTATGGGTAAAATCGTTGCCGCAATGCGTTTGATGGGCTTTGATAAAATTTATGATACTAACTTTGGCGCAGATTTAACTATTTTAGAAGAATCCAAAGAATTGGCAGAAAGATTGCAAAAGAACGAAAATCTTCCGCTTTTCACATCTTGCTGTCCCGGTTGGGTGAAGTATTGCGAAACCAAATATCCTGAATTTGCAGGTAATATCTCAACCTGCCGTTCACCTCAGGGTATGTTCTCTGCAGTAATTAAAGATTACTTTGCTAAAGCAGATGAAGAAGAAGGCAAGAAGACTTTTGTAGTATCCGTAATGCCTTGTACAGCTAAGAAGGGCGAAATCCTTCGTCCCGATAACTTCACTGACGGCAGACAGGATACTGACCGTGTTATTACTTCTGTTGAATTAATTCGTATGATTCGTCAAGCCGGTATTAAGTTTGACGAAATCGACAGTGAAGCTTTGGATATGCCGTTTGGTATGGCTTCCGGTGCAGCTGCAATCTTTGGTGTAACAGGCGGTGTTACAGAAGCTGTTTTAAGACATTTATCAGCAGACAAGGGTTACAAAGCACTTTCACAGATTGAATATTCAGGCGTGCGCGGTAATGATGATATCAAAGAAACCAGCATTATGCTTGGTGAAAGAGAAGTGAAAATCGCCGTAGTTCACGGTCTTGCCAACGCAGGCAAGCTTCTTGAAAGTATTAATGCTGGCGAAGCGCAGTATGATTTCGTGGAAGTTATGGCTTGCAAGCGTGGTTGTATTGTTGGCGGTGGTCAGCCCCTTCCTGTTGGTCCCAGAACCAAGAAGGCACGTGCAAAGGGAATCTACAGCGTTGACCGCGAATCTCAGATTCGTTTTGCAACAGATAATCCTGTAATCGGACACGTGTTTGAAGAAGTAATTAACGGCAAAGAACATAAATTGTTGCATAGGAATTTACATTAAGAAATGATTATGCTCCCGTTTTATAGCGGGAGCTTTTCATTTGCTTGTTGTTTTGCTGATAATATGATAAAATCTTAAGAGTACAAAAGAGAAATCTCAGAATTAATCATTTTACATATTTCAAAGGAGGATTTTCTTATGGCATGGTTGTATGCAGTTTTGGGTGGTTTTGGTTTGATTTTGCTTATTGTAGGCATTCTTATGATTGTGTTCAGAAGCAAAAAGAAAGGTCGTTGCACGGTTCAAAGCACGGCAAAAATTTGTGACGTAGAAGTGAAACAGAAAGATGATGACGAACCTGTTGTCTATTGCCCGGTTTACGAATACGAGTATGAAGGCAAGGAATATAAGGCCGAAGACTCTAAAGAGTATAAGAAAATGCCGAAAAAGGGCAAAAAAATGACTATCTACATCAATCCCGAGAAACCGAAGGAGTACTATGTTAAGAGCTTTGGTAAAACTATGACAAGCATTGTTTTTATCATCTTGGGAGCGATTCTTACCATAATGGCAATCGTTTTGTATTTTACGGTTGGTGTATAACAAATAAACGATATCAGGCAAATTCGAGGTACCTATGCGTGAACTCATTGTAAAAGAATTAGAAGCAGGACAACGTCTGGACAAGTTTCTTCACAAATATTTGAAGGAAGCGCCTAATTCTTTTCTCTATAAAATGATGCGAAAAAAGAATATCGTGTTAAATGGTAAAAAAGTTACCGGAAACGAGCAAATTAAGGAAGGGGACAGCATTAAGCTGTTCCTTTCTGAAGATACCATCGAAAAATTCATGGGAAAAAGTGCAACAAATGACTTTGCGGGGCTTTATCACAAGGCTTATGCCGAATTAAAAGGCATTCAAGTAGTTTCTGAATTTGAAGATGTACTTTTTATCAATAAGCCGGCAGGCATTTTAAGCCAGCAGGCAGAAGCTGACGATTTATCCGCCAACGAATGGCTGATAGGCTATCTTTTAAGCCAAAGAGCTATTTCCGAAGAAGATTTGAAGACTTTTAAACCATCGGTATGTAACCGTTTAGACCGTAATACTTCAGGTCTCTTGGTATGTTCCAAAACCCTGCTTGGAAGCCAGGAAATGGCCAGAATCTTAAAGGACAGAAGCCTTCATAAATATTATCGTTGTCTTGTTCTCGGTAAATGTGAACTTAACGGAGTTTATGAAGCTTTTCTTTATAAAGATGAGAAATTAAATAAGGTTACCGTTTATTTGAATGCTGAAGATTGCAAGAGTTCATATAGGGATAAATTAAAACCCATCAAAACAGGAATGAAACCTATTAAATATTATGATGATATTGACTGTACAGAGCTTGAAATAGAGCTTTTTACAGGTAAAACCCATCAAATCCGTGCCCAGATGGAGAAATTAGGCTTTCCTTTAGTTGGTGACGTAAAATATGCCGGAGGTAAGAATACAGGCAAAACCGACGGACAGATGCTCCATGCCTATCGCCTTGTATTTCCCGTAATGAGTGACAAACTTGAGTATTTGTCAAAGAAGGAAATCATATGTGAAAGACCGGATTTATGGAAAAGAGAATATAAAAAATGATTGAAATATCGTATGTTGAAGCAATATTTTGTATCAGTTTATTATGGATATTGATACGTGGTTTAGTATGTTTTATGCAAAAGAAAGTAGAATGGAAACGCGAATGGCAATTACTTTTGGTTTATGTGTGCATCGTTGTTGTAGTTCGTTTTACATTTTTCCCGTTTTCAACAGTAGCCGGGCATACGCAACCGCTTATTTATGATTCATCCAAATTATTTCCTCTGCGAATAAATCTTATCCCTTTTGTTCATATGATTGATTATCTGTCTTTATATGAAATCGTAATAAATTTCGTCGGAAATACGGTAATGTTTATTCCGCTCGGCATTGTATGGCCCAGTGTATTTAAAGAATTGAATACCGCTTTTAAAACAATTGTCATGGGATCGGTCTTTTCATTATGTATAGAAGTATTACAACTTCCGTTTTATGACAGAGTAAGCGATGTGGATGATTTAATCCTGAATACAGTTGGTTTTATGATTGGATACGGTATTTATTTTACTTTTAAAATATTCCTTCAAGTCATAAAGCGTAATGATTCCTAAAATATTATGTTGACAAAAGAGTATAAAAACACTATACTTTTTATTGTGCTAGCGAATTAGCACTTTAATTCATTAAAGCAAAGAGGTAAAAAACAATGAATGCATCACTTTTACATACACCGGACGGCGTACGTGATATCTATGGCCGTGAATTACTGGAAAAAGAGCAGGTTGGTAAGAATTTAATGACAGTTCTTCGCCGTTACGGCTATCGCAATATCCAGACACCTTCTTTCGAATTTTTCGATGTGTTTTCCAAAGATATCGGAACCGTACCGTCAAAGGATTTGTATAAGTTTTTTGATAAAGAAGGAAATACCCTGGTTTTAAAGCCTGACTTTACGCCTGCGATTGCAAGATGTGCAGCGAAATATTTTATGGAAGAAGAAGTGCCTTTGAGATTCTGTTACGAAGGCAATTCATTCGTAAACACTTCCGAATTACAGGGTAAATTAAAAGAAACCACACAAATGGGTATCGAATTAATCAACGACGCAAGCGCAGAAGCGGATGCGGAAGCTTTATCCTTGGTAATTGAAGGTTTAAAGGCATGCGGTTTGAAAGATTTCCAGATCAGTGTCGGAAACAGCTTATATTTCAAGGGAATTTGCGAGGCTGCGAATTTAGATGAAGAGACTCAGCTTGAGATTAAAGCACATATTTCTTCAAAGAACTACTTCGGAACCAGAGAATTTTTAAAGAGCAAGGGCTTGGACAAAGATATCGTTGCACAGTTTGAAGCGATTTCAAAACTTTATATCTCGGATACGGATATGGAAGAGATGATAAAGAAGGCAAACAACCCCAAATCCGTTGGTGCAATTGAACGCCTGCTTGCAATTAAGGCTTTGCTTGCAAAGAGAGGGTACGACAAGTACATTTCCTTTGATTTGGGAATGCTTAGTAAAATTAACTATTATACCGGTATTATTTTCAAAGCATATACCTACGGCGTAGGCGATGCCATTGTAAAAGGCGGTCGTTACGACGGTCTGCTTGGTAAATTCGGTAAAGAGGCGCCTTCTGTTGGTTGTGTGTTCTTAATCGACGAACTTCAGACTGCCTTGAAACGCCAGAATATCAGCGTAGACGTGGACGGCGAAGAGAATATTCTTATGGTTTATTCAGATAATGCGTATGAGAAAGCCCTTGAACAGGCAAATGACTTGCGTAGTCAAGGCAAAAACGTCACTATGATGAAGAAAAACGCTGATAAAACGGAAGATTACTATACTTCATACGGTAAAAAGAACGAGATGAAAGAAACGATTTTTGTTTCATAGTGATTTTTTGCATTAAATATTATGTTTTAACTTTTATATTTTCAAATATAACTTTGGAGGCTTACGATGGAAGAAAACGGTAAGTATTTGGTCTTTGCTTTGTGTAAGGGAAGACTTGCTTTTAAAACTTTGGAATTATTGGAAAAAACCGGCATTCATTGCGAAGAAATCAAAGATAAAGATTCACGTAAACTTGTTTTTGTAAATGAAGAATTAAAGGTAAAATTCTTCCTTGCAAAAGGTCCTGACGTGCCTACATATGTGGAGCATGGTGCTGCGGATATCGGTGTTGTTGGCAGTGACATCATCATGGAAGAAAACAGAAGAGTTTATGAAGTGCTTGATTTAGGCTTTGGCAAGTGCCGTATGTGCGTTTGCGGACCGGAAAGCGCCAGAGAACTTTTACAGCATCGTGAAAGAATTCGTGTGGCGACCAAATATCCTACCATTGCAAAGGATTATTTCTTTAATGTAAAGAATCAGACCGTAGATATGATTAAATTAAACGGTTCCGTAGAATTAGGCCCTATCGTTGGGCTTTCCGACGTCATCGTGGATATCGTGGAAACCGGCGGAACATTAAGAGAGAACGGTTTGGATGTTTTGGAAGAAATTTGTCCTTTGTCCGCAAGAGTAATCGTAAATCAGGTAAGTATGAAAATGCAGAACGAACGTATTGAGCAGATTATCAATGCGTTGAGAGAAAACCTGAATTAACATTCAGTGCCATGCGTATAAAAGATTTTAATCAAGGAGAAACAAAAATGAGAGTTCTTGAATTAACTCAGGAAAATAAAAAGAATGTTTTAGACGAATTAATCAAGAGAAGCCCCAATCACTACGGTGAATACGAAGCAATTGTGGCTGATATCGTTGAAAACATCAAAAACAACGGCGATCAAGCATTGTTTGAATACACCGCAAAATTCGATAAATTTGCATTGAATGCAGACAATATACGCGTAACAGAGGCTGAAATCGAAGAGGCTTATGCATCGATTTCGCCGGAATACATAAAAGTAATGAAGGAAGCTTTTGAGAATATCAAGGCTTATCATGAAATGCAGGTTCGTAACAGCTGGTTTAGTACCAAGCCCGACGGAAGCATTTTAGGCCAGCGTATTACCCCTATCGCAAAGGTTGGCGTATACGTGCCCGGTGGTAAGGCAGCTTACCCTTCATCAACCTTAATGAATATTGTTCCTGCCCTTGTTGCCGGTTGTGAACGTATCGTAATGGTAACACCGCCCAACAGCGAAGGTAAGGTAAACGCCGGAACGCTTGCAGCGGCTAAAATTGCCGGTGTAAAAGAAATTTACAAGTGCGGCGGTGCCCAGGCAATTGCATCTTTGGCTTACGGTACCGAAAGCATTCCTAAAGTTGATAAAATCGTTGGCCCCGGAAATATCTTCGTAGCCCTTGCCAAAAGAGCAGTTTATGGCTATGTAAGCATTGATTCCATTGCCGGACCTTCCGAAATCCTTATTTTAGCAGATGAAACAGCAAATCCCAGATTTGTGGCAGCGGACCTTTTATCACAGTGCGAGCATGATGAAATGGCATCAGGTATACTGATTACCACAAGCAAAACGCTGGCAGATAACGTGGTAAAAGAAGTGGAAGGATTTGTAGCTGCTGCACCCAGAAAAGCAATCTTAGAGAAATCATTAAGCAATTACGGATATATTTTAGTGGCAAATTCTATGGATGATGCAATTGAAGCTGCAAATGACATTGCTTCGGAACACTTAGAAATTATTACAAAGAATCCGTTTGAAACCATGACAAAAATCAAAAATGCAGGTGCGATTTTCCTTGGAGAATACTCATCTGAACCTTTGGGCGACTATTTTGCAGGTCCCAATCACGTTTTACCCACAAATGGTACCGCAAAATTCTTCTCGCCTTTGTCCGTGGACGATTTTATCAAGAAATCAAGTGTAATTAACTTCTCCTACGACGCTTTGAGGGCCGTACACGAGAAGATTGAAATGTTTGCCGAGAACGAAGGCTTGTATGCACACGCAAATTCCATTAAAGTAAGATTTGAGAACGAATAAGTTGTGTTCTCTTAATAAAAGCGAAAGCGAATACGTGAATACGTGAATACAGATTACGTTTTATAACGTTTTAGAGTATAATCAAGAAGACGAGAACCACTATAGAAAGGAAATGTCTGACATGAGCAGAAAAGCAGAATTAAAAAGAAAAACAAGCGAAACTGATATCAGCGTATCTTTAGAACTTGATGGTAAGGGAAAATATGAAGTCAAAACCGGCATCGGATTCTTCGATCATATGTTGGAAGGCTTTACAAAGCACGGTTCTTTTGATTTAAAACTCACTGCAAACGGGGATTTGAACGTAGACAATCACCACACTGTAGAAGATGTGGGTATTGTGCTTGGTAGTGCAATCCGCCAGGCTTTGGGCGATAAAGAAGGTATTAACCGTTATGCAAGTTTTATCCAGCCTATGGATGATGCCCTAGTTTTGGTGGCTGTAGACCTTTGTAACAGACCTTACTTGAACTTCAAGTATAACTTTAACGTAGAACGCGTTGGTTATTTCGAGACCGAAACCTTGAATGAGTTCTTTTATGCACTTTCTTATGCTGCAGGTATGAACATTCACATCAAGGTACTTGATGGAGAGAATGCACATCACATTATTGAAGCTATGTTTAAGGGCTTTGCAAATGCATTAAAGATTGCTTGTGCGAAAGACGGCGACCGCAAGGGAGTTTTGTCTACGAAAGGGCAGATTTAGGCTTAAGAATTGATTTTATGACCTTAAAAATGTATGATTAAGGTATAAATGTTGAAGGAAGTGTTTTAATTATGAAAAAGAAATTTATCGTAAGTATTTATATTCAGAAAAACAGAGTCTATATGGATGCCGAGTGTAAAAACGACATCACAGACTGTTTATATGAGAAATTAAGACTCTTTGGCGATGCTAATGCAGACGAAGTTATTGCTTTTACGGAAGCGGAAGGAGACGCTGAGAAAGAAGAAGTGCTTGCACTCTTAAAAGAAATCAGCAACAACTGCGAAATTCCCGTAATGGCAACTTTCCCTATTGAAAGAGTGGAAGACGTTAAGAAATTGGTTTATGCCAACTGTAAGAAGGTTATTCTTAACTTATCCAAAACTTCAAACTGGGAGATGTTAGAAGAAGTGTCTAAACGTTTTGGCGCTGATAAAATCGCTGTCAGCATCGACGACTGTTCACTTTTTAATATTTACAGACAACAGGCTGAGAAATATGCAACCGAATTTGTTGCTTTAAAACCGATGAAACCGCAGGAATACGAAGGTTTAAGCGTTTTACCCGGTATTTTCCCGGTTGCGGACGTTATGCTTGAGAAATTGCTTGAACTCTTCGGTACAGAATGTGTTGGCGGTATTTATGGCAATATTATGAACTCAAACATTGAGCAGATTAACTCCATTAAGGCCCTTTGCGTGGAACGCGGTATTGAAGTAAATGCTTTAATCCCTGCAATCAAATGGGAAGAATTAAAGTTAAACAGCGACGGACTTGTGCCCGTGATTGCCCAGGATTATAAAACCGGTGAAGTACTTATGATGGCTTATATGAACAAGGAAGCCTTTGAGAACACCTTAAAAACCGGTAAAATGAATTATTATTCCAGAAGCCGTCAGTCCCAGTGGGAAAAGGGCGAGACCAGCGGTCATTTCCAGTATGTGAAGTCTCTTTATGCAGATTGTGACAATGATACAATTCTTGCTAAAATTTCCCAGATCGGCCCCGCATGCCACACCGGCAGCCAGAGCTGTTTCTTTAAAGAGATTGCGTCAAAACCTTATGCAGAGAAGAATCCCCTTAAGGTATTCGAAGATGTATACGGCGTAATTGCCGACCGTAAGGTAAACCCTAAGGAAGGTTCTTACACCAATTATCTTTTTGATAAAGGCATTGATAAAATCCTTAAGAAATTGGGTGAAGAGGCAACGGAAATCGTTATTGCAGCTAAGAATCCCGAGGCAGGAGAGATTAAGTATGAAATTTCTGACTTCTTGTATCATATGATGGTTCTTATGGTTGAGAAGGATATTACCTGGGAAGAGATTACAAGTGAGTTAGCGCAGAGATAGAAGAGTTATATAATATTAATCCCGGAATGAATGAAGATTTATTAGAAGCTTGTCATTTGCTAAAAGAGTATATGTTATTTACTGCAAAGATTCGAGAAAACCGAAAGACAATGGACATGCGGCTGGCAGTAAACAAGGCTGTTGAAGATTGTATTTGTAATGGAATTCTCGCCGAATTTTTAAAAGCACAACGTGCGGAGGTAATTGCTATGAGTATTTTTGAATATGATCACGAAAAGCATATGAGATTAATCAAGGAAGATGGGCGCGAGGAAGGACGTGAGGAAGGGCGCGTGGAAGGGCGCGTGGAAGGGCGTCGCGAAGGTCAGGAACGATTGCTTACACTCTTGCAATATATGGAGAAAAATAATGAATTTCATCTTATAAGCAAACTGCATGATGAAGAATTCTTAGAAGAAATGTATCAAAGATATCAATTGTAAATTAAAATAGCATATTTTTAAACAAGAAGTCGCTTGGGCGGCTTTTTGTGTTTTTATACATTTTTATTATTTTTCAATCATATCTTGTACAAAACCATACAAGGAAATAATTATGAATCCATCAAACCGAACCATAGAAGAGAAACTTGCTATTGTACAGCAACTCAGAAACAATTCAAATGCCGTTTCCGGCAGCAAAACTATCACTAATTCTTATAAAACAAGTAGCAGTATAAACGCTAAATCGAACGCATCAGCCCAATCAGCAGAAGAAGATAATAGCCATTTTCTTGCCTTTCTAATCGTTCGTCTTGTAATTTGTATAATAATTTTCGGCATATTTGCTTTTATCGGATATAAAAATCCATCAATCACACAATACGTCAATACAATGATTACCACAGAAGAAAATGGAAATTTGATTGATTTTATGAGTCCTTTCACTTATACTTTACAAGAGAATAAGTAAAATACAGAGGTATTCATGAGACAATTAGCGTTATCAGATGAAATTTTAATGAAAATAGAGAAGCCGGCGCGATACATTGGCCACGAAATCAATAGTGTTGTCAAAGATAAAAACGCCGTAGATATTCGTTTCTGTATGTGTTTCCCGGATGTATATGAAATCGGCATGAGCCATTTGGGCATTCAGATTCTGTACGATATGTTTAACAGCTTTGAAGATACCTGGTGCGAGCGTGTGTATTCGCCCTGGCCGGATTTGGATGCCATTATGCGTGAAGAGAAGATTCCCTTGTTTGCCTTGGAAAGCCAGGAATCGGTTAAAAACATGGATATTTTAGGGATTACACTGCAGTACGAGATGTGCTATACCAATATTTTACAGATTTTGGACTTGGCAGGCATTCCCTTCATCAATGAAGAACGTACCTGGGAAGACCCGATTGTAATCGGAGGCGGTCCCTGTTCCTACAATCCGGAACCGATTGCGCCATTTTTTGATCTCTTTTATATCGGAGAAGGCGAAACACAATATCGTGCACTCTTGGATTTATATAAAAAAGACCGTGCTGCAGGCGTAAGCCGTGAAGAATTTCTGCGTCACGCTACCAATATTCCGGGTATTTATGCACCCGCTTGTTATGAAGTAAGTTACGATGAACAAGGCATTATAAGCAAATTTAAGCCTAAATTTGCGGATGTTCCCGTGACAGTTCGTAAGGAAGTAGAAACAAACCTTTCTGACACTTATTATCCCGTAAAACCGGTGATTCCTTTTATCAAGTCTACCCAGGACAGGCTTGTTTTGGAAATTCAGCGTGGTTGTACCAGAGGATGTCGTTTCTGTCAGGCAGGTCAGTTATATCGTCCCATTCGCGAGCGTGATGTGGAAGTATTAAAACAATATGCGAAGGAACTGATTGAGAATACAGGACACGAGGAGATTTCTTTAAGTTCCTTAAGTTCCAGCGATTACAGTCAGTTGGAAGAGTTGCTTTTATTCTTAATTGATGAATGTAGCAAGAAGAAGATTAACATTTCCCTGCCTTCTCTGCGAATTGATGCATTTTCACTGGATATTATGAGTAAAATCCAAGACGTGAAGAAGACAAGCTTAACTTTCGCCCCGGAAGCAGGTACTCAGCGAATGAGAAATGTCATCAATAAAGGTTTGACCGAAGAAGTCATTCTTGATGGAGCCAAATTAGCCTTTGAAGGCGGATGGAATAAGGTAAAATTATATTTCATGCTGGGACTCCCTTTGGAAACAGACGAAGATATTGCCGGAATCGGCGCACTTTGCAACGAAATTGCAAAAGTTTACTACGAAACCGTTCCCAAGGAAAAGAGAAACGGTCGTGTACAGATTACGGCAAGTACGTCCTTCTTTATTCCCAAGCCTTTTACGCCGTTCCAATGGGCACCTATGAATTCACAGGCCGACTTCCGTGAAAAAGCCTATAAAACCCGTCAGGGCATTATCAGTCAGTTAAACCAGAAGAGCATTAAATACAACTGGCATGATACGGATGTTTCTGTTTTGGAAGGTGTTTTTGCCCGCGGCGACAGACGTATTGCAAAGGTTATTTTGGATGCATACAAGTCAGGTTGCGTTTTTGATGCCTGGAATGAGTATTTCCACTATGATAAGTGGCTGGAAGCATTTGATAAAAACGGTTTAAGCATCGAATTTTATAACGAAAGAGAACGTAGTACGGACGAAATTCTTCCTTGGGATTTTATCGACATTGGAGTTACCAAGGCATTTTTAAAGCGGGAGTGGGAACGCGCACAGAAGGGTGAAGTTACCCCTAACTGTAAGGAAAAATGCCAGGGTTGCGGTGCGGCTGTCTATGGCAGCGGTAAGTTCTGTTTTGAATAACCCCGGAAATTCAACAAAGTTCATATAAGTATAAATTTACGAACTTTTCAGTATAAATCGTGAAAAGAGGAACACATGAAATTAAGAATTAAGTTTTCCAAGAAGGGACCATTACGTTTCATTGGGCACTTGGATATTATGAGATATTTTCAGAAGGCAATTCGTCGAAGTGATATTGATATTGCCTATTCTACAGGATTTAGCCCGCATCAGATTATGTCTTTTGCAGCGCCCTTGGGCGTTGGTGTGGAAAGTGAAGGCGAATACTTTGATATTGAAGCGAATTCTGTTACTACAGCCGAAGATATGATTGCCCGTTTAAACGCCGAAATGGCCGAAGGAATGACCATTACCGGTATAAGAATCTTACCTGACAACGCCAAGAATGCTATGGCGTCTGTTAAGGCTGCATCTTATCGTTTGAATTGGAAAGAGGACTATTCGCCTGAATACAGCCTTTCTGAAGGAGTTGCCGAGTTTCTTTCAAGAGAAGAAGTGCTTTATACCAAACAAACAGCTAAAAGTGTAATCGAACGTAATTTAAAAGAAGCTGTATATGAGTTAAAAGCAATTGATGAACGCACAGTTTATATGCTTGTAGATGCCAGCAGTGCAGGCAATGTAAAACCCGGCGCAGTGATCGAATGTTTAGCCGGCTTTTATGGAAAGACTTATGACGCGAATGCAATTCAGGTAACAAGAGAGGATACGTTCACAGATGCGCCAAATGGCGAAGGCTTTATTTCGCTTGGAGAAGTCGGGGACAACTTTTAAAAAAATACTCAGTTAATGAAGTTATATTTTGATATTTAAATTTATTATAATTACTTTTAGGGAATTAATCATGATTAAACCTTCACCGAAAAATCAAGACGGAAAGCTTTATCAGGACATGCCGGACAAGGCAAGTTTTGTTTTGGTGCGCAGAAAAGGTAAAATTCATGGTTGTTTTATACAAAATAACAAGCTTATGCGCCTGACAACCGATAATGAAAACGGCCGAATGGAGGGTACGATTTGCATTGCCAAAGTAGTGGATATTGTCCCCAATATTAACGCTGCATTTCTTCGTGTTTGCGGCGAACGTAAATGTTTTATCAAATTGGATGATTTACAAAACGGATATAATTTAACACGTCCCGGCAAGGATTTTGCCCAGGGCGACAATGTTTTGGTAGAAATATCAAAGGAGGCATCCAAAGGAAAGGAAGCATCCGCAACCTGTAATATTCGCTTAGAAGGTAAGTTCTGTGTTTCATCTTTTGGTCCCGCAGGTACTTTATTTTCTCATAAAATTACAACCAAACGACGTGATGTATTAAAACAAGAGATGTCTAATGCAGGCTTTGTTCCCCCAAATGGTATTCAAATTATTGTGCGTACCGAAGCCGAAAACAGCGATGTATCTGTTGATAAAATCATCAAAGAAGCCGATAATCTCAGTCTACAACTTAATAATTTTCTGGAGAAAGCGAAGCACCGAAGCGAATATTCCATAATTCGCAGTGTAACACCAAAGTATTTGGAATTTATTCAATCAATGTCCGAAAAAAATGATATTATTATAGACAAGATTCTAACAGACGATAAAGCAATTTTCGAAGAAGGAAAGCAGTTTTTAGCACAACAATTGCCGGAAATGGCAGAAAAGCTGCATTTTTATGAGGATTGTCTGGTTCCGCTTAATGTTTTATACGGATTAGAAGGGAAGTTGTCAGAAGCATTATCCGACAAAGTCTGGTTAAAATGCGGTGGTTTTCTTTATATTGAACCCACACAGGCATTAACCGTCATTGATGTAAATTCCGGAAAATACGATAAAAAATCAGACCGTGAAGAAACTTATTTTCAGGTAAATATGGAAGCTGCCGAAGAGATAGCAACACAGATTTTTGTGCGGAATTTGACCGGAATTATTGTGGTTGATTTCATAAATATGGCGCAAAAAGAACACAAAGATAAATTGTTGAAAGCGCTTACAGAATTTTTGCAAAAAGATGACCATCCGTGCAAGGTTTTAGGCTTTACAAGGCTTGGTTTGGTGGAAATTACCCGTAAAAAAACAGACAAAACAATTTATGAGCAAATTTTAGTATAATATTGCTAAAAAAGACTTGAAAAATGTACGTTTTATTGGTATTATACTTATAAATCGTGCTTTGCGTAATTTATGCGATTATGCCGTTTTCCTTTGAAAGCGGATTTTTTATCGCTTGAATTGAAATAGCATAGATGTGTATAAAGGGAACGAAAGGGAGGTTATTTTAATGGCAGGTGCTCAAGTTTTTACATGTAATTACAGCGGCAGCATTAAAAATAAGCTGTTGAAAGGCGGAGAGAAGCTTTTCTTAAAAATCGAGGATACAAAGATTTCTGGTAAAGGTTATATTTGTAACGAAGAAGGCCGTAATGGTTATATCGACAATTTTGAATATCCTATCTCAGATGTCAGAGAAGTATTCAAAGGGGAATATCAGGGAAATCAGGCTTTAATTATGAATACCCGTATCACTAGTTTGTACGGTACAAAGAAAGCACAGACAATTTTCCCTTCAATCAAAGATATTGATACAGTTATTGAAATTTTAGGAAGTATTAAGGAGAGTTCGGCAGGCGCTACTGCAGAAGTTAGACATGCCACAACACAGAGTCAGCCTATCGGTAGACCTGTAGCACCTACACCCGTTGCGCCCGCACCGGTTCCTGTAGCACCTACACCCGCTGCACCCGCACCGGCTCCTGCTCCCAAGCCTGAAATGCAGATTATTAAGAGTGACATCCCTGTTACTCAAAATGTAGTGATCAAGAAGGAATCTCCTTTACATATGGCTCAGACCGGTTCTTCACTTATGGGTTCTACCGGTGCTGTAGTATCAAACACTTCTTCGGCAGTTGGTTCTGCAGTTATGCAGCCTAAGCCTGTTGCACCCGCACCGGCTCCCGCGCCTGCGCCTGCACCGGCTCCTGCTCCTGTAAAAGAAGAGAAGAAGGATTCAGAAGATTTCGAAAACCGCATGAAGAAACTTTATGTATTAAAAGATTGCGGTATGTTAAATGACAAGGAATTCGAAGCAAAGAAGCTTGAACTCGTAAGCGAACTTTGCGGAATGACAGACTTCAATGAAAAAGTTCAGAAACTTGTTGTTTTGAAAGATTGCGGTATGCTTTCTGAGAAAGAATTCGAAACACGTAAGGTTGATATCATTAAAGAATGTTGCAACACAGATGTTGAAGATCTTGAAGAATACAAGCGTAATGTTGAAAGACTTCCTTATATCAAGCTTGGTGGTATGATTTCTGAAGATGAATTCCAGGAGAAGAAAGCATCTGTATTAAAAGAAGTTGAATACAGTGCAAACGACAGCTTAGATGTTCTTCAGAAGAAGTTAGAACGTTGGCCTATTTTAAGAGATTGTGAAATGCTTACAGCAGATGAATATGCAATTAAGGTTCAGGCTTTGGTTGATATCATTGATGTTTCACAGCTTGATTCTATCGACACATTAATCAAGAAGCTGAACAAATGGCCTGTACTTGTTAAAGCCGGTTTAATCAGCGAAACAGAATTCAAGAAGAAACAGACATTTGTTATTGAAGAATTCGTAAATGCTCCTTGGGCTTCAGTTGCTGAATTCAAGGTGGTTGTTGAAAGATTAATGGCATTAAAGTCTTGCGACTGGTTATCAGAACTTGACTTCCATGCTAAGAAAGTTGAATTATTGCGTAAGGTTGGTGCAGTAGAAGATTATATTACTAAAGTTCAGCTTTATATTGCACTTCCCGGTATCGGACTTATTTCCGAAGGTGATTATCAGGCTAAGAAGCAGGAATTCATTGATGATATTTTTGCTCCTTATGCAGATATGGATGAGTTCCAGGGCAAGGTTAAGAAGCTTATGGATCTTGAAAAGACCGGAATGCTTACAAATGATGAGTTTACAAGTTATAAGATGAAACTTATGAGTGAATTATAAGATTTTTAACGGAGTATCGGAAACGGTACTCCGTTTTTAATGAATAAATTTATTATTAAAATATTAAGCGAAAAACATAATAATATTTTTACAAAAATCGCTTGACATAAAATCCCTTGACATGATAATATATGTGAGTATGCCGCATAGTTAGGTATAAGTGTGCCTTTTTGCACCACCAAAACTAGCGAGTAATGGAAATAAGGAGGTGCCTTATGTACGCAATTATTGCAACAGGTGGAAAGCAGTACAAAGTTTCTGAAGGCGATGTTATCAAAGTAGAAAAGCTTGCCGGAGAAGCAGGAGATGCTGTTACATTTGATCAGGTTGTAGCAATCAGCGATGACACTTTAAAAGTAGGTGATGACGTTGCTAAAGCTACGGTTTCTGCAACTGTTATGGAACAGGGTAGAGATAAGAAAGTTATTGTATACAAGTACAAGAGAAAGACCGGATACCACAAGAAAAACGGTCACAGACAGTCTTTCACACGCGTAAAAATCGAGAAGATTAACGCTTAATTAAGATTTTATGGTTCAGATTTCGATTATCAGGCACAATAATGAATATAGTCAAATTAAAGCATTTGGGCATGCGGAGTATGATGACTACGGCAAAGATATCGTCTGCGCTGCAGTTTCTGTTTTAATCATAAATGCTGCTAATTCTCTTGAGAAGTTCACTAATGATTTAATTATGGCTGAGACTCATGAAGACGGCACAACAGAAATTCTTTTGAAGGAACATCCGTCTAAAGAAACGGTTTTGCTGATTGATTCATTGATTTTAGGTCTGGAAGGAATTCGAAATCAGTATGGCAAGAAATATTTATCAGTTGATTACAAGGAGGTGTAAACCTATGTTGAATATGAACCTTCAATTATTTGCACATAAAAAGGGTGTTGGTTCTACTAAGAACGGTAGAGATTCAGAATCCAAGAGATTAGGTGCGAAGAGAGCTGACGGTCAGTTCGTTAAAGCAGGTAACATTTTATACAGACAGCGTGGAACAAAGATTCATCCCGGTGTTAATGTTGGTATCGGCGGAGATGATACATTGTTTGCATTAGTAGACGGCGTTCTTAAGT
This sequence comes from Lachnospiraceae bacterium, assembly GCA_045580855.1. GTDB lineage: Bacteria > Bacillota > Clostridia > Lachnospirales > Lachnospiraceae > UBA3766. Next base: position 79,676 of record JAZNOO010000013.1, on the reverse strand, counting down.
TTGAACGTAAGGGCCGTGACAAGAAGCAGGCAAGCGTATATCCTGTTGAAAAATAATGTTTGACCTTTAAGCCCCAAATCAAGTGTTTGGGGCTTATTTTAAAGTTAGAGGATATATTTTAAAATAAAGTATATTATAAATATGTATTTTAATTAACTTATTATAAAATGATAGGTGGTGCAATATGTTTGCAGATAGAGCGAAAATATATATTCGAAGCGGAAAAGGCGGAGATGGACATGTTTCCTTTCGTCGTGAAAAATATGTACCGGATGGTGGTCCGGATGGCGGTGACGGCGGCGACGGCGGCAGCGTTTATTTTGTTGTGGACAAAGGAATGAATACCTTAACCGATTTTCGTCATATCCGCAAATATTGTGCTGAACACGGACAAGAAGGCGGCAAAAAAAATTGTCGCGGTAAAAACGGTGCTGATATTCGCATCAAAGTACCCGAGGGAACCGTAATTAAGGAAGCAAACAGCGGAAAAGTAATTATGGATATGTCCGGAGATACCACGGAATTTATGATTTTAAAAGGCGGAAAAGGCGGTAATGGCAATCAGCATTATGCAACATCCACAATGCAGGCGCCCAAATATTCCCAGCCGGGACAGCCCGCTAAGGAATTAGAGTTATTTCTTGAATTAAAAGTGATTGCAGATGTTGGTTTGGTTGGATATCCCAATGTTGGTAAATCAACCTTTTTATCCAGAGTAACCAATGCACGTCCTGAAATTGCAAACTATCACTTCACAACAATCAATCCACATCTCGGTGTTGTTGATTTACCGGATGCAAGAGGATTTGTAATTGCAGACATCCCCGGATTAATCGAGGGCGCTGCTGAAGGTGTAGGGTTAGGACATCAATTTTTACGTCATATCGAACGTACAAGAGTCATTATTCATATTGTTGATGCTGCATCAACAGAAGGACGTGATCCTATCGAGGACATTTATGCAATTAACAAAGAATTAGAGAAATATAATCCTGAAATTGCAAAACGCCCCCAGGTTATTGCCGCAAATAAAATGGATGCAGTGGTTGTGCAGGAGCCAGAAGCAATTGATATTGACGAAAATGGCGAGTTAATTTACAACGAAGCAGTACTTGATCCGTTAACAAGAATTAAAAACGAATTTGAACCGCAGGGATATACTGTTTTTCCCATTAGTGCCGTAAGCGGAACCGGTTTAAAAGAGCTTTTATATCATGTTCAAAAGATTTTAGACGAAACAGAAGCAGAACCTATCGTATTCGAACCGGAATATTTCCCCGAAGACGAAATGCCTGTTTCAAACGAACCTTTTACCGTAGAATACGACGCAGACGAAGAAGAATATGTGGTAGAAGGTCCTCGTATCGAAAAAATGCTTGGATATACTAATCTTGAATCCGAAAAAGGTTTCCAGTTCTTCCAAAAATTCATGAAAGAAAACGGAATATTGGATCAATTGGAAGAATTAGGCATTATGGAAGGCGATACAGTTCGTATGTATGGTCTAAAATTTGATTACTACAAATCTTAAAAGAATTTTGTTATTCATTATATTTCTTAATGCATAAATAAAATACACCAGGAGAACTACTATGGAAATGACAAGCAAACAAAGAGCATATTTAAAGTCACTTGCCTCTAATTTAGAACCCTTGTTTCAAATTGGCAAATCAAGTCTTACCCCTGAATTTACCAATGCAATTGCAGAGACTTTTAATACACATGAATTGATTAAAATTGCCGTTTTAAAGAATTGTATGGATGACCCGAAAGAAATTGCCCACACATTGGCAGAAAGAACGAATTCTACGGTTGTTCATGTAATTGGTAAAAAAATCGTTTTATACAAAGAAAATAAAGACAACAAGCAAATTGTTCTTCCTAAATAATGTATTTTATTTAGTTAGTTGTTTCTCGTTATGCCTAAAACAGTGAGGGTGCTATCATGAATCGTAATGCAAGCGATACAAGTGATAATAAAAAAATCAAAGTCGGAATTTTAGGTGGTACTTTTGACCCTATACACAATGGTCATCTTATGATTGCCAAAGAGGCGATGAAAGAGTATGAGCTAGCAAAAATCCTTTTAATTCCTACCGGCGTTTCTTATATGAAAAAGGATGTTACAGATTCTTTTTTACGGTATGAAATGGTTAAGCTTGCTGCAACCGAATTAAATAATTTTGAAGCTTGTGATGTCGAAATCCAAAGGGAAGGCAATACCTATACTTGCGATACCATTGCATATTTCAAAGAAAAAAATCCGGAATATGAATTATATTTTATTATTGGGACTGATAGCTTATTCTCTCTTGAAAAATGGCGAAATGTAAGCTATATTTTTGAAAATTGTACGATTTTATGTGCAACAAGACCGGGTGATGGTGATGAAACAGCACTAAAATCTACCGAAAAAAGCAAAGCTGAGGAATTAAATCATCTGTATAATGCGCAGATTAAATTTATTCATTGTAATCCAATGGCTATTTCTTCCACAGAAATACGTGCATACAGACAAAATAATCCTGATAGCGATTTGTCAAATTTAGAATTACCGAAAAGTGTAGCTGAATTTATTTTATGCCAGGACTTATATAATGATAAAATTGATGAAATTCATCAGCTTTTAAAAGAAGATTTAAAACCAAAACGCTTAAAACATACTTTTGGCGTTGTCGAAACTGCGGTTTCTCTTGCAAAGAAATGGGGCTGTAACGTTGAAAAAGCCCGTTTAGCGGCGCTTTTACATGATTGTGCTAAATACCTTGATACTGTAAGCAAAATCGCTTTATGCGCCAAATACGGAGTTTTGGTGAGTGATGTCGAATCCGCCAATCCGGAACTTTTACATGCCAAAGCAGGTGCGTTGCTTGCATATGAGAAGTATAATGTGTCTGATTGTGATATTTTATCTGCAATTTATTATCACACAACAGGCAAACCGGATATGAGTTTATTGGAACAAATTATCTTTGTTTCAGATTATATTGAACCGGGCAGAACCCACAGTGATAAACTTCCTTTGTATCGAACAATGGTGATGGAAGATTTAAATTTAATCACTGCTAAAATTTTAAAAGATACTGTAAAATATTTAAAGAAACAGGCCGATAAAAAGGTGATTATAGATCCGCTGACACAAGAAACATATGAATTTTATAAAAAATTCTTAAACGAAAAGGAGCAACTTATGGATTCCAAAGAAATGGTTAAAATTGCAATCAATGCTTTAGAAGAAAAGAAGGCTGAAAATATTCGTGTGATTGATATTAGTAAAGTAAGTGTTCTTGCAGATTACTTTATCATTGCTGAAGGTAAAAATCGCAATCAGATTCAAGCATTAACCGATTCGGTTGAAAAAGATCTCGGAAAGGCCGGGGCAGTTCCCAAACAGATTGAAGGATATGAAAGCGCAAACTGGATTCTGATGGATTATGCAGATATTATTGTACACATTTTCGATAACGAAAATCGTTTATTCTATGATTTAGAACGTATCTGGCGAGATGGTGTATGTGTTGATGCAAAAGATTTCGTATAATTTAACTTGTTCGTTAATAAGTATGTATTAATAATAAAACCCGACTGAATTATTTTTCAATCGGGTTTTTCTTTCGTTAGTGGCACAATCTAAATACACCAAACACTTTGCCAAGAACCTGACATTCATCCACAATGATAGGGTCCATGGAATCATTCTCCGGCTGAAGACGATAGTGGCCATTTTCTTTATAAAAAGTCTTAACAGTAGCCGAATCTTCAACCAAAGCTACGACCATATCGCCATTTCTGGCGGTTTCACACTTTTCAACAAAAATGCTGTCGCCATCATAAATACCAACATTAATCATACTGTCGCCTTTTACTTTTAATACGAAAGTCTCGGCATTCGGAACCATATGTACAGGCATAGGGAAGTAGCTTTCAATGTTTTCCTGTGCCAAAATCGGCTGACCGGCAGCAACAGTACCTACAATAGGTATATTAACCATTTCTGTTGAAATTGCATTAGATATATTTTCTGAAGAACCAAGTCTGACAGACTGGAAATCATCATCCATAATTTCAATCGCACGGGGTTTGGTCGGATCTCGACGAATATATCCGTTCTTTTCTAACGTTTCCAAATGAGAGTGCACAGAAGAAGTAGATTTCAAATGTACAGCTTCGCAAATTTCACGTACTGCAGGCGGATAACCTCTCTGTAATATTTCGGATTTAATAAATTCTAAAATTTCTCTTTGTTTTGCGGATATTTTACCTTTACTCATAAGGTACCTCCTTCCTCTGATAAACCTATGTTAACACACTTTTTTCAAAAAAGCAAACATATATTCCGAAATTTTGTTCGATTTTTTTGACAAAAAGTGTTGACAATGCGAACAAAAGTTCGTATACTGTATGCAAACAGGTGTTCGTAACAAATGTTCGTTTTTAATTTTAGAGGTGAATAATATGAATACAATTACTTTAAATGAATCTATTAGAAATGGTATTAACTCATTAAATGATTATTTTTTTCAAATTCTTGTTACAATTATGAAGCCTTTTGTACAGGCCATCTATAAGAAATACCGACTTTACAAAAATTACAGTATACATAAACAGAATCGAATCAAACGTGATCTCGTTCGCAAAGCAGGTATTTTGGGTATTGCGTGTGTTTTAGGTATTGCAATTGCTTTTACAGCAAGCGTATTCACACAGAATGTAAAAGCAGAAAACGATGAACTTTTACATAAATATTATACTTTTTATACTGTGGAACCCGGAGACAGTCTTTGGGAAATAGCCGACAATCATTATGAACTCGGATATGATAATCATAAAGATTATATTGATGATGTAATGTTTATTAATCATTTAGACAATGCTGATGACATCGCCAGCGGCGACACATTGGTAATTCCTTATTATAGTTATGAGGTGAAATAGTATACGTATTATAATTTTTTGTTTATAAGATAATTAGACTATACCTTTCATATATTATACAAAAGAGAAGAGAGCACGAATGTGCTCTCTTTAACAATCTCATAAATAACTATTTTTTACTTCAGCAAAAGATATTAATCTTCTTCTCGAAGTTTAAATTTACGAATAGCAGTTCTTCGTTTATCATCCGAAATGGACGCATAATGCTTTCTGGTTGTATTAACATCCCTGTGTCCCAAGAAATCCGCTACCATATATATATCTTGAGTTTCTCGATACAAATTAGTTCCGAAGGTACTTCTTAATTTATGCGGTGTGATACGTTTTAAACAGTTTAATTTTTCAGTATATTTAGTAACCATATTTTCCATGCCACGAACGCTCATGCGTTTCTTTTGAATAGAAAGGAAGAGTGCGTCTTCACTTCCTTCACAAGGAATAATATGCTCACGTTGCACAAGATAACGTTCTAAAGCAGCCGCAACTTCTTCTCCATAGTAAATAATGCTTTCATTACCACCTTTACGGCGCACCTTAAAACGATTTTCTTCTATATCAAGGTCGGTTAAATTCAAACCTACACATTCAGAAACACGAATACCGGTTCCAAGCATTACTGTAAGGATTGTAAAATCACGCAAACTGTTTTTTTCATAATAACGTTTTTCCCCTTTAGTAAGCTTTTCACCGTTTTCAACTAAATCCAAAAGTTCAACTACTTCATTGATATCCAAACGAATAATTTCTTTTTCATGGATTTTAGGCATATCAACCAAGGCTGCAGGATTTGTTTTAATCATTTCATTTCGATAGAAGAAACGATAAAAACTTTTTAGGGTAGATAATTTACGTGCCTTTCCACTTTCGTCGTTGGTATATTCTTTTCCATCCTTTTCATACAAGGACAAATATTCCAGGAACTGAAGAATATCTTTACGTGTTATATCGTCTAAAACAGACAGCTCATAGTCAACAACATCTATTTCTTGATATCCGCGTTTGAACTGATGAATATAATCAAAAAAAACTCTCAAATCAAAAGCATAGGCTAATTGTGTTCTGGAAGATATAGTTTGTGCAGTTCCTAAAAAATATTCCTGACAAAACTCAGGAAGAGTATTGTAATATTCACGCAAACGAAGAATATTCTTTTTCATTTGTTGTTCATGGTAATTTTGATTTTCCATTTTATATTATAGCCTTTCATTTTTATCCGGCGGAATAATTGAAGTTTGGATTGCAGAAAACATTCTGTCTTTTACTCCGGGTGTTTCATTGTTAATTAACTTTAATAAATCTTTCACGTACTCTCGCTTAGTATATCCATCAACCGGACAAGCACTTTTTAATACCGGAAGTTCCATTTTATTTACAAAACCGATTACGTCAGCCTCATTCATATATATAAGTGGTCTGATTACGGTTAAATCCATTCGATCTAAATAAGTAATTGGCGAAAAAGTATGAATTCTTCCTTCATAAATAAATGACATCAACATTGTTTCTACAACATCGTCCTTGTGATGTGCATATGCAATTTTATTACAGCCTAATTCCTTGGCTAATTGATTCAAAGCACCTTTACGCATTTTTGCACATAAGGAGCAGGGGTTACTTTCCTTACGATCTTCAAAAATTATTTGAGAAATATCTGTAGAAACAATATGATAGGAGAGTCCCATTTCCTCTACCATAGCTCTAATTCGCGCAAAATCGATGTTTTTAAAGCCTAAATCAACAGTAATGGCTACTAATTCGAATTTGTTGGGATAAAAGCGTTTTAAGCCGTTTAACGCATGAAGGAGAGTAAGGCTGTCTTTTCCACCCGATATACCAACTGCAATTTTATCGCCTTCATCAATCATATGATAATCATCAATTGCTTTTCGAGTCAGACTCATAACCTGTTGTAATTTCATAAAAAGCTCCGTTTCTATATTTTAAAATTTCTTTTATATCTAAACCCGACTATAATATTATAATCTATTATATATAACTTTAACTCTTCGTTAAACAACTATATTTTATAACATTTCAGTAAAGAAATATATAAGAATTTTATTTTTTTTACAATAAATGACACAATAAAAGTTCAATATGATATAATAAGATTGTCTAAGAAAAATAGAAGCGTTAAAAATATCAATATATACTGTTTGTTGGAAAGGTAAATCACATGAATTTTAAGTGGGACAAGAAATATTTTCGCTGGGGAGTAACCGGTTTTTTGGTATTGGCATCAGCCATACTATTTTATTATTTTGTTTTTCATAATACACAGTTTATTCAAATTTTTGAGAATATTATTAATATTTGCTTTCCGATTATTGACGGTTTGGTAATTGCATTTTTACTTTGTCCGATGGTTAATTGGTTCGAACATAAATTTTTTGTAATTTTTCGCAAGAAGGAGAGAAGAAGTGAACCTTTAAGCGATACAGCTTTTAAATGGTTGCGTGTTTTATCGATTTTTCTTTCTTATCTAATTATAATTTCATTACTTTCAGCTTTTATAATTACTGTTGTGCCACAAATTAGAGATAGTATCACAAGTATTTATGCACAATCTTCACAATATAGGGAAAATATCGAAAATTGGCTTGCTGAATTATTTGTAAAATATCCTAACATTGAAGTTTGGGTTATGGATAGCTATGATACCTATGCCGCACAATTTAATGAATGGAAAAACACCTATTTATTACCAAAAGCACAAGAACTTCTTGCAACGGTATCTGCGGGAGTAGTCAATTTCTTTAGTGCACTTTGGGATATAATTATCGGTGCAATTGTCTCTGTATATGTATTATTCAGTAAAGAGAAATTCTCCGGTCAATTCAAGAAACTGGCATATGGATTTTTGAATACCAAAACCGCAAATGTTTTAATTGCAAACATTCGTATGGTAAATCACAAATTCAGTGGGTTTATTGTTGGTAAGCTTTTAGATTCATTTATCATCGGTATTTTGTGCTTTATCGGTTGCAGCATTTTAGGATTTGATTATCCGGTATTATTAGGTTTGATTATTGGTGTAACAAATATTATTCCTTTCTTTGGACCTTTTATCGGTGCGATTCCTTGTATATTGTTATTATTTATGATCAATCCGCTTCATAGTCTTTATTTTGCAATTTTTATTCTTGTTTTACAACAATTCGATGGAAATGTGCTTGGTCCCAAGATTCTCGGTGAATCTACAGGAATATCGAGTTTTTGGGTTATTTTTTCCATTACATTATTTGGCGGCTTATGGGGTGTAACCGGTATGATTGTTGGCGTACCTTTGTTTGCAGTATTTTATGCAATTACAAAGACGGTGCTTGTTACAAAATTAACAAAGAAAGATTTGCCTACTGAAACAAAAAAATATATCAATGTTGACTATGTCCGGGACGAAACAAATGAATTTGTAGACTTGATTCCGGCATCAGAACTTGAAGCCCTCGAAAAAGAACAAAGACGCTTATTAAATCAACAAAAAAAGGCCAATCGTAAAAAGATATTTAAAAAGAAAAAAGATTCAAAAAATACGCATAAAAATGAAGTAAATAATACAGAAATATGTACTAACGATAAAATAACGAATTCTGAAGAAAATAATACGCAGGATACATCAGAATCATAATTTAAAAAAACCACCTTAGATATAGTAATATATTTAATGGTGGTTTTTCGTTTAAATCATAAAAACACTGTATATTATAAAAACAAATTATAAACATAGAAAAGCAATATAGTAAAGCTTTTAAATTATTAAAACATGAAATAAAAATGATATTAATTAAAATTTTTTAAATTATTAAATATCATGTGATTTGAATAATAATTCAAATAGCACTTTCTTATGTCTTAACTCTGCGTTAAACTAGACTTTTGCGAAGAGTTATATGTCTCTTTTTTTATACTCTCTTGTTTCATTTTGTTTTGATGGATTTATATTTAATGCATAATTTTTATCAAATATATCATTTTTTATTTTTAAACCATATCACAAAAGGGACCTTATCCAGGTCCCTCTCATTAATAACTTATTTTCTTCCTGCAGCATCAATAAAATTCTTTAACATTTCAACAGTACCATCAATACCAAGAACACCACTATCGATAGATAAATTATAAGATGATGCCTGACCCCATTTCTTGTTAGAATAATAATTATAATAACTTGCGCGCTGCTTATCCTTTTTGTTAATCATATCTTTTGCTTCTTTTTCAGAAACATTATATTTTTCCATAATACGCTTAATACGCACATCTAAATCTGCATAAATAAACATATTAATACATTCTGCCTGTTCACTCAACGCATAATCCGCACAACGACCTACAATAACACATGCGCCCTCTTTTGCTACTTCTTTAATAGTATCAAACTGCGCCAGGAAAACACGCTGTCCAATAGGCATATCAACATACGCGCCTGTGGAATATCCCATTGAATATGTATCCATTACAAGATTATATAGGAAAGAGTTTGTCGGTCTTTCATCATGATTTTTGATCATTTCTTCACAAAAACCGCTTTCTTTTGCAGCTCTTGCCAGTAATTCCTTATCATAACAGGGAATTCCATAGGATTTTGCCAATTTTTCACCAATTTCGTGTCCACCGGAACCAAATTGTCTACCAATTGTAATAATTGTATTACTGTTCATATAAATGCCCCTCCATTCATTATGATTCACTTCAATACATCATAAAACCCACATAAATTATATCATAAAATATTACATTTATCGACTTATATTTTGTATTTTGTCCCCAAATTTTATAATATTATCACAATATAAATCATAAGTATTTTATTAATATTTTATCAGTATTCTATACTTATTTTATTATCTTAATTTCACCAGCAATTCCTCAAAATACCGTGGCAAAGGCGCGTTTACTTCAATATACTCACCACTTCTTGGATGTATGAATCCCAAAGTCTGCGCATGCAAAACTTGACCATTTGTATGATAAGGATCTTTACTGCTTCCATATACTGTATCACCTAACAAAGGATGTCCTTTGCTTGCCATATGGACGCGTATCTGGTGTGTTCTTCCCGTTTCTAATTGAAATTGCGCATAAGCATAGCCTTTTAGCGGCTCTAAAATCTTATAATGTGTTATGGCCTCTCTTCCGTTTGAATTAATTGCCATTTTCTTGCGTTCCGTGGGATGACGACCGATTGGTGCATTCACAGTCCCTTCTTCATCCGGGAAATTTCCTGTAATGATGGCCTTATATACCCTTTTAATGGAATGCTCTTTTAGCTGTGCAGCAATGGATTGATGCGCAAAATCGTTTTTACATACAATTAATGAACCTGTAGTATCGCGATCAATTCGATGCACAATGCCCGGGCGCATCACGCCGTTAATACCGGATAAATCGTCTTTGCAATGGTACATTAAGGCATTCACCAAAGTACCTTCATAATGCCCGGCTGCAGGATGTACGACCATTCCTTTCGGCTTGTTTACGACCAAAACATCCTTATCTTCGTATAAAATGTCCAAAGGGATGTTTTCGGCCTTTATTTCGGGTTCTACGGCCTCAGGAAGGCATACTATAACCTCGTCATCTGTTTTCAAAGACAAACTTGGCTTAACAAACTTTCCGTTTACCGTTACATTACCTTCTTTTATTAACTTTTGAAGATAACTTCTGGATACCGTATCAATCCATTCATTAATGCAGATATCCAAACGTTCCCCTTCCATTTCCATGGGAACCTGAAATCTTAATGTTTCCATCCAAACCTCAATTTCTAATCAATTGCTTCTTCGTTATAATAAATTTGCTCCAAAGCTTCTTTTATCAATTCTTTAGAAGGTGATGCATCTACAACCGTTTTTCCTAATTTACGGATATAAATACAGTTTTCTTTTTTTACAATATCAGCATCACTGTTTATCAAAATGTCCATTAATTCATCTGCTGTTGCAAATGTTTCCGTAATGGAAAGGCCAAAAAATACAAACATATCACGTATTTCATAATACTCTTCCATCGAAATGAAATCTTTCTTCCATGAAAGATAGGTCTGACAAACCAATGCCAGCGACATACAATCCGCAAATGATAATTCTGAATCAGCCTTTTTCATTAAGTCATAAAAATCTTTACCATAAGATGATACGGCTCTTTCTTTCGCAGTATCTTTTTCAATACGTTCCTTCATCACATTAAATCCGCGTTCCAAAAGCTCACAAATTGCCTCTTCCTCGCAATCGGTCAACTCATACATATTTGAAATCATCCATTCAAACATCGATGCTTTGTGCGAGATTGCAAGTTTAAAAGCTGACGCAATAGCATTCAGGAATTCCAAAAGCGATGCTTTCGCTAAAACTGATACATCAACGTAAACTGCCTTGGGATACCATTCTTTACGAATTGTTTCGCCATTTTCATCGATCAACGGTCTGATACTTATATCCTGAAACAAGGCTTCCGGTGTCACCGGCACACAAATAAAAGAACCTTTACTTACATCGCTTGTTATATTTTCATAAAGTGCCTTCATTACAGAAATATCGCTCAAGACAACAAATGTATAATCCTCCGCACGCTTCTTCGTTATAAAATCATTAATAGAATCAGCATTTTTTTCTGAAAGACGTAATACATCCTCATTTTCAAAAGAATCAGCAAATGCCTTCCAGGCATCGTTTTTGATACATTCGCTACAAATAACAGCCAGCTTCTGTTCATTCATTCCGCATATATCTTTAAAAACATTCCACTGTGCTGCATCTTCATAAAAATGAACGCCAAAGCGGTTGCTTTTATTTTTTTCAATGTAAATTGTTTCGTACATAGTTTTCTTCCTTTTGATATTAAACTTTTTTATTTTTTGGAGTGTTTTTTATAAATAACTCTCTTTTATGAATATTTGTATGAATAAATCTTACATATATTCAAACGAAAAACTTCCCGTCCGCAGGCGGGAAGTTCATTAGTCATATTAAATAAATTACTGAATATCAGGCACGTCAATGGAACCGCTGAGAATTTCCTGGAAATCACCTGAAATATCAACTGACTTCGGTGTGATAATGAAAATATAATGAGAAATCTTCTGCATATTACCTGACATTGCATAGCAAGAACCTGATGTAAAATCAATAATTCTCTGCGCAATATCAACATCCAAACCTTCCAAATTCAATACAACTGTACGATTACCTAATAAAGTATCTGTAATTTCTCTGCATTCTTCAATTGATGTAGGTTTAATAACACAAACTTTCATACCGCCTCCGTTAGAATTATTGTTTCTTCTATTCTGCTTCATCGGTGTAACTTTAGATAAAGACTTCTTCGGTTTCTCTTCAACGTATTCATCTTCCTGTTTTACAACAACTTCCTCTTCTGCAACACCTTCATCATAGTAACCATCTTCTTCATCATATGTACCATCATTTAACTGCATCGCATTTAAAAACTTATCCATTACACCCATGTTTGTCCATTCTCCTTCACTACATAAACTTACTAAATATTATAATTTCGTTCTCCGAAAATGCCGGTTCCGACTCTTACATAAGTCGCTCCTTCTTCAATGGCAACCTCATAATCACCGGTCATACCCATAGACAATTCACCGACACTTATATTATCAGTTTTTTCGCTTTCTATGTCAACCATTAATTGCTTTAAATTTACAAAATGTTGACGATTTTCTTCGGAATTCTCTACATATGGTGCAATTGTCATCAATCCGCACACTTTTAGACCGGGCAAGTCAATTACCTCTTTATAAAAATCCAATACTTCTTCGGTCAATAACCCAAACTTTGTCTCTTCTTTGGCAACATTCACTTCTAAAAGCACTTTAACGGTAACATTCTTCTTTACAGCCTCTTTACTAATCTCTTTCGCAAGCTTAATGGAATCAACACTGTGAATCATATAGACCTTATCAACAATGTATTTTACCTTGTTGGTCTGTAAATGCCCAATCATATGCCAGCGGATATCGTTCGGAAGCTTGTCATACTTGTCCATTATCTCCTGAACTTTATTTTCACCAAAATCCCTGCAACCACAATCATAGATTTCCTGAAGCATTTCAACAGGCTTTGTCTTACTTACGGCAATTAAAGTCACGTCATCCGTTTTACGTCCTGCTCTTTCGCATGCATTATGAACATTTTTTAAAACATTAGCATAATTTTCTTTTAAAACAGACTGACTCACGTTCAGTACCTGCCTTTCAATACATTTTACTCATATAACAACGCATCATCTGTTACGCTGCTTGCATCCAAAACAATATAGTCATATGCATTCAAACCGTATTCGGTATTGGATTTCACAATCGCATATTCATCGTTCTGGTATAAAATAATAATCTGCCTAAAATCAGCGTATCCTTTATTCATATTATACACGCCAATCAAAGTAGCTTTCTTACTAACGGCATACTTCTCACCGGAATCCTGGCTAATCAAGTAATCACCGATACGAAGACTTTCATCACTTACGTAATAATCTGTTTCCGTTTCATTATATACGGTAAGCTCAATCTCTTCTGCCGATAATGTACCATCTTCTTTATAGGCTTCCCTTACAAAGATATAGGTACCGTCGTTTCCGGCTTCCTTACTCATAAAATCCTTGGGAATCAAGAAGAATTCCTGCTCAGCAATGGCAGAATTCGGAATCTTTAAGCCCTGCTCTTCTTCTGTAATTAATTCAATATCCACAAAACGTTCCGTACAGAAATTAACCACGGAATTATTCAAATTCAAAATACAAAAGTAATCTTTACCACTGGTAAAAATCTCCGTAGACGCCCAAGATACATCCTGTGTCTTTAAAAATTTCACCTGTACATATTCCGCTTCTTGTAATTCTTTGGCACGTTCTTCAGTTACCGGAATTACAATAGCCCAATTCTCAGAAGTAACAAACTTATAAACCGCATCTCCCGGCGCCACAAGTTCATTGTTAATTAACTGTGTTTTCTCATAATCCTTCTTTTCAAAGGTTTCTTCTGTCACTTCCTGCGGTTGTAAATTTTCATATCCATCTGTATGGTAGACAATATACCCACTTTTGGGCGCATTACAAAGTTTTACACCATAAGCAACCGTACCATTCTGCAATTCATCAATACTGTTTAAAATATTTAAATTCGCAAGTTTCAAGGAAGTTCCCTGCAATTCGTATTTGAAACTGTACACATCCGAGAAATTAGAAGGCTCAAAATCTTTTACAAAATTAACGATATCGCCTTTTAACTGATTCAAATCAGCATCAGACAAGGTATTCTCGCCCAATGTATCGGATTGAAGCATTTCAGTAAGTTTTCCGTTGCCGTCCACGGTATAAACCAAGTCACCGCAGGCCACCTTCTCAGACTCTCTGGCGTAATAATTTACATAGCCGGCATCCTGGGTTGTAACAACTTCTTCATCACGTATTACGATACCGTTATATACATTATTTACGGACAAGGAACCCATTTTAACTTCGTAACCGACAACCGGGTTAGAACGCATATAAAGAATCACGCAAATAAGAACATAGATTGCCATAACAATAAAAATCAGCATACCTATGTTGAAATTAATGGGTTTCTTGTATTTTACAACTTTGTTTGTTCTTGCATTTGGTGCCATAACTTTACCTTTACGTCCAAATAATCTAATAGAATATAAAATAATATTCATATAATAAAAAGCCCCGGAGCCCCGAGGCTTTCATTTTCATTTTCATTCAAATGTTTGAGAAACTTATATGTAAATCTTATAACTCAACCATTACTCTGTCTTTCAATGATTCAGGAATAGGTCCTTTTGATGTTGAAACCGAAAGGAACATATCCACATTAAACTTCTCACTGATAACTTCAAGATCAGTAACAACCTTCTCTAAAGTATCAACTGTACAATTTGCCAATCCAAGGAAATTATCAAAATACATCTGCTGTAAATCGTGATCCTGTGAAATAATGCCTGATAAAAAGCCAACAAACATATCACTGTTGCTCACAAGATACTCTGATACATTAATCAAACGAATCTTATTATTCAATTCATACATGTGTTTTGTGGAAGAATCAAGGAATACAACGTTACCTAAAATCTCCTTTACGTCTGCATTTACTTTCTCAAGTAAAACCTTTGATTTTCCTTTACCATTATCGCCAATAATCATACGAACCATAATGACATACACCCCCATAGTAATATTTTACATTTCATATATATAAAATGCATTTTCCGGAAAGAATTTTGCATTTTCCGTTCTTCTTAATTATAGTCGATATAGCCAAAAAAGACAACCTTTTTATGTGGATATATCGTTAAAATATTATGACAATATTATGACTATTTTCCTGCCGCTTCCAAAAGCCTGTTCATATCGTTATACAGGTTCTCCCGCTTGTCAGCACGTAAAATAACCGATATGTACGGATTGCCTGCACTATCCTTGATGTAAAGGATTAAACAATTACCCGCAGCATTGGTAGTTCCGGTTTTACCGCCTAAAATAGTGATATTCTCCGGTGCTTCCACATTACCCATGAAATACTGGTTAGTATTACGGATTTCGATGGTTTTCTGATTCCCCTGCGCATCCTTATATACTGAAGTATAGGAAGTCAATTGAATAATCTCACGGAAACGCTCATATTGAATTACTTCATTAAAAATCAAATATAAATCATAAGCGGTTGTATAATGATCATCCTGTGTCAAACCATGCGGATTACAGAAGTTCGTATTGGTAGCTCCCAAAGCCTTCGCTTCTTCATTCATCATTGCACTGAAACTGTCAACGTCCCCTGCAATGTGTTCCGCAATAATTAATCCAACATCATTTGCTGAATATATCAACAATACATTCAATGCCTGATCTAATGTAATTACATCGCCGGGCTTAAAACCATAAAGTTGGGCACCGGATTCTGTAATTTTACAATTCTCGGTTACAACAATTTCATCCTGTAAATTGCCATATTTTAAGGCAACCAAAGCAGTCATAATCTTGGTAAGACTGGCCGGCGGAAGCTGCTCATAAATATTCTCGGCATATAAAATTTCTTTGTTGTTTAAATCAAACAACCCTGAAGCGTAAGAACTCTCAAGTTTCACACCCGGCATCGTAATTTTGTCACGGGAATCAACACACAACTCACCCGAAAAAGAAGCCAAGGTGTCTTCCTCAAAAGAACTGTTGGTTACCATATATGCGGACGAAGGCATTTGTCTGGAATATTCCATTCCATACTCTGCAGAACCGCATCCCGTCATTGCCAACATAAAACATGCAATTAAAAGAATTGAAACTACTCTATTTGTACATTTCACGCCACTCTAAATCTCCTCTGTCCAAAGATTTTATCAGTAGTTCTGCCGTTGCAAGGTTGGTTGCAAGCGGAATATTATGCATATCGCATAATTTAACAACATTATTAACATCAGGCTCATGAGACTTGGGATTCAAAGGGTCACGCAAGAAGATAACCAAGTCAATCTGGTTGTGTTCAATCTGCGCACCAATCTGCTTCTCACCGCCTAAATGTCCGGCCAAAAACTTATGAATGGTCAAGTTTGTAACCTCTTCTACCAATCTGCCGGTAGTTCCGGTTGCAAACAATTCGTTTTTACATAAAATACCCCTGTATGCAATGCAGAAATTCTGCATTAATTTCTTCTTCGCATCATGTGCAATCAAAGCAATATTCATAGTTTTTACCCCTCTCTATAACCCCTGCTAATTATTATATTTACGGATTGCCTGCAATCGTACATTTAAAACAAACCCCATTCCGATATACAAAGCAACCATTGATGTCAAACCTGCACTTACAAAAGGTAAAGGAATACCTGTATTAGGCATAAGTCCCGTCGCTACACAAATGTTCAGCGTTCCCTGGAAACCAATTAATGCGCCCATTCCGGCAGCAATAATTTTACCTGCCGTATCCTTTGCCTTATAAGCTATTATAACACATTCTACAGCAATTCCAACAACTAAAAGAACAACAAGACAACCGCCGATAAAACCTAATTCTTCACCAATAATGGTAAAAATAAAGTCTGTTTGCGGTTCGGAAATAAAATTACCGTTCTTCACGGAATTCACAACATTATTGTTTAATCCTTTGCCCGAAAGCTGGCCTGAACCGATAGCCATAACGGAATTCAACTGCTGGTAAGCTTCCGTAGTTGCATAATCCTCCGGATGAAGCCAAGCCATAATACGGTTACGCTGATAATCCCTGATAATGGTCTGGTCCGGCTGTAAAATCTGTATAAACAAAATAACCAGTGTCGGCACTGCAACGCCAAGAATTCCAAACACATATTTGTAAGATATTCCACCCACAAAAAACATAGCACAAAATACTATAAAAATCATAATTGTGGTGGATAAGTCCGGCTGATTTACAATCAAAAGCAACACCGGTGCGACCAACAGAATCGCAAACAATAAAACCTTAATATCGTTGATTTTTTCCTCATATTTCATTATAAACTTTGCATAGAATAGAATCAATAGAATTTTTGCCAATTCGGAAGGCTGAAACTGGATACCGATATCAAGCCAACGCTGTGCACCACTGACCTCTTTACCAAAAAACAAAACCAATAGTAAAAGTATCATATTAACAGCGTAAATCACCCACCAAAACCTTAGGAATACGGCATAATCAAAGAGAGAAATTACAACCATCAGAAAAAGCCCCAGCAAAAACCCCATAAGTTGTTTTTGCTGAAGTTCTTTTTCGGCACTGCCGACTGCAAGAATACCAATGATACTGATTGCAATCAACATAATGACCAATTTAAAATCATAGTCTTTGATACGGTATTTTCTAAGCATTATTGTTCTCCATAAGCTTATTTGTTTCTCAAGTCCAAAATCGGTATATTCGCATAAAGTGTAGGTGTTTTAGTGTTATTTATGCTCTTCATTCCGGTTTTGGATATCTGTATTTCCATTGTATTTACGTCTATCTTCATGTATTTAGATATTACTTCCGCAATATCCGCCTTGATGCGTTCCAATACCTCCGGCGAACAGTTGACACGGTCAGAAATCAAAAGAATTTTTAATCTGTCTTTGGCAACGTCGCTTGATTTTTTTCTTTTAAAAACAGAAAATATATTCTTCATCGACTACACCTCCTGCTTCTTTTTGAAAAGTTCCGAAACTCTTGTCCAGAAAGTGACAGTCTTAGGGAATTCCATGGGCGGAACTTCAAGCCCCGTAACGCGCTTGGTAATATTCATATATGCAATTCCCGCATATGTATTGGAACCTACCAATGGTTCGCCCTGATTTGTGGCAATTACCACATTTTCATCGTCAGGAACAAAGCCCAATAATGGAATGGATAAAATATCCACCACATCATTAATCGACATCATATCACCGCGTTTAATCAAATCATTGCGGACACGATTTACCACCAAATCAATTTTATTAAAATCATTGGCCTCCAAAAGACCGATAATCCTATCAGCATCGCGAATAGCAGATACCTCCGGCGTCGTTACAACAATAGCTCGATCCGCAGCTGCAATAGCATTCTGAAAGCCCTGTTCAATGCCCGCCGGACAATCCAGTATAATATAATCATACTGCTCTTTTAATGCAGCAATCATTTTCTTCATTTGTCCGGGATTTACCGAAGTTTTATCCCTGGTTTGTGCAGAAGGCATTAAATACAACGAAGGGTATCTTTTATCCTTAATAAGTGCCTGTTTGATACGGCAATTTCCTTCTACAACATCTACAAGATTGTATACGATACGATTTTCAAGTCCCATAACCACATCAAGGTTTCTCAAACCGATATCCGTATCAATCAAAACCACTTTTTTACCCAAAGATGCAAGACCTGTACCGACATTTGCAGAGGTTGTGGTCTTACCAACCCCGCCCTTACCTGACGTAACGACAATTACTTCACTCATACAATCCTCCATATTCTGCTTTCCTTATGGCAAAGCGAACGTATTTAGAAATATTTGTCATCTGATATGTCTAGACAAGACTATTCAGTAATTCTTTGGTGATTTGGTCTGTTACGATTTTTTTATCTTTTACATATGCAATTTTAGAATCAAAAGCAGATTTCTTAATCCACCGCGATACCTTTTTCCCTTGGTGCTCATGTCTTCCGATGCCGATTTTCTCGGGCATAAAATCCATTGCGGCAATTACATAGTCATCTCCGTTGTCGATGCCGGCATACGCCTCACCATACAGGCCACCGAAAATATAAATACTGTTGGTGGACATTACAACCGCATCTTCCGAAACATTTCCGAAGACAACCAGATCTTTATCCGCTCTGATGATTTCTCCCGCTTCAATGCATCTTTTATAAAAGACAACTCTTTCGTTTCTCGGTATTAATTCTTTGACGGTTTCTACCACAACTTCCTGCTGGGGTTCCTGTTCCGTAACAACAGGCTGACTTTTATCCAGAAGATATACAATATCCAGCTGCGTATTCAAGGTAATTACATCTACAATCCGCGCCTCTTCTTCTTCGGACAATTCACGTCCTTCCAAAGACAATACAGTCTTAACATTACCAAAAAACTTCGCAGACTCACCGAATTTCTTCCCAATTTCCGATAAAAGTTCTTCAAACTCCATCTGTGCATCAAGATATACGGTCATTCCGCCGGAAGTATTTTTAATTCTGACTGCATTCTTCATATGGCAATCTCCTTTTTTAGTCTCCTGTTGTGGTGGCAGTCAGTGGTTGATCAGCCGTACCTGTAATAATTTCATCTTCTTCTGCCAATCCGTAATAATACATTATGACATCCTTGGTAATTTGCGCAGCATAATCCGAGGTATAACCATTTAAGACTCGAATTGCTATTGCGATTTCCGGATCTTCATAAGGGGCATATCCAACAAAAAGCGCATGGTCGGCACGGGAACTTGTTTCCTGGGCGGTACCTGTTTTACCGGCAACATCAACAGCAACCGTTGAAAAATACGCCTTTTTCTCAACTACCTGACGCATACCTGCATGGATTGCATCCCATACTTCATCATCCAATTCAATTTCATTTCGCAATTCTGCGCTATTATCAAACTGCAAATTACCGTTAGTATCGGTAACTTTGTCAATCAGCGTCAGGTTATAAACCTTACCGTTGTTTGCTACTGCAGTGACATATCTTGCCAAACCTACTGTTGTGTAGGCATGTGTACCCTGACCAATTGCGGAAGGAACAGGGAACGCATCGGATACCTGAGGGCTAGCTTCCGAAATTTCTACGCCGGAAGGTTCACTCAAGCCGAACAAATCCGTATATTTTGAAAGGGTATCAATACCCACGTTTGCATTATAACCGTCCACATCCTGGGACATACGATATCCCACTTCATAAAAGAAACAGTTACACGAATTTGCAATTGCTTCCGTAAGGTCCAAACGTCCGTGGGCGCCGGGATATATCCAACATCTGTGGATAGTTCCGGTTAATTTATCAAAACTGCCTTCACACTTAATATCTTCGTTTAGTGTAATGACATTTTCTTCCAATCCCGCAACAGAAACAAGCATCTTAAGCGTAGAACCGGGCGCACTCTTATTTTGGGTTGCATAATTCCAAAGCGGTCTTGATAAATCGCTGTTTAAGCGGGCTAGATACTCGGAATCTGCTGAATTTGCCAAGCGGTTATTATCATATCCCGGATAAGAAACCAATGCTTTGACATCACCGGTATTAACATCTGTGATAACACAGGAACCGGAACAGGGATCAAGGGCTAACTGTGCCGGTGTAATCTCTAAATTAGAAATACAATCAATGATAAAATTGTATGAAGAAATCCGCCCTGACTTCAAACCGGTAATTTGCGACTCTTCCACATTAATCAAATCCTGGTCCCATAAAATAATACAAATCTGTTTTCCGGAAATGTTATTATTTGCAATCATGTATTTATACAATTTCTTGTTGAATTCCGAATTATTCTGCAAAGATTCTATGATATAATCCACCAAACCTGAATAAATTTCATCAGAGTCGGAATACTGCACTTCCAAATCAAGCTTTGTTGTATCAACCCAGTTCATAGAAATTGCATAATTCAAATATTCCTTCAAACTAATGGTTTCGTCCTTGGTCCATGCAATATATGTAGCATCTGTAGTGTCAATCTCATCACGAATCAAAACACCGTGATTGTCAGACATAAGCATCGACACGATGTAACTTTCATAATTCTGATATTCCTTAGACAGCCTGTTATACGGCGTTGCGCTGACCATTAATTCATCATACAATTCGGCGGATACATTTTCCTTTTTGGTTAAAAACTTCTCGTAAACCGCCTTTTCGGTCTCGCTGGCATAACTCTGTGAAAAACGCGAAGTATCAATGACATTATTGTTAAAAAGTGCGAAATAAACATCATCAATGGGAATATACATATCCTTGGAATCTTCATCTTCAGGACTTACCTTGGTATTTCTGATTTTATTTACAAGAATACCTGCAATTTTCTGTTCCAGAATATTATAAACCGCAATCTGCAAATCCTTATCAATAGTTAAATAAATATCATTGCCTGCGATCGGCTCCACATAATCCGCAGTCTCAATGATTTTACCCATATTATCTACATAGATGGTTTCTGAACCTTTTACGCCCTGCAAATAGCTTTCCATAGACTGCTCAATACCGGTTTTACCAACATAGTCATTCAAAGAATAGTTTTCATTTTCTTCCGATAAAACAGCATACTCATCTGTGGAAATTTTACCGGTATAACCGATAATCTGCGAAAAATACACTGGGTCGTTATATTTACGGATGGTATCTTGGGCAACGCTTACGCCGGGTAAAACATCGCTGTTCTCAATCACCACCGCCAGGGTTTCTTCCGAAACATCGGAAGCTACAGTCGTTACGATATACTTCTGGTAACTATTCAAAGACAAGGCATATCGAATGGTTATAATCTGTACAATCTCTTCCTTCGTGTATCCGCCACCGGGAACAAAAGATGAACTCACACCGGGTTCTTCATAATAGCCGATGCCGTATTTTTTACGACTGCATAAATAATCAATGACCGTTTCCGGTGTAGCTGTTTTCTCATCGTAATCCAAATCCGAAGTATACTTCTTGCCGTATATATCCGCAAGAAAACGCTGTAATTTGGTGCCTTCCACTGTAAAAACATACTCTCCGTCTTCGTTGACACGAATATTAAAATCGCTGATTACTTCATCACCATTTTGCTCAATTAACTTTATCAGGCGATAAATTGTATCGTTAATGTTTGCATTCTTATCACTGCCTGACTCATAAACGTCCTCAAGCGTAATATTATAAGCCAGCTCATTATAAGCCAGCAAATTACCGTTACAATCATAAATGTTTCCTCGGGTGCTTGGTAGCGAACGCTCTCTGACGATTTTTAACTGAAAATTATTAAGATAATCTTCACCTTTGACAATCTGTAAATCAAACAATCTATATACAAGTGTAGAACAAAGAAGAATAAAGGCAATAAGAAGCACAAAAAGTCTGGATGAAATTACTGTAATGATCGATTCTTTCCATTTATTAAACAAGGGCTTCTACTCCTCTTTTCTCATCTCTGCACGTCTGAATAGATCTGATATCAATAGCAACAGCGGATAAAAGATAACCGCAACAAAAATGGTATACACCAACTCCGGCAAAATAATATTTAAGAAATAATAACCGAAGTCAAATCTGCTTCTTAACAGGAACAACAACATATAAACAACCAAGGAATACAGCAAATCACTGACCGTAATCATAATCAAAGGCAGTTTAATGTCATCCGGATAAAAGATATTATGGAATAAGCCGTTCATATATCCGATATACATATATAAAAGTGCATAAAATCCAATAATATCAAAGAAAAATATATCCATTAAAAGTCCGCAGAAAAAACCGGTAAACACGCCATATCGCTCTCCCTGCATAAAACCGGTGCAGGCGGTTAGAATAATCAAAAGATTGGGTACAATCCCTTGAATCGCAATTGCACGAAAAACCGTACTTTGCAAAATAAACGATATGAAAATCAAAATAACCGTAGTAATGACTTTTTTCATAATCCTGCCTTAATCAATGGTTTGCTTTAGTTCTGTAATCACCAGCACTTCGCTTAAATGCTCAAAGTCCACCGCCGGTGTAATATATCCTGACTTGGTCAGGTTGTTGGAATCTTCTTCTATGTAACTGATATATCCGATTAAAATTCCGGGCTGATAGCGGTCACTGATGTCGGAAGTTACAACCTTATCGCCTACTACCACCTGGTCATCTTCATCCACAAGCTGACTGAAACGGATATAACCATTCTCCATGGTAGATAAGTCACCGCTTACAATCAAATTATCTGAAGTAGATAAAACCGTTGCGCTGACATTTGAAGTATCATCAATAATCGATACAACCTGCGCCCAGTTAGGTCCGGTTTCCACAACTCGTCCCACAAGACCGCTGCCTGCCATAATATTCATATCAGGCTCTATACCATCATTGGAACCTTTGTTAATTACAAAGGTATCAAACCAGTTATTGGAACCGCCCATGATAATGCGGGCACCGACTTTATCGTAATCGGAATACTGCTGATCCAAGGCATAGAGTTCACGCAAGGTATTTAACTCATACTTATCCTGCATTAAAGCAGTATTTTCAATAGTAAGCTCGTCCACCTGCTGTTGCAGGGCTTCATTCTCAGCCAGCAAATCCTTGATTTGCGCCAGAAGTTCTGCTTTATCAGTTAAATATCCGCCAACCTTGCTCAAACCGTTCTGAAAAGGCACAACGGTATAGCCCACAATAAAGTTTGCCGTATTAAATTTAAAATCAGTCATAAAGGTCAAACACATCAGCAAAACACATACTGCGGATAAAATCAAAATCCAGTATTTTACCGGTAATTTGAACCTTTCTTTTTTTCTTTTAACAAGAGGGCTCATACTATCATCCTTTTATCGAACATATGCAACGGATTTAAACTTATCATTCTTGATAATCTCTGCAATTCCGTCAATAACACTTTCTACGGCCTGATCCGCAACATTTACCTTCAAACCTGTACCGTTGGCAAGAATGGTGCCGAAATCGCTTACCAAAGAACCGCCACCGGTCAAATACAGTCCGTTTCGATAAATATCTGCAGACAACTCGGGCGGAGTACGTTCCAAGATGATTTTTACATTATCGATAATCGTCTTAAAATGCTCTCTCAAGCATTCATCCACCAACTCTGTAGGAATTTCGCGCTCCATAGGAAGTCCTGAAACGATATCTCGACCATAAACAACCGCTTTTTCCTTCTTCTGCTTTAATTCATGAAGGCTCATTTTAAGCTTCTCAGCAGACTTAAAACCAATCAAAAGATTGTATTCTCTACGAACTGCAGCACGAATGGCATCATCAAACTTATATCCGCCGGTTTTAATCAATTTGCTTAAAACAATACCTCCCAATGAAAGAATGGAAATTTCAGTAGTATTGTATCCTACATCAACCACCATAACACCCTGGGAATTCTTAACATCCACGCCAAGTCCGATGCCGTTTGCAACTGCCTTTTCCACCATCATAATCTTCTTAGGCTTTAAATTTGCATCTTTAATCAAGTCATAAAAAGCACGTTTCTCCACTTCGGTTACATCTGTAGGAACCGCAATGTAGTATTCGCAATTTTTGTAATTTCCTTTGGAAACGTCATTGATAAAATATCTTAAAAGAACCTGCATATTCTTAATGTCCGCAATAACACCGCTAGTCAAAGGATAAGTAACCTGAATATTATCAGGTGCCTTTTCGTACATTTCAAATGCAGAATCTCCGTATGCAAAAACATTGTTTTTATTCTCAATGGCAATCATGTTCTTCTCAACCATGGTTGCAGAATTTCTACCGTTAAAAATTCGGATAGTGCTTGTACCTAAATCGATACCGAAAACATTATTAGTCATAACGTTATACCTTTCTTTTGTAATTTATCTGCCCTTTTGCGGCATATAGATTGCAAATAAACTTATTTTAAAATAATCATTTATTTCTTCGTATGAACATAGTTATTTTATCATAGAAAAAATATGATGTACACCAAATATGATGAAAAAATTTCGACTTATTTCGCAACTGTAAAATGACATTTTACGTGCAAATTTATCCTTATTTTGTCATAAAAACACAAATTATCCCAAACTTTATCAAACTATTTGCGTACAATTCTTCCTGTTTCTTCATCTACTGCAAGAATTCCGGCATTCATCAACGACTGCATTGACATCATAATGCCATATTTTGCATGGGGCCAGGTGAGTCCGCCCTGGAAATATACCGCATAAGGCGGTTTGATAGGTGCATCGGCACTTAATTCAATGGACGAACCGGACACAAAGGCACCTGCAGCCATAATGACATCACTGTCATACCCGGGCATTGCCCAAGGCTCTGCGAATACGTGACTGTCTACCGGTGATGACTTCTGAATACCCTGACAGAATGCAATGACAGCCTCAGGAGAACCAAGTGTAATGGCCTGAATAATGTCATGACGTTCTTCTGCTCCCGTAGGAATTACAGGATATCCTAACTTTTCATAAAGACTTGCTGCAAAAATTGCGCCTTTTTCCGCATTAGCAACAACAGTAGGCGCAAGGAAAAAGCCCTGATAAAAGTCTTTTAACACGCCTAAAGATGCACCGACTTCCTTTCCTAAACCGGGAGAAGTAAGTCTATAAGCTGCATTCTCTACACATTCCTGTTTGCCGGCAATATAGCCACCGATGGGCGCAAGTCCGCCGCCGGGATTCTTAATCAGGGAACCGACTACCATATCCGCTCCAACATCGGAAGGCTCCAATGCTTCCACAAATTCGCCGTAACAGTTATCTACCATACAAATCACGTCGGGCTTGATATTTTTCACAAATTTAATCAGCTCGCCAATTTCTTTTACGCCAAAAGACGGTCTGGTCTGATATCCTTTGGAACGCTGAATCGTAACAAGTTTCGTCTTTTCATTGATTGCCTTGGCAATATTGTCATAGTCAAAAGTGCCGTCCGGCAACAAATCAACCTGCTTATAGCTAACGCCATATTCTTTTAAGGAACCCTTCGAATCGCGAATTCCGATAACTTCTTCTAAAGTATCGTAGGGCTTACCAACAGGACTTAAAAGCTCGTCTCCGGGGCGTAAATTACTCATCAACGCCAATGCAAGAGCATGGGTTCCGCAGGTAATCTGGGGACGCACCAAGGCATCTTCCGTATGAAAAACATCAGCATATACTCTTTCTAAGGTATCACGTCCGATATCGCTGTATCCGTAACCGCTGGTTCCAAGCATACAAGCCTCGCTGACCTGGTTCTTTTGCATAGCCGCAAGCACCTTCATCTGGTTAATTTCGGCCATTTTGTCGATTTCGGCAAATCTTGGCTCCAATTCTCGTAAAACCTCTGACGCATAGTTGTAAAGGGCGTCGGAAATGCCCATATTCTTATAAATATTTTCAGTCATTATTGTGTACCAAACCTTTGTAATTTATGTTTATATTTCTTTTGTTTCATTCGTAAAACATTAATTATATATTATAAAATTCATATGCTTTCATTATCTTTTCGCGCATATAAATTATAATTTGCTCTCATCATATACGGCTCTTGAACCACCGATAAATTTCGCTCTGGTTCTTGCGCAAACCACGTGCGCTTCCCCGATTTTATCTGTAGATAAGCGGACAGGAACTGCAACATCTTTTAAATGCATACCGATTAAGGTATCGCCGATATCCATGCCGGCGTTGGCTTTGATATGTTCCACTGCCACAGGACTTATAAAAGCCTTATACGCTGCAGTCGCAAAAGAACCGCCGGCCTTGGGCTGCGGCCTTACATTTACTTCCTCATATCCATACTTCTCTGCCGCCTCGGCTTCGAGAATCAAAGCACGGTTTAAGTGTTCGCAGCACTGGGCCGCGAGATAAACTTTGGCTTCCCTGGTTGCCGCATAAATGCCTTCAAAAAGACTCTCTGCCAATTCCGGACTTGAAAAAGAACCGATTCCCTGCCCTGACACTTCACTGGTAGAACAGCCGATAACAAGAAGCTGCCCTTCTTTGATTTTAGATACTTCTATAAGTTCTTTCGTTAAGTTGTAACCCTGTTGTTTGATGTTTTCTAAATTCATCTTGCATCATTCCTTTAAATTATTTCTTAAAATTAGCAATTATTTACTCAATCTTTTTTCCCTATAATTACTCAAAAATGTTCTTTTCTTTGAGATACCGCATCATCTCTTCAAACACCGCATCATCATTATGCCCGAATTCACTTTTATCAAGCCATTTTACGTCCTTTTCACGTTTAAACCAGGTAATCTGGCGCTTCGCAAAATGCCTGGTGTCACGCTTTAAGATATAAACCGCTTCCTCTAAGGAAATCTCACCCTCTAAATATGCCAGAATTTCCTTATATCCCAAGCCTTGCATGGATATATAATTGCGGTTCAAGCCTTCCGCCTGTAATGCCTTAACCTCGTCAATCAGGCCTCTTTCCAACATAATATCAATACGTTTTTCAATTCGCTCATAAAGAAGCTTTCTGTCATCCGTCAGTACAAAAAAAGCATAATTATAAGGCGATTCCTTCTCGGCTTGTTCTGCATTATGTGCGGAAATCTTCTCGTGATGAGTCTCATAAAATTCCAAAGCACGAATGACTCTTTTTACATTGCCCGCAGGAATTGCTTCGGCAGACTCAGGATCTACAGCTTTTAAACGTTCGTGCAAGGCTTCTTTGCCGAATTCATCCGCAAATCTCTGTAATTCATCACGTAAAGCTATATTTGCCTCTTCCTCTTCTTTGAATTCAATGTCATACAAAAGAGACTGGATATAAAAGCCGGTTCCGCCTACCAAAATAGGAATTTTACCCTTGGCATAAATCTCAGCCATCGCTTCTTTTGCCATGGTCTGAAAACGTACGATGTTGAATTCTTCCTTAGGCTCCAACACATCAATCAAATAATGTTTGATGCCCTGCATTTCTTCCGGCATTATTTTAGCAGAACCGATATCCATACGCTTATAAACCTGCATGGAATCCGCAGAAATAATCTCACCGTTTACAGCCTTGGCAAGTCGTATGGAATTGTCTGTTTTGCCCACTGCCGTAGGTCCGGCGAGGATAATTAATTTGGGTTTCTGCATGTTTACTCCAATTTAAAATGTAGAAAGCATTATAACAACAATTCTTCGTGTTTCTTCATCTGCAATTAACACACGGTAAGAACCATCAAAGGAATAATAGTTTAATACATAATAGTCTCTGATATCGTCATCTACAACATAGCTATACCATTCTTGTATATCAATTTCACCTCCGAACACCGGCGGATCTGCTATATAATGCGCCACAGTCTCATCACTTTTTATCTCAAAATCGTTAACTTCCAAAAATGCTTCAAATTCTTTTTCATCACTAATGACATAAGAACAAGCACTTTCAACAGTAAGATACATATCATTACAATAATATTTTATATCACTTGCACTTTCCGGTATATCTACACAGATATAACCACCATAATCAACAAATTCCTGTGTTGATGCAAACTCAGTCTCTATATGGGGAGATATTAGCCAAATAAACTTTATAAATACGCCCAAAATAAAAATTAAAAATAAAGCAAAAGTACCCATTACAAAAATTTCGATACATCTTATGATGCCAAATTTGCGTTTCTTTTTGGTATGACATTCTTCTGCAATATCCTCTGCATTGCCTTCTTTTACCATTTCTTCCATCTTTGTTTCTTCTGTCATTTTTTCCTGCATCCTGTTTCATATTCCTTTCTGAAAACTATTTTCTCTTTTTATACAATTGCTGATATCTCTGTTTATTCTCTTCCGTAAATCCAAGCATAATGTCAGGATTCAAATTCTTTGTGTAATTGATAACATAGCTCATATCACTATAATTCTTTTCGTCGTAAAGCGATACAAATGTGTATTCATTTCCGAATTTGTCATAAATCCAAGGACGATAATTATAGGGCTGCCCCTGTCCGCCGCCATGGCTCATATAAATCAACTGCATATATGCCCAGACAATATCTTCAAGGGGCAACACAATTCCCTGAGACTTAAAATAAAGGAAATGTTGCGTAATAATCACAATCTGCTTTTTATTCTTTGCCGGAGCAAATTCCTGTCTTGCCAAATCTAAAAGATTACGCTCGGTTAACTTTTTGATGGATTTTTTATATTCTTTCCTTCTTTTAAAACGTCCGCTAAATACAAAAAACAAATAGACTATTCCTAACATAAAAATCAGGTAATAAGAAATAGTTGCAAAATCCCAAGTATCATTTTCACCGCCGCTAACTAAGGCAATAATCGTAAGAACTATACCTGCCACAGCAGAAATAATCAATAATATTCCAATGATATCGCCAAATATTTCAACACCTTTTTTTTTACCAATATACTGTTCCATTGTTATATTTTCATTCTGTGTTTTAGACATGTGTTCATACCTCCTACATCATTGCAATTTATCGCAATATTCACTTCTGTGTCTCGTATTACACAATTCTCTTAAACTTCTTCTCAATCTCATACTTAGTCATAGAGAACATCGTCGGTCTTCCATGGGGACACTGATAAGGATTCTCTAGGGTTAAAAGCTGGTCCAAAAGTGCCGATACTTCCTCAAACGTCATGGCATTATTGCCTTTTACAGCGGCTTTACAAGCCATAGTCGCAATTCTGTCTTCGATGATTTCAATTCGCCCTGCAGAATGTACCTGCGCCAACTCTTCCAGAATCGCAAGGAACATTTCCTTGGCATCAGCACCGTACAAATCCACCGGAATGGCACGCAACATCAATTCATTTCCACCGAAAGAATCAATTTCAAAGCCAAATCCTTCAAAGACATCTTTATGCTCCTCATAGACCAAAGAATCACTAGGCGATAAGCTTACCACAATGGCAGGTGCCAAATTCTGCGATAAAATCTCCTTCTCGCGGTATTTCTCCATAAAAGCTTCAAATTTCACCTTTTCGTGGGCCGCATGCTGGTCCATCACATAAAGCTTATCTTCAAACTCAATCAGCCAATAAGTCTTAAAAACCTGTCCTAAAACCTTGAAATCACGACGTTTCTCTTCTGTCAGAAGTTTTTCTTCGAACAAATCCATCTGTTCCGGCTTTTCGATGATAATTTCCTGGGCAAACGGTGATACAGGTTTATTTGAAACTACATTCGAATCATCTAAAACAGTCAAGTTACTTGCATCTGCCAAATTAATATCTGTCAACACTTTCGAATCTTTAGCAGAATCATCTTCGTCTGATTCTCGATTTACACCTGATTCATCAGTTTCAACCTTCGCATTTATATCATCTTCATCCGCAAAGAATAAATCACTCTCAAAGCGCTTCTTTTCAGGCATTACTCCTATTGTCGGATTCAATTTAATTTCCGGATTAGAAAAAGGTCTTTTCACTGCTGTAAGGTCGATATAATCTTTTTTCTCTTCCTCTACAGAATTTTCAGCAGGCATAATGGACGGTTTGTTAGCCAAATTCTCGGTTCCGGGCACCTGCGCCCCGCCTTTATCCGCACGAATTCGTTCCGCTTCGCTTTCTTTCCAGTCTTTTAAACGTTCCTTTTCAAAAGGTTCCGGCGTAGTAATGCGTTCCTCCACCACTTCTTCCTTCACAAGTTTTGCTTCCGGAATCATTTCCTTACCGCTTAAACTGTTATGAATACTGTCCACAAGTGTGCGCACCAACTGCTCCTGATTCGACATACGAACCTGCATTTTAGTCGGGTGCACATTTACGTCCAACGCCGTAGTATCCACATTGATATGCAACACACAGAAAGGAAATTGATGCTGCATCATAAAGCCTTTGTAACCTTCTTCAATTCCTTTTGATATAAAATTACTGCGCACATATCGACGATTCACGAAATAATTTTCAAAAGCACGGTTGGCACGGGATAATTCAGGCTTTCCAAGATAGCCTTCAATCGTAATACCGTCCTGCTCCACTTTAACAGGAATCATCGCCTTCGTAGTATCACGTCCGTAAATACGGTAAATCACTTCTTTTAAATCGCCGTTACCGGAAGTATGGAACTTCACAGCATTATTTACCACAAGCTTAAAAGACATTGCCGGCATACTCAGTGCCATATGCTGCATTAACTCAACAATATGTGTGCCTTCCGTCATGGCAGACTTTAAGAACTTCTTTCTTGCAGGGGTATTATAAAAGAGATTACGCACCAGAATCGTGGTTCCGTCCGGCGCACCAACTTCCTCCAATTCCTTTTGAACACCGCCTTCAATCACAATACGTGTTCCGGTTAAGGAATCTTTCGTTTTGGTAATCATTTCAACCTGCGCAACCGCAGAAATACTGGCAAGCGCCTCGCCACGGAATCCCAGAGTCTGTAGGTAAAAAAGGTCCGCATCAGATTCAATTTTACTGGTCGCATGACGAAGAAAAGCCTTAGGCAACTGGCTTGCATCTATACCGCAAC
This sequence comes from Lachnospiraceae bacterium, assembly GCA_045580855.1. Taxonomy (GTDB): domain Bacteria; phylum Bacillota; class Clostridia; order Lachnospirales; family Lachnospiraceae; genus UBA3766. The sequence goes on along the minus strand of JAZNOO010000013.1, from coordinate 48,174 downwards.
CATCGTCGGTAATACGAATTAAATCAATACCACCGCCTTTGATTTCCACGGTAATCGCCTTCGCCCCGGCATCCATGGCATTTTCTACCAGCTCTTTTACCACGCTGGCAGGCTTTTCTACCACTTCACCGGCAGCAATTTTATCAATTGTCTGACTATCCAGTAACTTAATTTCAGGCATTTATCCGATGTGTCCTTTCATAAAAAATCATCATTTCATAAGCAATTTATCTACCCATAAAATATAATAAGCAATATCCCTGTTACATCAATAAACATTAACGATGCATTTACCAAATAAACGGCAAATACAGAACGCCGGTGGCAAAAAGCACAATCAATGTAATAATAATCCCAACAGCCCAGCAGGAACCAAAAATAATCCAGAACACCTTCATATTCATAGGATTTGCCTTCTTTACGCTTTCTTCAAAAAAGGCATCCATACGGGCAGTTTCTTCTTCTCCGAAGTTTCTTCTGATAAAATCCGGATCGTATTTATCAATATTTCTGTCGTAACTCTTCTTATATACGTATTTTACGCCCTTATGTGCCTTGGCTGTATTATTGTAATATCTGTAATCATAATAAATTACAAAGAATGCAAGCACTGCTTCCAGACTCTCATATCCGTCTACAAAGTGAATCATATAATTATCTTTATTATCCGCAATGACACGATTGGACTTGGTCAACTGGCCAACAATGTTTTCGCCGTCATAAAAGGTTACATATTCCATGGTGCCAAGCACTCTTCTGTAACCAACAATCAGTTTCCCAAAGTATTCCAGGCAAATTTGCGCTTTTAAAATAGCGGTCTTCTCAAGATAAAAGGCACCAACTTCATTACCGCCCATATCTACAACACCATAGCGCTCAAACTCCTGGTCACCGGTAAACAAATAATTGTAAGGCAAGAACTGAGATACCATATTCTGTGCTGTTTCATACTTCGTCGTATAAATCATATTGCCTTGTGCATCCATCAAATGAAATTCCTTCAAATGAATCGGTCCCCAAGGTGCATCTGCGGTGTAAATCACCTGATTGTCCTTACTGATTTCAAATCTGTTTACTTTTACTGATGATGTTTGGTTAATTCCTAAAATCATATTATTCCTCCTATAAAACACCTATGAAGTTTGTCATTTCTTACGACAACCCAATTATATCTACATATATAACACCAGACAGGGGTTTACTAAGTCGCAAAAGAATACTATTTTTTCTCAACAACGCCCATAATGGTTTTACCGCAATATTTACAGGTATAATTTGCATCAACCGCCCCGACAATAGGCGCATTACAATGCGGGCAGGCATCTTTTACAATTTTACGTGCAAGGGCAACACGCAGGTTGCCTTCATTCATATCCAAGGTACAATTTTTCAGGTATCCAAAGCGCATAGCGCGGCGGATTGTTCGAATCCCCATACTTGGATACATGTGTCTGCGCACCGCCGGCACCTGCATAATATCTACAAAAGGTTGCTCGCAGCGTTCAAAGAAATATCCGCAAGTTTCCAAGGTCATAACGCTGTTGGTACGGGTAAAACCGATGACAACTACGGGCGCCAGTACAAGAATTCCCATAATGCCCATAATTACCAGATCCTTCAGGTCGATTTGAATGTTTTCCACAGTCGGCGGTGCCTGACCGGACTCAATCAACTCATACTGATATTCCCTGATATACTCCATATCATTGACTTTAGAAGCGTTATCAAGGCTCATGAAAAGGCAAATTACCATAACGCCGATACCCATGACAGGGCCAAATACATAGAGTAATTTCTTCAAAGGATAGCTTTTTTTATCATAAAAACTAATCTTATGATTTGCTTTCGCTCTTTCATTGGAAATACTGTAAAATCCATCTTTTGTTAAAACCCTTGCAAAAAGATCTGAGCTGCCGCAATACTTACAACTTCCCGTAAAATACTCTTTTTTCTCAATGATTGCACCGCAGTTTCGGCATTCACAAGTACTGGTTTTACTGTTTAATACAACCATTGAAACGCCGTCAACGCTTTGAATTTTATAATTTTTCATATAAAAGAACGGAAAGAAGGATAATTGCACCTGTATCCACCACGCAGGAATTCCTGTGGTCTTCTCTAATTCGCGGAAAGATACATACCCATCCAAATTCCCTTCAAAATAGCCGGAATAAAATACCGCATCCCCAATCCAACGCTTGGAAATCCCTGCGATTACCAGAAAAATCACGGCAAGGGGCAGGCGAATCAAGCTTCCCAGAAAGGAATTTGCGTATAATACGGTATAAAAATCGCCCCAATAAGTAACGATCAGCGATAAAATATTCCAGGTCGCCACCAAAACCCAAAGGCAACCAATTGTGTTAAATATGATATTTTTAATTTTAAAAAATAATATTGCCTTGTTTTTTAAGTACATAAAAATAATATCCTCTGCTTAACCTTTATTTATAAAGATTTTAAACATCAAACTATTCATCTTCGTCCGAAGCAAATCCGACTCTGTACAATTCATTTAATGCAGCTTGCGCTTTCTCAGATTCTTTCTTTTGGATTATTGCATTACGGTCACTAAGAATCGACAACATCTCATCTACTAATTCGCCTTCCGGAAGATACGAATAATGCGAAAGATAGCCAATCATTCTAGCCGCCGTAAAATCGGTATTCAAATTTCGTGTAATCAAATCACAAAGGGCTTCCGGATATCCCCGTTCCACCAGCATGTGATACAACTGCATACTAAGTTCGGTTCTTTCTTTCATGTTTGAGTTCCTTGTTGTCTATGTAAGTGTCAGCAGGGCGGAAGCATTGTAAAACAGGAATTTGTCAAATTATTTAAATTATTTAATTAATAATCTCATCTGCATTAATTCGGCCTTTTCGTTATCATTTGCAGCCATATCGGCGAATGAATAAGCATCCTCAATAGAAAGTCTATTACTGCACCCACATTCCTTTTCACTACTCAAATATACTTTAGGTAGATTATGAAAAACATCAAGTTTATGTGCAACACATTTCCAATCCGTAATCCTTTTAGTAGTTTCTTTTATCGAAACATCCAATAAAGAAATCATAAACCGATTAAGAATGCAATATTCCTCTGAATATTCCTCACTGCCGGACAGAACCGGTGTTTCTTCTTTATACTTAGCGGCATAATCAAGAATCCCATTCCTTATTTGATCCAAATCTTCGCTTTCAAGAAGATTCACAAGCGCTTTCATATCAACCAAATGGTTACATATCTGTTTTTTGTGTAATATTCTGTATCTTTTATTCCAGGCATTTGCCCTCTGTCTGATTGCTGCTATATACAAATACTTCCCGATTACATTTTGATATGACATCATTTGTTACTCCTTTTTCCTTCAGCCTTCCAAAGATTTATAGCATCCGTTCTTACCGCAACTACCACCGATTCTTCAATTTATTCTGCAAACGATATAAGGTATTCATAGCATCAAGCGGTGTCAAAGTTGTAATATCAATCTCTTTTAATTCAGCGATTACATCCTCGTCCGTTACCGTATCAAATAATGAAAACTGTGCCAAATCCACCTCATCATACTTAGGCACAGAAGCTTTTTTATCAGCCTTACCGGTAGGTTGCGCAATGCTTTGAACCTTCTCGATAATATCATTGTCAGTCAACTGCTCTACAATCTCCTTCGCACGGTCAATGACCATATCAGGCACGCCGGCAAGCTTGGCAACCTGAATTCCATAGCTCTTATCAGCTCCGCCTTTGACAATTTTACGTAAGAAAACAATATCATCGCCCTTTTCCTTGACTGCGATGCAATAATTGTTGACATTACTCATTTTGCCCTCAAGTTCGGTCAATTCGTGATAATGTGTGGCAAACAAAGTCTTTGCCCCCAGCAACTTACGATTACTGATGTGTTCAATTACCGCCCAGGCAATACTCAAACCATCGAAAGTAGACGTACCGCGACCGATTTCGTCAAGAATCAAAAGACTCTTACTTGTAGCATTACGCAAGATATTAGATACTTCGTTCATCTCAATCATAAAAGTACTCTGACCGCTGGCAAGGTCATCAGACGCTCCGACACGGGTAAAAATACGGTCCACAACACCTATTTTTGCACTGCCTGCAGGCACGTAGGAACCGATTTGCGCCATTAACACAATTAAGGCAGTCTGACGCATATATGTTGACTTACCGGCCATATTCGGGCCTGTAATAACCGAAATACAGTGATTGTTATTATCTAAAAAGGTATCATTGGGGATAAACATATCGTGCTGGATCATTTTCTCAACAACAGGGTGTCTTCCATCCTTAATATCGATAATACCCTTTTCATTTAAAGTCGGTTTCACATAATGATTCTGTTCCGCAACGAAAGCTAAAGAACACAAAGCGTCCAAGGTCGCAACCGCTTTGGCAGTACGCTGGATACGCTCCAACTGCGCCGCAATGTAATCACGTACTTTACAGAATTCTTCATATTCCAGGTTATTTAATTTATCTTCCGCATTGAGAATCGTATCTTCCAACTCTTTCAAACGAACCGTTGTAAAACGCTCCGCATTGGTTAAAGTCTGCTTACGGATATACTCTTCCGGCACCAAATTTAGATAGGAATTGGTAACTTCCAAATAATAACCGAAAACCTTATTGAATTTTACACGCAAATTCTTGATGCCTGTACGCTCACGCTCGGTATTCTCAAGCTCAGCAAGCCAGTTTTTACCCTCTGACTTGGCATTGCGAAGATAATCAATATCAGAATTGTATCCTTCTTTGATGATTCCGCCCTCTTTGGACTGAAGGGGTGCCTCTTCCACAATGGCATCAAAAATCATTTTATATACATCTTTTAAATCATCAATTTCATCGCGAAGCTCCACAATCTGCGGATTTTCAAAGCTTTCAAGCACAGCCTTAATGTGCGGAAGCATCTCCAAGGAATTACGGAAAGCAATCATATCCCGGGGATTAATGGACTGATAGCTTACTTTACTAAGCAAACGCTCCATATCATAAATCGGATTCAAATACTCACGCAATTCATCACGTGAAATACTATCCTTAAACAGCGCCTCAACCGCGCCCTGTCTGTGCTCGATATCCTCTTTGTAAATCAAGGGTTGCTCGATAAAATGTCTTAAAGTTCTTGCGCCCATAGCCGTCTTGGTTTTATCCAAAACCCAAAGAAGAGAACCGCGTTTCTGCTTCTCGCGCAACGTTTCCGTCAATTCCAAGTTTCTTCTTGTAGAACTGTCAAGAAGCATATATTTACCGGTCGCATACGGATACAAATGCGTAAAATGTGCAAGGGAAATCTTCTGGGTATCCTGCAAATACAACATCAATGCACCTGCAGCAATAATTCCTGCCGGAAAATCTTCCACACCCATACCAATTAAGGAACTTACCTTAAAATGCTTCTGCAGGCATTTTTTACAAGCTGCCTCATCAAAATAACGGTTATCCAAGGTATAAACGCTTGTATTCATTCGGCCTTTTAAATCCTCAATATCAAATCCGCTCACCATAAAAGCTTCGTTGCAAATGATTTCCGAAGGGTTATACTTGCAAATTTCATCAAACAAACGCTTTAAATCCGTTACTTCCGCAAGGAAATAATCGCCTGTGGTAACGTCAGCCACAGAGATTCCGATGGAATTGGTAAAATAAGAAATACACATAAGGAAGTTGTTTTTACTCTCTTCCAATGCCTGAATATTAAGGTTTGTACCGGGTGTTACAACGCGTGTAACCTCACGTTTTACAAGGCCTTTGGCGGTTTTGGGGTCCTCCACCTGCTCACAAATGGCAACCTTGTAACCTTTTGACACCAATTTGTTCAAATAGCCGTCCACCGCATGAAAAGGAACGCCACACATGGGTGCGCGTTCTTCCAAACCGCAGCTTTTACCGGTCAGGGTGATTTCAAGCTCTCTGGACGCCGTAATTGCATCTTCAAAGAACATCTCATAAAAGTCGCCCAAACGATAAAAAAGAATACAATCCGGGTATTCCTGCTTGGTTTCCATATATTTTTGCATCATGGGTGTCATTTCAGCCATGTGTCTTCTCTCCTGTTTCTTGGAATTGAACCGATTTTTGGATGCTTCTTCGTATATTTATTAGGGGCGGATATTTTGTGTTCAATACGGACACGCTTTCGCTCGGTTAAGAATCGTAGCGGGCACTAAATTCGTGCCACATTACATTTGCACTCATTAAGTGCCGACGTTCTTAAACGGTCCTTAATTGAAACACAAAAATCCTTCCCCAAATTAATTTTATCAAATAATGCATCCAAAAATCGGAATTTACTTTTTCTGCAAATAACCACGGAAAATACGCACATCTAATGGGGTACTTTCGGGAATTTATTTTGTTATATATGTCATTTTTTCATACAGTAATTAGAATGTTTTATGCGCCCTATACGCCAATCATTGTTAAAACAAACTTAATCACAAGCGCAAGCACAAATACCACAATAATCTCGCCTATCAGCAGAATCATTTTATGGTTTTTGTGTTTTTTCACTTTCTGAATCAAGCCGCTGGTATAGAGTAAAATCATAATCGGGGTTATAATCACCAATACAAGGCTGTAAACTGATAAGGATCCCAGCAAAAAATATTTTTCATTTATATCACCGATCCCAAGCAGACCATATACAAGTAACCCTGCCACGCCCATTATACTTAAATTACGTATTTGTTTTAATATGTTTTCTTTCTCTAAATCAGCATAATTCGACAAACTCTGTGCCACTTCTTTTACTTCTTCATTCATACTCTCGTTTTTCCTTTCTCCATTGACAATTTCAGGAATACTTACATCATAAAGTTCCGCCAATTCAATCAAGATGGAGATATCGGGCATGTTATTCCCGGTCTCCCATCTTGATACTGTCCTTCCGGAGACATTTAATTGTTCTGCAAGCTCTTCCTGTGTGATACCTTTTTGTTTACGAAGCTCTTTTAAGAAGCTTCCAATTTTTTTCTGGTCCATTCAGGTTCCTCCTTTCACTTGCAGAATATGAATTTTTGCCAGTTTTCAACACGACATAAAACGAGAAAAAGCCGTATTTTCGAAACTCGACAAAATTGTCTATTCATATTTTCAAACTTATTACATATGCTTTTCTTCTGATTTTACTTCTCAGCCAAGCTTTCTGCTCTCTTTAATGCATCATCAATATGCGGACAGAAGTTTTCGGCACCAACCTTGTCATAAAAGCCTGATTTCTTCATAACGTTCATAGGCTGTTCATTGACATGGGATAAAATCAAAGTAATGCCTTTCTTGCGGCAAGCGTGACGGATTTTATCCAAATTACGCATTGCGGTGGCATCAATGGCATTTACACTTCTCATACGAAGTACAAGGCAGTTGTGGTCGCCGTCCAGGGAAATGTTCATAATTTTATCCGCAACACCGAAGAATAAGGGACCGCTTAATTCGTACACACGAGTGTTTGAGGGCACCACTTTTAAGTCAATGCTGTCTTTGTCGTTTTCATCATCAATATACTTCCACGACTGCACATCGGTTACATCGCTCATTCTCTTCATAAAGAGAATTGCAGCAAGTACCATACCAACTTCAATTGCCACTACAAGGTCGAAAATTACGGTTAAGAAGAAGGTAACCAAAAGTACCAGAATATCGCTCTTGGGTGCTGATTTTAACAAGGTTACAATTTCTCTCCAGCCCGACATATTGTAAGCTACCTGAAGAAGGATTGCTGCGATGGTAGGCATGGGAATCCAGCTTGCGTAAGGCATCAATACCACAAGGATTAAAAGCAATACAATCGCATGAACCATACCTGCAATGGGGGTTCTACCACCACTTTTTACGTTAGCAGCAGTTCTTGCAATCGCGCCTGTTGCAGGGATACCGCCAAAAAGGGACGAACCGATATTACCGATACCCTGTGCAACCAACTCCATATTCGAACGATGCTTTGAATTTACCATACTGTCTGCAACTACGCAGGATAAAAGCGACTCAATCGCTGCCAAAATTGCAATGGTAAAAGCATCGGGAATAATTCCCTTAATTAATGCCAAATCAAATGTAGGCATTACAAACTTCGGTAAACTGTTTGAAATCGTATATAAATCGCCGATGGTTTTAACATTCATACCGCCTAATTTTACCATAAGCACACCAACAACTACGGCAATTAAGGAACCGGGAATGCTAACGAATACTTTTACGATGGCTTTAACGACTTTATTTGACTTCTCTGTAGCCTTGGCAATCTTATTCCAAGCAAAAGGCCATACAATCAGAATTACCAAACAAATCATACCAACCAAAAAGGCATGCCAGTTGAAGGTTCCGATATTATGAACTACAGCCTCAGCCTTTTCTACGGTTTCAATTAAAACAAGGCCTTCGGGATAAGTAAGCCCAAAGAAATCTTTTAACTGACCAACCGCAATGGTAACCGCGATACCTGCGGTAAAACCTGTGGTAATGGTATAAGGAATGAATTTAATGAGACTGCCGAACTTTAAAAGACCCATTAAAATCAATAAAATACCCGCAATGATGGTTGCCCAGAATAACTTGGACATACCGTTTTCCTGCAACGCAATTCCTGCAACAATGGTTGCAAAAGCTGCTGTAGGGCCTGCAATCTGTACACGGCTTCCTCCAAAGAAGGAAATTAAAAATCCTGCGATGATTGCGGTATAAATACCCTGCTCAGGACCAACACCTGAAGCAATGGCAAGGGCGATGGATAACGGCAGGGCTACAATTGCAACCACAATACCTGAAATCACGTCCTTAATAAACTGTTCTTTTGTGTAGGTTTTCATGACTGAAAACAACTTCGGTTTTAACTTTTCCATTTTAAACAAGCTCTCCTATGTAATAGAATCCCTTGCAGGCGCAAAGACGCACCGGCACAGTCTTTCCGATCAGACTTTTATCTCCCGGAAAATGCACGATGGTATTATTGGACAATCGTCCCGTAACCAATGTACTGACATGCTCGTTCATCTCTTCCACCAAGGCATCCATGATTTTCCCCTCCCACAATGCCACTTGGTTTCTTGCATTAAGCTGTACCTCACTTAAAACCCTGTCAAACTGCTCTTTTACGAACTCTGCACTACATTGGTTCTCCATTGCCGCAGCCGGCGTACCGGTGCGCTTTGAATACTGAAATGTAAAAGCATTGTCGTATTTTACCTTACGGATGACATCCAGAGTTTCATCAATGTCTTCCTTGGTTTCACCGGGGAATCCTACGATAATGTCAGTGGTAATGGCAATATCGGGAATCTCACGACGTATTTTTAAAGCAAGCTCCAAATACTGTTCCTTCGTGTATTTACGGTTCATTGCTTTTAAAATTCTTGTACTTCCGGACTGCAGGGGCAAATGCAAATGCCTGCAAATCTTCTTGGAATTCTTCATTACCTCAATCAATTCGTCGGACAAGTCCTTCGGATGGGAAGTCATAAAACGAATCCGTTGCAATCCCTCAATTTCTTCCACTCTTCTCAAAAGTTCTGCAAAAGAGATGGGGTTGTCTAAGTTTTTACCGTAGGAATTTACATTCTGGCCAAGAAGCATGACTTCAATCACGCCGTCAGCCACCTGTTTCTTGATTTCCTCGATAATTTCTTCCGGCGCACGGCTTCGCTCCCGCCCGCGCACATAAGGCACGATACAGTAAGAACAGAAGTTATTGCAACCAAACATAATGTTTACGCCGGTTTTATATTTGAATTTACGCTCGATGGGCAAATCCTCCACAATCTGTGTGGTATCCTGCCAAATGCTTTCGATGCGTTTATCCGCCTTCAGCATTTTACAAAGAAGCTCCGCAAAAGTAAAAATATTATGGGTTCCGAAAATTAAATCCACGAAAGGATAACTTGTCTTGATTTTCTCCACAGCGGAAGGCTCCTGGGTCATACAACCGCAAAGGGCAATCTTCATCAAAGGATTCTTCTTTTTCTTGCCGTTTAACACGCCCAAACGCCCGTAAACCTTCTGATTGGCATTATCGCGGACAGTACAAGTGTTATACACCACCAAATCCGCATCTTCCGTCTCAATGGGCTGATAGCCGGCCTCAATCAGAATACCAAGCAGTTTTTCACTGTCTCTTGCATTCATCTGACAGCCGAAGGTTGCCACATGGCAGGTCAAAGGACTGCCTTTTTCTGCGGCAATTTTAGCCACAAGACCTTTAGCTTCCTCTATGTAAGCTTTCTGGCGGGCAAGCTCGTCCATATCGGACAAACCGGCACCAATTTTTGTTTTGTCTAAATTTGAGTACATATTTGTTTCCAATCTTTAAAAGTGTTATATAAGTTTAACTATGTCATTTATTAAATCAATACCTAAAAATAATAGTAACACGCCTAAAAACATCGCTGCAAAACCAATAGGAAGAAACATTCTCCAACATAATTCCCTTGTTATAACTTGCGAATTAGGTCGTTTCGGATTTATGTAGATATGTACCTTCTCACCAATATATTTTTGTTTTAAGCGCTCCCATTTTCGTTTATATACCCATGAAGAAGTAAATATTTCCGATGTTAACAATTTAGTTTCAGTATTATTTATAAAAGTTTTTACCTGTATGCGAAATACATATATTCGACCGCGTCGGCTTCCGTCATATAAGATTTCGTCGATATATGCTTCTTGGCATTGGCCGGTGGTAATCCGCCAAATTCCATAGACAATACAAGCGACGCACACCAAGAAACAGAATAAAAACAAACACAAACCAAGGATTTCACCCACTATGTCATTCACTGCAATACATCTCCACTTTTATTAATGCTTTTTAAATCATTAACGAATCTGTCCGTTTCCGTTAATCAAATACTTGTAGGAAGTCAGTTCCTTCAAGCCCATAGGACCTCTTGCATGTAACTTCTGAGTACTGATACCGATTTCCGCACCGAAACCGAACTCAAATCCGTCCGTAAAACGGGTAGAAACATTGGCATATACACAAGCCGCGTCCACACCTTTTTGGAACTTCGCAATATTCTCAGCATTTTCAGAAACGATACAATCGGAATGCCCTGTATTGTGCTCATTAATATGCGCAATTGCTTCATCAACATTTGAAACAGTCTTAATCGAAATAATGTAGTCTAAGTATTCCTTATAGAAATCCTCTTCGGTTGCATCTACGCTGTCTTTTAACACTTCTTTGGCTGTAGCATCACTTCTGATTTCCACGTTGGCAGGCGCTAATTTTTCAGCCAAAAGCGGTAAAAATGCATCTTTTACCTTTTCATGCACAACCAGGGATTCGCAGGCGTTACATACACCGATACGCTGGGTTTTCGCATTGTAAATAATATTTAATGCCTTCTCAAAATCCGCATATTCATCCACGTAAACGTGACAATTTCCCGTACCGGTTTCAATCACGGGAATGGTACTGTTCTCAACCACCGCACGAATCAGTCCAGCACCGCCTCTGGGAATTAACACATCAACGTAATCATTCAACTTCATAAAAGCGGTTGTGGTTTCGCGATCCGTTTTCTCAATTAAAAGAATGGCATCTTCCGTCACGCCGGCATTCTTTAACGCACCGCGAATAGTATCCGTAATGGCCTTGTTTGAATTAATGGCATCCTTACCACCTTTTAAAATCACCGCATTACCGGTCTTAAAGCACAATGCAAAAGCATCCGCAGTGACATTCGGTCTTGACTCATAAATAATGCCGATTACGCCCATCGGCACACGTACCTTGCTGATTTCCATGCCATTCGGTCTTGTTGTTGTCTCCAAAACCTCACCTATAGGGTCTTCCAAGTCGATAATCTGCAAAATTCCTTCCGACATCGCCGCAATACGTTCCGGTGTCAGTCGAAGTCTGTCAATGAGGCCGGGATGCATACCGTTCTCTTCACCATTTTTTAAATCAATGGCATTTTCTTTTATGATAAAATCCGTGTTTGCAATTAATGCATCCGCAACAGCTTTTAACGCATTATTCTTTTCTTCTGTAGTTAAAATCTGCACTTCGTATTTGGCAGCAGCTGCTTTTTTACCTAATTCTTCAAGATACATAGGGGTCTCTCCTTCTCAATTTCTATCTTTTAAACAATACCCATCTCTTTTTAAATCTCTTATTTCCAACCGGTCCAACTATTGATATGAAAAGCTCTAACTTCATCAAGACTATTGTCCGATTTTTGATATATCAAAAGTACAACGGTATCATCATTTACCATATATTTGATGCTTTGTGAACTTTCAATTTCGCATAGATTACGAAGTTTGGCAAACACAGGGGAATATAAGTAATAATCCTCGTCTAAATAACTGTCCTTCTCTTCGTAATCGTTTGGAAAACTTACCTTTAAACTGACATAATCCTGTCCGATTTCATAATGTGGCAAAGGAAGTTCATCAACCGAAATCTCATAGTACAGTTCTTCAACAACAACTTTATCTTCACCTTCATCATCGCCGAACGTTATATTGATTGCTACGAAAATAACGAGAAGAAACAAAACTACAACCACAATCAAACTGATAAACAATAATTTAAGTTTTTTATCTGAAAGTTCTTCTGTTTTACGCATATAATTCCTTTTTAGACTTTTATTATTTAATTTACTCACCCGGTAAAACAATGGTTTGATCCGAACCGCAAATCTTCATATAAACCACAGCTTTGGAATTCGGATAAATCCTCATCTCAATCCGATCAGAATCAGCATTTATTGCGTCCATTGCCTGATTACTTAAACTGCCAAAGCGGAATTTATAGTTTTCTCTTGTTGAAACTTCCATTCCTTTCACCGTATATCGTTTGTGCGAAAATCCGCGAGTAGATGTACTTCTATAATATTCTGCAGTGGTATTCATCAGTACAATATCCACAGTTCCTTCACGATAATCCTTGATGCAATCACCTACTTGCAAGCCTCCGGCCCATATGACTAAAATGCCTAAAGCCAAGGTTACAAACGGAATGAAACCGATATGTCCCAATACTCTTATAAATGTTTCCATTCGCGTTTCCACTTGCGTATCCGGCAAATCTTTCGTTTCTTTTATATGTTTTATGGCAATTATAAAAGGAAAAGACGCCATATATATACCAAATCCGATGACCAAAAATGCTTTTATTGTCTCATAAAAAAGCGCTTTTTCTCCCATCTCCGGTGCCGCAATTATAAAAACAATTAAAACAATTGCACAGATAAAAGCTATGATGATATGTAGTATTCGATTTTTAAAAATATCAGCTATCTTTTTCATTTATTCACCATTTCACTTACTCTTGCAAGATAATTATCATAATATCCTTTACCATACCCTAAGCGATTGCCCCTTTTATCAAACATAAGACCAGGCATAAGCATACAGTAATGAACGTCTTTCTGTAATTCCAACAAATTTTCTGCTAACTTTTCAAGATAAATACAAATCTCTCATTCCTACAAAATATATATTAGTTAATCATCTTAAAATAATACTCATCATTATAATTTAAAAATTCTATCTTTGAATCATTAATTTTCATATATGTTTGTAGATTTTCAAGTGCTTCATCCAACATCGTTGTATTTTCAATATTTATAATAAAATCCTTATACAAAACTTCCTTTTCTTCCTTATTTTGCTGACGTTTATCATTAAATTTTTCATCAACAAATGGCGTTAATTTTAAAGCAATAAATTGTCCAATTACAGGAAGTGTAACCGCTGGAATTATAGCACTTGCAGTATCAACAGCAATCTGAGTACCATTTCTTTTGTTAAGCGCTTTACTTTCTTCAATGTAATCTTTCATTTTAGTTTTATACGCAATTATGACATCTTTATATTGTTCGACAGGTTCAGAAATCTTATTATATATATTTGCAATATTGTTATCAAAATAATTAGATAAATAAATATCAACTATATTAATTAGACAATATACATAAATCGCAGTCCTATATTGTAAAATAGAATTTGAAATTGAAATTATATTTCTCTCAACTTTTTTAATATCATCATTAATAGAAATACTATTCATAAGTAAATAAATTTGATCATAATACGAAATAATAATCTGTAGTGTTTCATTCTCCATTGTTTTTAAAAGATTTTTTGTTGAACTTAACTCTAAATTATTACCTTTTATATACGTATAATTTTGATAAATATATTCTAAATGCTTTAAATTACCTTTTATTTTACTTCGTTTATCATTCTCAAGATAATCTTCAATTCTCTTTAATCCTTCTGTCACATCAGATAATTTATCATTAATTTCGGACATAAAATACTGTCCTGTCACCATAGATACAGCATTAAAAACACCTAATGCAATATCAGGTCCAACAGGAACAGACAACTTCGTATCGTTTTTTAACCATTTTGCCTGACCAACTAAATCATTCGTCTTATCACTAAGTTCTGCTCCTATAAATGCACCTTTAATTTGATGAGATTCTGCCAAATGTGTTCCTTTATCCAAAATAACTTTATATGTATCCTTGGTTGCTTTTTCAAAGGCAATTTTAGTAGCCGATTTATTAATTTTATCGGTTATAATTTGCGGAAAATATTGAAACAGCTCGGCAATCTGTGCAGAATGATGCGAAGAACATTTTTTATATTTACTAATATCATATTCTTGCATATGAACGCACTCTACATCTGTATTATTTGATGAAACAATTTCAGCATTACTCATAACCACATTTCTCACTTTATCTTCCGTCACAATATAATCCGCACGCCAATCCGTCTCTTCCGCCGGAATTGCATCTTTTACCATCGCATCATACGACAATGCAACCGTTGTAAGATTCACCTCTTTAGGCACCCTTGCAAGATATTTGTCATAATACCCTTTGCCATAACCCAAACGGTTGCCGGTTTTATCAAACATAAGACCGGGCATAAGCATACAGTAATGAACGTCATTCTGCAGTACCAATCGCCGTTCTGCCAAAGGTTCCGGCTCAAGTACGTAAAAATTACCTTCTTTTAAATCATCCACAGATGAAATCCTGTAAAACTCCATCTCATCACCTTGCGTTACCGGGCAATAAACTTGCCTTTTACCTTCTTCTGTAAGTTCACGTATTAAGCTTAACGTCTCAACTTCATCCGGCAAAGACGCGTACATTAAGATGACTTTCGCCTTCTGAAAGTCCTTTAATGCCTTAAGATTACTTACGATGGCAATTGACTTATCCAGTCGGTCATTCTCGGATAAACTTTTACGATATGATTTTGCTTCTTTACGAATTTCTTTTTTCTGTGAAAGTATATCCATAAGGCCTCCTGCATTTTTACTTAAAACAAATTAATTCAACTTACCGTTCTGCCCAAACTTCTCGCCTAAATTTGTAACGGAACCATCCTTCTCCTCGATATCAATATTGTCAAGTTGTCCTCGAAGTGCCGCACGAACACTTGCCACATAATCCGCGCGCAGCTTCTGCTGTTCTTCCTTTTCTTCGGGGGTAAGCCCCTCTTCTGTCTGGGATTTATGATATAACTCGTTGATACGTGCAATTTTTTCTTCCATTGTTGCCATAATTAAGCCTCTTCCTTCATTCCCATAATATAATCCGCAAGATAGAAATCTTCATCCCTGTTTGCCTTAAACAAAGTACCGAAGTTTCTGCCGTCCATAATTCTATGAAGAATATGAATGTCCGAACTGTTTGCAATAATCATATCGCAACCTGCGCTTGTGGCAATTTTAGCAGCCTGAAGTTTTGTATTCATGCCACCGGTACCAACATTGCTGCCGGTCTCACTTTTACCCATATGCATAATATCGTCGGTGAGTTCTTCCACAACCTCAATAAACTTCGCATCCGGATTACTTCTGGGATTATCAGTATACAAACCGTCAATATCGGATAAAAGAATCAACAAATCCGCATCAATCAAAGCAGCAACGATTGCTGACAACGTATCGTTATCACCAAACTTGATTTCGTAAGTAGAAATCGTATCATTTTCATTTACGACAGGAATCACACCAAGTTCCAAAAGTTCTGAAAATGTGTTGTGTGCATTCACACGATTCGTCGTATTGGTGATGGTATCCTTGGTCATAAGAACCTGTGCGGTTACCTGATTGTATTCTGCAAAAAACTTCTGATAAATCATCATAAGCTTAGCCTGACCAATTGCAGCGCACGCCTGTTTTACGGATACCTTACCGGACTTGTCATTCTCAAGATGTACCGACTTACGACCAACAGAAATCGCACCCGAACTTACAAGGACAACTTCTTTTCCGCTGTTTCGGATATTGCAAAGTTCCCTTACAAGAACCTCCATCTTGTTGTAATCCAAATCTCCCGTTTCAGGGTGCTGTAAGGATGATGACCCGATTTTTACAACAATTCGTTTTTTATCTTTGATTGCTTCTCTTAATGTTTCCATATCTCCTCCGGTGCCCGGTTTCTCTTACAACCAAACACTTTTAAGCCTTTATTTTTTATAAAATATTATTCTTAAAACATAAAATCCTTCAAACAATTTATTTTACTCTAAAAATAATATAATGTCTAGTTTTTGAACCATATTAAACACTACATTTTCGGACAAAATTGAACGATAATACTTTCCGCAACTTTCATACCGTCCATTGCTGCCGAAATGATTCCTCCGGCATAGCCCGCGCCTTCGCCACAAGGATAAATTCCACGTATATTTGCCTGATAAAATTCATCTCGCAGAATACGTACCGGTGCCGAAGTACGGCTTTCTACACCGCAAAGAAGGGGATTCTCTTTGGCAAACCCGGGGATTGTATGATCAAAAGTCTCCATACCTTCCACAATCGCCTTAGAAATCGCTGTCGGGAAGATTTCAGTCACATCAGCAAAGGCATACAGGCCTTTTATGGAATGTATGAAATCACCAGTCTTTTCTTCTGTATCATTTGACATATGATCCTGCAAATCCTGCGTATCTTTAGCCTTCTTATCGCCGGAAAGCTTAACTTGCACATTTGCCTTAAAATCCTCATAAAACTGTACGGGTATTTTACCATCACAAAGCTTATAAGCCTTCTCTTCAAGTTCACGCTGAAAATGCATACCCGCAAGTACATGTTCCGTTCCATAATCCTTTTCGTCTATTGCAACTACAATGGCACTGTTGGCATGCTCCCCGTTTCGCTCGCTGTAACTCATACCGTTTACCGCTAATCGGCCCTCTTCCGAAGATGCATTTACCACGAATCCTCCGGGACACATACAGAAGGAATATACCCCACGCCCGTCTTCGGCACGTGCTGTTAATTTATAGGGTGATGCCGGTAAAGAATCTGCATAGCGTTCCTTATATTCCGCACCGTACTGTGTACGATTGATATAATCCTGGGAATGTTCTACGCGAACACCCACCGCAAAAGGCTTTGCTTCCATAGGAAGCTCCTTTTCGTATAACATTTCGTAAGTATCCCTGGAACTGTGTCCGATCGCAAGAATAACTACATTTGTATCAATATCAACAACCGAACCATCGGCCAAATTCTTAACCATGATACTTTTTAGCAAATTTATGTCTGATAATGTGCCTTCAGTTTTCTTTGACCCCGGCTGAACATACTCTTCAGCTGTACCGGTTGCACTTTTTACTTCATACCCCACAAACTGATGCCCAAACAACACTTTACCGCCCAGCGCAATGATTTCTTCACGCATGCTTTTCACAACCGTTGCCAGAACGTCGGTGCCGATATGCGGCTTACCATCGTATAAAATATCTTCTTTTGCACCATGCGCACAGAATATCTTAAGCACAGCACGATTCCTGCCGTCCTTATCTTTTACGCCGGTATTAAGCTTTCCGTCGGAAAAAGTTCCTGCACCGCCTTCCCCAAACTGAACATTGGAATCAGGCTTCAATGGCTTTCCCTGCCAAAAATCTTCCACATCTCGAATTCTGCTATCCACATCATTTCCGCGTTCAATCACAATCGGTTTAAATCCGCGTTTTGCAAGCAAATACGCCGAAAACAGCCCCGCAGGACCCATACCGACCACAACTGGCGGATATTCCAAAGGTGTCTTTCCGCATTTTGGAATCTGATACTCTTTTAATTCCGGTGCGGAAGATACATTTTTATTCTTAAAAACCCTTTTAAAATTAGCAGATGATTTTAACTCCACATCTACCGTATAAATCCAGAATAATTCCGGTTTCTTACGGGCATCCAGGGATTTCTTAACAATATTCAGTTGAATCATTTCATCTTCACGTACAGATAAAGCTTTCGCTACAAGGCTTGAAAGCTTATCTTCCTGTCCCGGAAGAATTCTTAACTGATTTAATCGAATCATTTCGCTGCTGTTTCTCCTGCCTTTATTCCGCTTGCAAAGGCCCAATGCAGATTGTATCCACCACAATCGGCATCCACATCCACCATTTCGCCTGCAAAAAACAAACCTTTTACTAATTTTGACTCCATATTACCGTCGATTTCATCTAAAACAACGCCGCCCTTAGTCACCTGGGCATTTTCAAATCCTTTATGGCCTGTAATGCCGAAACGCCAGTCTTTCATAGCGTTTAAA
The DNA here is from genome assembly GCA_045580855.1 of Lachnospiraceae bacterium. GTDB lineage: Bacteria > Bacillota > Clostridia > Lachnospirales > Lachnospiraceae > UBA3766. The sequence goes on along the minus strand of JAZNOO010000013.1, from coordinate 29,616 downwards.
AGTTCCAGCACTATCTCTTTATCTTCCGGAACTACGATATATCCCGCGTCCAAATTGCGGATTTTCAGGAAATAATCCGCCAATTTATTATGTACCAGACCGGTGATAAAATCTTTTAAAGTATAGCCTTTTAAATCGTTTAAACGTTTCATAACAAAGGCATCCATTGCATCCTTACTGACCTGTGGAATAAAATCTACAGATACTACACATTTCATCCCTTCTTCCGCTTCTTTGGAAAGAAAGCGGCTCAAATGAAAGACAGGAATCCCGGACAAACCGTAATCTGTCAGCTGTAATTCGCCGTAATCAGTAGCAACCTTTGAGTCATTCACCAAAGCAGTCACGTTTGCATAACAGCGAACACCGGCAATCTGTTTTAAACCGGATGCATCAGACTGCAACTGTACCAATACTGGATAGGTTCTTGTAACCGTATGCCCGAATCCTCTTGCAAGACGGTAACCAAAGCCGTCACTTCCAGTTTTAGGCGCAGCCTTACCGCCGCAGGCAAGTATCACTGCATCAAAAGCCATTTTTTTATTGTCTGTATGTACCACAAACTGCTCTTTATCACGAACAATTTCACCGATACAGGCGTTATAAATCACTTCGATTCCTAACTGTTCCATCGCCTGTAGGAAAGCAGTCTGTATCGTGCCTGCCTGTCCCGTAACCGGATACATACTGCCTTTACGCTCTATGGAAAGCACGCCCAAATCTGAGAAATATTCACAAATATCCCTTGGAGACAGGCTGTTTAACACCTCATCCGCCACACTACCTTCTTCAAAGGAATAATAGTCGGCATGAATATCTACATTTGTAAAATTACATCTTCCGTTACCGGTTAAAAGCAACTTTTTCCCGGCGATATCGTTTCTCTCAAACACTACTACTTTTGCACCGTTCCTTGCCGCAGCAATTGCCGCAGACATTCCTGCAGGTCCGGCACCAATGACTGCTACTGTCTTCATTTTTTCACCACGCATTCTATTCAAACTCAACTCGTATGAGACTCTAAGAACGAATACAGACTCTCATAACTTTCAACTTCTTTTACCGCTTCTATTTCGGCCTTGGTCTCTTCCGGCAGACTGTCCAAACGGATACTCGTATACATATAGACGGTACTGTTATCCCCGTAATATACAACGACGTAATTTTCTTCCGCTTTTAAATAAAACTTCTCTTCCAGCTGCAGGGGTTCATAAATCTTTTTCACCACCAGTTTCTGCGGCGAATAACTTTCAACCGACGCACTGACGAAACCTTCCTCACGGTCTTTTAACACGGGACTTAAGGCATAATCCTCATAATATTCCTCTAAATCAGTCCGACTTTTTCCAACGAATTGCGAAGGTAGTTCCTCCGTAATTTCGCTTACCTCACCGGTCACGAGATTTTCTTTGATAATAATAAATTCCGTATTCAAATCCACCGTCGCATAGGCACCGGTTTCAACCATGGGACTTTCCGACGGCAATTCGCTTGAAACTTCAGTATTTTCAATTCGAACAGGCGTCTCCTCGTAGATTTCCAATTGATTTTTATAAAATAAATACGACGAAAACCACATTCCAAGGAAAAATAAACTAACGCCCGCTACGCAAAGAAAGCAGATTCTAAAAAATCGATTCATATGTGTCTCCTTACATATTTTTACGATTATAGTATCCGCCTCTTTTGGAAAAATTATTCAATTACATTGCACCAAATCTCTTTAGCATGGAAATTAAGGGTTTGCCTACCAAAGGAATTCGCGCCAGTTCGCTTTCGCGGAATCCTTTTAACATAATCATTCCCACGAAATAAATCACTACCGCTACAACAAGGGCGATAATGCAACTTGCCGTTGTGGGAAGGAACAAGTGGAACAAATGATAAATTCCGAAGGAAACCACACCCATAACAACAGACACAATCAAAGGAATGATAAAAGTTTTAACCAGTTCCTGGCGATATCCGATAAACTTTCGAATTGCCAAATGGTTTAAGATAAACATTACAAGCGAAAAAATAATATTTGAAAATACTACCGCCATAATGTCAAGTTTCATAAAGCATAACATCACCCACAAGCTAAGAAGGTGCACAACAAGGGCAATGGCTGAATTCACAATGGGCACATACATTTTACCGATGCCCTGTAAAATACCGTTTCCAAGGGTAGATAAAGCATAGAATACCACGGACAAAGTACCCATAAGAAGCATCTGTCCTGCCAAATCCACTTCACCGCTGAATAACATATCTACGATAGGCTTACCAAGCACTGCAAGTCCAACTGCCGAAGGAATGGTTACCATCATTGTAGCGCGGATTGCGGAAGCTACCTTACTTCTTGCACTTGCAACATCATTGTTCGCAAAACTGCCTGCAAGGGAAGGCACAATTGCGGAACACATTGCACTCGCCAAAGCAATCGGTAAATTAATCAAAACCTTGTATTTACCGCTGTAAACACCCCAATTAAACGTTTTTAACTCTTCCTGTCCAAGGGAAAGCATATGATGATTATAAAAAATCTGATCCAAAACGCCGCACAAATTATACATAACCGAACTTAAAAGCACGGGTACAATGGTGAGAATTAAAACTCTGAAAATGGATGCATAGTCTTCATTCGCTTTGGTTACATCTTTACGTTCTGCACGAACCATATTTCCGCGGGATATATAATATACAATAACCAGGAATAACAAGCCGGCTATGGCACCAATACCACAACCAAGGGTTGCACCGGCCGCCCCCTGTGCAGGTGCATAACGGTCATTCATCATCAAATTGCCGTATAATTCACCGCGTCCAAAGGCAATATTGGCAAATACCAATGAGAACACAACAAGGAAAATCTGTTCCACAATCTGCGAAATTGCGGTCGGTGTCATTGTTCCCAAGCCTTGGAAATAGCCACGGAACACACCCATAATTGCTACAATCAAAAGTGTGGGTGCCAAGACACGCAAGGCCGTAGCACTCATAGGTTCACCCATCAGGGAACCGGCAAGGAAATCTGCAAAGAATAATACAATTAAGCAGGCAAAACCGCCCGACACCGTGGCAAACAATAAAGATGCCTTAAAAATCTTCTTTGCGTTTTTGTACTGTCCTCTGCTGACTCTGGCTGCGACCATTTTAGACACCGCCAAAGGAAGGCTGTAGGACGATAAAAGAAGGATAATTGCGTACAATTCATAAGCTGCCGCATAATAACCATTACCGACATCACCAATAATGTTTGTTAAGGGAATTCTTCTGACAATACCGATTGCCCTGGCAATCAGGCCCGCCGCCGCAAGAATTCCGCCTTGTACCACAAGTCCGTTTCTTATTTTCTTTGCACGTTCACTCATTGATTAAATCCCCGTTCGTTTATTATCTGGTAATTCCTAAGTCATTTAAGTATTCGTTCTGCTTTGCTTCCATATGTTTGGCTTCCTCTTCCTCCATATGGTCATATCCAATTAAGTGTAACACACTATGGGCAATTAGAAAAGCATATTCACGTGTTACGCCATGACCATATTCCTCGGCCTGCGCAAGCATTTTATCCCTTGAAATCATAATATCCCCCAGGACAAAATAGTCATTCTCCGGATTAAAACAGTCAAAATAGACATCTTCATCACGAAACTGCGAAAACACGCCCGGCGTATCAAAGTCGCAATTCGGGAAAGATAAAACATCCGTCGGCTTGTCCATATCACGAAACTCTTTATTTACCGCCTGAATGCCGTCATTATTTGTCATAGTAAGGTTAACTTCACAATCAAAAGGACAGCCTTCTTTTTGTAAAATATGCTCTATCACCTTCTTGGCTAATGCCAGTTCTTCTTCGTTGATATCTTCTGCAATTTCATCCCAGAAATTAATTTGTACCACGACGACGTACCTCCTTCACTCTGGCAGCCTTACGTTCTTCTCTCGCCTTTTCTTTCTTTTCATAATTGTCGTAAGCGCATACAATCTTCTGCACAAGCGGGTGACGAACAACGTCCTTGCCGGTCAAATGACAGAACTGAATATCGGGAATATCTTTTAACACACGCAATGCCACATCTAAACCCGACTGTGCCCCAACAGGCAAGTCCTTCTGGGAAATATCACCCGTAATAATCACCTTGGAACCGAAACCGATTCTGGTCAAAAACATCTTCATCTGGGCAGGGGTTGTATTCTGCGCTTCATCCAGAATAATGTAAGCATTATCCAAAGTACGACCGCGCATATAAGCAAGGGGAGCCACTTCAATTAAGCCCTTCTCCATATTCTTCTGAAAAGACTCCGCCCCCATAATCTGATATAACGCATCATAAAGGGGTCTTAAGTAAGGGTCAATTTTACTCTGCAAATCGCCGGGTAGGAACCCAAGCTTCTCTCCGGCTTCAATGGCAGGTCTTGTAAGAATAATACGACTCACTTCTTCATTCTTAAAAGCCGTAATGGCCATCGCCATAGCAAGATAGGTTTTACCCGTACCGGCAGGACCGAGACCAAACACAATCATATTCTTACGGATTGCATCCACATATTCTTTCTGGCCCAAGGTCATAGGTTTTACAGCCTTACCGTTCATCGTATGGCAAATGCAATCAGAATCAACCGAAAGCAAAACATCCGACTTATCTTCTTTGGACATTGCAATACCATAATCCACATTCTGTTCTTTAATGGTATTTCCACGCTTTGACAGTTCTGTCAGTTCAGATAAAAGTCGCACGGCCTTCTTGGCATTATACTCATCACCTGTAATCTTTACCACGCCGTCACGATTGATGATAGTGACATCTAAATCATTTTCTATTTTACGAATATAAGAGTCTCTTTCACCGAAAATATTCTGCATATGTTCAGTGCTCATCTCCATTGTTAACTGAATTGTATTGGCCATCTAAAAGCTCCGTTCTCGTGGCAGGGTTAATTTCTTCCCGCAGCAGGTTGGAATCCACAAAATATAATTCCCCGCTTAAGGTAAGCATACTACCACTAGTACCTATTTTAACATCTTTTTGCATATTTTGTACCCCCTTTTCTTCTAAACTTTCAAGAAAAAGGGATAAATTTTCATATAATTGGGCTTCTAAGGCACTTTTATCCTTTTTTACGCGGACAAAATCATATTCTTTGTGTGTTTTTTGATAAAACCAAACCGGCAAATAAAAGTGTTCCCATAGTTTCAACTGATAAAACGACTCTGAAATCTCTTCTTTTTCATATTGCGGGTAAAACCAGTGAAACGCGTACATTTTATTTCCTAACCGCAGACTGTATTCCTGATAAGTTTCACCGGAATACTGTTTTTCATCCCGATAAAAGGAAAGCTCATCCTGATAGTTTTCGCTATAAGCAATTAACACGTCTGCGTCTGCATTCACAAGTCTGTAGTCAAGAATGGTGCCATCGGTTTTGACAACCGGAAGTACCCCATCTATAATCAACTGACCTTTCGTCACTACATCTCCGGCCTTCACTTTGGCCTCACCGCTTCGGACCACAACCGATACCACGGTGCCGTCCCTTGGTGCGTACAAACTGCTTGCAGAATAGCCTTCTTCTTCATACACAACCACATCACGTTCCTTAATATCAATGGATAAGGTAGTCCCTTCCTGTCCGATGGAAACCCAGGTAATATCGGCAAAGTCCTTCCGAAAGCGCTTTTCAAGGGCGTCTGTGTCAATTTCACTTTTCGTTGTACCCATTTTAATATTCTGCGTTCCAAGATAATCTAATATCATTTCATCTGAAATACTTACATTTCCTTCAATTTCAATGGCCCATATAAAACGGCTCATAAACAGAAGCCACCCAAAGCAGATCAATGCCCCCAACACAAAGCATTTACGTGCAGACATACGTAAAAAGAAAAAAGGCAGTCCATGTTTTTCAACAATGGCTACCTTTACATTGGTTTTATGAACAACATCTCTAATTTGTTTAAAATCAGGAACCGAAATATTTAATTCATATTCTTCCTCCCCTTGCACCAAATCATAAATATGAAATCCTCTTTTTTTGCAGATATTTACAAAACGGGTGGCACCGTATCCTTTTACACGAATGCGTACAAATCCTTGTATCATTGACTGAAAAGAACGCAACTTTACACCTCCGCTCACTACTTACTTTATGAATAAAACACCGTCAATTTGACCGTCTATGATTATTTCCTCTTCGTTGTAGCTACGTACTTTAAGGCAGTTTCCACACACTTTGATTTTAGACTGCTTTCCCTGTAAAAGAATAACGTCCTTGTCGTATTCCAATATGCCCTTGTAATTCTCAATTACCACACGCATAGAACCGATAATCGATACATTGCTTGCTCCGCAAACAATATCGTGTGGAAGCGAAAAAAGGTCGGCTAATTGTTCTTTTTGTTCTTGGATTTTTGCTCTTTTATCATTTTTCATACTTGATTTTATGCCAAATATGATATTAATATGAGCATATTTTACAACTCTTTATAATTAGAAAACCCCTTTTATCTGTGTTTTATCTAATAAAAGGGGTTTTTAAATCGTTTCTAATCTTCTGCTACTACAATCAATAAATCGCCTTCCACAAAAGTGATTTCTTCACTCTTTGCAGGATTGGTTACAATCAACATTTCATCATCAATAATCTTCTTGTATCCTACAGCAATATGTCCCTGTCTTGATGCGCTTTCGGTCACTGTATAGAAATCAACCGGTGTATCAAGTAAGACATAATTCTCGATGGGTTTCATATACAATTCGGAACCGTCTTCATCCAAAATATCTTCAAATAAAGCCGTCAATTCGCGATTTTCCGCAATCTGCGTCATAAGAAGATTCACAATATTAGAACCGATTACGAAATCATCACCGCGCGAACCGGTGGCCAGACGCTGATTGACGGTTTTACGCATTTCACTTGTAATTGACACACGATGTTTCGTCTTCTTAATAATGTCCCATAAATAAATCAAACTTAATAACGTTCGTGCATCCGCTTCTTCAGCCTCAAGATGAATGTTACTGAGAATAAGCACATTATCCAAATCTTCCGTAAGAATTTTTTCCATTCGTGCACGATTTACGAATCCTTCTTTACGAATTTCAGGGTTAATGTGTCTATACTCCTCCGCTGATAAATCCAAGTCATCATCAGTAACAATTACAACTCTGGTTCCATCATCTACATAGCAATCATATTCTTTTAAAATCGACGGCAACATAGGATTACTTCCTAAAACAAGCAAATCATCCATTTCTACCTTGCGCTGTTCAGGCAGTTCTTTTACAATTAGCTCTTCCTTAAATTCCGGTGTTTTCTCCGAAACAACGAAGGAACCGTCATCATCTTCTAATAAAATCAACTTATCATCTGCCGTAATAACCGTATCCATAGGCGGATTCAAGTATGTACCACTGTCATTTCGAATACCGAAAACAACTGCCTTATCGAAATAATTCAAAGTATCTTTGAAAGTAAGTCCTCTCAAAGAAGGCACATCTTCAAAGTACAATTCATCACCATCGTAGTCAAATAATTCAACCAAGACCTGTGACAAACCGGGTTGACGACAGGTATGTGCAATAATTCTGGAAATCGCATCGTTGGCAAAAATAACTTCCGCTCTGCCTTCGCCGGCAATTCTTGCCGCTTCCACATTCTGCGCATCATTAATTGCAACCGTAAAATAAAGATTAGGGTGAGTCAGTTCTTTATCCTTCAAATACGAAGTCAAAGCCAAAATAATTTTAATACTCTGGGGATCATCATATTCATTAATAATAATGGATTTACTGGTTTCTACGGAACAACGTTCTAAAATATGCGGTTCACAGGGTGATCCGCTTCTGCAAATAATTCTTGTGGTTTTGGTATCAGGAAATCTTCCCGCAATGGCATCTTCCATTACTTCTTTTTCCTCTTCACCTACAACCACAATACAGCCGTCTTTTTGGTTTTCATTTGCACCGATTAATTCATTAATCAAAGTGTAAATATTATCGTTAAAACCAAGAATTACCGTATGTCCGTCTTCAATTACAATGGATGTACCTTTTCTCAAGCTTGATAGTTTTGATTCCAAACCGGAAGAAATAATACCGATTAAAACACTGCTGATAAAAATACCGCAAATGGTTACAACAGTCTGCAAAATAACATAGGGTATATTATCTAGAGTATCCGTCGTAATGGTTCCCGGATCCAGGGCGTGCATAAAACTTACCCAAATGGAACTTGCAATTCCGCCCTCCATACCAATTAACACCGTAACAGCGCCTGCAATACATACAATAACAAAAGTCACAAGACATAAAAGACCAATCAAAGCAATGGTTCCTTTAGACATAATATTATCAAAACGATATTTTAACTTTTGCATAAAACTTCTTTTTTTCATTTGATTTTCCCTCTTTATTCCACAACTCCGCGAATCAATGCTTCCGGTTTGAATTCTTTATTCGTAAAAGAATACGCCGCAAGGAAACGCTTCTTTGCCACCTCTAATTTATCCAAATCATTCGCATGGATTGTTGCAAGACTTTCGCCCTTCTTCACATAATCACCTTTCTTTTTGTGAAGAATCAAACCAACCGATAAATCAATTTCACTTTCTTTGGTTTCGCGACCTCCACCAAGAATCAATGAACAAATTCCGATTTCATCACATATAATGCCGGAAATATATCCTTCTTCTTCTGAAAGAATCTCTTCAACATACTGTGCTTTCGGTAGAAGCTCCATATTATAAACTTCTTCTTTTTGTCCACCCTGTGCCTCTACAAATTCAGCAAGTTTCTCTAACGCACTGCCGTTTGCAATTACTTCTTCAAGCTTTGCTCTGGCTTCATCTTTATCATTTGCCTTACCTGCGGCTACCACCATATAAGAACCCAATGTCAAACACAATTCCCTAAAATCTTCAGGCCCTTCACCTTTTAGGGTATCAATGGCTTCTTTAACTTCCAAAGCATTTCCAACCGCTCTTCCCAGGGGCTGGTCCATATCCGAAATTACCGCTATGGTCTTTCTTCCGGCACCATTACCAATGGTAACCATTTCCTTAGCCAAGGCAAAGGAATCTTCTTCCTTCTTCATAAAAGCGCCGCTACCGGTCTTTACATCCAAAACAATGGCATCTGCCCCTGCCGCAAGCTTTTTACTCATAATAGAGCTTGCAATCAATGACATATTATCTACTGTTGCCGTCACATCACGCAAGGCATACAACTTTTTATCCGCAGGCGCCAAATCAGCAGTCTGTCCCATAATGGAAATGCCGATACGGTTAACCTGATTAATGAAATGATCTGTTGAAATATCCGTACGAAATCCCGAAAAAGACTCCAATTTATCAATGGTTCCGCCTGTATGACCAAGTCCACGGCCACTCATTTTCGCAGTCGGAACACCAACCGCTGCCACCATGGGAATCAGAGCAAGAGACGTTTTATCACCTACACCACCGGTGGAATGCTTATCAACTTTTACGCCTTTAATTGCAGATAAATCAAGCATATCACCGCTATTGGCCATAGCCATGGTAAGATTCAATGTTTCCTCTGCATTCATTTTATTAAAATAAATGGCCATAGTAAGGGCTGACATCTGATAATCGGGAATTTCTCCTTTGGTATATCCTTCCACCAAAAAGTCAATTTCTTCCTTACTCAACACCCCATTATTACGCTTTTTCATGATAATATCATACATTCTCATAAAAATACCCCCAAATTGTGATGAATATAAAATTGATTTTACATTTTAAATCATACAAAAAACTTTATTTATGATACGGCTCATTATGGATAATTCGAAAACAACGATACACCTGTTCCAAAAGAATCACGCGCATTAACTGATGCGGGAATGTCATAGGCGAAAAACTAAGTAATTCATCTGCGCGATTATATACTTCTTTAGACAAACCCAAGGAACCGCCAATGACAAAACAAAGATCCGAAGTTCCTTCAATGCCAAACCGCTCCATTTTCTGCGCAAATTTAACCGACGAAAGTTCTTTGCCTTCTATTGCTAGGGCAATTACATGCATATTATCCGTGATATTTTTTAGAATACGTTCGCCTTCTTTGTTTTTAATCTGCTCTTCAATAGCTTCCGGCGCATTGTTCGGTGTATTCTCATCAGCCACTTCAATAATTCTAATTTTACAATAGCGACTCAAACGCTTTACAAATTCATCTACCGCATCCCGATAAAATTTCTCTTTAATTTTACCGACGGTAACCAATGTAATATTCAAGATAAAACTCCTGTTTAAAGATTACTCAAAATACTCACTATACTTCTTCTCTGTAATATATTCTGCATAGTCATCGCCCATTTCAGGAAATGCCTTGGCAATGGTAGCTTTCATATAATCAAAACGTTCAAAATAAAGCTGCTCGTCTTCAGAAACATCACCGGGAATTGTCTGCTCAACAATCTCTTTGGTAAGATTTAAGGCACACCAATCATCGATTTCTTTTAATTTCTTTGATTCTTCATCATCTGCATTGCCCATTTTCTTTAAACTTACAAAGGACATAATTCCCGAAACAAACAACGCACCGAAGAAAATACCCATAATGAAATATGCAATGATTGCATTAAAGCCGGAGAAACGAAGGGGCACAACTCCAAGTATTACCAACACCATAAAAACAATGCCGGCAACACCAAACGCTAAAAGCATAATACCGCTTGCTTTTAATTCTCCTTTCTTTTCTTTCGCTGTCTTGAATTCCTTAGCAGGTTCTGACTTCTTGGTCATTACTCTGGGACTTTCCGGATTCTTGGCAGCTTCCATAGCCTGTGGATTTGTGTTACGCATAAATTCCGCCGCACATCTTACAGCACCTTCTCTTTCGGAAGCCGATACAAATAACTCATAGTTTTCCGCACCTTCTTCTCTGCTTTCACCTTTTTTACGGTCTGTTTTTACCGAAAATGCGGATGTAAATCCTTCAGCAAGTAAGTGCTCTTCAATCATCTTTACGTGTTTTTTATCACCAAATAAAAGAGAACAAGACTCTTCCACGCGTTCTTCTTCATTAAGACTTTTTACCAATGTACTTCCGCAATCGGCACACTTCTCAATTCCTTCTCTATATTCTGTTTTACAATTAGGACACCAGGGCATAATTTTTACCTCACTTTATTATTTTATAGGTGGTCATCTTATAAGTATCTTTCATTCTTTTAAATCTTATAAAAATCCGACCACTCAATGATTTCATAAAAACACATTATATAATAACATAATTTTACCAAAAAGAAAAGAAGACGTGCATAATATACACGCCTTCTCTTTTAGCATTATGTCTTTATAGAATTTTATTCACAATCATATAAAAAATTATTTGTTTGATAAAAATTCGTGAATACCCTTTGCGCCTGCACGACCTGCACCCATTGCAAGAATAACGGTTGCTGCACCTGTAACAGCGTCACCGCCGGCATAAACACCTTCTTTGGTGGTTTTACCATTGTCTTCTTCCGCAATAATACATTTCCACTTATTTACTTCAAGGCCTTCTGTTGTAGAAGAAATCAAAGGATTCGGCGAAGTACCAAGTGACATAATTACCGCATCAACATCAATGATGAATTCACTGCCGGGAACTTCTACAGGACGTCTTCTGCCGGATGCATCAGGCTCACCAAGTTCCATCTTAATACACTTAATACCTGAAACCCAGCCGTTTTCATCTGATAAAATTTCAACCGGATTGGTAAGAAGATCAAAGATGATACCTTCTTCTTTGGCATGATGCACTTCTTCCACTCGGGCAGGAAGTTCAGCCTCACTACGACGGTATACAATATGTACTTCCGCGCCAAGTCTTAAAGCAGTTCTTGCAGCATCCATAGCAACGTTACCGCCACCAACTACAGCGACTTTTCTTGCCTGCATAATGGGAGTTCTGGACTCTTCACGGAACGCCTTCATTAAGTTACTTCTTGTTAAGTATTCGTTTGCTGAGAATACACCGTTTGCATTTTCGCCGGGAATGCCCATAAACTTAGGAAGTCCGGCACCGGAACCAATGAATACAGCTTCAAAACCTTCATCTTCCATCAACTGGTCAATGGTTACAGACTTACCAACAACAACGTTGGTTTCAAACTTAACGCCGAGACGTTTTACGTTTTCAATTTCCTTACGAACAACTCTTTCTTTAGGAAGACGGAATTCAGGAATACCATAAACAAGTACACCACCAAGTTCATGTAACGCTTCAAATACTGTTACATCATAACCCATTTTAGCAAGGTCACCTGCACAGGTAACACCTGCAGGGCCGGAACCGATTACTGCAACTTTTTTACCATTTTTCTCCTTAGGCGGTTCAGGATGTACATCATTTTCAAACGCCCAGTCAGCAACGAAACGCTCTAACTTACCGATGGAGATAGGGTCACCCTTTAAGCCGCGGATACACTTTCCTTCACACTGGCTCTCCTGGGGACATACACGCCCGCAAACTGCCGGAAGTGAACTTGCTTCGTTGATGATTTTATAAGCTTCTTCAATATTACCTTCTTTTACCTGACCGATGAAACCGGGAATATCAATGGAAACAGGGCAACCTTTTACGCAGGCAGCATTCTTACAGCCAATACATCTTGACGCTTCTTCCATTGCTTCTTCTTTATTGTATCCCAAACATACTTCTTCAAAATTAGTAGCTCTGACAGCTGCATCCTGTTCTCTAACAGGAACTTTCTCCAATACATTCATTATTTGTCACCTCCGCAAACTCCACATCCGCCGTGATGTGTATCACCCTCTTTTTCCTTTAAGAACGCTCTTCCTTCAGCAGTTTTATAAATCTGCTGACGTTTCATCGCTTCATCAAAGTTTACAAGATGACCATCAAATTCAGGGCCGTCTACACAAGCAAATTTTACTTCATTGCCAACAGTAAGACGACAAGCACCACACATACCGGTTCCGTCAACCATAATCGGATTCATACTTACAATTGTATGTAAATCAAGCTTCTTCGTTAAAAGACAAACAAATTTCATCATAATCATAGGTCCGATAGCTACACAGACATCATACTTCTTGCCTTCAGCATACAAATCTTCAATAACCTTGGTAACCATACCGCTTCTTCCGTATGAACCGTCATCAGTAGTAACATAAAGATTGCCGGAAACTGCTTTCATTTCTTCTTCCATAATAACCATGTCTTTGGTCTTAGCGCCAACAATGACATCTACATCAACACCCTTTTCATGTAACCATTTTACCTGAGGATATACAGGTGCGGTTCCCAAACCACCGGCAACAAAGAGTATCTTCTTTTTCTTTAATTCTTCTGCATCTTCCTTAATGAATTCCGATGCCTGACCTAAGGGCCCAACGAAATCGTGGAACGCATCTCCGGCTTTTAAATCTTTCATTGCCAATGTAGATGCACCAATCGTCTGCACAACAATTGTAACAGTGCCGGCCTCTCTGTCATAATCGCAAACCGTCAAAGGAATACGTTCTCCATCCTCTGTCGTACGCACAATGACAAACTGTCCGGGCTCACAGGAAGCCGCACAACGCTTTGCTTCCACTACAAACAGATAAATGCTGTTTGCTAATTCTCTTGCCTCAAGTATTTGATACATTTTTAATCCTCCCTTGTATAAATAACCGCCTCTACTGCGGAACAATTTCTGCTAAAACCCTATAATAGTTCCCAAATTCATCAATTTCCAAAACACCCACCTTGTTTGCGTCGTGTACTGCCGCACAAAATACAAGACCGGTCTTTGTTCTTAATTGACTGTTAGGATCTTCATAGTATTCATAAATAACATAATACGTATCATCTTCTAATTGCACTGCCGCTTCACACATATATAAAAGCTTACCTGATATCGTGGACAAATGACCTTGTGTATCCATAAGACCACCCATTCCAAAACGATGCATTGTAACCATACTGGCCGCATCAGCTGCAGATACGGTAGCATCAGCCGGAATTTTATATGTATACATTGCCATTGAAGGCTCACTGGCAACATTTTCAGCACTATATGTTACAAAAGTAAATTTAGAATCGCCTAAAGGCATACAAATAGGTTCTTTATATTGTATGCTGTCTCTAGTGGGAATACTTCCATCCGTTGTATAATATGTGGTACAGCCCATTGGAACCTCTACAGAAATCACCTGTGGTATATCATAGGTACCTGACTCCACGCTGATAACAGGTTTGGCCGGAACTGTAACATTAATCTCATATTGTTGCGAAATTACATCACTAACCAAACCATATGAATTTACGAAAATAGCCTTAACTGTATAATAACCCGATTCCAAAAAGATAGGCGAAGTATATACATCGCTTGATGTATCTGGCGTACCACCATTCACTGTATAATAAATAGTTCCGGTAGTATTTGCTGTCAATTTTAAATGAACAACATCATCATAACTACCGGCAGGATCGCTAAATTCCGGTGTATTTGCTACATACTGCCGAAATTGTTCAAGTATAACAGGATCTTCACACTCTGCCAAAGTTCTGCTTATTTCAATAATATTACCTTGACGGGAATAAATATCAAACATCTTGGTATATGTATTAATATCAGTTTGTGTATCTCCGCATATTAAGCCTTTTAAAACTAAAACAGCATTTTCGCTCTCTCCTATTTTATCATAATAAGACGCTAGCAAATATTTCATTTCAATATCCGATGAATCAAGAGTTAAAGCCTTCTCCATATATTGGATTGCCGTTTCATATGCGCCCTCATCAGCAGCATTTAACGCTTGTTTTACTTGATAACCATAGGAATTATCTTGAACAACACCGGTAATTGCAATCGACACTAACACTAATGCAACGACAATAACAACACCGGATAACAAAACTATTATTTTCGAAAGGAAACTCTTAGACCAAAACGCGAGAAACGCCTTGGTTACATTATCATTTCCTTTAAAATGTATGATTTCTTCTTCATCCCAGAAGTCTTCCCCCGGTATATCTTCATCATCCATATCTTCTAAAATTTCGTCTTCATCCGGAAATTCTTCAAATAAATAGCCATCCTTAATCTTCTTTTCCTCTTTAGCAAACACCTTGAATGTCTCTTTTGTCTTCTTTTTAGGCGCACTTTCATAGGGCTTGATATCATCCACTTCTACCTCATTGATCATATCCGCCATATTTAATAAAGTCTCTTCTATACTGTTTTCAATTTCAGGCTCAAATTCCGGAACCATTTTGATTTCTTCACCGCATGCTTCACAGTAAAGCTGGCCTTCCTTCAATTCCTGATTACATTTCGGACACTTCATTGACTTCTCCGTTCTTAACAAACAAATACATCCTATTTTCTGATTTCAACCGAATCCACACAGTTCTTCATTAACATTGCAATTGTCATAGGTCCAACACCACCGGGTACCGGTGTAATTGCGCTACAATGAGGCGCAACATCATCAAATAAGACATCACCGCATAACTTCTTACCTTCTTTACGATGGATACCGACATCAATTACAACAGCGCCATCTTTTACATAATCTGCGGTAATCATTTCAGGCTTACCAATTGCTACAATTAAAATATCTGCGCGCTTACAAACATCTTTTAAATCCTTGGTTCTTGAATGCGCAATGGTAACGGTCGCATTTTCACGTAACATAAGAATAGACATCGGTTTACCCACAATATTACTTCTTCCGATTACAACACATTCCTTGCCTTCAATTGATACATTACTTCTCTTTAAAAGTTCAATCACACCGGCAGGTGTACAAGAAACATATCCCTTCTGACCGATGCAAAGGGCACCCACATTCTGAGTATGGAAACCGTCTACATCCTTTAAAGGACTGATTGCGCGAATGATTTTATCTTCATCAATATGTTTAGGTACAGGAAGCTGAACAAGAATTCCGTTTACGGAATCATCTGCGTTTAACTTATCAATAATAGCAAGCAATTCCTCTTCTGTTGTTTCTTCCGGCAATTCATAAGACAAAGACTTGATGCCGATATATTCGCATGCTTTCTTCTTGTTATTTACATATACACTGGATGCAGGATCGTTGCCAACCTGAATCACTGCAAGACAGATTTCTACGCCCTGTTCTTTATATGCTACAACTCTGTCTCTGCATTCATTTTTAATCTGTGTTGAAATTTCTTTACCGTCAATAATCTGATACATTATGTATCTCCTCCATTGTTAAAATATTTCTATAGACTTAATTAGAACAGTCCTGTAATTCTGCCATCGTCTTCAACATCAATTACCAAAGCCGCAGGTTTTTTGGGTAATCCTGGCATCGTCATAATTGCTCCGGTTAATACAACCACAAAACCGGCCCCCGCTGAAACATATGCTTCTCTGATGTCTACACGAAAATCTTCCGGTCTTCCCAGAAGTGCCGGATTATCCGATAACGAATACTGCGTCTTAGCAATACATACAGGAAGATTGCCAAAGCCTAAATCTTCCAACTTAGCAAGCTGCTTATTCGCAGAATCCGAATAATTTACACCTTCCGCACCATAGATTTCTTTCGCAATGGTTTCAATCTTTTCTTTTAAAGATAATTCATTACTATATAACGGTACAAACGCTGATTCTTTATTCTCTAAGGTATTAAAAACAGCTTCTGCTAAGGCAATACCGCCTTCTCCACCCTTTTCCCAAACTTCAGAAAGGGCAAAATCACAATTTCTCTCTTCACAGAACTTACGAACAAATTCTGTTTCCGCATCGGTATCTGTTACAAATGAATTCAATGTGACTACAACAGGCACATTGTATTTCTGAAGGTTTTCGATATGTTTCTCTAAATTTACAATACCTTTTGCAAGTGCTTCTAAGTTTTCAGTCGACAAATCCGCCTTAGCTACACCACCATTATACTTTAATGCACGAATCGTTGCAACCAATACAATTGCATCCGGTTTAAGACCACCGATTCTGCACTTTATATCCAAAAATTTCTCTGCCCCCAAATCGGCACCGAAACCGGCTTCCGTAATCACATAATCAGCCATTTTCATCGCTGCCTTGGTCGCTCTGACGCTGTTACAGCCATGCGCAATATTAGCAAAGGGTCCGCCATGAATAATTGCCGGTGTATGTTCCAAAGTCTGAACCAGGTTAGGTTTCATTGCATCTTTTAAAAGTGCCGCCATAGAACCTACAGCGCCCAAATCTCCTGCTGTAACAGTCTTGCCCTCATAATTATATGCAACCACAATGCGCGAAAGACGTTCTTTTAAATCCTTCATATCTTCTGCAAGACAGAAAATTGCCATAATTTCAGAAGCAACCGAGATAACGAAATGGTCTTCACGCACAAATCCGTCAGACTTGTTTCCAAGTCCCACTACCACATTACGAAGTGCCCTGTCATTCATATCAAGACATCTTTTCCAAATAATCTGTCTTGTATCAATACCCAATTCATTGCCCTGATGAATATGATTATCAATCATTGCAGCCAATAAGTTATTTGCTGAAGTAATTGCATGAAAATCACCGGTAAAATGAAGATTTAAATCTTCCATTGGTACGACCTGTGCATATCCGCCACCGGCAGCACCGCCTTTTACACCAAAACAAGGACCTAAAGAAGGTTCACGCAATGCAATAATAGCTTTTTTATTTAATTTGGCAAAAGCCTGACCTAAGCCTACAGTAGTTGTAGTTTTTCCTTCTCCGGCCGGCGTAGGATTAATTGCAGTAACCAAAACAAGTTTAGCATTTTGATTTCCCTGAATGCTTTCCAGATATTCATCCGAAAGCTTAGCCTTGTACTTTCCGTACAATTCCAAATCATCAAAAGAAATCCCTAACTGTTCCGCCACTTCTGTAATGGGCATGAGTTTTGCCTCCTGGGCAATCTGAATGTCCGTTTTCATATAACCTCATTTCTCTGCATCATTCTGCAACATTATCTTTCCTGTAAATAATTTTCGAATTCATTCATCGACATAAGAATTCGTCTGGGTTTGGTACCTTCTTCCGGTCCCACAACCCCTGCTTCTTCCAACTGATCCATAATACGGGCCGCACGGTTAAAACCAATCTTAAACACACGCTGAAGCATACCGATGGAACCTTTTTCTTTCTCAATTACAAAACGACCTGCTTCCGCAAAATATGTATCATATTCATCACCGCCTCCAACAATTGCACCGCCGGAAGAAGATGTGCTGCTTAAAATTGCTTCCTCGATACGTTCGCCATAATCGTTGGAAATAGACTGATTTTTGATAAAATCAACAACATCCGCCACTTCTTTATCCGACACAAATGCACCTTGTACACGGGCAGGCTTTGAATAACCCTGCGGGAAGAATAACATATCACCCTTACCAAGCAATTTCTCTGCACCGTTAGCATCCAAAATGGTTCTGGAATCAATACCGCTGGATACGCTGAATGCAATACGGCTTGGCATATTTGCTTTGATAAGACCTGTAATAACATCAACAGAAGGACGCTGTGTAGCAATAATCAAATGAATACCTGCCGCACGGGCCAACTGTGCCAGACGACAAATGGACTCTTCCACTTCTTTAGAAGCCACCATCATCAAATCGGCAAGCTCATCAACAATAATCACAATCTGTGGCATTTTCTTAATCGGAAGTCCCTCATCATCCACAGCACCGCTTTCAGCCTTTTGATTGTAACCTTTTAAGTCACGCACTCCCGCATCTGCAAACTTTTTATAACGATTCGTCATTTCCGCAACACCCCAGGCAAGTGCCGCCGATGCCTTCTTCGGATCAGTCACTACCGGAATCATCAAATGGGGTATACCATTATAAACATTTAATTCAACCACCTTCGGGTCAATCATAATCATTTTAACATCGTCAGGATGCGCCTTGTATAAAATACTCATAATCAAAGTATTGATACATACCGATTTACCGGAACCTGTAGCACCTGCAATCAATACATGCGGCATCTTGGCAATATCCGTAACAACAAGCTGACCACCGATATCCTTACCAACCGCAAATGCAAGATTTGACGGGAAATTAGTAAATTCATTGGTATCCAACAATTCACGCAAATGTACAGCACTGCTGTTCTTGTTAGGAACTTCAATACCCACCGCCATTTTACCGGGAATCGGTGCTTCGATACGAATATCCGAAGCCGCTAAATTCAGTTTGATATCATCTGCAAGAGATAAAATTCTGCTGACCTTTACGCCCTGTTCGGGATGTAATTCATATCTGGTAACCGCCGGTCCTTTACTGTAATCCGTAACTTTAACACGTACACCAAAGGTTTCTAACGTCTCTTCCAATCTCTTAGCAGTGGCTGCCATATCTTCCGTATCATTACCGCCACGTCCGCCTTCGCCTTTCTTTAAAAGATTAATCGGCGGGAACTTATATATTTTCTTTTCCTTCGGTTTTTCGCTCTCTTTGAATACGGAATCCACCGAAGCATTAAAATCGCTTTTATCTCTGGAACGAAGATGCGCCACCGGTTTCTCAGGCGCAGGTGCAATTTCTTTTTCAATCTCAACTTCTTCTACAGGCGCAGGAACCGGTTCCGCTACAGGACGAATTTCTTCCATCTGCTTTACGCGAATCGGTTTGACAATATCATCATCTTCGTTCTTGACCGTCTTCACAGGATGTACCGCTACAGGCTGAATCCAATCATCATCCTCGCCTTTATCCACATACTCAATTCTGTGAATATCACCGGATTCTTTCTTCACCGGCGCTTCTTCTTTTACTTCAGTCATTCCTGACAAAGGAATCAATGGCTGTTCTTCTTTCTTAGTCGATTCAACCACTACAGGTTCTTCCGTAACCATTGCTTTGTTATTCTTTGCCAAAGAAGTATCTAATGTAACACCTGTTGCTCTTTTATTTCTGCGAAGAGTTTGTTCCTCTTCTTCATCATCACTTTCAAAACGGGCATTCCTAACATCTTCTTTTACATTATTTGAAAATTCTTTCAAACGGCCGCTTTCTTCTTTCGTCGTTTCGTATATTTTTTTACTTCCCTGTTTTACGCCTTTGATAAAAGACTTGCCGGTCAATAATACTAACGCAATAATCGTTAAAACAATTAAAAGAAATACGGTTCCGGCTTTACCAATCAAGGAACATAACCCCAAAGCAACAGCGCCAAAAATTACACCACCGCCATTTTTACCTGTATAAAAAGTTTTAGGCCAGCCTTTCACTTCTGCCATCATTTCCAAATCCGCATAAGATATCATATGCATTAAGACTCCGACCACCATAACAAGGGCAATCAAAGAACCAATTTTAAACCATACAAAATAATTATTGCGGTTGGATATGCCAAGTGCCATTGCAAAAAATGTCACAATCGGCACGATAAAAGCCGTATATCCAAACAATCCAAGCATAAAACTTTGTATATAATCGCCAAAGTTAGGATCTGCCCCCTCTTTAGCACCGATAATTCCCACCGTACACAAGAACAAAAAGATTACCAGTGCAAAAACCAAGATCAACATAATTTCATCCATAATGGAATTATCAGGTTGTGCCGGCTTACGACCACGGGTACTTTGAGACGCATTGCTTCTGCTTGAAGTATTGCTTCTTGTACGCGTATTTGATGAAGTTGTTTTTTTCTGGCCATTCGAAGTTTTACGATTTCCGTTCTGACCGGAAGATGCTGCCATAGGTATGCCTCCAATACTAAAATCAGAAAAATGCACATCAAAAAAACCGTACATTTTCCCAGTCTTTGTAAGTATACCACTTTTTTAGTCTTTTGTCATTATATTGTGTATTAGATTTTATAAAAAAACATTATCTTGTATTTTTACTTTCTTTTATAAGATGGTGTAATTTTGTGATTGCCTGATGAATTCCGCCCACTTCATCAATTAATCCTTCTTCTACAGCTTGGCCACCAACAAGAATGCTTCCCACATCTTTCGTAAGTTGCTCTGTTTCTATCATTAACTCATTTAATCTTTCTTCAGATATATGGCTGTGGGACGATACAAAACCGGTTATCCGATTCTGCATTTGCCTAAAATATGAATACGTCTGACTGGAACCGATTACCGTACCGCTCATCCGAACAGGGTGAATAACCATTGTTCCAGTCGGAACAATAAAAGAATAGTCCGTACTTACTGCAATCGGCACGCCGATGGAATGGCTTCCACCTAAAACCAGAGAAACCGTTGATTTGCTGATTGAGGCAATCATTTCCGCAATCGCAAGACCTGCTTCTACGTCACCACCCATAGTATGGATAATTAATAATATGCCATCTACATCTTCATCATCCTCTATCATGGCTAATTTCGGTAAAATGTGTTCATATTTTGTCGTTTTGGAACCTGCGCTTAAGTTATCATGCCCTTCTATTTCACCAATAATTGATATTAACTCAATATTGTATTTATCATTATTTTTGTAAAGCTTACCTGTACCATACTCCTTAATATTATCATTCTCATTATTATTTTCAGACATAACAATCTCCTTTTTTACATACTAAAAAAGAACCCTTACGGATTCTTTTTTAGTATTCATTATTTTATTGTTTTTATTCTACAAATCAAAGAAATCTTTGCCTTTCAAATCAACAATATCAAATTCCATTTCTGAAGGTTTGGGATTGTAATCATAGTTCAATTCCTTCGCTACATGAGGTTTCGGTCCCGGAAGCGGATTTCGAATCATCTTAGGTTTACGTTCAGGATTTGATTTGACCGAATCCAAAGTCGATGTTTTCGATTCCTCATATACTTTAGAAACATTTCTTTCCGATTGTACCGATACATTTTCAGGTTGTACTGTTTTACTTTCAGTTTGTATCTCTTGTGTTTTCTCATCTTTCTTATTATCGTCCGACATTTTATTTGGACTTTCAGACGGTTCCGCTTTTTTGTAAGAAACACCCGTATACTGACTAATCTTTTCTAATTCTTCAGGCGTAAAAGTACTCTTGGACGGATGTCTAAAATGACGTCTGGACGGACTTACATAAGGTGCGAGTGTAGGCTTTTCCTCTACTACAGACACTTTATTCTCATCTGTACCCTCATCAACATTCTGTTCTTCATCCAACTCAATATAACCAATCGAATGTTCCTTTTCCGTTTCCTTAAGTTCAACTTCCACAGATTCTACATTCTCAGTTTTGCCATCATATGTCGTTGTTACATCTTCGGCTGATACATTAACATTCTGTATAGCACTTTCAGAAGAAACTTCCATCTGTCCTTCCGATGTTTCTTCTATAACCACAGTCTCTGATAAATTTGTAACAGATGTTTGAACGTTATCTTCCGAAACAATATTTGTTTCTACAACACCTTCCGAAACCACACCGTCTCTCAATGATTCCTCAATAACATCCTGTTCATCACGACTTACCGACACCGTCTGCGAAGCCATATAATTAACACCGGTATAGCGACTTATTCGTTCTAAATCCTCTGGTGTAAATGTACTCTTAGACGGAGACCTCAAGGATCGTCTTGAACGGTTGCCGGAGGAATATCCATATTGTGGTTGCATCGGTGTTAAAGAAGCCGGCATACCCAAAGGTGGTCTGTCAACTTTTTTAACCACACTATACTTCTCATCAGTTGTAACGCCCGAATATGCTGATGTAGCAATAACCGGCGCAGAGGTGCTCGCAAACGTCTCATTCACAGGTGGATTCGTTTCAGATTTATCAATAATATTTTCCGCATCAGCCACCACTTCTGCCTTACGTCCAATACCATAACCTTTTTTTGCAGAACCTTCAACATACGTATTCGACTGAACAGTTTTAGTATTCGAAACTCGATTTGAGGGCATTCCAACCATATCGTTTTCTTTCGAAACCGAATTATTTTTCTTATGAATCTCTTCTAAACTAATACTTTTTTCACCGGCCGCCTCCGCGCGTTTACGTTCACGTTCCGCCTTACGCTTTGCATTATTTTCTTTTGTTTTTTCCGCAACAGCAACATCTCTTTCCGTTTTGCGAAAATCATTTATTGATGTAATTCCGATGGTAGACAACATAATCCAAACATAACTTGCCATCCAGTCAAAATCATATACACCAATTCCGAAAAATGAAGCAATTGTCAAAAATACTATTATAAATGTATATGGAAACGCCCTATCCTGTTTATTTCTTAAAAAGCCGGCAAACCAAAGACCGGAAAAAATAAACAAAGCTAATGTATCCCATTGTCCTTTATGCGGAGACATGATCATCAAATTCAATCCCCCGGAAGGAACTAAAGTATGTAAAAATCCTACAATCGCCGCCGGTCCAACTTCCATAGTTCCGGTCGGCAGAAACCAAAGCATCAAAAGAACTGTCAAAATGCCTGAAATACTAAACCACAAAACCTGTAAAAAGGGTTTCTGAATCTTTAACCATGCATCTTCATTCTTGTACTGAACCAAGGCTACAACGCCAATAACAAAGGCAAGTAAACCTGTCCAATCCAGATAAATTAAAATGCCCGAAAAAATGCCGATTAATACATAAAATAATCCATGGGCTCCGATTCGGATTTTCTGTTCACGATTCGCTTGTCCTAAATAGACTAACCCCAGCATAAATACAGCAAAGAGCATAGTCAAAAAACTATCAGGCATACATGTCCTTACCGCAAGAAAACTCCCCGGTAAAAAAGAAATCAATATAATAGCCACCCAAGCCGGCAACCTACCTAATGCTTTTCGCATCGTAAAAAAAGAAACAACTATCGTAATAATCTGTATTCCTGCCTGAACAGACATTGCCGCCGTAGGAAAATGTCCAAGAAAGCTTAATAGAAAACCGAGAATACCACAATAAATATAAGTCGCATTATTATGTATTGCAAATACAGTAGAATCAGCACTACCAATGGCATATTCATAAAATTCTGTAGTTCCCGTCAGTGCTCCGCCGGCAGAAATAATAGCAATTACACGAATTGCAATTGCCACAAAAATAACCATTGCAAAAGCAAGCCATTCCCCCGGTCCTTTTAATACAAAAGCTTCACCGTCAGACTTCATTTTCGGCAACACATATTTTTCAATCAGTTTATATACACCGATAAACGCAAGAATACCAACAATAGTCCCTCCATAGAGAATAACCATCGGCATTAAGAAATCCGTAGTTTCATTCTGAATTCCTATCTCTATTGCTGCAATACCGATATTTGTAAAAAAGATAATTGAAAAAATTCCCCAAATGATATAGCTAAGCCATGTCTTAGTTAACTTCATATGAACCCTTCTCCCCTACGAGTTAATTTTCCTTCGTCTATCTATTCGTTTTCTCCCCCAAGAAACGTTTCAATATTATATCTCGGACGATGTTTTACTTCGATATAAATCTTTCCGATATACTGACCAATCAATCCAATCGAAAGCAATTGCACACCACCTATAAACCAAATTGAAATCATCAAAGATGTCCAACCGGGTTCTACTACTCCAAAGAAATACGAAACCAACGCATAAATAAAAGCACAAATACTTCCAAAAATAATAATTCCGCCCATAACAGTAATTAAACTAATGGGTTTCACGCTAAAAGAAGTAATTCCTTCTATTGCCAAGGCAAGCATCTTCTTTAAAGGATACTTAGATTCACCCGCAACACGTTCCTTACGCTCATAATATACACTGTCCGTTTTATAACCAATCAAAGGAACCATACCGCGCAAGAAAAGATTACTTTCCTTAAATTCACTAAAATGCTTTACGGCACGTTGTGACATAAGTCTGAAATCTGCATGATTATATACGGTTTTAACACCCATACTACTCATCAGCTTATAAAAAGCCTGAGCTGTGGTTCGTTTAAAAAATGTATCAGACTTTCTTTTATTACGGACACCGTAAACAATATCGCAACCGTCATAATACTTATCAAGCATCTCTTCAAAGACACCGATGTCATCCTGTAAATCGGCATCAATAGAAATCGTAACATCGGAACACTGCATTGCAGTTAACAAACCTGCTGTCAAAGCAAATTGATGTCCTACATTGCCAGCAAGTTTCAATCCGTAGACATTAGGATATTTATTATGTTCCGCTTCAATAAGTTCCCAAGTTTTATCCTTGCTTCCGTCATCTACAAACAGCACAAAACTGTCCTGTGATATTTTATTTTTCTTTACAAGGTCATCCAATGCCCCGCGAAGCGCCTCCGACGAAATCGGAAGCATTTCTTCTTCGTTATAACAAGGCACTACAATTGCTAATTTATCCATACAATCTTACTCTTTCTACGCATTCATTGCTTCCATAGCCTGTGCCAAGTCAGCAATAATATCATCTGCATTCTCAATACCAACTGAGAAACGGATCAAATCAGGCTGTACGCCTGCAGCAAGAAGCTGCTCATCATTCATCTGACGATGTGTATGGCTTGCGGGATGAAGCACACAAGAACGTGCATCCGCAACATGGGTTACGATAGCAATCATCTTAAGACTATCCATGAACTTCACGCTGGCATCTCTTCCGCCTTTTAAACCAAACGTCAACACACCACAGGTTCCCTTAGGCATATACTTTTTAGCTCTCTCATGATATTTATCACTTTCAAGACCGGGATAATTTACCCAAGCCACATTTTCATTTGCCTGTAACCACTGTGCAACCTTTAAAGCATTGGCACAATGTCTTTCCATACGCAAATGAAGTGTCTCCAAACCAAGGTTTAAAAGAAAAGCGTTCTGAGGTGACTGGATAGAACCCAAGTCTCTCATCAACTGTGCTGTTGCCTTTGTAATATATGCACCTTTACCGAATTTTTCAGCATATGTAATTCCGTGATAAGATTCATCCGGCGTACAGAGTCCGGGGAATTTATCCGCATGCGCCATCCAGTCAAAATTACCGGAATCCACGATTGCACCACCTACAGACACAGCATGTCCATCCATATATTTGGTTGTGGAATGGGTAACAATATCTACACCATATTCAAAAGGTCTGCAGTTAATGGGTGTAGGGAACGTGTTATCCACAATCATGGGAATACCATTATCGTGTGCTACTTTCACAAACTTCTCGAAGTCTAATACAACCAAAGAAGGATTTGATACAGACTCAGCCAAAATACACTTGGTGTTCGGCTTAATTGCCGCCTGTAATTCTTCTTCCGAAATTTCAGGATCCACAACAGTAGTTTCAATACCCATCTTCGCAACCGTAGTTGTTAAAAGATTAAAAGTACCGCCATAAAGTGCAGAAGAAATAATAATATGGTCTCCCGCTTCACAAATATTAAATACCGCATAAAAATTTGCTGCCTGTCCGGAAGATGTAAGCATTGCTGCCACACCGCCTTCCATTTCGCAAATCTTATTTGCTACATAGTCATTTGTGGGGTTCTGCAATCTTGTATAAAAATATCCGCTGTCTTCTAAATCAAACAGCTTGCCCATCTGTTCAGATGTGTCATACTTAAATGTTGTGCTCTGATAAATGGGTAATACTCTGGGCTCACCCTTTGTAGGCTGCCATCCGCCCTGAATACAAGTGGTTTCAATATTTCTCTTGCTCATTTGATAGTCTCCTTATTCGGTCAATTATTCTTCTTCCCAGTTAGTATAAACGTTCTGGACGTCATCATCTTCTTCCAACAAATCCAAAGTTTTCTGAAGATTCTTTACTGCTGTTTCATCAGTCAATGATACATAATTCTGAGGAATCATGGTTACTTCTGCACTTGCCATGGGAATACCCGCATCTTCCAAAGCCTTGGTTACATCCATAAGTCCGTCGGGTGCCGTAAGAATTTCAAAGCTGTCATCTTCTTCGTTGAAGTCTTCTGCACCTGCATCCAGTACAAGCATCATTAGCTCGTCTGAATCCATATCGCATTCTTCTTTGTCAATAATAACCTGTCCTCTTTCATCAAACATAAAAGATACGCATCCCAGAGTACCGATGCTTCCGTTACCCTTGGTAAAAGCACTTCTTACATTGGCAGCAGTTCTGTTTCTGTTATCGGTAAGTGTCTCTACAATAATTGCAATACCGTTAGGGCCATATCCTTCGTAAGTAACATGTTCATAAACCACATTATTACCTTCGCCTGATGCCTTCTTAATACCTCTTTCAATGGTATCGTTGGGCATATTGTTTGCCTTCGCTTTCGCAATAACAGTTGCAAGTTTATAGTTATTTGCAGGATCGGGGCCGCCTTCTTTTACCGCTACGGCAATTTCACGTCCGATAATGGTAAAAATCTTACCCTTCGCTGCATCGTTTTTCTCCTTTTTATGCTTAATATTCGCAAATTTTGAATGTCCTGACATAATAGCCTCCTGTGTAATCTAAATAAGTATCAACCTATATTGTACCATTATTCGTCCGTTTCTTCAACAGATTTTATGGTTGTATCCGTTTCTTCATCCGTGTTTTCTTCTGTCTTTATTTCATTACGAACCACAGATATTGTCTTAAAAATTTTATTCTCAATCTCCAATGCTTTGAAATGATATCCGCCGTAATCCATCTCAAAAAATTCATCTTCTTCCGGGATATGTTCCAGTTTGGAAATCATAAAACCGTTTAAGGTTTCAAAATTCTCATCATCAAAGGTAATTCCAAGTTCTTCTTCCAGTTCTTCAAGGGGAGTCAAACCATCGATTTCATAAGTATTTTCGCCTTTTTCTTCTATGTAATCTTCTTCCTCATCATACTCATCAAGAATATTACCTACAATTTCTTCCAAAATATCTTCCATCGCTACAAGGCCGGAAGTTTGTCCGTACTCATCAGACACAATTACCATCTGAAGCTTGGCTGACTGCATTTCCTGAAACAAATCATCGATATTCTTGGTTTCAGGCACAAAAACCGCCTCTCTCAACAGTTCCGGATAAGCCGAAAGCTTTGCCTTGGCTCTTTTATTCACATTCTGGAACCGGATGGCATCCTTAAAATGAATAATGCCCACAACATGGTCAAGATTTTCTTCATAAACCGGATAACGGCTGTTCTTCTGTTCCAGCATAAAATCAATGGCATCCGGAAGATTCATCTCCACATCAATGGCTGTGATGTTGCTTCGGTTTGTCATAATATCTTTGGCTTCTTTGTCACCGTACTCAAAGATATTGGCAATCATCTCTGCTTCTTCCGCTTCCAAAACACCAAGTTCCTGGCCTTCATTTACCATAGAAATGATTTCTTCTTCGGTAACGTCCGCCTTAACCGCCGGCTTTTTCACGCCGAACAACCTTAAAATCCCCTTTGCAAGAAGATTTGTCAAATCGGTAATCGGCTTTAAAATAACCGAAACGGTGGTAACTACCGATGCAAATACCGCTTTCTTACGAATAGACATATGTCTTACAAGACGCTTGGGTATTAGCAATGCAAATGTTAAAAACAATACAAAAAATACAACTAAAACAATAACAAATAATACCGTTGCCAAATACGGCGATACAGCACCGCTTAAAAATGCCGGCAAAGAATTTGCAGCTTTTAATTTCTCGATATAAGCAAAACACATACACGAAATAATCGGCAGATAAATTCCGCCCATTATTGTGGTAATGACAACGATTGCAATTAACGCTCTGTTTTCATAAGCAATCTCGTTTTGTTCGATTTTTCTTAACTTCTTTGTAAGCTTTTCGCCAAGCTCTTCTTCATTTTTTTCAATATCCGTACTGCGGACAGAATCTACCAATGCGATAAATCCGCAAAACATGGCATCCAGCAGTAACAGACAAACAAACAGCAGAATATACCCTATCGTTTCCGCGTCCATTTTGTATATTTCCTCCATTTTTAAGCACATCTCATTCTTATGTATGAAGCTCAAGACTGATCATCAGTGCCTTATTTACTTTTTCCATAATTTCTTCATCCAGATGGCACACCATCTCATGAAGTCTCTTTTTATCAATGGTCCGCAATTGTTCAAGCAAAATTACCGAATCTTTTACCATTTGATATTTGGACGAATCCAGTTCAATATGTGTGGGCAGTTTTGCCTTGTTCATTTTGCTGGTTATTGCGGCCACAATAATCGTGGGGCTGTGCTTATTCCCTACATCATTTTGAACAATTAACACAGGACGGATACCGCCCTGTTCCGAACCCACAACAGGTCTTAAATCAGCATAAAAAACATCGCCTCTTCTCATGCATACACCTTCATTTCCTTTTTCTTTACTACCTACTATTTCCTTTTTGTCAGGTTGTATACAAAAGAGTTGCTATTTTTATTCTAAAAGTTATGCCAAATCATTGTGATAATCTTTGGAATAAATCCGCTTACCGCCCAAGAAATATTCCTTCGGCACACGTTTTCCGATATCACAAATCATCTCATAACGGAAACCGCCGTATAAATCACATAACTGTTCTACCGTTATTTCTTCATCGCCGTCTTTGCCGATTAAAGTCACAACTTCACCTTCTTTTATCTGGGGCAAAGCCGAAATATCAACCATAAACTGGTCCATACACACTCTTCCGGTGATCGGACAGCTTTTTCCATGAACCAGCACCCTGCCGTTGTTGGAAAGACGTCTTGCATAACCATCTGCATATCCCACCGGGATCGTGGCGATCTTTGTAGGGCGTTTTGTCACAAATGTTCCGCCATAGCCTACTGCCACGCCTTCCGGAAGCT
>JAZNOO010000012.1:0-69664 GCA_045580855.1 Lachnospiraceae bacterium | reverse complement strand
AACAGCTATTAATAATAATAATACGAATTATTTAATAAATAATATGTTTAAGCGAGGTCAAAATTTTAACCTCAACCAGGGAAGGAGTTTATACACACTATGAAACTTATCATTTCTAAATCAGATTTATTAAAAGGCGTTCAAATTGTATCTAAGGCAGTTTCTTCTAAAACTACTATGTCTATTTTAGAATGTATTTTAATTGATGCATCCAAAGGAAATATTCGTTTGGTAGCAAATGATATGGAACTTGGAATCGAAACAATTGTAGAAGGTCAGATTATTGAAAAGGGTATGGTTGCTTTACCTTGCAAAATTTTCTCTGATATCGTAAGAAGCTTTTCAGATGATGATATTACCATTGAAACAGAAGATAACTATAATACATTCCTTACCTGTGAAAAATCTAAATTTAACATTATTGGAAGAAATCCTGATGAATTCAGTGATATTCCCCAGGTAGACAGACAGGAAGGAATTGTTCTTTCACAATTCACCTTAAAAGAAATCATTCGCCAGACTATCTTCTCTATCAGTGATAATGATACCAATAAAGCTATGGGTGGTGAATTATTTGATATCAACGGAGACTGCTTCAAAGTAGTTTCTCTTGACGGTCACAGAATTTCCATTCGTAAGGTATTTTTAAAGAATTCTTATGAACCTAATAAGGTAATTGTTCCCGGTAAGACTTTGAATGAATTGATGAAGATTCTCAGCGGTGAAACAGATAAGGATTTAACTCTTTATTTTACAGACAAGCATATTGTATTTGAATTTGATGAAACAGTTATGGTTTCAAGAATCATTGAAGGTGAATATTTTAAGATTGATCAGATGTTATCCACCGATTATGAAACCAAATTACAGGTAAACCGTAAGGTATTCTTAGATTGTATTAACAGAGCAACTCTTCTTGTTAAAGAAGGCGATAAGAAGCCGGTTATTATTACAATCAATGATGAAGCGATGGAATTAAAGATTAATTCGGTAGTCGGCAGCATGAAGGAAGAAATTATCATTACCAAAGAAGGTAAGGATTTAATGATTGGTTTTAATCCTAAGTTCTTAATTGATGCCCTTCGTGTAATTGATGATGAAGAAGTTACTCTTTATCTTGTAAATCCTAAGGCTCCTTGTTTTATCAGAGATGAAGAACAGAATTATGTATATTTGATTCTGCCGGTTAACTTTACAACTGTTAGCTAATTTATAAATATTTAAAATTTTCAAAACCAAATGTAAAAGGTTAAATTTTACGATTTTAAAGTTAATAGTTATGAAAAATTTATTATAATTCAGGAGTTTATTTATAAATAAGCTTCTGAAAGGAATGTTGAAATGGAAGAATTAAAATTAAGAGACGAATTTATTAAATTAGGCCAGGCTTTGAAGGCTGCTAATTTGGTTTTTAACGGAGCGGATGCGAAGTTTGAAATCCAGGACGGCAGAGTGAAAGTAAATGGCGAAGTAGAATTACAGCGCGGTAAAAAGCTTTATGACGGGGATATTGTGGAATATGAAGGTCGTAAAGTAAAAATTGTGAAGTAGTTTACTTTTAAAATATTTTTTATATTATTTTAAATGTTTTAATTGAGTTAAAAAGTGGCAGGTTAAGTAGAAGTATGTATATAAAGTCACTGGAATTGGAAAATTACAGAAATTACGAGTCTTTGCAATTGTCTTTTGATAAAGGGACAACCATTTTCTATGGGGACAATGCCCAGGGAAAGACAAATATTTTGGAATCTATTTATCTTTCTTCTACAACAAAGTCCCATAAAGGCAGTAAAGATAAGGATATTATTAAATTTGGTGCTGAAGAAGGGCATATCAGAATCATTTTAGAAAAAGATGGTTTGGATTACCGTATTGATATGCATCTTCGTAAGTCCAAATCTAAAGGTATAGCAATCAATTGCGAAAGAATTAAAAAAGCTTCCGAATTGGTTGGTCTTTTAAATGTCGTTTTATTTTCACCGGAAGATTTAAATATTATCAAAGACGGCCCGGCTTACAGAAGACGTTTTGTTGATATGGAACTTTGTCAGCTGGATCAGTTTTATATTTATAATCTTACGAATTATAACAAAATTATAAACAACAGAAATGTTCTTTTAAAAGATTTGTATTATAATCCTTCTTTAAGGGAAACCCTTACAATATGGGATACCCAGTTGGAATCTTACGGTAGTAAAATTATCGAAAGAAGAGCCCAGTTTTGCGAACAATTGAATGAAATTATCTATGATATTCATCAAAAATTGTCCGGCGGTAAGGAAGAAATTAAGATTATTTATGAACCGAATGTTTCGGCATCTGAAATTGGAACCATGTTACAGAAGTGTCAGGATAAAGATATTAAAACTAAGATGACTTCCGTAGGTCCCCATAGAGATGATTTTGCTTTTATGGTGAATGGCATTGATATCCGTAAGTTCGGATCGCAGGGACAGCAGAGAACTGCAGCATTATCATTAAAACTGGCAGAAATTGAACTGGTCAAAAAGATTACCAAAGAATGTCCTGTTCTTTTATTGGATGATGTATTATCGGAATTGGACAGCAACCGCCAGAATCAGCTTTTAAACAGTATCGGTGATATTCAGACTATTATTACCTGTACCGGTTTGGATGAATTCGTAAATAACAGATTCGAAATTGATAAGGTTTATAAAGTTGTAAACGGTGCTGTGGAAGAGTAATTTTTGAAAAGAGTTTATTTTTTAATTATTTTATAAAATATTTTATTTGTAAAAGTGTGAAAATCACACCGGATTGGAGAAGAGTATGAGTCAGCAGGAATACGGCGCGGATCAAATTCAAATTTTGGAAGGTTTGGAAGCTGTTAGAAAAAGACCGGGTATGTACATCGGTAGTACATCTGCGAGAGGTCTTCATCATCTTGTTTACGAAATCGTAGACAATTCCATTGATGAAGCTTTGGCAGGTTTTTGTGATACCATTACAGTTACCCTGAATAAGGATAATTCTGTAACAGTTGTGGATAACGGACGTGGTATTCCCGTAGGAATCAATGCAAAGGCAGGCATTCCTGCGGTTGAAGTTGTATTTACCATTCTTCATGCCGGCGGTAAATTCGGTGGTGGAGGATATAAGGTATCCGGCGGACTTCATGGTGTAGGTGCGTCTGTTGTTAATGCGCTTTCAAACTGGTTGGAAGTTGAAATTAGAAGAGAAGGTAAGGTATACAAACAGCGTTACGAAAGAGGACATGTAATGTATCCTTTGGAAGTAATAGGTGATTGCAGTGAAGAAGAATCAGGAACAAAGGTTACTTTCTTCCCTGACGATACTATTTTTGAAGAAACCATCTTTGATTTTGATATTTTAAAGCAAAGATTCCGTGAAATGGCTTTCTTAACCAAAGGTCTTCGTATTACTTTGATTGATGACAGAGGAGAAGAGCCTAAGGAAAGAAGTTTCCATTATGAAGGCGGTATTAAGGAATTCGTTGAATATTTGAATAAGGGTAAAACACCGCTTTATGATAATATTCTTTACTTTGAAGGAACTAAAAACGGCGTTTATGTGGAAGTAGCCCTTCAACATAACGATTCTTACAATGAGAGTACATATAGTTTCGTAAATAATATTAATACACCGGAAGGTGGCACACATTTAGCAGGTTTTAGAAATTCACTTACCAAGACTTTCAATGATTATGCCCGCGGAAGCAAGTTATTGAAGGAAAGTGAAGCTAATCTTTCCGGAGAAGATATCCGTGAAGGTTTGACTTCTATTATCTCTGTTAAAATTGAAGAGCCTCAGTTTGAAGGCCAGACAAAACAGAAGCTTGGTAACTCTGAAGCAAGAGTTGCTGTTGATAATATCGTAAGTGAACAGCTTACATACTTCTTAGAGCAGAATCCTGCAGTAGCTAAAATGATTTGTGAGAAATCTATTTTAGCCCAGAGAGCAAGAGAAGCTGCGCGTAAAGCACGTGATTTAACAAGACGTAAAACTGCTTTGGAAGGTATGGCGCTTCCCGGTAAATTAGCAGATTGTTCCGATAAAAATCCGGAAAACTGTGAAATTTACATCGTCGAGGGAGATTCTGCGGGTGGTAGTGCTAAAACTGCGCGAAGCCGTGCAACCCAGGCAATTTTACCTCTTCGTGGTAAAATCCTTAACGTAGAAAAAGCAAGATTAGATAAAATTTATGCCAATGCGGAAATTAAGGCTATGATTACTGCATTCGGTACCGGTATTCATGATGATTTTGATATCAGCAAATTAAGATATCATAAGATTATTATTATGACCGATGCTGACGTTGACGGTGCCCATATCAGTACACTTTTACTTACATTCTTGTATCGTTTTATGCCGGAATTAATCAAACAGGGTTATGTATATTTGGCACAACCCCCTCTTTATAAGTTAGAGAAGAATAAAAAGGTTTGGTATGCCTACTCTGATGAAGAATTGGATAAGATTCTTACAGAAGTCGGCCGTGATCAGAATAATAAAATTCAGCGTTACAAAGGTCTTGGTGAAATGGACGCGGAACAGCTTTGGGAAACCACTATGGATCCTGAGAAGAGAATTCTTCTTCGTGTAACTATGGACGAGCAGGCTGAATCTGAAACAGACTTAACTTTTACCGTACTTATGGGTGATAAGGTTGAACCGAGACGTGAATTTATTGAAGAAAACGCAAGATTTGTAAAGAATCTTGATATCTAATTGGAAGAATGCCTAAGAAATTGGCTATATTGAAAGAATTTGAATGGATAAGTCTATTTTAGACATAAAAGATTGGAGCCACTACAATGGATGATACAATTTTTGACAAAGTGCAAGAAGTCGATTTGAAGAAAACCATGGAAACCTGTTATATCGACTATGCCATGAGCGTTATTGCAGCCCGTGCATTGCCTGATGTAAGAGATGGTTTGAAACCGGTACAGAGACGTGTTCTCTACTCTATGGTTGAATTAAATAACGGACCGGATAAGCCCCACAGAAAGAGTGCCCGTATCGTCGGTGATACGATGGGTAAATACCACCCTCATGGTGATAGTTCCATCTATGGTGCTTTGGTTAATATGGCACAGGATTGGTCTACAAGATATCCTCTCGTTGACGGTCATGGTAACTTCGGTTCTGTGGACGGTGACGGCGCTGCGGCTATGCGATATACCGAAGCAAGATTATCAAAGATTTCTGTAGAATTATTGGCTGACATTGGTAAAGATACCGTTGATTTTATGCCTAACTTCGATGAAACGGAGAAGGAGCCGGTTGTTTTACCCAGCCGTTATCCTAACCTTTTGGTAAACGGTACTACAGGTATTGCGGTAGGTATGGCTACAAATATTCCGCCTCATAACTTACGTGAAACCATTAATGCAGTTGTTAAAATCATTGATAACCGCGTAGAAGAAGACCGTGCAACCGAAATTGAAGAAATTCTCGATATTATTAAAGGACCGGACTTTCCTACAGGTGCACAGATCCTTGGTACCAGAGGTATTGAAGAAGCATATCGTACCGGTCGCGGTAAAATCAGAGTACGTGCGGTAACCAATATTGAAACTTTACAGAACGGTAAAAACAGAATTGTCGTAACCGAATTACCTTATATGGTAAATAAGGCGCGTTTAATCGAAAAGATTGCCGAACTTGTGAAAGATAAAAAAATCGACGGTATCACAGATTTACGTGATGAATCCAACCGTGAAGGTATGCGTGTGGTAGTGGAACTTCGTAGAGATGTGAATCCTAACGTTGTTTTAAATCATCTTTATAAGCATACCCAGTTACAGGATACCTTCGGTGTAATTATGCTTGCGCTTGTAAATAACGAGCCTAAGGTTCTTAATATTCTTGAAATGCTTACAAATTATTTGGAGCATCAGAAGGAAGTTGTAACCAGAAGAACCAAGTATGATTTAAATAAAGCGGAAGAGCGCGATCATATTTTACAAGGTTTATTAATTGCTTTGGATAATATTGATGAAGTAATCAAGATTATTCGCGGCAGTGAAAATACTAAAGTAGCGGAACTTACCTTAATGGAACGCTTTGCATTATCGGAAGTACAGGCACATGCCATTACCGAAATGCGTTTGCGTGCGTTAACAGGTTTGGAACGTGAAAAACTTGAGAATGAACATAAGGAATTACTTGAAAAAATTGCTTATTACAAGTCAATTCTTGCAGATGAAAAATTACTTCTTGGTGTAATCAAGGATGAGATTATGTTGATTGCCCAGAAATACGGTGATGACAGAAGAACCAAGATTGGTTTTGATGAGTACGATATTTCTATGGAAGATTTGGTTCCTAACGAGAATACAGTCATTGCCATGACAAGCTTAGGCTATGTTAAGAGAATGACAGTGGATAACTTTAAGTCTCAGCATCGTGGCGGTCGTGGTATTAAGGGAATGCAGACCATTGAAGATGACTATATCGAAGATCTTCTTATGACTACAACCCACCACTATATTATGTTCTTCACAAATTACGGTAGGGTTTATCGTTTGAAGGCTTACGAAATTCCGGAAGCCGGCAGAACTGCAAGAGGCGTGGCAATCATTAACCTTCTTCAGTTGAATCCCGGTGAAAAGATTTCCGCTATCATTCCGATTAAGGAATACGAAGAAGAAAGAAATCTCTTCATGGTAACCAGAAAGGGTATTGTTAAGAAGACTCACATTACCGAATATGAGAATATCCGTAAGAACGGTCTTATCGCAATCACCTTAAAAGAAGATGATGAATTAATTGAAGTAAAATCTACCGATAAGGATACCGATATTTTCCTTGTAACTAAGCAGGGTATGTGTATCCGTTTTAAGGAAACCGATGTACGTGCAACCGGACGTAGTTCTATGGGTGTAATCGGTATGAACCTTGCCGACCAGGATGAAATCGTTGGTATGCAGTTAGACCATCAGGGCGACTCTTTACTTATCGCTTCCGAAAAGGGTTATGGTAAGCGTACCTACCTTGACGAATTTACCGTTCAGAAACGTGGCGGTAAGGGTGTGAAGTGCTACAAGATTATCGAAAAGACCGGTGATGTTGTAGGTGTTAAGGCTGTAAATGACGATCACGAAATTATGATGATTACCACAGCCGGCATCATTATCCAGATTCGTATGGAAGACGTATCAATCTTAGGCCGAATCACTTCAGGCGTTAAGTTAATTAACCTTGATGATAAGGTAGCCGTTGCCAAGATTGCGAAAGTTCGTGAGAAAGTAACCGATGAAAACGGTGAAGTAGCGGTAGAAGATATGACCAGCGAAGTGGCAGAAGAAGAACCTAAGGACATTGATATGATTCCCATTCAGAATGAAGAAGAAACAGAAGAAGGTTCTGAAGAATAGGAAGCAACTTAAAAATTTTATAATGATAAAAATTTAGCTTCTGCAAAATTTTAAAATTACGCGACCCCGCCTTAACGGCGGGGTTTTTTGCAACCTTTTATAAGCGTAATAAGTGTTATAAACATAAAGGTAATTTATAAAATCAAAAATAATGAATAGTAAGGAGATTTAATATGAAAAAATTTTGGGAAGGTGTTCTTGCTTTTGGGCCTTTGATATGTTTAGTGATTAGTATTGCTTGTATTGTACTGGTTTAT
The DNA here is from genome assembly GCA_045580855.1 of Lachnospiraceae bacterium. Lineage (GTDB taxonomy): Bacteria > Bacillota > Clostridia > Lachnospirales > Lachnospiraceae > UBA3766. Next base: position 62,043 of record JAZNOO010000012.1, on the reverse strand, counting down.
GTTGGACTTTTTGTTATGGTCATACATGCGGAAATAATAGGCGCAGATCCTGATGAATTTTCAAGTATGTTATTAGGTATTTTTGGAATTGTAATGATGATTGGATGGTTAAGTTTTTCTTATATTACAATTGTTTTCTCTATGATTGATATGTTTGTATTTTGTGTATATGCATGTACAAATCCTAATTTGGAAACGGGAATGAAAGTTTTATGGTGTTTTCTTTTTGTATTTTTTCAATGTATTACTTATCCCATATACTGGTGTATTTATAAAAGAAAAGAGAAAAAATTAGAAGATATCCATAAAATTCCTTATTAAAAACGTATCTGTAATATAAGATGAAAAACCGGGAGAAGAAAATGAAAAAGTTTTTAATTATAATAATTTCCATAATGACAATGTTTTTAATTGCCTGCAATTCTGCAGAAAATAATGTTTTTAATACGATTATAAATAATCAGAATACTTCAGAAATATCGGTGGATGAAAATTCAGAAGGTGAAAGTACAAATAGTAATGAATTATCAGAAGATACCGACGACAACAAAGAATTAGAATCCGACACCGAAGAACCGGGAAAAGAATTTACTTTTGCGTCTGCAGAAGAAATTGATAATATCAGCGATGAAGATCTTTTATATATCTATAATCATGATTATGATACATATGATTTCTTTCCGGAAGGTGAATACACCGGAATAGATTATTTTGGCAAGGAAATGTTAGTGCCTACAGAAACTTGTTCAGATGCACCCACAGAATGTATGTTATTTTTTATTGAGGATTGCTTTTCAATTGATGAAAGTGAATTAAATTCCGTAATTGATTCCCAGAAAATGAAAACCTTTGCAGAGGTGGATATTACGGATGCCATTTATTCTTGTAATACAAGTTATACAGAATACGAACCCGGAAAAGCCATAGAAGATTTTAAATTGATTCTTTGCGGTGAAAATGACAGTTATGTAGAATACACTTCAACATATACAGAAATCAACCGCTTTTATGATAACAACAGGGTTTTAGTCAGTAACGAAACCCAAAGGGCCTATCGATGGATTTATATGAAGTCCCTGGTTTACACTAAGGTTGAAGATGAGAGACAACTGATTATGCTTGGTGAATTAAGCGTGGATTACGTGAAAGAGCAAATGGATATATATAACGATTATCACAAAAGTACTGTTTTATATCGCGAAGTGGCTGAGGAAGAGGATTGCTACACTTATACCTGCTATTATATTCACCCTATGATTGGCGGAGAAGCCCAATCCAGCGAGCTTTATTTAGGAAAAGAAGTGATACAGATTGACAAGGAAAGCCATAAAGTGCAATATAAAAGTGCAGGGGTAGTAAAGACAGTGGATATTCCTTAAACTTTGAAGTAATTTATATTAAAAGAGAGATTTAGAAAATTTTAAAGTTGTGATATGCGGGTATGTAACACACTAAAACATAAGGAGAAAAAGATGAAAAAAAAAGGTAAAAGACATGTAAAACGGGTTGTAAAATTAAGTATGATTTTTTTAGGTTGCATTTCTCTGATTGTATTAGCAGCTTGCGGTAAAAAGACAAATTTCACTTCCGTACAGGATTATGTGGATGCCGGCGGTTTTATTTATACGGATGTGCCGCAAAGTGCAACGGATATTCAATATTATCTGGAAGAAAGTATGCTTGTTCATACCAGTGCTATTTCTTATGTTGTAAGCGATGAAGAAGAATATGATACTTTTATGGAATCCATAAAAGATAATGTTTTAGGTGTTTACGAAGATAGTCCATATACACATTCACCGGAATGGGATAATTATGCCGGTGAAAATAAAACATATACCGAAGAAGAACTGGAAGAAATGGCGTATGTGGAAGAACATTATTCAGAAATGAATTATGAGGAAATTTTGTCTATGACAGATCATAAATTCGGATTTTATGCCTCATACGGGGCAAAAGTGAAAGATTATACCAATATGAATTATACGCTTGCGGAATTTCCATCGTCGGATATTTTTAAAAGTGTGGAAGAAGGAAGTATTGAAAACTACACGATTTTATACTATTATCCAACGCTTACCGGTTCAAGAACTTGCGGATTGATTGTAGATGAAGAAAACAGGAAATTTATTGCATTTTATCGTGCTACAATAAAATAGGTAAAAATTGAGGAGGAATTCATTATGAAAGGAAAAGAGAAATGTAAGGCATTAAAAGAAATCCGCCAGAAAATCGCGGAACAGAATGATATTGCTTTCGCGGTATCGGAGTGTACCCATCAGGGCGATTGCAGAGGTACCTGCCCGAAATGCGAGGCGGAGCTTCGTTACTTAGAGCGCCAGCTTGAAATTCGTAAAAATCTTGGCAAAGCCGTAGTGGTTGCCGGAATTTCTGCGGGAATGTGTGCGCCCATGGTGGCGTGTAATCCGATTGAAACAATTGGGGACGTGATTGCGGATGTATATTATTCGATTAATCCGCCTGAGGACATTGCCGGTGATGTGCAATATATTCCGGAAGATGTTGCAGGTGAGGAAGGCCCTGCGCCGGAATCCGATGAGCCGGACGGAGAAGATATTCTTGGTGGTTTGGAAGAATATGATCCTAGTGAGGATGTAGAATCTACGGAAAATGATTTGGATGCGATGTGTCCTTCAGAAGAAGATTCGGAAGAGTTGGCAGGTGAAATTCTCCTTGCGCCTACTTCCGAAGAAGATTTAGAAGACATCGACGAATATTTATTAGAAGGCGACATTGCCATCGACCCGGAGTATTTAGATGAAGAATAATATTACAATGCCGGTGGTTTCCTTGAACAGGCACCGGCTTAAAACCGATGGCGTTGGTGTTACCACCTTGGTGGCATCTTACGGCTGTCCTTTAACCTGCAAATATTGTATTAATAAAAGGACCTGGGATCCGGCGATGCTACCAAAATGCGTACATATGACCCCGGAGCAGTTATACGATAAATTAAAAATCGATGACCTTTATTTCATCGCTACCGGCGGAGGAATTACCTTCGGCGGTGGCGAATCCCTTTTGCACGCAGATTTTATCGCAGCTTTTCGTGAGGTTTGCGGAGACAAATGGCAGATTACGGTGGAAACTTCTTTGAATGTGCCTACTGAGAAATTACGCACCATTCTTCCTGTAGCCAATGCTTTTATCGTGGATATCAAGGATATGAATCCCGAGATTTATAAGGCATATACGGGGCGCGATAATGCCGGGGTGATTGAGAATTTAAAGATACTGATTCAGGAGAAATCACCGGAATGCATCCGCGTTCGCGTGCCGGCGATTCGCGATTTCAATACCAAAGAGGATATGGAAGCGTCTGTTCAAATCCTTAAGGAGATGGGGTTTACGGATATCGAGGTATTTCCGTATATCATTCGGGAAGAGTAGAAAAGCACCTGCGTTTATGTTTTATACATAATGCAAGTGCTTTTTTATTTGTAATAAAGCTTTTATAATAATATCATTTCATCTGATAAATATAGGCATTTCCCTGCTTTCCGACCCGTTTCACAACTTCCATCTCATATAAAATATTAAGCGCGGTTCCGGCAAGACTTCGTCCAATCCCTGCTTTCTTTGCAAAAATGTCCGAAGTAAATTCTTCGGGCAAACCTTCAGGAATCAGCTGCTTATAATCTTCCGGCTTCCTAATGGTAATCAAGTCCAACAATTCAATAGGTGCCTTATCCGTTTTGGTGGCGCGGATTTTTTTCTGCGGGCCGTAGCCGTCCAGAAGGCGGTATTCTTCCGTTGACAGAATAGCCAATATAAAATGCAAATTCGGATGATGTAAGAAATCCTTAATGCCGTACAATTCATGAAAGAATAAGTAGGGCATTCCTTTTTTGCGGGTTTTACGGCTGGTGGTGATGCGACGGTTCTTACTTTCACCGGCAGTTATGTCAATATCCGAAGGATTCGCTAAGTCGCTTACATTGTCACATTCCACCCAGTGCAAAGTATTCACAAGGGAAACCGGGTACACAATGGTAACTTCGTGCTCTTCCAAGAACTGCGTCAGCTTCCGTTTCATCAGATAAAACTGTTTCGTCTGGATTTCATAAATCTCCCCGTCAATGCAGATATCCGCCACAAAAGTGCCGATTTTTTGCTCATGATACTTCTCGTCCGGGGCAAAGTAATATTTCAAAACCGAGTGAACCGATTTCTCACTTAAAGTCCCGATTCCCTTCTCACCTTGGACCTTACCGTACATTCTGTTTTTAGCTTCTTCAAATAATTTTTCATCAATATAAGACTTCATAGGGGAATTATAACAAAGAATTCCCGAAATTCCTACGTATTTCGTGCGAAAAGCTACTTGCAAATTCAATAAAAAAGTAGCATTATTGGAATGGTGCAATAAAATATTCATATAAGGCAGAAATAAATGACGGATCAGGCGATAACAACAAAGGAACAATCCAATAAAACAGTGACAAAACCCCGCTATCATCTTTTAGACAGCATACGTGGTCTTTTATTGATTATGATGATTATTTTTCACACTATGTTTGATGTGATGATTATGGGAGACGGTTCTTTTTCAGTCCGCAATATACCGGGCTACGTTTTCCAGCAAAGTATTGGCTATGGATTTATTTTTCTTTCAGGAATGTGTAGTGCCATCGGAAAGAGACATTTGCGCAGGGGGCTGACGGTACTTGGGGCAGCAGCGCTGGTTTCTTTTGTAACCTATGTTTTTACGCCGGGACAGGCAATCAACTTTGGCGTGTTGGTACTCTTAGGTTCTTCTATGTTAATCGTAATCCCCTTAGAAAAGGTAATCAAAGATAAGCATGCGCCGATGGGACTTGTGATTTCTATAATACTTTTTGTACTGACTCGTAATGTATACTATGGTAATTTAGGCTTTGAGGGGTTGGTACTTGCGAAACTTCCGGACTTTTTGTATCGGAATTTTGCAACTGCTTATTTGGGATTTCCGCCGGCGGATTTCACTTCGGGAGATTATTATCCCTTGATTCCCTGGTTTTTCTTATATTTATGCGGTTTTTTCTTCTGGAGATGCTTTGGTAAAAAAGAGTGGCTTAAGAAGCCCTTATCGATAAATATTCCCGTTCTTTCCTTCTTGGGAAGACATTCATTGTTAGTGTATTTGTTGCATCAGCCGATTTGTTATGCTGCGGTTTACTTCTTCTGTGTAATCTTGTAAAGGGAGTAGCTTTGCGTTGCAAACGGTTTAGGTTCACAGAATGATTTGATTATGAAAAAAATAAAGTTTTACTATTTATATATAATTTGGATACGGATAAAAGAGGAGAGTTGAAAAAATGGAAGCGTATTTAGTGTTTAAGGATTTGGCGATTATTATTGTATTTGCCAAAGTTCTCGGTATTCTTGCCCGTAAGTGCAAGGCGCCCATGGTTGTAGGAGAAATTATTGCGGGCCTCATTATCGGCCCCTGCTTTTTAGGTTGGGTACAGCCTACGGATTTTATCTTACAGATGGCGGAAATCGGCGTTATTTTACTTATGTTCTCTGCCGGACTTGAGACCAACTTAAAAGAAATGATTAAAACGGGCCCTAAGGCATTACTGATTGCCTGCGCCGGTGTATTTGTGCCCTTGCTTGGCGGTACCTTGCTTTATATGTGCTTTTACGGATTCAGTGCTGTGGGTACGCCCGAATTTTTTAAGGCAGTTTTCATTGGTACTATTATGACCGCAACTTCCGTAGGTATTACGGTAGAGGCGTTGCGTGAGATGGGTTACTTAAAAGGTAAAATCGGTACTACCATTCTCAACGCAGCAATCATCGACGATATCATCGGTATGATTGTGCTTACCGTAGTAATCGGTTTCAATGACCCTAACTCAAATCCCTGGATGGTTGTGAGAAACACGGTTTTGTTCTTCTGTCTTGCTTTGGTAGGCGGTTATATTGCATATAAGGTTTTCAAGAAAGTGGACCAGCGTTATCCCCATACGAGAAGAATTACCATCGCAGGTCTTGCGCTTTGTTTGATTATGGCCTATGTGGCGGAACATTATTTTGGAATTGCCGACATTACCGGTGCTTATGTGGCAGGTATTATCCTTTGCAATATCCGCGATTCCGAATACATTGCAAGAAGACTGGACATCAATTCTTACGTTATGTTCGGACCGATTTTCTTTGCAAGTATCGGTTTAAAAACCAACATTCAGAATATGGACTGGTCGATTCTTGTATTCTCCCTTGGTTTTGTGGCAGTGGCTTTGCTTACCAAGATTATCGGTTGCGGACTTATTTCCATGGCTTGTAAAATCCCCGCCAAACATGCAATTAAAGTGGGTGTCGGTATGATGACGCGAGGAGAGGTTGCCTTGATTGTGGCACAGAAGGGTATGACGGTAGGATTGCTTGACCCGGTGTATTTTACATCGGTAATCTTATTGATTATTACATCTTCCATTTTAACCCCTATTCTGCTAAAATTGTTGTATTCGAAATATCCTGAAAGTCCCGAAGATGCGGGAGAAGTTGCGAAGGTGTAAAAGGTAAAAGGAATTCTTAGGAGGAATGAAAATGAAAAAGAAACAAGTGATTGCGGGCGTGATTGCCGCGGTTCTTTTCGTATTCATCGGCGTGTCCAGCGTTGGTATGAACATTTTGGATAAGGTCGTTATGAAAATGACGGGAGCTGATATGGAGAGCAGTTATATGTACGGCTTTCCCATGGAAGATTTTGTCGGTATTGTGAAAGTAGACGGTGATATGATGGATTCCGCAGATACGTCATATTTTGCAACCGGTGGCGGTTACAATCACCAGGCTACCGTAGATTATATCGAAGCTTTGTCAGAAGCAGAGAATAATGTGGCAATTTTGCTTTACGTGAATTCAGGCGGCGGTTATACATACATTGGCGATGATTTATATTTGGAATTGATGGAATACAAGGAAGAAACAGGCCGTCCCATCTATGCATATTTTGATTCCATTGCGGCAAGTGCTGCTTATTATGCAGCTATGTCTGCGGACGAAATTTACGCGAACCGTATGACAACCACCGGTTCTATCGGTGTGTATATGACCGTTTATGATATGACCGAATTATACGATAAGCTTGGTATCAAAGAGTATATGATTAAAAGCGGTGACAATAAGGGCATCGGCGGTGGCGGACAGGAAGTCACAGAGGAATTTATTGCAATCGAGCAGTCTCAGGTAGACGAAATGTACGAACTTTTCATCGAGATTATTGCGAAGGGCAGAAATATGGACCCTGCGGATATTTATCCTATCGCTGACGGCAGAACTTTTACCGCAAATCAGGCGTTGGAGCTTGACTTAATCGACGGTATTGCCCGTTACGAAGATTACAAGGAGCAGGTTCTTGGATATATGGGCGATGGCGTGGTTTACCATGAGCAGTCATCGAATATGGATCCCTTTACGGCGATGTTCGGAAGCATTCTGAATGCGATCCCTAAGTCAGACAACCAGGCAATGTTGGAGTTTATCGAGAGTCACCAAAACGGAGGAATGTACTATGAATCAAGCTGTTACTAAGGCAGGCTTTTTCCCGAGACTGGGCGCTTACCTTGTAGACAGCTGTATACTGGGCATTGTGCTCTTTTGTCTGAAAATCCCTGTAGCCTTTATGGAGCTTGCCTTTCCGGATGCTTTTATCTTTGGAAACGTGCTGTTCCATTATGATATTTTTGATATTTTCTTTTATCTTTTGACCCTGTTGTATTTCGTGTTGACCACCAGCATTACGGGTACAACCATCGGTAAAAGAGCATTTAATCTTACGGTAGTGGACAAGGAAGGCAAAAACCTTACCTTCTGGAACGCTTTGTACCGTGAAAGTGTTGGCAAGTTTCTGAGCGGTATTTTTTATTTCGGTTACATTATGATTTTTATCGATAAAAATAACCGCGCGTTCCACGACTATCTCTGCGATTCATCGGTAGTATATACCTGCAGATTCAAGGTGGTTAAGAAGGTTGTGGGAACGCAGATTGTTTCACAGAAACCGGAGGTGTCACAGGTAACAGTGCCTGCTGAAACTCCTCAGGTTTCAGAAAATCTTTATAAAGAAAGCAATACAACTCCGCAGAGTAACATAGTTGCGGAAGATAGTAATAATTCAGAAGAAGAAAATAAGTAAGCTGAAACTTAAAAAAATAAGGAAAAATTAAAATGTTCCGACTTCTTAAGTATCTGAAAAAGTACAAAGTAGAAACAATTTTAGGGCCTCTGTTTAAATTAATGGAGGCCTCTTTTGAGTTGCTTGTGCCCCTAGTTATGGCAAGCATCATTGATAACGGTATCGATAAGGGAGATAAAAGCCACATTTTTGCTATGGGAGGCGTGCTTTTCCTTTTGGCAGCAGTTGGTTTTGGCTGTGCCATCACCGCCCAGTACTTTGCAGCAAAGGCGTCCGTTGGTTTTGCGACGAACTTACGTCACGTGATTTTTAATCATATCCAGACCAGAAGCTACGAGCAGATGGATGAATTCGGCACTTCCACTATGATGAACCGCTTAACCAGCGACGTGAACCAGGTGCAGACCGGGGTGAATTTGACCCTTCGTCTATTGTTGCGTTCGCCATTCATCGTATTCGGTGCCATGATTATGGCTTTTACCGTTGATGTAAAAGGCGCCATGATTTTTGTTGTGACCATTCCCATCTTAGCGGTAGTGGTTTTTGCAATTCTTCTGATTAACATTCCCCTTTATAAAAAAGTGCAGAAAGCTTTGGATAAGGTTGTGGTTAAAACCCGTGAAAACTTAACCGGAGTACGTGTGGTCCGTGCTTTCTCTATGGAGCGTGAGGAAGTGGAAGGATATGATGCGTCTGTGGATGCCCTGAAGAAATTTCAGTTGTTTGCAGGGCGCGTCAGCGCTTTTATGAATCCGGTGACTTTTATGATTGTAAATGGTGCGACGCTGGTGCTTTTATACCGTGGAGCCGTGGAAATTGACGCAGGTTTCCTTACCCAGGGCGCATTGATTGCGCTTGTAAACTATATGGCGCAGATTCTTGTGGAACTGATTAAGCTTGCGAATCTGATTATCACGATTACCAAATCTATGGCCGGCGGTTCCCGCATTGCGGATATGCTGTATGATGAGGAAGATGAAAAGACGAAGGAAGAATCCGTTGCAAATGATATTTCTTCCGCGGGTGAGAAGAATAAGAATTCGGATGAAAAGAAGGACCAATATTCGAATAATAAGCAAGTATCTGATAAAGGGAAAAATAAAAATATTCCCGTTCCCGCAATCAACGATATCACATTTGAAAATGTATCCTATATCTACAAAGGTGCGTCTTCGGCATCGGTAAGTAACTTATCCTTCCGGGCGAAAAAGGGCGACATCGTAGGTGTAATCGGCGGTACCGGTTCCGGTAAAACCTCCCTTATTAATCTTTTGGCAGGTTTTTATGAGGCTAAAGAAGGCCGCGTTCTTGTAAATGGCGAAGACATTACAGCCTGTGATAGTGAAGATTTGCGTGCCCGCATCGGCATTGTGCCTCAGACGGCGATACTTTTTAAGGGTACCATTGAAGAAAACCTTAAGTGGGGTAAGGCGGACGCTACCGAAGAGGAAATGTGGGAAGCGTTGGAGCTTGCCCAGGCGAAAGAATTTGTGGAGCAAAAAACCAACCGCTTGAAAGAGGCGGTTTTACAGGGCGGTAAAAACTTTTCAGGCGGTCAGCGTCAGAGACTTTGTATGGCAAGAGCTTTTGTGAGAAAGCCGGATGTTTTAATCCTGGATGACAGTACCAGCGCCTTAGACTATGCTACAGAATCCAAAGTACGTCAGGGAATCCGTAAGCTTACGGAAGATGCGATTTGTTTTATCGTATCCCAGAGAGCGGCGTCTATTATGGATGCGGACCTTCTGATTGTTTTGGACGAGGGCGAAGTGGCAGGAATGGGAACTCACGAGGAGCTTTTGAAGTCCTGCGAAGTCTATGCCGAAATCTATTATTCTCAGTTCCCTGAGGATAGAGAGGAGGCAAACAATGCGTAAAAGAACTCTTCGACAGATTTTTAAATATATCAAAGCAAATACGGTACTTCTGGTGATTTCCCTGTTTTGTGCCCTGCTTTCCGTAGTGGGAACGCTTTACCTTCCGATTCTGATCGGTAAGGGAGTGGACTTATGTTTAGGCGCGGGGGCGGTGGATTTCGCAGGTATCGGCCGATTGCTTTTCATCGGTGTTATCGTAATTGCGGTAACGATGGCGGCGCAGTTTGTTATGAACCTGTGCAACAACCGAATGACGGCAAATGTAGTGGCAAGAATGCGTAAGGACGCAATCCGCAAACTGCAGAGGCTACCCATTCGTTATATCGACAATAAATCCTATGGTGAGCTTGTAAACCGTATTATTGCGGATGTGGATACCTTCTCGGAAGGTTTGTTGCTTGGTTTTTCCCAGCTTTTTACCGGAGTCCTTACAATTCTTGGAACCTTAGGTTTTATGTTGGCCATTGATGTAAAAATTACTTTAATCGTAGTTTTGGTTACGCCCCTGTCTTTCTTTGTGGCAGCTTTTGTATCCAAAAAGACGTTTAACCTGTTTACCAAGCAGTCATCTACCAGAGGCGAGCAGACCGCCTACATCGAAGAAATGGTGGGAAATCAGAAGATTGTCAGAGCGTTTGGTAAGGAAGAAGACGCTATGGAGCGTTTTGATGAAATTAACGAGAGACTGCAGAAGGTTTCCGTGAAGGCGATTTTCTTCTCATCTTTAACCAACCCGGCGACACGTTTTATCAATTCTCTTGTGTATGCGGCGGTTGGCGTGTTTGGTGCCCTGCTTGTTATGGGCGAAAATGCAGCAATTACCGTGGGTGAGCTGTCCTGCTTTTTAAGCTATGCAAACCAGTACACCAAGCCTTTTAATGAAATTTCCGGTGTTATTGCGGAATTCCAGAATGCTTTGGCTTGTGCGGAGAACTTCTTTAAGTTCTTAAACGAAGAAGACGAAAAAGATGCGGTAAGTGTGGATAAGCTTGTAAAGGATGGTTTTAAGAATAACACCAACGCATTTGCCCAGGGTGTTAAGCTTGTGGGTGATGTAACCATTCAAAATGTATCCTTCTCTTATGTGCCGGAGCGCAAGCTGATTGAAGATTTTAACCTGCATGTAAAACAGGGTCAGCGCGTGGCAATTGTAGGTCCTACGGGTTGCGGTAAAACTACGTTGATTAACCTGTTGATGCGCTTTTATGATATTAACGAGGGAGATATTATTTTGGACGGTGTGCCCATTGACGAACAGAGCCGTCACGACTTGCGTGATTCTTATGGCATGGTGCTTCAGGAAACCTGGCTTAAAAACGGTACCATCCGCGAGAATATCGCCTTCGGCAATCCCGATGCAAGCATGGAAGAGATTATAGCGGCGGCTAAAAAGGCTCACGCCCACAGTTTCATCACGCGTATGCCCAAAGGCTACGATACCGAGATTCTTGAGGACGGTGGGAACTTGTCAAATGGCCAGAAGCAGTTACTTTGTATTGCCCGCATTATGCTGATGAATCCGCCCATCCTAATTCTTGATGAGGCGACTTCGTCCATTGACACCAGAACCGAAATGAAGGTACAGGACGCTTTTGCAAGGCTTATGAAGGGTAAGACCAGTTTCATCGTTGCGCACAGACTGTCCACCATTCAAAGCGCGGACGTGATTCTTGTTATGAAGGACGGTAACGTCATCGAGCAGGGAACACACGCCGAGTTGTTAAAAGAAAGAGGATTCTATTACGAGTTGTATCAGAGCCAGTGGGCGTAGGGGGTACTATTACAAAAGAGAGCCCATATAAATTATGGGTATAGGAGGAATTATGAAAAAATTCGGATATGCATTTATGGCCTTTTTCCCTTTAATTGAAATAATTGTAAGTGTTGTACTTTTGGTTGTAAGTATTGTGCTTATGGTGTCTTCGGCTATGGGAAGTATGGATGTGTCGGCAGCAGTTCCGACGATTCTGTTGTGGCTTAGTATTGTTGGTATTATTGTAGGCATTGTTTTGTGTATTGCAGGCATTGCGCTTTTTACGGTTCACGTCAAAAATAACGAGAACCTGACCGGAAATGCCAAGGGCATCTGGATTGGCGCTTTTGTTACCTTGATTTGCTTTGCATTTCCTGTTTATTGGTGGAAGTGCATGCGGAAAAATAATGCAGCATAAGTAATTTGGGAGTATTTATGATTCAAGATTTTGCAAATCAAAAATTTAACAGCATACAGGCATTGCGTGGAATTGCGGCGCTTTTCGTAGTAATCAGTCACCTTACTTTTATAGGGATTGGTGCTTTTGGCGTGGACATTTTCTTCTGCATAAGCGGTTTTATTATGATGTATGTAACGGGAAAGAATTCAAAACATTTCCTTATAAAACGCTTGATTCGTATTGTTCCGCTGTATTATCTGGTTACGATCGGCACATTTATTTTATTGCTGGTATTTCCCAGTATGTTTATGACGACCACGGCAGATGTTTCGTACTTAGTGAAATCTTTTATCTTCATTCCGTATGAAATCGCCGGTGCAATTCAGCCTATTGTCAGAGTTGGATGGACCATTAATTATGAGATGTTTTTTTATGTGATTTTCTTTGTTTCCATGAAGATTTCTCATAAATACAGAGGATTGATTTGTTCAGCAATTTTAATGGTATTGGCCATGGCAGGTACATTTGCAGACTTGCCTACCGTATTCTTAAAGTTTTATTGTCATGAGCTATTGGTGGAATTTGTATTTGGTATGGTGTCCTTTTATGTGTGCAAAATAATCTTTGAGGCCATATCCAAACAAAAGGAGAAAAAAATGAAAGCACCCTTATGCGTTGTTGGCATATTAGTGGCAGTTCTTTGCTTTTGGTTTTTAATTTCAGATCGGAACAACATAGATGTTACGTACTTTTCGAGGGTAATCAATTTGGGAATACCTGCATTCATTCTTTTTATAGCTACCTTTACGGTGGGATGCATTGTAAAAGTGCCTAAATGGCTGAGTTTTACGGGAGATATCAGTTTTTCACTCTACTTGCTCCATTATTATCCGATTATGCTGATTTCGCGTTTTGCAGAAAGATTTGAATCTGTATGGATAAAATACGGATTGGGGGCAGTAGGCATTATTGCGGTAATTGGGATATCTTCAATAAGCTACTATTTGATTGAGAAGAAGTTCTCAGACTTTTTAAGAAAAAAATTAATAAAAAATACAAAACAGAAATAATAAAATGTTATTTCTTGAAGTATATTATCCGGAGACGATATGAAAGTTCAGTTATCAGATCATTTCACCTACGGCAAATTATTCCGCTTCACCCTGCCGCCGATTTTTATGATGATATTCACATCAATTTACGGCGTGGTGGACGGATTTTTTGTGTCCAATTATGTAGGGAAAACGCCCTTTGCGGCGGTGAATTTAATATATCCTTTTTTAATGCTTCTCGGAGCCTTTGGTTTTATGTTCGGTTCCGGAGGCAGTGCTTTGATTGCCAAGACGTTAGGTGAGGGCGATAAAATAAAAGCGAAAAAGCTGTTTTCGTTATTTATTTATGTAAGTATTGCGCTGGCCCTGGTGATTATGGCGGTGAGTTTCTTTTGCCTGCGTCCCATTTCAATATTGCTGGGTGCGGAAGGGGTGCTGATTGATTATTGTGTAATTTATGGGCAGATTCTTCTGGTTGCCCTGCCCTTCTTTATTCTGCAGTTTGAGTTCCAGACCTTTTTTATTACGGCGGAGAAACCGGGGCTTGGATTGTTTGTGACGATTTTTTCCGGCGTTACCAATATGGTGCTTGACTATGTGTTTCTTGCGATTTTTGACTGGGGATTGCCGGGAGCAGCTTGGGCTACTGCCGGAAGTCAGATTGTGGGGGGCGTAATTTCGCTGATTTATTTCGCCCTTCCTAATAAAAGTCTGTTGCGCTTAACGGCTACCGGCCTTGATATCAAAGCCTTGATGAAAGCCTGCAGCAACGGGGCGTCGGAATTTGTTACCAATATTTCCATGTCTTTGGTAAGTATGCTTTATAATTTCCAGCTGATGCGTTATGCGGGAGAAAACGGCGTGGCGGCGTACGGCGTTCTGATGTACGTTAGCTTCGTCTTTGTGGCAATTTTCCTAGGATATTCTGTAGGTGTGGCGCCGGTGGTAAGCTTCCACTTCGGAGCCAAGCACCCAAAGGAGCTAAAAAACCTTCTGAAGAAGAGTTGTATTATCATCGCAGGTTTCTCGATTGCTATGTTGATAGCCGGGGAATTGTTGGCGATGCCCCTTTCCAAGCTGTATGTGGGATACGACCCGGAGCTTTTTGATATGACGGAAAAGGCATTTTTTATCTACTCCTTCTCATTTCTTTTTACGGGGGTAGGTATCTTTGGTTCCGCCTTATTTACGGCATTGAACGACGGGCTGACATCGGCAATTATATCGTTCCTTCGAACCTTTCTTTTTCAGGTTTTGGCAGTCCTTGTCCTTCCCTTATTTCTGGGCTTGGAGGGCATTTGGTGCGCGGTAATTGCAGCAGAGTTACTTGCAACGGTGGTTACGATAATCTTCTTATTGGCGAATAAGAAGAAGTACGGATATTAATCTGTGAGTTTGTTTCTATAAAGCAGATAAGGGGGAGAACTTGAAATGAGCACAGAGAAAGAGAATAAAATCAGCATGAAACCCAATGAAAAAAGGGATATGGTTGTAAAAGAGATTCTTAAGCCTATGTTCAAAAACGCAGGTTTTAAATGTAAGGGTATGAACTGGTGGAAGGAGTTGGAGGACGGCTATCTTTCTACCGCTTACTCAGGATATGCTTAAGCGAATACAATTATCGGAAGAAGAAATAAGAGAGCATTATTGATAGCAAAAAACCAAAAAAGTAGGTAAAAAAGAAACTCTGACATGCCGTATTGTCAGAGTTTTTTCATATAATGTTCAAAACTACAACATTGTAATACATTATATTCTATGCTAAAATATGTAACTGTCACAGAAAGGGAGGAAAAGACAGTGTTTTCTATCTTAAAATATCTACGCAAAAGAGAAATGCTTTTTATGTTGGGAACCATTATAGTCACCATCATACAGGTATTTTTGGAGTTAAAATTACCCGACTATATGAATGCCATTACTGCGACGGTGATTACGCCGGGCGGTGATATGACTTACATTTGGATCGCCGGCGGTATGATGCTTCTGTGCTCTTTCGGTGGTCTGATTGCATCGGTTCTTGTAGGCTTTTTTTGTGCCAAGGTAGCGACCGGTTTCTCTATGAGATTGCGTAGCCAGGTGTATGATAAGGTCACCGGTTTCTCTATGGAAGAGATTAACGGTTTCTCTACCGCCAGCCTTATTACCCGTTCCACCAACGATATTATGCATGTGCAGATGTTTCTGGTAATGGGCACCGCCATTATGTTTCGTGCAATTATTATGGCGACTATGGCCATCAGTAAAATCTACGGTAAAAGTTGGCAGTGGACGGTAAGTACCGCAATTGCCGTATTACTCCTTATGATTATGATTGTTTCTCTGATTATCATCGTACTACCCAAGTTTAAGATTATCCAGACTTTAACAGATAATTTAAACCGCGTTACCCGTGAAAATCTTACCGGTATCCGCGTAGTGCGTGCATACAATGCGGAGAATTTCCAGGAGAAGAAGTTTGAAGAAGCCAATGACGAATTAATGAAAACCCATTTGTTTACCCAGCGCGCCATGGCTGTTTTGGGACCGGGAATGTCTATTATTATGAATGGTCTGTCCCTGGCGGTATATTGGATTGGCGCATATCTGATTAATATAGCGCCTATGCCTACGAATGTGGCTGAAGCCGTATTTTCCGGCGAAATGAGTTTTCTGGATGCCATCTCGGAACCCGTTGCGGATAAAATCGTTGTATTCTCGGATATGGTTGTCTTTTCTTCTTATGCAATGCAGGTGGTAATGTCTTTTATGATGCTTACTATGATTTTTATCATTCTGCCGAGAGCCAGCGTATCTGCGAAGCGTATTAAAGAAGTGCTTGATACCAAAACTAAAATTGTAGATGGCGCGGTTGTAGGTGCCGGAGAGACCGGTACAACGGACGAAGATAATACAGATAAAAAAGAAGTGGTTCAAAATGCACTGCAGGACGGCATACATGAAGTCATCTTCGAAAATGTCACCTTCCGTTATCCTGACGCATCGGATGCAGTGCTTGAAAATATATCTTTTACGGCGAAATCCGGCGAGACGGTGGCTTTTATCGGTTCTACGGGTAGCGGTAAGTCTACCTTGATTAATTTAGTGCCACGTTTCTATGATGTGACGGAAGGCCGTATTCTTGTAGATGGTGTGGACGTTCGCGACTACACCCAGGAGGCCCTTCGCAATAAAATCGGTCTCGTGCCCCAGCGCGCGGTATTGTTTGGCGGAAGTATCCGTTCCAACATCGCTTACGGTGAAAACGGTAAGCAGGAAGAATATACCGATGAAGAGATTTGGGAGGCATTACGCATTGCCCAGGCGGAAGATTTCGTGTCTAAACTGGATAAAAAATTGGATGCCGACGTGGCCCAGGGCGGTACGAATTTCTCCGGTGGCCAGAAACAGCGTCTGTCCATCGCCAGAGCGATTTGCCGTAAGCCGGACATTTATATTTTTGATGATTCTTTCTCGGCACTGGATTATAAAACCGACCGCGTATTGCGTGGCGAATTGGCCAAGGTGACCGGCAATGCCATCACCCTTTTGGTGGCCCAACGTATCGGTACGATTCTGGATGCTGACCAAATCGTGGTCTTGGACGACGGTAAAATCGTGGGCAAAGGCACCCACAAGGAGCTGATGCAGACTTGCGAGGTTTATCAGCAGATTGCCTATTCTCAGCTTTCAAAGGAGGAATTGGCATAATGGCAAAAAAAGAGTATGAAATGGGTTCTGCAAACAACGGAAGAAAACGTGGTCCCGGTGCCGGACGAATTGTAGAGAAACCCAAGGATTTTAAGGGCACTTTTATCAAGTTATTTAAGTATTTAAAGAAGTTTTTACCTTTTATGGTGCTGTCGCTTATACTGTCTTTTATCAGTAGCGTTTTGGCGGTGGTTGGGCCGGATGTCATTAAGGACTTGACGGCAGTTATTGAGGCAGGCATCCTTACCGGAATTGATATGGAAGCGGTCAAAGATGTAGCCATTCTTCTGATTATCATTTACGGTATCAGCGCTGTGTTCCAGTATCTGCAGAGCCTTGTGATGGCGGTTATGACCCAAAGAATGTCCAAAAAGATTCGTAAGGACATTTCCGAGAAGATTAACATTATGCCGCTGAAGTACTTTGACTCCACCACCTACGGTGATGTGTTAAGCCGCGTGACCAACGACGTGGATACCATCGGCCATAGTTTGGGCCAGAGCATTACTCAGCTTGTGATGGCGGTGACCATGTTAATAGGTTCCATCATTATGATGTTGATTACCGATGTGACAATGACCATTGCGGCGATTCTTTCGTCCTTGATCGGTTTTGCTTTTATGAGCCTGATTCTTGGCAAGTCCCAGAAGTACTTTGTGGGACAGCAGAAGTACCTTGGTATGATTAACGGTCACGTGGAAGAAGTCTACGCCGGCCACAACGTGTTAAAAGCCTACAATGGCGAGCGTAAAGCCAAGGAAGAGTTTGAAGAAATTAACGCTAAGCTTTGCACCAGTGCTTTTAAGGCCCAGTTTTTATCCGGTCTTATGCAGCCTTTTATGGGGTTTGTAGGTAACTTAGGATATGTGGTAGTCTGCGTAACCGGTGCAGTGCTTGTTATGATGGGTAAAATTGATTTCCCCGTTATCGTGGCTTTTACTATGTACGTGCGACTTTTTACTCAGCCCTTGTCCCAGATTGCACAGTCTATGAACAGCATGCAGTCTACGGCAGCAGCGTCCGAGCGAATTTTCGAGTTTCTGGAAGTTGCGCCTATGGAGGATGAAAGCCACAAGACGAAGGTGCTTAAGGGCGAAGATATTAGGGGCGAAATCGATTTTAATCACGTAAAATTCGGCTATGACCCGGAGAAGATTATTATCAAAGATTTCTCTGTGAAAATTAAGCCCGGCCAGAAGATTGCCATCGTTGGACCTACCGGTGCGGGTAAAACCACCATGGTAAACTTACTGATGCGCTTTTATGAGGTAAACAGCGGTTCCATCAGCATCGACGGCACGCCGGTTTCCGAGCTGACCCGCGAAAATATCCACGATTTGTTCGGTATGGTACTTCAGGATACCTGGTTGTTTGAGGGAACCATCCGCGATAATATTGTCTATGGTAAGGAAGGCATTACGGATGAGATGCTTGATCAGGTATGTAAGGCGGCAGGCATTTATCATTTTATCCGTACGCTACCGAAGGGGTATGATACGATTCTAAACGATAAGGTGAATTTGTCTGCGGGACAGAAGCAGCTTATGACCATAGCAAGAGCTATGGTAGAGAATGCGCCCATGCTTATTTTAGACGAGGCAACAAGTTCTGTTGATACCAGAACGGAAGTGTTGATTCAGGAGGCCATGGACCGCCTGACCAAGGGCAGAACGTCCTTCGTAATCGCCCATCGTTTATCCACCATTCGTAACGCGGATCTGATTCTCGTTATGAAGGACGGCGATGTAATCGAAAGCGGTAACCACGACGAGCTGATGGCGCAGGGTGGATTTTATTCAGAATTATATAACAGCCAGTTTGAGCAGGCGAGCTAAGACAGGGTGAAAAGACCGGCTGGACAATTACGTTTATATGGGTGTAGAATGTGTTCAAACATTCTACACCTTTTATAATGACAAGGGAACGGAGAAAATAAAGATGAATTACTTCTGGGAAACGGTAGAAACCATAGAAAGCGGTGTGGGTTTTAAACACTTTGATGTTACCCACATTTCCTGGCTTGTGGCTTTCGTGGTTTTTACAACGGTTTGTACTTGTATTTACAGGAAACTGCCTGATAAGAAAAGGAAGATATTCCGCTATGTTCTTGCAGGGCTGATTGTGGCAGATGAAATTTATAAAATGGCGTTTCTTTTCGCCACGGATTTATACACGCCTAAGTACCTGCCTTTTCATTTGTGCAGCATTAATATTTTTATGATAAGCCTACATGCAATTAAACCTTTTAAGGCGCTGGATAATTATTTGTATGCCATTGCCATTCCGGCAGCGCTTCTGGGACTTATCTTCCCAAGCTGGGTTAGGTTGCCGGCACTGAACGGTATGCATATCCATAGTTTTACGGTACATATTCTGCTGGCGGCCTATCCGATTGTTGTGACGCTGGGTGGTGACATTAAGCCGAAACTGAAGGAACTGCCCAAGGCCTTATTGGTACTTGTGTGTCTCGCGGTGCCGGTGTACGGCATTAATCTGTGGCTGGATACGAATTTTATGTTTCTTATGAACGCATACCCCGGCAATCCGCTGTATATTTTTGAGCAAATGTTTGGGAACCATTTGATTGGCATTGCGGTGCTTCTGCCACTGATTATGATTCTTATGTATACGCCGGTGTGTATTCTTGATGCAGTAAAGAAACGTAAGGGAAACGTGGCGGAAGATAAGAAGTGTGCCTGACGTGAAGGTTTTTACGGGAGATAAAATATGAAAATCTTTTTTACCGTGTTGATTGTTGTTTTGATATTGCTGATTGCAATAAGGTTTATCGCGTTGCAATTTTATACTACGGAAGAGACTAAAACCCATATAACAGTTATAAATGCCGTGACAGTCGGATTGTTTATAGGGCTTGGCATAGCTGTGATTGGATTTGCTATGTACTATGTGCCAACTAATTCGAAATTTTTCTATTATGGGGTTGTTCTGTTTATCGGAATAGGGTTGGCTATATTTCTGATTGTGGTCCATTTAACGCTTGCAATGCCGATTGTTCTTATTTCTACCGGAATCGTCAGAAAGAAAAAAGCACCCATTATTGTAGCAAGTGCCGTGTGGGTGCCGATTTATACGGTATTGATTATTTTCTTCCTGGGATTTCCGCCCAAGTACCCTTTGTTGAATCCCGCCATTCTGTTTCAGGATTATGATGGGATTGTAAGGATATACGGGGAGCCCATTTATAATGATGGCGACGTCCTTTGTTACCGTACAGAAGTCTGGTGGTATCAATGCAGTTATTATTGTGTGAAATTGACGCCAAACGGCAGGGCATATTTTGCTTATTACGACGATTTGTATGATTCCAAGTGGATACTGGGAAGAAGCCGGGAAGAGATCGATGCAAGATTTCCGGAGAATTGGTATGTTGGTGCCGGTAACGTATATTATCGTGTTCGTGGTGAAAACTCCGGCACTTACTATGCTGTTAAATATGGTGATAATAATACCGCCATAGATTTCTGGACGGATGATTCCGTACCCTGATAAATTTTAATTTCTAATGTACTTTTTTCTATGACTTGACAAAGCCGAAAGGAAAACAAAGAGCCGGGATTTTGTGGTGCCTAAATAATTTATGATGCACCTTAAATCCCGACTCTTTTCATTTTATAAAATCTTGTAACTATTCAGAACACCATTCGCCAAATAAATTTAAGTAAATAGCCCTCTGTATGCAAGCATACTCGGTCTATATTCCTTAAATTTGCTTGGCTCTGAATAGTTACAAAATTAATCTATAATCTCACCATCATAACTAACCATAATAGGGAAATCAAATCTGCCCCAGCCGTAATCCGGTTCCCTGTCACACATAAGAAACAGGAATACAACGTACAGCGGTTTATACAGGGCGGAAAGAATCGACCAGACCATGGCGTGTTTTTTAAAGCCGAAGGTCTTCATTAGGTCGTAAATTCTGCGCCACTTCCAAATTTGAACAAATATCTGATATGCCCAGGACACCACCGTACCAAACAGGGGTATGATACCCAGAATGCTGTCTATGATAGGGAACAGCAGGTCATTGGCAATATAAATCCAGGCAACACTCTCACGCTTCTCGGTTTTTACCCAGTTTAAAACATTAAAATCCCGAATCGGCAAAACGAATTCCAGATAATAAGTTCCGTAGGGTACAAAGGCAACCCAGGCGTGGCGGTATCCTGCGTGTCTTGCCATAATGAAAACGGCGATGGGACGCATAATCCGATAAAAGATGAAGTTAAAAATTGCAGATAATATAAGGATTAAGAAGATGGAGCCATACATTACCATTTTGCCAAAAGTGGGAAGAGCAATTAACTCTTCCCAACTTGATATATACAGTAAGTCTTCAAATGTATAAATAATATCTTCCATAATCCCCATCATAAAAAAGGATAACATAGAAACTCCTTAATTTCGGGTATTTTAAGCGTTCATATCCGGTTCTTTGTTCATAATGATGTAATAGAATACGTACATAAGAATCGGGCAGAAGAGATTAACGATAGATGCCCACATAGCGTGTTCCGGCATACCGTAGGTAATCAATAAGTCGTAGTTCATTCTCCACATAATTCCGTAGCAAATTGCAAGGTAAGCTGCAATGTATAAGAAGAAAATTAACCAGCCAAGTACCGGAATTAAGAAAATAAAACACATAGGAAAAATTAATACAATATAAATACCGGTAGCAATTAAGAATAACCAGAATGCTTTGGTACGATTCTCATACTTAAACCAGTTAAAAAGGTTAAACTCTCTGGGAGATAATTTTAAGGTAATATAAAAGTTACCAAAGGGAATATAAGCAAGCCATGCGTTTGTAAATCCCTGTCTTTTCGCCATTCTGTAGAGAGGATATTCCATTGCAATCCAAATCGCAATATAAACGATAAAGAAAATCGCATAGAAAAGAAGCATAAATCCCACACCAAGGCCGGTAGCCAAGGCATCTGTTTCATAATAATAACTGTCCATAATTTGTCATCCTTTCGTATTTTAAAATTTTATACTGTGTAATCCGGTTCATTATTCATAATCATGAACGAGAATACTACCATAACAATAGGTACGAAACAACTTACGATAGATGCCCACATAGCATGTTCCTGCATACCGTAGGTCATTAAAATATCGTAGTTGACGCGCCACATAAAAATGTAAAGCGCAACGTAGAATGCCATAGAAACAAGAGAAAAAATCATATAAAATATAATTTGTATAAATGGAATCATACAGAAAATACTTAAAATCATAGAAATTGCAATATATCCGCCATAACCGATTAAATACCACCAGAATACCTTTGTACGGTCGTTGGTTTTAATCCAGTTAAAAATGTTAAATTCCCTGCGGGGAAGATTTAAGTAAATATAGTAGCATCCCAAAGGCACAAAAACAAGCCAGGGATTCGGCAAGCCTGCCTTTTTGGCCATTTTGTAGTAAGGAATGCTGAATACAATGTACAAGGCAATAAATAACAAAAAGGAAAATGCAAAAATCAAAACAAACATTCCCATTGTCATAAAAGGGAATAAAACTACAAGAAACTCCGCAAGTGCTTCAGCTTCAGAAGACATAACAAATACTCCTTTCTTTTAAAACAAATATTTTTTACAAAATCTTTTACAATAATTCAGTTGCCGTATTAATCCTGATTACGATACTTATAGTAATTTCCTGCGCCGTACTCGGGCGGATTCTTGCAGGAGAATAAGGTAAAGATCATAAATAACCAGGGAATAAACAATGAAACAATGGATACCCAAAGGGCATTGCTTTTCTGTCCGAAGGTCATCAATAAGTCGTAGTACATACGCCACTTCCACAAGTTGATGGCAACAATTACAATCGTTCCGCCAAAGGTAGAAAGCAAAGGACCAATTACAGGTACGCCTACCGTAAGACCGGCAAGAATTCCCATTGCCCAAAATCCGGCAATTGACAAACCGATGTAAACTAAGGCCATAATGTCGCGACGGTTGGTTTTAATCCAGTTAAAAAGATTAAATTCGCGAATAGGCAACATAAAGGTCAAAAAGTCGTTGGTATAGGGGAAGAATGCCATCCATGCGTGCTTAAAGCCTGCCTTTCGCGCCATAATAAAAAGAGGAACGGACTGTAAGAGGTAGTAAGCAACGGTTATTAAAAGGCTGAGAATCGATGCAATCACCGTAAAGGCTACGGAAGCACCCGTAAAAACCAGAGTCCCCAGTCCAAGGATATAGCCTAAAATCCCTTCCAAACTATCTAAATCCTGACTGATTTGTTGATTATAAAGAGGTTCCATACAGAAACTCCTTTCCTTAGTAAAATATAAAATTTTAATTAAAAGATAATATAGCACATTCTGTAGTTTTAAGCAAGAAAAAGCCCCAAAGTTATAGACCTTGAGGCTTGTTATAATAAAAGATACAATCTCTACGCTGTTGTAATATGCGTTAAATATAACTGATTCCGTTTTCTTCCCAGAAATAGTAGTTCTCGGAACCGTATTCCGGACCGCGCCCCGCCATTAAAATGCTGAAAAAAATCATAATCAGCGGGCAGAACACATTCAAAATCGACATAGGCAATGCCAGCTTGTTAAATTCGTAAGTTTTAAGCAGATCGTAGTTTTTGCGCCAATGAAATATCGTTCTAATCAATAGGGCCAATTCGCCCAAGATAAAGGACGTAAGCCAAAGAATCCAAAAGAGCGGTTTCTCAAGAAGAACAGAAAACGGCTCTGCCAGGCTGTAGTCGGCAACACTCATTCCGTACACCAGAAGGATTATGGAAAGAATGGTAGTCACAACGCCAACGCAAATCTCTGCAATAAACCAGCCCCAGAACACTCTTTTACGGTATTTCGTCTTAAAGAGGCCTAAGTTAAATTCCCTGTGGGGCAGGGTAAAGCCTAAATAACTTTTACCAAAAGGAATGAACGCAAGCCAGGCAAGTTCGCAACCGGCCTGTTGTCCCATCAGGAAGTAGAAGAGGGACGTAAACACGTAAAAACCGATTGTAATCAACGAAACGGCCATAAATACCATAATTACATTAAAAAATGCCCCGAAAAAAATTATGAAAATAAAAAAGAGAAGCACAAATGTAAAAGCCATAAAACTCCTAAGAATGAATTTAATTTTACTACAGTTGCTTGTTCTTCTTTAATGTACTATAAAAATATTCTTTTGTAAAATAAAATAAGCACCAACCCCACGGCTCATATGTCCGCAAAACCAGTGCTTAAGTGCGCGATCAGGGGCTCGAACCCTGGACACCCTGATTAAGAGTCAGGTGCTCTACCAACTGAGCTAATCGCGCATCCAATATTATGTCGACGTGTTTTCGCCACGTGCATTGTTGATTATAGTATAGGATTTTTAACTTTGCAAGCATTTTTTTAAAATTTTTTTAATTTTTTGCAAAAAAGTTGTGAATTAGGCATAAATAAAGGGTTCAGGGAGTATTTTTATGGTTGTTTTATTGGGAAAAGCTGTGGAAAACTTGCATTTTAAGGGTGTATGCTCTATAAATAAAGATGGTTAAAATACAGATAAGTTGTTATAATTTATGCAGATAAAGAAATAACAGGTAGGATTGGAGCGCACAATGATCTTCGAAAGTCATGCACATTACGATGATGATGCTTTTGATGAGGACAGGGAGAGCCTGATTGAAAGCTTGCAGGAAAATCGAATAGAGTATGTAATCAATGTAGGCGCCAGCATGGAGTCTACGGAGCGGACCTACGAACTGGCGAAGAAGTATCCTTTTATCTATGCGGCGGTGGGTGTGCATCCTTCGGATACGTTGCCCCTGACAGGCAAGGATATGGACAGGTTAAAAGAGTTGGCAGCAGATGAAAAGGTAGTTGCCATCGGCGAAATCGGCCTTGATTATTATTGGGACGAGCCGGACCGTGAAATCCAGAAAAAATGGTTTAAATGCCAGATTGAACTTGCCAAGGAAGTGGATTTGCCCATTATTATACATTCCAGGGAAGCGGCTAAGGATACTTTGGATATTTTGCACGAACATGACGACGGAAATTATAAGGGCGTGATGCATTGTTTCTCCTACTCTCCGGAAGTTGCCAAAGAAGTGGTGAAGATGGGCTTTTATATCGGTGTGGGCGGTGTCTGTACTTATAAAAATGCCAAGAAGCTGGTAGAGGTTGTGGAAGAAATTCCGCTGGAGCATATTTTATTGGAGACGGATTGTCCGTACTTAACACCGGTGCCGTACAGAGGCAAGCGCAATTCGTCGTTATACCTGCCCTATGTGGTAGAGAAAATCGCAGAAATTAAGGGCGTAACAACGGACGAAGTTGAGCGCGTGACTTACGAGAACGCAATGCGGTTGTTTCTTAACAAATAGAGAAACATATTTCCACATCTTAAATACAGAAACAACAGTATCACAAGCAAACCCAAAATATCAAAAGGCTGTATTGCGAGAATTCTGCTACATATAGCCAAGATAAATTTATTTCATAGAGTAAATGTTCGGGAGGACATATAAATACATTCATAAGTGGGTGGTTTGACACCGTCGGTACTTAGGTTCTGTTTTTTAGAACCTTATGTACCGTTACGTGTGACAACCCAGCGAGAGCGTGCCCACGTTGAATTATTTATATGTCACCCCGAACTTATCCAAGAAAGGAAAAATATGGCATATTTAGGAAATCCCGGCAATACAGCCGCGGTACTGAATAAACACGGGTTTCATTTTCAGAAGAAATTCGGACAGAACTTCTTAATTGATACCCATATTTTAGAGAAAATCATAGACAGCGCAGAGATTACCAAAGATGATTGCGTACTGGAAATCGGTCCCGGTATCGGAACCATGACGCAATATTTGGCAGAACGTGCCCGCGAGGTCATTGCCGTGGAAATCGACAAGGCGCTGATACCGATTCTGGCGGACACTTTGTCAGAGTACGACAATGTGACTGTAATCAATGACGATGTTTTAAAGGTAGATATTGCCAAATTGGTGGAAGAGCACAACAACAACCGTCCCATTAAGGTAGTGGCAAATCTTCCCTACTATATCACAACGCCCATTGTGATGGGACTGCTTGAAAGCCACGTGCCTTTGGACAGCATTACCATTATGGTGCAAAAGGAAGTGGCGGAGCGTATGCAGGTAGGCCCCGGAACCAAGGATTACGGTGCTCTTTCTCTTGCGGTAGCTTACTATTGCAAGGCGGAAGTGGTGACAATTGTATCGCCAAACTGTTTCATTCCTAAGCCCAATGTGGCAAGCGCGGTTATCCGCTTAAAGGTTTATGATAAGCCTCCTGTTACTGTAGCGGACGAAGCTTTTATGTTCCGCATTATTCGGGCATCCTTCCAGCAGCGTCGTAAAACTTTGGTGAACGGTTTGACTCACGCCGCGGACTTGAATGTGTCTAAGGAGCAGGTTTTGGAAGCTTTGGCGCAAATGGGCAAGGCCGAAAGCGTGCGAGGTGAGACTTTTACGCTGGAAGAGTTTGCGAAATTAAGTGATTTGTTGAAATAAGAGAATGCAGGTCCGTATTGTGATGCGGACCTGCTGTTTTTTAAAGTTTAAAATAATCTAAAATACCCCTTGACATCCCCGCATAAAAGGAGTATTCTTTATAACAGTTTAACGCGTTGAAGTGTTACGCTTTAAAGTGCCGAAAGAGAATAATGACTCTCCAGACACACATATTTTAGAAAGAAAAATAAGAAAGAAGGGCGAAAAAATGCAGAACAAAGGTAATTTAATTTCTTTTAGACCTGACATTAAGGTAGTGGACTGTACGCTTCGTGACGGCGGTCTGGTTAACAACTTCGGATTCTCAGATGAATTCGTGAAAGCATTGTATCGCGCCAACATAAAAGCCGGTGTCGATTACATGGAATTCGGTTATAAGGCATCTAAGGACATTTTTAAGAAGGAAGATTACGGCAAGTGGAAATTCTGTGAGGAAGAAGATATCCGTGCTGTTGTAGGTACCAACGATTTTGATATGAAGATTTCGGTTATGACCGATGTGGGAAGAACTGATTACAAGAATGATATCATTCCTAAGAAAGACAGCGTGATCGACTTGGTTCGTACCGCAACCTACATTCATCAGATTCCTGCGGCAATTGAAATGATTCAGGACGCTCATGACAAGGGTTATGAGACTTCCGTTAACATTATGGCCATTTCTAAAGTTCGTGAGGAAGAACTTGATAACGGTCTTGAAATTCTTGCAGAATGTGATGTTGACTACATCTACTTAGTAGACAGTTTCGGTGCTTTTTATCCCGAACAGATTCGTCGACTTACCCATAAGTACATGGAAATAGCAACAAAGCATAATAAGAAGATTGGTGTGCACACACATAATAATCAGCAGCTTGCATACGCAAACACCATTGAAGCCTTAAGTATCGGTGCCAGCCTTGCGGATGCCACCGTAAGCGGTATGGGCCGTGGCGCAGGCAACTGCTACATGGAATCCCTTTTATCTTTCTTACGTAATCCCCGCTACAATCTTGTACCGATTATGGATTTCGTACAGACCTACATCAAGGAGGAAATCCAGAAGGGGAGTTTATGGGGATACGACATCCCCTACCTTTTAACGGGGATCATGAATTCACATCCTTCCGCAGCCATTAAGTTTATGGGCGAGGGGAGAACCGACTACTCAAGATTTTATCAGGAACTGTTAGATCATATGGAGTAAAAACGCATAAAAGAAACACATATAAAATAAACGTAAGGGTTGAGAACATTTACCAATGTTTTTAACCCTTTTTTTACATTCTTTTTTTGACATTGTATTACGCGTGTGGTAAACTTAAGCATAGTAATATGGGTTAATAATGTGTATATATAATTTGCGACTGTAAGAGGTGGATACTTTGGATAAGTATGAATTTAAACTTCGCTCTGAAGAAATTGACAAGTTAATGGAGAATCAGAAGTACGCGGACGCGGTTCGTCTGGCGGATACCATTGATTGGAAACGTGTGAAAAGTGCTACAACTTTGGCTAAAATTGCTGAGTTGTATAAGATAAATAAAAGATTCGATGACTGTTACCGAATCCTTGAATTTGCATACGATCGTAATCCAAGCAACAGAAATGTTGTTTATTCGTTGTGTGAAATCTGCATTGAAACCGGAGATATTGTTGAGGCGATTGAATATTTTAAGGAATATGCAAGCCTTGCACCCAGAGATCCCGGAGTATATACCCTTCGTTACCGCATTTATGAAGCACAAAATGTAGGTTTTGAAGAAAGAATCGAATTACTGGAAGAGTTAAAAAAGAAAGACAGACTCGAAGAATGGGAATATGAGCTTGCATATCTCTATCACCGCGCCGGTTTTGCAACCAAGTGTGTGGAAGAGTGTGACGAGCTGATTTTATGGTTCGGCGAAGGTCCTTATGTAGTGAAAGCAATGGAACTTAAGATGCTTCATGAACCTTTAACCCCGTCTCAGCAGGAGAAGTACGACAGACGCAATGAAGAGAAGATTCAGATTGCGGCTCAGGCAGCAAGAGAACGTAATACAGGCGAGATGGATTTGGATGATGACTTCCGTGTTAAAACTATCGACATGAGCAAGTTTAACACTATGAATCTTCAGGCAGAGCTTGCAGAGAACTTGAAGGAATACATTGATGATGAACCGAAACCGGTTCAGCCTGCGGGTGAAAACCGTGAAGACCAAAAGGTTTATCATAATACCATTCCGGCAGATGCGCAGGAAGTATTCTTTGCGGATCAGACCGCAGATATGAGATATCAGATTCCCACTCCTCAGAGTGTGGCAGAGGCAACACCGGAAATGGAAGCTTTTAAGGAAAGTTTTGCCCAGGAATATGTGGGCGTAGAACCGCCTCAGTCTATGGGACAGCTGATAGAGGATTTGGACGAAGGTACACAGGAGATTCCTGTGGGCGCAGTAATTGGTGCGGTTCCTGCGGCACCCGTTGTAAACGGTGATACAGCCCGCGTACATACCAGAGACGTACAGGAAATTCATTTTGGAGATGAAGGCGAAACGGTCGCAGAAGAAATTCCAGGGCAGCAGTCTTTTATATCTAATACACAGAGAATGGCACCTGTTATAGGCAATACAGGGGCATATGAGCGATTACTTGCCCAAGAAATGGACGGACAGATTAGTTTAGCAAACCTTCAGGAAGAGAAGGTTGTGGAGAAGCAGATTACCGGCCAGTTAAATATTCAGGATATTTTGGCAGATTGGGAAAAGCTTAAAAAAGAACGCGAGCAGAAGATGCAGGAAGATGTACGTCAGAATGTGCTTCAGCAGACGGGACAGATTTTTACCCAATTTGATGTGGATTCCAAGACAGGTATTTTGGCATCATTGGAAGACCCTTCTGTTTTGGATGCTATTAACGGTTCCGCAAGTGCAACTGTTATGAAGGGCTTAGAAAACCACGCAAAGCAGGTTATTATGCCGGGCGCTAACGAAGAGGTTGCGCCTGCTGAAGAAGTGGCAGAACCGGTTGCGGAAGAAAGTGTTGCAGAAGAGATGGAAGCAGCACCGGTTATTGAAGAATTAACCGAGGAATTGATTGAAAGCGCAGCAGAGGAAATTCCGGAAGTGGAAGCTACGGTTGTAGCGGGTGCTTTGGATGAAACCGGCGTTTTAAACCAGACAATTGTTTCACAGTTTACAGGCGAGCTTTCTACAACGGCAGGAGCTATGGATACCGTGATTATTGCAGAGTCTGTAGTAGCGGATATTGAAAGTGCTGCAGTAGCAGCAGAAGCAACGGCTGTTGTAGCGACAGCAGAAGCTGTAGCAGAAGACGTTGCAGATGTGGCAACAGAAGAGGCGGCTTATATTGCGGAAGAAGTAACGGAAGAGCCTGCAGACGCTGTTGAAAATACAGCAGAAGAAATTGCTGAAGAAACGGAAAACGAAGTTCCGGCAGAAGAAATGACACCAAGTATAGAAGGTAATTTCTATGGTTCGGTTACAGCTGCAATTCCCGGAGCAATCTGGAAAGAAGTTGATGGCGTCGAAGAAGAAATTCAGGAGGAAGCACCTGTGGAAGAATACAATATGCAAGATCAGGAGGATGTTGTATCCGAAGAAGATCAGGAAATGGTAGCGCATAAAGATTTGACAGATGAAGAAAAAGACTTATTCAAGCCGTTCTTATATTCCAAGAAAATGAAGGCGCAGATTCTGGATACACTGGAAAAAATTACCTTGGCCGCATATGTGGGTAACGTGGTAATTACTTCCGATTCTAAGGAAACTTCCTTGCAGTTGGCAAAACTTATCGTATCTTATGTGCGTATGGGAGACGACAACTTCTCCGGAAATGTTGCCAAAATTGACGCAGAGAAACTTAATAAAAAAGATATGAGCAACGTTTTTGCAAAGCTTGTAAACGGCGCGCTGTTAATCGAAGACGCCGGCAAGTTAAACAGCCAGACCATGAGAGCTATGCTTCAGGAATTAAACCAGGAAGCAAACGGAATTATCGTAATTCTTATGGATAAAAAACGTGCAATGGATACCCTTATGGGAAGAGGCGCTGTGATCAGCGAGTTCTTCAATGCAAGAATCGACGTGCTTTCCATGAATGTGGATATGTTGGTTACTTATGGTATCCGTTATGTGTATGACAAAGGCTACAGTGTGGACGATATGGGGCGTCTTGCATTATATAAGAGAATCTCTGAAATGCAGGCAGGTAACCACACCGTAACCATTGCGGAAGTAAAAGAAATCATGGAAGACGCAATGCATAGTGCAGATAAGGGCGGTCTTTCCAAGATGGCAAGCATCATTATGCGCAAGCGTTATGATGAGAATGATATGATTATTTTAAAAGAAAAAGATTTCGATTAATTTAGGGGGAAACGAAATGGCAGAAAAGGCAAAGACTACAAAGGTCGCAAAAGCTGAGAGTACCAAGGCAAAAAAAGCAGCTGTACAGGGGGAAAGAGTTTTTATTTCAAACGCAGATTGCTACTTGTTCGGACAGGGTACACACTATGATATTTATAAGAAATTGGGCGCACACCCTTCTGTAGAAGACGGCGTGGCGGGCATTCACTTCGGTGTATGGGCGCCGAACGCAGTAAGTGTTCACGTAATCGGTTCTTTTAACGGTTGGGATGAGAACGCAAATCCTATGGGTGAAGTAGGAGAAGGCGGCGTTTACGCAGCTTTTATCAAAGAAGCAAAAGTCGGAGATATGTACAAGTATCTCATCATCACACCGGAAGGAAAGAAACTTTACAAGGCCGATCCTTTCGGAAATCATGCAGAAATGAGACCCGGCAACGCATCTAAGGTTGCGGACATTAACAGCTTTAAGTGGAGCGACAAGACCTGGATGGAAGACAGGGACGCTAAGAATGTTTTCGAAGAGCCTATGGCAATTTATGAATGCCACATCGGTTCTTGGATGCGTCATCCCAGAGAGGACGAAGAGGGCTTCTACAACTACAGAGAGTTTGCCGACAGAATCGTGGAATATTTGAAAGAGATGAAGTACACCCACGTGGAATTGATGGGTATCGCAGAGCATCCTTTTGATGGTTCCTGGGGTTATCAGGTAACCGGATACTATGCGCCTACTTCAAGATACGGTACACCGGAAGATTTCCAGTATCTGGTAAATACTCTTCATAAGAATAAAATCGGTGTTATCCTTGACTGGGTACCCGCACACTTCCCCAGAGATGCCCATGGTTTGGCAGAGTTCGACGGAACCTGTTTGTTTGAGCATCCCGATCCCCGTTTGGGCGAGCATCCTGACTGGGGTACCAAGATTTTTAACTATGGTAAAAACGAAGTGCGTAACTTCTTGATTGCAAACGCATTGTTCTGGATTAAGGAATTCCACATTGATGGTCTTCGTGTAGACGCGGTTGCATCTATGCTTTACCTTGATTACGGTAAGCAGGACGGTCAGTGGGTAGCCAACAAGTACGGCGGAAACCAGAACCTTGAAGCAATTGAGTTCTTCAAGCATTTGAATTCCGTAGTGCGCGGTACATATCCCGGCGTATGTATGATTGCGGAAGAATCCACAGCATGGCCTAAAGTAACCGGTGCGCCGGAAGATGACGGCCTTGGATTTACTTTTAAGTGGAATATGGGTTGGATGCATGACTTCTGTGAATATATGAAGCTTGACCCTTATTTCAGAAAAGGCAATCACAATAAGTTAACTTTTGCCATGAGCTACAACTCAAGTGAGAATTACATTATGCCTTTGTCCCATGACGAAGTGGTTCACCTGAAGTGTTCTATGGTAAATAAAATGCCCGGCTATCAGGTAGATAAGTACGCAAACCTTCGTGTAGGTTATACTTTTATGTTTACACATGAAGGCAAGAAGCTTCTTTTCATGGGCCAGGAATTTGCCCAGGAAAGAGAGTGGAGCGAAGAAAGAGAGCTTGACTGGTATCTGCTTGAAAACCATCTGAACCGTGGTATGTTGGAATATATGAAGGAATTGTTGACAATTTATCGCAAATATCCTTCTCTCTATCAGATTGATAACAGCTGGGATGGTTTTGAATGGATTAATGCAGATGACGGTGACAGAAGTATCTATAGCTACTATCGTAAGGGCAAAGAGAACAAGAACCGCATTCTCGTAGTGCTTAATATGACACCGATGCGTCGTGAAAACTACAGAGTCGGCGTTCCTGCAAAGAAGAAATATAAATTGCTTCTTAACAGCGATGACAAGCGTTTCGGCGGTAACGGCGGTGCAATTCCCGAAACTTTGACTGCCCAGGAGGGCGAATGCGACGGCAAGCCTTACTACTTAGAGTTCAATTTACCGGCTTACGGTGCAGCATTGTTCGTATTCTAAGGATATAATGGTCAGTAGTTTTAGATAAAAATTGCCTAAACTTACAAATTACGACTGTGTTCTTACGGGGGCACAGTCGTTTAGAATTTTTTACAAATGATTGTAAAAGCGGGAAAATGCAGTGGATATCCATTGTAAAAGGAGTAAAAAGAATGAAAATTTCGGAGATTTTTGAACAGAAAAAAACAGTGTTTTCTTTTGAGGTATTTCCCCCGAAGAAAACCAGTTCCATCGACAGTATTTATTCAAAGTTGGGCGCGTTGTCGGAATGCAAGCCTGATTTTATCAGTGTAACTTACGGTGCCGGCGGTGGCGGAGCAAGTGTGTTGACTGCGGATATCTGTAAGGCAATCCAGGAGCAGTACAACATTCCTTCTATGATGCACTTAACCTGCGTAAATTCCAGCAAGGAGTCGGTGGAAGAAGTTCTGAAATTAATCAAAGAGTATAAAATCGAGAATATCTTAGCGCTTCGTGGCGATATCGTGCCCGATTTGCCGAGACAGACGGATTTCATGCATGCCAACGAGTTGGTGACCTATATTAAGGAACGCGGAGATTTCCATATTTCCGGCGCATGCTATCCTGAAGGACATCCCGAAAGCGATAATATGGTAGATGATATTTTAAATTTGAAAAGAAAGGTAGATGCGGGTGCCAAACACTTGGTTTCCCAGCTTTTCTTTGACAATAATATGTTTTATGAATTCCAGGAAAAAGCCCGCCTTGCAGGCATTAACGTGCCTATTGAAGCCGGAATTATGCCGGTTGTAAACAAAGCGCAGATTGAGCGTATGGTTACGACCTGCGGTGCCAGCCTTCCTGCGAAGTTCGTTAAAATGATGAACCGCTTTGAGCACTCTCCCGAAGCACTTCGCGACGCCGGAATTGCTTATGCGATTGATCAGGTTGTGGATTTGATGAGCCAGGGCGTGGACGGTGTGCATCTGTATACCATGAACCAGCCTGAGGTTGCGAAGAAGATAAGTGATGCGGTAGCATCTTTGCGCTCCTGTCAGTAAGAAAGGTACGCAAAGATTTCACGAAGGAGAAAGATATGTTAAAAATATTCAATAAATTAACGATTGTTGGTGCTGCTGCACTGATATTGGGTATTTGTCTGGCTGTAGCCGGTGTAAAAGAACTGATATATATTAATAATCCGGCAGTGAATATTTACGAGACTACGGACTGGTCGGTATTAGAAAATGGGACACATATTACTACGGAGTTAGATTATATTGAAACCTTCTTTTACCATCGATACAACAACAAGACCGGCGAAGTAGCAGCCCGCGCTTATTTGGTTCCGAATTTGGTATTTACTGAAGAGGGAGTTTACATTGAAGAATATATGGGCGTTATGGTCAAAGCAGCAGACGGATTTGAGAGTTATGATGCTGCAGTACAAAACAGTATGAAATGGTGGAATGATTATACCGGCGAAGTAGATTTCCCCAGACCTACCATCAAAGTGGACGGATACCTTCGAAAGATGAAGGAGGCCGAGTACGAGAGCCTTGTGAAATATATTTCTTATATGTGGAACATTAGCGAGCAGGAAGCCAAAGAATATATTTGTCCCTATATGATCATTAATTGTGATACAAAAGAAACCAAAAAGGGAATACTGGGTGCAGGCGGTATTATGGCAATAGGCTTGGCAACTGTTTTATGGGGTGTGATTTCAGGACTCAGAAGAAGGTAATAACAAGTCGGAGTTAATTCTAAAGTATAATAAGGCAGGGTGTCGTTGCTGGAATATGTTTAAGCAGGTATTTTCAGATAGAAGATGCATATAATAAAAACAGTTGACAAACGACACCCCACCTTGTATAATAACATTTGCGTCGGAAGGCGTAACTTATGAAACATACACATATTGGTAAGGTAGTTTCAGGCTAAGGAGAAATACTCAAGAGGCTGAAGAGGCGCCCCTGCTAAGGGTGTAGGTCGGGCAACCGGCGCGAGGGTTCAAATCCCTCTTTCTCCGTTGATTCCCAGAAGTCCGGTAAAATGAGGACTTCTGGTTTTTTTATACCCCAAATTACCCCTAATTTAGGATAAAAATGGGGCTAAAAAATGGGGTTCAAATTATTATAATTAAATTAAAAAATGCAAGCCTGCATTGTATAATAAACCAAATAAAAGAACACACATCCTGCCACCGGGTAGAGAATGCAGAGGCATTCGTGAGTATATCGTTAGGTCTTAGAAGATATACTTGCGGATGCCTTTTATGATAAGGCAGAGAATAACATTCCCATAACCAATGGACCCAAAGGAGAATATCATAATGAATTCCACAACGAAATCACAAGAGAATAATAAAAAGCCCCCTTATTTAAAAAAGCGCGAGATCGCCCTTTGGAGCGGATCGGTCATACTGATTCTTCTGTCTTTTTTGCTATTTGACCGAAGCAATTATATGACGCTGATTGCATCACTTATCGGCGTAACGTCGTTGATCTTCTGTGCAAAGGGGAATCCTGTGGGGCAAGTGCTGATGATTCTTTTCAGCATTTTATACGGAATCATATCTTACGGCTTTGCCTATTACGGCGAAATGATTACCTACCTTGGAATGACCTTACCTATGGCAATTTTTTCGTTGATTTCGTGGCTACGGAACCCTTACGGGAAGAACCGTTCCGAAGTAAAAGTAAACCACATCACTATAAAAGAAACCATTTTTATGTGCCTGCTTACAGCGGTGGTGACGGCGGTGTTTTATTTCATACTGGAGTATTTCCATACGGCCAATATGATACCCAGCACCGTTTCCATTGCCACAAGTTTTGCGGCGGCGTATCTGACGTTTCGAAGAAGCCCTTATTTTGCCTTGGTTTACGGAATGAATGATGTGGTTTTAATTGTGCTTTGGGTTTTGGCAGCGGCGGAGAACGTCCGCTATATTTCGGTGGTGGTTTGTTTTATCGCTTTTCTCGTAAATGACCTGTACGGCTATATCAGTTGGAAGAAGATGGAGAAAAGGCAGGGCAGGGCGGCGTCGCAGGAGAAGCCCCGGGCATAGGGAAGATTGTTATAAAAAAACGTAAAAAAGAGATAGTGTTTGAACTAGAGTCATAGTATGATAATTTCATAGAGTAGCCATATACGAAAGGTATAGATTATGAATATAGAGTATTTATTATTATGCATTTTCCCGGCGATTGTGTTCATTATCATGCTGGTACAAATTAAAATTGCACCCAAAGGAAGTATTCACGAGGATTTTCTTTCTTTGCAGCAAAGTAAAATCCTTCAGGGGCTTGCGGCTGTGGGGATTATTTTTCACCATTTATCCCAGCACATAACTAATTATGGCAATGAGTGGCATGGGCCCATCACGATTTTTAGTTCTATGGGGATTCTTTTTACTACGATTTTCTTCTTTTGTTCGGGATTCGGTTTGATGCAGAGCCTTAAAAACAAGCCTGACTACTTAAAGACATTTCTACGTAAAAGAATGCCTGCGGTGCTGATTCCTTTTATTCTTTCCAATGCGATTTACCTGGTTTTAGTGGGGATGTATTTCGGAAGTGTAAACAGCGTCCTTGAGTCATTGGCGTGTCTCTTCGGTTTCCGCCTGGTCAACACGAATACCTGGTTTTTGGTGGAGATTCTGATTCTCTATCTGGCGTTTTATTTTACGCACCGGTTTATAAAGAAGCCCGGAAAAGCAATGGGTGCTATGAGCATCATTGTTGTTCTAATGATTGTGGTGAGTTTGTTGCTTGGACATGATCCCAGCAAGGACGGCGGACTTTGGTTTATGGGTGAATGGTGGTACAATACCACGATTTTCTTCCTGGCGGGATTGTTTATGGCGAGATACTACGACAAGGTGCTTGCCTTCTTAAAGAAACATTATAAGTGGCTGTTGCCGGTATCAATAGTGGCGTTTTTTGTGACTTTTGGATTGGAAGAAATTGTGCTTCGCACGTTTGGCTATTATCAGGAGTGGGAAGGCCACCCCGGTTATGGTGCCAAGGCAATTACGCTGTTGGCGCAAACCATTGCCTGCGCAACGTGGCTTCTTATGTTGCTTCTTATCAGTATGAAGGTGCGGGTAAAAAATATCCTTCTTGTGCTTCTTGGTAAAATCAGCCTTGAAATTTACATTATCCACGAACTGTTTAAAGTATTCTTAACTTACGAGTACGAGCGCGACAGCCTTGCCCTTTTTATCTGGGTAATTCTTCTGTCCATAGGCGTGGCAATTCCTTTGTACTTGATTCATAGATTGTTAATTCGCCTTGTAACGGGCGAAAGGGTTAAAATATCAGAGACTGAATTGTCTCTGGATAAAAAACTGGAGCTTCAGAAAAAGAAAAAGCTTAAGCGCGAGCTTACAATTGTGGGAAGCATTGTGTTAGTGATTCTCTGCGGATTTATCATCAGCGAATTGTACGTAATGCTGATACAGCCGGGAGTTTATTACAGGGAAGAGGTT
Organism: Lachnospiraceae bacterium; assembly: GCA_045580855.1. Classification (GTDB taxonomy): domain Bacteria; phylum Bacillota; class Clostridia; order Lachnospirales; family Lachnospiraceae; genus UBA3766. The sequence continues at coordinate 24,814 of JAZNOO010000012.1, read as the reverse complement.
GAGCTGCTTGCCGACGCTGAAGTGGGAGACATTATCCCCCTTGGCACGATGAACACTGATTATGTAAAAAGCGGTGACGAGAGAATTCTTTGGTATGTATTGGACAGACAGGACGATAAAGTGCTGTTAATCAGTGTGTCGGCCTTGTCACCGGGCGAATTCCACAATGTTTATGAGGAAACGAGTTGGGCAAATTGCAGTCTCCGCGAAATGTTAAACGGAGTCTTTTATGAAGAGTATATCAATCATTACGAGAAAGAATTGCTGATTGAGACAGATGTTTTCACTTCTGACAATGAGGAATACGGAACTGCGGGCGGACGAACGGTTCAGGACTATGTGTTCCTTTTATCGGCGGAAGAAGTGGAGCAGTATTTCCCCAATGAGGAAGACCGTTATGCCCAGGCGACCCAGGCAGCGGCAAGAGATGGTGCCAACGTGGATATCAATGACGGTTATAATCACGCCCAGCGTGACAACAATACCTGGTGGTGGCTTCGTAACATGGGTGCGGACGCAAAGAAAACCGTGGTGGTAGATGCAGAAGGAGACATTGACTACGAGGGAAGACATTCCACGGTAGCAACAGGCGGAATCAGACCGGCTATGTGGGTGAGTTGCGACGGTATTTCAGATTAAATAAACCAGAAGATAATATTATGATTTCAGAACAAATAAGGTAAAAGAAAATGCCGGGACTTTGGAGTAGACAGAAAACCCAAGGCGCTTAAATTCAGAATAAGTAAAATTATAAAAAGCAGGGTTCACATATGTTGTGAATCCTGCTTTGTTTATTTTATAAGCCATAAGTTGTAGGTTGCAAGCATTCCCTACGACATCTCAAGCATCGCATCAATACATTTCTTCGCTTTTTCCCTTACATCATCACTTAATACAATTTCTTCACCTGCGTCTCCGGCGATGCAATTGTACACATCTTTTAAGGTGGTTAATCGCATATCGTTGCAAATGCAATTCTTGGACAGTGCATAAAATTTCTTGCCCGGATGTTCAAACTGCAAATGCTGCACAATGCTGTTATCGGTGCCGATGATAAATTCCTTGGCATCGCTGTTTGCGGCAAACTTCATAATGCCTGTAGTGCTTCCTGCATAATCCGCAAGGGCCGTAACTTCTTTTTTACACTCCGGATGAACCAGAAGCGGTGCGTTCGGATGTGCCGCTTTCGCCTTGGCAACGTCTTCGGGCGTAATACGCATATGTACGGGGCAGCCACCCTTGATGAAGTGGAACTTCTTCTCGGGCACCTGTTTCTCAATCCAGGAGCCTAAGTTGCAATCCGGTATAAAAAGAATCTCTTCGTTTGAAAGATTTTTCACAATATTTAAAGCGGAAGCGGAGGTTACGCAGACATCGCACTCGGTTTTTAATTCGGAAGTAGTGTTGATGTAGGCAACCACTGCAGCCTTCGGGTACTGCGCCTTAATTTCTTTTAACTCTTCCAAGGTGAGCTGTTCTGCCATAGGGCAGCCTGCGTCGGGATGTGAGAGAATGACTTTTTTATCCGGGGATAAAATTTTGGCGGTCTCTGCCATAAAACGCACGCCACACATCAAAAGTGTCTTCTGCGGAGCATTCTGGGCCTGCTGGCTTAAGCCGAAGGAATCCCCGATAAAATCCGCCACTTCCAGAATGTCCTGGGTCTGATAAGCGTGGGCTAAAATACACACGTCCTTTTCTTTCTTTAACTGAATAATTGCGTCCTGCAAATCTTTGGTGTTATACATTGCGTTCTCCGTTCTGCGTGATATTAAGCTAATTATAAGGTGTATATACAAATGTGTCAAGACATATGTTGACAGGTGTCTTGTCACGTGTTATGATAACCACGAAGCATAGGAACGCTTTTACATCAGACAAGGTGTTTTAAATAGTTACCATTTTTCGACAGAATCAGGTGGAGGACACACATATGAGAAAATGTGATGTTTTAATCGTGGGAACCGGGTGCGCAGGCCTGTATTGTGCATTAAACCTTCCCCGCGACAAGAAAATTATTATGCTTACCAAGGCCAAAGTGGAGGAGTGCGACTCTTACCTTGCCCAGGGCGGTATCTGCGTTCAGCATGATGAGAACGATTTTGAGCCTTTTATGGAAGATACGCTGAAGGCGGGCCATTACGAGAACACCCGCGAGAGCGTGGAAATTATGATTTCCCATTCCAGGGATACTATCAATGATTTGCTGGATTACGGTGTGCGCTTCTGCCGAACCAAGAGCGGTGAGTTGAAATACACCCGCGAGGGCGGTCATGGGAAGCATCGAATTTTGCATCATAAAGATATTACCGGCGAGGAAATTACCAGCACACTTTATGCACGGGTAAAAGAACTTGACAATGTGGAGATTATGGAGCATACCACTATGGTGGATTTGCTTGCCCTTGACGGCGAGGCCGGCGTGGACGAGCGCGCCAAGAGATTTCCGGAAGGAACTTTAGCGGCTAAGGCGGCAGCGAAAGAATTCCTTCGTCATAAAACCGGCGAGTGCTTCGGTGTCGTAATTCGTAAGGAAGACGGTAGCTTGGATGCTATTTATGCGGATGTTACCGTACTTGCAACCGGTGGCGTAGGCGGCTTATATCGCTACTCTACCAACTACCGCCATTTGACCGGCGACGGCGTTGCCCTTGCTTTAAGGCACGGTATCGCCACAAGAGACGTGGATTACGTACAGATTCACCCCACAACCTTTTACAGTGAAGACATCAGTGACCGAAGCTTCTTAATTTCCGAGTCTGTCAGAGGCGAGGGTGCTAAATTATATAATAAAAATATGGAGCGCTTCGTAAATGAGCTGATTCCGAGAGACAAGCTGACTGCGGCGATTCGCGAGCAGATGGCCAAGGACGGTACGGAGCATGTGTGGGAAGATATGCGCACCATTCCAAGAGATGAGTTGATTTCCCACTTCCCCAATATTTTAGAGTATTGTAAGGATCACGGCTATGATGCGACAAAGGAATGCATTCCCGTAGTACCCGCCCAGCACTATTTTATGGGTGGCGTGAAGGTGGATAAGAACAGCCAGACTTCCATGGAGCGTCTCTACGCCATCGGTGAGACCGCCTGCAACGGTGTCCATGGTAAAAACCGTCTTGCCAGCAACTCTCTTTTGGAGAGTCTTGTATTCGGTAAAGTTGCAGCCTTAGACCTTATAAAATATGAGCCTTTGGATATGGATGAAGACTTTGAAAGCAGTATGGAAACCAAGGTAAAAACCAAGACCAACAAGGAAGGTCAGGTAGTGGTAACCAGGGAATTTACATACCTTACCCCGGATTACAGTAAATACGAAGACATCGAGAAGTGGAATGAAGAGAACCACCAACTCGTTTTAGATGAAATTAACAGGAGGAATTAAGAATGTTTGATCAGGCAACCATGAAATTGAAAGTAGATCCCTTAATTATGAGCGCATTAGAGGAGGATATCACCAGCGAAGACGTATCCACCAACAGCGTTATGCAGACTGCAACAATGGGTGAAGTAGACTTAATCTGTAAGGAAGACGGTATTCTTTGCGGTGTGCAGGTATTTTCCCGCGTGTTCACGCTTTTAGATGAGAAGACCGAAGTGGAATTGTATGTGGAAGACGGCGAAGCAATCACTAAAGGCCAGTTAATCGGTAAAATCCGCGGTGACATTCGAGTTCTTTTATCAGGTGAGAGAACCGCACTTAACTACTTGCAGAGAATGAGCGGTGTGGCAACCTACACATCTAAAATGGTTAAAATGTTGGAAGGCACAGGCATCAAGCTTCTTGATACCCGTAAAACAACCCCCAACAACCGTATTTTTGAGAAATATTCCGTACGCGTGGGTGGCGGTAACAACCACAGATACAACTTATCCGACGGTGTGCTTTTAAAGGATAACCACATCGGGGCAGCAGGCGGTGTCAAAGAAGCCGTAGCTATGGCGAAGGCATATGCGCCCTTCGTTCGTAAAATCGAAGTGGAAGTGGAGACTTTTGACCAGGTAAAAGAAGCTGTTGAGGCAGGCGCGCACATCATCATGCTTGATAACATGAGTACTGAGCAGTTAAAAGAAGCCATCGACTACATCGACCACAGAGCAGAAGTGGAAGTTTCCGGTAACGTAACCGCAGAAAACATCGCAAGATTAAAAGGTTTGGGCGTTGATTATGTATCAAGCGGTGCCTTAACCCACTCTTCACCGATTCTTGATTTGTCTTTGAAGAATTTGCATGCGGTGTAAGAAAGAGTAGGTAAAAGTAAATTTGGTCTGCCGGAAACATATGAATTTCCGCGCAGACAGTAAGTGTAATTGGAGAAAAGAGCGAAATAATCGCTTGGAAATGAGGAACTATGAACGCAGAAACAAGAAGAAAGGAAATAGTAGACTGTCTTAAAAAATCCGTAAGCCCTGTTTCCGCTTCCCGTCTTGCTGAGCAATTTGACGTGAGCAGACAGGTGATTGTGCAGGATATTGCGATTATCCGTGCTACCGGTGTGCCCGTAGCTTCTCTTGCAAGAGGCTATGTCATCGATAAGCAGGACGTCTGCAAAAGGGTTTTTAAGGTGCAGCATACAGACGAAGAGGTTGAGAAAGAGCTGAATCTGATTGTAGACCTGGGCGGAATTGTAGATGATGTCTTTGTCTACCATAAGGTCTATGGCCTGGTTCGCGGCGAGATGGGCATTAAGTCCCGTTTGAATGTGCAACAGTTCTTGGACGATATCGCGTCGGGCAAGTCCAGCCTTCTTAAGAATGTGACTTCGGGCTATCATTATCATACCATTCTTGCGGACAGCGAAGAGACCTTGGATTTGATAGAGAAGAACTTAAAAGAAAACGGTTTTTTGGCACCGCTTCAGGAGTATGAGCCGAAGGGCGTACAATAGAGAAAATTTGTATTCTCGCGAAATCGTCATAGCTGAGAAATAAAGTGAGGAGCTATACGATTATTTTGAAGAATTATAAAATTAAGTAGGTACAAAAAAAGAGCGACTTCCTATTAAGGGAGCCACTCTTTTGATTTTTACCACAACTTCTTACAACGTCCGTCGTCTAACCACATCATATATGCGATTCTTTCTTCCGTTTCTCTATCTTCTCCATAAATTACCACGAAATCTTCCGCCACACTGAAATTATAAAGGTCTGAAATAATCTCAGTGGGAATTGTGCCGATTAAGGTCTTTTCTTCGCCGGAAAGATCACAGGTATAAACTTCATAATCTTCGTAATCGCCGCTAAACTTGATATAATAAATTGCATCATCAAAGATATTTAATTCAAGCACCTTGTCATCAATTGCAGTACCGTCATAAAAGTCTGTTTCCGGTGTTTGAATGCACAACGTACCATCAATGCCTAACTGTGATAAATTAAGATACATGTTGTCGCCCACACACATTCCGGGGTATCTGTCTGAGCCATAGTGACGGTAGGAAGTGTTTCCGTACAAGTAATAATTCACAAAATACGGCCAGTCAAGAATAGAAAGCCAGGTATTATAATCATATACATATCCGTTTTCTTCGGTAACAGGTTTTGATAAATCATAAGCCTTGATATATTGTATGCTTGTTTCCTTATCCCATCCCTTGATAAGAAGCAGATTGTCGCGAATGCCAAAGTAGGGATGTCTCTCGCCTTCCAAAAGGGTTTCCGCGGTTTTGTCTGCTACGGATATGCGAAGAACTTGACAATTAGTACTATCGGTATCATGTGCCAATACATATATATATCCGTCGTAGTGGTATAAACAGGAGGAAAAGTCTTTCGCTTCTTCCGGCGCTATCTGAAATACTTCCATATTACCGCTTCGACCAATGGAAAGAATTTCTTCGGCGTCAATCTCGGGATTATATTTGGTCAGATACAGTTTGCCGTCAAGGTAGAGTGCATTCGCATTCGCATAATTACCGATTTGGTAGCCGATTTCTTCATCATACCCTGTTTGTTGGTTGGCAATGGTTTCACGCAAGGCATTTACTTCCCTGCGTTCTGCGTTAAGTGTTATAAAAGGATAAGCGATACAAACGCAGGTCGCAAGTATAAGAACACTTGCCAGTGCCATGGGAATCCGCTTATCCATATAGGGCGCTTCCTTGATTTTATGGAAGAAAAGTCCCCAGATAAGGCCCACAACGCCGATAGCAATTAAAACACAGTAAAAGATAAAACCGCCAATACTTCCGGTATATTCACTGTTGGTCCAAAGCAAATGGGCAAGCAGATAATAAATGCCTGCGGTTAAGTTAAGACCGGTTGAAAGCATCAAAGACAGATGTTCAAGCTTCTTCTGATTCTTATGATTAAAAATAAAAGATGCAATCATAGCCACCAGACCTGCAACGAAAATCCAAAGGGTCGCATTGGCAATGCAAATACTTTGTTCTTTTGCAAAACGACTGAAGATATATTCATGTAGCTGGTCGACGATAGAAGAATCTTTTACCGTAAAATCCATCAGGCGGTGAAGCGTGCCCAAGAACATAATGCAAAAAAGTTCTGCCGTCACATTGGCAAAAGCCAAAAAACTGAAAAAAGTGAAATCGGTTTCTTCATTTTCGGTAGTCGTTACATTCTCCGGGATTTCGATGTTTTCTTTTTTATCTGTATTCATAGATGTTCCTTTCATAAAAGTGCTTTTATCAGTAAATATACAGTAATTGCTACTGATAAAAACATAATCACCCATTTTCAATAAGTATTAGTATGAAACTAATATTAACACAACAATAAAATGATGTCAATGAATACAAATAAAACTTTTTAAGTATTTTATAAAAAAACTATTGAAATAAATTTTTAATTAAATTAGCCTTTATTTTAGGACGTCCAAAACAAATAAAAGGAGCGTAAAAATGATTGAACAAATCAGACAGATTATCGGTGCGGAGTACGCAAACACTCTCGGCCTGGTAGTTTACAAAAACAGTGAAATCGTGCTGGAGGAATATTTTAAGGGAGCAAATCGCGAGGAGTCGGTACATACCTTTTCCATTGTGAAGAGTATTGTGGCGATTTTAATCGGAATTGCCATCGATAAAGGATATATTGAGAGCGTAAACCAGAGGGTTTTGGACTTTTTCCCGGATTACCGGTTAAAGAGAAACCAGGAGCAGTTAAGAGATGTGACCATCGAAAATTTTCTGACGATGACGGTACCCTACAAATTTAAGTCGGAACCTTGGACCAAGGTGTGCACAAGTGAAGACTGGGGGCTGGCGATTTTACCCCAGATTGGCGGAAAACAGGCCATCGGCGAACAGTTTCATTATTCGACTTTGGGCGTGCATCTTTTATCCAATATAATAAAAGTGGCTACAGGCATGGATATGAATGCCTTTGCCACAAAGTACCTGTTTGAGCCCTTGGGCATCAAAGAAGTACCCATTGCCAACGTGTATGACCGCAAGAGCCAGGAGGAATTTTACAAGGCTAGAAATAACAGAGGATGGGTAAAAGATCCAAGCGATAATTATACCGCAGGCTGGGGGCTTTCCATGACGGCGGATGATTTCGCAAAGATTGGCGTAATGGTTTTAAACAAAGGAGAGTATAAAGGACAGCAGATTGTTTCGGAAGAATATATCAATGCAATGCTTGCGGAGCACGAGGAAGGTTATGGTTACCTTTGGTGGATTTACCCGAAAGATACCACTATCAAAATCATCCGTAAGGAGTATAACACAGGAAAGTATGATTCCTACTGCGCCAACGGCGTGGGCGGTTCGCTGGTGGCGGTGATACCGGAGCTGGATGCGGTTATCAGTATGGTGTGTTCGCTGGTGTACAATCCCAAGCCCCGCATGGAGTTGATAAATAATTACATTACTCCGTATTTGGAGAGTTTGAAAGAATAGAATGAAAGAATAATTTGTCAGGTAAGACGAATTAACATTGGAAATAATATATAATCAAACAAATAAGCGGAATTTTTTACAACACAACCTTCGGATTTATCCGTCGGTTGTGTTTTTTAATGTCTTTTATGTCAAATCTTCCAAAAACTATCATTTTTTCTTATTTATTTCAAACAAAAATGAAAGAATTTGGAAGAAAGTGAAAGAAAATGAAAGATCTGGTGTTGACAAATGCTAAAATCTATGGCATTATACAATCATAAACAATCAAAATCTTCCAAAATCATTCAGACGTGAATGGGAAGAGATATAAAAAATGGAGGCCGGCCATGCTTACAGAAGATCGTTATTCAAGTATTTTAGAAATTGTCAATCGACAGGGAAGTGCAACACTGACAGAATTGTGTACCATGTTAGACACTTCCGAATCCACAATCAGACGCGACTTAATCTTTTTAGATGAAAAGGGTGCGTTGATTAAGGTCAGAGGCGGTGCAAGATCCAATACAGACAGCACATTTGCCATGACAGAACGTAATGTAGATGAGAAAGAGAAGCTTTTCGCAGAAGAAAAAGAAGCAATCGCGAAATATGCAGCTTCCTTAATCGAAGACGGCGACTTTATCTATATGGACGCCGGAACAACAACCGAGAAAATGATTCCTTACATACCCAAGGTGGATGCGACTTTTGTGACCAACGGTTTTATCCACGCAAAGAAATTAGCGCTGAAAGGTTTTAAAGTATTTGTTCCCGCAGGTGAGGTAAAAGGCACCACGGAAGCCTTAGTCGGAGCAGCTTGTGTACTTTCCTTAAGCGAATACAATTTTACCAAGAGCTTTCTTGGCGTAAACGGTATCTCTTTTAACGCAGGACTTACAACTCCCGATAAAAGAGAAGCGGAAGTGAAGAAGGCGGCAGTGAAGCACAGCCGTGAAGTGTTCTTCCTTGCGGACCATTCTAAATTTGACAGAATTACAGCAATTACCTTCGCGCCTTTGTCAGAAGGTAAAATCATTACAGATAAATTGGAAAATAAGAAATATCAGACGGAGGCATCCGTGAAGGAGGTTTTATAAGATGATATACACAGTTACTTTCAATCCGGCCATTGATTACGTGGTAAGAACCGGTGAAATGGAAATCGGTGCAACCAACCGAAGCAACAGCGAAGAAATTTACTTCGGCGGTAAAGGTATCAACGTATCCATGGTATTAAAAGAATTGGATATGCCTTCCATTGCCCTTGGCTTTGTAGCCGGTTTTACCGGAGTTGCCATTGAAAAGGGCGTGCAGGAAGCAGGGATTGAAACAGACTTTGTACATCTTGAGAATGGTTTTTCCAGAATTAATGTAAAAATCAAATCTTCACAGGAAACCGAACTAAACGGACAGGGACCTCACATTACAGAGAGAGCCATCCGAGAACTTTTTGCCAAATTGGATTGCTTAAAAGACGGCGACACCATTGTTTTGGCAGGAAGCATTCCCAACACACTGCCCGCAGACATCTATGAACAGATTTTACAGTATTTAAGCGGTAAAAACATCAAGGCAGTAGTGGACGCCACCGGAGAACTTTTACTCCGTGTTATGAAATTTAAACCCTTCCTTGTTAAGCCTAACAATCATGAGCTTGGCGAGTTATTTCATGTAACCTTACAGACCAATGAAGAAATTGCACAGTATGCAAGAAAACTTCAGGAAATGGGCGCAAGAAACGTGCTTGTCTCAATGGCCGGAGACGGTGCGTTACTCATCGATGAAAACGGAAAAGAACATTTTTGCGATGTATGTAAGGGAACCGTAAGAAATTCTGTAGGAGCCGGTGATTCCATGGTGGCCGGATTCCTTGCAGGATCCAAAGATGGTGATTATGAATTTGCCTTGAAGTTAGGAACAGCAACAGGAGGAGCAACGGCGTTTGCGGACGGCCTTGCAAAGAGAGAAGATATTGACCGACTGCTTGCACAATTGCAGTCATAGATTTTAAGGAGGTATTTAAAATGCGTATTGTTGACTTATTAAAAACAGATAGTATTGCGTTAAACGCAAGTCCTGCAAGCAAAACAGAAGCCATTGATATGCTGGTTGATTTGCAGGTTAAGGGTGGGAACATTGCAGATGCGGATGCTTACAAAAAGGGTATTCTTGCACGTGAAGAAATGGGTTCCACAGCAGTAGGTGAAGGAATTGCAATTCCTCACGCAAAGAGTGAAGCTGTTAAGGCTCCTTCATTGGCAGCCATGACAGTTCCCGCAGGCGTGGATTATGAAGCACTTGATGAACAGCCTTCCAACCTTTTATTCATGATTGCAGCTCCCAATGACGGAGATGTACACTTGGAAGTTTTATCCAGATTAATGACAATCCTTATGGACGAAGAATTCCGCGGCAAATTACTTGCAGCGAAGGATGCAAAGGAATTCCTGGATATCATTGATGCGACTGAGAAAGAAAAATATCCCGAGGAGGCAACAACAGTGGCAGAAACAAAGTCTGAAGCTGCATTTCGCGTACTTGCCGTAACAGCATGTCCTACAGGTATTGCGCATACATACATGGCAGCAGAAGCACTTGAGAAGGCAGGCAAGAAGCTTGGTATCACCGTAAAAGCAGAAACCAACGGTTCCGGCGGTGCTAAGAACGTTCTTACCGCTAAAGAAATCGAAGAATGTGACGGTATTATTGTAGCAGCAGATAAAAGCGTTGAAATGTCACGTTTTGACGGCAAGAAATTAATTGCAACCAAAGTATCTGACGGTATTAAGAAGCCCGAAGAATTAATCAATAAAATCGTATCCGGTGATGCACCCGTTTACAAGCATCAGGGTGCTAAGGCAGATGCGGCTTCTAGCGAAACGGAAAGTTTCGGCAGAAAGATTTACAAGCATTTGATGAACGGTGTATCCAATATGTTACCCTTCACCGTAGCAGGCGGTATTTTTATCGCACTTGCATTTTTAATTGATACAATTGCAGGTGCACCTCAGGACGGTAACTTCGGTACTTACACAGCGGCAGCAGCATTCTTCAAGAATGTGGGTGGATTTGCTTTTAACTTTATGGTTCCCGTACTTGCAGCATTCATCGCAAAGAGTATTGCTGACAGACCCGGTTTCTTAGTTGGTCTCGTAGGCGGTTATATGGCAACCTTAGGATGTACTTTCGCAAGCATTGGCGGCGACATTCCTTCCGGTTTCCTCGGCGCATTGTTCGCAGGTTTCGTAGGCGGTTACTTAATGCTTGGCCTTGAAAAGCTTTGCGATAAGATGCCGGATGCATTAAACGGTATCAAGCCTGTATTGATTTACCCTCTCGTAGGACTTGGATTAATCGCAGTAATTATGTGTGCAGTAAATCCTTTTATGGGTATGTTAAACACAGCTCTTGCTGATTTCTTAACCAACATGGGTGGCAGCAGTAAAGTTCTTCTTGGTTGCGTATTGGGCGCTATGATGTCAATCGATATGGGTGGTCCCTTCAATAAGGCAGCTTACGTATTCGGTACAGCAGCAATCGCTTCCGGAAACTATGATGTAATGGCAGCAGTTATGGTTGGTGGTATGGTTCCTCCTATCGCAATTGCACTTGCAACAACTTTCTTCAAGAATAAGTTCACAGAAGAAGAAAGAAAGAGCGGTCCTGTTAACTACATTATGGGTCTATCCTTCATTACAGAAGGTGCAATCCCTTACGCTGCAGCAGATCCCTTAAGAGTAATTCCTTCTTGTATGATCGGTGCAGGTGTAGCAGGTGCTTTATCAATGGCATTCAACTGTACACTTATGGCTCCTCACGGCGGCATCTTCGTATTTGCTGTAGTTGGAAACTGGCCTTTCTACCTTCTCTCTTTAGCGGTTGGTTCTTTGGTAGGTATGCTTTTACTCGGATTATTAAAGAAGAAAGTTCAAAAATAAGTGATATAAAACTATTCAGAGCCATATTGAATATGGTTCTGAATAGTTGAAATAATACAAATAAAATCGGATAATATTAATATAAAAGAATTTGGCGTGAAATCGCTTTAAAACGGAGGAAAATTATGGTAGTAAAAACAGTAAACGTAATCAATGCGCAGGGAATGCATATGCGTCCCGCAGGTCTTCTTGCTAAGGCGGCAGCAGCTCATAAAGAATGTAACGTAACTTTAAAAGTAAACGAAAAAAGCGTAAATGCGAAGGCTGTTATGCAGATTATGTCTGCTTGCATTAAATGCGGCAGCATTGTAGAAATCGTATGTGACGGTGCAGATGAGCAGGCAGTGCTTGATGAAATTGCAGGCATGTTTGAAAGCGGTTTCGGAGAGTAGATTATGAAGAAATATACCGGTAAAGGTGTTTATGGGGCAGTAGCCATTGGTAAAATATCGATTTTTAAGCGTCAGGAAGTCTCTGTAAAAAGAGAGCGAATTGAAGATACCGAGGCGCAGAAACAGCGTGTAGAAGCTGCGAAGGCCCTTGCAACAGAGCAGTTACAGGAAATCTATGACAAGGCTTTGGTGGAAGTAGGCGAAGCCAATGCGCAGATTTTTGAAATTCATATGATGATGCTTGAGGATATGGATTACAATGACTCTATCTGTAATATCATTGAAACACAGTCTGTAAATGCAGAATATGCTGTAGCGGTTACTTCTGACAACTTTGCGGAAATGTTCGGTGCTATGGACGATGCATATATGAAGGAACGTGCAGCTGACATCAGGGATATTTCCAACCGCTTGATCCGCAATCTCCAGGCCGGCGGAAGTGACAATGCGCTGGGCGATGATAAGGTGATTATTTGCGCCGACGATTTGGCCCCTAGCGAGACCGTGCTTCTTGACAAAGAAAAAGTGCTTGCTTTCGTAACCGCACACGGTTCTTCCAATTCACATACTGCAATTTTGGCCAGAAATATGAATATTCCTGCGATTATCGGCTTGGGCGATGCATTTTTATCTGAGATAAAAGATGGAGACAGCGCAATTGTAGATGGTTTTACGGGAGAAATTTTCATCAGTCCTGATGAAGAAACAAAGGCTAGCCTTGAGAAGAAGCAGAAGGAAGATGAAGAGAAGAAGAAGCTTCTTCAGGAGTTAAAAGGCAAGGAAAACGTTACCCTGGATGGCAAAAAGATTAACATCTATGCCAATATCGGAAGCGTAGACAATATTGGTGCGGTACTTTTAAATGATGCAGGCGGAATCGGCTTATTCCGAAGTGAGTTTTTATATTTGGAAAGCAATGATTATCCTACGGAAGAGCAGCAGTTTGCGGCTTATAAAAAGGTGCTTGAGAGCATGGCGGGCAAGAAAGTCATCATCCGTACCCTGGATATCGGCGCCGACAAGCAGGTGGATTATTTTAACCTTGCGAAGGAAGAGAATCCTGCCCTTGGCTATCGTGCAATCCGTATTTGCTTAACAAGACCGGAGATTTTTAAAACACAGCTCCGTGCATTATATCGAGCATCGGCCTACGGTAATCTTGGCATTATGTTCCCCATGATTACAAGCGTTAGCGAACTTGAGAAGATTCTTGCAATCTGCGCGGAAGTAAGAGCCGAACTGGTGAAAGAAAACATTGAAATTTCAGATAACGTGGAATTGGGCATTATGATTGAGACCCCTGCAGCAGCGGTAATCAGCGATTTGCTTGCGCCTATGGTAGATTTCTTCAGCGTGGGAACCAATGATTTGACCCAGTATACATTAGCGGTGGACCGTCAGAATCCTGAAATCGAGGAGTTCTGCGATACCCATCATGAAGCGATTTTGCGATTGATTGAATTCTCGGCACAGAGTGCCCACAAATATGGTGCCTGGATTGGAATTTGCGGCGAGTTGGCAGCAGATACCAGCCTGACAGAGAGATTCCTTCGTATGGGAATTGACGAATTGTCCGTATCGCCTACTTTTGTTTTGAAAGTGAGAGAGGCGGTAAGAAGTGTGGATTTATCACACTAGAGATAAAAGAAAGCACAGAAAAGCTTTTAATATAAATGACTTGTAATATCTGATAAATTTGTTATAATACAATCATAAAAGGCAATCGCCACAGAGTGGTTGGCCAAGTTTTGAGAAAAAACTTTCCCTATCTGTCCAAAGTACAGGGAAAGTTTTTTATTTTACTGACATATTAATATGAGAATAAAGATTCTAAGGTGTAATCGCATAATTAAGATTGCATCTTATTTTTATCTTGACAGCTAATTACAATTAGCCTATAATTTAGCTAATCAGAATTAGCCGACGAGGTAGAAAGATGAATACAAAACAACGAATTATGGATGAAGCACTAACATTATTTGCGGAAAAAGGATACGGAAACGTATTTGTGGGCCAGATTGCCGAGGCGGTAGGAATTAAAGCCCCGTCCCTATATAAACATTATAAAAGCAAGCAGGATATTTTTAATGCAATCCTGGATGAAATGAAGCGAAGATATGATATGCAGGCCGAGGCGTTAAATATGAACGGAAACGATGCGGCTGCCGATGCCGAAATGTTTGCCGGAATATCCGAGGATGCATTGGTACAAATGGGTATCGGGCTGTTTTCGCACTTTTTACATGATGACTACGCAAGCCGTTTTCGTAAAATGTTGACCATTGAACAGTTCCACAACCCAGAATTATCGCAATTGTATACTCGGCAATATGTGGACGGTCCGCTATCTTATCAGGCGATGATGTTTACAATGCTTACCGGCGGAGGAATTCTTGCCGGAGGCGATGTGAACGTGATGGCGATACAATTTTATGCACCGATTTATATGTTGTTGACGCTTTGCGACCGTCACCCTGAGAGAGAGGCTGAGGCAGTGAAACTTATAGAGCAACATATTCGTCAGTTTAACAGAAATTATCAGGTTTAGGAGGGGTACAAATGAAAGTAGTATTGATACATGGTCAGAATCATAAGGGTAGTTCTTATCATATCGGAAGAATGATTGCGGATAAAATGCAGGGCACAAATGAAATTACGGAATTCTTTTTGCCGAGGGACTTGAATCATTTTTGTCTGGGTTGCTATAACTGCATTGAAGATGATGCCAAGTGCCCCTTTTATGATGACAAAAGAAAGATTATGGATGCTGTAGAAGCTGCCGACGTGCTGATTTTTACAACGCCAACATACTGTATGCACGCGTCAGCCCCGATGAAGTCTTTTATGGATTTGACTTTTACATATTGGATGGTGCACAGACCCAGGAAATGTATGTTTTCTAAAAGGGCGGTGGTGGTTTCTACCGCTGCCGGAACCGGTATGAAGTCTGCGATGAAAGATATTACAAACACGCTTTTTTACTGGGGTGTGCCGTATGTTAAGTCTTATGGTGTCGCAGTGCAGGCGATGAGCTGGGACGGTGTGAATGAAAAGAAAAAAGTAAAAATCGAGAAGGATACAGAGAAACTCGCCCGGAAACTTTCCGCGGGGAAAAAGCCATCGGTGGGCATAAAAACTCGTTTTATGTTTAAAGTAATGGGCGCAATGCAGTCGGCAGGTATGGGTTCGTCACCTGTGGAAAAAGAGTATTGGGAGCAGAACGGCTGGCTTGGGAAGAAACGTCCTTGGAAGGATTAGCACAAATTTGTTAAAAAAGCATCCTTATGTTATAATGTGGCTAAACACGATATCTTAGAGGTGTTTGGAAGATACATGTAACTTTATTAACCGTATTAGCACTTAAGAGGAAAATACTATGCAGATTAAATGCGATTATTGCGGAAGCTTGATTGAGGAACAGAACAGCACTTGCCCCAATTGCGGTGCTACTTTGGATGGAGTGAACCGTTTTGCAGGCGGACAGCCACGTACCATTGAAGAGTTGAAGGCGTGGTATGTTGCGCATAATTTGCCCCCCGAGGAAGTGACACGCTTCTTTATCGGTAAAAATATTACGGAGCCTAAGGCGTTCGGTATCTATCAGGACAGTACGGGCGACTTCGTCGTTTATAAAAATAAAAGCGACGGGCAGCGCGCAGTCCGTTATCAGGGCGCGGATGAGGCCTATGCGGTGAATGAACTCTATCAGAAGCTCAAGGGCGAAATTGCCGACAGAAAGAGCGAAACCGGAACGCAGAGATACAATGAAACTACGACGACAACGATTTTCAAAAAGAAGTCTAAAAATCGAGGTTTATTAGTTGGAATTATTGTATTTATGGCAATAAACCCTCTGTCATATATGGTGGTATCAACAGTGCTTACCCAAATGGCATTCGGGATTGATGACCTTGGTCCGTCAAGAGGTTACTATGAGTACGAAGATGATACCTATTATTATCAGGATTCCATATGGTATCAATATGATGAGGCTGATGATGACTGGAGTCTGATGGATAGTGATGATGTGCCTGAGGCAATTTCTTCGGATGCGCAGGGAGAGTATCAGATTTACAATCACGACGGAGCCAGATTTGAAGACAGTATTTGGTATACGGAGCCGACTTATACGGATTACGATGACGATTATGATGACGACTGGGACAACGATTACGATTGGGATACCGGTGATTCCTGGGATTATAATGATACTGACTGGGATACGGACTGGTAATTGCCCGGGCAGTCGGTATTTTATAAGCAGGATAAAACGATTTTATAAAGGTGATTTTTATGAGCAAATCCATAAGCAATCAAACCAAGAAGCTTCTCACCATCATCATCTCGGCAGTAATTGCCGTTGCGGTGATGTGCGCGGTGGAAAGCATCCTTCAGCCCGGCTATGTGTGGAAGTCGGTGGTAAAGATCACTATGTTTTTTGGAAGCGTGGTGTTGTTTTACCTTTTATACAAGGATGAGAAGATCAAAGAACATTTTAAAATTAAGAATAAAAAGGCCTTCGCCGTATGCGTTGTGATTGCGCTTCTGACCATCGGCGTTATCTTAGGTGCTTATGCGCTGATTCAGGATTACGTGAATCCGGAGCAAATCAAGGATAGCCTTTTAAATAAAGAGAAAGTCAGCGTGGACAATTTTCTGTATGTGGCCCTGTACATATCTGCGGTGAACTCTTTCCTGGAAGAGATATTCTTCCGAGGACTGTTGTTTCTACAGGTGAAAAAATCAGGCCATCGCAAGCTTGCCTACAATTTAAGCGCGCTTTTCTTTGCGGTATACCACATCGGAATTGTCAGCGGATGGTTTAACATCTGGGTATTTCTTTTGGTTATTTTTTTATTGTATGTGGCAGGCGTGATTCTGAATTTCGCGGCGGAGAAGTGCGACAGTTTCTTGGGTTCCTGGGTGATTCACATTGCGGCAAATATCGGAATTAATGCGATTGGATGTTTCGTGCTGGGTGTGTTTTAATAATTTGTATATACGAGGTCGTAAAATGGTTGAATTTTTATGTTTGTTTGTAACATTGATTTGCTGTATCGTCGGAGCAATCATCGGTTCCGTTAATCAGGTAAAAGGGCCCAAAGGCGCCCTTGTCAAAGACGAAACCACCGCAAATTGGTTAAAAGAAATTGACGGGCCGGAGGAATCGTTGACGGATATTGATTTTAAGCGTTTGAAAAGGTCCTATAAAAAGTCTCTTACAGGACGCCCCTTTTATGCCATGCTGTTTTTGGTAGCGGCAATCATGGCGATGGTTGTGGGCTGGATGACGGAATTTGAAGCGGTACATATTGTGATAAGTGTGTTGATTTTAGCCGTAGCGGCAGTGATTCTTGTGGTTAAAAATATTAAAAACCGTGATATTTTCGACAAGGAACGACAGAATTTTACCAAGAAAAAAGCGATTTTGATTAGTACGGAAAATACTACGATGATTAATACACCGGAGTTGGCGCGCTATACGGGGCAACTTACGACCCAGAGCCAGACGATGTACATCGGCGTGTGTAACCGCGACGGAAGCCCTAGAATTCACACAATTCCCATTCTGGCTGATTTATATGCGATTGCCACCAAGGTCGAAAAGTACGATGTTATTATGTACAAAGGCAATTTCTCAGCGATGATGGCTTTTAAGACGAAGGAAGAAGCAGCGGAAGAGGAGTTGTTGAAAGAAGAGTCCGAAAGTAAAAAATAAAGCGCAGAAAAAGATAGTCTGCTTTGCCTAATAAAAATGAAGTAATCCCCTTTTATCAGATGTCAAAGTCTGATAAAGGGTTTTTTTTATATTATTTGCAACCTTTTATGGTTTGGTGTAGTGTTATGAGTAGAAGTCAAAACTACGGAAATAAAAGAAGTAGTTTTTTAACACGTTTTATGGAAAGCAATAAGAGGGGATAAAATGAGAAAAGCATTTATAAAAGGTAGCATCGCAATAGCATTTCTGTTAGGAAGTATAGGTCTATCCGGTTGTAACTTGTTGGGTAGCATAATAGGAAATATGTTGCCAAGCGAAACGCCGGAATATAATATGCAGGCAACAAATAAGGAACTGTCTAAGAAAGAGATTAAAGATTTGTTGCAGAGTAGTACATTACCTGATTTGTTGGTTGAAAATGTGGACCAAAGCGTTTTGGAGTTTCAGAGCCATGTGTACCTTATGGACCCGCAAATCGTTGAATACAAATTATACGTGGTATCGGATTCTAACGAAGCGATTGCGGAAGAAATCAAGAATGCCTGCGAAGCGTTAGAGACCTATTTAGAATCGGACGATTATCAGGGTGAAGCGATTTGCATAGTGGTATGGGCAGAAAGTATTCACTGCCACTCGTCAAAATTGCTTCTATCTTTCGGAAACTGCGACTATAGTTATAATTATTATGGAAAGCACGAAAATCTTATCGTAGAAGACCATGTATCCCATATTGAACCCTATGGTATAGATGACGAAGTAGCAATCTATGATGAAAACGTAGATTACCTGATTAATCAGGAAAGTTACTGGAACGAATTCGATGCAGACTATGTGAATTATGATTATTTTAACTTGGAATAAAAAGAATTGCAGGTAAGAGAGGAGCACATAATGAAGAAAACATTTAAAAAATGTATTGTGGTTGTAGTATTTCTGTTAGGTAGCATTGGACTAACAGGTTGTGGTTTGCTGAGTAGCACAAACGAAGAAGAGATTATTGCTGTCAGTTCTAATAGTGGAACATTTTATCACGGTGATTATAAAATTTATATGGAGTCGTCGAATACGATAGGACGTCCTCTAGATAGTGACTGGGGTAGCTATTATAAGACAGATGATGATATTAATGTGGATATTTGTTTTTACTTTAAAGACGGTTTCATTGGAGAGAGTATATCGGCACTTGAGGACGCAGGCAAGGTGGTTGAGGAAAGTGTGCTTTGGGGTAACGATTGTTATTTCTATACCGATGATGTGACGACTGCCTTAATCGAATTGGGTGAGGATGCTTATTTGCAGGTTGATTTTATATCAGAGGATGGCGTTATTGTGGAGATAACGGAGATTCCGAATGAGTTTGTATTGACAATCGGAACCAGATAAAAGAGGAGAATAGAACATGAAGAGATTATTCTTAACAAGCTTGGCAGCAATGTTTATCCTGTCCGGGTGTACGAGATTGAATCCCGAAGATGTGCCCATCATAGAAGAAATTCTTCCGTCCGAAACGGAAACCGTAGAACTGAATTTGGAGTATCTGGATGAGGTTGTGGCTATAGAAATTGTAGATTCCTACGAGGGAAAATACGAGGAAGAACTGTATATAAAACTTACTGCGGAAGAAATAGCAGCCTTGAAAGGAATGAAAGACCGGATGGTATCGGAGCCTTTACCTTGGGAGTCCAATGGTGTGGGTTATAGCGGATATAAGATGAATATGTACGATAAGGACGGTAATCTTCTGACAAGTTGGAATTGTGGTAGTTATTATAGAATTATAGATAGCCAAGGGCAGTTCATAGATATTAACGATGAGTTGAGAGAATGGAAGAAAGGTATGGAAAAAGCCCACGATGTATCTTTCTCAATTTATGCAAGAACCCCCGGTGAAAATTATTTTGCGGAACTTGTAAATGCAGATCATGGAAACGGAATAGAAGTTTATCTTGCTAACGGTAGCGATGATTATATCCGTTTTGACTTGGATGATGAAGATCTGTATACATTGCAGGAACTTACAGATACGATCTGTGTTATCAGAAAGTCTCCTTTGACAATTAAGGAAATGGACCAAGAGTATGATAACTTAAAATATACATTGTCTGTTTATACAAATACAGAAGCTTCGTATGATTTTGTTATTACGGATGATGGTTCAATATATATACAAACAAAATATACTTTTTTGGTTGGTGGCGAAGGTGTAGAGGAGTGGTTCCGTACACTGGAAGCCAAGTATGGTTTGGAT
Source organism: Lachnospiraceae bacterium (assembly GCA_045580855.1). GTDB lineage: Bacteria > Bacillota > Clostridia > Lachnospirales > Lachnospiraceae > UBA3766. Next base: position 4,673 of record JAZNOO010000012.1, on the reverse strand, counting down.
CAAATTTAAAGTAAAAATCCCAAGGTTTATGGCCTTGGGATTTTGTTTGTTAATTTGTAAAAATTTTTGTGTGCGAAAATAAAAAGTATCATATTATGTAATCAAAATCTTAATTGTTTTATAAATATTTTCCGAAGAACTCCAGATGCAATTTCGATAATCTCTCGTGCATTTCCAACGGAGGCATTTTGCCCGCAAGAAAGTCAAAAGGAATGTAGAATTTGGCATCCGTAAAGCCTAAGTGCTTCATATCTTCGAAAACTTCACACTGTACAGGCGCTTCGGTAGAAATCAGGGAACGGGTTTCCGCATTATAGTTTTCTTTACAACAAATCTGCAGGAAAGGCTTTTTCATAATCAGACCGTCATACTCGCCGAATACACCGCCGTCGATGTTGATACCGCACACAAAATCTTCTTCGTGATGGCAGAGGTAGTACGCAGTGGCACCGCCTAAGGAATGACCTGTGGCACCGATGCCCTTGGAAAAATCAATGCGGTCGGCGTATTTTTCTTTTAGGGTGTTAACGGCTTGCATGGTATCCTGCGCCCACTGCGGGATGCGCTTAAGGATATAGGTGCAGTGCTTTTTCTGGAACGCATCAAATTTCTCGAATAATTCTTCAGGCGTGCCCTTCGCTTTCAATAATTTGTTCTGGTCAAGGACGGCTTTCAAAACGCCTTTGTCGTACATAATTTTATTAATGTGCTTATCATACAAGTCGAAACTGCCGTCGTCGTATTCGTTCGCCACCGCTTCATATGCATGCCCTACGGAAGCTACGATATAGCCGTTGGACGCCAACTGACAGCAGAGAAAGGTGTTGCACTCTACATAGGCATTGTAGCCGTGGTTAAAGATAATAAGGGGAAACTTCTTATTTTCTATATAGGGGACATTCTCGTAGTAATCTGCTTTTAAAATAGAAGGGTCTTTTACCTTCATGTGGTAAGCCTTTGCAAGGGCTTTTAACTTTCTTTCGGAGAAAACGTCTGCCTTCTCCAAGCCGGTCACGCTTGCTTTGATGGTGGGATAATAAAGGCGTACGGCGATTTTACGCGGGCCTTCTCCCGGGCCGAGAATCTCGGTTCGGCTGTTGTCGGTTATGCTGAAACACTCGGTTCCTACAGCATATTCGCCGGTAATGTATTCGGGGATTGTGATTTTCTTCATAATAAAAGCCTCCTATTTTTATTTGATGTGTACGATTACATATTTGTAATAAAATCATTGATAAAAAAGTAGTTACTCATCGATGCCCATAAGATATTTTACGGTTGTTGCAAGGACGCGAAATCGTCTTTTGGGCTGAAACATTTCGTCCGCACGCATTTTGTTGTAACATTGCTGGACAATGCAGGCCGTTTGTATGCCGGTGTAGGCGGAAGAAATATAAGCAAGGATTTCCATCGGCTCCATCCGGGGTGTAAAAGTGCCTGCTTCCATTTTTTGGCCAAAATATTCGGAAGTGCGGTACATCAGGTATTCCTTGTTGCCCACACCCTTGGCGCCGGCAAGGATTTTATCCACACGTTCGGGCGCGTTCATGGCCAGTACCGACATTTCCAGGTCAATCTTCTGGATGCCCATCAATTCAGCTTCCATATTGTCTGCCAGCATATCAAAAACTTGGTCAACAACTTCACCGGCACTGAATTCGTCCGCTTTGGCAAGAATGGCGTCTAATTCATCTTTGATGGTAACTCTTTGGCGCATATCCGCCAGCATGTCACCGAAGATTTCATCAATATCCTTATAAAAGCGGTAAATTCCGCCCTGGCTTAACCCTGTGCGGTTGATGATGTCTTGCATCGTTACGGTGCTGACCGTCTTTTCTAAGCAGAGTTCGTAGGCTGCGTCGATGATTTTTTTCTTTTTATTAAGTATGTATTCCTGCGTTACTTTCGGCATGGTGTTTCCTTTCTGATGTGTGTTGTTTCGTTATATATATTGTCTCGCATATAAGAGATATAGGTTCAGCCAATATAAAAGAACTAACAGCACAATAAAAATGAATATGGTTTCATTTTAATGCCTGCATACACATTTGTCAATATAAAAATGAAAGAAGTTTCATTTTTGCAGAAAAAGTATGTGCCTAATATTGAGGTTGCGACTGAGAAGGGATATAATAAGGCTGGTTTTAATCTATGATGCGAGAAGACTGAAGAAACAACATAATTTACAGAGGCGAATAATGACAGATAACGAAAATACATGGGACAAACTCTTACATATTAAAACCACCGGCCGGGACGATTCGGGAGCCGATCAATATCGTTATCCGTACGAACCCACACCTTACAGTGTTTTGGAGCGACTGACAAACAGCGGTTTGATCGGTAAAAAAGACGTGGTTTTGGACTATGGATGTGGCAAAGGGCGTGTTGATTTTTATCTTGCTTATCAAACGAAGGCAAATACCATCGGTGTTGAATATGATGAACGTATTTATCAAGGAGCGGTGTTCAATCAGAAAACAGCTGTTTCAAGAACAAAGACGGAATTCGTGCCTGTGAGGGCAGAAGAGTATCAGGTACCGACGGACGTCAACCGATGCTATTTTTTTAATCCGTTTTCGGTGGAGTTGCTTCATAAGGTGATGGCAAGGATTGTAGAATCCTATTATGAGAACCCGCGGGAAGTGATGTTGTTCTTTTATTATCCGTCGGAAGAATATATTTCGTATCTTATGACTGTAGATGAGTTGGAATTTTACGATGAAATCGATTGCAGTGATTTGTTTGAAGGAAACAGCGCACGGGAGAGGATAATGATTTTTAGGTTTCCTTATTATATGGGAAATGAAGAGTAAAATTGGAAGTTGGTGGTGATAATATTATGAATAATCCGTGGAAGGATATTAGCTTATCTGATTATGAGAGGCATATGGCATTGGATTCTGTTCAGCAGTTGCAGGCAATGAATCAGATGATGAAAGGACAATTAAATCAATATTATATACAATCTGCTATGATACTTGGGGTTGCAGGTGGTAATGGCTTGGAGCATGTTGATACTGAAAAATTAAACAAGGTTTACGGTGTGGATATAAATCAAGAATACCTAACAATAACCAAAAAGAGATATGAGAACATCTCTGATACATTGGAGTGTCTTTGCGTAGATTTGATTAGTGAGGCAGAAAAACTTCCGCAAGTAGATATGTTAATTGCGAACCTATTGATCGAATATATTGGATATGAATGTTTCAAAAAAGTAGTGACAGTGACAAAACCTATATATGTATCGTGTATTATTCAGATAAATGTGGATGATAGCTTTGTATCAGATTCTCCTTATCTGCATGCGTTTGATGGTTTGGAGACTGTTCATCATCAAATGGCTGAACAGGAACTGCAGAATAGTATGAATGAAATTGATTATCAGTTAATTCAGATGTTAGAACAACAGTTGCCGAATGGAAAGAAATTAGTACAATTAGATTTCTATAAAAAACAGTAACAGAGAGATAAATTTCAGTTTTACCAAAACTCGCCATGCCGCCGGACGCATAATCCGGCGGTATTTTATTGTCGTGGCATCCGCCATGTTATCCCTACATTAAACATTTTACCTATTATAAATATATAATAAGCACAATATTAACCACAGCTCAAAACGATTCATTATTTAAAATATAGCGATAATGAAAATTTTTATTTCAATAGGTATTCTAGAGAATTGATTGTAAAATGATTAATTCTAAACATTAAAATATCATAAATTTTTCTAATAATATAAGTATATATATAGAAACAACGCATATCTCTCTATTTTCATCTGTCTACTACCTTTCATAAATCTTGTGGCTATTTCCATCATGGAATACTATCTATAGAAGAAACTCATTCCAATGTCACTTATAAACACTTTCTTCTATATAAAATGTATAAAATTACCATGAATAAATCATACTAAAAAGAGAATAAATTAGGCATTGACATTTAAAATGCTTAATGCTACAATCAAATTCCACCGCAAAAAAAGTGGTGAAAAAAATCTTTAAAAAAGTTGTTGACAAGGTCAAAACGGTATGCTAATATAAATCCGTTGCGACTGCGAAACGCAACAAAGTACCTTGACAAATAAACAGCAATCCAACCCTGAAAATTCTAAAAACACTTTAAAAAGTGTAGAGAACAATTCAGAGAAAGAAACCTAAACAAAGTAAAACGGAAAAATTAGCTAGATGTTGATTTTGAACGGACAAATGATTTAAATTTTTTTAGAGAGTTTGATCCTGGCTCAGGATGAACGCTGGCGGCGTGCTTAACACATGCAAGTCGAACGGACTTTTAATGAAACCTAGTGATTTAAAAGTTAGTGGCGGACGGGTGAGTAACGCGTGGGCAACCTGCCGTATGCTGGGGGACAACAGTTAGAAATGACTGCTAATACCGCATAAGCGCACAGTATCGCATGATACAGTGTGAAAAACTCCGGTGGCATACGATGGACCCGCGTCTGATTAGCTTGTTGGTGAGGTAACGGCTCACCAAGGCGACGATCAGTAGCCGGCCTGAGAGGGTGAACGGCCACATTGGGACTGAGACACGGCCCAAACTCCTACGGGAGGCAGCAGTGGGGAATATTGCACAATGGGGGAAACCCTGATGCAGCGACGCCGCGTGAGTGAAGAAGTATTTCGGTATGTAAAGCTCTATCAGCA
>JAZNOO010000011.1:0-1541 GCA_045580855.1 Lachnospiraceae bacterium | reverse complement strand
ATCGAGATAAGGGAAGCAAACCCCTCATCTCAAAGGAGGAAGAAGAATGGCTAAAAGAAGAATGAGGATAATCGCTTTTCTACTTTGCATTTGCCTATATCTAATACCGTGCCAAGTGCAGGCGGCATCAACAGCAGATGCGTCTGAACCAATCAGTGTGAACCAAGAATGTACGTTGACGCTCAGTTATGCTTGTGACGGAACAGTTTTTGAGGATGTATCTATAAAGTTATATAAGATCGCTGATGTATCCTCTGATTTTCAGTATAAACTAACTTCTTCCTTTGAGAAATCAGCACTTATCTTAAATGGTGTCAGGACTAATGGTGAATGGGGTGTAATCCGTTCCACGCTTGAGGCACATATTGTTGCAGAAAATATTGCAGCCGATGCTATCGCAAAAACCGATTCGGAAGGAATAGTTTGTTTTGAAGATTTAAAACCCGGCTTATATCTTGCGGTTGTTGGCACTGTAACGCAGGAAGACGTAACTTGTTTCTTTGATTCTGCGTTGGTTGCTTTGCCGGGTCTTAACACGGAAGGTGTTTGGGAGTATCAGGTTACGGTTGCTTCTAAGTCGGAGATGATTCCGCCAAGTGACAAAGAGATAGAACTAAAGGTTCTTAAACTTTGGAAAGGCGACGAAGGAAGTTCAGCTCGTCCAAAGAATATTGAGGTAGAGATATTTCGAGACGGGGCGAGCTACAAAAAGGTAGTTCTTTCGGAGGATGATAATTGGTCGTATAGTTGGACGGCAAAAGATGATGGTGCCAAATGGACAGTAATAGAGAGAAACACTCCATCAAGGTATACTATGACTGCCCAAAATCGAGACACCTCATTTATATTGACCAATACATATACCCCGTCAAAGCCTGATGAACCACCTGACACTCCGCAAACCGGTGATACTTCAAACATAATGTTATATGTGATATTTATGATCGTTTCCGGAAGTATGTTGATTATCTTAGGTATCATAGGAAAGAGAAGCGCACATGAAGAAATTAAATAAACGTGTTATACCCAAAATTTGCGTTTTAGTAGGTATTGCTTTACTGGTTATAGGGGTATTGGTTTTGATTTGCTGGCAATGGAATATAAATTCTTCGGTACAAAAATCAGAAACTTATGTCAAGACTCTTCGCAATCTGATCCCTGAGACGCAAGGCTCAGTTCCGCAAGAGCGAAGGGATAATTCAATGTCCGTTCTTTCTATCGATGGGGCAGATTTTGTCGGCGTAATAGAAATGCCACGATATGAGTCGGCACTTCCCGTTTGCGTAAGTTGGGGACACCTTACAAAATATCCTTGTAGGTTCAGCGGCAGCATTTATGATAGCACTTTGCAAATTGGTGCAACCTCCCAAAAAGGACAATACGACTTTTACCGTGAAATCTCCGTAGGAGATAGCGTTTTCTTCACAGATATGGAAGGTAATCGTTTCTCATACACAGTAACCGATATTCGCTATGAGAAAAACGCAGACCAATCCACCCTGCAACGCAAGGATGCGTCCTTAACGCTGTTTGTTAAGAAT
>JAZNOO010000010.1:0-1678 GCA_045580855.1 Lachnospiraceae bacterium | reverse complement strand
GACTTTAAAACTTGTGAATATCCGAACCCCGAAACAGATGCTGCTCTGAATGAGAGCTACAAGGTGGCCGGCAATGTACCTTGCGATGTTGTCTTAGGTACTGATCCGGATTGCGACCGTGTTGCCATTGCAATTCCTCATAACGGAGGCTTCCGTAAGCTGTCTGGTAATGAATTGGGTTGCCTGATGATGGACTATGTATTAAAGGCGCGCACTGCCCGTGGTGACATCCCCAAAAATGCAATCGTGGTTCGCAGCATTGTATCTTCTCCTTTGGCTGACAGAATTGCTGAGCATTACGGTGTAGATATGTGTACCGTTCTTACCGGCTTTAAATACATTGGCGGCGAGATTTTAAAGCTGGAAAACCAAGGCCAGGAGAATCGTTTCCTGTTTGGTTATGAAGAAAGCTGCGGTTACCTAAAAGGTACCTACGCACGAGACAAAGATGCAGTCATTGCTTCCATGCTGGTTTGCGAGATGGCTGCACAGTACAAGCTGGATGGCAAGAGTATTTTAGATGCCCTTGAGGATCTCTATAATACCTACGGCAACTACTTGTCATATGTTCAGAGTGTTGAGTTGACTGGCTCCGATGCTATGGAAAAGGCTGCAAAAATGATGGCTGACCTACGGGAGAATGCACCTGAAGCCATCGGTGGAGCGAAGGTTACTAAGATCTGCGATTATAAATCCAGCACTGCCAAGGATCTGGTCAGCGGAAAGACAACGCCTATTGACCTGCCTTCTTCCAATGTACTTGAATTTATCTTAGGGGAGAGCGGAAGTGTGATCGTTCGTCCTTCCGGTACAGAACCAAAGGTGAAATTCTACTACACTGCTGTTGGAAACACCAAGGATCAGGCACAGGCACTTCTTGATGCGATGGTCGCGCAAATGTCAGTATAATTCGTAATATGTAAATACCCAGGACTTGTTTAATTTAAGTCCTGGGTATTATTTTTGCTCGTCCGCATAGAGTGGTACAAAGGGGAGGGGAGATAATGAAACTAAAAAACAATATGCCACTGAGTAAATGGCTATGGATGTTAGGGATATACCTAGTCAACTGTGTGATTGGACTTATAGTATGCACTTCGCTTGTAAACAGCGAAAGCATCACTTTAGATGGATGCAAGATTGCTGTTGCTGTGGTGTCATTTATAAGTGGCACTATAACAGGGCTGTTGGCGAAAAATCTTCCAGTTCTTGGAATCGGTATACCGGTGGGTATCATGATCTTATTAAATGCAACTTGTGCACTATTGGTCTTTAACGGAATCGGAAGCGGATTTCTTATTCAGAATGGAGCCTTAATTCTGGGAAGTTTGCTTGGTTTTTGGATCATAAATAAGAGCGGGCGTACTCCAAAAGGGAAGCGCAGAAGAAAATATTCTGGTTAAGTTGTACAAAGTCACCATATGGGGTAAATTCTGTTTACCCCATATGGTTAAAATGAAATCTTTCTTGCAAAACTATATTTAGTGCAGCGTCGGGTGATCAAGACCCTATATCTTGAAATATTCATTCATTATGCATTTTTTGGTTTACTTTGTTTACATAACAATGTTTACATAAGAATTGTCATAATACACAAAAAATCGTAAAAATATCCAAAATTGCTTGCTTTTATCCGCTCTTTGGTGTATAGTATTCGTGCAATATGTTTATTTCATTA
>JAZNOO010000009.1:0-65056 GCA_045580855.1 Lachnospiraceae bacterium | reverse complement strand
TATCAGGGGGGAAAGCAATTCTTTTGAAAGGAACAAAGCCAGAATTTATATTAGAAGCGGTATCCAAGGAAAAATGTACAATCGTATGGCTTTTGGTGCCATGGGCGCAGGATATTTTGGAAGCCATCGAAAGTGGTAAAGTGAATTTAGCGGACTATGACTTAAAACAGTGGAGGCTGATGCATATCGGTGCACAGCCAGTTCCACAGAGCCTGATTAAAAAGTGGAAATCCATTTTCCCAGAGCATGAATATGATACCAACTATGGCTTGTCTGAATCCATTGGACCAGGTTGCGTACATCTTGGTGTTGAGGACATCCATAAAGTAGGTGCCATTGGTAAAGCTGGCTACGGCTGGGAAGTCAAAATTGTAGACGATAATCACAATACAGTAGAAAAGGGACAGGTTGGAGAGCTGGCAGTTAAGGGCCCTGGCGTTATGACCTGTTATTATAGAGATGAAAAGGCAACCAATGAAGTTTTATCGGATGGATGGCTTTTCACAGGTGATATGGCACAGGAAGATGAAGACGGATTTATATTCCTAGTTGACCGTAAGAAAGATGTTATCATTAGTGGTGGTGAAAACCTTTATCCAGTACAGATTGAAGATTTTATCCGTACGAATGACAAAGTACATGATGTAGCAGTCATCGGTCTTCCAGACAAACGTTTGGGAGAGGTTGCGGCGGCCATTATAGAATTAAAAGATGGCGTAACTATGACAAAAGAGGAAATTGATGCTTATTGTCTTGGAATGCCACGTTACAAACGTCCACATGAAGTTATTTTTGCAGATATTCCACGAAATCCAACAGGTAAGATTGAAAAGCCAAAGCTTCGTGAGAAATACGGTGCAAATCGTTTGATTGCAGAACAAAACATGGGCTAATAGGAAGGGATGAAAGTTATGAGTGAAAAGAAGATTATGCTTGGAAATGAAGCGATTGCCAGAGGTGCTTTTGAAGCAGGGGTAAAGGTGTCATCGGCATATCCAGGCACACCAAGTACAGAAATTAGTGAAAATATAGTAAAATATCCAGAAATATATTCCGAGTGGGCTCCAAATGAGAAGGTTGCCATGGAAGTTGCGATTGGAGCTTCTATTAGTGGCGTAAGAGCGATGGCTTCTATGAAGCATGTAGGTGTAAATGTTGCGGCTGATCCACTTTATACAATTTCTTATTGTGGTGTAAATGGTGGTTTGGTATTGGTTGCGGCGGATGACCCAGGTCTGTATTCTTCACAGAACGAACAGGATACACGATGCGTGGCAAGAGCAGCTATGGTTCCGGTATTAGAACCATCTGATTCTCAGGAAGCAAAGGATTTTATGAAATATGCCTTTGATTTATCAGAGAAATATGACACACCAGTAATTTTGAGAACAACAACACGTTTAGCACACTCACAGGGTCAGGTTACTTTAGAAGACCGATGTGAGCCTATTGATATGGAATATACCAGAAATCCTGCGAAATACGTTATGATGCCAGGGAATGCAAAACCTCGTCATGTATATGTAGAGCAGCGTTTAAAGGCAATGGTAGAAGATGGCTGTACCATGCCAATCAACAAGATGGAAATCAAGGATACCAAGATTGGTTTTATTACCAGTGGTATTGCATATCAATATGTAAAGGAAGTATGTCCAGATGCCAGTGTTTTGAAACTTGGTATGGTGCATCCACTTCCAAAGAAACTCATTGAAGAATTTGCTTCTAAAGTGGATACCTTATACATATTTGAAGAATTAGAACCAGTATTTGAAGAACAGATCAAAGCCTGGGGTATCCCTTGTATCGGAAAGGAAATCTTTACCGTACAGGGAGAATACAGTGCGAATATGCTTCGCAAGGCTGTTTTAAAAGAAGAAGTATCTTCTAAAACACCAGCACAGGTACCTGCTAGACCTCCAATTCTTTGTCCGGGCTGCCCACACAGAAGTGTATTCTCAGTATTAAACAAACTGAAAATCCATGCTGCTGGAGATATTGGCTGTTATACATTAGGTGCAGTAGCTCCACTTAGCGTTGTAGATACTACGATTTGTATGGGTGCCAGCATTTCCACACTTCATGGTATGGAAAAAGCAAAAGGCAAAGACTATATCAAGAACTGGGTGGCTGTAATTGGTGATTCTACATTTATGCACACCGGTGTAAACTCCCTTATTAATATGGTTTATAACCAGGGTACGGGAACCGTTATGATTTTAGATAATTCTACCACTGGTATGACGGGACATCAGGATCACGCAGCAACAGGTAAAACACTTATGGGCGAGGAAGTTCCAGCAATCAACATCCCAGAGTTATGTCGTTCGTTGGGAATTAAGAATGTCATCGAAGTAAGTGCTTTTGATACGGTTGAATTAGAGCGCGTGGTGAAAGAAGAAGTGGCAAAAGATGAAGTATCTGTGATTATCACAAAGGCTCCTTGCGTATTGTTAAGTAAACAGAAAACAAAAGTTTGTCGTCCGCTTCCTGAAAAATGTAAGAAATGTGGTATGTGCCTGCGTCCAGGCTGTCCTGCATTAACAAAGAATCCAGATGGTACAATTACAATTGACACAACGATGTGCAATGGTTGTGGACTTTGTGCTGGACTCTGTAAATTTGATGCAATCGAACAGGTGGAGGTGTAAGAACATGGCAAAAGAAAATACAACGAAGAATATTATGATTGTAGGTGTTGGTGGACAGGGAACCCTTCTTACCAGCCGAATCTTAGGTGGCATTACATTGGATGCCGGATATGATGTAAAACTCTCTGAAGTGCATGGTATGGCACAGCGAGGCGGAAGCGTTGTTACTTTTGTACGCTATGGAGAAGAAGTAGCAGAACCAATCGTAGAGGAAGGTCAGGCAGATGTTCTGATTGCTTTTGAAATGTTAGAAGCACTTCGTTATGCACACTTTTTAAAACCAGATGGTGCGATGGTTGTAAATGAGCATAGAATTGACCCAATTACTGTAGTGACTGGTATGGCAGAATACCCTGAGAATATCATTGATACACTCGAAAAAGAACACAAGGTTTTCCGTGTAAATGCGATGGAAGAAGCATTAAAACTTGGAAATTCTAGAGTCTTTAACATTATTGTACTTGGTGTTGCTGCAAGACATATGGATTTTTCCAAAGAAGCGTGGCTTCGCGTAATTGAAAATACTGTTCCACCAAAGACAGTGGAATTAAATAAAAAGGCATTTTTGCTTGGATATGAAGGGGCGTATTAATATGATTTGGAACGAAACAAAAGAATGTATGAGTCGTGACGAAATGGCTCATCTTCAAGGAAAGAGACTGGTAAAACTTGTAGACAGAGTATATCATAATGTAGAGTTTTATCGTAAGAAAATGCAGGCACTTGGGGTTGAACCAGGGGATATCAGTGGAATCGAAGATATTACCAAGCTTCCATTTACTACAAAAAACGATTTGCGTGATAACTATCCTTTTGGTTTATTTGCAGTACCACAGTCTCAGATTGTACGTATTCATGCATCCAGCGGTACAACAGGAAAAGCGACTGTTGTAGGCTATACCAAGAAAGATATTGATGTATGGTCAGAATGTGTAGCACGTGCTTTCGCTCAGGCAGGTCTAACTCGAGAAGATGTGATTCAGGTTGCCTATGGATATGGACTTTTTACAGGTGGTCTTGGGGCTCACTATGGTGCAGAACATTTAGGTGCAACAGTAGTACCTATGTCAACGGGTAATACAAAGAAACTTACTACGATGATGAAAGACTTTGGTGCAACTGCCATTGCATGTACACCATCATATCTCTTACATATCGCAGAAACATTGGAAGCAGATGGTGATTTAGATAAGATTAAGTTGAAAGCGGCTATCTGTGGTGCTGAACCTTGGACAGAAGCAATGCGTAAGCAGATTGAAGAGAAATTACATATCAATGCCTTTGATATTTATGGTTTGTCAGAAATTATGGGACCAGGTGTGGCTTGTGACTGTATTCACCACAAAGGTCTTCATGTTTATGAGGATCATTTCTTCCCAGAAATCATACATCCAGAAACTCTTGAACCACTCCCAGAAGGTGAGACAGGTGAGTTAGTATTTACAACTCTTACCAAAGAAGGTATTCCACTTCTTCGTTACCGTACAAGAGATTTAACAAGCATTAGTTACGATAAGTGCGAATGTGGCAGAACTTTAGCTAGAATCAGTCGTTTCAAAGGACGTTCCGATGATATGCTTATTATCCGTGGTGTTAATGTATTCCCATCACAGGTTGAAGCAGCGCTTCTTGAAATGGGTGAAGCTTCACCACATTACATGATGATTGTAGACCGTGTAAATAACCTGGATACTTTAGAAATCCAAGTAGAAGTAGATGAGATTTTCTTCTCTGATAAGATTAGTGAATTGGAAAATCTGTCTAAGAAGATTGGACATGTGATTCAGCAGGCAATTGGTCTTGCAGCGAAGATTAAACTTGTTGAGCCTAAGACCATAGAAAGAAGTATGGGCAAAGCGGTTCATGTAATTGATAAACGTAAACTTGTATAGGAGGGGAATATATGATTTTAAATCAGATTTCTGTTTTTTTGGAAAACAGAACAGGACGATTAGAAGAGGCATTAGAAGCTTTAAAAGTGAACAACATTAATATTTTATCGCTTTCATTAGCAGACACTAGTGATTACGGCCTTTTACGTATGATTGTTGCGGATTCGGATAAATGTAAGGCTGCCTTAAAAGAAGCAGGTTTTTCGGCTCATTTAACACCTGTCATCGCAGTAAAACTCTCTCATGAGGTTGGACAGTTGCAGGCGATTCTTTCTGAAATTGACAAAGCGGGAATGAATGTCGAGTATATGTATGCGCTTGCAACAGGTAATAATGATGCATCTATCGTTATTCGTACCGCAGACGTAGAAGCTACAGCTCATATATTAGAAAATATGGGAGTAGAGTTAGTAAAAAAATCAGAATTAGCATAAAAATTAATTTAGAAAAATATGATAAGCCCGACCATCGTAAAGATTAAAAACGATGATGGTCGGGCTTTCTTTTATTTCTTGCTTTCTAAGCGATAATTGTTTACAAGGTTCGCAAGTTCAACACGGCTGTGAATATCTAAGATAATATATATTTCTTTTACATAATCCTTTATCGTGTGTTCAGAGAGGAAAAGAGTTTTTGCAATTTCTTTGTTGGTGTAACCAAGACAAATAAGCTCTGCAACTTCACGCTTCTTTGGACTAAGTTTGTAAAGAGGGTCTTCAATCTCAGCAGTTGCAATTGTTGCAGTCTCAATTTCTGTTTTAATTTTACTGTCATAATCTGTGTCTGCTGCTTTCACTTTATTAGTAATAGAATCGTCAGCAATACGTCTGCGAAGTACAAATAACAAGAACGGTTCAACCTGTAAAAATACAAATACAAGAACGCTCATGATTACTGCATAAACGAGATACAGCGCTATAGGTGAGCCAAGAAACATTTCTGCAATCATACTATGAATGACAACTGCTATCATGGCAAGTCCAATGATAGCAGGAGATATATATTTCGATGGATACGATTTCATAATTGGTACACCGTAAAGTGGAGCAAATAAACATGTATTCATACCAAATCCAATGAATACACAGGCAAGGTAGGATGCTGTGGGAACGTATGTTGTTACAAGCATCAAAAGGTAACCAAGTCCGCCTAGCCCAACCAGTATTGGCATCAGTCGGAAAGGATGAATATTCGCTTTTCTATAAAGAAGATACATGGCAAAGTTAGAAACTGCTACCACCAGATACATAATGGATACGCCGTGTTCCACTTTACCAGCAATCGCAGGTCCAGAGACTCCCATCAGTGCAATAATAAATAAAAGAAGATAAACTCCCCAAAGGAGTTTTTTTGGAGGGGTGATGGCGTCACTCTTTTTTATGTATTGAACTTCCTGTTCCTTACTCATAGGTATACGTAGAAAGAAGATAAGCAAAAGCACAAGGGCTCCTAGCATAGCAAAACGGAAGGTCGAAAACGGAATAGAGACAAATTCGTTTTGAACCAAAGCGATTAAGAACACTGCCACTCCATAGCCAAAGGTTAGATATTTGATGCTGCTGTTCTCTGTAAAGTAGTTGACTACAAGGAAAGTCTCAAAGCCAATCATCAGGCAGCAACAGAAAATCTGTAAGTAGATATTAAAGCGTAACACATTTTCTGACAGAGGAAGAAAGAAACCTACTGCTGAAATGAGCGCAACACCTGTAGCAATGCGTTGAATCCAGATTACAATTTTGGGTAGGAAAATCATGGTAAGTATACTGAGAATATAGCAAGCCACTGTTAGCAGTGTGCCATAATCTATGTTAATGGGCAGTGGAATTTTTCCATCCATTGCAGAAGAGGGTTCAAGGAAATAATAAATAAATCCCATCTGCCAAAAGCTAAACATAGAGAAGCAGACTAGCATCCAAAGAGGAATTTCTATTCTTTTTCGTTGATTCTCTATAAGAATTGAATGATTCATAAAATGCACCTTCCTTTATTTAATGTAGCACTCCTAAAACCCCCCAAACGGGGGGTATGAAAACGTAGTTATATCAAAGTATAATTACTAAAATAATTATATATATTATAGAGTATTTTCATCAATTTTCAACCTGATGTTAGGAAAACTACCATAATGGGTAGTTGCGTTTGATATTAGTACCTTTTTGGGTAGGTTACAAACATTTGGTGTCACGATATAATTTTTTGTAGGAGGGAAGATATGGAAAACCTGAATTATTTTGATTATCTCGCTTTAGCCGAAAACGAATATAAACGACTGCTTTCTAAATACCCTGAATTGACAAAACTTTCGAAACGCGAGATGGATGTTTTTGCAGAGCTTCTTACAGATAAAACGCAGATGCAAATAGCTGAAACTTTATTTATTACGCATTCTTCGGTGCATTTTCATTGTAAAAATATTTATCGAAAACTTGAAATATCCAGCAGAAAACAACTGCTGATAAAATATAAAGATATTTAAGAAAGGGAGGGAATGTTGTGAAAAGAATAATTGCATTTCTAATTTCTGCTACTTTGTTGCTATCATTACTGCCTATGGATGTTATGGCAACAGAAGAACCAGAAGAAAAGGCTGCAATCACTACCTTATATGTAGGCGAAGTGAATGCACTAGAGAATCCCCAAGGTGAGGGCTGGAGCTTTGATGCAGAGTCGGGTGTGCTAACGCTGGATAACTGTGATTTATATGAGCCTGGAACGACTCATATAGATGCATATGGCGACGCACATAATGCTATTATCTATTTTGTAGGTGATTTAACGATTCATCTAGAAAATGATAATTATGTTACCAACTATTGTTCAGAAGCGCCAGAATCATACACCTCATATCATGCTATTTTAGCAGATACTTATACAATGATTGTAGAAGGTGAGGAATGGGATGAACCTAGTAAATTAAGTATTGAAGGTCCTGGAAATCTTTACTGTGGATTAACGCTGCCGAGTGAAGCTAAAAATTGGGATTATCTAAGCTATAGTAGTGGTATCTGCTGTAATGCAGAAGGAGGTGTAGATTTAACCGGTCTGTATGGCGAAAGTTATCTAGAGGTATGGGGCGGACTTATAGGCGGGGGACGCTCGTGGATTGCTCAGGCATGGAATACAGCTCCTACATTTAGTGATTCCTGTGTAGTAATTGCATACCAAGATATAGATGGAACGGTAGAAAATGAAAATGGCTACAACTGGAATAATAATGATGCTTGGCTTATGAAGGTTATTTCAACCAATGCTTATCTAAACAAAAATGGTTTGTTAATGATAATGGACGGTGGAAATGCTTCCGGAGAAGGTTGGACATGGGAAAACAATGTACTTACTTTGAGTGAAGAAACTGAGGTAAAGGCTATAGATTTTCGAGGCGGTTTAAGCGAAGCGAAGCTGACGCTTGAAGGGGATGTGGTATTGGATAGCAGAGGTATGGGCTACGATGCCAACTGGGATTATATACCTGCTATTAAAGCTACATGTAATCTTGAGATTGATACAGGCGAATATAGTCTCACTCTTAATCATGATGAATATGGATATGGTATTCGTGTACAGCAAGCGGACTTACTGATTTCTGGTGGAACAGTGATTTCGTCAACCAATTATGATTCTTCTATTTATAGTGAAGGCGGCAATGTTACCGTGCAAAATGCTACTTTGATTACTTTTGGCGAAGTAGTGTTGTGCGACTATTATTATGAAGATGAAGATTGGAACTATCACAAAATTTCAGGTGGAGATTTGCAGCTTTCGAATGCGATTGTTGAACTATATGGCGGTGCATATACCAATGATGGTGATTTGAATGTAGTAGACTCTAATCTGTTTGTAACGAGTGAAAACTACAGCGATGGTCTTACATGTGATAATGCAGATATGCTGTTCCAAAACAGTGATGTGACCGTTATTGCTCCAGGTACTTTGATAGAGGCTACCTATGGTACAGTATCATTTGATAATTGTAATCTTAATTTACAGATGATCGAATCTTCATATGAAGAAGATTGTGTAATACAAGCAGCTTATTACAGTACAGAATACGAGGATGACGAAAATGCAACAGACCGTAACCGTTGGGAACCTGATCTGAATGCGATTCGTTTCTCTAACATGAACGCAACAGTACCTGATTACTGGAAGATAAGTTATACAGAGCGAGAAGGATACTGGGATTATATTACAATAGGTGAAACCGTACTTACAGACAGTAACGATAATAATTTAGAAGAGTTGCAGGCGGTAGCTTCAAGCACATGCAACCATGTTGCGACAGAAAATATTTTCGAATATATTGTTGGTAATTATTGTGAAGGTGGAAAGAAGATAACGATTGTTTATTGTACCTGTGGTGGTATATATTCCCGTACAGAGACTGTTATCGAAGCACAAGGACATGGCGAATACAAATATGTTGATGATGAATACAGTGGTCATGATATCTACTGTAAGGATTGTGGCGAATGGGTAACTTGGGATAATCATACGGTTGTTGATGGAAGCTGTGTTTGTGGTCATGAGTGTGAAGCTTCTTATTACGACAGCTATGATGAATACCATATTGGATACTGTAACTGTGGCGAAGAACTTTCTCAAGAGGAACACAGCCACTATGGATACGATACTGCATACTATGAGCATTGTAGTATATGCGCCTGTGGAGTAGAGTTATCTGATTGGTCTCCACATGTCTATGATGAAGATACACATGAGTGTGTTTGCGGATATTGGACAGAAGTACTTGTAGTATTTGACTACAACGGTGGCTATGAGAACTATAATGGTGTTAATATTGGCTTCTGGCATTATCCAGCATCTATGGAAGAAACTCTAGATAGCGGATATTTCAATGCAAATAATTGGTATATTACCAGAGAAGGCTACAGACTTATTGGTTTTACGACTGTGAAAGACGATGCGTCTACATTGTTCACAGATGAATACACACTTACAGATGATGTAACATTCTATGCACTGTGGGCAAGTGATAGCTGTGAACATAATGGTACCGACAGAATTTACGAACCAAATGCAAATGATGGTACAAATCAGGTTTGGACTCATACTGTGATATGTGATGAATGTAAGATGACCATAGATGAATCCGAAGAATGTTCGGGTGATGATGCCTGTCAGTATTGTGAAAGAGTATTCTGTAATCACGATAGTGACAATAAGACCTATACTCCAAATATGCATTATGGTGATGATTCACCATTTACACACAAGGTAGTATGTAACGATTGTAATATGCTGGTATCTTCTGCGGAGGAATGTTCGGGTGGTACCGCTTGCTGCTATCAGCTTGCCATCTGTCAGTACTGTGGCAGAGAATATGGTGATTATGCACCTCTGCACCAGTTGACGGCTTCTTATCAGGAAACGATTACTCCTGACGAGAACGGAATGTGGAATCATGGATATACGTTCACAATTCCTAATACTGGTAAAATTACTATTACTGTACCTCAGGGTGGCGATGCTGTTATTGATTGTGATTACTATAATTGGAATGAGCAGTACTGGTTAGATGAGGAAACAGGTTCCATCACCTTTGATGTAAGACCTACAGGTGTGGTAACTGTCGATGTATACACATATGAAGGTGCTACGGGCGTTTGGGAATTTACATATACCCGTACGGTAGGATGTGAACATGAAAACACCGTATTTGTGTCTAACGGCGACGGTACACATAATGAAGTTTGTACAAATGTAACCTGTAATGAAATCTGGGAAACTTTCTCAGAGTGTCTTGATGAGGATAACACCGGCTACTGCGATTACTGTGGTAATAAAATCTGTAGTGAGGAAGAACCTCACGAACTTGAATTGCCATACGAAAGCGATACCTGGTATATTTATGGAGATTATACCTTTAGTCATCACTACTGTTGGACGGCAGACGCTGATGGTACTTTGACCGTGAAATGTCCTCAAGGTGATGCGATGTACTGTATGATATATCTGAATGGTATAGAAGATGATATGTTCCCTGAACCAAATAATATTGGATATATCCATGTTAACAAGGGTGATTATGTCTATATAAATGTGTACAATACAATCTGGGCTGTAGAAGGCACTTGGTCGATAAGCTTTGAGCCTGACTGCCAGCACGAGAACATAGGCTATGAAGCAAATGAAGACGGTACACATAACAAGATTTGTCTTAACGAGGATTGTAACGAAGTTATCGAAGCAAATACAGAATGTTCTTATGAAAATGGCAAATGTGTTTGTGGTAATCTTAAGCCAAAAGCACTTATTACCCAGAAGGGTACAAATCTTTCTTATGAAGATTTAATCTACGTTATTGATATCTTCGAGCTGCAGAATGCAGAAGATATTGATTTGACCACAGATGCAGGTATGTTAATTTACACTGTGGATGAATATACAGCTATGCAGGACAACATTATATTTGATGAAGAACACGCAGTTGTTGGATTAAAACCTTATAAGGATACGGAGTATTATTATGCAATCTCTGAAGGAATCTACACACGTGACCTTCATATAGAAAAATATTATATAGGCTATCTGAAACTCTCTGATGGCAGTTATGTATTTAGTGAAGCGAAACTGTATACTCCTGCTATCTATGCTGAAAATATGTTGAATAAGGATGAAACAGATAGCGAAACAAAAGATTTATGTGTAGCATTATTGAACTTTAATGCAGCTGCACAGATGTATTTCCACCCAAATACAAATAAGGATGATTTGGTAAATAACATTCTTCCTGAGGAAGAAAGAGAAATGGATTGGTCCAATGTTGAACTGAATCTTGCTCCTGTAATTCCTGAAGAAGTAATGGTAGAAAGAGATACTAGTGTGTTTACGGCCACAGGTAAAAACTTATTGTTTGAGGAAATGATTTCCTTAGGTGCGATCTATAAGATTGACGATGCAATCGTTGAAAATGCGATAGAGTGCGGTACTATTTTCTGGACATCGGAACAGTTCGAAGCGTTGAATGGTGTTCCAAGTTTAGATAATATTGGAGATGGTATCAAGACGGAAATGATTCAGTATCGTGGTCGAAGCGGACAGTGGGTATCAAATGCTCCTGAAATTGCAGCAAAAGATATGGCAGATACCGAGTATTATTTCTTGGGATATGTAGTACATGCAGATGGAACTGTTAGCTATTCAGGTATGATGAGTTATACTATTGAACAGTACATTAGTAATATGGCTGATGATGCTGAAATGGGAGAACTTGTGAAAGCATTATATTATTATGAGCGCGCTGCAAAGGCTGCTTTACAAGGAGAGGAGGCATAATTATGCATTACGAAGAGGCAAAGTTTGAAATTATTCTTTTTCAGACAGAAGATGTTATCTGTACAAGTAATACCGATAATTGGGGAAAAGAAGATTGGGATAATTAAAATGATGAACTTCTTTTAGTCAGTTTGTAACATTCGCAGTGGTATAATTTGGTAATAAATGCTAATTGACCAAGTCAGTATCAAATGTTAAAATGATACAAGCGTGACAAAGAGGTTAAGGGTTTACCTCTAATGTCTTTTTTGGAGAATATTGGGGAGATAAAGAATGGATGGCGATTAGCCATCCATTTTTGCGTATAAAAATATTTTTAAACATAAGTACAAAGTTAAAAAGACAGCTTATTGCTAAGACTGTCTTTTTAGGAGAAGGTATTTTTACTATGGGGTTAGTAAAAAACTATATATAATGTATTGGGGGTTTTTACGATTTGTATCATAGCATGATTTTCACAGAAAGTGTGCACAACCTTTACAAAAATGCTAGTCTATTTTTGGATAATTTTTACAATGTATTTTGTCAAGTACAAAAGAATTCGTAGATAATATGTCTAATTATAAGTTTTTTTGCATTTAAAATGTGAAATCATTGGATTATGTAGGGTATTTTGATGTATAATGAGTAAAAATTGTTGGGGCTTAAATAAGGAGTATTTATCATTGAAAAACTATAAAATCACAATTCAATATGACGGTTCCCGCTACAAAGGCTGGCAGGCGCAAAAGTCGACGGATATGACAATTCAAGGCAAACTACAGTCTGTTTTGTCAGAAATGACTGGGCAGGATGTGGAAGTTATTGGCTCTGGTAGAACAGATGCAGGAGTTCACGCCTATGGTCAGGTTGCGAATTTTCATGTACCAGCATATTTTTCTGCCAAAGAAATAATAGATTATCTTAATCGTTATCTGCCAATGGATGTCGCTGTAATAGATATCGTGGAGGTGGATGAGCGTTTTCATGCCAGATATCATGCGACGAGCAAAACATATGTGTATCGTATCCATACGAGCACGATTCCAAATGTTTTTGAGAGAAAATACATGTATACTTATACGGACCCACTAGACATTTCTGCGATGAAAAAAGCAGCCCAATTTATGCTTGGTACGCACGATTTTGCTGCTTTTTGTGGAAATAAGAAAATGAAAAAGTCTACTGTTCGTACGGTTACAAATATTGCTATTGAGGAAAAGGAAAATGAAATTCAGATTTCCTACACGGGAGATGGCTTTTTACAACAAATGATTCGTATTATGACAGGTACGTTAATTGAGGTTGGAAACGGAACTAAAAAGCCAGAGGATATTTCGGGGATTATTGATAGCAAAGTGCGAGAAAATGCTGGGTATACAGTGCCAGCAGAAGGACTTGCTTTAAAATATGTAGAGTACAAAGATTGAGAGAAAGTACAAGAATGCGAGGAAAGCATATGTATAAAAAATTAACTATTTTAGCCATTGTGGCAATGTTTGCTTTTGCAGGATGCGGGCTTACGGATGGGGACAAAGATTCGATGGAAGTCAGTCAAAACAATGTGGTAACAGAACAGGAAGAGATTTCAAGTGATACAGAGATACAAAATGATACTGAGAATCAGAAGGAGGAAGATACGCAGGACGGTCTAGTGCAAGAAGAAAAAGAAGTTACTCTCTATGCACAGGCGAATGTAAATATCCGTAGTATACCATCTACAAATGGAGAGAAATTGGGGATGCTGACGACTAACCAAGAAGTCACAGGACTAGGCGAAGCTGTAGATGGTTGGCAGAAAATCCGCTATAATGAGAGAATAGCATATGTATCGGTTAAGTATCTTGCACAAACCAAAATTGAGGTGACAAATACGCAGATAACAGATCAACAAAAACAAGTGGATGAGATTACAGCAGAAGATTTGGAATTACCAGCTGATTTTGACCCAAATGGAATTGTGGTAGTCATTGATGCTGGTCATCAAGGAAAAGGCAATAGTGGGAAAGAACCAGATGGTCCTGGCTCGTCTACTTTGAAGGCGAAGGTTAGCTCTGGTGCAACCGGTTGTGTGACGAAACAGAAAGAATATGTTTTAAACCTTGAAGTTTCTTTAAAATTAAGAGATGAATTGAAAGCGCGTGGTTATCAGGTGGTTATGATTCGTGAAACCCATGCAATTAATATTAGTAATAGTGAAAGAGCGAAATTTGCAAATAGCCTTAATGCGGATGCTTTTATCCGAATTCATGCAAATAGTTCGAATGATTCTTCGGTACATGGAGTGGAAACGATATGTCAGACAGCTTCCAATCCATACAATGCGTATCTATATAAAGAGAGTCGCAAACTATCCGACTGTATTTTAGATGCATTTGTAGAAAGCACGGGTGCAAAAAAGCGACATGTATGGGAAACAGATACGATGAGTGGTATTAACTGGTGCGAAGTACCGGTAACCATTCTAGAAATGGGATTCCTTTCTAATCCAGAAGAGGATAGACTTATGGCATCTGAGGATTATCAGGATAAAATGGTTGAGGGAATTGCAAATGGATTAGATGCTTATTTTAGCAGATAATAGAAAGCGTTATATTTAGCAAAAATACTTTTATTAAGTTATTAACTTTATAACTACAAGTTATAGCATAAATAATGCTTGACAAATACAAATTATAGTAATATTATCTATGATATATTATTAAATACATAGAAGGAAAAGGTTATGAGAAAGCAAGTTTACTCACTTTTAGTTGAGAATAACCCTGGTGTAACCAGTCGTATTTCTGGACTGTTCAGCCGCAGAGGTTATAATATTGACAGCTTCTCATCTGGTGTAACTGCAGACCCTAAATATACACGTATTACGATTGTAGCGACAGGGGATGAGCAGATTCTCGAACAGATTGAAAAGCAGGTCGCTAAACTAGAAGATGTCTTGGATATCAAGAAACTAGAGGACGGGAATTCCATTACACGCGAACTGATTTTAGTAAAGATTCGTGTTGCTGAAGACCAGAGACAGTCCATTGTAAGTGTAACGAACATTTTCCGTGGAAAAGTCGTAGATGTTTCTTTGGATTCCATGATTATTGAATTAATTGGTACACAAAGCAAGTTAGATGCTTTTCTGGAATTGCTAGCAGGTTATGAAATCTTAGAGTTGGCAAGAACAGGTATAACAGGACTTACCAGAGGTTCTGCAGACGTGGTTTATCTGGATTAAAAAAGAATTTATTTTTAGGAGGACACATAAATGTCAGAAGCAAAAATTTATTATCAGGAAGATTGTAACATCTCATTATTAGAAGGAAAAACAATCGCAGTTATCGGCTATGGTAGCCAGGGACATGCACATGCATTAAATGCGAAAGAATCTGGATGTAACGTAATCATCGGTCTTTACGAAGGCAGCAAATCTTGGGCAAAGGCTGAAAAACAGGGCTTTGAAGTTTTCACAGCTGCAGAAGCTGCTAAAAAAGCAGATATCATCATGATTCTTATCAACGATGAATTACAGGCTGATATGTATAAAAAAGATATTGAACCAAACCTTGAAGCAGGCAACATGCTTATGTTTGCCCATGGTTTCAATATTCATTTCGGTGCTATTAAACCACCAGCAAATGTTGACGTTACTATGATTGCTCCAAAAGGACCAGGACATACAGTTCGTTCTGAATACCAGGTTGGAAAAGGTGTTCCTTGTTTAGTTGCGGTAGAACAGGATGCTACAGGTAAAGCACTTGATATGGCTTTAGCATATGCTGCAGCTATCGGTGGTGCTAGAGCTGGTGTTCTTGAAACCACATTCCGTACAGAAACAGAAACAGACCTTTTCGGTGAACAGGCAGTACTTTGTGGTGGTGTTTGTGCACTTATGCAGGCAGGTTTTGAAACATTAGTAGAAGCTGGATACGATCCAAGAAATGCTTACTTCGAATGTGTACATGAAATGAAACTTATTGTTGACTTAATCTACCAGTCAGGTTTCGCAGGCATGAGATATTCTATCCCAAATACTGCAGAATATGGTGATTACATTACAGGACCAAAGATTGTTACAGAAGATACAAAGAAAGCTATGAAGAAGATTCTTGCAGATATCCAGGATGGTACATTTGCAAAAGACTTCTTATTAGATATGTCTCCAGCAGGCCGTCAGGTTCACTTCAAAGCTATGAGAAAACTTGCTGCTGAACATCCAGTAGAAAAAGTTGGTGAAGAAGTTCGTAGCCTTTACAGCTGGAATAACGAAGAAGATAAGTTCATCAATAACTAATATACATGTTTTAAGAGGCAGAGTTGCTCTGTCTCTTTTACTGTTGGTAAAATAGGAGGATTTAAAAATGGCGGAACTTTATAATCATAAAGTGATCGAGAAAAAATGGCAGAACTATTGGGAAGAGAATGAAACTTTCAAGACAGATGTCTGGGATTTTAGCAAACCAAAATACTATGCGCTGGATATGTTCCCATATCCATCAGGGGTAGGTCTTCATGCAGGACATCCAGAAGGATACACAGCGACAGACATTATGTCACGTATGAAACGTATGCAGGGCTACAACGTTCTTCATCCAATGGGCTACGACTCATTTGGTTTGCCTGCAGAGCAGTATGCGGTTTCTACAGGTAATCATCCAAACGGATTTACACAGGAAAATATTAAAACTTTCTCTAATCAGTTGAAGGAATTAGGTTTTGACTATGACTGGTCTAAGGTAATTGCAACTTCTGACCCATCATTCTACAAATGGACACAGTGGATTTTCAAAAAATTATATGAAGATGGTTATGCAAAACTCGTTGATATGCCTGTAAACTGGTGTGAAGAATTAGGTACTGTTTTATCAAATGACGAAGTAATTGACGGCAAATCAGAACGTGGCGGCTATCCAGTAATCAGAAAGAATATGAAACAGTGGGTAATTGACCAGCCTGCATTTGCTGAAAAATTATTAGAAGGCTTAGAAGAAATTGACTGGCCAGTGTCTACCAAAGAAATTCAGAAAAACTGGATTGGCAAGAGTACCGGTGTAGAAGTAGATTTTGACATCGTAGGCGGAGGTAAATTCTCTATCTTTACTACTTGTATTGAGACTATTTATGGTATCACCTTTATGGTACTTGCTCCAGACGGAGAAATCGTAAAAGGTCTTATGGATCGCGTAGAGAATAAAGAAGAGGTTCAGGCTTATATCGATGAAACCTTAAAGAAAAACGATATGGATCGTACAGAATTAAATAAGACAAAATCAGGCTGTCCATTAAAAGGTTTATTCGCTATCAATCCTGTAAATGGCAAAGAAGTACCACTTTACATTGGTGACTTCGTACTTGCAAGTTATGGTACAGGTGCAGTTATGGCGGTTCCAAGTCATGACCAGCGTGACTTCGAATATGCAATTGCTCATAATATTGATATGATTCAGGTTATCGAAGGTCGTGATGTTTCTGAATGTGCATTTGAGAAACAGGACTACCTTGGAAAAGGCTGCAAGTTAATCAATTCCGAAGAGTTCACAGGTCTTACGGTAGAAGAAGCAAAAAAAGCGATTACCGTAAAATTAGAGAATAAAGGTGTTGCAAGAAGAAAAGTAAATTATCATTTCCGTGAGTGGATTTTTGCACGTCAGAGATACTGGGGCGAACCAGTTCCATGTGTATATAAAGAAGATGGTGAGATTTACTTTATTCCTGACGAAGAATTACCACTTGTTTTACCTGAACTAGAAGATTACAAAGGCAAAAACGGTAAAGCACCTTTGGAAAATGCAACCGAATGGAAACAGTATGATGCAAATGGTGTAAAAGGTGTTCGTGAGACATCTACAATGCCAGGTTCTGCAGGTTCCTCATGGTACTACATGAGATATATTGATCCAAACAACGACGAAGAATTTGCAAACCAGGAATTGCTCAAACACTGGTTACCAGTTGACTTATATGTAGGTGGACCAGAGCATGCAGTAGGACACCTTATGTATGCACGTATCTGGAACAGATTTTTGTATGACAAGGGCTTATCACCTGTAAAAGAACCATTCCAGAAATTAGTTCACCAGGGTATGATTTTAGGTGAAAACGGCATCAAAATGGGTAAACGTTTCCCAGAATTCGTTGTAAACCCAAGTGATATCGTAGAAGAATATGGTGCAGATACATTAAGACTTTACGAGATGTTTATGGGACCTCTTGAAGTATCTAAACCATGGAACTCAAATGGTGTTGTAGGAGCAAGAAAGTTCATCACTCGTGTATGGAATTTCTTTACAAATCCTGAAAACATCACAGAAGAGAATGATGGAACACTTGAAAAAGTATATCATCAGACCGTGAAAAAGGTTACCAGCGACTTTGAACAGTTAGGCTTTAATACAGCAATCAGCCAGATGATGATTTTTGTAAACGAAGTATATAAGGCTGGCAAATGTCCAAAAGAGTACGCAGAAGGTTTAATTAAGATGTTCTCTTGTATTTGTCCACACGCAGGCGAAGAGATGTGGGCAAAACTTGGTCATGAAGAAACAATCGCATTTGAAAACTGGCCACAGTATGACGAAGCGAAGACGATTGAGAATACAGTAGAAATCGCTGTTCAGATTAACGGAAAGATTAAGGCTACAATTGCAATTGCACGTGACGAAGCAAAGGATACTGTTATTGCACAGGCAAAAGAAGCGATTGCGGACAAACTTACAGGAAACATTGTAAAAGAAATCTATGTTCCTGGACGCATTGTAAATATCGTTATGAAATAATATTTCCCCGGCGAAAGCCGGGGTTTTTAAGGAGAAGAAATATACTATGAGACAGTTAATTAATATTAATGCAGGCTGGTTGTTTTTGAAAGACACGAAGGAAATTCCTGTAACAATTCCAGAAGATTGGGAAGTAGTAAACCTTCCTCATACTTGGAATAACATTGATGGTATGGATGGGGGAAGTGATTATTTTCGCGGCACCTGTAATTACGCAAAATTAATTAAAAAAGCAGAATTACCAAAAGCAGAATGCTATTATTTGGAAATCAATGGTGCGGCTTCATCTGCTGATGTTTTTGTGAATGGAAAAGCAATGGCACATCATGATGGAGGCTTCTCTACATGGCGAGTAAACCTTACAGAAGAACTTACAGATGAAACACTTATCGTAGTTGCAGTTGATAATGCTGCAAATGAAACCGTTTATCCACAGGTAGCAGATTTTACGTTCTATGGGGGTATGTACAGAGATGTAAATATTATTGCTGTTTCAGAATCACATTTTGATTTGGAGTATTATGGTGGAAAAGGTTTTGTAATTACACCAAATGTACAGGGTGAAGATGCTATCGTTCGTATGCAAACTTATGTAGCAAACAAGAAAGAAAACCAGTCCGTACACTTTATCATCAAAGATGCAGATGGAAATATTGTCACAGAAACAAATAAGTCTGAAAAAGCAAATGATGCAAAGAATTTGGCTTCCAATATTGCTTTAGTAGATGT
Organism: Lachnospiraceae bacterium; assembly: GCA_045580855.1. Taxonomy (GTDB): domain Bacteria; phylum Bacillota; class Clostridia; order Lachnospirales; family Lachnospiraceae; genus UBA3766. The sequence goes on along the minus strand of JAZNOO010000009.1, from coordinate 45,748 downwards.
AGAACAGGATATCAAAGGTGTGAATCTTTGGCATGGGCGCAAAAATCCATATCTCTATACGGCAATTGCTGAATTAGTAGAAGATGGAAATGTAGTTGACTGTGTTGAAACAAGATTTGGTTGTCGAACCTACGAAATTGACCCAGAAAAAGGCTTTATTATAAATGGCGAAGAGTATCCGCTTCGTGGGGTATCGCGTCACCAGGATAGAATCGGTTTTGGTAATGCTTTATTAAAAGAACACCATCACGAAGATATGGATCTTATCTGTGAACTTCGTGCGACCACAATTCGTTTGGCACATTATCAGCATGACCAGTATTTCTATGACCTTTGTGATGAAAAAGGTATGGTAATTTGGGCAGAAATTCCATATATTTCAAATCATATGCCAACTGGACGTGAAAACACGATTTCACAGATGAAAGAACTCGTAATTCAGAATTACAATCACCCATCTATCGTGGTATGGGGGCTTTCAAATGAAATTACGATTAGTGGACATGATAATCCAGACCTTATCGAAAACCATGTAATTTTAAATGATTTAGTTCATGAATTAGATAAGACACGTAAGACGACTATGGCCATCGTATCTATGTGTCCATTGGACGCAAAATATATTCAGATTCCAGATACGGTGTCTTGGAATCATTACTTTGGTTGGTATGGCGGTACGACAGAACAGAACGGACCTTGGTTCGATAAATTCCATGCTATGTATCCAAACCTTCCAGTAGGTTGCTCCGAATACGGATGCGAAGCACTTAACTGGCACAACTCAAACCCACAGCAGGGGGATTATTCCGAAGAATACCAGGCATATTATCATGAAGAACTTATCAAACAACTCTTCACTCGTAAGTATCTTTGGGCGACTCATGTATGGAATATGTTTGACTTCGGTGCAGACTCTCGTGGTGAAGGCGGCGAAAACGGACAGAATCATAAGGGTCTTGTAACCATCGACAGAAAGTACAAAAAAGACGCTTTCTATGCTTATAAAGCATGGTTATCGGATGAACCATTCGTTCATCTTTGTGGAAAACGTTATGTAAATCGTGTAGAAGATGTAACAAAGGTAACGATTTATTCGAACCAGCCAGAAGTAGAACTTTTTGCAAACGGTGTATCACTTGGAAAGAAAACAGCAGAAGATCACTTTTTCTATTTTGAAGTACCAAACGCAGGTGAGACAAAACTAGAAGCAGTTGCAGGTGAATATAGAGATGAGAGCGTAATCAAAAAGGTAGATGAATTTGATAATAGTTACCGTCTTGTAGAAAAGAATGCGATTCTTAACTGGTTTGATATCACAGAAAGAGATGGATACTGTTCGCTCAATACAAAGATTAGTGATATCATGGGCACTCTTCGTGGTAAATTATTCATCGCTGGCATGACCACATCTCTTATGAAACAGATGAAGAAAAACAGTAAGACAGCTGACGGCGAAAACAAAGGCGGTGCTTTTGATATTAATCTTAAGAGTGACGGCATCATGAACATGGTCGGATGCTTTACTATCCTTCGTATTTCATCGATGGGTGGAATGGTAGGTATTGAATTTACCAAGGAACAGTTGCTTGATATGAATAAGAAACTCAATAAAATTAAGTTACCTAAGAAAAAATAATGGGAGATGATTTTATGTATTTAGTATCACAGGATAAGAAAAAAATTGTTTTAATGGATAAAGTAGAGTATTCAAGTCTATTTAAAAAATATATAATTACAGCGTATGGAACAGGTCCATCTAGTTATGCTACAGTAGGGGAATATGATACAGAAGAAGAAGTAAAAGCCGAAATGGGACGTATTATTGCAGCGTTACATAATGGTGAAACTGTGTATGAGGTAAGATAATGTATTTGATTTCTGTATATTTTGATAAGAAAACAGAAAATCGAATACAGTCTTATATCAATGATGTTGCAAGTAAGTGTGGAAACATGTTTATGATAGATAATAAGGTTCCACCTCATATTACAATCAGTGCATTTGAAACTTTAAACGAAGATAATATGGTAGAAGTTTTAGATAGTACATTATCGAACATCAAAAGTAATATGATTGAATGGGTTACAGTAGGGGCTTTCCCTACTGTAATCTTTATTCAGCCTGTCTTAAATGAGTATCTGCACAACCTGTCCAGTACCATTTATGAAAGAATTGAAAAGATTCCACAAACAAAAGTCAGCAGATATTACCAACCATTTCACTGGCTTCCACATGCGACAATTGCAAAACAGTTGTCCGAACAGGAGATGAGAGCAGCATTTGATGTTCTTCAAAAATCGTTTGAAATGTTTGAAGGAGAAATTGTTCGTATTGAACTTGCAAAGAAAAATCCATATCGTGTGATTAAGAGTTGGGAGTTAAAACATGAATAAGAAAACCAAAGCTTCGGCATTTGCCATACTTGCGGCGGCTTTATATGCGATAAATATACCATTTTCCAAGATTTTAATTGAATATGTGGATTCCACCATGATGGCAGGCTTTTTGTATCTCGGAGCGGGCGTAGGAATGTTTCTATATACAACCATAAGTGGCGTTTTTGGAAAAAGAGCAGTAAAAGAGCCACTTACAAAAGCAGAACTTCCCTATACGATTGCCATGATTCTTTTGGATATTGCTGCACCGATTTTACTGATGCATGGATTAAGTATTACCACATCAGCAAATGCAACTTTGCTAAATAATTTTGAGATTGTAGCGACATCCTTGATTGCATTGGTTATATTTAAGGAATTTGTTTCGAAGAAACTATGGATTGCGATTGGACTTGTTACCATAGCAAGTGTGATTTTAACCTTTGAAGGGGAAGGAAGTTTTCAGTTTAACATCGGTTCTTTGATGGTGCTAGGAGCTGCTACGTGTTGGGGCTTTGAAAACAACTGTACCCGCATGCTTAGTCACAAAAGTTCAGAAGAAATTGTTATTATTAAAGGAGTTTTCTCAGGTCTTGGAAGTATAATCACAGCATTCATTCTTGGAGAACAGATTCCAGATTGGATTTACATAGTTTTAGTTTTGCTACTCGGATTTGTATCCTATGGTCTTAGCATCAATTTCTATATTATGGCACAGGCAAAACTTGGTGCAGCAAAAACAAGTGCATATTACTCAATCGCACCATTTCTAGGTGTAGCATTTAGTTTACTTCTTTTAGGAGAACGACCAGGCTTGCAGTTTTATGTTGCTTTAGCGGTGTTAGCAGTTGGAACGGTAGTGATTGTGCATGATACGTTAGATGATAGAAGTTTTTCATAAAGTGAGAAACGAGGCATAGGTATATACATGTCTGGATTTTATATATACCTATGCCTCGTTTCGTAGTATTTAGAAAACTATCGTTTTAGCTGATACGGTGGTAGAGAAGGATCGCATCCCTTCATTTTCATCATGCCACGTTGCACAGCATCCTTAGAATCTTTCCAGTCTTCGTCCTTGTTTTTATAGTCGTATTTTTCAATAAACCAAGCAACATCTTCATAGATGCGTTCCATGTTAGCAGACTGTAATGCGAGGAATTTATCATAGAATTCCTGCTGATCCTTTGTAGATAAATAAGTATCTGCGCCTTCCATTAGGTTTGCCATGTGAGAGAGGCATACGCCTTTTGTTTCGAAGAACTTTTTACGCACAGATTCATCTTTAGTGTACATAGCAAAGAACGTCTTTAAATACGCATCAAATGTGTTCTGAACGCTATTACAAATAAAGCAGCTGCATTCTTTTTTGCGAATCCATGAAACAATGGAGTTTGAAGAGTCAGTATCGGATGATTTTCCAAACAATGGTTTCTTTCCAGATTTGCCAGGTTTGAAATTTTTGAACTCTTTGTTCATTTCATCGATGATACGACGATAATGTGTCTTTAAAATCCATGCATTTCCAAGAGAATTTCCATAGTCAAACATTTTTTTGAAATGTGCACGGCAAAAGCCTGCTTTATCTGTCATTTCACGAATATCGGCTTCCATATAGGATGCGCCATGTCCAAGTACAAAGTTCATCACATGTTCTTCTGTACGACGTTCGATATAGCAGAAGAGACATTCGCCGGCATTATCCAATGCATCGTTTATGGGTATGGTATGTATTTGTTCTTTCATAGATAGTAAATGCTCCTTTAGTATTCAAAAATTTTATTCTTCAACAGGTTCGTAAGTTTTATAAAACTCAATAAAAGATTCAAGTGCTTTCGAATGTTTTACATTTTCTTTATATGCAAATCCAACTTCTCGTTTTGGAATTGCGATTTCCAATGGAATTTCTTCTAATTTTCCCTTTTCTAATTCGCGGGAAACAAAGCTTTTGATTACACATGCTACACCAACGCCGATTTTTGCGAAGTCGATAAGGAGTCCCATATCTGAGATGTTGATGGTGTCAGAAACATTAATCAGGTTTTCCTGGAAGTAATCATCAATATAGCGACGAGTTACGTTATTTTTATCCAAAAGCATAAGAGTTGCGTGTTCTAATACTTCGTCTTTTTCCACGCCACGTTCTGCAAGATTGTCAAGGTATTCTGGTGTTGCAACGAAAATATCTTCGATGTCAGAAAGATGGTCAAAGATGAGTCCTTTTAAACTTTCTGGTTTTCCGATTAATCCAATATCAATTTTGTTGTCATCTAAAAGGCGTAAGGTTTCGTTCGTTGATTGACAGTTGATAGAAATACTGATATGAGGATTACGATGGATAAATTCACTCAAATATGGGAGAAGCATGTATTTACAAAGCGTAGAGCTAACTCCAATCTGAATATGTCCCACACCAAGATCAATGGAACGTTTCAATTTGTCTTCGCCAAGACTTAAGGTTTCAAATGCTTCTTTTACATGGTCGTAGAGGAGATTTCCTTCGTCAGTGAGAATAACACCTCTTGAACTACGAGAAAAAAGTTTGCAGTTTAAGCTTTCTTCTAATTTTTGGATGGATTTACTGATTGCCGGCTGACTGATATAGAGTTCTTTTGCAGCTTTAGAAATGTTTCCAGCGTTGGCTACTGTGTAGAAAATCCAGTAAGAAGATAAATTTTGAGTCATAATTTTGCCTCCGTATGTATGAAATATTATTTATAAATCAATGATTTTTTCCTGAATGAATCAAAAATAATGATATAACTCAATTCATGGAATGCATATAGTATATCATAAGATGTGGTTATGGTAAATATGTGAATTATGTATTTTTATAACAAGTTTTTCTATGTTAGAATCATGACAGTAATTCAGGTGGATTATCTGAAAATGAGCAAGAATGTAGGAGGTTATTTCCATGGGAATGACAATGACACAAAAAATCCTAGCTGCACATGCAGGTTTAGAATCTGTAGTGGCTGGTCAATTAATAGAAGCGGATCTGGATTTGGTATTAGGTAATGATATTACCTCTCCAGTAGCTATCCATGAGATCGAAAAAATGAAAGTAGATGGAGTATTCCATAAAGATAAAATTGCTTTGGTTATGGACCACTTTACACCAAACAAGGATATTAAATCAGCACAGCATTGTAAGTGTGTGCGTGAGTTTGCTTGTAAAAATGAGATTACCAATTACTTTGATGTTGGTGAGATGGGAATTGAGCATGCATTGTTACCAGAAAAAGGTTTAACAGTTGCGGGTGATGTTATTATTGGTGCAGACTCACATACCTGTACATATGGAGCATTGGGAGCATTCTCAACAGGCGTAGGAAGTACAGATATGGCAGCGGGCATGGCAACTGGTAAAGCATGGTTTAAAGTGCCATCTGCAATTAAATTTGTATTAACTGGAAAGCCAAATAAATGGGTAAGTGGTAAAGATGTTATCTTACATATCATTGGTATGATTGGTGTGGATGGTGCTTTGTATAAATCGATGGAATTTGTCGGAGATGGTATCCAATATCTTTCTATGGATGATAGACTTACGATTGCAAATATGGCAATTGAAGCAGGTGGAAAGAATGGAATCTTCCCAATCGATGATGTGACAAGAGCATATATGAAAGAACATTCCACAAGAGAGTGGGTAGAATACGAAGCAGACGTAGATGCAGAATATGATGCAGAGTATGTAATTGATTTATCTACACTTAAATCAACGGTTGCATTCCCACATCTTCCAGAAAATACACATACCATTGATGAAATTAATGCAATGGATGAGATTAAGATTGACCAGGTAGTTATCGGCTCTTGTACAAATGGTCGTATGGATGACCTTAGAGCGGCTGCGGAAATCATGAAAGGCAAAAAGTGTGCAAAAGGAATCCGTGTAATTATTATCCCTGGTACACAGAAGATTTACTTAGATGCAATCGAAGAAGGCTTGGTTCGTACCTTTATCGAAGCAGGTGCAGTAGTAAGTACCCCAACTTGTGGACCATGTCTTGGCGGACATATGGGTGTTTTGGCAGAAGGTGAAAGATGTGTGTCTACCACAAATCGAAACTTCGTAGGACGTATGGGACACGTAGAATCCGAAGTATATCTTGCAAGTCCTGCAGTTGCAGCGGCTAGTGCGATTACAGGTAAAATTTCTGGACCAGAGGAGGTAATGTAAGATGAAAGCAGCACAGGGGACTGTATTTAAATATGGTGACAACGTCGATACAGACGTTATCATTCCAGCAAGATATCTGAACTCTTCAGATCCAAAGGAACTTGCAACACATTGTATGGAAGATATTGATAAAGATTTTGTAAATAAAGTAAACGAAGGAGATATTATTGTAGCAAATAAAAACTTTGGTTGTGGTTCTTCCAGAGAGCATGCACCAATCGCAATTAAAGCTGCTGGTGTAAGCTGTGTTATCGCAGAAACCTTTGCCAGAATTTTTTATAGAAATGCAATCAATATTGGATTACCGATTATCGAGTGCCCAGAAGCGGCAGTTGCGATTCAGGCTGGCGATGAAGTGAAGGTGGATTTCGATAGTGGTGTTATTACAAATGTTACCACTGGAGAAAGTTTCCAGGGTCAGGCGTTCCCACCATTTATGCAGAATTTAATTGCGTGTGGAGGACTTGTGAATTATATTAACAATAAATAAAGGGCTGTTGTGATTTAGACTATGAGAAGTGCCCCGGCTCATAAAGTTATGGATAGTTGACATGCTTAGTTAAAGTATCTATAATGTACTAGATTTGAAAAGTATAATAACGAATGAGGTAATACGTATGAATTTAATGTATTCAAGTACAAGAAATAAAAATGAAAAAGCGACTGCTTCAGAAGCGATTTTAAAGGGGCTTGCAACAGATGGTGGTTTATTTGTACCAGATAGCATTCCAACATTGGATGTGACCATTGACGAGTTGGCTCAGATGAGCTATCAGGAAACTGCTTATGTAGTTATGAAACAGTTTTTGACCGACTTTACAGAAGAAGAGTTGAAAAACTGTATCGCAAAAGCGTATGATAGCAAATTTGATACAGAAATCATTGCACCTATGGTAGAGGCAAAGGGCGCATATTATCTGGAACTTTTCCATGGTTCGACAATCGCATTTAAGGATATGGCATTGTCTATTTTGCCACACCTTTTGATTACCTCTGCTCGTAAAAACAAAGTAGAAAATGATATCGTAATCCTTACAGCAACATCTGGCGATACTGGAAAAGCAGCACTTGCTGGTTTTGCAGATGTTGAAGGAACCAAAATTGTAGTATTTTATCCAAAGAACGGCGTAAGCCCAATTCAAGAAAAACAGATGCTTACACAAAAAGGTGCAAATACTCATGTTGTAGGTATTCATGGAAACTTTGACCAGGCACAGACTGGTGTAAAAGAGATGTTCTCTAATGAGACATTAAAGGCTGAACTTGCACAGGCTGGTTTCCAGTTCTCTTCGGCAAACTCGATTAACATTGGTCGTTTGGTTCCACAGATTGTGTATTATGTATATGCTTACGCTAAATTATATGCGAATGGTGTAATTGCAAAAGACGAAGTTGTAAACGTGGTTGTACCAACGGGTAACTTTGGAAATATATTGGCAGCCTATTATGCAAAAAATATGGGTGTAAACATTGGAAAACTGATTTGTGCATCCAATGAAAATAAGGTATTATTCGACTTTTTTACAACAGGTGAATACGATAAGAACAGAGATTTTATTTTAACGAATTCTCCATCGATGGATATTCTGATTTCATCAAACTTGGAAAGACTTATCTATCGTATCGCAGGAAATGACGCAGAGAAAAATGCTGCATTTATGAAATCACTCTCTTCGGAGGGAAAATATGAGATTACTGCTGAAATGAAAGAAAATTTAAAAGACTTCTACGGTAATTACACCAGCGAAGCAGAGACTGCTGCAGTAATTAAAGCATTATACGAAGATACTGGATATATCCTTGATACACATACCGCAGTAGCTTCTGGTGTTTATGATAAATACAAAGCAGAAACGGGTGATGTAGATACCAAGACGATTATTGCATCTACTGCAAGTCCATTTAAGTTTACACGTAGTGTTATGAATGCGATTGATAGTAAATATGATGCTTGGGAAGATTTTGAGTTAGTAGACGAACTGAGTAAACTTGGAAATGTAGCAGTTCCTAATGCAATCGAAGAAATCCGTAATGCAGAAATTTTACACAATACAGTTTGTGAAGTTGAGGAAATGGAATCGGTTGTAAAAGCATTTCTTGGAATGTAATTTAAGATAAGTAGTCACAAAAAGTCCTTTGGGAAGTCCCATGGGACTTTTTGGGCGTATAAATTTAAAACGCAATAGGTGAATTATGAATAAATTAATAGAACAGATTCTTAAATTTGTAACAGTTGGAGGAATCAGTTTTCTTGTTGATTTTGCAGTTTATACGGTTATGTGTAATGTATTGCAAATTCATTATATCATCGCTGGAGTATTTGGATTTACCATATCGGTTGTGGTAAATTATATACTTAGCATGCGATATGTTTTTATCCCAAAAGAAGATAGGAGAAAAGACAAAGAGTTTGTCCTTTTCGTAGAACTTAGTCTGATTGGCATGTTCCTAAATTCAGTATTATTGTTTCTTTGTATTGATGTTATTTATATGAATTTCGGTTGGCTAAAACAGTTACTTCCAATCGAGTGGATGAATATTGCAGCAAAAGTATTTGCTACAGTCATTGTTATGGTTTATAACTTTATTACACGTAAAATTTTCTTAGAAAAGAAGGAAAGAAAGATATGAAATTGTCATTGGTAATACCGGCTTATAATGAAGAGCAGTCTATACCTATTTTTTATAAAGAAATGCAAAACATAATATCTGATATGACAAATATAGATGTGGAGTATTTATTTGTGGATGATGGCTCAGGAGATAAAACCTTAGAAGTGCTTCGTGATTTGAATAAAAACGATAGTAGCGTTCATTACATTTCTTTTTCACGAAATTTTGGAAAAGAAGCAGCGATATATGCGGGATTAGAAAAAGTAACCGGGGATTATGTGGCCATTATGGATGCAGATTTACAAGATCCACCTGCACTGATACCTGAAATGCTTCAAATCGTAATGGAAGAGGGGTATGACTGTGTAGGAACCAGACGTATCAACCGCAAAGGAGAGCCACCAATCCGTTCCTGGTTTGCAAGACTGTTTTATAAAGTTATAAATAAACTTTCAAAAACAGAGATTGTTGATGGTGCAAGAGATTTTCAGTTGATGAATCGTAAGATAGTAAAAGCCGTGTTATCCATGGGAGAATATAATCGTTTTTCGAAAGGTATTTTCGGCTGGGTAGGATTTAAGAAAAAATGGTTAGAATATGAAAACGTAGAACGCGCAGCTGGTGAGAGTAAATGGTCTTTTTTTAGTTTGCTCGTTTATGCTTTAAATGGTATTGTTGCTTTTTCAACGGCACCGTTAGTTATATCATCTATTTTAGGGATTTTGTTTTGTTTAGCAGCTTTTGTTTTTATTGTGGTTATTGTTGTGCGAACATTAGTATTTGGTGATCCAACGGCAGGTTGGCCGTCCATGATATGCATTCTGCTACTAGTAAGTGGTGTCCAGCTACTGTGTATTGGTATTCTAGGGCAATATGTTGCTAAGACATATTTAGAAACAAAAAGAAGACCTTTATATTTGATTCAGGAAGAAATACTTGATAAATAATTTTAAGTGAGGTATTGACGAAAAAGTCATCTGTGGATATAATATGGAATAAATTAACATGGATGACTTTCGATTGCTTTTGCGGGTTTTAAAATCGTTAGCAATGTTAAAAATATTACATACAAGAAAGAGGTAAAGATTATGGCAAACATCGATTTAGCTAAGTACGGTATTACAGGCGTAACTGAAATCGTACACAACCCATCTTATGAAGTTCTTTTCGCAGAAGAAACAAAACCAGAATTAGAAGGTTTTGAAGTTGGTCAGGAAACAGAACTTGGTGCAGTTAACGTAATGACAGGTATTTATACAGGACGTTCTCCTAAAGATAAATACATCGTTATGGACGAAAACTCAAAAGACACTGTATGGTGGACAACAGATGAATACAAAAATGACAACCATCCAATGTCAGAAGAAGTTTGGGCAACAGTTAAAGATATCGCTATGAAAGAACTCTCAGGAAAGAGATTATTCGTAGTAGACGCTTTCTGTGGTGCTAACGCTGATACAAGAATGGCAGTTCGTTTCATCATGGAAGTAGCTTGGCAGGCACATTTCGTTAAGAACATGTTCATCCAGCCAACAGCAGAAGAATTAGAAAACTTCGAACCAGATTTCGTTGTATATAACGCTTCTAAAGCAAAAGCTGAAAACTACAAAGAATTAGGACTTAACTCTGAAACAGTTGCTGCATTCAACATCACAAGCAAAGAACAGGTTATCTTAAATACTTGGTATGGTGGCGAAATGAAGAAAGGTTTATTCTCAATGATGAACTACTTCCTTCCGCTTAAAGGTATTGCTTCAATGCACTGTTCAGCAAACACAGATATGAACGGCGAAAATACAGCTATTTTCTTCGGTCTTACAGGAACAGGTAAAACAACATTATCTACAGATCCAAAGAGACTTCTTATCGGTGATGACGAACATGGTTGGGATGACAACGGCGTATTCAACTTCGAAGGCGGATGCTACGCTAAAGTTATCAACCTTGATAAAGAATCTGAACCAGACATCTACAACGCTATCAAGAGAAATGCTCTTCTTGAAAACGTTACAGTTGATGCTGAAGGCAAAATCGATTTCAAAGATGCTAGCGTAACAGAAAATACACGTGTATCTTATCCAATCGACCATATCGACAATATCGTACGTCCAGTTTCTACAGCTCCAGCAGCTAAGAACGTTATCTTCTTATCAGCAGATGCATTCGGCGTACTTCCTCCCGTATCAATTTTGACACCGGAGCAGACAAAGTACTACTTCTTATCAGGCTTTACAGCAAAGCTTGCAGGTACAGAACGTGGTATTACAGAACCTACACCTACATTCTCAGCATGCTTCGGTCAGGCATTCTTAGAGTTACACCCTACAAAGTACGGTGAAGAACTTGTTAAGAAGATGGAAGCTAACGGTTCTAAGGCATACTTAGTTAACACAGGATGGAATGGTACAGGAAAGCGTATCTCTATTAAGGATACTCGTGGTATCATCGATGCAATCCTTGACGGTTCAATCGAAAAGGCTGCTACAAAGAATATTCCTATCTTCAACTTCGAAGTTCCTACAGAGCTTCCCGGTGTAGATACAAACATTCTTGATCCTCGTAATACATACGCAGATGCTTCTCAGTGGGAAGAGAAAGCAAAAGATCTTGCTTCTCGTTTCAACAAGAACTTTGCTAAGTATGAAGGAAATGAAGCTGGTAAGGCATTAGTAAGTGCTGGTCCTCAGTTATAATTTTAAATAGCAATTATTCAGAACCTCTCTTGGAGAAATCCAAGGGAGGTTTTTTACTTTTATAACAGATATGTGTCGCAGAAAAAGTAAGGAACAATTTTCGGAGGTAAAAATAGCATAAAAAAGCATATAACTTACATATATAAGTTGTTAATCAAGAATAAAAAGTGTTATACTAATAGAGATGAAAAAAATGTAGTACGAAAGGTGTTTTGGAAATGAAAAAATACTTTGAATTTGATAAATATAACACTACTTATAAAACAGAAATTCTGGCGGGGTTAACTACATTTATTACGTTGGCATATATCTTGATTTTGAATCCGCAGATTCTTTCGGATCCATATGTGATTATGGGCAATGGGGATATGGCTACCAAGGTATATAACGGTGTATTTATCGGTACCTGTTTGGGGGCTTTTGTCGGAACTTTCTTGTGCGCGGTTTATGCAAAGGTACCCTTTGCGCAGGCGCCGGGCATGGGATTGAATGCCTTCTTTGCCTATACGGTAGTGCTAGGGCTTGGATATACTTATCAGCAGGCGTTGGTTATTGTTTTTATTTCAGGCCTTTTATTTATTTTCATTACTGTGGTTGGTTTGCGTGAAGCAATTATCAGGGCGATTCCACAGTGTATTAAAAGTGCAATCACCCCCGGTATTGGTCTTTTTATTACTATTATCGGTCTTAAAAATGCAGGCCTTGTGGTGGGTAATGATTCTACTTTGGTTGCAATGCTTAATTTTGCGGCGTGGCGAGAAAAGGGTGTGACTCCGGAACAGATTAACGCCATTATGGGTGGAATTGTGGCATTAATAGGGCTTGTGGTTATTGCTGTGCTGGCTTATAAGAAGGTGACGGCGTCTATTTTAATCGGTATTATTGCAGCGACCATTGTGGGGATTCCTTTGGGGGTTACGCATTTGTCAAATTTCAGCTTTAACCTTGGCGGACAGTTAAGAGATTTCGCGGAAGTATCTTTGTTTAGACTGGATTTTGCGGGACTGTTTGGCGGTGGAAATTTAGTGGAGACTATTTTTACCGTAGTGATGCTGGTAATCAGCTTCTCGCTTGTTAATATGTTTGACTCAATCGGAACCTTGTTCGGTGCTGCGAAGCAGGCCGGAATGGTGGACGAAAAGGGAGAGGTATATCGTATGAAGGAAGCGCTGTTGTGCGATGCTGTTTCAACTGCGGCAGGCGCGATGGTAGGGACATCTACGGTTACAACTATGGTAGAGTCCAGTGCCGGAGTTGGTGCGGGCGGACGTACCGGCATGACAAGCCTGACTACTTCCCTTATGTTTCTCGCGGCGATTCTGTTGGCACCTTTTGTGGCGATTGTTCCCTCAGCAGCAACGGCACCTGCATTGATTTTTGTTGGTATCGGAATGTTGTCTAATTTAAAAGATGTGGATTTCGAAGATATGAGTAATGCCCTGCCGGCATTTTGTACCGTGATTTTTATGCCTTTTACCTATTCCATCGCAAACGGTATTGCCATGGGACTTATTACGTTTTGTTTGGTAAAAGCTTTATTGGGTAAGTTTAAGGAAATTAAGCCCTTAACTTTAATTGTAGCAATTGTATTTGTATTACGCTATGCTTTTATGGCGATGTAAAAAAGGAGGATACGAAAGATGGCACCTGGGGGCGGAAGAGGAGGAAGATTCCTTACGGAGGAAGAAAAGGCAAATGCACCTAAGGTTACCCTGCCTTTATTAAAAAGAATTTTTTCATATTTGACACCTTATTGGAAACAGATGGCCATTGTGCTGGTGTGCATCCTGGCGTCTTCGGCGCTGACGTTGCTTCCTTCTGTGTTGACCGGTCGTATTATCGACGAAGGTCTGATTGGGCAGGATATGAAGAAGCTGGTGACGTTGATTCTGATTTCCTTAGGGGTGACTCTTGGCGGAAATTTGATTCGTGTTGCGGAGAGTTACTTAAATAACTGGATTGCCCAACACATTACATATGATATGCGAAACAAAATGTACAGGCATTTACAACGCATGTCTCAGAGTTTTTTTACGACCAATAATCAGGGTGATATTATTACACGAATGACCGGAGATATTGCCGGTGTGGAACGTGTTATTACCAGCACCTTCAGTTCTATTTTATCAAACGGAATCACCTTGGGTGTGGCTATGGTATTGATGTATCGTGAGAACTGGATTCTTGCAACAGTGGGTGTGCTGATTATTCCTTTGTTTGCCATTCCGACTCGTATGGCAGGTAAAACCCGATGGAAACTGACTACCGAAGCGCAGGAGTGTAATGATGAAATCAATGGCATCTTAAATGAAACCTTGTCTGTCAGCGGACAGCTTCTGGTCAAATTGTTTGGTAAAGAAGAGTATGAATACGGACGATACGAGAGTGCGAATCATCGGATGATCCGATTAAATATTCGAGAAGGCATGGCGGGCCGTTGGTTTATGGTGGTAATCAATACGTTCTCCAGCGTAGGACCTATGTTGCTATATTTGGTAGGTGGTATTCTTATTATGAAATACGATTCTACCTTGACAGTAGGTGATATTTCTGTAATGGTGGCCCTTCTTGGTAAAATGTACGGTCCCGTAAATTCACTCCTTAACATTCAGGTAGAGTGGATTCGTTCCATGGCTTTGTTTACCCGTATTTTCGAGTATTTTGATATGCCGGTTGAGATTCAGAATGCACCGGATGCTATTACCCCGAAAACAGCAGAAGGTAATATTGAATTCAAACACGTAGGTTTTGGGTATACACCGGAAAGAAAGATTCTGAAGGATATTAATTTTACCTTGGAAAAGGGTAAAAGTATCGCTATCGTAGGACCTTCCGGTTCGGGAAAGAGTACAATTATTAACTTAATTCCCCGTCTCTACGACGTGCAGGAGGGGGCAGTTACTTTCGATGGAGTGGATGTACGGAAACTGGATTTGGATTTTCTGCGTGATAAGATCGGTATTGTAAGTCAGGAGACTTACCTTTTTAACGGAACCATTCGCGACAACCTGCTCTATGCCAAACCGGATGCCACTGAGGAAGAGTTGCTGGAAGCTTGTAAAAAAGCCAACATTTATGATTTTATTGAGAAGCAGGAGAAGGGGCTGGATACGCCTGTCGGCAACCGCGGATTGAAATTATCCGGTGGTGAAAAGCAGCGACTCTCCATCGCGCGTATTTTACTAAAAGATCCGGTGCTCTTTATTTTCGATGAGGCAACGGCGTCATTGGATTCTATTTCCGAAAGTAAAATCCAGGAAGCGATTGATCCGATTATTAAGTCGAAAACAAGTATTTTGATTGCGCATCGCTTGTCGACTATTTTGGCAGCGGATGAAATTCTTGTAATAAAAGACGGCGTGATTGCGGAGCGCGGCGTGCATCAGGAGTTGGTGGATGACGGCGGTATCTACAGCGAGTTGTACGAGACACAGTTTGGCAAGGCATTTGATGAGAAGAAAGAGTAGAACATCAATTGAAAATAGGTATTGTGTAACTAAGTAATAGCAGATATATATTGGGGTATAAAAGAAAGGGGTATTAGAATGAAAGCATTATTTATTGGCGGAACAGGGATTATCAGCACGGCGATTGTAAAACGTCTGGTGAATGAGTTGAACTGGGAAGTGTGGATGATTAACAGAGGGAATCGCAACTCTGTTGTTCCCGAGGGCGTGCATCAGATTATCGCGGATATGAATGATGAGGCTGATGTAGCAAGTAAAATCAAGGATTTGTCTTTTGATACGGTGTGCGAATTTATCGGTTTTCACGTAGAGCAGGTAGAGCGCGATTATCGTCTTTTTAAGGATAAAACAAGACAGTACATTTATATCAGTTCGGCTTCGGCATATCACAAGCCGGCGGCATCTTATGTGATCACGGAAGGTACCACATTGGCAAACCCTTATTGGCAGTATTCCAGAGATAAAATCGCCTGCGAGGAATTCTTAATGAAGAAGTACCGTGAAGAAGGTTTTCCGATTACTATTGTGCGTCCGAGCCACACTTATGACGAGCGTAACATTCCATTAGGGGTTCATGGTAAAAACGGCTTTTGGCAGGTAATTAAAAGAATGCAGGCGGGCAAGCCGGTGATTATTCAGGGTGACGGAAGTTCCCTTTGGACGGCAACTTTTAACAAGGATTTTGCAATCGGTTTTACAGGGCTTATGGGGAATCGTCATGCGATTGGTGAGGCTTTCCACATTACAGGCGATGAAACCTTAAGCTGGAATCAGATTTATGCAACAATCGCAGATGCGTTGGGCGTAGAGTTAAAACCCTATTATGTATCTTCCGAATTTCTGGCTGCTACCGGTGATAAGTACGGCTATGATTTTACGGGAAGTTTGATTGGCGATAAGTCGGTTTCGGTAGTGTTTGATAACAGCAAGTTAAAAAGAGCAGTGCCCGATATGAAGACTACGGTTCGTTTCGACCAGGGCGTTAGAATTGCATTGGATTATATTTTGGCCCACCCCGAGGAGTGCCAGAAGGATGACCCTGAGTTTGATGCTTGGTGTGATAAGGTGATTGAAGCGTTGGAACGGGCAAAGAGTGAAATTTAGTTTGGTTTGTCTGGCGCGCTGTGTTTAAAGGTAGATGGCTGATTCTGATATGAAATGAGGAATGATTTGCAATGGAACAGATTGAAAGAATTCAATACTATGAAGAGATATTGGATGAAGCAAACAAGGCTGTTTCCGATTTGTCCAAGGCGATTGAACAATACGAAACAGTCAAGGCAAGAATCATAGAGTTGGAAGCATATTACGGAAGTGACACTTGGATACGCGATTATGAAGATGACGAGGCCGGAACGTTGCCGGCGGATTTGAAGCGGGGTGTGCTTTCACAGGATGCGGTTTATGATATGCTGATTAAGTATGATATTTTAAGCGCTGAACTTAGGCGGATAGCTAATAAATGATGTCGTATTTTCTATTCGGAATAAGAAGGAACATTATTTAAGTACAGCTGGTAAAAAACATTGTTTAAGTACTGTTTATAAAAAAGTATTGCAATACAAAAATTTAAAAGAATGCATACAAATAACCTTCCGGTCAACGCAGGCCGGAAGGTTATTTGCGTATATAAAGCCATTTATCAAAATAAAAATAGAATAAAACATTTTTATAAAAGAGGCAGTGTGAGTGATTTTTCAAATATTAATACTTATCTGATGCAGGCAAAGCAAGAATTGTCGGTTTGTAATTACAATGAAGTGGATGCCCTGGTTTTGGCGGAATTATCCTATTATCCGTTTGAGATAGTCATAAAAAGAGATAAAATTTCTGTTCCGGAGTTGGCTGAAGAACTTATGCAAATACCTGATTTTGAAAGTGCGTATTCACAGGATAAGCAAACTTTTATAAAAGAATTGGTCCGTTGCAAGCGTTATAGTCACAGAGAAATTTACAGGATGCAGTCGATTCGTACGCAGGACACCCGCTGGGCAGCTTTTACTATGGATGCTGGGCGGAATGATACGGCAATTATTGTGATGCGCGGTACAGGTAAAACCACCGTGGGCTGGGCGGAGGATTTCCGGCTGGGATATCAGGTGATGGGGACGGGGGCACAGTTGGCATCTTTTCGTTATCTGAAAGAAACCGATGCACATAAAATCTATCTTACCGGGCATTCCAAAGGAGGAAATAATGTCAGTTCCGCTTTTGCCATATCTAATCCTATGGTTCGTGATAAAGTGGTGCGGATTGATAATTTTGACGGACCGGGAGTGAATCCGGAGTTTGCGGGGAATTATAGCGATGGTTATAAAGAACTGGGTGGGAAGCTAAGGAATTTTTATCCCGAGGGAAGTGTAATTGGCCTTTTGCTGACAGACAATCCGGGGAAAACTTCTTTTATTAAAACCAGTCTAAGAGAAAGTTATAAAAACAGTCCGCTGCTCGGCCAGCATGATCCTTTTGCATGGGAAGTAAAAGGGAATTTGCTGGTAAGGACCAAACAATCTTTGGCATCCGAAATACTGAATGATACATTGGATGAATTAATACAAATGACCACTTTGACACAGCGATATTATCTGGTGGAATTAATCGAACGGATGGAAATTCCGGCCATTCTTTCCGGAGAGATAAGGGGAATGGCAGCGGGTCTGACTGCCATAATCTGCGGATTAACAGGCGCAGGCAAAGAAGAAAGAGAAGCTTTGTTTTATGCAGTGCTTGCTTTT
This sequence comes from Lachnospiraceae bacterium, assembly GCA_045580855.1. Lineage (GTDB taxonomy): Bacteria > Bacillota > Clostridia > Lachnospirales > Lachnospiraceae > UBA3766. Next base: position 27,676 of record JAZNOO010000009.1, on the reverse strand, counting down.
CTCAAAGCATTGGCTCGCAGGGTTAAGGAATGGATTGCGAAAAGCCCGACAAAAGAATATAATAGAGTTGATAGCTTTTAAAAAGATAAAATCAGGAGTAAACCAATGAGTAAAAACGCAGGACAGAATAAAAAAAGCAAGAAGACAATAGGCGGAGTGATTACAACCATTCTTGCTACCATTATTGTGATTATCGCATCGCTTTTTGGAATCGGCGGTGAGGAAACTGAGAATCCAAACGATAATCTGCAGGGAAATACGGAGATTGTTTCGGAGGAGTATGTCGATATTGATGAGGAAGATTCGCAGGCAACGATAGAGGAGGAGTCCGAGGAAATTGTATCCGAAGAGGCGGAGGTTGAGTCTGAATCCGAACTTCCCGAGGAAGAGGAAGTTGTTTTGGAAGATGAGCCGGAAGCGGAAGAGAGTGAAGAATCGGTTAGTGAAGAGCCTGTAGTGGAAGAAGTAACCGTGGCTGAGGTAACTTTCCGTAATCAGAAGTTGCTTGACCAGCATTATGATAAGCATGGTATTGAAATGGGGTTTGCGTCGGCGGAAGAATATGAGCTTGCGGCGTATAAGGTTATAATCCACCCGGATACCTTACATAAAATTGAGGCAGAGGACGGTGACGACGTTTATTATCGCGAAGAAACCAACGAATTTGTAGTGGTTTCCCAGGACGGTTATATCCGAACGTACTTTAATCCCAGCGCGGGAATTGATTATTACAACAGACAGTAGTGAGGTATTGCGATATGGCAGAAGGCAGTATTTTTTACAGAATGGAGCAATGCGTAAAAGCGCAGGGCGAATTGCCGGAAGATTTTATTTTAGAAAATAAGGAAAATAAAGAGAACGAGTTGCGCTATGCGCCCGGTGCTTTGGAAGGAATTTGCGGGCATCATCTTGGCAAAGGCGGAGACGCGGAGGAATTTTGTGCATTAATCAAGGAATATTTGGAGATGGATCCCAAAGAGGCTTTGATTCTTTTTGAGAGCAGGGAAGCGAAGGATTTCCAGATTGCCACGATTCGTAAGGAATTGCTGGAAAGCATTTATGAGAACCGTCAGGAGTATGATGCAGGTAAATTAAAACTGATGGCGGCTACTTTTATTTCCTATGGTTATAAGGTGGTTTCTGTTAAATTGGGGTTGATTTTGTTGACCTTATTTGATTTGTCGGACAATGAAGGTGCGAAGAGAATTTTGAAGGTTCTTGCATATTCGGAAGAATTTACGGATTACGTAATTTGGAATACGGCAGGCTGGAAAGAAGAGGAGAAGCAGGATTTTTATTTTGAGCTGGCGAAGAAATTAAAGGGCTGGGGCAAAATTAACGTAGTAGAAATGATGAAGGCAGACAATGCCGAGAAGAAGGAATGGCTTCTTTGTCACGGTTGTAAAAATACGGTTTTATACGCATATCTGGGTTACGAGTGCGCAATGAAGTGTGATTTGTATGAGCGTCTGCAGGCGGGGAATTTCTCCGGCGAGGAGTTCGCCGGTGCATCGGATATTATAGCAGGGCTTTTGGACGAAGGCCCTTGTCAGGGAATGTCCGTAATGGATGACCCCGTGGAGCTGGCACTTCTATATTTGGAAGAGTGTAAAAAGCACAATTGGGATGCGGAGCAAGTGGCGCTGATTACCGACTTGGCGTCCTATTTTAAAAACAGTAAAATTGAACATGCCGGTCGCGTGGTTGCCAAGGCGCAGGAAGTATTGGAGCGCCTGGACTTAAATGTTTTTATCGTGGAAAACATCGAAAACAATACGCATAACTGTATGCGCATTGCAGATATGTACGATATCGATATGTCAGAGCATCTGCTTCGGTTGATGAAGATGGATTTCCCGAAGTATTATCAGTTCTGCTATTACTTTTTTAGAAATGATAAATGCATCGATGATTTTATGGAACTTTGCGACCGTAAAATTGACTACGATAAGTATCCAAATGAAATGGGGAATTCCCTTGGGCTTGGCGCCGTACAGGGTGAAATCCGCCTGGATATGATTGTGCAGTATTTGGACAAGCATTACCGTAAGGGAAGCAAGCTTATTAAGGTATGTATCCAGTCGCCCATTACCCGCTGGCGAAATATGGCCGCTAAGGCAATGCTTGGCTGGGTAAAAGAATCAGAAAGAGACTTGCGGTCTATCGACATTGAATTGTATAATGAAGTGAAAAGAGTGTACGAAACAGAGTTGAACGAACAGACCAAAGCAATGTGGGAAAAGCTTTTATAGGAGGAGACAAAATGGCATTCGGAAGAAAAAACAGACGCATAGGCGCTAAGGCGGCCGGGGGTGCGCTTAACGCAGCAATGGGTGCGATGGGAGCTTTTACGGCGGCAAGTCGTCCCAAGCCTAAGACATCACATTTTGCATCAAGTTTTTCAAATCCGCCCAAACATTTGAGAACACAGTATAACCCTACGGTGAATACTGCATCGAATATTGTAAGCAATGTAGGAAGAAGTATTATTAACAGTAACAGAACTTATAGCAGTCGAAGCGGATTCGGCGATGCAATGGGAAATGCCTTGGGTACGGCTATCGGTTCTGCAATTGTTATGGGCGTAAGCAGTAAAATTCAGGAAAAGCAACAGGAATATGCGGATAAAAAGGCGGCGGAGGCATTGGCGGCACAACAGGCTGCAGCTGCGGCTGAGCAGGCAAAGAAGGAAGAAGCTTTCCACGCAATGAATAAGAATATGCCTAATTATGATAAAGAAAAGATGGTGCATCTTATGAACGGCGCAGGGCTTACCGAGGAAGAAAAGGAGAACTATCCTTTGAAATGTCCCCACTGTCTGGGCGTGCCCGACGGAACCAGATATTGTCCGTATTGCGGCGGTAAGTTGGTATAGTTTGCAGGATTGTCTGTAGACATGAAATAGGAAAGTCATATTGTAGAAATTCTAGTGAAAGGCGTTATAATCAATCGATTATGGCGTCTTTTTTTATTTGTAAAAGGTAGATGAATAGCAGAAATTATAAAATGCTACTATAGTGTTTCGCAAAAAATGTCGCAAACATTTCATCTGTTGCAACTGTCCTTCGACACAAATCGCGAAGCCTGTCTGCTATACTTATGATTCCCGGGCGGTTGCACGCATTATGCATATATAAAAGAAGGATTCTTTTATTTTATGTTATGCAGGCCTGCGGAGAAATAGGACATGCAGGAGGATGTGGATATGGGTTTGGATAAAAAGGAGGAAGCAAAGTTGCTGCCTGCATATGGGAGAAAGCGGATTCTGCTTTTGGCAGATGCGTACAAAGAGCTTTCATATTCTTTTCGGGAGATGGAAGCAGAAGCCCCTACAGGCATTATGGACCGCAGGGAACTTGTTTTTCAGAAAATTTTACATGAAAACCGAAGAATTATGGAGCTACGGCTTAAGGAAATGGCCAAAAGTATGGAGGAGTTGGCGGAGGAAAGCCTGACCTACAGTGTGCCGAATGCCAGAAAAGTACGGATTTTAAAAAATGGTTTATCCAAACACGGTATTCTTTTAAAAGAAATCTTTCTGCTTCGGCGAAAAGGGGCACTGCAGTTTGTATTGACCATGCGCGGACAGCGAAATGCGGATTACACTACCGAGGACATTGCCGGTGTGTTGACGGAATTGTTTGGGTTTCCTTTGGTATCGGCTAAGGAGAATTTATTTTTCGTGGCATACGAATATGATACATATGTGTTTGAAAGCCGCGGCCGTTTCCAATTTAAAACCGGGATTGCCGTGGCAACCAAGGAAAACGAGGCGGTGTCAGGAGATAATTGTCTTGTGTATGATGTCACGGGAACGAAAAAAGTTTGTATGATTTCTGACGGGGCCGGCTCAGGCGCGGAGGCATGTCGCGATAGCGAGAGGGTATTGGAACTGGTAGAAAAATATCTGGATACCGGTTTTACCATGCAGGAAGCGGCGGATATGGTGAACAGTCTTTTTGTCGCCCAGGGAAGGGAACAGAATATGCCTTCTCTGGACGTGGGAATGCTGGATTTGGTGGAAGGAACTGTAGCGTTTCGTAAGTACGGGGCTTGCGATAGTTATATCCGTCGGGACGATACGATAGAGCGTGTTAAAAACATAGGCTTCCCGCTGGGCTTTCATGTGAACGGTTTGGAAGGTGAAAATGCGGTGTATATAGCAGATACATTAAAAAGTGAGATTGATACTGACGGCCTGTTTGATACCATCTATGAATTGACAGAAGGGAATTGCATATTGATGATTTCAGACGGGGTTCTTGAGTGTTACGGAGATGAAAAATCACTTCTGCAGACCTTTGCCAAGATGGAGATTGATGACGTGGAAGAGGCGGCAAATTTCCTTATGCAATGCACAATCCGCAGATGCGCAGGACGGATTCGCGATGATATGACCATTGTGGTAGGGAAACTGACGGCGGTTGTTTCGTAAGGGTTACTTTCGGCAACGCCTTTGCAAAATGGTTTTATGGTGATTTTGGGAGAAAATTTTAGCGTACAAATTGTGTGAGAAATGCGGCTATACTTGAAAATTTCACAATTTTTAGATATATTTAGAACATGGTTAAAAATGTCGCGGAATATATGAGAAAACATCATATGCTGAAAAAGGGGGATACCGTAATTGTCGGTGTTTCCGGTGGGGCGGACTCGGTCTGCCTTCTTTCTGTGCTGTCAAAGCTGCAGGAGGATATGGAGCTTAACATCATTATTGCCCATGTCAATCATATGTTTCGTGAAACGGCTGTGCGGGATGAAGAGTTTGTACAACAACTGTGTAAAGAGTCAGATATTCCCTGCGAGGTAAAACGTGCGGACGTAGCGTCGTTGGCGAAGGAACAGGGGCTTTCCTTCGAAGAAGCGGGGCGCAATGTGCGATATGCTTTTTTTGAGGAATTACTGGAGAAATATGATGGGGATAAAATTGCGGTTGCCCACAACAAAGGTGATTGCGCGGAGACTATGCTTTTTCACTTGTTCCGCGGAAGCAGTCTGAAGGGACTTGGTGGCATTCGCCCGGTAAACGGTGTTGTAATTCGTCCTTTGTTGGATGTGACAAGGCAGGAGATTGAAGAGTATCTGACAGCAAATCAAATTGGCTGGCAGACTGATGAGACCAATGCATCTGTAGAATATGCCAGAAATTATATTCGTCACGAAATTATCCCTTTGGCAGAGAAATTATATGCCGGGGCCGAAAGGCGAATTGCGGATGCGGCAGCAGATTTGCAGGATGCCGAGGAGTATCTGGAATATAAAACACAAGAAGCCTATTTACAATATTGCAACTTACAGGACGGCGGTATTTTGATTCGGGATAAAATAGTATCCGAGGAACATACTGCTATTGTTTCAAGAGTTTTATATCAGGCAATTGCGGTTATCGGAGGAACGGTCCGCGATGTGGGCAAGGTGCATGTGAAGGAAGTAATGAATTTGTTCGGATTACAGTCCGGACGGATGATTTCCTTGCCGGCAGGAATGGTGGCCTATAGGATTGCGGAAGGCATTTTTATCCGTAGAGAGAATGACGGCGGTGAATGTGCCACCGGTCGAGGTGCGGACAACAGCTTTTGTGCCGGCACTCCACAAACTGCCTTGGGAACCGGCGTGTCCGTAGCGTTGCTTTCGAAGGAAGATTTGGAGCGTGGCGAAGAGATTTCTTTTGCTTTATATAATTTGGGAGATGTTCGCGCAAGACTGCTTTTAAACTACGAATTGAAAAATATTCCGCAAAAAACATATACGAAATGGTTTGATTATGATAAAATAACCAAGTGCCCTATTTTTCGGAAACGGACGGAAGGCGATTTTCTAACCGTAAATGATGAGGGCGGACGCAAAAAGCTGAAAGAGTATTTTATCCAGGAGAAGGTTCCTGTGTATAAAAGAGATGAAACCTGGGTTCTGGCGGATGACAACCATATTATGTGGGTTCCGGGCTACAGAATCAGTAGTTTTTATAAAATAACGGAAGAAACGAAACGTGTTTTGGAAATTACCATAGGAGGAAGAGCTGATGGAGAAAATTAAAGTGTTGATTTCAGAAGAAGAAGTGGATAAAAGAATTCGTGAAATGGCAGCGGAAATCAGCAAGAAATATGAGGGTAAAACGCTTCATTTAATTTGTGTGTTGCGTGGCGGTGCGTTTTTTATGTGTGAGCTCGCAAAGCGTCTTACCGTGCCGGTAACCATTGATTTTATGTCGGTATCAAGTTACGGTGACGGCACCGAATCAAGCGGACAGATTAAGATTGTCAAAGACTTGGATGACAGCATTGAAGGAAGAGAAGTTCTTGTGGTGGAAGATATTATTGACTCCGGAAGAACTTTAAGCAGGTTAATGGAACTTTTGGAAAGCCGCAGACCTGCCAGCCTTGCCCTTTGTACTCTGCTTGATAAGCCTGAGCGCAGGGTGGTGGAAGTTGATGTGGATTATACAGGTTTCCAGATTCCCGACCTGTTTGTGGTAGGCTACGGATTGGATTGTGCACAGAAACATCGTAACTATCCTTTTGTCGGTGTGGTAGAGATTGAATAAAAGAGAAAAGTGCAGTCGGTCTTTATAAAAATGTGAATGGCAGATTGTGTTGAAATAGAACATACAGATAGGAGACAACTTAGTGAATAAAGAAAGAAGAGCAGGAGTAGGGCCGATTTTCTTCCTGATTGTGATATTGGTTTTAATTGCAGTGTGGATTGGAAGTCTTGATTTCGGAAACTATTCTTTTACAAGAGGTGATTTGGAAACCGCTGTGGAAAAAGGCGAGGTGGAGTCCGTAATCATCGAACAGACCAAGGAGTCTGACGGTGGTAAAATCCAGATTGTTACTACCAACGGAACAACAAGAACCTTAAATGTTACAGATGTTAAGGGCATTGAGAATTACTTAAGAGAGAACGGCTTAGATCCCATTGTAGGGGAAGTTCCCCAGGATAACTGGTTCCTTACTTATATGTTACCGCCGCTGATTATTCTTTGTATCTGTGCATTTTTCTTTGTGATGTTTATGAATGCCCAGAGCGAGGCTGCCGGTGGCGGAAGCAAGATGATGAACTTCGGAAAGAGCCGTGCACGTATGATCAAAGACGGCAAGACAACCTTAAAAGATGTTGCCGGTTTGAAAGAAGAAAAAGATGATTTGGAAGAAATCATCAAGTTCTTAAGAGACCCCAATGCTTTTACCAAGGTTGGCGCAAGAATTCCCAAGGGTGTGCTTCTTGAGGGCCCTCCGGGAACCGGTAAAACATTACTTGTCAAGGCAATTGCAGGCGAGGCAGGCGTACCTTTTTACAGTATTTCCGGTTCTGTCTTTGTCGAAATGTTTGTTGGTGTGGGTGCATCCCGTGTAAGAGATTTGTTTGAAGAGGCAAATGCCAACAAGCCTTGTATTGTTTTTATCGATGAAATTGATGCGGTAGCAAGACGCCGCGGTACCGGTATGGGTGGTGGCCACGACGAGCGCGAGCAGACCTTGAACCAGTTGCTGGTAGAAATGGACGGTTTTGGCGAGAATAGTGGAATTATCGTGCTTGCGGCAACCAACCGTGTAGATATTCTTGATCCGGCGATTCTTCGTCCCGGACGTTTTGACCGTAAAATCAGAGTGGGCAGACCTGATGTGGGCGGGCGTGAAGAAATTCTTAACGTACACGCTAAGAATAAGCCTCTTGGCGATGATGTGGATTTGAAGAAGATTGCACAGACTACCGCAGGATTTACAGGTGCGGATTTGGAGAATCTTTTAAACGAAGCGGCAATCCTTGCGGCCAAGGAAGACCGTGCATATATCAAGGAAGAAGATGTTACCAAGGCATTCTTAAAGGTGGGCATCGGAACCGAGAAGAAGAGCAAGGTAGTTTCCGAGAAGGAAAGAAAGATTACCGCATATCATGAGTCCGGACATGCGATTTTGTTCCATGTATTGCCTGATATGGACCCCGTGTATACAGTGTCTATTATCCCTACAGGCGGAAGTGCGGCAGGTTATACCATGCCTTTGCCTGAAAAAGATGAAATGTTCCATACCAAGGGTCAGATGAAACAGCACATTATGGTTTCTTTGGGCGGACGTATTGCTGAAGAGTTGATTTTTGATGACATTACCACAGGCGCATCCAGCGATATCCGCAAGGCGACACAGGTTGCCCGCGATATGGTTATGGTATACGGTATGTCAAGCTTAGGTGTGATCAACTATGACAGCGACGGTGATGAAGTATTCATCGGTCGTGATTTGGCACAGACCAGACCTTACAGCGAGAAGATTGCCGGCGATATCGATATGGAAGTCAAAGCAATCATCGATGAATGTTACGCTAAAGCCAAAGATATTATTACCGAGCATATGGATATTTTACATGCTTGTTCCGAGCTGCTTCTTGAGAAAGAACGCATTACCAGAGAGGAATTTGAAGCATTGTTTGAGAAACGTAGTGAAGCTTAATAGGAGCTTTGCTTACGTAAAGTAGCGCTGTTGGCAAAATGCTTAAAAAACTGAAAAAAGTAACTGAAAAAGTCGTCATTGTGAAAAATGGCGACTTTTCTTTGTGCAAAATTACTGAAAACAAATATAAGGTTTTGTAATATTTGTGAATTACGTGGATTGCGAAAGGGGGTATCGGGTGCTATACTTCTAGATGTAACCCCCCCAATACATTATAGTTTTTTGCTATACCCCATAAGAGAAATACCTTCTCTAAAAAGGACAGTTCATTTATGAATTGTCTTTTTTTCTTTGTGTAAAAAAGTGTGCCGCAGAAATTATCTATGTTCTCAGGGACGCTTTCGCTTGGTTGTCCCACGTAGCGGCACATAGGGTTGCCTAAAGCAACCCAAATGCCGACGGGGACAAAACACCCTTCGAACAAAAGATAGTTTTCGCGGCACCACAGTTTCAATTCAAAAAATCCAATTCATAAAAAAGGTGTTGACAGATTTTCTAAAATATATTAAGATAACAGCGTTACGTAACGTTGTTATCTAAGGTGAAATGAATGGGTGCAGATAAAGAAACCAGAGAAAAGTTAATAGACAGTGCCCGCAGGGAGTTTATGGAGAAGGGATATAATAAGGCTTCTCTTCGTAAAATTTGTGCGGACGCGGGAGTGACCACCGGTGCGTTGTATTTCTTCTTTGAGGATAAGGAGGCTTTGTTTGGAGCAATTGCTGACGGACCTTATAATGAATTGATTGCAATTCTTAAGAGCCACTTTGAAGAGGATGAAGCATTGATGGAGCAGCCCTATGATGCAGAGGAGGGCGATCACGACGCATTCGTAGAAGAACTGGTGCATCATTTGTATCAGAACTACGATGTCTTCCATATGCTTCTTACCAAGGCACAGGGGTCTAAGTATGAGAATGCGGTGGATGATTTGGCAGATATTTTGGATGAGACATATACAAAGATGTCTGCAAAAATGGGTTCCCATTACGGCGGAAAAGTAAACAAGGCTATGGTCCACTGGTTGACGCATATGATTTTGGATGCGTTTATTCATATGATTACCCACGAGAAGGATGAGAAAAAAGCACTTGCGCATATTAAGAAAGTAATGAATTTTATAACAAAGGGCTGGACAGCCGTAATAGATAAGTAACCGCGAAATAGCGGTTTACTTTTTAAACATAACATAACGGCGTTATGTTATGTGGTTATTTGAAGGGAGTCTTCCGGGACTCCTTATAACATAACACTTACATAACAATGTTATGTTACAAAGCAGCAAATATTAAATTGAAATATATTCATCAATAAGGAGGCAAATATGTATTTAGAAATCAAGGATGTGAAGAAAAGTTACGGTAAGGATTCCAGCTATATTCAGGTTTTAAAAGGTGTGACCACCGGTGTAGAGCAAGGACAGATGTGTGTTATCCAGGGTACCAGCGGTAGCGGTAAGTCAACTCTTTTAAACTGCATCGGCGGATTGGATACTATGGATTCCGGTTCTGTTAAAGTGGACGGAAAGGAAGTTTTCGGTCTAAAAGGCAAGGCACTATCGGATTATCGTCGAGATAATCTGGGCTTCATTTTTCAGTTTTACAATTTGGTACCTAATCTCACCGTCCGTGAGAATATCCAGGTCTGCGAATATATTTCCGGGAATCCTTTGGACATTGATGAATTGTTGGATACGCTCGGCTTGACAGAGCATCAGAATAAATTCCCTTCACAGCTTTCGGGCGGTCAGCAGCAGCGTTGTGCCATTGCCAGGGCGTTGGTCAAGAATCCGAAACTTTTACTTTGTGATGAACCTACAGGCGCGCTGGATTCCAAGACATCAAGGGACATATTGATTTTGTTGGAAAAAATCAATGAAAAATACGGCACCACAATGTTGATTGTAACCCACAACAATTCCATCAAAAATATGGTACATAAAGTCATCATCATAAAAGACGGTCTGGTTAAGAAGGATTATGAAAATGAAACCCGCGTGCCTGCGGCTGAATTGGAGGATTTATAATGAACAAGGTTTTAAATAAAAGAATTCTCAGGGATTTCAAAAGCAATTTTCTGCGTTATCTGGCTTTGTTTCTGCTGATTGTGTTGGGGATGTACATTGTAATCGCCATTGTGGGTGCAGCGAACACCATAATCACGGGAACGGAGCTTAAGGCAGAAGAAAACAAGGTTGAAGATGGGCAGTTCGGTGTTTTTATACCATTGACAGCGGGACAGGAAGAGGAAATTCGTGATAAGGGCGTAACCCTTGAGAGAATGTTTTCGGTGGATTTAACACAGGAAGATGAATCGACGCTTCGCGTTTTTGCCAATCGTGAGGAAATTAATTTGGTTTATGTGGATGATGGACGTCTTGCCGAAACCAAAGATGAGGTGGTTTTGGAGAAACGATATGCTGCCGAACATGCATTGGCGGTGGGTGATACGGTTGAATTGGCCGGTAAAACTTATACCATCACAGGTATCGGCTGTGTGCCGGAGTACGATATGCCCATTGCCAAATTCTCTGATATGGCGGTGGAAAGCAGTCTGTTTGGCCTGGCTTTTGTGACGGAAGACGCCTATGAAGAGATTCTTGCATCCGGCGAAGCGGGAATTGAGGAATATTGCTATGCCTACCGTTTAAATGGTGCCATGACTCATGATGAAATAAAAGAAGAAATTAAATCTTTTGAATTTGATTATGAGCAGGTGGACGACGTCTTTTTTCAAGAAATGATTGAAGACACCATCGGACGTAAAGATGATATCCGAGAGGGCATTGCGGAATTGTCGGATGGTGCCGAAGATGTGGAAAGTGGTGCCAAAGATGTGGTGGATGCGCTGGAGACTATGGGTATTATGCAGGGTGAATTGTATGATGGCGTGAAGGATTTATCTGACGGTACTGCGGAACTTTCGGATGGTGTACAGGAATTGCAAGATGAAACCGATGAATTGTTGGATGAATATCTGACAGTAGACCTTGATAATCTGACATCTTTTATTAAGGCGGAAGATAACGGAAGAATTCATGCGGCTGCCGGAGATTTGCAGACCAATCACAATATCGGATTACTAGCCGGCGTTGTGATTATGATTCTTTTTACCTACGTGATTTCGGTGTTTGTGATTCACCAAATCCAGCAGGAGAGCAGTGTAATTGGGACGCTGTATGCTTTGGGTGCCAAGAAGCATACTTTGGTGAGTCATTATATTTTATTACCGACAATTATTTCCTTTGTCGGCGGGCTGACAGGTACGGTTCTGGGCTTCAGTGATTTGGGGATTCCCCATCAGATGCGGGATACCTATTTGTATTTCTCGGTGCCTGATTTGGAGCCGGCCTATGCGCCCTGGCTGATTGTTTATGGTGTGGTTATGCCACCGGTGATTTCGGCAATTGTCAACTATATTGTAATCAATAAAAGATTGTCGCGTACGGCGTTATCCCTCATTAAAAATGAGCAGAAGATCAACTATCGTAACAGCATCAACTTAGGAAAACTTGGTTTTCTTCGCCGTTTCCAAATTCGTCAAATGCTTCGGGAAGCAAGAACCGGCATTACTGTTGTGCTGGGCATGTTCATCACTTTACTGATACTGATGATGGGTCTGAATTGTTACGTATTGTGTGAAAATGTAAGAATAGAAAGCGTGGAAGATGCGAAGTTTGAGTATATGTATTCCTTAAAATATCCGGAAGAGGAAGTGCCTGAAGATGCGGAAGCTTGCTATATGGAAAGTCTGTCCAAAACAAATTTGGGTTATACTTTAGACGTCAGTGTTATCGGTATCGACAATGACAACAAGTACTACGACGCAGAACCCGTAAAAGGGAAAAGCAACGCAATCGTAAGTTCTTCCGTAGCGCAGAAATATAACTTATCCGTTGGCGATAAACTGATTCTGACGGACAGTGCCAATGATATGGACTATGCATTCACCGTAAAAGGAATTGCAGAGTATTCCGTAGGCCTTACCATTTTTATGGATATTGACAGTATGCGTGAGTTATTTGACGCAGACGAAGATTATTACAATATGCTTTTATCCGATGAAGAGTTGGATATTGAAGACGGAAGAGTTTATTCCGTAACCACTAAAGCAGACATTGAGCGTTCTTCTTCCGTATTTTCGAAGATGATGCGACCGATGGTAACTATGTTGATTTCGGTTTCGGTTGTTGTTTTCTTTGCGGTTATGTACTTAATGTTAAATGTGATGGTGGACCGCGCGTCTATGGGAATTTCGCTGGTAAAGATTTTCGGATTCCGTACCGGTGAAATAAGAAAGCTTTATTTAAATGGCAATGCAATCATTGTAGCGGTGGGCGCTTTAATCAGCATTCCGTCGGCCAAATGCATTATGAATTATGTGTTCCCTTCTTTTATAGCAAATACGTCTTGCGGGATTAATCTGACATTTTCGCCGGGCTTTTATGTGGCGATTTTTGCAGGAATAATGGTGGCATATTTTATTGTAAATACAGTGCTTGTGGCGAAGTTAAAGAAAATATCTCCGGCAGAGGTGCTCAAAAACAGAGAATAAAATAAGAAAAAGGGCAGAACTGTTTCTGCCCTTCATAAAAGCTGCCTTAGGGTGGCTTTTTGTATTATTTCCTTACTACACCGCAACAGGTGCCTATATAACTTACTTCGTCCATTCTTTTTACAATAATATCATCATCGCGGTTGTGCAGGCATTTCAGACGATATTGCCCGTTTTCTTCAATAAATTTTCTGATATATACCCTGTCGCCACGGAAGAAAGCGGCACATTCTTCATTAGACGGAAAACGATTTTCGAGTAAAATCACATCATCTTTACAATACACGGGTGTAAGGTCATTGCTCGTCATTTTGATGGCAACGTATGCTTCCGGAGATGATGTTTCGATTTCAATGGTTTCACAGGTATCATAAATAATACCTTTGTGAATATCGCCGTGTGGCAATAAACAAGGAATCATGTGCTTGTTGAAGGATTCTCTTTCGCTTTTGACGGAACCTGCTTCATATCGGGCAATCAATTCAATGATTGCTTTGCCGTGGGGACCGCAAGAACGATAATTTCTTAAAATGGTTTTTTCCTTCGCTGTGTGAGGGCATTTGCCCATAAGACAATTCATACTATGTCCGGTGGCTTCCGATATTGCCAAGATGGTTGAAACCTTCGGATCGGGTGTCTTTCCATAGTATATGTTTTTGATGGTTTCAAGAGATAAACCGCTCTTTTCTGCCAAGGTTTCTTTGGTCCATCCAAGGTCAATCAGAATTTCCTGTAATCGTTTGCTTATAATTTGTGCGGGCATATTTTCCTTTTGTGTCAATTTTGACACACCTTTTAGATTTTTTCGACATTTTTTATGTTAAAGTAGAACTTTATTTTTGTCAATATTTGGAATATTTTATATTTGCTAGAAAAAAGTGCAGGAAGAAAGGAAGAAAAAATATGAACGCACAGCCAATTATTGACATTAGAGACACAGTAGAATTCAGGGTTGTAGGAAGCCCGATTCGGGAAATGCTTTTATCTATAGGAATACCGCCAAACATATACGGTTATGCCTATATATCGTACGCTGTGGAGTTATTATTAAAAAATGAAGAATATCAACACTATATCACGAAAGGATTATACGTTGATATAGCGCAGAAATATAAGACAACACCATCAAGAGTAGAACGTGCCATCCGTCACGCAATTAGTGTCGCATGGATTCGCGGAAATTTAGAACTGATTGATCACATCTTTAGAAATTGTGTGAGACCGGACAGGGGTGTTCCGTCAAATTCAGTTTTCTTGGCGCGGTTGTTTTACTATATCAAAGATGCTTCGGCTAAATAAGAAAAAGGGCAGGATTGAATCCTGCCCCTTTCCTGTATTAATTACGGAGGACAAATTACAATTTTAAGATGCCTTCATGGTGACAAGAAAAAAGTTGCGGAAATAATCAGCATGTTCCTTGTCATAGAACGAACAAAGGTCGGTGGGAGCTACTTCATAGAGGCAGCATAAGGCAAAAAAGTTGTCAATACGGGGAAGACAATCGCCTCTTTCCCACTTGTAGACTGACTGTGGTGCCTGAAGCCCCAGGGCTTTGGTTACGTCCTTAACGGATAAACCTTTTCTTTTACGAAATGTTTTCATGTTCTGGCCGGTTTTAACCGGATCAATACTAATTCTACAATCTGTTGCTAACATATGCATTCTCCCTTCTTTTACGCTGTTTTTTGGTTGTGGTTTCCAAACAAGCGGGGTGGCGCCGGGTGTTTATGAAACCGGGTTACAATTTTATCCTAAGTGTTGAACATAGGATAGCCTATTTGCTATACAATAAAACGGACTTTCAAACGAAATTTATCAAAAATCGACAAGTAATTGACAAAATTCGCCCTCAAAAGCATTTTATGTACGCAGGGGATAAAAAAATGAGAACGGCCTGTCCTCATCTCATTTTGGGGGGGTGAGTATAATGTAGCATAATGGTTTAATTTCATCTATGAACTTATAGTTTAATTTTGGGAAATTTTTCCGGCTGAAAAAAATTGTCAAACTGTGTCCGCCGAAGTACAAGAAACACTTGCGCACCCCCTTGAAATATAATAAAATAAAGGGTAAAGTGAGGTATTTTGTAATGAATATAAATCATTGTTTTGAACTGGAAAAAATCTGCAATTATATTTCGACAATGCGTCCCCTTTTAAACAAGAGGGCTCTCTTTTCCGATACCACTGCAGACTACGTCTCACCCGTAGAGCCTAAGGTGGGCGATATGGTGACGATTCGTTTCCGTTCCGGGCGTAATAATATAGATGCGGTAAACCTTGTCATTCGTGAGGACAGCTACGATATGGAGAAGGTTGCGCAGGATGAGCAGTTTGACTATTATGAATGTCTGATAAAAGCCGGCGAAGAAGAAATTCAGTACTACTTTGAGATTAAAGTAGGAAAGCTTTGCTGCTTTTATAATATGCGCGGTGTAACCCGCGATTTGCAGGAGTATTATAACTTCCGCATTATCCCCGGATTCTCGACACCGGATTGGGCGAAGGGTGCGGTTATGTACCAGATTTACGTAGACCGTTTCTATAACGGTGACCCCACCAATGACGTAGAAACCAGGGAATATATGTATCTTGGTGACTATTCCCAGAAGGTGGAAGACTGGAATAAGTATCCTGCGCAGATGGGTGTCCGTGAGTTCTACGGCGGTGACTTGCAGGGTGTTTTGGATAAAATGGATTATCTGGAAAGTCTGGGCATTGATGTTATTTATTTTAACCCGCTTTTTGTATCGCCTTCCAACCATAAGTATGACATTCAGGACTACGACTATATTGATCCCCATATCGGTAAAATCGTGGAGGATGAAGGTGAATTATTGCACGATGGCCAGCGTGAGAACCATATGGCCACCAAATATATTAACCGTGTAGCTAATAAGAAAAACCTTGAGGCAAGTAATGCATTGTTTGCCGAAGTGGTTGCGGAAGCGCATAAGCGCGGTATGAAGGTTATTCTTGACGGTGTATTCAACCACTGCGGTTCATTTAACAAGTGGTTGGATAAGGAACGTATTTACGAGAATCAGAAGGGCTATGAGAAGGGTGCCTATGTGGACAGAGGAAGTGTGTATCACGATTACTTCCGTTTCCACAACGAAAGCGGTCCCTGGCCTTATAACAATACCTATGACGGATGGTGGGGACATGATACTCTGCCGAAATTGAATTACGAAGCGTCCCAGGAGTTGTATGATTATATTCTCCATATCGGACGTAAGTGGGTGTCTGCGCCTTACAATGCCGACGGATGGCGTTTGGACGTGGCAGCGGATTTAGGGCATTCGCCGGAATTCAATCATAAATTCTGGGCGGATTTCCGCAAGGAAGTGCGTAAGGCAAATCCCAATGCAATCGTGCTTGCCGAGCATTACGGTTCGCCGAGAGCGTGGCTGAACGGCAAGGAATGGGATACGGTTATGAACTATGATGCTTTTATGGAGCCTTTGACATGGTTTTTGACCGGTATGCAGAAGCATAGTGATGACTATCGTGAAGATTTGCTGGGTAATGCGGACAGTTTCTGGGGTGCTATGGCTCATCACGGAACCAATTTTACAACGCCGTCATTACAGATTTCCATGAATGAGTTGAGTAACCACGACCATTCAAGATTTTTGACAAGAACCAATCATAAGGTTGGCCGTATGCATACCTTGGGATGCCAGGCAGCCAATGAAGGCGTGAATAAGGCAGTGCTTCGCGAGGCGGTAGCGGTACAGATGACCTGGCCCGGTGCGCCCACCATTTACTATGGTGATGAAGCAGGTGTATGCGGTTTTACGGATCCCGACAACCGCAGAACTTATCCTTGGGGAAATGAAGACCAGGATTTGATTAACTTCCACAGAGATATGATTAAGGTGCACAAGGCCCATCAGGAAATCCTTACAGGTTCCTTGATGAACTTGGGTGCTGACTACAACTATATTGCGTATGCCCGTATTCAGGCCGGGGAGCAGATTGTTGTACTGGTGAACAACAACTACAACGAAATTACCAAAGAAGTCAGCGTGTGGGAAGCCGGCGTTCCGAAGGAATATAAAATGCAACGTTTGATTTTTACGTATGCAGACGGTTATACCACAAACGAATTTGAATATGATGTTATTGACGGAAGAGTCAAAGTAACCCTCCCGCCTACTTCGGTTATCGTGCTTAAGGCTGTGAATCCCAGAACCAAGGCAAAGAAACAGAATGTTGCAAATGGGGCTGAGAATAAAGAGGCAGTACAAAATGCTGAGAATGGTGAAGTTATGGCAGAGGGTGTTGTAGCAGACGGAGAGAATGTTGCAAAAACCGATTCCGCACCGGATGCCTGGGAAGTAGCGTCCAACATCTACGGCAAACAGGAAGAAATCGTACCGGAAGAGAAAAAGGGCGATGACAAAAAGAAACGATTCCCGTTCTTTTAGGGAACGAAGCTTATGATAAAATAAGCTAGAAATCGGGGGTTAAAAGAATGATTACAAAACAAGTCATTCAGACATGTATTGATGAATTAAAAGATTTGACGAAAGTGGATTTCTGCGTAATTGACGTGCAGGGTGTGATGATGGCCAGCACTTTTAACAAGGATAGCTTGGACATCAGTCATATGAAGAGTTTCTTTGACTCGCCTGCAGACAGCCAGATTATCGGCGGAAACTACTTGTTTAAGGTAAAAGAAGACGGCGAAGTGGTGTATGTTTTGATTTCCCGGGGAAGCCAGTCGGACGGATATATTTTCGGTAAAATTGCCGTAAATGAATTACAGCATCTTTTGGTGGCGTACAGAGAGCAATACGACCAGACTAATTTTATGCAGAATCTCCTTCTGGATAATCTGCTGTTGGTGGATATCTATAACCGTGCTAAGAAACTTGGGATTCCGGCACAGGCCCGCCGTATGGTATTTCTTACGGAAGTGCCCGAGGATAAAAGCCGTGAGGCCCAGGAAATTATCCGCTCCGCTTTTGCAGAGAAGATGGATGATTACGTGACTGCCGTGGATGAGAAGAACGTGATTCTTGTGCATACTTTGGAGAATGATGAAAAGTATGAGGATATGGACCAGATTGCACGAGTACTTCTTGGGCTTATGCAAGAAGAAGTGTTGGTGAAATCCCGCGTATCCTACGGTACGGTTGTTAAAGAATTGCGTGAAATTTCCAAGTCTTATAAAGAAGCGAAAATGGGTCTCGATGTCGGACAGATTTTCTATGAGCAGAGAGATATCATTGCGTATGATGCCCTTGGTATCGGTCGTTTGATTTATCAGTTGCCGGTGAATTTGTGCCGTATGTTTATTCAGGAGATTTTTGGGGATGATATTCCTAAAGAATTGGATGATGAAATGTTGATGACGGTGAATAAGTTTTACAATAATAACTTAAACGTGTCAGAAACTGCCCGTCAGATGTATGTACATCGAAATACGTTAGTGTATCGTATCGAGCGTTTGCGCGAGGCTACCGGTTTGGATATCCGTACCTTTGATGATGCGCTTACGTTAAAGATTGCTTTGATGGTAGTGAATTACACCAAGTATCTGGATGAACAGATGGGCGACTAAAAGTCGGAGGCAGAATGAAGAAGAAATATTTAGTTGCAGTTGTATGCATAATGGCGACAGTTGCGTTGTGCGGTTGCGGTTTGTTTGGTAAGTCGGAGGAGGAAATACAGGGATATTTTACAACTACGGATTTGTACGGAAATACCGTGACGCAGGAAATATTTGCGCAGTCTGACCTGACCGTGGTAAATGTTTGGGCGACCTATTGCGGACCCTGCATCAACGAAATGCCCTACCTTGGTGAATTGGCGGAGGAATATGATTCTTCCAAAGTGCAAATCGTAGGAATCCCTACGGATGTGTACAATCAGGAGTATTTGGATTATGCCTTGTCTTTGGTTAATGAGACCGGTGCGGATTACACCCACTTGCTGATGTCGGAAGAATTGTATAACTGGGGACTTACGGAAATCCAGTATGTGCCTACTACCTTTTTCGTAAACAGTGAGGGCGAGATTATTGATACGGTTGTAGGTTCTATGAGCAAGGAAGATTGGAAAACTTTAATAGATGAGAAATTGGCGTCCCTGTGACGCCAATTTTGCTATTGTTTATTAATGAACGATGGCAAAGGAACATCATTTTTTTAAGTATAAAAGGAGGCACTGATTTGTATGAAAAAACATAAAATACACCCTGTTTTTTGGCTGGTTGCAGTCTGCGGCCTGCTTTTTATGGTGTTTGGTGTGTGGCGCGAGGAAATTGTGATTTTGTATCAAAAAGCAATTTATATTTGTATGGAGTGTATTGGTCTTGGCTAATTTTTTAAAGAAAACAATATTTAAAATAAGGTTGGCAATTCAGATTGCTTTTACGGCGTTGAGTAACGGATACGTTATGGGATTTCTCAAAGGTAAAATCTATCAGGGGCCGGGAAAGAAACTGTGCCTGCCGGGGCTTAACTGCTACTCCTGTCCGGGCGCGTTGGGGTCTTGCCCCATCGGTTCGTTGCAGGCTGTGCTTGGGAGCCCGAAGTTTCAGATGTCCTTCTATGTGGTTGGGTTCTTTCTTTTTGCAGGGGCGATTCTGGGACGCGTGGTGTGCGGATTTCTGTGTCCTTTCGGTCTGGTTCAGGACTTGCTGTATAAAATCCCCTTCTTTGCCAAGCGTAAAAATATGCCCGGCCATAAGGGGCTTGTGTGGATAAAATACGTAGTTCTTGTGCTGATGGTGGTTATTTTACCCATGTTCGCGGTAAATGCCTACGGAATTTCGGACCCGTGGTTTTGTAAGTACCTTTGTCCGTCGGGAACTTTGTTTGGCGGCATTCCTTTGATTGCAGCCAACGACGGATTGCAACAGGCTTTGGGCGGTCTGTTTATTTGGAAAATGTCCGTACTTCTGGTAATCCTTGTGTGGTCCCTCTGGGTATACAGGCCGTTTTGTAAGTATTTGTGTCCGCTGGGCGCAATTTACGGCTGGTTTAACCCGATTGCGCTGTCACGGTTTCAGATGGACAAAGAAGCCTGCATCGATTGTAAAAAATGTAAGGCTGCCTGCCCGATGGATATTCCGGTATACGCCAAGCCCAATTCTGCGGAATGTATCAAGTGCGGTAAGTGTCTGCAGGCCTGTCCTACGGATTGTATAGAAGTTGCGTTGTGGGCGAAGAAGAAAGATGAAAGTCGAGACTCGGCAGAATCCTAAAATAGTATGATAAAGCGTAGAGTTCCTTATAAATTGGGAACTCTACGTTGCGTTGGTAGACAAAAAACTGTGTTTTGATTAGGATGTGATTTGAGAGGAGGACAAGCATGGATCTGAATAAAATAGGTAAGTTTATTTCAGAGGAAAGAAAGAAGAAAAATTATACGCAGAAGCAACTTGCTGACATTCTTAATGTCAGTGACAGAACAATTTCCAAGTGGGAATGTGGCAAAGGATTTCCGGAAGTTTCATTACTACAACCCCTTTGTAAAGCATTGGAAATTTCAGTGAATGAATTGCTGGCGGGTGAACGATTGGATAAAGAGAGTTATATGAAAAAAGCAGAACAAAAAATGGTTCATCTGGTAGAAGAAAAGAAAGAGAATAGAACGAAATTAATTCTGATTTTCTTAATGGGACTTATATCCATCGTTTCTTTTGTGACACTGATTGTTGCTGTAAATACATATACGGAAGTAATAAGCAATCAGGCGAAAGGGATATTGGTGTTTATTGCATGTGCCGTTTTTACGGTTGGTTTGCTTGCGCTGATGGAGGGAGGACGCACATTTGGATATTATAAGTGTTTACATTGTGAAGAAACCTTTGTCCCCGGTTTCATTAACTATACAGTAGCAATAAATATTGTTGCGTTAAGAATGATGCGATGCCCACGTTGTGGCAAATGGAGATGGTGTCTGAAGGTGCTGACAAGGAAAGAGAGAGATGAAAATGAAGGAACGTAAAAAAATAATAATACAGATAGTAGTAGCGATTATCGGTGTGGTTGCCGGTTTGTTGGGTGTGAATGCATTTAATCAATATGTGCTTATGAGTCTTCCGCTTGTTGTTCGTATGGTTTTGATGATTGTAACATATTTACCGATTGCATTGGTTCCCTTTTGTATTGTGATATTTAATAAGGAAAAGTGGTCGGATTACGGTTTTTCCAAAGAGAAGATAGGATATCAGTTGTTGATTGGTCTTGCCATTGCTTTGTGTATGTCATTCGTATTTACAGTAATACCGCATCTGATCGGAAAGAGTGACTGGGTGAATAATCAACATATATATAATTATGCATGGCAGTATATATATGATTTTATCCAATATATTGGTGCAGTTGCGCTGGTGGAGGAGTTTGTTTTTCGCGGATTCTTCTACAAGAAGTTAGAAACACTTTTCGGTTCTGCCGTAGGTGCGATTATAGGTTCGTCCATTTTGTTTGGTTTGTTTCATTTCTTGGGCGGAAATATCGGACAAATAATATTAACAGGTTTTATTGGCGCAATCTTTTGTATCTGTAGAGTTAAAATTAAGAACTGCACGTTGTTGTCACTTATTATTGCACATGGTGTGTATGATGCCTTAATTACGGTATGGCTAAATGTTTTTACATAAGCGGAGTTGGTTTATAAAAGAGTGGTAATCGGCAGAGTATCAAAATATAAATTGAACATTCATAAACATGTCCTTTTCTTCATACATTTAAGAAAAGCCTGTTATGTTGTAGGTGCCGTCAGCGGCAGACAATATAACGGAGTTTCAAGTGTGGAGGGAAGGACATGTTGTGTTATCGGAGAAAAACAAGTTTTATCGGATACTACATAAACGGAATCAAAAGCAGAAGCATTGGTGTGGTAAAGCAATGTCTGACAGAAGAAAATCTTAAAATAGCGGTGGATTTGTTCGGGTTGGAAGACTGGAAAAGTATGCGTTGTCAGGTAAGCATTGGAAATGCCCGAGAGCGACAACCGGTTTTTGAGATGGATGTATGCAATGGTCTTGGAAAAAAGGAATACAGTCTGCCGGTGGGTTTATTGTGTAAAATGAATGATTCTAAAATTTTCTTTGCTTTGGGAAATGATTGCTATGGGATAGCGGATTTGTGTGAAGTTTCAAATAGAAAAGAGAATCAGGCGCAAGAAGACTTGTTGATAATAGAAGCGGAAAAAGCAGAAGCAGATCAGGCATTGGAGGAAGAAAAAACAATAGAAGCAGAAGTAATACATTCTATAAACGAGGCAGAGTCAGATATACTCTGCGACTGCCTTGAGCCACAACCTGACAAGTGGGAAGTGTTCAAAAAGAAATACCCGATTCTCTATCCTTTCCGTGGTCAGGGGCCATATGTATCCATTAAACCTGTGGACTTGCAACTTCTGGATGAGAAGTATCATAAGCTGACAGAGAATTCCTTCCTGATGCATGCATTTTATCAGTACAGGCATATGATTCTTGGCGAGTACGAGCAGGACGGAAGTACATATTTTTATGTGGGAGTGCCCGGGGAATTTGTAAAGAAAGAGCAGGAGTCGGCGGCGATGTTTGGCTTTGAAGGATACGAACATTCCGGAGACTTGGGGTACTATTTGTATCGGGTCGAGTTGTAGATGTATATGCATATCAAATACCCAGAAAGTATTTACTTAAAAGTACAAATAAACAAATCGGGATAAATAAAATAAAAGCCTGCACATTTTGATGCAGGCTTTGGTATTAGGCAATTCCTCTTAATTTTGCATTTACACCGTTTTCGTTCAGAAGATTCACCACGGACTTCAGTTCTTCCGGTGAATAGGCAGTGAGCTGTTTGGCAGATAAAAGACGTTCCGTTTCCGGCAACACATACTGAAGAATCGCACCGCTTTCTGTATACGACTGCAGATAGTAGGCGCGACACCCTTTAATCCATTCGGCAATGGATAAAAAGTCCTGACGGCTGTGCAACTCTTTCACAACAGTGGTTCGAAACTCATAGGGGACGTTTCCCTGCATCAGCAGGTCGACGGATGTTTCGATGGCACTTAAGTTAAAGTTGCTAAGACCGGCAGAAAGGGCATAACCCTCTTTGGAAGATTTTAAATCCATGGCAATGTAATCCACTAATTTTTCCTCCATAAGCTTCTTTATGATTTCCGGACGGTAGCCGTTGGTGTCCAGCTTGACCAGCAGGCCCTGTGCCTTGATGCGGGCGATAAAATCCACCAAATCAGGGTGCAGGGTAGGTTCGCCTCCGGTAATGCAGATGCCTTCCAACATTCCTTTTCTTTTGGATAAAAATGACCAGAATTCCTCTTCGGGAATACAGGGCTGTGATGCGGGATTTAAAACCAAATCCGCGTTTTGGCAAAAAGGGCAACGGAAGTTACAGTGGCCGCAGAAAACCGTACAAGCCACGTGCTCGGGATAGTCTAAAAGTGTTGTTTTATTCAGTCCGTGTATCTGCATAACTGCCTCCTTGCCGAATCTTTCTTCTCTATTATGAATTTTTATTGGAAGAAATGCAAGTTTTTGTTGGTGTCAATTTGTGCAAAGTGCCTATTTTATGGAAAAAAACAACTTTTAGCGTTCAAGTTCCAAAAATTTTATGTTATACTAAAATCGGTCTTCGTCTACAGACGAAAATATATGTTTAAAGAGGGGAATAGACATGGCAGATATGAAAAAAGTTATGTTGGAAGAAATTCGTAAGAGTTCTTACATTCAGACTTCTTCCATCAGTGAAACCGAAGAGTACATTGACACGGGGTTACCCAAGACTGAGGAAAATATTCAGGCAGCAGCTTTGAATTACCTGGATGAAAAGGGATATCGTCGTCGCGTGGACAATATGGAATACGCAAAGAAGATGATTTTGGAATGCTCTGAAGGTTATGACACCGTTATTATTAAGAGAAAGAGTGTTGTTGAAGAGGACTTGTTCGAGAAGGTTGGTATCAACGAATTAAGAGATGCTATGGACGTTTGTATGTTGAACACAATGTCAGCTATGAACGCAAAGTTAGAGCGTATGGCAAATATGTCTTACGAATACAGAGTAGAGACTGTTGATGCTTTCTATACAGAGGCAGAGAGACCCAGAGGTCACTTGAGCGGTGATTTCCAGACGCTTGAAGAACTCTTGAACAGATACAGCCAGGCAGGTTGGCAGCTTGACAGAATTCAGCCGGTACCTAAGAGTGGAAATATTCCTGCAAGAAACCTTGTGATTTTCAAGAAAGAGAAAATGGTTTAATTGCGTTAAGTTTAAAATTGTTATATGATATAGCCGTAGGCATAGTCCTGCGGCTATTTTTATGGTGATAAGTCGGGAGAACGGAGTGAATATGGCACCTTCAAAGAAAACGATTATAAAAGAAGAAAATAAAAATGAATTGTATATGCGCGAAGCTATGATGGAGGCGCATAAGGCATACGAACTGGGAGAAGTGCCCATCGGTTGCGTGATTGTATATCAGGACCGAATTATCGGCAGGGGCTATAACCGACGCAAAACCGATCAAAATACGTTGTCTCATGCAGAGTTAAATGCCATTGCAATGGCAAGCAAGGAACTGGGCGATTGGCGTCTGGAGGAATGCACGCTTTACGTGACGTTAGAGCCTTGCCAGATGTGCGCAGGAGCTATTGTACAGGCAAGAATTCCTAAGGTGGTTCAGGCTTGCCGCAATGTAAAAGCAGGGTGCGCAGGAACCATTATCAATCTTTTACAGATGCCGGCTTTTAATCATCAGGTGGAGATTGAAGAAGGCGTTTTGGAAGAAGAGTGCAGTCTGATGCTGAAGGAGTTTTTTAAGGCATTGAGACAGAGAGTGAAGGTGGAGAAAGAGAATGATAAGAGGGCTTAAATTAAGAAATTCAACATATGGAAAAGGAATGCTTAGCATACGAATTGTACTGTGGTTTCTGTGGGCTTGGGTGATAGCTACATTTATTATTAAAATGATAGGGGCAGATGCCGGAGATTTGACTAAAGAGTTTTTGCAGCTTAAAGTTATAGAATTATCTGTAATTCCTATTTGTTTGTTTTTGGAGTTTATGTTTACTACATTTGACGGCTATATCTTGCAGGAAGATAAAATAACATTCAATAACAAATATGTAAAGAATGACATTTTTTACAGTGATATTAAATGTGTTATTATAGTTAATTTTGATGATGTATACAGAAGAGTAACAACGACGCCGTGGGTTGGTATTATCGCAGGAGACACCGATGAAATTTTACAATATTGTTCTGCTTGGAAGGGGAAAAGTGTTTTGACAGCAAGTGCAATAAAGTACAACATGGGACCTAAAATTGGACACTATCATATAATGAATATAAGTGGAATTTTTAGAAGTGACAGAAAAATAAATAATTATGGATTTGTGTGGGAAAAGGATATTTCATGTTTGCTGAAAAAATATCAAGGAGATTACTATATTGCAAAATCTGTTTATCATACCAGGGAAGAGAAGTATGATAAAATTTTTGACGAATATGAAATATCAAAAGAGAGAATACATATTATTGATGATTCTTGTAGTGGCGAGTTTATAAGATAGGAAAAGTAAGATTAATCGTAGGACTTTTGAATAGAAGAGGATTTAAAGATGAGGAAATATAGAAAGTTTCATCCGGGAATTAATTACCAGACTATTAATAAAAAATTATTACCGTTCAGGCTATTGGGGGTAATTTGTAGTTTGATTGGAATAATTCTTCTATTTACAGATATTTCTGCTGGGTGGACTATAATTCTTTGGGCGATAGCTGTCGGGATGTTTAGTATAGAGGTTAATATGTTTATTGTAAGGACAAGGGATGGCTATAGAGTTGCTGAAGATGGGATAACGTATTGGAGACTAACAAATAAACATATTTTGCAATATTCGGATATTCAAAGAATATATATTGTAAATACATTACCGAAGTCAACGGGAAGCGATGAGGTACCAGGCGTATATTTGATTAAAAGTTCTATGTCTAACCTTCCAGAGAAGAAAACTAAAAATAAATTGTATTATACAGAAATCACTTCTATATTGGCTGATAATAGGCTAATGGATGATAATTATCTATTTATATGGAATGAAGAAGTGATGCATTATATTTTTAGGAATTATCAGGGGCGTTATTATGTTGCGCAATCTGTTGTAGATAAATTCCCTGACACGTATGAACAAGTTTGTGAACAGTATTGTTTAAAAGAAAGAGTTTTGATTGTCAAGGATACTTAGGAGAATAAAAAATGGATAAAGCAGTATTAAATAAAAAGTATATAGGAGATGTATTTGAAAACTACGGATTTCAATTTAAGGCATTAACAAACAGCAATTGTACGTTATACAAAAAAGAAGATGGTATTGTAAAGACTATTCAGATCATTTCACACAAATGTGATGAAAGGTTAGTAACATGTGAGCTTTTTACAAATGTACCACGTACCGGAAGGGTAATGGCAGTGGATTTAAAATCTGCAAATTTTAATTCGGATTTCCCCGGATATTGGAGATGGGAAAATGAGCAGGAATATATTCAGGTTATAAAGTCTATAGCTGAATTATTACTGGAAGAAGGTTTGAGTGTTTTTGATAAATTAAGTATAAGACCTGAAAGCGTTGATACGGATGAAATGGCAAGAAATCTCTTTTATCATCATGATGATTTGGCAAAGCGTTTTCAGGAAAAGTATGATATAAAAGAGGCTGATTTTACCAAAGAGAATATCGATAGTTGGTTTAAGATTATTATGAGCCGATGCGAAGAACTTAAGAAAGAAAATGTTTCTGATGTTCGCAATGAATTATTAGAAATGGCGGCCTTTTTGGGAGTGCAGATAGAAAGAAACCTGCAGGGCAAATGGAGTAAATATGAAAAAGATAATTTCTTTGGATGTAGTCTGTCGGAAATTAATTCATTAGGGTGTTCTTCTGTTAATTTACTCAACATTTTATGTAGTGATTATAGTAACAATGATTTGCAGAGAACAAAAGATATGTACATGGAAATGTACGAAACACAGAGACCGAAAGAAGTCGTAGTTACGAACGAAATGGTTGAAGAATTAATGAAAGACCATGACAGGTTAGCGGGAGAATACAAAGAAAAGAATGGTCTGAATGATTCTAAGTTTAATGCTGAGAATGTACATATTTGGTTCGAAGCAATTCATAGAGATATGGATGCGTGTAAAAAACTGCCGGAAGCAGATGTGCAAAAGAAATTTGTAGAAATAGCAGCTTTTTTGGGAGTGCAACTTGAGAATCATAGATCCGGAGAGTGGAAGAAATATAAACAAAAGAGCCAAATTTCCTGTAAGTTGATAAATTTAGATACAGAATTTTTTAGACAAATAGATGTATTGAACCTACTTTTAGAAGGATATATAAATGGTGTGTATGTAGAAAATATTTTTGTGGATATGGTTTAAGAAATAGATTGATTGTTTGATTCACAAAGAAAGTTACAGTATAAAATATTGTTTGGAAGTCTAAAAGTCCTGTAATCAATAGGTTTGCGGGACTTTTTTATATGCTGATTTAGGGAGTTGTTGTGCATTTTACCGATATTGACGGAGGGTTTTGGATTTGTTATGATGGGCACAAATACAAGCAAAGCAATTCTTTAGAAATCTATTTTAATTCTATTTTTCTAATTTCTATTTTGAAACATTTCTGTATGAATT
>JAZNOO010000008.1:0-38124 GCA_045580855.1 Lachnospiraceae bacterium | reverse complement strand
ATTAAAAAAAATCTATTCTTAGGAGAAAACGATGGCAAGTTTAAGTTTACAAAAAATCATTGATAAGATGAAGCTTGAAAACCTTACTCCTGAAATTGATATCAGTAAGGTAAAGGTTACCCAGCCGGATATTAACAGACCGGCTCTTCAGTTGGCGGGCTATTTCCAGCATTTTGAAAAGTCCAGATTGCAGATTATCGGTTTTGTGGAATACAGTTACATGGTTTCCCTGTCCGATGAAAGAAAACGTGAAATTTATTCAGAACTTTTGTCAGGTGAAATCCCGGGTATTGTATTTTGCAGGGAATTGAGACCGGACCCGATTTTTACGGAAATTGCTATTCAGAATAATGTGCCACTTTTGATGACCAGAAAAGCTACATCAACTTTTATGGCTGAAATTATCAGATGGATGAATGTTAAACTTGCACCTTGCATTTCCATTCACGGTGTTTTGGTTGATATTTATGGTGAAGGTGTCTTGATTACCGGCGAAAGTGGAATCGGTAAGTCAGAGGCTGCTTTGGAACTTGTAAAGAGAGGACATCGTCTTGTTACGGATGACGTTGTAGAAATACGTAAAGTAAGTGAAGAGACGATTATCGGTACAGCGCCTGATATTACAAAGCACTTTATTGAACTTCGTGGTATCGGTATCGTAGATATCAAGACCATGTTCGGTGTATCCAGCGTTAAGGAAAGCCAGAGTATCGACCTGGTTATTAAGTTGGAAGACTGGAGTAAGGATAAAGAATATGACAGACTTGGTCTGGAAGAAGAATATACAGAATATCTTGGAAATAGGGTGGTTTGCCACAGTATTCCTATCAGACCGGGTAGAAATCTTGCCATTATCTGTGAATCCGCAGCGGTTAACCACCGTCAGAAGAAGATGGGTTACAATGCGGCACAGGAATTGTACCAGCGTGTACAGAATTCGTTGGCGAAGAAGCGTGAAGACGAGGATGACGATGAATAAGCCATAATGAATAGATGTAATGTGTATAGTACAAAATGGCGATTTTTTAGCCGATGATTTTATGATGAAAAAGTGGCGACAAACCTATATGATATAAAAAGCGAAAAACAGGAGAAGAGAAAGATGAGTAAATTTGTATTTGGTGTTGATTTAGGTGGTACAACCGTAAAAATGGGTCTTTTTGATGCGGAAGGTACCGTTCTTGATAAGTGGGAAATCGTAACCGTAACAGAGAATGGCGGTTCACAGATTTTACCCGATATTGCAAACAGCATTCTTGCGAAAATGGGAGAGAAGAGCATTGATAAGGCTGACGTAATCGGCGTTGGTATCGGTGTTCCCGGTCCCGTGGATTCTCAGGGTGTAATCCATAAGGCAGCAAACTTAGGTTGGGGTGTATTCAACGTAAGTGAAACCTTAAGCGGGTTGGTTGGACTTCCTGTTAAGTCCGGTAACGATGCAAACGTTGCGGCACTTGGTGAAATGTGGAAGGGCGGCGGCCAGGGTTATTCCAACATGGTAGCTGTTACTTTGGGAACCGGCGTTGGCGGCGGTATTATTATTGAAGGTAAGGTACTTGCAGGTGCGACAGGTTCCGGCGGTGAAATCGGACATATTTGTGTAAACGAATCTGAAACTGAAGTTTGCGGTTGCGGTAAGAAGGGTTGCTTGGAGCAGTACGTATCTGCAACCGGTATTGCAAGACTGGCAAACATCAGACTTGCTAAAGACGATATGCCCAGTTCTCTTCGCGGATGTGCAATCTCTGCCAAGTCTGTATTCGATGCTGTAAAAGAAGGCGATGCCCTTGCAATTGAAGTAGCAGAAGAATTCGGTGAATGCCTTGGTAAGGCATGCGCAATGATTGCATGCGTTGTAAACCCTGATGTATTCGTAATCGGCGGTGGTGTAAGTAAGGCAGGCCCTGTGCTTTTAGATTACATTGTGAAGAATTATACTCCCAATGTATTCCACGGAAGCCGTGATACCAAGTTTGCGTTGGCAACACTCGGAAACGATGCCGGTATTTACGGAGCAGCTAAATTAGTATTAGAATAAGCAAATGTAAGGAAAGGTGGAAGGATTTTTCCACCTTCCTTTTGACGTAAAGAAGAAGTGGATAAGCAGTCATATTGATTTGTCTATGTTCATACAATGTAACTGTACAATGATTTGCTATGCAGCAACGGTGAAGGAAAGAGGTAGGCGTGAAAACGGAAGTTTATAAGCAATTGAGTGAGTTGCTTCCTTTGGCGGAAATTTTATACGATGAGCCTATGAGCAAACACACCACATTCCGGGTTGGCGGAGCGGCGGATGTTTTCGTTCGGATTGCTTCGGAAGAACAGCTGAAAGTTCTGATTCCGGAATTGGTAAAAAGTGAAATCCCTTACTATGTAATTGGCAAGGGAAGCAATCTTTTGGTAGGCGATAAAGGGTTCCGTGGCGTGGTAATCCAGTTGGATGAGGCGTTTGAAAACATAAAAGTGAATAACAACGTAGTGACAGCCTGCGCCGGTGCAAGCATGGCAAAAATTGCGAAAACAGCATTGCAAAACAGCCTGACCGGATTTGAGTTTGCGGCAGGAATCCCCGGTTGTGTCGGCGGTGGCGTGATTATGAATGCCGGAGCTTATGGCGGGGAAATGAAAGATGTTGTTTCTAAAGTGCGTGTTTTATGTAAAGACGGTAATGTCAGGGAATACACAAATGAAGCGATGTGTTTTGGATATCGTTTCAGCGCATTGAAGAATAAACCGGAATATATTGTTTTGGAAGTTGAGATAATATTAGAGCCGGGAAATGAAGAAGAAATTCTTGCGAAAATGCAGGATTTGGCGAAACGCCGTAAGGATAAACAGCCCTTGGAATATCCCAGTGCGGGCAGCACTTTTAAAAGGCCCGAAGGATATTTCGCAGGCAAATTAATCGGCGATGCGGGACTTAGCGGTTATTCGGTGGGAGATGCCGAAGTATCTGAGAAACATAATGGTTTTGTGATTAATCGCGGAAATGCAACGGCAGCAGATGTAAGAACCTTAATTGAGACAATCCAGTGCAAGGTTTATGAGCAGTTTGGTGTAAATTTGGAAAGAGAAGTTATTTATCTCGGAGAATTTTAAGATGAGCCGGATAAATGACGATAAAATACAAGGTGGTTGAAAGACCCCGGAAGGAGGTTTCCTATGAGATTTGTAATCGTAACAGGTATGAGCGGAGCGGGCAAGCTTACCGCGCAAAAAATGATGGAAGATATGGGTTACTACTGCGTAGATAATCTTCCCGTGCCTTTGATTCCCAAATTTGTGGAACTGATTCTGGAACCCAGTCAGGAAATCACCAAAGTCGTGCTTGGCATTGATGTCCGCGCAGACCAGTCTTTTGATGATGTAATGACTGCTTTGGCGGATTTAAAGAGCAAGGGGTTTGCTTACGAAATTCTTTTTATGGAAGCAAGCGACGCTACTCTTATGAAACGTTACAAGGAAACCAGAAGAATGCATCCTTTGGCCATGGGCGGAAGAGTTGCGGACGGTATTGCCAAGGAGCGTAAAATATTAGAGAAAATGAAAGCAGATGCCGATTATGTCATTGATACTTCTCATTTGCTGACCAGAGAATTAAAAGAAGAACTGGATCGTATATTTATCAGTAATAAGGACTATAACAGCCTTATGGTAAATATTGTATCTTTTGGTTTTAAGCACGGAATTCCCGCAGATGTAGATTTGGTATTTGACGTACGCTTCCTGCCGAATCCCTTTTATATCGATGAGTTGAAATTAAAAACCGGAAATGACCAGGAAGTAAGAGACTATGTGATGAGCTTTCCGGAGGCGGGAGAATTTTTACAGAAATTAACAGATATGATTTCTTTCTTAATTCCCAATTATATTAAAGAGGGTAAAAATCAGCTGATTGTGGGCATCGGATGTACCGGTGGCAAGCACAGAAGCGTAACTTTGGCGAACAAGTTATACGAACAGCTGAAGGATAAAGGAAATTATGGTTTGACGGTTTCGCACCGTGATGCATAACAGGAGAGAGATTATGTCATTTTCGCAGGAAGTAAAAGACGAGCTTGAGAAGCAGATTGGTCAGGCGCGTCATTGTCGTATTGCTGAGCTGGCAGTGATTCTTTTATGCTACGGCCATGTTTCTACGACAAAAATAGGCAAAAAACAGTTAATTATGTCAACAGAACACGAAACAATTGTAAGAAAATACTTTACATTGTTGAAAAAAACCTTTAATATAGACAATAGCGTGTTAAAAACCGTTTTTTCGACAGAAAGCGCGGGACGCGTTTTTGAAGGCATTCTGGAAGATGAAACCCTTATCGAGACGGTTTTGAAGGCCGTTAAGATGTGGGACGAAGAGAAGCAAAGTTTTAATGAACAGTCCGATATTTCGGATGTGTTGCTGAAATCCGCCTGCTGTAAAAGAGCATTTTTACGAGGTTGTTTTCTTTGTTCGGGTTCCATGAGTGATCCGCAGAAAGGGTATCATTTGGAATATCTTTGCGGAAACGAAGAAATGGCGAATCAGATTCTGAAGGTGATTGGCGACTTTGACGTAGAGGCCAAAATCGTACGCCGCAAGAAATACTATGTGGTGTATGTCAAAGAAGGTGCTTCTATTGTAGAGCTTTTGAATGTTATGGAAGCCCACATCAGCCTGATGAATTTTGAGAACACCAGAATTTTAAAAGAGATCGGTAATAACACAAATCGTCAGGTAAATTGTGAAGCTGCCAATATTATTAAGTCAATCAATGCAGCGAACAAGCAGATTGCCGATATTGAAAAGATTCGTGATTTAAAAGGCCTGGACAGCCTGCCTGCACCATTGCGTGAAATGGCGGAAGTCAGGTTGCAGTATCAGGATACACCATTGGGTGAGCTTGGAAAATATCTCGACCCGCCGATTGGGAAATCCGGCGTCAATCACAGATTAAGAAAATTAGGGGAAATAGCAGATAAACTTTAGTGATGAGTGCAAAGCTTTGTTGGGGGACAGAGTGTGGTCATGTGTAAAGATAAGGAGGAATGGACATGATTCAAAAGGATATTAAGATCAAATTGTCCGGCGGCTTGGAAGCGAGACCGATTGCAGTGCTGGTTCAGGTGGCAAGCCAGTATGACAGCACAGTTTACCTTCAGATTGATAACAAGAAGGTAAATGCAAAAAGTATCATGGGTATGATGAGCCTTGGTTTGAATACCGGTGAAGAAGTAACTGTTTTGGTTGATGGTGCCGATGAACAGGAAGCACTTGAGAATATTGAAAAGTACTTAAGCGGTGAAGAATAAAACACACATGAAAAGAGAACACACAAAAAGTGTTCTTTTTTCACGTTTTGGGCATAAATGGTTGGTAGGATACCTTTATGCAGGAGGCAAAATATGGAAATGAAAAAACTTTTATTAATCTATAATCCGAAATCCGGCACGGGACGCATCAAAAGTAAATTGTCCGACGTGGTGGATATGTGTGTAAAAGAAGGCTACGAAGTGACCATACGTCCAACCCAGGCCAAATTGGATGCAATGGACTACGTTATTCAGAACGCAAACCGCTTTGATAAAATTATTTGCAGCGGCGGTGACGGTACTTTGGATGAAGTGGTAAAAGGTCTTTTGGAAAGTGGCGTGGATATTCCCATCGGTTACATACCTGCCGGAAGTACCAATGATTTTGCGGCAAGCCTTGGTATTTCTTCTTCGCCCTTGAAGGCGGCTAAAACTGCTGTGTATGGTAAGCCTTTTGCTTGCGATATCGGTAAGTTTAACGAGGATTATTTTGTCTATGTTGCGGCCTTTGGTATTTTAACGGAAGTATCATACGAGACGGACCAGAAAATCAAAAATGTGTTGGGTCATATGGCCTATGTAGGTGAGGCAATCCGAAGCTTTTCGCCTGCTGCACTTAAGCCTTATAATATGAGCATTCTTGCCGGAGATCGAATGATTAAGGATGATTTTATCTATGGTATGGTGTCTAATTCTGCGTCTATCGGAGGAATGAAGATTCTGCCCGTAAACGAAATTGCTTTGGATGATGGCGAGTTTGAGGTGCTTCTGGTGAAGTATCCGAGAAGTATTGAGGAAATCAACATGATGGTTTCTTCCCTGTTGGCACAGGACCCTGATCCGAATTACATTTATTATTTTAAAACGTCTCATTTGGAGGTTCATTCCGAAGAAGAGGTGGCCTGGACTTTGGATGGCGAAAACGGCGGTATCCATAAGGATGTGGAGATTCGCAATATTGGTAAGGCATTTCGGATTTGTGTGCCGGAGAAAAAATAAGCAACCATATAAACAAAGATTGTAACCCTTGAGGTATGATGTTATAATTAATATGTCGACGGACAAGGGGGTATGTTATGGCAGAAAAAGTATCATATAAACAGATATGGGAAGTGATTCAATTGCTGGATAAGTGTAGTGCCGGTGATGTGATTGCTTCTTTTTCTATTGATGATTTGAGCGGTATTAATACACTTGTAAAAAGTTATTCAGAAAATTATGCCGAGCAGATTGAGGGGGCTTTTGAACAAATCAAATCAGCAGGTGATGACGTTTTAAAGCGCGGAAAAAAGATTGGTGAATGGATTACAAAATCCAAAAGTGTCTGTGCTATGAAGTTAAGTATTGCATTAAATGGAATGGAAAATGAAGAGATTCCGGAAGTGGTGGAAATTTTGGAATTTTATCTTGATACAGAACTGTCAGATAGTGTTAAGGCATTGGGATTATATAATACTGCGGCAACTTTTGCGTCAAGAGATGCGGAACTTTGTTATGAGTTGCAGAAAAAATCATTTGAATTGTATCCGGAACTGGCTACTGTGTTTGGGATAGATTATGTATATCAACCGCAATTGATTAAAGATAGGTATTTTGACACATGTCCAATTTGCGGTGGGGAAGAATCCCATGGGCTTTATTGTGTTCCGCAGTTTGTGGGATTAAAAACAGGAAGCTGTCTTGCACCGATTAAGTTGTGGAAAAAATGTCATGATTGTGGTAATTTATACGCTTATAATTTTCCGGTAACAGAAATGGGGGAGATGAACGGACACTATACCAAAAAGTCGACATATTCCGTGATTGAGCCACGGTATGGTCTTCGAGTATATTCGGATATTTTTAATAAGTGTAAACAGTATACAAGTGGAAATAAGTATCTTGAAATCGGTATTGGCGGTGGCGAAATGATTGCCGCAGCAATGGAGATGGGATATGATGTGGATGCAGTAGAAATCTGTAAAGAAGATTGCGAAAAAGTATCATCAGTGTTAGGCATTGATATAAAGTGGTGTGATTTTATACAATATGAAAATGATAAGACATATGATTTGATTATTATGGGCGATGTTTTGGAACATGTGTCTGAACCAATTACGGCACTGAGCAAGGCTGTATCTATGTTGAATACCGGTGGGGTTCTTTGGTTATCTACTCCGAATTACAACAGTGGATTTACAAGATTGAAGAAGTTTACGGATGCGATGTGGAATCAGAAGAATCATTTTACATATTTTTCTTATGAAACGTTACTTCCGTTTTTGGAAGCGGTTGGACTTGAAGTAAAACGATATGATATAAGTAATCGATTTAATGGTTCAATGGAACTGTATTGTGTGAAGAAATAAAAGAAAATACGACGAAAGGTGAGGTTATACAACCTTGCCTTTTTATTTTAAAATCCGTCCTTGTCACATTTTCACAACACTTTTATGGAAACAATAACCAAAAACCATCTGAAAAAATAACAAATTTGCATAAAAAAGTTGTAATATTCAGTGGATTTTACTGTGAAAATGTATTAAAATGTAGATTAGAATTTGGGGAAAACAGCGAAAGGTATTTCGTGTAGTACATAGGAGGTTACTTTTATGATATCAAATCAGATTTTACAAAGCACCATCGACGGCATCAAGGGGATTGCCCGCGTGGACTTGACTGTGGCGGATGTGGACGGCAAAGTGATTGTGACCACACATATGAGTGCGCCGAATTTGGCGGGTGCAATTATTGAATTTGCCAAGTCGCCGGCTGACAGCCAGGAAATCCAGAACAGCCAGTTTTTTAAGATTTATGATGAACAGCAGTTGGAGTACGTGCTGATTTCGGCAGGCGCAGGAGAGAATTCCTACACTGTAGGTAAGATGGCAGCGTTCCAGATTCAGAGTTTGCTGGTTGCATATAAAGAGCGTTTTGACAAGGATAATTTTATCAAGAACTTATTGCTTGATAATCTGTTATTGGTGGATATCTACGGACGCGCCAAGAGATTGCATATCCAGACGGATGCAAAGCGCGTGGTTATGATTGTGGAAACCGAAAGCGGAAGGGACAACAACGCCCTTGAACTTGTGAAGACTGTTCTTGGAAATAACAGTAAAGAATTCGTTACTGCGGTAGATGAGAACAATGTTGTTATTGTAAAAGATTTGGCGGATGAACAGACCAATCGCGAAATCGACAAGACTGCCAAAGGTATCGTAGCGTTCCTGCAAAAAGAAGGATTGAAAGATGTACATATTGCATACGGAACCAGCGTAAACGAAATTAAGGATGTGAGCCGTTCTTACAAGGAAGCGAAGATGGCACTGGATGTAGGTAAGATTTTCTTTAACGAGAGAAGTGTGATTGCCTACAGCGAGCTTGGCATCGGACGTTTGATTTATCAGTTGCCGATTCCTTTGTGCAAAATGTTCATCAAGGAAATTTTCGACGGCAAGAGCCCGGATGATTTCGATGAAGAAACTTTGGTTACCATTCATAAGTTCTTTGAGAATAGTTTGAATGTATCCGAGACTTCAAGACAGTTGTTTATCCACAGAAATACATTGGTATATCGTTTGGATAAACTTCAGAAGAGCACAGGGCTTGATTTGCGCGTGTTCGAAGATGCAATTACTTTTAAGATTGCGTTGATGGTTGTAAAATATATGAAGTATATGGAAAGTTTTGAGTATTAGAATGGTTCTTTATTCAAGATGCGTTAAATTTTAGATTTGAATAAAAGAGGAGAACAAAATGGCGAAAGATATTAAGAAGAAGCGAAAAGGAAATGCCGGCGCCGAAGGGGAGAAGTATGCAATCTGCCTGGAAGGCGTAAACAAGGCGTATGAAGACGGCGTTCCTGCTTTGACAGATATTAATTTGAAAATCGTACCCGGCGAATTTGTGTTTATCGCAGGTGAAACCGGTTCCGGTAAGTCTACATTGATTAAGCTTCTGTTAAGAGAATTAAAAGCAGACAGCGGAAGTATTAACGTATGCGGTTATGACTTGATGCGAATTAAAAGAAGAGAAGTTCCGAAGTTCCGTAGAAACTTAGGCGTTGTATTCCAGAACTTCCGTCTTTTAAAAGAGCGTAACGTATATGACAACGTGGCATTTGCCCAGAGAATTATCCAGAAGTCGGAACGCGATATCCGTAAAAACGTTCCCAGCATTTTATCGGCAGTAGGTCTTGCGGGCAAGTATAAGGCGAAACCCAAGCAGTTATCTGGTGGTGAGCAACAGCGTGTTGCACTGGCACGTGCGTTGGTAAACAAGCCGTCCATTCTTTTGGCGGATGAGCCTACCGGTAACCTTGACCCTAAGAATACCACTGATATTATGCACCTGTTAGAGAAAATAAACCAGAATGGTACAACTGTAGTGGTAGTAACCCACAACCGTGAAGTTGTCAATTTGATGCAGAGACGAGTAGTTACTTTGAGAAAAGGTGTTATTGTAAGCGACGAGGAAAAGGGTGGATATATTGATGAAGATTAGTACATTTTTTTATACATTAAGACAGGGAATTATTAATGTATTCCGAAATAAATGGTTTACCCTGGCGTCCTTAGCGACCATCAGTGCCTGCCTTTTTATTTTCGGTATCGCATATTCCCTTTTGGTAAACTTCCAGCATATGGTAAAAACTGCAGAAGAAGGTGTGTCTATCACCGTCTTTTATGATGAGGGCTTGCCCCAGGAAGAAATTGATTTGATCGGTGCGCAGATTGAAGCACGTACGGAAGTATCGAAGGTAGTTTTCGTATCGGCAGATGAAGCCTGGGCTGAATTCTCGGCGGAACTGGGCGAAGCTGCGGAAGGAATTACTGAGAATCCTTTGGTAAATTCAGCGAATCATGAAGTGTATTTGAATGACGTGTCGGCACAGGCCCATCTTGTAAAATACATTGAGCAGATTGAAGGTGTGCGTAAGGTGAATCAGTCAGAATTTACGGCAAACCTTTTTACGGGTGTGAATTCCCTGGTAACTTATGTGTCAATCGGTATGATTGCCATTCTTTTATCTGTATCCGTATTCTTAATCAGCAATACGGTCACCATCGGTATTTCGGTGCGTAAGGAAGAAATTACGGTTATGAAGTACATTGGTGCGACAGACTTCTTTGTACGTGCGCCTTTCGTATTTGAAGGTATGATTATCGGTTTGATTGGATCGGCACTTCCTTTGGTATTGCTTTATTATATTTACGAAGTGGCACTTAAGTTTTTGGCAGAGAAGTTTGCATTCCTTTCGAGTCTTTTGGTTACATTACCCGTGTGGGATGTTTTCGTGGTGTTGATTCCGGTTTCATTGGTAATCGGTGTTGGCATCGGTTTCTTCGGAAGTTTCTTTACGGTTAGAAAACATTTAAAAGTTTAGTGTTAGGAATTTAGGAACAGAATGAATAGAAGAGTTAAAATTGTTGTAAAAGGAATTTTAGTTTGCCTTGTATTTCTTGCTGTAGTTTTCATTTCGGACAGGGAAGTATCCGCAAACCGCATCTCTGAGCTGGAGGCCAGCATTCAGGCCAAAGAAGCGGAGATTGATGCTGCGGAAAAGGAGAAGAAAGAGTTGACGGCCGGCTTAACCAATGTGGAGAAGGTTAAGAAGGAATTGGAGAAGAGTAAGGCAAATCTGACAGCGTATGTTCAGGAACTGGACAAGACAGTAACGGATATCCAGACGAAAATCGAAACTCTCAATGGACAGATTGCAGAGAAAGAAGCTGAAATTGAGAGGACGAAACTGGAACTTGCCGAGGCGGAGCAGGATGAGGCAGACCAGTATGAAGCCATGCAGAATCGTATGCAGAGTCTTTATGAGCAGGGGGATACCTACTATTTGGAGCTTTTGTCCGAATCCGGAAGTTTTGCGGATTTTTTAAATAAGCTGGATTATATTGAACAGTTATCACAATATGATAACAATCTGCTGATAGAATATCAGGGCGTGGTAGAATATGTCAGTCTTTGTAAGGCGAAGCTTGAGGTGGAACAGGAAGTTTTGAATGAAACCAAAGCGGCAGCAGAGGCAGAACAGCGTGCCATGGAAGAGTTGATTAAAGAAAAAGAAGCTGAAATTCTTGCTTTTGAACACGACATTGCAAAGAAAGAAGAAATTATTGCAGCATATGAGGCGGAAATTGCGGAACAAACTTCGGTGATTGAGGCCTTGGAAGCGGCTGTGGCTGCAGACCGGGCTGATTTGTGGGGAGAGCGTGTTTACAACGGTGGTATGTTCTGTTGGCCGGCGCCTTCTTATACGCGAATTTCAGATGATTACGGTTACAGAAATCATCCGATTCTGAATGTACAACAGTTTCACACCGGTGTGGATATGGCGGCACCGGGCGGTACGCCGATTCTTGCGGCATACGATGGTGCGGTTGTGCAGGCGGCCTACAATTCTTCAATGGGAAATTACGTTATGATTGATCACGGTAGCGGATTGTATACCATCTATATGCATGCGCAGAAATTAATGGTAAGCGCAGGTGATGAAGTGAGCCGCGGAGAACAGATTGCAACCGTTGGTACAACCGGACGAAGTACCGGTAATCACTTGCATTTCAGTGTGCGTTTGAATGGTAGCTATGTAAGCCCTTGGGGATACATCAGCAAGCCGTAAGGGGACTGGAAAATATATTGCAAGTAATATTGTTTTGCTTTTTATAATAAATTTTATAAGACGCAAGTACCTGCAGAAAGAAGATAATTATGACAAATAAAGGTAAAATCAAATATTTTACATTAGGGCTTTTGGTAGCGACATTGTGGTTTCTGGTGATTGGAGGAATTTGTCTTTTAATCAGCAGCGGTGTGATTGGCGGAAAGAAAGATACCGGCAACGGCGGTGCCGTGACAGAAGCGAATATTGAAAAAATTGAACATTTTCAGCGCTTATTGGAAACATATTATTACGAGGATGTTCCCAAAGAGGATTTGGCAGACGGTGTTTTATACGGCTTAATGGAAACCGTAGGCGATCCTTATACCTGCTACTATTCCGTAGAGGAAATGGAAGAATTAACTGCGGATATTGAAGGTATTTTTCACGGAATCGGT
Source organism: Lachnospiraceae bacterium (assembly GCA_045580855.1). Lineage (GTDB taxonomy): Bacteria > Bacillota > Clostridia > Lachnospirales > Lachnospiraceae > UBA3766. The sequence goes on along the minus strand of JAZNOO010000008.1, from coordinate 25,779 downwards.
GCTTATCTGGAGATGGATTACGATAAGGGCTATGCAAAAATCAGTGGCATCATTGACGGCACCCCTGCCAGCCAGTCCGATATTCAAGTGGGCGATTATGTTGTGGAAGTCGATGGTACAGATACCTATGAAATGACTTTGACGGATGTGGTAGCAATGATTCGCGGTGATGAGGGAACGAAAGTAACATTAACCTTAAATCGTAATGGCAAAGAAGTGAAAGTTACGGTAACTCGTCAGAACATTGAAACTCCTACCGTAAAATATGAGTTACTGGAAAATGATATTGCATATATCACTGTTACGGAATTTGATGATGTGACAACTTCGCAGTTTGTGGATGCGTTGGCGCAGATGGATTTAGATAATGCCAAGGGGTTAATTCTTGATTTGAGAGGAAATCCGGGCGGTAATTTATCTACTGTAGTTGAGATGTGTGAATTGATGTTGCCCGAAGGTATGATTGTTTATACAGAAGATAAATATGGTCAGCGTAATGAATACAAGTGTGACGGCAAGCATGAATTTGATTTGCCGCTGGTAGTTTTGATTGACGGCGCTTCTGCCAGTGCTTCGGAAATTATGGCCGGTGCAATCAAAGATTACGAGCTTGGTACTTTAGTGGGTACTACAACTTATGGCAAAGGTATTGTGCAGAAGATTTTTTCTTATGAAGATGGTTCTGCTGCAAAGATTACCGTAAGCAAGTACTATACGCCAAATGGATATAATATTCATGGCGTGGGAATCGAGCCTGATGTAGTAGTGGAATTCGATGCGGATTTGTATTTGGAAGATAAGACTGACAATCAGCTTGAGAAGGCGATTGAAGTGATTACGGAAGAGATTAACAGATAAGATTTTTTATAATGTGAGAAGAAAGACAGCATTTTGATTCTAAGGAATCAGGGTGCTGTTTTTGATATGGGCGAAATAAAAATCCTTCACTTTCCACTATACATTTTCGTAAAATGTGTTATACTATACTAGAATGTATGTTCGATAAAATAAAAACGAACAGTTAGGAAGGGATTGTATGGATCAGTTTATTTTACATTCCGAATATCAACCAACGGGTGACCAGCCACAGGCAATCGAGCAATTGGTCAAAGGTTTTAGGGACGGTAATCAGTTCCAAACGCTTTTGGGTGTTACGGGTTCCGGTAAAACTTTTACAATGGCCAATGTGATTGCGGCATTGAATAAGCCTACGTTGGTTATTGCCCATAATAAAACTCTGGCAGCGCAGCTTTACGGAGAGTTCAAGGAATTCTTTCCGGAGAATGCGGTGGAGTATTTTGTGTCCTATTACGATTATTATCAGCCGGAAGCGTACGTGCCTTCCAGCGATACTTATATTGCCAAGGATTCGTCTATCAATGAAGAGATTGATAAGCTGCGTTTGTCAGCAACTGCGTCGTTAGTGGAACGTAAGGATGTTATCGTTATCGCATCGGTGTCTTGTATCTATGGTTTGGGTAGTCCCGATGATTATATGGATATGATGGTTTCTTTGCGTCCGGGGCAGCAGAAGGATAGGGATGAAGTAATTCATGAGTTGATTCAAATTCAGTATGAGCGCAATGATATGGATTTGAACAGAGGTTGTTTCCGTGTACGCGGTGATGTGTTGGAAGTGGCACCGGCGCAGGGCGGACAGTATATTATCCGTATTGAATTCTTTGGTGATGAGATTGACCGAATTTCAGAAGTGGATCAGTTGACCGGTAAGCCACATGCCACTTTGGAACATATTGTAATTTTTCCGGCATCGCACTATGTGGTTGCACCGGAGAAGATGCAGAAGGCTTGCGAAAGTATCGAAGCTGAGTTGAAAGAACGAGTTACCTTCTTTAAGGGTGAGGATAAGTTGTTGGAGGCACAGAGAATATCGGAGCGTACAAATTTTGATATTGAAATGCTTCGTGAGACCGGTTTTTGTTCGGGAATAGAGAACTATTCCAGACATTTAAGCGGTGCGGCACCGGGGGAACCGCCCCATTGTCTTCTTGATTATTTTAAAGATGATTTTCTGATGATTGTAGATGAGTCCCATATTACAATACCGCAGGTGGGTGGTATGTTTGCGGGGGACCGTTCACGTAAGAATACCTTGGTGGATTACGGATTCCGTTTACCGTCGGCACTGGATAACAGACCTTTGTGTTTCGAAGAATTCGAAAGCAGAATAGACCAAATATTGTGCGTGTCTGCGACACCTTCGGAATATGAACGCACCCATGAAATTCTGCGCGCGGAGCAAATTATCCGCCCTACGGGGCTTTTGGATCCCGAGATTGATGTGCGTCCGGTGGAAGGGCAGATTGATGATCTTGTAAGCGAAATTAACAAGACGATTGCGGCAAAGAATAAGGTTCTTGTCACAACTTTGACCAAGAGAATGGCGGAGGATTTGACGGACTATCTGAAGGAAGTGGGCATTCGTGTGAAATACTTACATTCAGATATTGATACTTTGGAACGTGCGGAAATTATCCGTGATATGCGTCTGGATGTATTTGATGTGTTGGTGGGTATTAACCTTTTACGAGAAGGCTTGGATATTCCTGAAATTTCGCTGGTGGCAATTTTGGATGCGGATAAGGAAGGATTTCTTCGTTCAGCAACTTCATTGATTCAGACCGTAGGACGTGCGGCACGTAATGCGGAAGGTCATGTTGTAATGTATGCAGATACCATTACGGATTCCATGCGTGCGGCTATTGAGGAAACCAATCGTCGTCGCGGCATACAGCAGGCCTACAATGAAGAACATGGCATCACACCTCAGACCATTAAAAAGGCAGTCCGTGATTTGATTAGTGTAAGTAAAGCGATTGCCAAGGAAGAATTGCGTCTTGAGAAAGATCCGGAGTCAATGAGTGATAAAGAATTGGATGATTTGATTGCCAAGATTGAGAAGAATATGAAGAAGGCTGCTATGGAATTGGATTTTGAAACAGCAGCAGAGCTTCGTGACAAGATGACGGAATTAAAGAAAATTCGTCACGATCGGGAGTAAGTTGCGGCAAACATAAATAAGATAACAGCCAAATCTATATATAATATGGTGAAAAGAAAACCGCCGTATTATTTGGGAATTAGAACAAAAAAGAAAGGAATCCGGCTTCGTAAAGAAGTACGGAAGGTAAAATAATGGCACAGAAAATGTTGTCTCGCAGCGAAAGTATTCGTATCAAAGGTGCCTGCGAGCATAACTTAAAAAATATTGATTTAGAGATACCGCGAAATCAGTTTGTGGTTTTGACAGGTTTGTCGGGTTCCGGTAAGTCTTCTCTTGCATTTGATACTATTTATGCAGAAGGTCAGAGAAGATATATGGAGTCCTTGTCGTCCTATGCAAGACAGTTCTTGGGACAGATGGAGAAGCCGAATGTAGAGAGTATTGAGGGCTTGTCACCGGCGATTAGTATTGACCAGAAGTCGACCAATCGTAACCCGCGTTCTACTGTGGGAACAGTAACGGAAATCTATGATTATTTCAGACTTTTATATGCGAGAATCGGTACACCGCATTGCCCGGAATGTGGTAGGGAAATCCGCAGACAGAGCGTGGATGAAATGGCTAACCAGATTATGGAACTTCCGGAAGGAACGAAGATTCAGTTGTTAGCGCCTATGGTCCGCGGTCGTAAAGGTGAACATGTCAAAATTCTTGACCGCGCCAGAAAGAGCGGTTATGTTCGTGTGCGCATTGACGGCAATATGTACGAACTCAGTGAAGAAATTAAACTGGATAAAAACATTAAGCACAGTATTGATATCGTAGTAGACCGACTTGTGGTAAAGCCGGATATTTTAAGCCGTTTGACAGGTTCGGTGGAAGCTGTTTTGAGTCTGGCGGAAGGACTTCTTACGGTAGATGTAATCGGTGGGGAAGAATTGCATTTTAGTCAAAGTTTCTCTTGTCCTGATTGTGGTGTCAGCATTGAAGAAATTGAGCCGAGAAGCTTTTCTTTTAACAATCCTTTTGGAGCATGCCCGGAGTGTTTCGGTATCGGATACACCATGGAATTTGTGGAAGATTTGATTATTCCTGACAGAAGTTTGAGCATCAACCAGGGTGCAATTGCGGTAATGGGATGGCAGTCCAGTAAAGACAAGGGAAGTTTTAGCAATGCCTTATTAAGAGCGTTGGCAGAACGTTTTGAATTCAGCCTGGATACGCCCTATGAAGATTTATCGGATGAAGTGAGAAAAATTCTTGTACACGGTACGGATATAGAAGTGGACGTGTATTATGAAGGGCAGCGCGGACGCGGTGTTTATCCGATTGCCTTTGAAGGAATAATCCGCAATTCACAGCGTAGATACCGTGAGACATCTTCGGATACCATGAAGCAGGAATATGAGACTTTTATGAGTATTATGCCCTGTGAATGTTGTAAGGGCATGCGTCTTAAGAAGTCATCGCTGGCGGTTACCGTGTGCGATAAAAATATCTATGAAGTTACCAATCTTTCTGTAGTGGATTTGCAGGAGTTTTTGAATAAAATGACGCTGACCAAGCAACAGGAAATGATCGGTAAGCAGGTATTAAAAGAGATTCGTGCAAGAGTAGGATTTCTGGCGGAAGTTGGTTTGGAGTACTTATCTCTCGGGCGTGCAACATCATCTTTATCCGGTGGTGAAGCCCAGCGTATCCGCCTTGCGACACAGATCGGTTCGGGCTTAGTGGGCGTATGTTATATTTTGGATGAGCCCAGTATCGGACTTCACCAAAGAGATAATGATAAGCTGATTGGTGCCTTGAAGAATCTCAAAGATTTGGGTAATACCCTGATTGTGGTTGAGCATGACGAAGATACGATGTATGCTGCGGACTATATTGTGGATATCGGTCCGGGGGCCGGCGAACATGGTGGAGAAGTCATTGCCACAGGTACAGCGGAAGATATTATGAAGGTGAAAGAATCCGTTACCGGTCAGTATTTAAGCGGTGAGAAATTTATTCCGGTGCCTGCGGAACGAAAGAAGCCTTCAGGCTGGTTAAAGATTACAGGTGCAGAAGAGAATAATTTAAAGAAGATAGATGTAGACGTGCCTTTGGGTGTTATGACCTGCGTAACCGGTGTTTCGGGTTCGGGTAAAAGTTCGCTGATTAACGAAATTTTATATAAATCATTGGCGAAGAAGTTGAACCGAGCCAGAACCATTCCGGGGAAACATAAGAGTATCAAAGGTGTGGAACAACTGGATAAAGTAATCGACATTGACCAGTCACCCATCGGAAGAACGCCCCGTTCAAACCCGGCTACTTATACAGGAGTATTTGACCAGATTCGTGATTTGTTTGCATCGACAGTGGATGCAAAAGCCAAGGGCTACAGCAAGGGACGTTTTAGTTTTAATGTAAAAGGCGGACGTTGCGAGGCTTGTAGCGGTGACGGTATTATCAAGATTGAGATGCACTTTTTACCGGATGTTTATGTGCCTTGTGAAGTGTGTGGCGGTAAGCGATATAACAGGGAAACTTTGGATGTGCATTATAAGGGTAAGAATATTTATGACGTACTGGATATGACAGTGGAAGAAGCACTTACATTCTTTGAAAATGTTCCGTCTATCCAGCGTAAAATCCAGACATTGTACGATGTAGGTTTGTCCTATGTTAAACTTGGTCAGCCGTCTACCACATTATCGGGTGGTGAGGCACAGCGTATTAAGCTTGCTACCGAGTTGAGCCGTAAAAGTACGGGTAAAACCATTTATATTTTAGATGAACCGACCACGGGACTTCATTTTGCGGACGTGCATAAGCTGGTAACGATTTTACAGCGTTTGGCAGACGGCGGAAATACTGTTGTGGTAATTGAGCATAACTTAGATGTGATTAAGACGGCAGACTATATTATCGATATGGGACCGGAAGGCGGAGATAAGGGCGGTACGCTTTTATGCAAGGGAACGCCGGAAGAAGTTGCCAAGGACAAGAAGTCTTACACAGGGCATTACATCAAGAAGATGCTGGAACGTGACAAGCAACTTAAAGAAGGCACGGTTTGATTCGTACAGTTTGTGATTATAATGTTAGGATGGATGTGGATATTTTATATTCCATAAAGAACCGTGTAAGAACGTCGGCACTTAACGAGTACAAATGAAATGCAGTACGAGTTTAGTGTCCGTTACGTATCTTACTCGAGCGAGAGCATGTTCTGTTGGAATATAAAATAATCCACATCATAATAAAAAGTAAGTAAAAGGTTAAGAATCAAAGACTTTTAACCGATATATTTAACAGAAACAAGGACGTAGTAAGAGGTCGGAAGGAGCCGACGCTTTATTTTGCTACGTTCTTTTTATGTTTTTATTGTAAAAACTCTTTGATTTTCCTTGCATTTAGGTTATAATTACTTAGATTGGGTAAAAATGTAAACAAATCCTTGGAAAGGAGAAGGGATATGCAATATACAGATATAGGAATTGACTTGGGAACAGCCAGTATTTTGGTTTATATAAGAGGGAAAGGTGTTGTTTTAAAAGAGCCCTCAGTGGTAGCTTTTGACCGCGATACCAACAAGATTAAAGCGATTGGTGAGGATGCCAGACTGATGCTTGGTAGAACACCCGGAAACATCGTAGCGGTAAGACCGTTGCGTCAGGGTGTTATTTCGAACTATACCGTTACCGAGAAAATGATGAAGTACTTTATCCAGAAGGCGCTTGGGAAGAAGACTTTCCGTAAGCCTCGTATTGCGGTTTGTGTGCCCAGTGGTGTTACCGAAGTAGAGCGTAAGGCGGTTGAGGATGCTACTTATCAGGCAGGCGCAAGAGAAGTTGCAATCATCGAAGAACCTATTGCAGCGGCAATCGGTGCCGGAATTGATATCGGTAAGCCTTGCGGTAATATGATTGTAGATATCGGTGGTGGTACTTCTGATATCGCAGTTATTTCTCTTGGGGGAACCGTAGTCAGCGAATCTATTAAGATCGCCGGCGACGATTTTGACGAAGCATTGATTCGTTACATGAGAAAGAAACACAATCTTATGATTGGTGAGAGAACTGCAGAAGATATTAAAATTAAAATCGGTTCCGCATTCAAGCGTGCCGAAGTTGATTATATGGATGTAAGAGGTCGTAACCTGGTAACAGGTCTTCCTAACACCGTTAAAGTTTCTTCCGAAGAAACGGAAGAAGCATTACGCGAAACTACATCCCAGATTGTAGAAGCAATTCATAGCGTATTGGAGAAAACACCCCCTGAGTTGGCAGCGGATATTGCTGACAGAGGTATTGTTTTAACCGGTGGCGGAAGTATGTTGAGAGGTCTTGAAGATTTGATTGAATCAAGAACCGGTATCAATACAATGACCGCAGAAGAACCTATGACCTGCGTTGCAATCGGAACAGGCAGATATGTTGAATTCCTTGCAGACAATCGTGAAGAGCCCTAAGCAGTAGCTTTCGATTGGACGAGTTTGTATCCAAACCGTTGTTGCAGGAACCGAAAGAAAGGTCGTTGACTTATGTTAAAAGGATTGTACACTGCATACAGCGGTATGGTAAACGAACAGAATAGAATGGATGTGCTGACCAATAACCTTGCCAATTCGGCAACAACAGGTTATAAGGCGGAAGGCGCAACCAGCCAGACATTTGATGCAATGCTTGCGTATCGTATTAAGGATGAGCAGGACGGATATGCCGGAGGCGTTTATTTGGGACGCAATAACCCGGGTGTAAAAATCGGTGAGACCTATACTGATTATTCACAGGGTTCTTTCCGTGAAACCGGTAACCGCTATGACATTGCTTTGTCGGGCGAAGGATTTTTTACCATTGAGTATACCAACCGCGCCGGAGAAACTTCCACAATGTACACCAGAGACGGTGCTTTTACATTGACGAAGGAAGGCTATCTGGTAACCAAAGACGGAGATTTTGTTCTTGGCAGGGGAGCGAATGGTGAATTGGGTCATATTCAGATTGATCCCACTCACGATGCTTCCATTGATACCTCGGGTAAAATCGTTCAGAACAATCAGGTAATTGCAACTCTACAGATTACGGATTTCGAAGATTACAATTTCTTGGAGCACTACGGCGAGAATTTTTATCAGCCGGTGGAAGGTGCGGAAATTGTGGAATCTTCCGCAAAGGTGCAGTCCGGATATTTGGAAGCTTCCAATGTACAGGTTGTACGTGAAATGGTTGAGTTAATCAGTGTTACAAGACAGTATGAATCAAATCAGAAGATTTTGCAGGCTTATGACGAAACCTTACAGATTTCCGTAAACGAGCTTGGTAAATTATACTAGGAGGGGTAACAAATGGTAAGATCACTTTGGACAGCGGCATCAGGAATGATAGCCCAGCAGAATAACGTGGATACAATTGCCAACAACCTGGCAAACGTAAATACAACAGGATATAAAACAGAAGTAGCAGAGTTTAAGTCACTCTTATATCAGGACATTAAAGCGAAATCTACTTCAGCAAATTCCGAGCAGAAACCCATTCCTTCACAGGTTGGTCTTGGTGTTCGTAACTCGGCAATTACATCTGTTTTTACACAAGGAGCCTATTTGGATTCCAGCAATGACTTGGCATTTGCCATTGGTGGAGACGGTTTCTTTGGTGTAAGAGGACAGGATGGTAATACATATTATACAAGAAACGGTAACTTTGTTTTGGCAACGGATACCAATGGTTTGGCATTGACCACTACCGATGGCTTGAAGGTATTGGATGCAGACGGAAAGCCTATTGTTTTTGATGAAAGTTTTGTGGCAAGTCAGATTACCGTAACAGCTGACGGACAGATTTGTTATCCGGACGACCAGAATAATCCACAGCCTCTCGGAATGGAAATCGGCCTTTGGCAGTTTAACAATCCTTCCGGTTTAGAGAAGACTGACAGCGGTTTGTTCTCCGAGTCGGCAGCCAGCGGTGCGGCAATGAATGAATATACCACCAACAGCCTTGTGCGCAGTGAATTAAGACAGGGATATTTGGAAGGTTCTAATGTGCAGGTTGCAGATGAAATGGTAAATATGATTGTTGCGCAGAGAGCCTACGAATTGAATTCCAAAGCAATCCAGGCTTCTGACGAAATGATGCAGCAGGCGAATAATTTGAGAAGATAATAGTGCATTAGAAAGGGTGTGTGGTTAAATGGATATTAGCGGTTTAACATCAGCATACAGCCAGTATGCCGAAAACGTTTCGGGAAATGCTAAGGCAGATGCGCTGACTAAGAAAGTATCGGGTGCGGATTATTCCAATGCTACCGATGAAGAATTAATGGAGGTGTGCAAAGAGTTTGAAGCATATTTCCTGGAACAGATGTACAAAGAAATGATGAAGACCATTCCGGAGTCTGAAATGACCTCAAGTGCCAATTCGACTTTGGTTGATTACTACAAAGATGAGATGATTAAAAAAGTGTCTGAACAAACTGCGGAGCAGAGTAATATGGGTCTTGCACAGACTTTGTATGAGCAGATGAAACGTAATTATGAAATCTAGAATCTGAGATTTATAATCATTTATTAGATTGTTTCCAACAGACCTGTCCGTGGTGTCAGGTCTGTTATTATTTGTAATTGTTCAAGGTGCAATTTTGTGAATGGTGTTCTGAATAGTTACTGTTGTTTTTATTAAAGTGAACCAAACATACATTGGCAAGAGCTGTTTTCTATACCTATCATAAAATGTAAATATTTAAAGCTAAGCAAATGAAAGCATCGATACAAGGGTAAGAGCAAATATGATAATTAAAGGCTATATAGACAATTTCAAATTTCGAAGCGCCGAGAACGGATATGGTGTTTTTGTGCTGGTTACAGAGGATATGGAAGAGGGCGAAGTAATCTGTACAGGTTTAAGCAAGGGTATGGAAAAGGGCGACTACGTGGAAGTGGATGGAGAAATGGTAGAGCACCCTAGCTACGGTCCGCAGTTAAAATATCGCAATTATAAAATTTTACCGCCGCCGAATACGATTTCTGTGGAGAAGTATCTTGCGTCCGGCGCGATTAAGGGCATCGGACCTGCCCTTGCTATGCGCATTGTAAAAAAGTTCGGCGAAGATACCTTTCGTATTATGGAAGAAGAGCCGGAACGCCTGGCAGAGATTAAAGGGATTAGCGAAAATAAAGCGCGGGAGATTGCAGTGCAGATGGCGGAGAAGAAGGAACTTCGCGAGGCGATGATATATTTGCAGGGTTATGGAATCGGAAACACGCTTGCCGTAAAAATATATGAGAAATATGGCCTTGCCATGTATGCGATTTTAAAAGAAAATCCATATAAACTTGCGGAAGACATAAGAGGTGTAGGTTTCAAAACGGCAGATGAAATCGCGTTGAAAATGGGTATGTCAATCGATTCTACCGAACGTATGGAGGGAGGGCTTCTTTACGGATTGCAACTTGCGTCCGTAGATGGGCATACTTACCTGCACAAAGAGGAATTGTTGGATAAAACCGCGGAAATTCTTGCGGTATCTAAAGAAGATTTGGAGATGCCTTTGACCAATCTTCTTTTTGATAAAAAAATAGTAATTAAAAATACGGCTGAACAAACAAAGGTTTTCTTAAGTTACTTTTATTTCGCTGAGTTAACCTGCGCACGAGAGTTAAAGAGAATTCAGGATGCTTTTGGTTTGCCAACCGGGGCAGTGGAGCCGCCCGGTGAAGTTTTAAAGCAGGTAGAAGATGTGATCCGGGAGCAGAATCTTGAGTTGGATGAATTGCAAAAAGAAGCTGTTCTTATGGCAATCCGAAACGGTGTTTTTATCTTAACCGGCGGTCCGGGAACGGGAAAAACCACCACAATGCGCACGATTATTGAATATTTTGTGCGTACCAAGCATAATGTAATGCTGGCGGCGCCTACGGGAAGAGCAGCAAAACGACTAGAGGAAACATCCGGATACAGTGCCAAAACCATACACCGTATGCTGGAGGTGACAGGTGTACATACATCAGATGGGGAAGAACATGCCCAATTCGGACGCAACGAATACAATCCCCTGGACGCGGACGTTATTATTATTGATGAAATGTCGATGGTGGATACGCACTTGTTTTATGCATTGGTGCAGGCAGTTGCATCCGGAACAAGGCTGATTATGGCAGGAGACGCGGAACAGTTACCTTCGGTGGGACCCGGAAATGTGTTAAAGGACCTGCTTCGAAGCGAAGTGTTTCCTGTGGTAAAACTTGAAAAGATTTATCGCCAGAATTTAGAGAGCGATATTGTCGTAAATGCTCATAAAATCAATCGTGGCGAGGAAGTTGTGCTGGGCAATGAAAGCAAGGAATTCTGCTGTGTGGAACGAAATGACGTGGCAATGATTCATAGCGAAATTGTAGCCTTAAATAAAGATAAACTGACAAAGTTTTTGAATGTAAAACCCTATGAAATCCAGGTGCTTACACCGATGAAAAAGGGTACCTTGGGTGTGGAGAACTTAAATGTGATTCTGCAGGAGAAATTAAATCCGCCCGCGCCCGGTAAAAGAGAAGTACGACGCGGAGAAACGGTTTTTCGCGTAGGTGATAAGGTAATGCAGATTAAAAATAACTACGAAGCTACCTGGGTTATTAAAGGCTATAATGATATTAAGGTAGATGAAGGTAAGGGTGTTTTTAACGGCGATGTGGGCGTGATTAAAAGCATTGATGAATATAATAAATCCCTTACGGTCCGATTTGATGACGGAAGACTGGTGGAATATCCTTTTACACAGCTGGAAGAACTGGAGCCGGCTTTTGCCATTACGATTCATAAGTCACAAGGTAGTGAATATCCGGCGGTGATTTTGCCGTTGTTGGACGGCCCGAGAATGCTTTTTACAAGGAATCTCTTGTATACGGCAGTGACGAGAGCGGCAAAGTGCGTAGTGATTCTCGGAAGTAAAGAAACAGTACGTAAAATGATTGCAAGGAGCGACGAACAGAAACGATATACGGATTTGTTAAACAGAATAAAAGAGGTGAGTGAGAATTAATTCTTTGCAGAAAACGGTTACCAAAGAGGAAATTGCAAAGAAAAATACAAGGAAAGACATAAAGAAAAATACTTTGATTAAACAGACGGAAGACGGCTTAAAGAATTGGTTCTTTCCCAGACATTGTCCGGTTTGCGATACCGTGCTTGGCGGAAATCAATTGATTTGCCCGGAGTGCAAGGATATTCCAAGGCTTGTGAAGGCGCCAAGATGTGTTTCCTGCGGAAAACATTTAGAACGGCAGGAGCAGGTTAGATGCAGGGACTGCGGTGGTAAGGTGCGAAATTTTGAGTGGGGAATTGCGTTATATGAATATGCGTCTGTTCACGATTCCGTTCACCGGTTCAAAAATCTCGGCCGGGCGGAGTATGCGGAATTTTATGGGGAAGAAATCAGACGCTTTCTTTTACCGGCCATTGCGCGGATGAAGGGGGATGCATTGGTGCCGATTCCTTTGCATCGGTCCAAGTTAAACAGTCGCGGATATAATCAGGCGACTCTTCTTGCTAAGGAAATATCAAAGGGAAGCGGTATTCCTGTAAGAGAAGATATTCTGATTAGAGTCAAAAAAACCGCATCTCAGAAGCAAATGGACCACTCAACAAGACAAAATAATATGAAAAAGGCTTTTCATATGGTCCAAAATGATGTAAAATTAAAGACGATTATACTGGTGGATGATGTATTCACAACCGGAAACACCATAGAGGCTGCGGCGGAGGTATTACGGCGTGGTGGTGTGGAGAAAGTATATTTTATAGCCCTGGCAATCGGAAAGGGCTTGTAGTGCTGTTTAAAAGCAGCAGATGGGAGGGTAACATATGGATGTAAGAAATTGTCGTAAATGCGGAAGAGTATTTAACTATATATCAGGACCGCCAATTTGTCAGGCGTGTCGTGAGTTGGAAGAGCAGAAGTTCCAGGAAGTTAAGAAGTTTGTGCAGGACTGCAAAACTGCAGGTATCAATGAAATTGTGGAACAGTGCGGTGTCAGCCATAATCAGGTAAATCAGTGGATTCGTCAGGAACGCCTTGTTTTTGCGGAGGATTCGCCGATTGGTATCAACTGTGAAGGCTGTGGTGCAATGATTAAAACCGGAAGGTATTGCGAGAAGTGTAAGTTGGATTTGGCGAGAGGTATTACGAATATTATTAAACCTCAAATTTCCGAGCCGACACCCGTTCGCAAAGACCCGAAAGATAATCCCAGAATGCGTTACCTGGATTAAATATGGAAATCTAAGTCGGATTGACAAACAGAGGTTAGTATGATTAGTGAACAGCGTGTAAAATTAATGACAAGACTTGCTGCTTATGAACAGAAGGAAGGAAAGAAGAATGAAGAAATCGGTTCTTATTTCCGCGGTGATTATATCAGCCTTCAGATTCTTAAGTCGGTAATCAGTGCGACGATGGCGTTTATATTGATTGTGGCACTTTTTGTCTTTTATGATTCCGAGTTGTTTTTATCGGATATTTATAAAATCGATATATTAGAGTATGTAAAGAAACTGATTATGTATTATTTTGCATTTACAGGTGTTTACGTATTGATTTCTTATGTGGTTTATGCCATCAGATACCGCAAGGCAAAGAAGCGCCTGAAGGTATATTTTAATAATTTGAAGAGACTCCAGATTCTCTACCAAAGAGAAAGAAAGGATAAAATGCAGTAATGACACAATTGTTGGTGATACGAGAACAACTGAAAAAAATATGCAGCAAGTATGAAGTATACCTTGTTCCTGTAGGTAAATTTCTTACCGCATTGATTACGTTTCTGTTTATCAACGGAAATATCGGCTATATGGAGAAGGTTGCGAAGTTTCCCATTGCATTGATTCTTGCTTTGCTGTGTTCCTTCCTTCCCTTGAATTTTATAATTATCTGTAGCGCGTTTTTATCGTTGGTACATGTATATGCGCTTTCGATGGAATGTGCGTTGATTTTAGGAATTATTTATCTTTTGATGTTCCTTTTGTATTTCCGTTTTTCGCCGAAGGATACCTTTGTGGTGATTTTAACACCTATTTGTTGTATGCTTCAGATTCCCTATGCAATTCCCTTGTCATTGGGCTTGGTCGGAACGCCGGCATCTGTGGTTTCGGTAAGCTGCGGTGTAGTGGTATATCATATTTTAAGATATATCAAAGAGTCTGCAAATGCTTTGTCTGCACTCGATGCGGACGGCATGATGGCGAAGTTTAAATACCTGATTGACGGTATTGTAGGAAATAAAGAAATGTTCGTTATGGTGATTGCTTTTGCGGTTACCGTGATTTTGGTATATGTCATTCGTCGTATGAATATTGATTATGCGTGGACCATTGCGATTATTGTGGGTGGTTTGGCAGATATTTTAATTCTTTTAATCGGCGATTTGATGTACACAACCAATATTCCCATCATTGGAGTGATTTTGGGCAGTGTGCTTGCATTCGGGGTGGTAAAAGTATTGCAATTCTTCGTATTTAATGTAGATTATGCAAGAACGGAGCGCGTACAATTTGAAGATGACGAGTATTACTATTTCGTCAAAGCCGTGCCGAAGATTACCATCTCAACACCGGAAGTAAAAGTGAAAAAAGTATCCGGTAAAAGTGCTGAAAAAGAAGAAGCATCCGAAAGAAGCCGTGAGAGAGTAACCAGAACGGTTCGTGAGCAGGCGAGTGGTACACAACAGAGAAGTTCTGCGGCAAGTGCAGGCGGTGCAACAAGAACTGCAGGAAGTAGTGCGGTAGCAGGCCGGACTACAGCAACAAGAACTGCAGGAACAGGTGTGTCAACCGGAAGTGCAGGCGTGACAAGAACTACGGGAAGTGGTGCGGCAAGAATGGCGACTTCAAGTGCGGCAAGAACAGCAACACCGGGGACCGGAACAAGACCTGTGACAAATGCCGGTGCAAAGACAGATGCAGGTGCTGCATCAAAGGCACCGACGGAAGGAATAAGAAGAACTTATCATCTCGATGATAAATAAAAAAACGTGATTCTGTAAGTTTCGCGGGATTGGAAGAAATATGCTGGAACGTATCGGCGAATTTACAAGTGAATATTTGTCAGCTTTTCGAATTCCGCATATTGGGATTCTGGATATCCTGGAGATTTTTATCCTGGCGTTTTTGATTTATGAAGCAATGATTATGATTAAAAACACCAGAGCATGGTCATTCTTAAAGGGTATCGCAGTTGTTTTGATTTTCTTGGCAGTGGCAGTTATGCTTAATATGACTACCATTATTTGGATTGCCAAGAATCTTTTATACTTGGTTGCAATGGCGGTAATTGTGGCTTTACAGCCGGAAATCCGTCGTGTAATTGAAGCAATCGGTCAGAAGAATTTCCTTACGACATTGAATCCGTTTGATGTAAAAGAAGAAGAAGGTTTGTTTTCGGATAAAACCTTAAATGAAATCGTAAATGCAAGTTTTGAAATGGGCAAGGTTCGTACCGGTGCCCTTATTGTAGTGGAACAGAAAACTCCTTTGGGTGAGTATGAAAGAACCGGAATCGCGGTTGACGGTATTGTAAGCAGCCAGCTTTTAATTAATATTTTCGAACATAATACACCGTTGCATGACGGTGCTGTTATCATTCGTAAAGACCGTGTGGTTTCGGCAACCTGTTATCTTCCTTTGACAGATACCAGAACTTTAAGTAAAGATTTGGGAACCAGACATCGTGCAGGTGTTGGTATTTCGGAGTTGACTGATTCCATGACCATTATCGTATCGGAAGAAACCGGTAAGGTAAGCGTGGCATATAAGGGACAGCTTTATCGTAATTTGAATGCAGACGGATTGCGTGAGCAGCTGGCTATTATTCAGAATAAGCCGCAGGTAGAGAAAAAAGCCAAATTCTGGCAGAAAGGACGGGGCAAGAAGAAAAAAGATGAAAAAGAAAATAATGAACAATCTTGACCTTAAGATTCTGGCTGTGCTTTTTTCTATTATTTTATGGCTGATTGTTGTAAATATAGATGACCCCGTTAAAACGGTTCAGTTTTCCGGGGTTGAAGTGCAAATTCTGAATGCGGAAGAGTTAGAATCGCAAGGTAAAGTGTACGAGATATTAGATGGTACCGGTGAAATTACGGTAACTGTAAAAGGTCGCCGTTCCATTGTTGAAGATATCGCCAAGGAGAATATTACTGCCACGGCAGATATGAAAGATCTTACAACTATGGATACTTTAAGTATTGAGGTAACTTCCAATAAATATGCGAATGAAATCGATGATATCAAGAGCGATCAGGAAAACGTAAGATTAAGTATTGAAGACTTAAAGAAGATTCAGAAGGTAATCGAGATTGAAGTTTCGGGAGAACCGGATGACGGATATATTCTTGGCGCTTTGACAAGTAACTTAAACCAGATTTATTTGGAAGGGCCGGAATCACTGATTAATAAAATTAGCTATGCGCGAGCACAAATAGACGTAGATGGCGTAAAAGCTAACGTAAGTTCCAGTGTGCCGATTAAGTTGTACGACGCTTTGGGCAAGGAAATCAGCGATGAACGTATTACGATGAATATTAATACGGTCAGCGTAAACCAGGAAATATTAATGACCAAGGAAGTCCCTGTAGAGTACAGAGTGGGCGGTGAGCCGGCAGACGGTTATGCACTTACCGGCGTAATTGAGTCAGATGTGGAAACCGTATTGATTGCAGGCCGCAAGTCGGTATTGGATGAAATCAACAGTATTGTGGTGCCGGAAAGCATTTTAAATGTAGAAGGACTTCAGTCTAATTTGGAAGTTCGCATTAAATTGCATGATTATCTGCCCGGAAACGTTATTTTTGCAGAAGACAATATGAACGGGTTTACCAAGATTAACGTGGAAGTGAAGAAGGAAACTTTTGTTACAATTTCTTTTAATAAGAGTGATGTAAAGGTTGAGAATCTTCCGGAAGGATACAAGGCAGAAGTTCTTGCGGATGGCAATTATTTGACAAACCAGGAAACGAATTTGAAAGTTTATGGTCTCGCAAGCGTGCTGGACGAATATGATGAAGAGAATGCAGTTCCCCGTGTAGATATGTCTGCTTATATGCTTCAGAACAGTTTGTCAGAATTAAGCCCGGGTATCTATACGATATCGCCTGATTTTGGCTTGCCTGAAGGCGCATATATTAAAGATAATTTTAAAATTCAAGTTCGTATTTCACAAACACCATAGAGTGTGTAAAATCAAACGGGAAGGACCGGTATAAGAAAATGGCTAGATTATTTGGAACAGATGGCGTAAGAGGCGTGGCAAATGAAGAACTGACACCGCTTTTGGCAATGCAGTTAGGTCAGGCAGGCGCATATGTTTTAACCAAAGAGACCAATCACAAGCCTACGATTATGGTAGGATGCGATACCAGAATTTCAGGAGATATGTTAGCAAACGCATTGATGGCCGGCGTTTGTTCTGTAGGTGCCAATGCAGTATACGTTGGAGTGGTTCCTACACCGGCGGTGGCGTATCTTACAAGAAAGTACAAGGTGGATGCAGGTGTAGTAATTTCGGCATCTCATAACCCGGTTGAGTTTAACGGAATTAAGTTTTTCGATGGCAACGGATATAAGCTTCCTGATGCAATGGAAGACGAAATCGAAGATTTAATCAAGAGCAATATGGAAGGTGTTAATTTCCCTACCGGTTCCGGTGTGGGTAAAATTAAATACCGTACCGACGCATGCGAGGAATATATTAATCATTCCATTCAGTCCGTAAATGTGGATTTGAGCGGTATGAAGATTGTAGTGGATTGTGCAGAAGGTGCATCTTACTACACTTCAGTAGAAGCGTTAAAAGAACTTGGCGCAAATGTGGTGGCAATTCATAATATGCCGGATGGAACTAATATTAATGCAAACTGCGGTTCTACACATATGCAGGAGCTTTGTGCAAGAGTTGTTTACGAAAAAGCAAATCTTGGTATTGCTTTTGATGGTGATGCTGACAGAATGCTGGCTGTAGACGAAAACGGTAAGCTGGTTGACGGTGATCAGATTATGGCGATTATCGGTAACTTCATGAAACAGCAGGGAACCTTGAAGAAGGATATGATTGTTGTTACGGTTATGAGTAACCTGGGTATGACCTTGATGGCGCAACGCGAAGGCATTACTCTGGAACAGACCAAGGTGGGTGACCGTTATGTATTAGAGCGTATGCAGGAAATTGGCGCTAATTTGGGTGGTGAACAGTCCGGACATATTATTATGTTGGATCGTAATACCACCGGCGATGGTTTGTTAAGTGCTTTGCTTCTTTTGGAAGTGCTGGTAAAAACAGGAAAACCTTTATCAGAGCTTGCATCTATTATGGAAGTTTTGCCGCAGGCACTTGTAAATGCGAAAGTACCGAATCACAAAAAAGACCGATATATGGAATATCCGGAAATTGCAGCAGCAATCGAAGCATTGAATGCAAAGTTTGCAGGCGAAGGAAGAGTATTAATTCGTCCTTCTGGAACAGAGCCGAAGGTTCGTGTTATGATTGAAGGAAAAGACCAGGCAATGATTGAACAGGAAGCGAAGAAGCTTGCTGAGTTGATTCAGAATACAATGCTGTAGGGGCAGACTTGTGAAAAAACGGAATGTATGTTATACTTTATTTGGGGTAAATAATGTATTGAAAACAGAATGGATTGGGGGAATGCATATGGTAAGTCAGAGTGTAGTAGTTAAGAATCCTACAGGATTGCATTTGCGTCCGGCAGGAAATCTTTGCAAAGAAGCAATTCAGTTTAAGTCGCTGATTACGTTTTCGTTTCGTGATACCACAGCGAATGCAAAAAGTGTGCTCAGTGTTTTGGGTGCATGCGTAAAGTGTGGCGATGAAATTACTTTAAGTTGCGAAGGAGAAGACGAACAGGAAGCGTTAAAGCATCTTGTGGAAGCAATCGAGAGTGGATTGGGTGAGATGTAATTAGTATAGTAATTGGTATACAAGAATACAAAGAAAGAGTAGTTGATTCATCAACTACTCTTTTTCATTTGCTTCTATACATAACTGTTAAACATCATACCACTGTATTGGCTTGTAATGTATGACGGCGAGAAATTCTTGCCGGGATTCTTATAAGCTACAATGGTTTTATTTACATAGTCCATCGGATTTAAAGAAATCGCGTTGGTTTTGTTTAAAACGGCATTTGCAAAACGCTTGATACCATCCATAGATTCTGCTGCGCCGTTTTCTTCAAGTCCTGCTTTCAAAGTTGCATTGTCGACCTGAATAGTGCCGTCCTCGCTAAGGGATATACCCAAAGGACTTAATTCGCTATGGTACAGACCGGAAATACGCGACATCTCACGTACCAGCTGGCTACTCTTGGGCTGTGTGTTCTGATATTCCATAGCAGCCCGGATAAAATCATTATATCCGCCGATAAAGTGGTTAATATTTTCACTTAAGGATTCCATATCAGGTTTCAATCCAACGGTAACTGTATTCTCGTCGGAGGTTAAACCTTTGAGTGTAACATCATATTTGCCCTGTACGGTAAAATGATTGGTATAGGATACACGTTTTTCATCATTTAGTGTGAAAATAGCATTCTGCGGATAGCGGGTAACTTCATTGATTCCCAAATAGTCCGCAACACCGCCTGTCTGGGTGGTATTATCATCTGTTATATCAAATAATGTAGCGTGACCTAAGTCAATACCTGTAGCTGCGGATTCTAAAGAAAGTGCCGTAAGATCGGCATCGTATTCTTTAACAGTGGCAGATAAACCAATATTTGCGTTATTAATTAAACGTGCAAGTTTATTCTGCAAATCAAAGTTCGTATCGCCGGGATTAATATTAAACTGGAATTCATATCCGGTATTATTAATTGCAATATCGAAAGAATAGGTACCGCTGGGCAAAGCCATGGCATCTTTTCTTAAATAGTTACCGGTATTGATTTGTGATTGGGCTAATTGCTTTACACCGATTTCTAACGATTCATCTTCGTTCTGTTCCGAAATATCCCCGATAAACTTAGCATCTACAACAGAACTGTCGGAGCTGTAAGCCATTTTACGATTCAATAATTCGGTTTCGTCAGAACCGCTTAAAGAAGTAATGGTATTGCGCAATCCGCGGGCGTTCTCTTTGATGCCTACCACATATTTCTGTGCTGCCTCGCTGGTGTCCACAATGGACAGAGGGGCGTCTTTATTTATTTTTAAGATGGAATTGTATACATTACGAAGTTCACTCTTCTTATGGGCATCATAGCGCGTAGCACTTTTGGGCGCATAAGTAGTCAGATAATGATTATAGATGTTGCTTAAAGCGTACTGATATGCCATCTTCGTCCCCTCCTTTCTTCCATGAAAACTGCCTTGGCCGGAAACCGTTCCGACTGGGTACTACCGTGTACCCGGGCAGGGACATAGCAATTTTATGATACTTTCTTAAACTAAACATATCACGTTTTTTTACAAGATGCAATAGTTTTTTGTAAAAAATGTTAAAAAAATAACAATAAATAAATGAGAGAAAAATTCGTTATAAAAAATAGATTAACAAGTGACTAAAATAAGATTTCGCTGTTTTAAAAAGGAGATTCATAAGTGGCTAATATAAAATTCACAACGTAACGACGGTTTCAACTACGGGTTGATTGTGAAACAAGCAGGAGGTTGCTACGATATAAACACGATGACGAGAAAAAACGAAAGGGGACCGGATTATGAAAGATGTAACTGAACAAATAATGGCAGAGGCTACAAAGGTAGCAAACGAACTGAAAGCGAAAGGAAGAGCCCGTATGAAAGAAAAAGACTTAACATGTTTGGCAGCCGGCCAGGTATTTCCGGCAAGTTTCGAAGAAACAGGTATTAATATGAATGAATTGATTATTGGCCCCACGGGTTGCGGTAAGACTTATTCGGTGACTATCCCGAGACTTTTACATACTTATAATAAAAGTCTTGTAGTACCCATTGCTAAAAGAGCGGTGCGTGAAAAATGCGCCACCTTATTAAAGAAGCGTGGCTACAATGTCATCAACCTGGATTTTACACATCCGGAGAAATGCGAGGTGGGGTATGACCCTATGGATTATATCCGCAATGATGTAGATATTGTTCAAACTGCCAAGAACTTAATTTCGATGACTGTAAGTAAAACACAAAGCGGTGTACCGGATCCTTATTGGAATGACAGCGCGACAAGTGTTCTTGCGGCCATTATCGCATTGGCCAGAGAGAAAGCTTTTGAGGCGAAACGTAAACCCAGTTTTGCGGATGTAGTGGATATGTATCGCAATATGATAGTTAAAGAAAGGAATGGCCACTTTACCTGTAGTTTAGACTGCGAGTTTGAAGAACTTGAGTATTTCAAGCCGGGGAATCAGGCATGCGAGTTGTGGAGAACCATCAGTGGATTGTCCATGAAAACCGCAAGTTGCATCATTTCTATTGTAAACAATGCAATGGATAAAATTTTTACGGAAAATATTGTTGCCATGGCAAGAAAAGAAAAACGTGTTTCTTTCAAAGAATTGGGCGAAAAGAAGACAGCAGTCTTTGTAGTTACTTCACCGGTGAACACTACTTTGCAGAACTACGTGAATTTGATGTATGCAGATATGTTCCGTACCTTGTTTGAAACAGCGGAAGAGAATGATGACAATTGTCTGGATGTTCCTGTACATATCATCTGCGACGATTTTGCCTGCGGAAGCAGAATCAACGCTTTTGAAGAGTATATCAGTATCTTCAGAGCGGCCGGTATCAGCGTAACTCTTTTGTTACAGAGCGAATCGCAGCTTGCAGGTATGTACGGACCGGTAGCTGCCACCACAATTATCAATAATTGTGATACTTACGTTTATATGGGCGGCAGGGATTTGGAAACCTGCGAGCACGTGGCGCGTAAGATGAACTGGCAGGTTACCAAGGTCCTGAATATGCCCTTGGAACAGGTTGTAGTGTTCCGTCGTGGCGCGGAGCCTGTAATCAGCAGACGTTATCAGGTCTTTGATGATCCTATCTATCAGAAGATGGAGAAGGAGCGAACATCAGCAGATAAGGCCCGCGAGGCATCATAAGTGATGTCGTGTAACTATTCACAATATTTCAACGCCGCCCCTGATGAAGGGGTGGCATTTAAAAGGAGGAGAACACTTATGTATAGTATGATGAATAATGTAGCAACAGGAAATTATGAGCCTAAAATGGTAGACTGGCACCCCAGCGTGGAAGTGGAAAGTTACGGCGGTATCCGTGAAGTTTCTCTTTGGTCAAAGCACTTCGGCAACCGCAAGCTTTTTCTTACCGGTGAAGTAACATCGGAAATGGCCAATACCTTCGTATCGGAAATTCTGTATCTTGCGCAGTCCAATGAGCCGATTGACATTTATATTAATAGCCCCGGCGGTTCGGTAAATGCAGGCTTGGTAATCTACGATGTGATTCAGTCCTGCGAGGGTAAAATCCCCATCAATATGTATTGTGTCGGTTCCGCATCTTCCATGGGCGCGGTGATTCTTGCAGGTGGTCAGAAGGGACGTCGTTATATCCTTCCCCACAGCAAGGTGATGATTCACGAACCCCTTATCTCCGGCGGTATGGGCGGTTCGGCTACAACCATCAAAAAGACTGCGGAATCCATTTTGGAAACCAAAGCAATTACCAATGGCATTCTTGCAAAGCACACTGGTAAAACCGTAGAGGAAATCGATGAAGCGACTTCTTTTGATAACTTTATGAATGCGGATGAAGCCATTGCTTTTGGTCTTTGCGACGAAATTAAGTCTCTCTTTTAAAGAGGGACTTTTTTCTTTTTTTTTAAATACCCCTTGACACATAATACTATGCGACGTATAGTATTATGCAAAGGAGGGTATGGGAATGGATATTCAGATTAAAAGAGGACTTTTGGATGTCTGTGTTCTTGCAGCAATCAAAAATGAAGATTCTTACGGCTATCAGATTATCAAAGATATGAAGCCGTATATGGAGATATCGGAATCGACTTTGTACCCGATTCTTAGACGACTTGAGGCTGCAAATATGCTTACGGTTCGTTCGGCGGAGCATAACGGGAGACTTCGAAAGTATTATCATATTGAGCCACTTGGCTTACGGCGTATTGAGGATTTCAAAGAAGAATGGAAAGAGATAATGTCCATTTACAGTTTTGTGGCAAGGGAGGAAAATACAGATGAATAAAATCGAATTCTTAACGGTACTTCGTGAACGGTTGCAGGGATTGCCGGAAGAAGATATTAACAAATCCATAGATTTTTATTGTGAAATGATTGATGACAGGGTGGAAGACGGTATGAGTGAAGCGGAAGCCGTAGATGCCTTGGGCAACATCGAGGAAATCATCTCGCAGATTTTATCGGAAGTATCTTTGCCGAAACTGGTAAAAGAAAAGGTAAAGCCGAAACGTGCATTGAAAGCGTGGGAGATTGTACTTCTGGTTCTCGGGGCGCCGCTTTGGATACCATTATTGGCCACGGTAATTTTAACTGTGCTGGCAATCTATCTTTCTGTTTGGAGCGTGATTATATCCCTGTATGCAGTGGATTTATCTGTAGCTGTGAGCGGGCTTGCGTGCATTGGAGTGGCAGTGGCACTTCTGTTTGACGGACAGTTCGTACCCGCCGGAGTAGTGTTCGGTACAGGGCTTGTATGTATGGGTCTTGCAATCTTGCTACTCTTTGCTTTTAACCTTGTGACAAAGGGCATCCTTTGGGTGAGCAAGAAAGCATTGCTTGGCATTAAGGGATTGTTTATCGGGAAGTAAAACTGTTAGGAATAGGAAGACTTATATTTGAAACGGTTACTTTGTGAATTATAGTATGGGCGTAACAAAGCCTATTGGATTGAAAATAACTTTAAAATATGATATGAGGAGTATATGGAAATGAAGAAAGCAAAAAAGATTGCGATTATAGTGGCTGTATCCATGATAGCAGTAGGGTTTGTTTCTATCGTGGGAAGCCTGGCTTTTGTTCGGTTTGATGCGACAAAGTTAAATACAATGGAATGGGAAGATAAAACCTATGCGGTTGAAGAGCCTTTTACAAATATATCGGTTCTGGGCGGAGATGCGACAGTAGGTATTGTGCCTGCAACGGACGGTAAGTGTAAAGTGGTATGTACGGAGAATGATGTCATTTACGATAAAATTGCGGTTGTTGACAATACCTTAACCATCGAAAGAGTGGATGAAAGTGAGTGGTATCACAACATTGGTGTGCATTTTGGTGAGATTGAAATTACGGTATATCTTCCCGAAAGCGAGTATCAGACACTTTTCATTGATAACAGCAGCGGAAGAATTGATGTGCAGGGGGATTTTACTTTTGCGGAGGCCGAGGTTTCAAACACCAGCGGAAAAACGAATTTTATGGCAGATGTGGAAGGCGCCTTGAAGGTTGAGAATACCAGCGGCGGAATTTATGTGGGCGATAATAGCGTTGGAGACCTTTGGGTAAAAGGAACCAGCGGAATCATAGATGTGACTTCCGTGCATGTTACCGGAAATATAGAAGTGAACGGAAGCAGTGGAGGCATCGGCGTTTCCAAAGTGGAATGTGTCAACTTATCTGTGGAAAATTCCAGTGGTGTTATGCATCTGTCGGAAATCGTTGCAACAGGTGATGTTAATGTAAAAGGAACCAGTGGAGGTTTGCATCTTGACGAAGTAGAATGTGCAAATTTAACAGGAAGTAATTCCAGCGGAAGAATCGAGTGCACCGAGGTAATTGCAACCGGCGATATCAAGTTGGATAACAGCAGTGGCGGAATTGCGTTGGAAGCCTGTGATGCGACAAATTTAAAAATTGAAGCAACCAGCGGAAGCATCAGAGGAACCTTGCTTACAGAGAAAATTTTCCAAGCGAATGCAACCAGCGGAAGCGTGAAGGTGCCGGAGACAACAAGCGGTGGCGTGTGCGAAGTGACAACGACGAGCGGTAGTATTCAGATGAGTATTGTGGAGTAAAATGAAGAAATCAAGAAAACAGAGTCTTATTGATAAGTATGGCATAGCCAACATAACCATTGCAACAATATGTGTTATTGTTTTCATTATCAATTCAATCATTGTAAGTGAGACTGCACTAAATCAACTTGCTGATCATAAAATGGTGGCATACATTTTAAATTTTCTTGCGGGATGTGAAGGGAAACTTGGCTTTATAGGTTCAATGTCTAAAACCAAAGTGTTTATCGGCGGAGAGTTTTGGAGACTGTTTTTGCATATGTATTTACACGCCGGTATTTTACATCTGTTGTTCAATGTTTTTGCATTATTGTTCGCGGGGAAAGTTGTTGAAAAGAAAATCGGCAGTTTAGCTTATGCGTTATTGTATCATGCGATTGCGATTGTAAATGCGATTATTATGTGTTTGATTTTTCCGGATAGTACATCTGTGGGTGCGTCTGCAGGTATATTTGGAATGATTGGTATTGTATGCGTTATAAAATTGAAAAAGGACGCTATATGTAAAGAAAACCTGAGAAAGGGAGAGCGTATATACATTATAGTTTTCTCGGTGTTATCGCTTTTGCTTGGGTTAGAAAGTTTTGTTACGCATTTTGTTGCTTTTATATTTGGAGTTGTTATAGGTGTGCTGTTACGAAAGAAATCGAAAGAGAACTGATAACTTTCAGACTTGCGAAGTGATTGAAAGTAACAGAAAATTTGAATTTAACAGCGTGATGTTTAACTGACGAGGAGGATTTTAATTTGGGAAACGATATGCTGAAATTTAAGTGCAACGGAATAGATGCACAAGGACAATTTCTTATTGAACATACAGGATATGGTCTGGATATATCGCC
>JAZNOO010000007.1:0-35581 GCA_045580855.1 Lachnospiraceae bacterium | reverse complement strand
TTTGAAGAAGTAAACGCACCATATAAGCAGATGTTTATAATGGAAAATATGACACATGGTTTATTAGAATCGGATTCAGATGGATTTTCTGAGATTGTTCATCAAATTGCAAAAACAGAAAGAGAAAGATAACTTTCAGTTTCACGAAGCACTTACACATAAAAATAAATTTTATATAATTTCAAACATACAAGGAGACAAACTTTATGCAGGCAAAAAGCTATCTTATATCCGATACTACCAAAGAAGAAAGAATCGCATTAATTAAGTCATGGATTCCGGAAGATGAAGTGATGGACGGATGCGATATTGACTTGTGGGATATGTATGCCGATTATATCAACGGAATCAAAGAAATCGCGGAGTGCAATGCAGCCTTCAAGGCCGAATATTATACAGATTAGGAGCTGCCTATGAATAGTGAGATGAAGATTAATGTTTCGCCTGTGACGAGACTTGGAGATAAAAGAGTAGCATATGTTTTATTTACGGATAAAAGTGCCAGTGCGGAGTTCGTCATTCCGGGAGGAGAGCTGATAAGCAACAAGGGATTTGATGAAAAAGAGCTTGCGGAAATCAAAGAGTACCTTGAGTGTGAGCAGGATAGTTTATTTCAGGTGGCAAAAGAGTTAAATCCGATGAGAAGTTTTATGAGGGATTGAGAAGGGTTTTAAATAATGTTATACTAAATGCGAATGTAATAAGCAGATCAAAACGGAGGCCAATATGAGTCAGGTTGCAACACGTTTAAAAGAAGTAAGAGAAGAAAAGAATTTTACAATAGAGGCAGTTGCCGGGAAAACCGGCATTGCGATAGATGAACTGCAGGCGTTTGAAGAGGGAAGTAAGCTTCCTGACGCGGGTGCGTTAATGCAGTTGTCCAAAGCATATGAGATGTCCATCGACCGCATTTTATATTCCGGCAGTGAAATGCCCAAATATGATGAGAGCAAGGCTGTGTATGCCAATGTGAAGCCCGGGGATACAACCCGCATTGATAAGGAACACGCGGCCTTGGTGGAGCGTCGTAGTGCATCCAACAAAAAGATAATGATTCTTACCCATATGGTATTCCCTGTTTTATGTGTTGCGATTTATCTTTTCCTTGGTATCGCCGGCGGATTCTGGCATCCGGGCTGGATTATTTTCTTGGGAATTCCCCTTTACTATGCATTGGTGTTTGTTACTTCCAGAATCGGTAAAAACGTAGACAATGCCGTGAAAGAATATATGGACGAAGAGGAGAAGAAGCAGTAGTGAAAATTGTTATCAAAAATATTCAGGCTATTATACCCGACGGAGCGGGTTCTAATAAAATTGAACAGGCAAGCGTAGTTATCAATCAGGGCGTGATTGAGTCCGTGCTTACAGGCGACAATGCAACAAGCGTTGATACTTCCGATGCCGATAAAATCATCGACGGCGCCGGCAAGCTTCTAATGCCCGGTTTCATCAATTGCCATACCCATTCGTATATGGCTTTTATGCGAAATGTGGCAGACGATTTGGCTTTCGGTGATTGGCTGTTTGGTACCATTTCCCCCATCGAAGATGCTATGACTGATGAGGACGCGTATTGGGGTGCAAACCTTGCCATCCTTGAAATGATGAAGAGCGGAACTACCTGCTTTAACGATATGCAGATGAACATTCACCAGACCACCCGTGCGGTCAAAGAGTCCGGTATGCGCGCCGTGATTTCCAGAGGCCTTGTAGGAAGCGGTAATGATGAGGCAGGAGCAATGCGCTTGCGCCAGGCATACGAAGAGAGAGACGCGGCAAAGGATTGCGACAGACTGTCCTTCTTCTTAGGACCCCACGCGCCCTATACTTGCGATGAAGCCTTCTTAAATATTGTGGCAGAAGAGTCGGCAAAGAATGATATGGGCATTCATATTCACCTGTCCGAAAGCCGTACCGAAATTGAGAATTGTCAGAAACAGTACGGTTGCACACCCATTGAGCTTGCCCGAAGAAGCGGTATTTTTGACCGCCCTACCATTGCGGCTCACTGCGTGCATGTGACCGATGAAGATATTGTTATTTTAAAAGATAAAAATGTCAGCGTGGTAACCAATCCCGCCAGCAATATGAAGCTTGGCAACGGTTTTGCCCCTGTGCCCAAGATGCTTGATGCAGGTGTGAATGTCTGCCTTGGTACCGACGGCGCAGCCAGCAACAATACCTTGAACATGTTCCACGAATTAAGTCTTTTAACCCTGATCCATAAAGGTGTGGGCGAGACTGCCCAGTGCATCAGCGCCAAGGACGGCTTTAAGATTGCCACCATCAATGGCGCAAGAGCGCTTCGTATGGAAGATTCCATCGGTTCCATTGAGGTTGGAAAGAAAGCGGATTTGGTAATCCTTAACACTAACACACCGTCTTTGATGCCCAACAATAACCTGATTGCAGGCCTGGCATATTCGGCCAACGGTTCCGAAGTTGAGACCGTGATTATCGACGGTAAAATCACCATGGAAAACCGTCAGGTGCTGACTATGGACGAAGAAAAGATTTATTACGAAATCAATCGCATCATCAGCCGTATGGGCTTGGATAAGAAAGTATATTAAGAATCTAAATTGTAAAAATAAAATGTGTATTAGAAAGTTAAATTTGTTAAAATAAAAAGAGAACCAAACGGTATAAAAACCGGCAGTATATTTATGCTGTCGGTTTTTTATATTTTAAATTTTTGTTTTAAAAGAAGAAAAAAGGTAAAATTTAACACCTTTTCATCCTATTTTTAGTATAAAAAATAAAACCCTAAAAAATATACTATAAAAGCAAAAAATTATCCTACCGACAAAGTGGATTCTTTTTTATAATAAATATAGTGTTACAGTAAAAACTATATGTGAGCAGATATTAACGCTAATAAGGAGGTAGAAAAATGCCAATGCAGATGGGGTTTCGCTGGTATGGCGAAGGCAATGACAAAATTAAACTTTCTGACATCAAACAGATTCCCGGTGTAACAAGCATCGTTTGGGCTTTGCATCACAAAATGCCCGGTGAAGTTTGGGAAAAAGAAGAAATTGCAGAAGTAAAAGCACAGTTGGATAAGTACGGCTTTAACATGGATGTGGTAGAGTCCGTAAATGTACATGATGATATCAAAATAGGTAAACCTACGAGAGATATGTATATCGAAAATTACAAGCAGTGTATCCGCAATCTCTCTGAGTTTGGGGTTAAGGTAATCTGCTATAATTTTATGCCTATCTTTGACTGGACAAGAAGTGATTTATTCCATCCCGTAGGCGATGGTTCGACAGCGCTTTTTTATCAGAAGAATATGATCCAGGATGACTACAATGCCATGGCAAAGTATATCCTTGATTTTACAGAGAAGTATAATATGTCCTTCCCCGGCTGGGAGCCTGAGAGAATGGCGAAATTGGACCAGTTGTTTAAGGATTACAAAGATGTGGACCATGAGACTTTGTGGGCGAACTTGAAGTACTTCCTTGAGGCAATTATGCCGACCTGTGAGGAGTGCAACATTAAGATGGCAATTCATATGGACGATCCCCCATGGGATATTTTCGGTTTACCCAGACTCCTGATTAACGAGGCAAACATCGACCGTTTCCTTAAAATGGTTGACCACCCCTGCAACTGCTTAACCTTGTGTTCCGGTTCTTTGGGTGCAGACCCTGATAATGATGTGGCAGCTATCGTTCGTAAGCATTGCGACCGTATTGCTTTTGCGCACATCCGTAATGTAAAACATTTCGAGAACGGTGATTTCTCAGAAGCAAGCCATCGTGATTGCGACGGCGATACAGGCATTCTTGAAATTTTAAAAGCATACCATGACTGCGGTTATGAAGGCTATATCCGTCCTGACCACGGAAGACATTTGTGGGACGAAGGTCCCGGAAACGTACGCCCGGGTTATGGTTTGTACGACAGAGCATTAGGTGTTATGTATATGTTGGGCGTGTGGGACATGCTTGACAGACTCGATGGAAAAAGATAGGAGGAAACAAAGATGATTAATATTCCCATTCAGATTGATTTTAAGGATAAAGTAGTAGTTGTTACCGGTGCAGGCGGTGTCATCTGCGGAACCATGGCAAGAGCATTTGCACAGTGCGGTGCAAAGGTAGCTGCCCTTGACTTAAATGAAGAAGCAGTAAAGAAACTTGCAGACGAATTAAAAGCAGAAGGCTTCATTTGTGAAGGTTACAAGGCAAACGTATTGGATGCGGATGCTTTAGAAGAAGTTCACCAGCAGGTACTTGCTGACTTAGGTAAGTGTGATATTCTCGTAAATGGTGCCGGCGGAAATAACCCCAGAGCTACAACAGATAACGAGTATCAGCATGAAGCAAAAGAAGGCGGCAAGTCATTCTTCGACTTAGGTGCAGACGGCGTGGATTTCGTATTCAAGTTAAACTTCCAGGGAACGCTTCTTCCCACTCAGGCTTTTGCCAAAGATATGGTTGAGAATAAGAGCGGATGTATTTTAAATATTTCTTCCATGAATGCATATACACCGTTGACCAAGATTCCTGCATACTCAGCAGCGAAGGCTGGTATCTCTAACTTTACCCAGTGGCTTGCTACTCACTTTGCAGGTACAGGTATCAGATGTAATGCAATTGCACCCGGTTTCCTGGTTTCAGCACAGAACAAGGCATTGTTATTCAATGAAGACGGAACACCGACAGAGCGAAGCAAAAAGATTCTGAACAGTACACCCACCCATCGTTTCGTGGATGCGGATGAATTGTTAGGCGCAACACTTTTCCTTTGCGATGATAAGAGTGCCAGTGCTATCACCGGCGTTGTGTTACCGGTAGACGCAGGCTTCTCAGCATATTCAGGTGTATAAAAGTAATTTATCATTCTTCGGTATAATAAAAACAGCTACGATACTCTTTAAAGAGATATTGTAGCTGTTTTTATATGTTTTATGATAAGTATTATCGAATCTGTTCTTCTTTTATATCGTCCTGACGGATGAGGTTTCCCTTTGCATCAATATAAAAGGTGATAGTCCATTCGTCACCCCATATATCCAGGTATTCTGCGTTTATTTTATAATAATAATTGCCACCTTCCAAAGGGGTTGCTTCAATTTTATAAAAATGGTCTATATTGAAACTGTTATTCAGAAAAATGAAGGTTTCTCTTAAGGAATCTTCCTCAAGGGTATCAATACCGGCTTCGTCCAGGAAATATGCTGCATGAAGCTGGGAATAAATATATTCAAGGAGGTCTGTTTCTTTATCGTAGGGATAAAAGGTATACCAGGTTCCGTATTCCAGTTCGAATTTGATATATTGGCGATTATTGTCTACGACCAACAAACCTCCCGTCTCAAACTCTCCGTCGCGGGAAGTAAAATATACTGCGGTTTCACTTTCTAAAATCCCGCCTTCGGGCGGATTGGCATAGTGCGGAACGCCCGATTCGAAGATTGCAAAGTCATTTACGGAATATCCGCCGTCATGTACACTCCAATTACAATCAATAGTAATATCATAGTCCCAATCAAATTGGGCGTCTTCCGGGCGGTATATATCGATATAGGCAGCCCCTGTTTCGCAAATCCATTGCCCATGTACCAGTTCAAACAGTTCCATCTGTTCTATGGCAAAGTCAGAGAGGGCAGTGACTTCGCTGTCTTCCGGATAGAAATAATACCAGTTGTCTGTAATATCGCTTAATTGATACTTGATATAACTGCCGTCATTTGCAACAAGCAGATGACCGACAAAGAGATCCTTGTCATCAATGGAGGTAATGGTAATTGCGGTTTCATCCGGTGCGGCAATTTCGCTGCTGTTATCAAATCCATAGGTTAAGTCAAAAATAGGGTCATTTAATAATATACCAAGGTCTGCCCGATACAGAAAACCCGGGAAATACAAATAGTCTGCAGAAGTATCTGCCACATAGAAATTCATATGGGAAACGGAGTTTTCGCATACCCAGTTACCTTCAATTAAGGCAAAGATTTCTTCTTCCTCAGAGGTATATGTATTGGTATATCCGTCCAAGGGAATGCCGTCTACCGGCTCTTCTCCGGGCTCAGTCTTTGCGTTACAGGCACAAAGCAACATCGTTGCCATCAAGAGTAACCCGATAAATATTTTTTTGCTCATAAAAGTGTCCTCTCTTTTTGTAAAACGATTATGAAATAAGTATATCTGTGTAAGATACGAAAAAAGCCATGGGATTTTATGGCTTTTTTCAAAAAATCAGGTATTCTCCTCATCATTCTCTTCAATATCCGAAATGGGAAGACTGAAAATAAACTCACTGCCCTCGCCTTCGGTACTGATTACATTAATATTCTCGCCGTGAGAACGGATGATTTCTCGGGTGATGGAAAGGCCCAGGCCGGTGCCTTTTTTATCCTTACCGCGGGAAAGGTCCGTTTTATAGAAACGGTCCCAAATCTGTCGGATGCTTTCTTTGGGAATGCCGATACCGGAGTCCTTCACGCTGACGAAAACTTTGTTGTGTTTCTCAACAGTCTCAATCTTAATATCTGAATCTTTGTGACTAAACTTAATGGCGTTGTCCAGAAGGTTATACAACACCTGCTGAATTTTGGTCATATCTGCGTGAACAAATAACTTATCCCCGGTTAAAACCAGCTTCAGACTGATACGTTTCTGACGACAACTGCCTTCGAAAGTAGCCGTGGTTTTACGGATGATTTCGTTAATGTCAAAATCACTTTTATCCAGAATCATACCGTCGGTATTTAAGTTGTTCAAGGTCAAAAGACTGTTGGTCAGCTTAATCAAACGGTCGGATTCATCGCGGACGATGGTCAGATATTTCTCGTACATTTCAGGCGGAATCGTACCATCCAGCATGGCTTCCGAGTATCCTTTTATGGATGTTAGGGGTGAGCGGAAGTCGTGGGATACGTTTGCCACCAGTTTCTTCTGGTCGTCTTCGCCACGGGCCAATTCGCTTGCCATATAAGAGAGGGACGCCGCAAGATAACCGATTTCGTCGCCACTGTCTACCTGGAACTGATAGTGCAGATTTCCGGTAGCGTATTCTTCCGTCGCCTTGGTGATTTTACGCAAAGGCCTGTACACCAGGTTGGTAAAGAAGATTAAAATAATCAAAGACAGCAGGAACAGAATCACAAGCATAATATACGAAATATTCAGCAACTGATTTGTAAAAGCATCAATACTTTCCATGGTAGAATGAATGACCACGTAGCCCTGAACCTTATAGTTAATGATAATGGGCGCAGTAACGCTCAATACTTCTTCTTCGAAACTGTTAAAATATTTGCCTACCGTGTAATAATTGCCCGCAATGGTAGCAGGGTCGAAACCTTCCACGATAACGGGATTCTCAATGTCCACAGGAACCGAAGAGTCCAGAATAATGGAGCCGGAGGGACTGATAATCCATATGGTGGAGGACAAATAGGCGTCCAGCATATCAATCTCTCTTTTAACAATATCCAGGGATGTTTTGCTGTTGTAAAGGTCTGTTGCATAAGTATCGGCAATCATGGTTGCTTCTGTATACAGGGTCTCGGCTTTGTTTTGCGTCAGCATATTTTTGGTCATATTGGACACAAAAGTTGCCACTACGATAAAGCCGAAGAAACCGAAGATTAAATATGCAAGCAGGAATTTTAAATACAGTGTTTTCTTCATATAAAATTTCCTAAATCATTTCAAGGATTTCTTAAAATTATCCTTTTAGCATTATAAAAGGGATAAAAACGGTTTATTTTATAACTTCAAATTTATATCCTACGCCCCAAACCGTATCGATGTGCCATACGGGGTGATCGCTTAACTTCTCGCGGAGACGCTTGATATGTACGTCTACGGTTCTGGTATCGCCGGCGTATTCATAGCCCCAAATCTGGTCCAAAAGCTGCTCTCTTGTGAAAACTTGGTTGGGTGAAGAAGCGAGGAAATAAAGAAGTTCCAATTCCTTCGGAGGCATATCAATGGATGCACCTTTGTAAATAACGGAGTAGTTGGAGAGGCTGATTTTTAAATCAGGATATTCCACAAGCTTTTCGCCCGTAGGAGCAGTGGGGGCCGGGGTGGCAACCATTTTAACCCTACGTAAAACAGCCTTCACGCGGGCAACCAATTCTTTGGAATCGAAAGGCTTCTCCATATAGTCATCGGCACCTAATTCAAGGCCCAGAACCTTATCAAAAATTTCACCTTTTGCGGAAAGCATAATGATGGGAGTCTGGCTCTTGGTGCGTACTTCACGGCAAACCTGATAACCGTCGATGCCGGGAAGCATTAAATCCAGAAGAATTAAGTTGGGCTCGAAAGCATCTACTGCGGTCAGCGCGGATTCGCCGTCATTGACAATCATGGTTTCAAAGCACTCTTTGGTAAGATAAAGAGAGATTAACTCTGCAATATTGTTGTCATCATCTACAATTAAGATTTTCTGTTTGGATACCATAAATTCCTCCTTTTATACATAAAACATTATTTGAATTCAACAATTGTTACGCCTGCATCGCCTTCGCCGAACTCGCCCAAACGGAAGGCTTTGACGTAGCGGACGCCTTTGAGATATTTGTGGACGCCGGTTCGCAAAGCACCGGTTCCTTTGCCGTGTACAACGCGGACGCTGGTTAAGTGTGACATATAAGCATCGTCCAAATATTTATCTAAAACAGCCAGTGCCTCGTCCACGGTTTTGCCCAGAAGATTGATTTCCGGAGAAATGGTGGCCGACTTTGAGAAGGAACCGCTGTAGTTGGTGCGTTTGGTCTTTTCTTTGGCAGTAGGCTTTTCCTGAACGATTTTTAGATCGCGGATATTGGCTTTGACACGCATAATACCGCATTGGATAAAAAGTTCGCCCTTTGCGTCGGGCTTGGTGCTGACCGTACCCTTCATCTGCATGGAAATGATTTCTACATTTTCGCCAATGAGTAACTGCTCCGGTTTCAGGATTTCGTGTTGCTCTTTCTGCTTGTTTTCTTTTAAGGAGCTGTCCTTGGCAGAAATGCGGTCGCGAAGCTTCTGGCGGGTCTTCTCCATTTCGTGGATGGTAGTACCTTTATGATAAGCACGGATTGCTTCATCGGCAGTGTCCTTGGCTTCCTGCAGGATTTCTCTCGCTTCTTCGTTGGCCTCTCGCAGAATTCGTTCGCGGGATTGTTCCAGTTTCTCCTGTTTCTTGGATAATTGTGCTTTAAGGGATTCGATTTCCCTACGATATTCTTCAATTTGCAGTCGCTCGTTCTCAATGGTGACACGAGACTGTTCCAAATCGGATAAAAGGTCTTCGAAGCTTTCTTCAGCTTCACTGATTTCATTTTTCGCCGAATCTATAATGTCGTCTGCCAGGCCAAGTTTTCGCGAAATGGCAAATGCATTACTTTTACCGGGAATACCGATTAAAAGGCGATAGGTAGGAGACAAGGTCTCCACATCGAATTCGCAACACGCATTTTCAACAAAATCAGTAGAAAGAGCGAATACTTTTAACTCGCTGTAGTGTGTGGTTGCCATGGTGCGGATACCGCGGTCATGTAAGTGACGAAGGATACTGATGGCAAGGGCAGCGCCTTCCGTAGGGTCCGTACCTGCACACAACTCGTCGAACAAACACAGGGAATCGGCGTCAGCCTGATTCAGAATTGATATAATATTGGTCATATGCGCAGAGAAAGTACTTAAGCTCTGCTCAATGCTCTGCTCGTCGCCAATATCGGCAAAGATTTCGTTAAAAACGCAAAGCTCGCTGTTGTCCCTGGCCGGAATATGAAGCCCGGACTGGCCCATGGCACATAAAAGGCCTGTAGTTTTCAGGGAAACGGTTTTACCGCCGGTATTAGGGCCCGTAACAATTAAAAGGTCGTAGTCTCTACCAAGACGAATGTCGATGGGAACCACTTTCTTTTTGTCAATCAGCGGGTGGCGTGCCTTCAGAATGTGAAGGCTTTTCTCTTCGTGATAAACAGGTCTTGATGCATTCATATCCAAGGCAAGTCCTGCTTTTGCAAAGATAAAATCAAGCTTGGTCAAATTCTGTTGATTCACGGTAAGCTCCGCGGTATATTCAGAAGCTTTGGCACTTAAATCGGCAAGAATTACTTCGATTTCTTCCTGCTCCTGGATACTTAATTCCTGCAACTTATTATTCAATTCCACTACGGCAGCAGGCTCGATAAAAAAGGTGGAGCCGGCCTTAGACTGATCGTGCACCATGCCATGCACCATGCCCTTGTATTCCGATTTGACGGGGATACAGTAGCGGTTATTTCGCATAGTGATTACAGCATCCTGAAGGTAGGTGCGGTAAGTAGAGTTTACCATGGTGTTTAACTGGCTGTGGATACGTTCGCCGGTGATTACCATACTTCTGCGGATGTGTTTCAAGGTAGAAGAGGCATCGTCAGAAATCTCCTCTTCCGAAAGAATGCATCGTCTGATTTCGCGGGAGAGTTGTATTAAGGGTACCAGTTCTTCAAATAATCCGGTTAAAGAATCGTCGGGCTCTTCCTCGCGTTCCTTGGCGCCGTATTGCTTTACCCTTGCGGCACATTCGGCCAGGGAGGCAATTTTGAGAAGTTCCGGGGCAGAGAGACTTCCGCCTAAGGTTAAGTTTTGGATGGTGCGGAACAATTCGTAGTTGCCCTGGAAGGTGATGCGTCCCTTGCGAAGGAGTCTTCCCGTGGCATCTGCCGTCTCTGTCTGTGCCTGATTAATTAAGTGAACATCCGACATGGGAGCTAAAGATTCGCATTCTCTTTTGCCCAAAGGAGAAGAAGAGTGCTCGACCAAAAGGCGGATGATTTTATCATATTCTAAAATTCGTAATGCGCGTTCGTTCATAATATAAATCCTTTCGTCACTATAATAGCATAGTTTCAGCCAAAATGCTATTTTCTATTGCATAGATTTTATGGTATAATCAAAATGCGGAATTTGCGAATGTTAAGAAAGGTAAAAAGAATGAAAGAACATCAGGACAGCGATTATTCGTTTTTACAAGAGAAGATAAAAGAACGTCCCATTAACCGGAAGAAACTCATCAGAACCAGTTTGAACACGGCTACGTTTGCGGTGGTGTTTGGTTTGGTTGCATGTGTCACTTTTATCCTGTTGGAGCCGGTGATTGGGAATTGGCTGAATCCCCAAAAAGAGGACGGCGTTGAGATTGTAACTTTGCCGGCGGAGGAAGAAGAAATGCTTCCGGAAGATATGGTGCAGGATGAGAATGAGTTAAACCAGGGCGAGAATATTTCCAGCGCGGTGACTACCGTGGATTTGCAGTTATCCGATTATGAAGATATGTACGATAAGCTCTATGATGTGGCCAAGGAAGCCGGACGCGGGATGGTTACCGTTACGGCCATGAGTTCCAATGTGGATTGGTTTAACAATACGTTGGAGAGTGAGAATGAAACCACAGGTTTTATACTGACTGACAATGGTAAGGAAATTTTAATCCTGGCGGACTATCGTTATGTGTCCAAAGCTACGGAAATTATGATTACTTTTGCGGATCAAACGAAGGCTCCGGCAGTGGTTAAGAAATATGATCGCAATACAGGTCTTGCTGTGTTGGCGGTAGATATGTCGCTTTTATCCCTGGATACCAAAGAGGCAATCAAGTATATGAATCTCGGAAGTTCTAACAGTGGTAATAAGGTGGGTGACCTTGTAATTGCGGTAGGAAGTCCCTTGGGTTATGTGGATTCGCTTTGCTACGGAAATATCACATCTCTTGGAAACGAAATTAACACCATCGATATGAATTACAAGCTGATTACTACGGATATTTACGGCAGCAGTAATGCCAGCGGAGCGATTCTGAACACGAAGGGCCAGATTATCGGTATTATCAATCAGAATTATAACAGTGCAGATCTGGAGAACCAGATTTCGGCAATTGGTATTTCGGAACTTCGTAAGGTGATGGAATCTATGTCCAATGCCAACGATATTGTGTATTTGGGATTGTATGTAACTGACGTTACAGAGACAGCACAGTCGCAGTTATCAGTGCCAAAAGGTGCTTATGTTACGGACATTCGTTTGAGTTCGCCGGCAATGCTGGTGGGTATGCAAAAGGGCGATGTGGTAACAGCAATCGACGATGCGGTAATTACCAATGTCGCGGAATATATGAACGAGTTGCGGACTCATGCGCCGGGCGATGAGGTGACGATTACCATTCAGCGAATGAGTGTGGACGGGTATCGGGAAATCGATGTAAAGGTTACGCTTGGTACGTTGGAGTAGAACTTAAAATATTAAGCGTAAAGAATTTCAATAAAATCAGGAAAATGTAATTAAATTATAAAATGAAACAGAAAGGAAGTGCGGTGTAAACCGCCAATACTAAGATGCGTTATATTCAGGAATTAAAAGAAGGAGCAGCAGTAAAAGATGTATATCTTTGCAAACAGAAAAATGCTGCAACCACTAAGAATGGCAAGGAATATTACAATGTAATTTTGCAGGATAAAACAGGCACCATTGATGCCAAGATATGGGATACAGGTAGTTTCGGAATTGCTGAATTTGAGGCGCATGACTATGTATTCATCAATGGCGAAGTGACTTCTTTTAACGGGGCATTACAGGTAAATATCAGACAGGCAAGAGTTGCGGATGCGGGAGATTACAATGAGGGCGATTATTTTCCTGTCAGCAGCAAAAATATCGACGAAATGTATAATGAATTGCTTGGAATAATTGCCAAAATTGAGAATGAGTATTTGAAGAAATTACTTGAGGCGTTTTTTGTGGAAGATAAGGCTTTTATCGAGCGTTTTAAGAAGTCTTCGGCAGCCAAGAGCGTGCACCATGGTTTCATCGGCGGATTGTTGGAGCATACATTAAGCGTAACCAAACTGTGTGCATATTTCTGCACTACCTACCCCGCATTAAAGAAGGATTTGCTTCTGACGGCGGCAATTTGTCACGACATCGGAAAGACAAAGGAGTTGTCCCTTTTCCCGGATAATGATTATACAGACGAGGGTAATTTGCTCGGTCACATTGTGATGGGTACGGAAATGATTTCAGATAAAATCCGCGAAATTCCGAACTTTCCGCCTGTATTGGCAGGGGAGTTAAAGCACTGTATCGTGGCGCATCACGGCAAGCTGGAATTCGGCTCGCCCAAGGTTCCGGCATTGATGGAAGCGGTAGCATTAAATTATGCGGATGATGCGGATGCCAAACTTCAGATGTTTACGGAAATTGTGAACAGAACCGACCATTACGAGTGGCAGGGATATAATCGTTTGCTGGATAGCAACGTAAGGTTGACAAAGAGCGAATAGATAAGAATAGATAAAAATGCGAAGAAAGCCTGTGACTTGGAACAGGCATATAAATATAAAAGAACATATCGACAAGGAAAATAAAGAATATGGATATGTACAAAAAAGGTGACATATTAACTGTCACAATTGATGATATCGACACCGAAGGTCAGGGCATCGGCAAGGCGGAGGGGTATACCCTCTTCGTCAAAGATGCCTTGGTAGGTGATGTGGTAAAAGTGAAGATTATGAAGGCAAAGAAAAACTATGCTTTCGCAAGATTAGAGGAGGTCATAACGCCCTCCTCTTATCGCATTGAACCGAAATGTGAGCATCACAGAAGGTGTGGCGGTTGTCAGTTGCAGTGTTTATCTTATGATGTACAGCTTGCCTTCAAGGAAAAGAAGGTACGTAATAACCTGGTGCGCATCGGCGGTTTTAGCGAAGATATAATTGATAAAGTGATGCAACCGATTATCGGAATGGAAGAGCCTTTTTATTATCGTAATAAGGCGCAATACCCCATTGGCAGAGATAAAAAGACAGGAAAGCCTGTGGCCGGATTTTATGCACAGCGTACGCATGATATCATTCCCAATACGGATTGTGCCTTGGGTGTGCCGGAGAATAAAGTAATCCTTGAGAAAATCCTTGCCTGGATGGAAGAGTGCAAGGTTTCTGCTTACGATGAGGAGACCGGAAAAGGCCTGGTGCGTCACGTCCTGATTCGTAAGGGTTTTGTCAGTGGCGAACTGATGGTGTGCCTGGTGGTAAACGGAAGGGAATTACCGAGCGTCGGTAAGCTGATTGAATCCTTAAAAGAAGTGCCGGGAATGAAGAGTATTTCATTGAGTATCAACCGCGAAAATACCAATGTAATTATGGGTAAAACCATTCGTACCCTTTGGGGGAGCGATACGATCGAGGATACGTTAGGCGGTATTAAATTCCGGATTTCGCCCCTGTCCTTTTATCAGGTAAATCCTGTGCAGACCGAGAAATTGTATGCCAAGGCTGTGGAATTTGCAGGGCTGACCGGGAAGGAAACCGTGTGGGATTTGTACTGCGGTATCGGAACGATTTCACTTTTTATGGCAAAGAATGCCGGCAAAGTATATGGCGTGGAGATTATTCCCGAAGCAATCGAAGATGCCAAAGGAAACTCGGAGAGAAATGGTTTTGCCAATACAGAGTTCTTCGTAGGGAAGGCCGAGGAAGTGTTGCCGGAGTTCTATGAGAGGGTGAGTAAGGAAAGCAATGCGAAGGGAGCGCTCGCTGGCGGACAAGCAGAAGAGAACGTTTCGAGCGACGGCCGGAGTTCGGGGAATGTTGCCCAGGCAACAGATATGCTTCACCCGGACGTGATTGTAGTCGATCCGCCCCGAAAGGGATGCGATGTGCAGTGTCTGGATACGATGCTTAAAATGCAACCTGAGCGAATTGTGTATGTAAGTTGCGACAGTGCAACTTTAGCGAGGGATTTGAAGATTCTGTGCGAGGGTGGCTATGAATTTAAGAAAGCGTGTTGCGTGGATATGTTCGGGCAAAGCGTGCATGTCGAGACGGTTGTTCTGTTGTCTCGATAAGGACTTGATGAAGTAATAGAGGTCGAAGTAGAGCCAAGATAAAGATGTGTTGTTATAAAGTAGCTAATAAAAAACAATAATAGACAAATTTGTCTCTTCTAAATAAATTACACATAGTATAATGCGTATATCAAATATAAAGGAGGCAATTTTATGACAGCAAATTTTTATGAAGAATCAGAAAACTACATACGGATTAGTGACACCGTAAAGGAAATGTGTATTTCATGTATAGGTGAGCCAACGTGGATAAGAGATTGTGATGAAGATGAAGATGGGGAAGAATCGAAATGGATCGATCTTTATTCTGAGGCTTGTGACGATGAGGATTTTCAACAGGAGTCTTCGGTTTTTATCGACTATGTATTTTCAAAGGTGAAGGGCAAAAAAGTAAGAATATTCTTTGAACCATACAGTAAGATGCATTTAGCATGTAAATTAGATGCAGATAATTCCATAAGGGCTGAAATTTTAGATGCAGATTGGATTGCATGGGTATTAAAGATACCGGAGGAACCCCATACATTTATGGGTTCATGGATAGGTATCAAAGCGATTAGTATTGATTCTTAAAAAGTTTATATATAGTTTATTGATGATGATTTATTGGCGAGGCTTTGCAGTATTTAAAAAAATACAAAGGTGCACTGAAACATATGGGAGATTTCTTGAAGAAGCATTGCAGCGAGGTGGCAGTAGTTCTCTTGTCTCATAAGTAAAGTCAATGCCGGCGTTATTTAATAAAGATAAAAGGGCGGTTGCGAAAAAGTATGAAAGTAAAATATGGTTTTGTAGAGTTTTATGATAAAGAGGATAAGGTTTATTTTGATAGCGAATCTCTGTCTCGGATTCTTACATTTCCTTCAAAAGATATTACACTTAAAGAGAATTTAAAGAAGGCCTAAATAGTCGTTTCGCCATTCTTAACAAAATCTTATGTAGATAAGGTGGGCGAGAATTGCGCGTTGTATACGATGGAAAGTGAATTAAAAAAGCATGGGTACAGACTGTTAAAAAGTGAGTATAAGAGAAAGGATATGCGGTTGATTTGTAATTATAATCAATCGTATTTGCAAATTCCAAATGACAGTAAATTTTGAATTTCTCGGCCAGGAGCCGATTGAAAATGTGATTACCTGCATGAATTACAAGATGGATAAAGTAGTCTACTTTGGTTACGACGATGTAATTAAGGAGCAGAGAAAACATACGGAAGATTTTTTAAAGAAACATTGCGGCGTGGAAACGGTGTCGTTTTTTTCTATGTCTCGCCATGACCTGAAATCTGTTTTAAAAACTATGCGCGCCGAAATTCAACGTGAACTGGACCGCAAAAACAGAATTTATTTCGATGTAACAGGCGGAGAGAGCCTTATACTGGTGGCGTTTGGTATGCTTTGCAAGGAATTCGACACGCCGATGCACAGCTACAATATCGAGAAGAATGAACTACTCGAATTAAACGATGGCAGCAGTGTCAAAATCAGCAAAGACGGCGTGGTGCGCAAAGTACAGCTGACGCTGGATTTGTTGATTGAAATGCGTGGCGGTAAAATCAATTATAACTTACATAAAGGCATTAAAACCAATGAGGATGCCGATTTTACCAAAGATGTGGAGAAGATTTATCAAGTGGCCCAAAAGAACTGGGATCTTTGGAATCCGTTTTCGGATTTTCTGCGGTCAAGCATGTATACGGTAAGTGAGAATTTGACGGTAAATAAGCCTACATCCGCAGTTATTCAAGATTTGTCCGAGGAGAATGCGAAGCTACGCAAAGTGGCGGATTTGAATGAAATGTTGGACGAGCTGGCTGCAATTGGTGTGCTTCTTGACGTGGAGCATTCGAAGGCGCGATATGCTTTCCGTTATAAAAATCAAAAGATTAAGGATTGTCTCTGGGAGGGCGGAAGCATTCTTGAAATGCATACCTACCAGCAGGAGTCAAAGCAAAGTGATGAGTGTAGCGTAGGTGTGCATCTGGACTGGGACGGCGTGATTCATCCACAGTGGGGCGTTGATGTGGTAAATGAAATTGATGTGCTTTCGCTAAAAGGAAATATCCCGACTTTTATCTCTTGTAAAAGCGGTAAAATGGGTTCGCAACAGGCTTTGCACGCGCTGTATGAGTTGGATACGGTAACGAGAAGATTCGGCGGAAAATATGCAAAAAAGGCTTTAGTAACAGCCAACGGTTTGACCGGGGCTTATCAAACCCGCGCGGAAGAGATGGGGATTGAAGTGCGGTAGTCGAATTTAAAATGAAAGCTTATAGGAGAATGTATAATGAGAATATATTGGCAAGTAGAAGAAAATGGCGGATATAAGCAATCTCTTACAAGAAGAGAACCTAAAAAAAATATACTGAGATTATTAGTTGGAAAGAAGTGGGAGAGTTGCGAGTTTACAGGACAAAAAGTGTTAGAAGATAATGGTGAACAAAAAGTGGAAGTCACAGTTATAGCAGGTCCCAACTATAATCTTCCCCGGAAATCGAGCAATAACTTTCTAATTATTAATATTTTATGGGAAGATCCAACTGCCCAAAAAGAGGATTCAAAAGAAAAATTAAAAAAAATAGCTGATACGGACTTTGATGCAAACAATATGTCTGTGGGAAAATGCCTGCAAGAGCTGATTAAGTCTGCAGTACCTGGCACTTACAAGTCAAATGAGGATTACCGTAAAATAATAGATTTAATTTATATACCGGGCACCCTGTTTGAGGAAGTGTATAAGCAGAAAGATGCGAGCGGAAAAATGAATTTGGGCACCTTGATTAAAAAAATATATGCCGTCAAAGATAATAATGAAGGGCAAGATACTGATGATTTAGATGAGTTGATTAAAAAACATATAGACCAAATTAAAATATTATTTTAATGAGAAATGCGGGGAATAGTTATGGATAAGATGCCGGTAATTAAGAAACCAAAGGATAGTCAGGGGTTTAATACAACGGATTGGGTTTCTGTAGTGGGAGAAATTGTGGAAGAAGAAACAAAAGACGGATATGAGCCTAGTTTTGTTGTGGGAGTATCCTTTGGAGTTGATTTGTCAAAATGGCGTGAAATATTAAATGAAATATTTAATACTCACACAAAGCAGACAATGCAAAATGGATTTAATGAATTAAAAAAATTTGACAAGGCGGTATTAATTACAGATCCGGTTTCTGTAAAGGATAGACATGGAATGGATGTGTTGCAAGCGGATACACTTACAGTTTGGTTGAGTGGAACAAGTTCATCTTATCTTCATACCAAAATGGTTTTGATTGCACTTGAGAAAGTAGGTGAGGAACCTACGGAAAAGAGCAATAAGTATGTTTTGTTGGTTGGAAGTAAAAATATTACATACAGCAAAAATTTTGATCTTTTGGTGCCTTTGTATTCAACTACGCAAAATGGCGGAAGTGGAGAAGAGGTTTTAAATTATCTAAATTTTCTGGCCAAAACAGATGAAAAAAAGAATATTATAAACGACTATTTATCAGGCTTAAAGACTGTTTGCTTTGATGTAAAAAATGACGAAGATGAATATGAAGGACATATTACGGATTTTGCTTTTTTATATGACGATCATAGAGATTTCGAAGCGATGTGGACAGAGATAGAGCAGTCGGATTTGGTCATTTCACCATATCTAACAGAAGAAGAGTTCAGAAAATGGTGTAATTCGGAAGGGGCGACTAAAGAAAAAAATACCAAACCCCAGAAAACTGTTAAGAAGATACTTACATATTGGAATAGTGCAAATAAAGTCTGCGCAGTTCAAAGTAATGAAGATTCTCCCGAAAAGAGTAATAAGAATACTCCTACAATAGATGTATATGTTGGAAAAACACATGACGATGGAAGATATAAATTTCATGCAAAAATGTATGTAAGTAAAATGTGCGAAACCGGCGCTGGGTACACGAAAATATGGGTTGGTTCTGCGAATTTAACCAAGGAAGCACGAGAAAAGCATTGTGAATTTCTGATGGGAATTAGTTTTAAGGATATGGGAAGTAACAAGACCGATAATTGGGCTGTGTACGAGTATATTAAAAAGCAGATTCTCACGCCAAATCCGGACACTAACAAAAATTCCAATTTCAATAATTCCCTAATAGAAGTATATGCGCCAAATTC
This sequence comes from Lachnospiraceae bacterium, assembly GCA_045580855.1. Lineage (GTDB taxonomy): Bacteria > Bacillota > Clostridia > Lachnospirales > Lachnospiraceae > UBA3766. The sequence goes on along the minus strand of JAZNOO010000007.1, from coordinate 16,592 downwards.
TAAAGGTGAAATTTTTGATATTGATGATGAAGTTGAAAACTCTGATGTGGGAAGAATGCAAAAGTATGCGCTTTTTTTAATAGATGGTAAGTATGAATGGCGTATCTACGGTTCAAAAGCTGAGGATGCTAGTGCGAGTTATCCGGTATCATCGGAAGAGATCTCGAATTGGATTAAATTGGGTGAAGAGGGCGACATATTTGTATGCGAGGATAATTATTGTTCTGACAAAAAAATAACGGTGCAACCGGGTTATATGTGGTATGAAGACTATAAGTGCAAAGTTTCTGATAATGTAAAAAAGAAAAGAGGAAAATATTATCGCGAAATTTTCCTTAGGAGTAATTCTGTAGGTCGAAAAGGGGAAAAAGGGAAAAAGAAACAAGGAAAAGGGACGCAACAGTACATACAATATCCATGTCTATATAAAAGGATGATGGAAATAAACGCAAGTAAAAATGGGATAGAAATCGAGAAAGAATTGTCGAAATTATATACGGTGTTTATGGATGATCAAGACGATAATGAAATTGTAAAATTGATGGGCGAATATGTTTCAAAGAAAAAGGAAGGAGGGGAGATGATTGAGTGACGCGAAGAAAAAGAACGACAGTTTTGGAAATATTACTGCTGATAGAATACATAAATTTTTTAATTCAGAGAAGCATTGTTTTTTATTAGCAGATGAAACGGGTTTAGGAAAAACGGTAGAGGCAAGAGAATTTATTAACAAGTGGTATAAAGAAAAATACAAGAATGATAATAAAGAATTTAAAGTGCTTTATATTGCCCCGAATTTAATTTTGTCGCAAAAAAATATAAAAAAACTTGTGCATAAAGAACAAGCTTCGAATACAGAGATATTAAGTGGCGATCGTCTTTCGACTGGCGTAGAAGGAAATTGTGACGATAAGAAAATTAAATATATTAAATATTGGGCAATTACTCCGGCGGTTTCCTTTTTTTTAGAAGGAGGAAAAGCAGACGAGAGGGAGAATCTTAAGTTTAACCAAGAAAATATTTTGACGAAATCGTCGGAAGTGGAAAAGGAAAACGTAAATAGATTTAAAAAAGCGTGTCTCGAATTAAAAAGAAAACTGAATGAAAATACAGATACGATAGATTCAACAAAAAAGATACTTTCAGAAGAAGATAAAAAAAATCTCGCTATCCTTAAGAAGGATGATAATAATTTCATTTTTTCATTGGAAGGAGAGGTGTCAACAGATAGGAGTGTTCTAAAGAAAAAGTTATCTGGAAAGTTGTTGAGCAGTAGTGCACAACGTGCAGATGGCACATATATCAGAGAATATTGGCTTAATGCGGCTTTTATATATAAATACATAGATAGTAATGAATATTCTCCAAATGAACCAACAGAGCAGCAAATAAAAGAAGCAATTAAAAAAATTTATAACAACGGTGTTTTTTTAAAAGATAAAAGTTGCTATATATGGGATTTTGGTTTAAGAGTAAAAAAATACGAAGAGTTTTTGAATAAAAATCAAAAACTAAAAGATGAAATTAAAGGTATTGAAGAACAGGATTTAAAGAATCTAAAGGATAGTATACAAAAATATGCCGACAATCAAGATGAAGACGGCGCTGCCTTCGAGTTAATAGAAAAACGCAAATATTTAATAATGGCATTCTCTAAAGTGTGTGAATTTTATCTTGATATTATAGGCAAAGAAGAAGGCTGGTCTGTTGCATTGGTTGAATTGTTTGAAGAAAACGAAATAGAGGCCATAAAGCAATTAAACGAGACCATAGATAATATCTTAGTAGACTCTTATTGGAAGTTGTATTTTTATTATCTTCGTTTGGCGTCTTGCATTTATCATGTAAAAAATTGGAATCCTGATTTGGTGATTTTTGATGAATTTCAAAATTATCCCAAGATATTTAATGCGAATAATGATGATGATCTAAAGACAAAAAATATACGGAAGATATTAGGGGCAGTTTCTAGTAAAAATGCAAAGGTTCTTATGCTTTCTGCAACGCCGTATTCATATCATAATATGATTCCTATGGATGAAGAGGGACAAGATGAAAAAAACCAGTTTCTAAATCATATAGGAATGGAAGATATCCTTACTTATATGAAGGAACAGAATGGAGAAACAATAGACCATTCAAGTTTATTTACAGAATACCATGAATTATTGGACAATTTTGTAAATTCCTTTAATTATATGGATGATAATGCTAAGAGAAATGCATATGGTGATTTGAGTGCGAAAGCAAAGGATATAAGTAAAGCACTATATAATGCCGGAATTTCACGAAATGAGAGGCCGACGTCTAATTATGATTTAAAAGGAGAAAGTTTATATGTTTCACCCACTGAAGTGATGAAACAGAGTGAAGATATATATATATTTGTATCGGGAATAAATGCTGATCCGGCTATGGCAAGGCGTTTTCTCTCATTGCCTGTATATGTGAGTGGAAATGCAAAGACAAAGGCTGAAGACATAAATAGTCGCTTATGCCAAGGAGAACGAACACTGGAAGAGGTAAAAAAGGAGTGTAAGAATTGCAACGAGATAAAGTTGAACTACCGCATTCGGATAAAAGAGTTGTTGAAGGATATATTTCCGGAAGATGATGATTTTATTCCACCCATATTTATGCCCCCAACTATTTCGAAGAACCTAGGGGGACCCTTTAAGTATTTAAAAGAAGTCGAGTATGCAAAATGCATTTTGTTTTCCGCATACACAAATGTTCCCCCTTTATTGAAAGAAATTACAAATGAGAAATTACAGCAGATATTAGAGAATGTAGATAGTGTAGATACAGGAGGGGATAAGACAGAATTTGAAGATTATCTTGACAATATTTTAAATGATTTAGACTTTGTTATAAAAGCACAGAATTCCGATGCAGGAAAAAAAGAAGAGGATAATTGCCATGAAAAAAATGCGATTATCAGTGCGATTGTCGGAAGATTTGCAAGTGAAATAAGTAGTAAAATTATTGTTAAATCATTTGAGAAACATGCGTCAGATAAGGATGTTACCAAAGAGAACTATTGGCAAAGGGTCACAGAATATTGTAAGTGGGGTGAGTTTGGTGCAGTCTTGGAAGAGTTTCTGTTCCTTCTTAAGAAAGAAAATGAAAATGAAGAGAATCCCAAATCGATGTCTGAATGTATAAATATTGACGATGTGGGATATGCGGTTGAATATACAAGCAAGTCAAAGACTACAGAATTAAATAGTACTATTGATTCGTTCCAGACGCCATTTTATCCTTTCTGTTTCTTTTTGTCTTCTGTTGCGCAAGAGGGTTTGGATTTTCATTGGTATTGCGATAGGATTGTGCATTGGAATGTCCCTTCATCGCCCATTGCATTGCTTCAGCGAGAAGGTAGAATTAACAGGTATCGATGCTTTAGTCTTAGAAAAACATTGAATAATGACCTAATGGAAAAGTATGGGGATGAGTACAAGAATAGTGTTAATAATATGAAAACATTATTTGAGTTCGCTGAAACAAAGAACGGTGATTTTATAGGTTCTCGAGGCTTTTATCCCGATCATTTATCGATAAATAATGACCCACTACCGATAAGAAGAAAATGCTATTATTATCCGCTGTCTGAAGAGTACTTTAGGTGGAAAGATTTAATAGTTAATATGGAATTTTATCGTTCGTTATTTGGGGGGTGGGAGCGAAATGATAGAATAAGTGATGATATAATTGATTACATTAAAGAACAGGAGGCAGGTGGAAAAAGTATAATGATAGATATTTCACCGACTACACATGAGCAGATTTAATTTTGGCCCTAAGCCTTTTATCTATCCAATGCCGGTTCTGATTGTGGGAACCTATGACGAGAACGGCGTACCCAATGCCATGAATGCGGCGTGGGGAACCATTACGGATATGAATGAAATTACGATTAGTATGTCACCGCATAAAACCACTGAGAATTTTCTGAAGACAGGAACTTTTACGGTGAGTATTGCTACGGAAGATACGGTTGTGCCCTGCGATTATGTGGGGGTGGAATCTGCAAGCAAGGTGCCTGACAAATTTGCCAAGGCAGGCTTTCATGCCACCAGGAGCGAGTATGTAAATGCGCCTTTGATTGATGAACTTCCCATGGCGTTAGAATGTAAAGTGAAGAGTTATGAAGACGAAATTCTCGTGGGTGAAATCGTAAATGTATGTGCCGACGAGAGTGTTTTAACTGATGGAAAGATTGACCCGAAGAAGTTAAAGCCGATTGCATATGACCCGGTGAATCATACCTATGTAGGTCTGGGCGATGTTGTGGGGAAGGCATTTTCGGATGGGTTGAAGTTAAAGTAAACGAATGACGGATTTATGAATTATGACAAAAATATAAAAGCCTTCCGCGTTATATAGCGGAAGGCTTTTTGCTATAGTTCTATTTCAATAAATTTTTCAAAATTCCGCCAACTAAATCTGCAGCACCATTATCAGAAGCGGCTTTCTTCTTAGTAGTCGAAGTTTTGGCAGAAGAAGCTTTCTTCTTAGTAGTCGAAGTTGATTTCTTGGCAGTAGATTTCTTCGCAGTACTTGAAGAAGACTTCTTAGTTGTGCTGCTTGAAGATTTCTTTGCAGTACTCTTCTTCGCTGTGCTTCCGGAAGAAGTTTTCTTTGCTGTTGTCTTCTTGGTAGAAGAAGCTTTCTTGGTAGAAGCTTTCTTGCCACCCTTTTTATCATTGCTTGTCAAAAGGTTGGTCACAAGACTGCTAACGTCAACATTTTCTACTAATAAACCAACCAAATCACCAACGGCTTCTTTCTTTTCTTCCTCTTCGGTCTGCTGGCCCAAAAGGCTTAAAAGCAGGGGTGATGCAGTAGAAAGAATCTCAAGAACAGTCGCAGTATCTAAACCTGATTCTTCAGCGATTTCATTTACTTTATCTTCTTCCTTGGAACCTAAAAGATGGCCGAGAATTTTAGCACCGTCTTCCATATCAACCTTGCCTAAGAAACCGGACAAGTCGCTGGTATCATCTTTGGCATGGTCTGAAAGTGCTGATGCAAAACCTTTGCTGGTTTTCTTGCCTTTGGCCTGGTCGTTTGCACCGTCCAATAAGGCGGGAAGGGCCTTTGCCAATACTTTGGAAACGTCTGAACCGGAAGAACCGGTGCGTTCGCTGACACCGTCAACGCTGTCAGAACTTAATAAAGTTCCTGCAAGTTTCATTAAATCCATATTTGTAACTCTCCTCTTATGAAAAATAGTTTTTTGCCGATAAAATAATTATCGGTCAATTGGTTTTATAAGTCAAGGTAAACGACAAAATTCGTCTGATACCTTGTTTTATACGCCGATTGTAAGTATAATAAAAGAAGTTGTTGTAAACACATTTTAGGAGGAATTAAAAATGGCAGAACCAAAGAAAAAGAAAATCGTGGACGCTGACAGCGGCAAAGAAGTAAAAGCAGGTTCACGTAAGAAAAAAGCAGCAGCTCCCGTAGGAAATGCAACCGGTTTCCGCGTTGGTGCAATTGCGTTGTGGGTAGTAGCACTTGCTTTTGAAGTATTGGCTTATTTAGTATTGATTGGCAAGATAAACTTAAACTTTATGCCCAGTTTGTGGCAGATGATTGCCTTCCTTGTTTTAGACTTAATCTGCGTCATCGTAGGTTCACAGTTCTGGAAGAAGGCCAACCACATTAAGCCCGCAAGCGAGAAGAATAAAACATTATTCTGGTTGTGGAACAATATGGGTCTTATCGTAGCAGTAGTATGTTTCTTCCCTTTCGTTATTCTTGCATTAACCAACAAAGAAGCTGACAAGAAGACCAAGGTTATCGCTACTGTTGTAGCAGTAATTGCACTTTTAATCGGTGGTGCTTGCAGTATCGATTATAACCCTGTTTCTGCAGAAGAACAGCAGGCAGCTATGGAAGCAATCAGCGACGACGTATACTGGAGTCCTTTCGGTAAGGTATATCACACACATGATGATTGCTCATCTTTGAACCAGAGTGATACTTTAACCTACGGTACTGTTGAACAGGCAATCGCTGAAAACCGTACACGTTTGTGCTCATACTGCGCAAAGAGAGATGAAATTACCGGCGTTACCACAGACGGTAAAGACGTAAGTGATGTTGAGTTCGAAGAAGAAGTGGAAGAAGAGATTGAGGAAGAACTCGAAGTAGAAGAAGATATCGATGCAGATGTTGAAGCGGAAGAAGATATCGAAGAAACAGAAGAATAAAATATTCACAAAATATCAATGTAAAAGTATACCGCAGTCGGCTTGGCTGTGGTATACTTTTTTATGTGTATTTATAAAAGTAAATAAGTTAGATTTAATACAGATAAACTCTAAAATGATAGAAGTATAAAAGCAAGTTGAGAGGCATTTTATATGAAATTAATCCCCATCCCAAAAGAAAAATACGAAGACTACAGACTTTCGCTAATGTTTGACTGCTATAAGTGGGACCCCCAGTATTTGGACCACAATACCGTAGCGCCTTATGTGTTGGCAATTTCGCCTGAGGAGCATAAGGAGTTGGTGTCTCTAATCGAGGCAATTGATAAGGAGACAACAGAGGCGGAAGAGTACTTGAATTTGCATCAGGAACTGACCAAGCCTTTGGCACTTCCGCGAAGAATCCGTAAGGAGATACATAAACTGACTAATTATGAAAGAGACAAACATGTCCGTTTGAAAAGATATGATTTTCACCCTACCGTGGAAGGAAAGTGGGCGGTCAGTGAGGTAAACAGCGACGTGCCCGGTGGTTATGCGGAAGGTTCTTTTATGCCGAAATTGGCTTTAGAGACCATTGGGCAGGAAGACAAATATTGGTGTATGAACTTTGGTGAGAATCTGGCAAATGCCATCAGCGGAAAGGTAAAAGCCGGCGGCAGAATTATGCTGGTACATTGTACCTCTTACAGTGATGACCGTCAGGTAATGCAGTTTTTGGGAGACCGACTAAAAGAAAAGGGATTTCATGTGATTTACGGTGCTGCCGATCACGTAAAATTCGAGAACGGCAAGGCCTACAGCACCTTGGACGGCAATGAAGGTGAACTGGATATGGTGTACCGCTACACGCCGCTAGAGTGGATGATTGAGATGCGTCGCAAATTTTATAAAGATTATTACGGTGCTACTGTTCCCACCTGTAATCACCCTATTGCAATGTATGCCCAGACCAAGCGTTTTCCGCTGGTGTGGGACGAATTGGAGAAGGCCGGAATCAGTATGGCTACCTGGCGTGCTTTGCTTCCGGAAACTTTGGAAGTCAAAGATGCAAAGGGCAAGGAGGGTTATATCTACAAACCTGCCTGCGGACGTGTGGGTGACGGTATTTCCATTAAGGAAGCCTGTATCGGTAACGAATATAAAGAAATTATGAAGGACGTGCGCAGACACCCAAAGAAGTTTTTGGCGCAGAAGCGTTTCTTCGTAGCGCCACTGGAGGGTGAGAACGGAGAGAAGTATAATGTATGTTTAGGTTGCTATACCGTAGACGGTAAGCACGCCGGATATTATGCGCGAATCAGCAAATCTGCCCGCATCGATTCGGGCGCGGCAGATACGCCTGTTATTATTGAAAGGGGGACTGACAATGACAGATAAAGAGTTATATCGCATTTGGACACCCCTTGGCAAGAAATGGATCGAATGGGTAAGACCGGTGCCTTTCGTGGGAATCCACGATCACTCGAAGGAATATAATTTTACCTTGTTTGAAGTTCCGGCGATGGATTTTCCGGAAGAAAAGTTTGCGGATGCGGCGTTAATTGTGGACTTGCCCGGTTCGGAAAGTATAGAGGTGGGCATTGCTTTGGCAAAAGAAGGCTACCGCCCCATACCTGCTTTTAACGGAACCATTGAACAGCCCGGTTCCAGAACAACGGTGGATAATCAATCCGTTGGTATGGGCTTGATTGCCGGTGCAGAAGAACTGTTAAAAATTGACTTGAAAGATGATGCAAGACCGGCGTTCCTTTTGGACAGCAACCGTTTGCACCGTCATCGCATCGATGTTACGGTTTTCGACAACAGCTGGGATATTTATCCTCAGGATATGCCTTCGGCGGATTATTTTATCAACAACGGTATTCATAAAATTGTGGTAATCGGCGACAGGCTGTCCCGGGATTTAAAGAAGATTTTATACGGATATCAGAAGAAAAAAATCGAGATTTATTTGCAGAAGGGGTATGCGGAACCCAAGAAAGTAAGGGTTCATAAGCAGTTGCCCATTGATGTGGAATAGTATTTGTCGGTAGTGATTGTGTGCAGAATGCGCCGTGCGCCGACGGAAGTGAGGCCTTGAGAAGTGATCAAATTTGACGGACGGATTGTCCAATTCGGGTTTGGCGCAGTGGGTAAAAGTTTTTACGAGAAACTGCGGAAAGAAATCCGTTTTAATGAAAATAAATATTATGTTATAACCGGCAATCCTGACGAATTGGACGCTTTCGTGGATATGGGCGGTATTGCGCCGAATTTTATCGTGAAGGAAGTAGAACGTGAGAACTTCGGAAGTGTATTTGAACCCTATCTTTCGGAAGGGGATTTGTTGCTTGATTTTGCGGATATGGTGGGAACCAGGGATATCTGTGAGTGGTGCGCCCTGCGTAACGTCATGTATATTAACACCGGTGAGGCGGATTGGCCGGACCACTGGTACAGTATTTTTAACGAGAATGATTTAAAGCATGAATTAAGGGCGAAGTTGGCAATGTCGCCGGGAGTAAATAAGTATCCCATCGTTCTGCACCACGGCAACAATCCGGGGCTGGTGTCTCATTTTGTCAAAGCAGCCATTGAATATGTGGCCAGTACCCAGTTTAAAAAAGATAAAGAGCTTAAAACGCTGATAAAGGCCGGGAAATTCAACGAGGCGGCGCAGTATCTGGGCGTGCGTCAAATTCACGTAAACGATGTGGATTTGCAGGAAATGAAGGGCGATTATCAGGATAATCTTTTATACAGTACCTGGTGTATGGAGTCGTTCTGGTTCGAGATGCTGAGCGAAGCCACGGTAAACATCGGTACCCACGAAAAAATAGATTATGAAGAAGAATGTAACTTCGTAAAATATGATAAAGGATATTTGGAATTCCGACGAATCGCCGCCAATGCAAGGTGTGCGACTTATTATCCGAACGGCAGATTTGAAGCATATTTGGTGCCACATGAAGAGACGGTATCCATCGCAAAGAATTTGGAAGTAAAAGAGAATGGGAAGGTGGTTTATCGCCCGACGGTAATGTTTCTCTATCAGCCCTGCCCGTTTGCTGACCGGTATTTTAAGGAGGCTAAGGTAAATGAGTATCCGAATCCGGACCCTGACAAGCCACAGGATTGTGAGGACGGAACGGGGCCGAATGTCATTCACGGATATGTGTATCCTGAGAATTTTCAGGTGGCCTATAAGGAGCATATTGCAAGCGGTACGGAGTATGTGGGTATTCTTTTATTGGGCGAAAAGTTTGATCCGGTATGGGTCGGAAATCGCATTGAGCCTACATTTTTATATAAAAATAAAAAGGATTCCTACTGGCAGACGCCCACCATTACGCCGGTGTCTATGTCGGCGCTGGCAGCAGTGTGCTGGATGTTAAAGAATAAAAATGCAGGCGGAATTTATTTTCCGGATGACATTGGGGATTACAACGGCATTATTAAAATGGCGGAGAAATATATTTCAAAGACTATTTATCAGACATTTTCGAAGGAAGAAATGGCCAAGGCCCTGGGAATTGATTTTACTGATTTGCAGGTCAAGGATACCTTTTTATAAGCGCAGTTTAATGTCGAATATTGCGTAAAAAATGAAATAATGGTATAATCCGATTAATTTTATACAAGGAGGAATTTGTATGGGAACAGGAGCAGGAATTGCAGTTATTATAGCAGCCGTATTGTTGGTTATACTTCTGATTGTTATTGCGCTGGCTGTAATGGTAGTGATTACATATAATGGTTTGGTGAAGGCAAGAAATTCTGTGAAGAATTCTTTTGCACAGATTGATGCCCAGTTACAGAGAAGATTTGATTTGTTGCCTAATCTTGTGGAAACCGTTAAACGTTTTGCGACGCACGAGAAGAGAATTCTTGAAAACGTAACGGCAGCAAGAAGCGGATATTTAAGCGCGCATGACGCAAAAGATAAAATCGCTATGAACAAGCAACTCAGCGCTACGTTAAAATCATTGTTCGTAGTTTCGGAAAGTTATCCTGATTTGAAGGCCAATGAGAACTTTCTGAAATTGCAGGAAGAACTTGCTGAGACAGAAGATAAGGTTACTTTTGCAAGACAGTTTTACAATGATGCGGTCACCATTTATAACAATAAGTTACAGATGTTTCCCGGTAGCATCATCGGTAAAATGTTTGGTTTCAAGGAAGAAGAACTCTTTAATATGGCGGATGATGATGTCAGAACTGCGCCGATTCTTTTTGACAGCAACGAGTTGACCGATGAAGAGAAAGACAGATATCCCCAGAAGTGTCCTCATTGTTTAGGCAACTTGGACGGAACAAGAAACTGCCCTTATTGCGGTGCGAGAGTGGTATAATTTGTTTCGGAAAGTTTCTGCGAAATTGTACGTAGGAACGTCATAAAAAGAGTTGAGATAAAACAATTAAATAAAAGATAATAAACATAAAAAAGCTACGGTACATATCACAATACCGTAGCTTTTATTTTGTGTATTTATTATAAAATGACCGGGCGTAAGAATATTTTCACATTCTTTGCAAGTGGTTTAATGACCGCCGCCACCGCCACCGCCGCCACGACCGCCGCCGTAGCCGCCGCCACCGAAGCCGCCACCGCCGTAGCCACCGCCACCGGAACGGGCTACGCTGGAAGCACTGCGGGTTGCTGAACGGAATGAACGTCCGGAAACATGATGGAAGCTTCTGGATCGATAGCAAGGGTTGCTAAGCATTTCACTCTGTACTGCTTCAGGACAGTTAATACTGATTGCCTTAACAATTTTTTCGGATAAACCGAATGCTGTAGCGTATACAAGGTATTTTTCCCAAATAGGTAATTCTACAAAGGTACGCTCTTTAATCAAAGTATCACTGTTTAAGAAATCGTATAAGCCACGCCATTTCTCGTATTCTTCCACACCATGCTGTGTTAATAAGATGTACTTACGCGCTCTGATGCGGATTAAAATACCGCAGGCAATACATACAATACCGATAATGAAGTAAGCACCGAAAGCCAAACCGATTCGGGTATCATATGAAATAAGATTTAACAACACGATTGCTAAAATACCGCAAATCCAAAGAAATACGGAAATTAAATTCATCTGCTTCTTGGGCTGTGTGTAGTCAGCCTTTTGCAAGTAACCTTCCTTGATGCCGATGTTTACAACAGAACGATTCATATTTCGTACAAAAGTATCTGTGTTGGAATAGTCCTTGGAAACTCTGTACTGGAAGGTACTCATCAGGATAGAATCGCTGTTTGCATGACGAATCAGCAAGTTGTAGTAGTACTCTTCGGTCTGTGTAAGCGGTTCATAATATGTACTGTCTGTAACCGTTAACTGTTCGGAACCGTTGGCTGCCATATTCATCTGACCGGCAGGTGTTTTATTCGGACGTTTCTTAATGATGATTTCCACGCTGTCGCCGGAAAGCTGTTTTAACTCAATGTATTTTTTGCGGGCAAGACTTAAAAGAATTGCGGAGTAAATACCGGAGTCGTCTTTGGGTTGTTTGTCTCTTGCAAACACCAAAGCAGCAGCAAATTTCGGGTCCAAATCGCTTGGAATGTCACGATAAAACTGTATATCCACGGAAGGTTCGTAGAAGTTGTATTTCTTCTTGACCAAAGCCTTGGAAGATAAAGAACAAACAATAATGAGTGCCGAAGCTGCAAGGGAAAGACCGAGGATTACAACTTTAAACAATGTTGTTGTAGGCTTTTCGTTTAAATATGAATTGTAGCTGTCTTTCCATTCTTCCAGATAATCGGTGTCGGACCACATATTGTCGGGTGCATATTCCGTAAATACATGTCTGTCTTCACCGAAGGATACAATTTCAAATTCAATGAATTCGTTAAATGATTTAAACTTCAAATCGCTTTTATCCAAATCAATGGTAAAAGTATGATATCCGGGGTTGGCGGTTGCGGATTCCGTAACAGGAAGCGTGTGCTTATTTGTGCCGTAAGAATCGAAGTAGTAATTGCCTTCTGCCGGCATGTCCTTATCGGGAATCAAAATCTCAGCTTTATAGGAATCCAAATGCTTACAGGTTTCACCGGAGTACATGGTCAGATAAAGGTCGGAACAATCGTTGTAACGTAATGCTGCATTGTGAATCTCGTATTCGATTTCGAAAGTCATTTCATCACGATACACGTCATCAATATAAAACATTAAGCATTCAAACTGATCGTAATCATTGTAAGGTCCTTCGCTGTGGAACCATTTGCCGGGGCCTAATTCGGAACTTACATAATCGTAATCGTCCCAATAAAGTTTCGGGCTTTCTTCCCACACAATTTCCGTGCCGTCGTCCAAAATCTGTTTTACGGAGTTGACCTCGTAATAAACGGGCACACCGTCTACGGTATCTTCGGGAAGGTCACGCCACAATTCCCAGAAACCGTTGTCTCTGGACGCTGCATGAATATCAAAAGTTAATCGTTCCGTGATTACCACTTTGCCTTCACTGCCGGGTTCGTCAACCACAACAGCCTGATATTCCACATCGGTTATGCGGGCATAATCGAAGGGATTATCGGTGTTTTCCACCCAGGCAGCCAGCATTGTGCTCCAACAGGGTGAAGTAAACATGAAAAACATGATGAAAAAGATAATCGTGGATATAAGTCCGGATTTGTTTTCGCTCATCTTTTACCCTCTTTCTGTAAAAATATAATTAAAATAAGTATATATAAAAAAAGAGATGGTGTAAAGTGAAATAAAAATTCAGTGCGAAAGCAAAACTATTTTTCTTAATATAAGAGATACTATTATATTTAAAATGCTGAAGCGTTTATGGTATAATGAAAGTGGTTTTAAGGGAAACTGTGAAAAAGGCAGTAAAAGAGTGCTTTTATGGATGTTCCAAAGGGGGATTCGGATGATAAAGAAAGTAGTTATTGTTCTGATGTTTTGTCTGTTATTGTGCGGTTGTACGCCTGCTGTGAAATATAAAATTGAAGGCGCAAATGTAAATGTGCAAAGTATCTATTTTCAGGATACCGAGACTTTGGTATGCAGTAAAGACAGTCCGTATTTTACGCAGATTTTAGAACAGATTGAGGAGATATCCGGACAGAGGCCGGTTGACCCGGAAATGTATGTTTTCGTTCACGACCCGGATATTACCCTGGTGGCAACCAATGATGTGACATATGAGATCGGAAGTGCGGCGCCGGAAGCAATCCAAACGCCGGACGGTGACGGATATTCCGGTGATACATATCAGGAATTTATCTATATACGAAAATTAAAAGCCGGAAATGCGGTTAATTTCACATACTACGATAGGGATGAAGAGGCGATAGAGTTGTTTCGTCTGCAGGATGAAGCAATCGGATATGAATTTACTTCCGGAGCCATTTCGGATGCTACGGGAGTGGTAATTGGAATTCATGAAGAGAAAAAAGGCACGAGATGCGTGGTTGACAGTACGGAATATGGCTGGCTTCATATTTACGTAGAAGATGCGGATAATGTGATTGAAGGTGATATGGTGAAGTTCAACATTACTTCCGTAGACGAAGACAGAGATTATTACGGAATCATAGAGAACATTACGGATAATGACGTGACGCAAACCAAAGAAGAATACCTTACATCACTTAACTTTGAATATTATATCATGACAGTGCCAAAAGAACCGGAGATGAATGATGTATCGCAGGGACGTATCAGTATGGTGGATAAAACCGAGGAAGATTTGGATTTTACATTGAGTTTGTATGATGATAGGTTGCCGGGAAATATTTTGCGTGAACTGGACCAAAAGTACGATGAAGAGTTTTTTGAAGATCATTTTCTTTTGCATTACGGTATGAGAGTAACCGAGGCGGAAGTGACGGCTGTGGCACAACGAGAATGGCTGGGCGGCGGTAATTACGTATATATTAAAGAATTGACGGATGAAAAAGTTCCTGATACGGAGCACAGGATTATTTGGATTGAAGTAGAGAAAGACCGTTGGGACGAGTGCGGTTTTTATCCGTATGTGTATGAATAGCAGTAATTGATGAAAGGCTGAAAAATCTTGAAATCTTTTGAATAATCATATTGACGAGCACCTTAATTATCTAGTATAATTACCACGGATTACTACAATTTGGTTAAAGCAGATTGTTAGTAACCCATAAAAAAATAATAAAGAAAGAGGTTTTAATCAGATGGCAAACATTAATTTGGAAAAGTACGGCATCACCGGAACAACTGAAATCGTGCACAATCCTTCATTCGAAGTATTATTCGAAGAAGAAACCAGAGCTGATTTAACAGGCTATGAAGTAGGTCAGGAAAGTGAACTTGGCGCTGTTAACGTTATGACTGGTATTTATACAGGACGTTCTCCTAAAGATAAGTATATCGTTATGGATGAAAATTCTAAGGACACTGTATGGTGGACAACCGACGAATACAAGAACGACAATCATCCTATCTCTGAAGACGTATGGGCTGAATTGAAGGCTCTCGCTCAGAAGGAACTTTGCAACAAGAAGCTCTTCGTAGTAGACGCTTTCTGTGGTGCTAATGCAGACACAAGAATGGCAGTTCGTTTTATCGTAGAAGTAGCTTGGCAGGCACACTTTGTAAAGAACATGTTCATCCAACCTTCAGCTGAAGAACTTGAAAACTTTGAGCCTGACTTCGTTGTATACAACGCTTCTAAAGCTAAAGTTGAAAACTTCAAGGAATTAGGTCTTAACTCTGAAACAGCTGTTGCATTCAACATCACAAGCAGAGAGCAGGTTATCCTTAACACATGGTACGGCGGTGAAATGAAGAAGGGTATGTTCTCTATGATGAACTACTACCTTCCTCTTAAGGGCATTGCTTCTATGCACTGCTCAGCTAACACAGATATGAACGGCGAAAACACAGCTATCTTCTTCGGTCTTTCAGGAACAGGTAAGACAACATTGTCTACAGATCCTAAGAGACTCCTCATCGGTGATGATGAGCACGGTTGGGATGACAACGGTGTATTCAACTTCGAAGGTGGTTGCTACGCTAAGGTTATCAACCTTGATAAAGATTCTGAGCCCGACATCTACAACGCAATCAAGAGAAACGCTCTTCTTGAAAACGTTACATTGGATGAAAACGGCAAGATTGATTTCAATGACGGTAGCGTAACAGAAAATACTCGTGTATCTTACCCTATCGATCACATCAATAACATTGTACGTCCTGTTTCAGCAGCTCCTGCAGCTAAGAACGTAATCTTCTTATCAGCAGACGCATTTGGAGTACTTCCTCCAGTTTCAATCTTGACACCAGAGCAGACAAAATACTACTTCTTGTCAGGATTCACAGCAAAACTTGCTGGTACAGAGCGTGGAATTACAGAACCTACACCAACATTCTCAGCTTGCTTCGGTCAGGCATTCTTGGAGTTACATCCAACAAAATATGCGGAAGAATTAGTTAAGAAGATGGAAGCTAATGGTTCAAAAGCTTACTTGGTAAACACAGGATGGAATGGAACAGGAAAACGTATCTCAATCAAAGATACTCGTGGTATCATCGATGCAATCCTTGACGGATCAATCGAAAAAGCAGATACAAAAACAATTCCATACTTCAACTTTGAAGTACCAACAGAGCTTCCGGGAGTTGACACAAATATCCTTGACCCACGCAACACATACGCTGATGCAGCTGAGTGGGAAGTAAAAGCAAAAGACCTTGCTGGACGTTTCGTGAAGAACTTTGCTAAATATACAACAAACGAAGCTGGTAAAGCTTTAGTTGAAGCAGGTCCACAATTATAATTTGAATATCATGTCAAATCAGAAATGCGATTCATATGAGTCGCATTTCTTTTTGCATTTTTTACTAAAAAAAGGACATGTCAGTTAGGAATAATTGGTTGAAAAGCAGCACAAGATATTTTATAATAAAAAAGAACCTGAAATGTTCGACGATTCCGTTATTTTGAACCTACAACACTTTAAACGGGAATCCTATATCTCTGTAATATGTCAGGCCTCCGTTTGCAGTGGAAGACAGAAAAGCAGATGCGGACACCCACCTAGCAGACGCTAGGAGTCAAAATACGGAAAACGGCATTTCGGGGGATACATAAGCATAACTTATTAAAACATATATGGAAAATTAAAGAATAAACCACTCTTAAAATTTGACAGAATATGTTATTATTTTCTCGTAAAACAACATATAATAAATTCGACAAGATGCACTGTAGGACGGGAAACCTGCGTTAACCGGTTTGTACCGGTAGTGTATCTTTTTTTATTAAAAAGCAAAATCAAAAAGGAGGAAGCATCATGGAAAGAACGGTAGACAATTTGAAAGTGATGATTCGCGCGGGAAGAGGCAGAATCCCATCACACAAAGTAATCAAAGGAGGACAGCTTGTAAA
>JAZNOO010000006.1:0-89489 GCA_045580855.1 Lachnospiraceae bacterium | reverse complement strand
TCTGGTGTCTGATTGTAAATCGCCTTGCCTATCGCCCTAACAACAAAGAAACCAACAATCAATATCAATATGACGAGGGCTAGACCTTTTAATATTTTAAGTAGTTTTGGTTTTTTCTTCATTTCATCTCTCCGTAAACTTCAAATTTTCCGCTCTCTACAAATTACAATTTATTTTATTATATATTTTCCCCATTAAAAGTACAACTCCCAAAGGCTTGCCACACATATAAAAAAACTGCCGGTTCTGCTCTTTCACAAAACCGACAGTTCCATATACTCTGTTCTTTTATAAAAATCATTCAAATTTATATGACATTTGTCACGATTTCTTATCTGATTCCGTAATTCTCAATAACATAATCCATATCCTTGTCACCACGGCCGGAAAGGTTAATCAGGATAGAACCCTTGCCCATCTGTTTCGCAAGCTTCATAGCATAAGCCACTGCGTGTGAACTTTCGATAGCAGGAATGATACCTTCCATTCTGGATAACTTGAAGAATGCATCAATGGTTTCTTCGTCATCAACCACGTCATATTTTACTCTTCCAAGATCATGTAAAAATGCATGCTCGGGGCCTGATGAAGGATAATCCAAACCGCTGGCTACTGAGTATACGGGAGCGGGCTCGCCGTTTTCATCTTTTAACATAATACTGTTAAAGCCGTGCATAACGCCTTCTGTACCATATTTTAAGCTTGCTGCGTGATCGCCAAGCTTTTCTCCGCGACCAAGAGGCTCAACACCGTAGATATCCACAGGATCGTTTAAGAACCCTGAGAAAATTCCCATTGCATTGGAACCGCCACCTACACATGCTACAACTGCATCGGGCAATTCGCCTGTCATCTGTAAGAACTGTTCTCTTGCTTCCACACCGATTACGCTCTGGAAGTCACGTACCATCATAGGGAAGGGGTGAGGTCCCAAAACAGAACCGATACAGTAGATTGCATCCTTGTATTCCTTGATATATGCGTCAAAAGCTGCGTCTACCGCTTCTTTTAAGGTTGCAAGACCGTGAGTTACTTCCACTACGTTAGCGCCGAGAATTTTCATTCTTGCTACGTTAGGCGCCTGCTTCTTGATATCAACAGCACCCATATAAATATCACATTCCAAACCGAAGTATGCAGCTGCAGTTGCAAGGGCAACACCATGCTGGCCGGCACCGGTTTCAGCAATTACTTTCTTCTTGCCCATGAATTTGGCAAGAAGTGCTTCACCCATACAGTGATTTAATTTGTGTGCACCTGTGTGGTTTAAGTCCTCTCTTTTTACGTATAACTGCACACCGTTTCCAATGCTTTCAGACAGTCTTTCCAAGTGGGAAATAGGGGTAGGTCTGCCTTGGAAATCTTTACGGATACGACGCAATTCGCTAATGAACTTACTTGACTTACAGATTGTAAAATAAGCCTCGTTGATATCGGCCATTGCCTTCTTTAATTCGGGCGAAACATACGCACCGCCGTACTTTCCGTAATAACCTTCCGCATCGGGATAATGCTTAAAATAAGTATCAAAATCAATATTGTTATAAATCATGGTATTTTCCTCCTAAAAATCATAAAACTCTTTTTTATAAAATTAAATTCTTGTTATTTTTTACATTAACTGCTTCTCTTCGCGCGACTTTATCTGCGCCATCGAAATTCCTTGGAAGCATCTTTGATATTATTTAATCTTTGCAGGCTACGCCATCGTTTCGTCAATAACATATCCGCACCTCCTACTATAAAACGATTTAGTATCTTCGGTCAAGGATTTTCGGTTTTATACGACTGTTTTCGGTGCATAAAAAAATCCCTGACAGAATATCACTTCTGTCAAGGACGAATATTTCTTATCCGCGGTGCCACCTTGCATTCACGATTGCTCGTGCCCTTACTGAGATACCATCATATCCCCGGCAACTAACGCATGCCTACGCGTCGCAGAATACTCTGTAGATTCCTACATTTGACTGCGCCCTCAGCGGTCCATTTGATAACCTGTTTTTTACCCGACTCTCAGCAACGCGGGCTCTCTGTGAAAGCATAATTACCTTTATCTCCGCCTCAACGGTTTAGATATTTTATTTTTATTCATTAAAACACTTATGTGTGCATTTGTCAATGAAAAAATAACTGCGGCTAATTCTCCTTCTTTGCTTCTGTCTTTCTCGCCAGAATTACAGAAGGAATCATAAAGCCTGCCAACATAGCCGCGCCTGAGATTTTCCTCAATAGGGCAAAAAGCTTCATTTTTCCGAACAAAACATCAGCACCGATCAAATCCAATAGGTTTCCACTCTCAAATCCGTATGAAATCGCTTCCAGATATTCTTCCTGATGAATGGAAAAATCAATTCCTTCCGCAATAATTACAGCCACACCTAAAACAATAAGAACCATCACCAAAATATTCCATTTTTTGTAATCCTTTATAAATACTTTTATGATACTGTCCTTACTTTTTACGGCTGTTTTAAAAATTATAAGGCCTGCAATCACACAAACTACAGCGCATATGATCCATTCCACGGTGTCACATACCACCATACCTAGCACACCATCACCGGATGCAAGAATAGGTAATATTAACGAAACAAGCGCCTCACATAAAAAATATGTAATCACCGGCAAAAAAACACCTAATATAAGCCATCCGTATTTCATTTTCTTATTTCGAACAACTGCTATCATTACGATTGCAAACAAAACAAATATAAGAAACAACTTAATGAGTTGACTGAACATATATTACCTCCAAACGAATTTACTTAATATTAATATCTTGCTTAAGACCTATCCGCAGATAAAATCACCTGGGCTCATTATATAACCGGGATAAAAATTTTACAACACCCACTCATATATGATGCCATACAGTTCCCTTATATAGTAGGTCGGAAACAACCACAACGGCGTCCTTGCCGGCACCGCGCTATGTTCCATCTCTAAAGCGTCCGCCACCATACCTGCGCGATATTCGTGATATTCATTAGTCACAATGGCAATCTCCGTATTCAAGCCTTCTGCCTCAATAATTTCCTGCGAAAAAAGAAGATTTTCTCTTGTGGAAGTGGACCGGTTCTCCTGATAAATCCGCTCCGGTGCAATCCCTTTTTCCGTCAGATACAGATACATGCACTCTGCTTCCGGCATACTTTCATCCGGTCCCTGACCACCTGACACAATACAAATCGCATCGGGGTGCTCCATCAAATATTCATATGCCGCATCCAGTCTTGACGCCAGCATAATACTGGGCCTGCTGCCGTAAGCGCGACATCCAAGCACCACCACCGTAGCGTTTTCGGAAGGCTTCGCAGTTGCTGCTTTTATCATAAAAGCGGTTTCCACGCTCGCCAGCAGAATGACCGCTGCGACAATAACAAGAATGCCGGTTAATATTCCCTTGCCAGCCTTTTGGGCATATAATTTCTTAATCGCCTGGTTGATTTTGGGCATAAAAGCTCCGTAAGCCATTATTAGTGCCATAATAACAGCCCCTGTTCCGTTGCCCAGATTCATAATTCTTCCCACTGCATAAGGTGTCAGAAACCAAATAAGGCCCAGAACACCTATCACAATCAGTGCGATTTGTAAAATTCGTTTCTTCATTTTTTATTTCCTAAAATATCAACAATTTTATTCATATTTAGTAAATTCAGCCGGATTCCATCCAAAATCCGTAGAAAGTATAAACTCCGGAATTTCGTCTTCATCTTGATAGATATAAAACCATTCCAAAGAGCCATGGGTAATATAAGCTCTCTCATAAACCGGTCTTCCCTGCTCATCAAACCAGGTCTCCAAGGAGCTCGTATTCGTACCGAACATATAAGAATTGTGAATATAGTACCTATACGCCAATTTCCCATTGGGCTGATATTCATAAGTTACTTTCAACGCATCATTCCACATAGAATAAAAGTCTTTCGCACCACTTACCTTTTCTTCCATCAAATCTTCTATATTAGTAACACGATACTCTACAAGTCTGCCTGCGTTATCATATTCTTTTATTTCATCATAGTGATAATCACCCATATAATCTTCCGGACGGTGACCATCATATACGATAACGGGATCCATATAGTCTCCCCATAAATAACCATTCCATTCCGCTTCTGTTACACCCAGGAAACAGGCTCCGTATCCACCTCTTACACAACACCCTAATTGAGTTTCCTCGTCATAGTATAATGTCAACTGCAATTTCCCATCTGCATAAACCTCATAAAAGGGTTCGTCCATATCAAAGCCATAAGCCGTCAAAAAAGATTCTGCATCCTTAAAATAAAGATGTTCCCAAGTGCCATAACATTTGTCAACATAAATGAGTTCATCCCAACTCATTTCGTCAGCTTCTTCATAGGTATAATCCCCTTCAATCTTCTCCAACTCAGCCAGAAAACGTTCTTCTTCCGATAATCCTTCTGAATTCTCTAATTCTTCAGATGCGCCATCTTTATTTGCTTCTGTCTCAGATGCTTCTTCACTCACTCTTTCTTCAGATACTGCCTCTGTATTTATCTCATCTTCTAATACTTCGTCTGAACTCTCTTCCGACACATATACCGGCGGTTCTTCATAAGAATAGAGACCAACTTCTTCCCTTACTTTCCATCCGTTGGTTCCTTTTGCCTCAATCGTAACGGTATAAAACTCCCAGAAATCACCAATACTTACAGACTGCCCGTCATCACTAATTTTGGCATGACCGGGATCATTGCGCCCCTGCAATTTGATATCTGCAATTCGAACACTGCTTATGTTCTCGGTATTGATAATGAATTCATCAATATGTACGGTACTGTATTCCATTACCGTAACTTCTTCTTTTACTTCCAGTATCGGCGCATTCTTGCCGTATTTCCCCGTATATATTGTAATTGCAACAATTGCGATAAGTGCAACCGCTACAACAGCTATTATGATTGGCAATAAAATCTTTTTCTTCATGGCTAGGCCCTTTCTGTGCTTTGATACTTAATATACGTACGGGGTAAATAAATTTTATGGAAGTTTAATCTGTTTTCATTATAGGTTTCACATCATAGGTGCGCAAGCTCAAAAACTAACTTATCTCTTTAATTGCTTTAATAATCTCATTTGCTTTTTTAATTTCCCTAAAATAAGCAATATAATAAATTCCGGCAAACACAATATAGGGCAAAGTGATTTGTATAAACATATCCCGATATGCAGCCGGGGAAACCTCCATAAATTTACTCATAATAAAAATGCCTGCCATAACGCCACCGATTACCAGAACATACTGCCCTATCATCACAAACAGCAAAGGAACTTTATGGAAAATCCGGTGCATAAACAGTATAAAAGCCGCATAGCAGGTGATTACGAATAATATTCCGAAATTCATTACATAATAAGGATCCTGCATTCCGCCAATCCCTTCTATTAACACCTTGCCAAGGGCCAAAATGGTATATACTACACATACGGAAAGCAAATATTCTTTTATCATTTTCATGATTGTGCCACCTTCTTTTCCAGATATTTGTAAAATTCATTTTTATAACTTCTATTCAAAACAATTTCTTCGCCGTTATCCATTACTATATTCACGCGCATATTTATCTGCGCTTTTAATTCTTTGATATGGTAAATATTTACCAGCATGGATTTATTGTTCCTTGCAAAACCCACAGCGCCGAATTGCTCCATAAACTGCTGCAAACCATAGGAAATGCGCCAAACGCTGTCCTTAAGATACGCATAGGTTTTACGGTCCACAACCTCAATATAGAGAATCTCTCCCGGCGTAAGCATTTTCTCACGTTCCATCTCTTCATCTTTCCCCGGAATCAGTCCTTGAAAGGCTGACAGATATTGCTTCACTGCCACGGTTTCCTCGTCCGTTTTATTGTAATGCAAATCCACATGATTCTCTTTTAAATTGGGTTCATGATAGATATTAATCTTCACCGTTAGTACCTCATTTCGTGTGTTACTCATTATCGCGACGTAAAAACAAATGTCGCTTCGCGCCGCTCAGTTTTTCGCTCGCGTACATTATATTATAAAGGTCAAAGCCAATACAAGATAAGTCTTCTTAAAATCTCTGCCCAAAAAGAGATAAATCGCGCCAAACAGAAATCCCAATACGATTCCTTCCAAACCAATCCAGATACTTCCCTTGGTAAACCAATGTGCAAGTCCCCAAGTAAGTCCCACTACAATTCCGCCGTAGGGAATGTTTTTCTTTCGAAACAACTTCTCCAACGCATGCTGTCCAAATACAATAATTAAGGTAAAAAGAATAACTTCCGCCAAATAATACAAATGCTGAAATACAAATTTCAAAGCGCCAAGTCTGTGAAATTCGTAAATAATTTTTAATCCACCCACGTCGATATAGTTGATTACCATCATTAATCCAACCAACACAATACTTGCTATGATTCCCGTCAGCGTCCACTTCTTGTCCGTTCCTTTTAGCTGAAATCCTAAATTTTTTCTTGCACTTTTTATAATGAAAAAAGCAACCACCAACCAGGTAATAATCGTAACGGTCCAATGAATGATACATTCCGCGGTCGTAAACTCCTGCATGGGATGTCCGTAAATAAGGGGCTCCAACCAGAATGCGTAAAGCACCTCCAACCCTAATCCTCCAAAGGCCATCATTGCGTATTCAAAATACTGATACCCTTCACTTTTGAAAAATGATTTTAACTTACTTTCTTTTGACATAGTCTTATTTTTTTCTGGCATACTTTTAATTTCCTTTCTTCGCAGGTTTGTTTTCCCTGCTTCTAAACGGACTATATCAAAGATTTTTGGTTCTGAAAAATGATTTTGTTTATGTTGCAAATCAGATGATTAAGTTGCAAAAATATTGCATTTTAAGGCATAAAAAACCGTCTGCTCCCGGAAGAACAGACGGCTTAATGATATTTTTGATTATTTTAAACTTTATAAAATTATTCTTATTTTTACAGAAGAATTCTTACTCTGCATCTGCGGTAGGCTTAATTCCTTCTTCAAATAAATCCATAACTTCTTTGGAAGGCGCCTTGTCAATAAGAGATACAACCACAGCAACAATCATACTTGCGATGAAACCGGGGATGATTTCGTACAAACCTGTAGGGCCTGACAAGAATGCATACCAAAGTGCATCTACCACGAAGCCCACAACGATACCGGCAATCGCACCCTTGTATGTAAATCGTTTCCAGAAAAGTGAAAGGATAATCGCAGGACCGAAAGCTGCACCAAAAGCTGCCCACGCACATTCAACCAATGCCATAATGCCGGCACAGTTAGGGTTAATTGCAATCAATAAGGCAACAATCGCAATCACGATTACAATGATACGACCTGCCCAAAGCATTTCCTTGTTGGATGCATTTTTACGGAATACAGGCTTGTAAACATCGGATGCAAACGCAGATGAAGAAGCAAGTAACTGTGAATCAGCTGTACTCATAGATGCTGCAAGGATTGCTGAAAGAAGTACACCGGAAATCAAAGCAGGGAACACGCTTCTTACCATAGTAATGAATACAACGCTCTTATCTTCCAAACCGCTTCCGATGTAGTGATGTCCAACGATACCTACAACAGACGCCATGATAAGAATCAAAGTTGTCCAACCGATACCGATTGCTCTTGATTTCTTCATTTCTTTTTCAGACTTGATTGACATATAACGAACTAAAATATGAGGCATACCCATATATCCAAGTCCCCATCCGAGACCGCTCAAAATATCCGCAATGCTTTCCCAGTTAAAAGAACCGCTGGATAAGAAATTGTAATAGTTTTCGCCGGTTACTACTTCATAAGCGGGCACAAAATCCGGTGCCTGCATAGCAATAACTGCCACGATGGGTGCTATCATAATTGCTGCCAGCATAAGCATACCCTGGAAAAAGTCAGTCCAACATACTGCATTGAATCCGCCAAGGAATGTATAGATGATAATAATTGCAGCAGCTCCAACCATTGCATAAATGGGCTTCATTCCGAATACGGTATTAAACAAAGTACCGCATGCGTAAATACTGGATGCAGCATATACACAATATACTACTACAAAGATAACCGCACAAATAATCTGAAGCGCCTTGTTTTTAGACTGGAATCTGTTTGTCAGGTACTGCGGAATTGTAATGGAGTCCTGCGCCTTGATTGACAATCTTCTCAATCTCGGTGCAACGAAAATCCATGCACAAATAGTACCAATAAGCAAGCCTACGGAAATCCAAACCTGCCCCATACCTGCAAGATAAATGGAACCGGGAAGACCCATAAGTACCCATGCACTCATATCGGAAGCACCTGCGGAAAGGGCAGCTACCCATCCGTTCATATTTCTTCCGCCAAGGAAATAATCCTTATCACCACCGTCAGCTTTACGTCCTTTTACAAAGAAGAACACACCGACTGCAAGTACCAGTAATAAGTAGACAATAAATGCTACTAATTCTGCGTAATTCATAATTCACCACTTTCCATATACATGCTTTGGCACGTATATTATTTTTTCTCATATGTTTGCATTTTACACGAGTCTTACATTTGTCGCAAGTATTTTTGTCATTTTTCACGTCGGTTGTAGTTTTTATAACAAAAACATCGCTGTAATTTCTTACAGCGATGTCTCATTTAAATATATCAACTCATTATAATCTCTTAAGAAGTTCTTCTCTCTGTGCTTCGAAACCGGGCTTTCCAAGGAGAGCAAACATGTTCTTCTTGTAGCTTTCTACGCCGGGCTGGTTGAAAGGATTTACACCAAGGATGTATCCGCTCACACCACATGCGAACTCGAAGAAGTAGAATAATTCACCTAAGTAGAATTCGTTTACTTCGGGAACATTTACTAAGAAGTTAGGAACCTGTCCGTCTGTATGAGCAAGGATTGTTCCGTTCATAGCGCTCTTGTTTACGAAGTCTACAGTCTTACCTGTTAAGTAGTTCAAACCATCAAGATCAACAGGTTCTTCCTCGATGATGATTTCTTCTCTGGAAGTTTCGATGTTGATGATTGTTTCGAAGATATTTCTGGAACCGTCCTGGATAAACTGTCCCATTGAGTGCAAGTCTGTTGTTAAGTCAACGCTTGCAGGGAAGATACCCTTCTGATCCTTACCTTCACTCTCGCCGTATAACTGCTTCCACCACTCAGATACGAAGTGTACGCTGGGTTCGTAGTTAGCAAGAATTTCAATCTGTTTTCCTTTTCTAAGAAGGATGTTACGAGCTGCTGCATAAAGGAGTGCATCGTTTTCTTCGAATGCGTTGTTTAATGCGCGTTCTCTTCCGCTTGCTGCACCTTCCATTAACTTGTCAATATCAGCACCGCTTACTGCGATGGGAAGTAAACCAACAGCTGTAAGAACTGAGAAACGTCCACCGATATCATCTGGCACAACGAATGTTTCGTATCCTTCTTCTGTAGCAAGGCCCTTGAGTGAGCCTCTGGCCTTATCTGTTGTAGCATAGATTCTCTTGGCTGCGCCTTCCTTACCGTACTTTTCTTCTGCCATCTTCTTTAATACACGGAATGCGATAGCAGGTTCTGTTGTAGTACCTGACTTAGAAATCATATTGATAGAGAAATCTCTGTCGCCGATTACCTGAATCAAGTGCTTTAAGTATGTAGAGCTGATAGAGTTACCAACGAAATAAATTTCGGGAGTTTTACGGATGCTCTTATCAACAACATTATAAAAGCTGTGTCTTAAG
Organism: Lachnospiraceae bacterium; assembly: GCA_045580855.1. GTDB lineage: Bacteria > Bacillota > Clostridia > Lachnospirales > Lachnospiraceae > UBA3766. The sequence goes on along the minus strand of JAZNOO010000006.1, from coordinate 79,775 downwards.
AATTCGATTGCTGCTCTTGCACCAAGGTAAGAACCGCCGATACCAACAACCAAGAGAACTTCTGAATCGTTCTGAATCTTCTCTGCTGCCTTCTTAATTCTTGCAAATTCTTCCTTGTCATAGTCTACGGGAAGATTGATCCAACCAAGGAAATCATTTCCTGCACCGGTCTTGGAAACCAGTAATTCTTTTGCGTCAAGTGTAAGCTTCTTCATCAGTTCCATTTCATTAGCGCTGATAAAGGGTGCTGCTTTGGAATAATCAAATGCTACTTTTTTACTCATGTGATTTTCTCCTTTTTATCCTTTATTTATTGAAACATTTATAAAATGTCAAGTTCCTTGTAAAGTGTAGCAAAAATAAGGCCTTTTTTCAAGATAAAAATTCCTGTAGCAGCTGTTCTAACTCCTGCCTTTCCTTTCGTCCGAATTTCGGCGCTTCATTCTCCATCAGCGGTGCATCCATAATTTCTTTGGCAATCCGCTCTTTTGGCAAAACTTTTAACCGGCTTACCATATGATTTTCTAAATAATCGATTATGTTGATTTTCAGGACTTCTTTCTTTCCTTTGACGTCTACCAAGGAAGAGATGCTAAAGTAGGCATATAAACCAAACAAGCTGACAATGTAATAGGGGAAAAGTTGCACCACATAATCACCCGCCGTAATACGGCGATAAATGCCCACTCCGCACAGCAGTACGGACAGTAACATCATCTGCCCCGAAAAAGCTGACAATCCGGGCAAGGTAAGAAAACCTATTTTCATTCGGTTTATAAACTTGTCCACAAAAATCGGTATGTTAGAAACACCTCCGTTTAATTCAAAACAATTTGCAAATTTCAGCTTACATTGTTTCAAAAGTTTATTATCCGTTGCCGACATATTATCGGTTTCCTGAATCATACTTTGATATAGTACCCCTGCCACAATCTGGCATATTATGCTTAATGTAATAAGAAAAATCGATAGTTTGATAAAAATATCATTTTCTAATAATTCCATACCGTCCTCCGTTTCATTTTAGTAATTTAGGGAATAGTAACAGTATAGAAAAAACTTTTTTTTGAAACAAGAGAGAATCCCTTTGTTTTTATCGACAAATTCCTCTTTCATTTTCCATTAAACAGTGGAAATCGACGTTTTTTTCTGTTATAATCCTTTTTAATATAGATAAAAAAGCAGAATGAGGTGAAATTATGCGATATATTCCCAAAGGCGTCTGTTCTCAGGCAATTGACATTGAATTAGACGGCAATATTGTAAAACACGTTCAGTTTACCGGCGGTTGCCACGGCAATTTGCAGGGTATTGCACGATTGGTAGAAGGAATGCAGGCAGAAGATGCCATTGCCAAAATCCGCGGTATCCGTTGCGGTTTCAAGAGCACCTCTTGCCCTGACCAGCTTGCAAATGCTTTGGAAGCAGCTTTGAAGCAGTAAACTTGTTTTAATGCTTTTATAACCCATAATTTATTATGATAAATATCAGATTTTATTGTATTAAAAATATTGTGTAAAAATATAACACCTTACTTTAATTAATAATATCTTAAACTATAAGATAACAATACTTCACTCCGGAGGTCGTTTCATGAAACGCATCGTTCTTACAGGTGGTGGCACAGCCGGTCACGTAACACCGAATATTGCACTTTTACCAAAATTAAAAGAATTAGGATATGATATTCATTACATCGGTTCACATGACGGGATCGAGAAAAAATTAATTACTGATTTTGAAATTCCGTACTATGGTGTTTCAACCGGTAAGTTAAGAAGATATCTTGCACTGAAGAATCTTTCCGATCCTTTCCGCGTTATGAAGGGATATGGCGAAGCCAAGAAAATTCTGAAGGAATTGAAGCCGGATGTGATTTTCTCCAAAGGCGGTTTTGTAAGTGTACCTGTTGTACGTGCGGCTGCATCTTTAAAGATTCCCTGCATTATTCATGAATCGGATATGACACCGGGCTTGGCAAATAAACTTTGTATTCCCGTTGCATCCAAGGTTTGCTGTAACTTCCCGGAAACCTTAGCAAATCTTCCGGAAGAGAAGGCTGTTTTAACAGGCTCACCCATCAGAAGCGAATTGATGCGCGGTGATAAAGTGGCAGCCTTGAATTTATGTAAGTTTACCTCTAATCTTCCTGTTATTATGGTAATCGGCGGAAGTTCAGGTTCTGTTGCCATTAATAAAGCAGTACGTGCCGCCTTACCTAAACTGTTAGAAGACTTCCAGGTTGTTCATATTTGCGGAACAGACCGTGTAGATAATCTCCTCTTAAATCAAAAGGGATATGCACAGTTTGAATATCTAAAAAGTGAATTAAAAGATGTGCTTTCCATAGCAGACATCGTAATTTCCAGAGCAGGTGCCAATGCAATTTGTGAGCTTTTAGCTTTGAAGAAACCGAATCTTTTGATTCCCCTTCCTGCCGCAAGCAGCCGCGGCGATCAGATACTGAATGCGAAATCCTTTGAATCACAAGGCTTTTCACTTGTATTGGATGAAGACGATTTGGATGAAAACACTTTAGTTGAGAAAGTTTATGAACTTTACTGTAATCGCAAGACCTATATTGAAACAATGTCTCAAAGTTCACAATTAAATGCTGTTGACAAAGTTATAAGCTTAATTGAAGACGCTGTTATTAACAGACCATAAAATAATGAAAGGAGCATACATATGAACCCTACCAAGGAAACCGGACACTTTCGTATCCTTTCTATGGTTTATTGCTCACTTTTCACAATTATTATTGCCCTTTGTTCCTACATTACAATTCCTACGGTAATTCCTTTCACACTTCAAACGTTGGGAGTATTTATTACATTAGAATTGTTAGGCGGGAAGAAGGGCACTTTTTCTATCCTTTTATATATCCTTCTTGGCGCAATCGGCGTTCCCGTATTCTCCGGTTTTCGCGGTGGCATCGGTGTGCTTTTAAGCAATACCGGAGGATATATTGTCGGCTTTGTTTTGCTAGCACTGATTTATTGGTTATTTACTACACTTCTCGGCCAACGTCCCTACGCAAGAATCATCGGTATGATACTCGGCCTTGTAGCTTGCTATTTATTTGGAACCACTTGGTTTCTTTTTGCTTATTCTGACATAAAAAACATGTCCGAAATGATTACGGTTCTACAAATTTGTATTCTTCCCTTCATCATTCCGGACATTGCCAAAATGTTCTTATCCATAGGTTTTAGAAAAATGATCTACCCGGCTCTTCCGGAACAACTGAAAACTTCTAAAACCAAATCGTAATATACGTATAGAAACGTGGTCTTATTTCACTACACAATCATGCAACAAATCTACCCAATTCTTAATTACTTCTGCCTCTTTTTCAGCTTCTTTTCTGCAAGCATTTTCTTTCACGGCTTTATAGACCGGCGCTTCCATCGCATCCTTCTTTCTCTTGATAATCAAGTATACCTTCTTCTTATCAAAAAACGCTGCAATCGGCCCACCACCTGAAAATCTGCTAATTTTACGCATTAATTCTTTATCAATAAAAGATGATGCAATTTCCTGTTCTGCAGTGTATACAACGAATTCTTTATTGAACTTCTCATCATCCGTTACATATTCCTGATAATCTTCCGGCATCTCGTACAATTGCTTGCCGATTTTAAAATCTCTCTGTATTATTTGCACTTCGCCATCCAGCTCAGTTCTGTTAGAACAGGCAATCAATACACAATCCGAAACTTTACGGCTCTTTTTATAAGATAATTCCATATCATAGCGTAGAAAATCCACGCCTTTATAAGTTCCTTCGATACAATCATTGGCGTTCGCCGAACGCGCCTTACGAATCATAGAGCACTCGCTGATTTCTTTAATGGAAATGCGGTCCTTTGCCTTATAGTCTGCTCTCGGAAGCTCTGCATTGATTTTTTCCTGAAGGAATACATTCTTGTACTCTGCATTATATGCCTTAAATTTGGAAGACATTTTGAAAAGCAACGGCAGAATGTACAAACAAAACGGAATTGCAAGCAAGAAAACACAAGCTACAATGACACGAAGCAAGCCGTCATCAAATACAATCTTCATATATGCCATATAAATAAACGCAATTGCAAGTATTATTACAACAACCGTAATCAACTTCCATAAAAGATCGGCATTACGATATTTCTTACGCAATTCATTTAACTTCTCAACCTGAGTCAACTCAACCGCTACGGTTGAAGTTCCTTCTTCAAGCACCTTCTTTTCGGGATCCATCTCTTCCTCCACACACTCGAAATAAATCTTTATTACATCGTAAATCTTACATCTACTTTGTTAAAATACTATGAACTTCTTTCAACTCGTCTGCAGTAGGCGAAGTAGGATTCCACTGAATCTTCTGATTATCACCAATATATCTGGGAATAAGGTGATAATGAAAATGAAATACAGTTTGTCCTGCGCATTCATTATTGTTCTGAACCAGATTAAAACCATCACAACCTAATTTATCAGTCATCATAGTTGCCATTTTCTTTGCAAGCACCATAACATCTGCTGCCCAATCCTCAGGCAATTCATAAATATTTGCAAAATGCTCCTTGGGAAGAATCAATGCATGTCCCTTAGTCGCAGGACTCATATCAAGAATCACGCGGAATCTCTCATCTTCATAGATTGAATTTGTAGGAATCTCACCATTGGCTATTTTACAAAAAATACAATCATCTTTTTTCATTTTCTATACCTCTTTTAATTTATATTTTATACAAACATTCCATCATCGGTTACGTTGCCCGAAAAAGGAAAAATATGGTCCATATTGCGAAGAAGCTTAAAGTCTCCCTTCATTGTCATATTTCCACTCATAAAAGCATTCTGGAATGTGGTCTTGCCAGCAATAATGCTCTCAATCACACTTTCGTCTGCCTGCAATTCAACGTCTGCATATTCAGAAGTTCCGTAGAAACATTCTAACTTAGCATTCTGAATACGAATAATCATAGGTTTGTTGTAGTTCTTGATGACAACGCGGAAAATCGCATTGAATCCCGGTTGCGGCGTAAAGCGCGCCTTAAAATCACCGATAAAGCTCTGTTTCTCGTCCGTCTCCCTATTCTCCATCATATCCTTAAACATATTGGTTAATTCTTTAATATCTTCTTTCTGCTGCTGTACATAATTATCGTCAGAAGCATACATAGACAACTGTTCTGTCTCCTGAGGTGTCAAGGCTATGTTCTGTGTAAAAGAAACCTTCTGCTTAACAGCCTGATTACTTGCCGGGAAACTGGTCAGTTTCTGGTTAATGGTTCTGTACATATTCTCTGCTTTTTTTTCAATCAGACGGTCATACTCTTCCTTACATTCCAACATAGAGATTTCCGGGATATATCCGCAAATACCGCTACAAGGACGACCACCGAGAATTTCCCAAGCAGTAGCCAAAGTAAGCTTACCGTCGCGCTCGCCATAGGTTGTACTCATTACAACGGGGCACATATAAATCTGCGCCAATTTCTCTTTATCCGCATACAGCCAGCAAGCATCCAAAAACGACTGCATATAGCCACCGATTCCATACCATTCCACAGTACTGGCAAGAATGATACCATCCGCGTCTTTTAACGTATTGGGTAAGGTTGTAATGGAATTCTTGCTTTCATATAAATCATAGCGCTCCACCGTTACATTTAACTCTTCCAACACGCTTGCCATTTTATTAATCACATATAACGTAGGATCTCCGATTAATCCTCTTCCGCCGTAATAAATATTAACTTTCATGTTTTTTCATCCTCTTCTTTCTGAGCTGATTAAAATACCATGTCATTCCGATAATTGCACCCATACAAAGTCCGCTTACATGGGCCTCGTAATCAATTCCTGCAGTTCGTGAATCTACATACAAACTGACACCGATACACAATATTACCAACAACAATCGCTGTACCGTAAAAAGATTGATACGTCGCCAATTAATGGTTGTAAGTTCCGTAACCAGTGCAATCCCGAATATACCGTAAACTGCACCGCTGGCACCGATGCTGTTTGCATCCATTCCGCTGAAATACTTCGCTCCCAGCGAAATCAGCCCGGCAACAATTCCGCATATGAAATATGACGTCGCAAACTGCCACCTTCCAATCCGCTGCTCTACCATATTTCCTAACAAATATAATATGAGCATATTGTTAAAAATGTGTGTGATATCACCATGCAAAAACATAGATGTCAGGATACGATACCACTGTCCGTCTCCTATCACAGTTGCGACACTCATTCCACCTACATTATACAACAATTCTCCCGTTACTGTACATACAATATATACCACAATATTGATTGCAACCAATACGTATGCAACCCAGGGAACATAGATGGTTCGAAGCAATTTCCTTTCCTGTTCTTTTAACTCAGTCAAAACCTTCTCTTTGGTTTCTTCTATCTCTCTCGATGCCGCTTCGGGCGCCGCTAAAAACTTCTCAAAAGAAGCCCTCATCCCATAGAAATCTTCTACCTTATCCTCTCCGATTACCAGCTGTTTCTCAGCGCGATTAATCACCCAGGCATATCTGTCCTCATGGCATACTTCCAATGCATGCTCCGGATTATCCGAAATAATCACGGTCAGAATGTGCATTTCTATAATGCCGTTTTTCTCCAAAAGTTTACCCGCGCTCTCATAAACGCTGTTGTATCTCTCAGTCGTAAAAGTAGAACCTTCCTCTAACTCCATAACGTAAACTACACTTACGTGTCTATATTCTTTTTTCAAAAAAACCAGAAATTCCGGCAAATTGGAAGTAACAGTCGTATAGCCTTCCAATGCCAAAAAAGCCTTCAGTTGTTCTTTCATTTTCATCATCCTCGTACATATAAAATATACGATTTTTGTGAAGAAAAATCAACTATTCATATATGTATCTTAAGTTACCTAATGTAATTTCATCACCGATCTTTAATTTAACGATTTCATTACTCTCCAACTCTAAATTGTTTATATATGAACCATTGGTGGAATTCAAGTCCTGCAAATATAATTCGCCGCTCTCTTCAAATATACGCGCATGCATACGACTAATGCTTTGATCCCGTAAAACAATATCTGAACACTCTTCCATTTTCCCCAGTATACAAGGGAGTTTTTGCAAGGAAATATACTCCGCATCACTTTTTGATAAACTTCTAAGTCGTCGTGTCGCCTTTATACTTTGAACTCCCATAACTACCGTTTCACCTTTATAGTTTTCATATTCCTCCAATCCGTATGTTTCCCAATTAAGAGAATTGACCGTCTCAATTCTCTTTCCCCATTTATTCGTTTTTTCTTTACTAAAAATTCGTACTTTTGTATGTATTAATTCTTTAACCTTTTCCCATACCGTATTACTTTTCAAATTGTCATTTCCACAATCCGCTTCCTTATACTGTACTGCAAGTTGCATATCCTGTTCGTATCCGAAATCATGCTTTTCACATTTCAACGGTTCATACGTTTTATCACTTTCATATTCCTCAATTAACTTGTCCAATTCAGCTTTTGTCAGCATATCATTTCGCACCAATTTGTAGAAATGATACACCATATCAACCGCCGTTCGCTCTCCGTGATCTACCCGATCAATTAGAAATTCTGCCAGCTTCCCCATACTACTTTCACTTTTACGTTGCGGATAAAAAATCCACTCCGACTGTTTTGTCTCAGGATTGCAATAACAATACTCGGCATCAAATAAAATACATTCAAAACTTAATAAATATTTTTTTAACTCATCCATAAGTAACCGGATTGATAATAGTATTTTCCTAACATCTTCTGCAGTTAACTCCTTCTTTAAATATACCCGACTTAGCGGTTGTTTGGACGTAATGTTATAATGCAATTCCGTCTGTCCATTAAATAGGTATCTTCGACAATCTAACAATCCTTTAATTTTGTTGTTGCAAATCATGTTCAGCTCATAAGTTGCTTTTTCTTCACAACCTAATATCAGATAATTACTATTCATATCCTTTTTATATCTAGCTTCCAACATCCATTCCCTCCTTCGGCGTAAACTCATTTACAATATTCTCAAGATTTTGTCCTTTTATGATTATTTCCGCCGGATTATATCTAGCTTCCTTTGCATATATTTCATAGTTCCATAACTCTTCAAACACTGTTCCTTTCGGCGATATTATTTCCGGAACATTTAATCTTCCATCTACTGTAATTTCAACTCTATCGGCCGATACTTCTATTTCAACTTCTGCATTTTTTACCCCAACCAACGAATTTTCTAAATCTTTTAATACTACTCTACTGCATTCTTTTTTTATATATTCATTACTTTCACTCGAATAGTAAAACACCTGTGTTACACCTCTGTACGCGGCATTTTGCATAACACTGCGGTTATACATATACAAAACGAAAAAGAAAACTATTAAAATCACCATTAAAACAATCGGCATAATTAATGCGGTCTCTACCGTAAAACTTCCTCTTTGATATTTTTTCAATATAAAAATCTCCTTTTATATAATGACCAATAATAATAAATAACCCGGTAGCACAAAAGAAACAAACGGCAGTTCCGTTTTTTTATTAACCTTCTTGAACGCAAGCAGACAAATTGATGCCCAAGATGCCAAAAACAATGATAATAACAAAAGATACATATTACTATGAAACCCCAAATAAATTCCTGTCACCACGAAAATCCAACCATCGCCATACCCAATCTTTTCTCTGGTTATTTTAGCCAACGACAATAGCACAATGCCAATGAGTATTCCGCCTATAATTTTTAAACCGTTTTCTTGAATGATTCCAAACTGAAAAATCACCCCCAGTATACCGGCAATCATAACCGTAATCATTGAAACCTTATGTTTTTGCAAATCACGAATCCCTTCAATTAATAAAAACACTCCCAATACAACTATTTTAATTATTTCCAGCATCCCAATCATATTCTTCCATACACCTTATACATAATGGTTTATTCCCAACTCCGCTTTCTTTTACAACATAAATGGTTCTTTTCAATCCGGTGCAAGCCACTGACGAATGATATCTGTTGCCTTGCATTGCGATGTAATAATGTCCGCCTGACATCTCTTTATCAAAGCATACTTCACATGGTTTATATTTCTCACCGTCTTTGTTCCGTGCTTTTACCAATTCAGCTTCACCTACCATTGAAATAGATAACTGAAGATGTGTGCAACTTCTGCTCAAATGATAAACATCCCCGTTTTCTGCCACATAAAATCTTCTCTCGTCAGACTTATTTCTGTTTAATGCATATCCCGTATACGCCTTAATATAACATCGATTAATCATGACCATATCGCCAACCTGAAAGAACGGAAACCATGGTTCAACGCGATACGTCATTACCAAATCAATTACATCATTTCCCTTTGCAATATCCGAACGAAGAAGAACAATACCATTGGAATCGCCTACTATCAACGAATCTGCAATTTTATCCTTTCCTACCAATTCAAGAACCCGTTCTTTTACATATACTTCCGTTAACAAATCATTCTCATAAATGTTTTGAAAATTTGCCGCTACTGATATTTCCTTACCTACTTGATTTAATGCAATGTCCATAGCCGTATGTATATATATCATTTCAAATAAAGAAATAATATTAACTATAGAGATAATAAATAACGGCAACACCAAACTTGTCTCTACAGTTATACTTCCTTTTACAGTTACCCTATAATTATTTTTCATTTTTTCTCTTAAGAGATAGCAAAAAACATCCTTTTTCTCAGGCGTAGATATGTATATAAAATACCTTAAGAACAAGAGAGAGTAGAATGATAGATTTGAAATAGATGCCCCTGAAAAAGGACGTCTTTTACTACCCCTTATTTCCTTTCTTTTAAAAATAACTGTATTTTCTTTCCAACGTATAAAAATGCCCGTATCCGCTATGAATTCCTATTTCCATACTTATTGCATCCGCACAGGCATTCATGCGAAAATTTTCATTTCCTTCAGTTAAGCGTATATCTGCTTCCATCATATCCATACAGCGATACACCTTAACTATAGGCGGCTGCATATACAAAAAGAGTCGCAGATAATCCTCATAATCCATTTTAATTGCCAACATATCACCTTGTGGATCGCCGGGTGTTAGATCTACTGGTTTACCAATTATGATGCTTCCCAAACCAACCGAAAAATCTTTCGGCTCCTTCAAAAGAAGTACTTCTTCTCCTTTTATCAAATTTTTAACATCATCAATGCTCTCTGCCACTGCCCAACAAACATTAATCGCTGCCTGTAACAATTCAGGTGGTATTTCCAATAACACGCCAATTTGAGATATATTTTTAATTTTTTCCTGAGTTGTTCGATCAGCCAATAACATACTCAAATTAGCCGCACCCCGGAACAGAAACAAGGACTCCTGCATCCTGTAATAATTAAGACTGTCCTGCGCATTCCCAAACAAAATATATTCCACCTGATAATCCAGTTTGGAATCTTCTCTAACATTCCTGTAATTGCCCATTTTTTGCAGAATATATTCTCCAAACAAAATTTCTTCTGTTACATCAAACCCATTCTCTTCCAAAACGCCGGTTCCTTGAATATTCCACCGATGCGAGACGTGTTCCCAAGGTTGAAACGATTTGACCGAAATACCGGTGGCACTGTAATTCATACTTTCAGCAAAAAGCGGTTCCAAATAATCACTTGCTAAATTTAGTGATGGCAATCCGGTATACGTATTCCACTCTTCATTCAATAAATTATTTTCTTTCCAGCATGCCTCTTTATCCTCCACTACTTCTTTATGATAGTCCTCAAATTTTTCTTGTGTTATCTCATATTGATCCACCACTGTAATCCAGCTTTGTACCTCTTCAATCCAATCTTTACCAACATAGTTTCCTATATAATTCACAGCCTGTTGTCGTAATATCCCTCCCCAGTCATCCGTGGCCAGTCGGATATTTGTAAGACTCACGTTATAATCCTGAATACCATACCAGTCCCTGGCAAAAAGCAACGTTTGCTCTTCTTCCGGAACTAAGTTATATCCCAAATATACTTCTATACGTTCTTCTAACTTTCTATAATCCGGTACTGACGTCATATAAGAAGTATCTATAAATAACAAACCATATCTTTCGTACAAAACCTGATGGTATTCAGCGAATGAAGAATGGATTGCCGTCTGAACTGCATTTTCACATCTGACTTTTAGATAACTTCCCCTTCCTGTTTCAAATGCCGATACAATCAACGATACAATCAGTGTAAAAACCAAAGTTAAATATACAGTCATATGTCCTTTCTTCATACGGCAATCCTCCTTTTCCTAAATCTTATCAATTCTTTTATTAATCGTTTTAAAAATACTTTCCACAATTTCAATCATCTCATCCTTAAAAATCAATACCAATGCAATTAATACAACCAGAATCAATATAATTTCCACTGTAGACAAACCACTTTCATCTTTCAAAAATGCTTTCCATTGATTTTTCAAATTCATACTTCTTACCTCCTTTCTCATTCCTTATATGCTAAAAGTGCTAAAAGCGGGAATCATAATTATTACCATAACAATCAGCAAAAGAATCAGCATCGGAAAAAGAAGTTTTGTTCCTGCAGTTTCACCTTGTTTTCGAATCCGCTCTTTTTCTATTTCCATTGCCTCCTTTGCTTCTTCCCGCAAAGCATTCTTTAAGCCTTCTGTACCTTTAGTCAAATTTCTTGATAGCATACTTCCCAATTTCTCTGTTTCCCTAATTCCGCATCGTCGCCCAAAACTTTCATAAACCCTACGCTCTGCAATTCGATTTTCCAATTCTCTGTTTGTGACAAGAATTTCTTCATACAACGAATTTTTAGCAGAACTGTTTTCTTTATAGACTTTTCCCAAACGCTCAAACGCTTGTCTTGGCGTCATACCTGCACCAACCAACATAGCGCACTTCATAACAAATTCAGGATAATCCTTTCGGATTTCTTGTAGCCTTTTTTTATCCCTCTCATTCTTCTCTACTGAATCTGCATAGAAAAATATTATTGCTGCAACAACACAAAAACCTCCTATTTTTAGTCCTTTATTTTCTCGTTTTTCGCCCCACTTAACGGAAGTTCCTCCTATTATCTCAGGAAGATTCATATATGTCTGGTTTTCACTATTCACATCCGCCCTTACTAAAGCATCTTCCAGCATATGTATCCATTCTTCCAAAGGTGCATATTCCCGCGGCACTAACACTACCAAAAAACTGTGCTCAAATATCCATTCTTCATATTCAAACTCTGCAGTTAACATCACAGGTACAGGTTCTACTATTTCTTCTTTTAAATTACCGCCCGAACCAATTAAATCAGATCGTTCACTACTCCAAGTTATATAGAACGGATATCCTTCCAATTCTTCCATTAATAGCAAAGAAAATTGGATTTTATCCGGAGATTCATTTTCTCCTAATACCGCACTTTCCAGTTTCTCTTTAAATTCCGGTAGCATATTGTGAATTTCGCTTTCCGTAAATTTGCGTTCTGCCACATTGTATTCAATAATTGTTTCTTCGCGGTCCGTAATAGCGACTAATGATACTTGCTTCTCGCCTTCTCCAAATTCGTTTCTTTTCAAACAACCACTTTCTGCTAAATTACCTGAACCCATCGGAAACACTAAAGAAAGAACCATTATTAAGATTCCAAGAAGCAAAATCGCAATTCCTTTTTTTCGATTTTTCGACATAATTGTGTGCCTCCCTACACCTCAATTGCAGTAATTTTCATTCCCCACAAAATAGCCACAATATAAGCCGCTAAACAAGCCGTCATAATGCTTATTCCACTTGACGAATGATATAAAGAATCAAAGTACCCTGGCGAAGTCATTCCTATATATATCAAGATAAAAAATGGGATAACACACATAATCTTTTGTTCAAATTGTTTCTCGCTAATCAGTATTCTTAGACTTCGTTTCATCTCAATTTTATCGCTGATAATTTCTACTGTATCTGTGATAATTTCTTTCAGATTGCCACCTGTTCTTTTGGCCACAGCAAAAATATCCGCAAAGTCTTTAATATCTTCTACTCCGCTCCGTGTTCCGAAATCCAACAACATTTTTTCAAGTATCAGATTATTCTCCAATCCTCTCCCGATCATTAAGAATTCCTTGGTGATATCCGCCTCTTCACCATACAGAGATTTCAGATCACTGTATGCCCTACGAAATGCATTCTCTATAGAATTCCCTGCCTGCAAATTTCCTGCTACAATAACAACAGCCTCTCTGAAAGCAAGTGTTAACTCCCATTTTCTTTTCCGAGTTGCAGACTTTCTTTGCCACTTAAGAAACAGCGGAAAACCCAACAAAACAATCCCAAAAACAATCCACGAACGATAAAAAAAGTACGCCACCACGCCGCTTATTCCAATCCAAATCGCAAATAAAACCACTTTTTCCTTTGTGTTAAAATGATATGTATCGTATACCATACCTACTCCTCAATCCACTTTTCCCGATTCTGTAATCTGTTAATTCTTATCAAGGAATGGTTCCCCTTACCGTCTTCTTCTAGCGAAAACAACGGATTCAAAAGAATCTCTTCCCCATCCATACCCATCACTTCTACAATCTCCATTACTTTTCGAACACGGTCTCTCATCCTGCCTAAATGCACTAAAATATCGATTCCTGATACAATTTGACGCCGAATGGCCGGAAGCGGTAATTCTTTTCCCATAAGAACCATCATTTCCAAACGCATTAACATATCAGTAGCACTGTTGGCGTGGGCAGTTGCGAGACTCCCGTCGTGACCGGTATTAAGTGCTTGCAAAAGAAAGAAAGCTTCCTCTCCTCGCACCTCACCGATGATGATTCTGTCCGGTCTCATGCGCAGTGCCGTTTTTATCAAATCTTTAATACTAATTTCTTCACATCCTTCTTGGTTTCCGTTCCTTGTCTCCATACTTACCAGATTCTCTACACCTTTAATTTGCAGTTCTGCACTATCCTCGATGGTAATAACGCGACTACTTTGCGGAATAGAATTCGATAAAATATTTAATAAAGTTGTCTTTCCGGAACCTGTACCTCCTGATATGAAAATGTTATATCCGTACGCAACCGCTTTCTGCAGAAACTCTGCCGCCTCCCTTGTAATACTTCCAAATGCAATATAATCCTCCATCGTAATCGCATTTTCCGGAAAACGACGAATGGTTACAATCGGCCCGTTAATTGCCGGTGGCTTCAGCACAATATTTACTCGTGAACCATTAGACAGTCTTGCATCCACAATCGGCGTACGTTCATTTACAACACGGTTACAAGATGCTACTATTTGCTGTATAACATCTTCTAACTTTTCTTCCGATGCGAATTGCTTGTCCGTTTTATATATGTGCCCCTTTTTCTCCACAAAAATTTGTTTCGGACCATTCACCATAATTTCCGTAATTGTGTCATCATCTACCAACTCCTGAAGTATGTCTAATTCCCGAACCGAAGCAAATATCTCTTTTCCTAAAGTTTCCTTTTGTGCCAAGCTTAAATAATGCGGTCCGACATACTCTGCTATCACGCGGTAAATCAGTTCTTTTACCTCTTCATTTTCCATCTCCCGCGACAAATCCAAGTTCGCTCTAACTTCTTCGCATATTTCTGCTTTTATTTCCTCATAGGTCATGAAAATCCAAAATCCTCTCTTAAAATTCTTCTTGCATAGTCTGCCAATTCCGAATATAAAAGATTCTCCGGTTCCGCAGGCAATTGCCGATATATCGGAAAGGAACACTTCTTTGTTTTGGCCAGAACATCTTCATAGGCTAATTCTTTTAACACATTCTCATAATGGGTAATCTTCGCCAATGCCATCCCGTCATTCCGCGTTATGGTATATACGTAGGAACAATTCCGCAAAATTTGATATAACCCCTGCACATAATCCGTCAAATCCAAAAGAATATAATCATATCCCCCTTCTTGTCCCAATGCATTTAAAAAATACTCCCACTCATCCGGTAAAATCTGAGATATGTCAATATAGGAAAACGCCGGCGGAATATAATCCAATCCGTTAATCGCTTGTTTCATTCCGGCAAACTGCCCCGAAAAATCCTTTGATATATTTTTGAAGTAATACAGCAAGTCCGCCATATCCGCATTGAAATCACGTTGCAGCATTTGTGTAAAACCCGAATATGCTTCAAAATTCAAATACAAAACCTTATATTTGGACGCCAACATCTGTCCTAACACCAATGAAAAAGAAGTCTGAAGACAACGCCCAATCGGTGTATAAATTCCAATTAGCTTGGATGCACCACCTTCTTCTTTTATCCTTGAAGACCTGCTGTCTAAATCTGCACTCTTGCAAATTTGTTCAATTAAGGCATCTGCACTCTGATATCGGAAAATATCATTCTCTGACATTTCATTTAAATCCTCGCACAATGTAATCCGGTGCTTGACGTATTTATCCAATTCCGATACTCCACTCTTATCTGCAACCATATCCTCCGAGACAACACAAACTTCTGCCTTACCTTCAGATAAATATTCAATACACTTTGCATACTCCGTATAAAAAACAACCGTAAAAGGCAGACTCCGTTCTTCAGCTAGATATTCCTGGAGACGCTGCGCATAAACTTCATTACTATCGCATATTACAACTTCTTTTTTCCTCATAACATATCTCCCATAACAATGATTGCCGCAATTAGAATAGGCAAAGAAAATTTAATCCCCGCGCGTTTTACGCATTCGTCATCTTCCCTGTCTGCATAAGGAAAGCCATAAAAGCTTCCGGTACCCGCAAATTGCAACATATTCCTGAAATAAGCAAACATATACTTCAAACGTTCCCTTAAATTTCTGTAGAAAAGTACTTTAATCAAAGCGAAAACACCGCCAAGCATTATGGCCAACACAATACACTTTAAATTTTCTCCAATGGTAAAAAATGTTCCCGTCACGGCGAATAATTTAATATCGCCGGCACCCATGGCACGAATTAAAAAGAGTGGAAAGAACAGTAAGACAGGAATTATAATTCCCAAAAGAAGCGCAAAATAATTTCGTTCTCCCATACACAGTACCCGATAAAAAACGCCTATAGTCAGGCCACCTAATATAAGAACATTGGGTATACGGGTCACAGACAAATCCCACACTACCGCCCCAATCAATAAAACAAGTAAGGCTACAATAAGATTACCTCCCTATATGTAATTAAAATCTTTCTTGGATATTTTGCAGAGAACTCTGCCAAAGTTTAGCTTTAGAACAACGGGCTGATTGCTTCGTTGTGTTTTGCATTATAGAGACATTTTTTTGAAATGTAAAGTGCTTTTTGCGAACTTTTTTAATTTTAGTAAAACCTAACAAAAGGGCCTTGAAACACACCCCTTAAAATGTGTTCAAAGCCCTATTTTACCTATATATTCCCTTGTACAAAGAAATTCCAAAACACCAATCCATACAGCAGAAACAATCCCGGAAAACCAAGAAATCCACACGTCAGAAACGTTACCGCATTCATTGCCACACAGATATCCAACCCCTTCTCCAAGAAGGCATTATTGATAAAGTAAATTGCAACGTAACAAAGCCCGATTCGCAGGAAGAAATTCACTGCATAATCGGGCCTTTTACGCCCTATCATCAACACTATAATTAACGATATCACTGTAACAATTAACATCGGAATATTTATATTTGTCACTTTACGCCTCGCACCTTTTCCCGGTAATACAATCCCCGAGAATTTTTATATTCTATCTTATGTACAAACTATTCTTAAAATGATAAATTTCATCTTTTCTGAATAAACATTTTTTTCCTGTCAACACTAAAAATAACCAAATAAAAACCGCCGGCTTTTGACCGGCGGCAGAATGGTAAAATATGTATTCTTTTATTTCAAGGAGGTCCCTATGCAGATTGCTTATTGCCAATTGGATTACGAAACTACACCCGGCGAAACCGACAACGACGAACTCCTTCGTGAAGAAATCAAAAAGGCCATGATTGCACTGGAAAGCGCCTACTGCGGCTTTGACAATGCAACTGACCCTGATTTGATTGATTGCTATATTTTTCAGGTAAATTCTGCGTTAAAGCGCTATCGTTACCTTCTTTTACAGGCTGAAAAAATTCACAATCCGCCCGAAGAAGAATCGGAGCTTACTACTCCTTCTCACAAGCTTCTGCTTCCGGAAACACCTGTGGCTTACACGTAGAAACCTCTGGAAGCTCCCTGATCAGCCATACTTTCATTGACATCATTGCGCCCGTAGGTAAGGCCCGCAACCACGGTCTGGGTATTGCTCATAACCGGCGCGGAATCGTCGCCTGCGCTAATGGTGGCATAGGCTTCTTTTAAAGGTACCATTACTTTTAAGGCGTTCTCGATATGGACGCTGTCCTTACGCATTTCGCACTTCAATAATTCACGATATACATAGAGATAAAGCTGCATAAGATTTTGTGCGACTTCATATTCGAAATGCAAAGATTCCATAAGCTCATTGACGCAACCTCTGGCCTTGTTAAGGCTTAACTTTAATGCAGCTCGCTCGCCCGCTTCAAGGTTTGACTTTGCCTCGGCTGCATAATCGAGAAACATCTCGTATAAAATTACCACAAGCTCTGTTTTATTCGCCTGGGAAATGCGAAGGGTGTATACCTGTTTCTGTTCGTTGGTCATACTGCTTCCCCCTTAATTACTGCAATAACTGTAAAACCTGCTGAGGTCTTTCGTTTGCCTGGGCAAGCATGGAAGTACCTGCCTGGGAAAGCACCTGCTGATTGGTATATTCGGTCATTTCGCCTGCCATATCCACGTCCATAATACGTGAATAAGAAGCAGTCATATTCTCATGCGTAACATCAAGACTTTCGCCTGTAGATTCCAAACGATTCTGGTATGCACCAAGTCTGGAACGGGCTGATGAAACGTAGTTGATTGCTTCTGCGATTTTATCAATGGCTTCCTTCGCATCTGCTTCTGTTGCAATGGTAGTATCTTCAATACCCATAAGTTCCAAACTGATGGTAGGAATACGCATTTCAAGAACCTGACCTTCTTCGGTTCCGATCTGCATACGCATTGCGCCGATACCTGTCATATCAAGGTTTACATTGGCTGCACTGCCTGTCACTTTCAACTTCACTTCAAAATCATTTGCTGCCTTAATGGTAACCATATCGCCGTCAGCTTCCCACTGTGCATCTGCAGGGAATGCATTTTCGCTTCCGTCCATTAATAACTGCAAATCAGTTACCAAAGGATTGCCGTCTGCATCCTGCCCTAAAGTTACGGAAGTCAATGTAAAATCTTTGATATCCACTTCATCTGAATAATATGCTACCGATACATTGGCATCACTTGAGTAGCCTTTTAAATCAAAACCGCCATCCAAAAGGGGACGTCCGTTAAATTCGGTATCCTTGGCAATTCGTGTAATTTCTTCTTTTAACTGCTTTACTTCCGCATCAAGCATTTCTCTGTCTGCGTCAGACTTGGTGCCGTTAGCGGCGTCAATTGCAAGCTCGCTCATACGCTGGAGCATTGCATGAATTTCGTTCATTGCGCCTTCTGCAGTTTCTACGATGGAGATTGCATCACTGGCATTATCACCTGCAATGGAAAGTCCCTTAATCTGGGAATTCATTCTCTTTGCAATCGCCACGCCGGCGGGGTTATCCTTCGCATGGTTAATCTTCAAACCGGAAGACAAACGCTCTAAAGACTGTGATAACTTGGTATCTGTTCTGTGTAACGCATTCTGCGCTGTAATTGCTGAAATATTCTGTGAAACTCTTAAACTCATATCGTCACCTTACCTTTCTGTATCCTGCATACTCATAATAAATAATTTAGCCGTTTCATATAAGTCTCTGGTCGAACCGCCGTCTTCGACACTTCTGTCGTGTCTACGATACAAAAAGGTTCCGTCCAGTTTCTCACTGTAGAGATATCTGATATCGCCTGCTTCTTTGCCCGCTTCCGAAAGCTTTGTTTCAAATCTTCCGTCTGCTTTAAGGGCCTCCATGCCCTCTTCACTGTCGCATGCGATGTAGCCCTGTACCTTCTCCTCCGTGAGTCTGAACTGTGCTACGATATTACCATATTTTTCTGTGGAAAGAGTTGCCATGACATTGCCGTCACTTTCACCCTTATGAACAATTTTAACCCGGATTCCCTGAAGCTTACCGCCGATATATGCGGGAATTTCGTAATTCTCTTCCCTCATCAGGTTTCCGTTGAAAGAAAGCTGTTTAAAAGCACTTGTCATAGACTTAATATCAAGTCTACCGGTCTCGTCGCTCATCATACTTTCTTCCAGAAGATTCTCCGCCTGCTTCAAAAGCTTACCGTATGCTTCCTGCACACTTTCCCGGTCCGTAAAAGCTTCCTGCAAGCCAAACACCGCTTCTTCCAATGCACTGAGCTCGCCGTCGCCAATCGGTGCCTCCTGCGCCGATGCCAGATTGCCTTCCTCGGAATTTTTACGGCTTCCTGTGCTACTTCTTCGTCCGCTTTCTGCCGCATTCGCAAATACGCTCCACGCATTCTGCTGTGCATTAGGGGCTTCCAAAAGCGTCTGCATCGACTGTATGTGATCAGGCGTTACGTCCTGTTCATAATACATCAGTTCTTCTACCGCTTCCGCATAATCACCTGATAAAACATCTCTGAATTCGCTTAAATCTTCTGCCGTCGCTTCTGCGTTAATATCATCTGTTCCCACAACCGCGTTTTCAAATCCTTTTAAAATCTGGTTGCTGATATTGAATTCATAGCCTGCTGCCTTCACCGCCGCACCGAAACTTTCGTCGATGCAATAATCCATTCCGGTGCTTTTACCGCTACGCATTGCGGATAAAAGATTCTTAAAAGTCATCTCCGCGCCCTGGCTTAATATATTTCCAACCAGTGCTCCGTCGGCCTTTTCAATCTGATGTAAAAGTCGGTAGATTCCAATGTAAGACTCCCTTTCTTCCGGTGTAATCTCGTGATTCTTCTCCAGCTTGAAAAGGAATTTGCTGTACTTCTCTGCCGTCTGCTCTACGGTTGCTTCATATGCATCCAATTGATTCTCCAGCGTTGTCAAATCCGTTTCCAAAGGATTCACGCCGTCACGAATCAACTGTAATGTTGACGCAGGTGTCATTTTATTCATAATACGCTGTAAGCCTGCATCCGCCTCTCTGACGCTTTCGATATTGGATACCGTAATTTCCATACTGTTATATCCTAAAATTCTAACCGCGCGTCGGTTGGTATCATTAATGTCAAAGTTCAAATCCTTAAGGATATCATCCACATTGCTAAAAGCCTTCTTAATGGAATCGCCCAAATCCCTCCGCACTTCCGTGCCAAGCAATTCGTACTGTTCGCCGGCCTTGATATAATCCTGTCGCAGCGCCTCGCCCATATCGTGTACGGAAGATAAGGTATGTACGCCCTCGGACTGAACCATTTTACCGACAGTACCTGCCGGCATAAATGCCAAAGTGACAAGTTTGTCATTTGTAGCCTGCCAAAGGGTTGCTTTCTGTGCCGCTTCCGTATCTTTAGGGAATAAGGTTTGCTGTTTCTGCGCTTCTACAGCCTTTAAGTCTTCTACCAACTGCGAAAGCTCTGTGGTTTCAATATTATAACCAAGCTTCATAAGCCTGTAGTTATTCTCAACCGTCATGGCAAGTCGGGTTTCATTAAGTACTCGCATTGCCTTAACCAGCTCGGGATTCTCACTTCCCACCATCGCGCCTGCGCTTATAAAATTGCCTGCCACACTAACCGCTTCCATAGAAGCACTTGTTGCTTCCACCGAGAGACTGACTCCGTCTTCGCTGATACTTCCTTCGATACGAATCGATTGCATCGCTACGCGAAGTTCTTTGATATTTAAGGACTTTCCTCCCTCTACTACAACTTTGACTGCTTCAAAGCTGAAGGATTGTACATCTTCGTAGGCTTTTACCGCTTCGGTAAGCTTGCTTTCGGAATTGCTTAAATATGCTTCCTTTGCTTCTCTTCCGTCAGCGATGGCATTGGCGATGCATTTTGCTACGTCTTCTTCGGCCATGGGCATCGTCAAACCTTTTAAATCGTGTAAAATTTTTACATTAGTTTCATTTAATAAAATACCGCTCTTTACAAGCCACTGCGCTTCCTTCATCGTGGTTTCGTTCACGGGAAGGCCGGCATTTTCGATGGTCTTAGAAAGTCTTGCTTCCATTGCTTTCCAGTCAAAATCAGATGACTGCTTTGTCATATAACCACCGATATCATCGGCATAATAACCGCCCATATTCTCGGAAACTTCCGCGCCCGAAAATCGCACTCTGTATAAATGATCAATGGTAGGGTCGATACCGTTTCGCAACAGGTAATCGCACATACCATCCGTAATTTCCGTAATCTCGCCTGCCAATTGCATTGCCTCTGCCGCATTCTGTGCATTCGTGGCCGTCATAGGAATATCAGCTTCGCGGAAGGCTTTCTTTACCGCATTGGCTGCGCTTTCGCTTCCGGTAATTTCCTGAAGCACTTCGTCAGACAAATCATCATTGTAACCTTCTATAATCACGCCGCTTTGCGCAAGCTTGGCTTTGATTTCATCCACAACCGTAACTGTGGTTTCTACCGAAGTTTCTCCCGGTTTATAACCTTCTTTTACAAGTTCTTCGTAATCTTCATCGGATAATGAATTTGACATTACTGTCATATAGTTACGATTTGCAGTTACATCCATTGCGCCGGCATTTTTCATAATGTCCTGCATATTGGCTCCCTGCCCTTCATAAGCAGAGAACTCTGCGCCTCTTCCGGTAATGGACATAGCAAAATCTGTGGCTTTGATTACGCGGGACGCGTTATTTTCCACAGGTCTTGTATAAGTTGTATTCACTTGCATGTCTTCCTGACCGGAATTTGTATATAAATGAACCATGCCGCACCTCAAGTCTAATTTTAAAGTCACTATTTATTTCGGTTAAAAGCGCTAAAAATTTAACCCCTGCCTATAATTTAAAAACTGCCCCGAAACAAGGTGACCTTTTTACGACCTTATTTTAAGACAGTCTTTATAATTCTTATATCATATCGATTGTATTATAAAATTTTTATTTTACAGTCCGTATAATCTTCGGATAACTTCATTCTTTCTATTATATTCTATCTTCCTATCATTTCGTTCAACTTCGCGCTTACTTCTTCAAAATTCGTAAAATGAATTCCCTTAATTCCCACGCTTTCCGCACCTTCTACATTGGCAAGTCTGTCATCAATAAACACGGTCTCTTCTGCTTTTAAATCAAACTTCTCCAAAAGACGCTCATAGATTTCCTGATCGGGCTTGGTCATCTTTTCGTGAGAAGATACCAGCACACCGTCCACAAAAGGCAGGAATGTAAAATATTGTTCCGCCGTAT
This sequence comes from Lachnospiraceae bacterium, assembly GCA_045580855.1. Lineage (GTDB taxonomy): Bacteria > Bacillota > Clostridia > Lachnospirales > Lachnospiraceae > UBA3766. The sequence continues at coordinate 57,354 of JAZNOO010000006.1, read as the reverse complement.
TGCGCCACAAACTTCTGGGGTAATTCGTCAGTAAATACGTGTTGTATCCGTCGTCTTTTAATCCTTTTACCCAATCCTTGGAATAAGGGAAGGATTCGATGGTCAAATGCACATTCTCCCAGAAAGCCCTTGCCTTATCTTCCAAGCCGGGCAATTTATCAATCATCTGCGCAATTACGTCCTCTTCGTCCATCACGCCTCTGTCTAACTCATTCCAAAAAGGGCTGTTCACCATAACTGCCGCAATGGTTTCAATCTCTTCCTCCGTGCAACCCACGTCCGCCATCACCTGACGCCATTTAAAATCCACCAAAACCATTCCTACATCGAATACGATATTTTTTATCATAAAACTCCTGTCCTTTTCTTTCACTAAACTATTAATTATATTCTTTTACCCACCAAACGCTCTTCTTACACATATAAATCAGATCCTTTGAACCGTCAAACTTTCTTATTTGCGGGCATAAATCTTAATATACAAATTCTCGGCAATAGGCGTTTCCTCATAATGTTCTGCCAAATAGTTTCTTGCCCATTCTCCTTCGGGAAGATAGGTAAACCCACTGTCAATTACAACATAGTCCGGCTCTTTTTCCGGATATAAATCAAAATACACATAAACATTATCATCATAGGTCGGTGTACTGATCGTCGACGGTGTACACACTTCCATATCGTTTTGAAGATAAACATCCGGACATTTTCCGATATAGAAAACCTTTGCGTTCTCCGGCAAAACCTCTTTTATAAGGTTATTTACATCCCGGTTCCTTTCCGCACCTGCGGTATCCGCAACCAAGCCCATCGCCACGCCCTGACGACACAAACTGGTTTCATCTAAAATGGTATAATGCGATCCTTTTGAAGTTCGCATCATATATCCTTTGCCGAAGATGATAACCACCAGCCATAAGAACAGTACTGCTTTCACAGATAACGCCTTGTACTGATTCTTTTCGATCTCCTGTGTAAAAAGCGCACCCATTTCCGGTAAGGCAAGGATTCCCGCAACACATGGCCCCAGAAACGGCAACGATGCCATCAACGGATGGTTGCTGAATAGTAATACTCCAGGAAAAGCCATAAAAGGAACCGCCACCAGAAAAGCCAAAACGGGCGACTTCATCAGTCTCTTCCTAATCATTGCCGGAAGCAAAAGTACAAGAACCATCATATATTCTACCGACGGAAAATTGGGGTAATCCGATCCAAACAGCCAGATTAACACCTGTCCCACCAGTGCTGTTGCAATCCACAATTTAGGCCATAATAGTGCAATATCTGCGTTCTTTCGAATCTTCTTCATTATAAAATATATAACGGTTGCAACTACTGCATATACCACTAAAAAGCCCAGAATTTTTAAGGTCGACAAACCATGACGTACAATCCATTCCCCTGCGGTTGTGCTGTGAGACCCATCACTCATTACCTGCCCAAGCAGGAATTTTAAATCCGAAACAGGTATTTTACTTAAAAGAATTCCAAAGAAAACGCCGGCGCTTACGATGCAAGGAAGAATATATGCCGCCAGTTCCTTAAGCAAGGTTTTCCTGCATCTGAATATTACAATAAAAATAAGTACCGTAGCAAACACAAAAATGGTCGAAGGATAGGTTAAAACCTCCATTGCCGTAAAAAATCCGGCCATAATCAAAAACCATATATTGCCACGCGACTCTTTTACACTCTCTGTTCCATAATACTTAAGCAAACAAATACACGTCAGTAGAAGAAACCATATTTGCATATTCGCAAATTCCGGCAGGAACATAAGCTTAGGCAATGCAAAAAAGGAAATACCGCAAACCAAAAGGCTGTGATCCTTATTCAAATAGGTACACAACGTTTTGTACAGCAAACCGTGAATTACCGTATGACAAATCAGCCCGCAAATTCGCACGTACAAAGCAATGCCCGTTGTACCGCCTGTTATCATTAGATAAGGAAGCATAAACAACGCCATAAGGAAACCCGAAGTCTGATGCGGTTCCCACATATTATACACCAGGAAATCGCCCTGCGTCATACGATAGGACATTGTCAGAGCATACTGTTCGTCCATATCATAGCCGACGAACAAAACTTTTACGGCGCCGATTACCCATAGACATAAGGCCAGTATTCGAATGTAATTTACTTTTTTCTTTTCAGCCATAAAAATACCTTTCTTAAGGCAACTATTTTTCTATCATTTTATCTTCTTTGACGCTCTTGCCAAGTCCCCGAAGGAACCACAAGCCAAACACCATGGATATCACCAGGGTGAATACGTCCGCCACCGGCTGGGCGATCATAATACCCGTAAAATCAAAGAACGCCGGCAGAATATACAACATCGGTATAAAACAAATCCCCTGTCTGCAGGATGCTACCAAAGATGCCGAGAAAGACTGTCCGCAGGCCTGTAGCAACATATTACACATTACAATCCATGCATTCAGCGGAAATGTAAGGCACTGGGCTCTTAAGGCAAACGTACCGATTTCGGCCACCAGAACATCATCATCTCGCATCAACGCTACCAACTGCGGCGAAAAAATAAATCCGAGAACCGCCACCAAAATGAGAAATACTAAAGACGTCTTCACGCAGAACCAGAAAGACTCTTTTACCCTTTTATAGATTTTTGCTCCGTAATTAAAACTGCACACCGGCTGGAATCCCTGGCCAAATCCAATCAAAGCCGAATTAGCAAACATCGTAATGCGCGATACAATAGACATGCCCGCAATGGCCGCGTCCGCATACAGGACTGCATTCTCGCCGCTTGCATGAGCAAACGCAATATCACGCGCCGAAGTATTCAGAAGAATTACCGAAATACTGGCAATTCCCTGACGACATAACGAAGGCAGACCGCCTGCGCAAATCTCCGGCAGAAGCCGGAATACAAACGGATTCCGCTTCAGTGTAATCGGTATATTTCCTCCGAACCGGGTCGCGCCTAGCAATAATAGAAAACTTACTGCCTGGCTGATAATGGTTGCCAACGCCGCACCTTTGATACCCATATCAAAAGTAAAAATCAACAACGGATCCAACGCAATATTCAACACCGCTCCGACGATAATTCCTACCATGGCAAATATTGCATTACCCTGGTAACGCATCTGATTATTCAGAACGAAAGATGCCATCATATAAGGACTACCGATTAGGATAATCCGCATATAATCAACCGCATAGGGAAGAATCGTATCCGTAGAACCCAGGAAATACGCTAACGGCTCTACAAAAATCAGTCCGATAATCATCAGAATCACGCCGAACACCAGGCAGAAGAAAAAGCCCGCATTGGCAATCTTTGAAGCCTCTTCCCGATCTTTCTCGCCCAGCTTCCTTGCCATAAAATTACCGGCGCCGTGGCCGAACAAAAAGCCAAAGGCCTGGATAACCGCCATCAGTGAAAACACAACGCCGACTGCTGCCGTAGCGGAAGTGTTGATTTTACCCACGAAATAGGTATCCACCATATTATAAAAGGAACTGACCAACATACTGATGATGGTCGGCACCGCCAGCGAACCCACCAGTTTCGGCACAGGCTCTGTTGTCATTTTAATATATTTTTCTTCCTGATTCATATCATTCTCCGATGGTTGTCCGATTAGGAACATCTCTATCTCAAAGGCTATTTTATCTTAATTTCTTATTTTTCCAACATTTTCATTATATAATTCCAGCCGGATATAAGCAATCACTTTTGTCTTGAAATCTAAACCGTCTCTTAACTTGTAACCCGCCAACGCCTGTACTATAATATAGGCATGAAAAAACACAGACAATTAATCTTGGACGGAATTTTTACTTTTATAACATTAATTCTGCTCTTTGCCGTAAACTTAATTATAGAAATTATATTTGATACAAGAACCCTGATTCCCATGATTTTCGTTCTTGGTGTTTTTCTTGTGTCCTTGAAAACGCAAGGGTATTTCTGGGGTATTACCGCCTCGCTTTTAAGTGTACTGGCAGTAAATTATGCCTTTACTTTCCCTTATTACGCATTTGATTTGATTTCCCCGGAATGTATTTTCTCTGCAGTGGTTATGCTGATTGTTGCCATTATGACAGGCGCCTTAACCACACAGTTGAAAACCCAGGAAAAAATCAAGGCCGAAAGCGAAATGGAACGCATGCGCGCGAACCTTTTACGTGCGGTGTCCCACGATTTGCGCACCCCGTTAACTTCCATTTACGGTTCCACATCAGCGGTAATCGAAAACTATGACAACCTATCCAAAGAACAGAATTTAAAGCTTCTTGGTGACGTACAGAAGGATTCCCAATGGTTAATTCACATGGTAGAAAATCTCCTCTCCGTTACGCGGATTGACAGTAGCAAGGTCAGCCTCAGCAAAACCACGGTGGTGTTGGAAGAGCTAATCGACTCCGTTCTTGTTAAGTTTAAGAAACGTTGTCCCGAGCAGGAAATAATCGTGGAAATTCCCTATGATTTCGTCAGCATTCCCATGGACCCCATTTTAATCGAGCAGGTTCTTTTGAATATTTTGGAGAATGCAGTATACCATGCCAAAGGCATGACAGAATTGAGACTTAAAGTAGAGATAAAAGAAAAAAAAGCCGTTTTTTCCGTTAAGGATAACGGATGCGGCATCCCGTCGGATATAAAAGATAAGATTTTTAACGGTTACGTCAGCCATTCAGAGGCACCGACGGATGGTAGCCGTAATAATATGGGCATCGGTTTATCCGTATGTTCCACCATCATTCGCGCCCACGGCGGTACAATTTATGCCGAAAACCGCGAAGAAGGCGGTGCAATTTTCTATTTTATGCTGGAAGCGGAGGAAAGTGATGAGTAGTAAATATAAAATACTTGTAATCGAGGACGAAAGTAACATTCGCAGTTTTATCGAAACCGTGTTGGGCGCAAACGACTATCAGACCCTGGTGGCAACAACCTGCGAACAGGGTATCCTGATGTTTTCTTCGCATACGCCGGATTTGGTAATATTGGACTTAGGCTTACCCGATAAAGACGGTGTTGAATTTATCCGTACCATTCGTCAAACACACACTACCCCCATCATTGTTTTATCGGCCCGCACCTCAGAAGATGATAAAATCGAAGCCCTTGATTTAGGCGCAAACGATTATATTACCAAGCCTTTTGGCACGGGTGAATTACTGGCGCGCCTTCGTGCTTCTTTGCGAAACAACCGCCCGGGAGCCGGCGCAGGTTCTCTTCCCGGCGAAAAATTTACCTTATATGATTTGGTGATTGACTACGACCGCAGAATGGTTTTTATCGGCTCGGAAGAAATTAAACTGACACAGACAGAGTATAACATTCTTGCGCTCCTTTCCTACCACACAGGCAAGGTGATGACCTACGCTACCATTATAAAAGAAATCTGGGGTTCTGCCGATGACGGAAGCATCAAAAAGCTTCAGGTGAATATGGCAAACATCCGCAAAAAATTAGGTTCCAAACCCGGCGATAATCAATATATTATCAACGAGTTGGGTGTTGGATATCGTATGAATGAAGAGAATTTGTAATTACATTTTTCCGTATATCTTTGCATAAGACTGGCCGATATTCAACACATGGTCGCCTACTCGCTCGAAGTCTGTTAAAAGTTCTGAATACAGCACGCAAGCCTCTTCTGAACAAATGCCGTCACGCATCATTTGCATGCCGTATAAAAACAGCGCCAAACCACCTAATAATCCTAGAAAATCAGCTATTTGTACGTGTCCTCCTCAATGACTGACTTATTTGGGGCGGACTTCTCCGCTATCGGCCTCACATTTTTTAATCTGCCTCTAACATTTTTACGAGTTAATTATATAAAAATTTTTAAGCCCAAAACAATACGGCAAACGCTTTCTTAACCGTATCTTAACCCGACTTTTGCGAAATGAATCCATTAAAAAAACACATAAGACAAACCGTCTTATGTGTTCTTTAAAAATCTGATTAGAATAATTTCTTAATGGAATCCATAGCGCCTGAAAGCTTGTCTCCTGCAAGTTTTGCCTTAACGCCGTCAACTACCTTATCTACCATTCCGTCGGGAATGTCGATGCCGGTTGCTTTCTCAAGTGCTTTCTCGGGATCCTTCATAAAATCTTCCTTGAAGTTAGGGTCCTTTTTAATCTTTTCTACGATTTCTTCGATTTTTTCTTTAATGTTATCCATTATAGTTTGTACTCCCTTCCTTGATAAAAATTGTACTAATTTTATATCGGTTTTTTAATTTTGAAAATTAACCGCGTGGGAAAACTTTTGTATAGTGAACTAGAATCATAAATAAAATTATCTGCGCTAACAGAAACCATTGTATATACACTGCAAGTTACCAGCAAGTTAAAAATCTCTAAAAAATGGGCTAAAAATACTATTTTCCCATACTTTTTTGCATTTTCTGCAAGTTACCGGCAAGTTAAACTATACCTAATAAGAAATATGCCTCTTATACTTACCAAAAGACCTTCAAAACAAAATTCGAAGGTCTTTCTATCGATGCGACAGGATTTGAACCTGCGTTCTACGCTTCGCTCCGGTCGGCTCAAAACCGAGGTCCCCCGGACCTCGTGAGCCCTCTGCGCCCGAACGAGCGCTCACTCCTATTGAAGTAGCAGGTTCAATTTCTATAACATGAATATAGAAAGAAATAGTCCCCACCTTACGGCGAGGACTATTTCTTTCTATCGATGCGACAGGATTTGAACCTGCGACCTCTGCGTCCCGAACGCAGCGCTCTACCAAGCTGAGCCACGCATCGTCAATATTCAAGGCCACGTTCGCGACCATTGAATATGATACCTTATTTTAGGTTTGATGTCAAACAGTTTTATGCGTCTTCCTCTTCCAAAATGCGACGAAGATCCGGAAGTTCGACTTTTTTGTAGGCAATGGAAAAAGCGACTGCCACAATAAACAGTACTGTAGAGATACTGCGCAGGAAACCAACCCAGCCCATACCTGAACCTGCATAATGATAAGTTATTAAGGATTCCTGTCCAATCTGTGCAATGATTATGCTTGTAAAATTGTTAATAAGAATGGACGGTATTGACAGAATTCCCGAAAACAAAACAATGGCAATAATCTCTGTAACAATCTTTTCGCTATTCTCTTTTAAGCTCGATAATACAATAGCGGCAAGTATAATTTTAGCCACCATGGGAATTCCTACGTTAACAACATAATACATAATAATTATTGCATATACAGAACCATCCGGGGTTCCAAACGTATTAAAAGCACTTCCAATAACCATTCCGATCAGTGCTGCAATTGCATATACAACTTCAATTCCCATCGCAATCCATAATAAAGTCTTCGCAGGTTTTTGCATCACAATTCCTCCTACACATTTTTATCTGTCTGATTGTGATTTTACATCAAAAAAATCCCCAAAGCAATAGGATAACTCTTCTTCGCTTAACTGCTCCTTAACCTCCCTCTCTGCTACCTTCCGTTCTTTCTCGCGCAAAGCTTCTTCGTAGCCCTTTAACGCGGCAAAAGGCATAAACTGTTTTGCCCGCTCTTCCCTGCTCATTTTCGGTCTCTGTGTCATCTTATTCACCGCTTCTATGACCGCCGATTTGATGATTTCGCTCTCTGGTCATAGCACCTTCCTCCAAATTCATTCCTTTTAAAATGGCATTCTTGCCAAACCTGCGCTTGATGCCAATTACTGCCTTCTGCATGCGGTTCTCCCGCTCCAATTCTACGGGATCCGAAAATAAATCATATTGACGGTATCCTTCCTCTACAACACGATTACAGCAAATATTTACCCTTCTTATCGGAAATTCCGGATTCTTCAAGCGTTCATACAATGCCTCTACCTGCGGTATAATCGTCCTTGCCGAATTCGTCTGCGTCGTAAAAGAAACCGTTCCGTGGACAGGCGGTATTTTCAGTTCGTTGGAATACCCCATATGCAAAGTAACCGACTGAGTCACAAGCCCCTGTTCCACCATATCAAGGCACAACAAGTCCATCATCTCTTTGACAATGAGTTTCCCTTCTTCATGTTCATAATCCCGCATCAGGACCTGCCCGCTGGTCATACAGCGACTCTGCGCCTTATAATTCTTGATATCTTCCATAGTGACCGGCTCCCGGCCCCAGGCGTGGTCAATCAAAAGTTCCGCATCCACCCCTAAATCGTGGTACAAAACCTCCTCGTCCATATGGGCAACGCCTTCCATTGTAAAAATGCCGTAACGCTCCAAACGCTTGGCAATCCCCGGTCCCACACGCCAAAAATCCGTTAACGGCCGATGATTCCACAAAGTTTTACGATAAGTCTCTTCATCCAGTTCTCCGATGCGGTCCTCGGCATGCTTTGCCGTAATATCCAGGGCAATTTTGGCCAGATACAAATTGGTTCCGATACCGCAGGTCGCCAGTATTTTCGTCTCTTTATAGACCTCCTGCATAATCATAATGCCAAGTTCCCTGGCAGTCATCTGATACATCGACAGATAATCCGTCACATCCATAAAAACTTCGTCAATGGAATAAACGTGAATATCTTCCTTAGAAATATACTTCAGATATATTTCATAAATATCTGCCGATACCTCTATATAGCGCTTCATCCGCGGCGGCGCCGTAATATACTCGATGTGTTTCGGAATTTCAAAAACCCTGCACCTGTTTCTTACACCCAAAGCCTTCATCGCAGGTGAAACCGCCAGACAAATGGTCTTCTCGGAACGCTCCTTATCCGCCACAATTAAGTTGGTAGTCATTGGATCCAAGCCTCGCTCCACACACTCCACCGAAGCATAGAACGTTTTCAGGTCGATGCAGATATAAATACGGTTCTCGATGGGAACCATAAAATTTTTTTGCCGTTTTATCATTGATTTTTCGCCCATATTCATTATCATTTAATCTGCTATTTTATAATTATAGAACATACGTTTGTTTTTAGTTTACTCCTTTTACACGAAAAATCAACTGTTTTTTTCTTCCAAAACACTATATTTCATAGAACGATAAAGCCTCCGACCGTTTCTTCAGTCGGAGGTTTCTTTTTACATTGCAGCTTCAAATTCAGAGATTGTTTTTGCCTTAATTGCAAGGCGGAACCACTTATTCAAAATTTCCATATCCTTTTCGCTTCTTATTTTTTCATCAAGATATTTAGATACCACACCCTGCTCATTCAAAACAATTAAGATATCTTCTACTTTTTCTGCCGCTTTCCCTTCTGCTCTTCCTTCTTCTTTTCCTTCTGCCTTTCCTTGCGCAATACCTTCTTCAATCATTCCCTGAATTGCCTCACACATATCTTCTTCCTCCTTTTTCTCCTTCTTTGCAAACTTCTTTAAAAGTCTCTTCTCCTTAATCAGCGTTAAAAGCAAAAACTTGCTCTCTTCATCCAACGCTTTCACTTTCTTTTCATGGCAGGACAAATACTTTCTTAACGCTTCCGTACTCTTTCTACAGGAATAAAACTCAAAGACCGTCCGCAATGTAGTCTTAAAAAGACTGAAATCCTTCACTTTGTTCAAATCAAACACCTTAATGCGATAATTCGGAATCAGCTCTCGAATCCGCTTCTCTTCGTAATAATCCGCCGCAGGCACCGCTACCATATCCTTTAACGAGACGGCCGCATCCCACTCTTTATCGCCCCAGTACAATATCAGGGTAAAAACCGGTGCAAGCCTGTCACTTTTTCGAAATCCGCAAACAAATTCATCTTCTTTCAGTGCATTTCCATACTTCGCCTTATTTGCCCTTCGAATCTCCTTAACCTGCTTATCGTACGCCAGACTTTCCTCCACCATAATACGGATTAGCATGGAATAATCCACCGCACTCTGATTCTCCAGTATGTACACCGCGAAGGTACTTCCGTCTTTGGTCTGTTTCTTCACCACGTCCCGCAGACGCTCCGTTGTAACCGTCTCGTCTGCTTTCTGCAGTGCTCCATCCTCCGGTAAAAGTTCTCCGGCCGCAAGAATCTCCTTACCGCCAAAGAAAGCCGCATTCATCAAGTCCGCAAACCATTCCGGATTCTCAAAAAACGACTTGTGGGTAATGTCTTTCTTCCCCATACGCCTCCTTCCCGAATACTTTCGGCGCAGGAGAATTCCTTCGTAAGTCACCTTTTGAAAATCTCCTGCCTATTCAATTAATTTGTTGAAATAAAAGCATAGATTTTCTTAATATAAGAGTTTTTTTGATTTGATATAAGAACACAAAAGAAATACTACATGCTTTGCTTACATATTAACAACCAAAGCAGAATTTGTCTATGTGCAATCTGCATAAACACGTCGACAAATTCCGACAATCAAAAAGCCCGGCATTTCGCCGGGCTGTCATATCTTATTCTGCTATAAAAAGGATTTCGCCGTCTTTTACAAAACCGAATTTTGATTTCGCTACTTCTTCGATATAAGCTGTAGTGTGGGTATACTTCTCAAACTCCGCAATTTCGAGACTTCTCTCTTCTTCCTGCGCAATCAAATCGAGATAATATTGTTCTTCCTCCTGGTATGCTTTCTGCTGCTGTTTTAACTGGTGTGTCTGAACACCAACTACCAACATCATAAGAGCCACAACTGTCGTTACCAGAATAATACCGGTACGATTTCTGTGATTCTTACGGTACGCAGCCTTTCTACGCCGTGTAGCCATTTGCGTATCCCCCACTAAAAATCCTCTTCATTATGTAAATCACCACTCTGTCCATTGTGTTTACATAATGCAATTGTAAACCATTTTATGCAAACCGTCAACTTGTTTTTTAATATTATGGTAACTTTTTTTATACCATTATTTGCCTTGAAAAAGCCCGATTTTACGTGGTTTTTGGCAATTCTTACCGGTTTAAATACAAAATATGCCATTCTTTTTATGTAAACCACAATATGTAGTATTGCATCACCAAACCACTTTACATAAAATCTGCTTACGGAATTTTTATATAAAAGCATACCAAGCCCGGCACCCATAATCAGAAACCACCGCAATACTCCGTTATTTTGCTCGCGCAAGGCCAAAAACACCACCACTGCCGTAAAAAACCAGAAACTCAAATCCTCCAAAGAGATCCAGAAATTATTATGTTTAAACACTTTCCTGCAAATCAGCCAGCCGTCGTAAAGAAACGTCAGTCCGGCCCCGAGCACCACCGAGTTGGCAAACAGCCTGACTTCGTTTAGTATTTCACTGCTGATTTCCATTAGCGGAACAGCTTTCCAAAGAAGCCTTCTGCCTTAGCTGCGGGAGAAGAAATCTCAGAATAGGCAAGACTGTCAATCCGCCCCTCCAAATCCACCTCGCCCTTTTCCAATGAAAGACGGGTGACATGAAGCTCGCTCCCCTTTATCATAAGCATTCCCTGCTCGGTCTCCATAATCATTTCATTTACATCGAAAGCCAACACGTCCACAATGCCGTTTAAACCGCAGGTTTTGCGCCCCATCAGCATTACTTTGTGGGCCCTGCCGTTTTTACTTCCATGATTCAAATCTTCCATAGGGTACCTCCTGTTTTCCTTCACCACCCGTAAAGCGTGATGCCTTTGTTATGCCGGAACAACTTTTTTGCATATTTTAAGTCTATTACATTATATTCGTGGGACTCCTTTTATATGAATACATTTCTCTTGTAAAACCGTTCTAGCAAGAGTAGAATGAAAAACACGAAAGGAAGTGGCTTATGCGAGTTGCGGATTTGATACAATTGGGAATGGAATATCTGGTTTATGCGCTTATCCTTGCCGTAATCTGCGGCGGGCTTTTCGGCGTCGGATATTTTATCATTTATAAGAAAATAATGAAAGGGCAGAAGAAGCTCTCCTTGCCCAAATTTCTTTTGTATGCAATGTTTATCTGCTATATTTTTATAGTGTTCGGCGTCACGCTTTTAAGCCGTTTCGCTTATCAGACCGAACTTTTCCGCCTGATGCCCTTCTACTCCTACATTGAAGCCTGGCATCAGTACAAGGACGCAAGCTGGCGCAATATTATTTTGAATATTTTTATGCTGGTGCCCTTTGGTCTGCTGCTTCCTTATATTCATAAAACATTTCAGAAATTCGGCCCCACGGCGCTGGCAGGACTTACCTTAACCCTGCTGATTGAAGTAGTACAACTGGTGCTCCGCCGGGGCATTTTTGAAACCGACGATTTGATTAACAATACCCTAGGAACTCTTATTGGATACGGACTCTACCGCTTGGCGGATTATATCCATAAAAGGATTAAAAAAGAACCCGTTTCCATCAAACCGGTCCTTCTCTATCAACTTCCGCTGGTGATTGCCGCGGTAGCTTTTACTGCTATTTTCTCGATGCATCATTTTCAGGATCTGGGAAATTTAAAATGTCACCATATCATCAAGGCCCACCCGGCCTCTGTAACCTGTAACGCAAACTTTGACGCAAGTCCAGAAACCGCTTCCGTCTATATCGTGCCTGTTTCTACCGTAGAAGAAACGGAACACTACGCAAGAGAGTTCTTTGCGAGTCTGGGCTATGGATTCGATGAAAGCCGTACGGATATTTACGACGAGACCGCCTTCTACTACAGCGACCCCGGCGACATTATTCTCAGCATCGACTATGAAGGAAATAAAATCCACTACAACAACTTCGCCTGCAGATGGGACGAGAACGATGAAATGATTCCCGCAAACACCACTGCTACGGAAGAAGAAATCCGCACCGCGGTAAAAGAAGCAGGATTTTTCATTCCCGAAGACGCTGAGTTTACCAACTTAGAGAATGGCACCTACCGCTTCCGCTCAAATTGCATTTTATATGAAGACTTCGTCTACGACGGCCAGGTCAACGTCACCTACAACAGCCTTGGTAAAATCGAAAACCTTGACTATAACATTATAAAATGCACGGCCTACAAGGACTTCCCCATCATTACGGAAGAAGAAGCCTACAGACGCATTGCCGATGGCATCTTCCTTTATGAACCTGCTTTTGAACCGGAACACATTGTGGTGAATGATATTTTCCTTGCCTACGAAGTGGATTCCAAAGGCTTTTATCAGCCGATTTATATTTTTGAATGTAATATTGACGACTTGGATACAAGACTTTACACGCCGGCTATACGATAGTCGGCGTTCTTTTATAAATTCGACAGCCAGGTAATGGCCAGGTCAATCCAGATTTCACACTCCGGCTGTAAACCATAGTTATTAAGTCCCATCGTAAGATGGTTGGCCAGTCCCAAACCGTGAACACCCTTGGAAAACATATGGAATTCCGTAGGAATGTTCTTCTCTTTTAACGCGCTTACAAAGAAAAGCGAATTCTCTACAGGGACGGTAGTATCACAGAAGGTATGCCACAAAAATACAGGCGGCATATCGTTATGAACCGCTTTCTCTAAAGAAAGCTTGTCTAACAAGGGCTCTTCTTGCAACGCCTCGTAAGGTTTTCCCAAAAGGCACTCAAAGGAACCCTGATGGGCATATTCGCCGGATGTAATCACCGGATAGCTTAGCATCAGGCCCGCAGGACGCAGTTCCTGTGCAGATAACCCCGTAAGCTTTGCTAGGAAATCTTCCTGATAAAAGCAGGCATAAGAAGCTGCAAGATGTCCGCCTGCGGAAGCCCCTTGCACAATGATTTTATCGGGATTTACATTCCACTTATCTGCATTTTTTCGAATCAAAGCCACACTGTAAGCCACCTCACAAAGGGCGGTAGGATACACTGCCGGTGCACAGCTATAGCGAAGGACCGCAGCATGAAAACCTGCCGCATTGAATTTCAATGCAACTGCTTCCGCCTCCCTGTCACTGGTGAAGGAATAACCACCGCCGGGACAAATAAGCACCAACGGTTTCGGCGGTGCAATAATCTCAGGCGACGCTTCCAGCAAATAGGTCACAAGCTTAGTATTCGGCTCTGAACCTTCAACGACAATTTGAAAAGTCTGATGAATCATAATAATCCTCCGTAACTTTTTACAGGTACTTAAACATATCCTTGGCTTCTTCCTTGCGAACGGTTTCCTGCACGGACAGAATTTCCGCATCTACGGTTTTATCACCGAATTTAATAGAAATCTTATCGCCCACCTTCACGTCCTGGGAAGCCTTCGCTACCTTACCATTCACCGTAACGCGCCCCGCATCGCAGGCTTCGTTGGCAACCGTTCTTCTTTTGATTAATCTGGAAACTTTTAAATATTTATCGAGTCTCATTCTTCTCTCCTTCAAATTTCATTTTTTTAATAAAATTTGTAAAGTAACACTTTTATTTTATACAAAATTTCGGTATAAAAAAGACCGACATAAAGTCGGTCTTTTGAATTCATAATCAGCCTGTAATTAAGCGTTGATCATATCCTTTAAAGCCTTACCAGCTTTGAACTTAGGAGCCTTAGAAGCGGGAATCTTCATAGCCTTACCTGTTAAAGGATTTCTACCATCTCTAGCTGCTCTTTCAGCAACTTCGAAAGTACCGAAACCAACTAACTGGATCTTTTCACCTTTCTTTAATTCATCTGCTACGATGTCTGTGAAAGCCTTTAAAGCCTTTTCTGCATCTTTCTTAGATAATCCTGCCTGATCAGCCATAGCTGCGATTAATTCTGTCTTGTTCATTATTGAACTCCTCCTCTTACTTTTATAGGATGTTTTTAGTTTACCAGGTTGCGTAAACAACCACTATACTAGTTATAGTTGTTTTTGCGTAATTTGTCAAGAAAAACTTGGACAAAACCACGATTTTTCGGGGTTTTTTAACTTTTAGGCTACAAAGATAGTCCGGTTTAATTCCAACTATCCATCCATTCTACAATTTCTTCTGTATGTGCGTCTTCTAACATTGTGTGACTTCCGCCGTAATAATATAACTCAACAGGCTTTATTTCACCTTCATAATATAAAATTCCGTAATAATAAATGTCCGGCGCTTCCGGATAATTATTGGTATCAAGCTCTTTTAATAGATTTTTTTCTTTTGCGTTTATCCCTCTGCTTCATCGTATATTTCCTCCCAGGAACAAAAGAGCTCCAACGTATCATTTCCCGAAATAATATCTAGCTCTTCGTTCAAATAATAGTGAATCGGTAATCCTCCAAGACCATATGTAAACCTTGAACTATATGTAACAATCATACCTTCGTCTGTGAAGTAACATTTTACATATTCTTCCATCGACGGATTCCCTTTATCTCCGGCCTTATCGTATAGCCCAAATGCATATTCATAGTAGGAATCAAACTCCTCTTTGGAATACTGGTCAGGTATCTCGTTTATTTTCTTCTCATATGCTTTCCACATAAGCGCAATTAAATCTTCTCTGGAATAACTTTCGCCTAAAATATCTTCAAAGGAAACCAACGTTCCTTCTTCCAAATTAAAAGTAAGATAACGGGAATCCTCGCATATCATTTCACCCTGCCATGTATAATCCCCCGGAATATGAGTATACATATGCACAACCAAGTAACGTTCTCCTACATATATAACCTCATGTGCGCTTATATCGATTGTTCCTTCTTTTTCCTTATCCTTCTTTTCAATTACATCTCTAATCTGTGCATTAATTTGCTCGGCATTTGTAATATCATAAAACTGTAGATATGTAATCCTTCCATTTTCTTTATTTATAATATTGGTATGCTCACTTTGAAAAGATTCCAATTGCATTTTGGGCTGCATATCCTTTTCTTCATTTGCATTTAATAATTCAACCGCTTCCTCTTGTGAACATAATCGATATTCTCCCTCATCCCATAAAAACATATCCGCATAAGAATGATACATATCTACCTTTCCGTCTTCATTTAAATCCTTAATATAAAACCGCGGTACATACGAAATAGGATCGCCAAGAAATCCTCTATCATCTATCTCACATTCTACTCTTTCTTTCAATCTATCCACATTATTGCCTTGCGAAAAAATTTCATACGCCGATGCCCCTATATAACCGCCTTCCCTATCGATTAGAGCCACATATCTCCTTACTATATCCTTTGAAGAAATCGTATATATAATCTCTTCAATATAATCACATACCTGATAATCATATGTCTTTATAAATACGATTTGCTCATCTTCTTCCAATTCTAACTGTTGTAAATGCGTTTCCGCCATTAATTTATTCGAAAGTTGCAAACCATAAAAGCCCCAATTTTCCGGCTCAATATAATAAATCTTCGAATAATCCTCAAAGTAAATGACTTCTTTATATTTTACATCTATTATCTCAATTTCTGATAGAATACTGTCTATGCCGAAAGTGAGTTTTTCGCTTACACCTGTGTTCGCTTGAGAATATGTATTATAACAACCATATAAGAATACAGAAAAAACCATAACAATAAATATCACTAAAATTTTATTTTTTGATTTTTTATTCTGACAACACACTACAAATTGCCTCCTGATATTCTTTTCTTCTTTCATAATCAGAATCTCCCCCACATATTTTTTTTGTAATTTGATAAAAATCTTTTGTATCGGTTGTAGTTTCGATACTAACATAATAAAACCACTCTGCCGATTCAAGACAATATTTATCCGTAATATATTCTGAATAACAACCATTTTCTCTTATATCTTGAGCAGCTTCTACATCTTTCAATTGTTGCTCTACATAGAGCGCAAAAGCATAATAATTTTCCTTATGTGTTAATTGTAATGCTCCGCCGCCCCTATATCGAATCATATCACTTATCCTAAAAGGTTCATTATATAATCCATACTCTGAATCTTCCGCATTTGTTCCAATAATATGCTTAATCTCCTGTGATCGTTCAGTAGTTATGTTATTGGCTGTATAATATATATTATTGCATAAATTGCCTTTGCTATTTATATAGGATTGAGAGATTGCATAAATAAACTCCTCCTCGGTGCCTCCTTCGTGCCAGTTAACCAACTGTCCCTCTGGCAGAAATTTACTTGCATTTTGCAATATACATAGCGTAGCCGTATATTCTTCAAATTCTTTACTTAACTCAACATTGCCTCCTACATACGTATATGTTCTTTCGCGAACTCTATTTCCACCCTCTGTTTCAGCATACACCTGTGCCAAAAAATACGATTTTTCCTCTGCTGTATATACTTCATTCCTATGGAAGATTTCAACAATTTCTAATGTATTCTCCATACTTAGAAAATCCGGATTCCACGCATAAGGATATTCCATTGATAATAGCTGGCTCTGTAACTGCACTGCCTCGACATAAATATCTGCCTTCTCTTTTAATTTTTCATACATTTTCTGCTGTACTGCAGTCGGAATTCCGTCTGTTATATATAGCATATATTCATAAGGACACACTCTTTGTATATAACTATGAATGGCATTGAAATATGTTGCAATTTCTGTATCAGACAAATGCTCTGTTTCTTGACGAATTTCTGCTATTTTATACACGCTTTCCATAATGTAATCAGATAATGCTTTGATCTCTGCCTGTTCCGGATCAAGTAAAAACATTGTCGCTATATGTTCCGTACCCACTTGACCTGTGCCACTCCGCCACACACCACTCTGAAAATATACACTATTCTCTCGAATTTCATTGGTATATGTATTCTCCACTTCGTACAAACCATCTATCAGTCTCTGCATAGCAGAAACTATGATTTGCCCCTCATATTCGCAGTCATAATTTGACAACTTATGATTCATATCCTGCGCTCTTACAATTAATTCCTGCTCTCTGACAGACGCAGGAAGATTCTCACATATGTCCTCGGCTCTATAAAGTAATCCCGATACTTCTTCAAACACGGCTTGTCCTCTGCGGAATAATGAAATAATACTCAACATCATATCATCAGTAATATTATAATGAATTGCTTTTTTATCGTCCATACTCATCTCTTTATCCTCTGTGTCATTCATCAGAATCTGTTTACGCTTGCACTCTGTTCATCCACTTCCCGAAATCCTTCCGTGGCCTCTCCCACAAACCGGTAAATTTCTTTGAGACATTTTATATACTCATAAACTGTCGCTTTTTCTTTAGCAAGTACAATGCGCAGCTCATTTGTGAAACTTCCTTCCATCTCATTAAGTAACTCTTCCAACATTTTATAATCTGCTTCTGCTTTATCGAATATATTGGTATCTATATACTGTTGTATTTCGTCTACCTTTGCTTCCACATTTACGTAATTAATATTTATATCTGACATAACATTCCTCTCTTTTATATATTATCTGCTTCCTGCATGAAATTAATATAATGATAAACACTTTGCTCCATTTTATCGAAGCCTTCCCCCAAATGTGTTTTCACCATTTCATCCCACACTTCCAGAATTTCCTCAATCGTCTTGGATGTCTCCGTTGCATGAAATCCGCCCTCTGTATGTAGCAGCTCTTTCAGTTCATCCTCACAATGTGTAATATCTGTTAAAATATGCTCATGTAATTCTTTGTATTTATTAAGAAACGTAGAATACTTCTCTACCGATACTTTGATATTTTCCATATATCCCCCTATAACATCATACTTAAACTTTCTATCTCTGCATCAAGGCTGCCGATATGTCTTTGTAGCCTTGCAATCTGCTGTTCCATACTATAAATAATTCCGGATAAATTCTCAGTATACTCATACATTCTATCTCGGGATTCTTCGAACCTGTTTTTGATTTTGCCCGCTCCCACACCTTCAAAAATATCCGGCACTACAATCTCTCCCAGATAATCATGTCGAAGCGACTGTTCAAGCAAGGTTTTTAACTCCCACCGGGAATCTTCCATCTTCCCCCTTAAATGCTTCAGATAATTCATATTATCAATACAATTATTTTGTTCATTTTTTAATCGGGATATTTTATTTTCTATTTCGGCTCTTCGTATACGCTCCGCTTCTTCCCTTTCATAATCTGTCATAAGTTCATTTGCATAATCCATATCCTTGGTCACCTCATCTGTTCTGTTTTCGTCCATCATAGGCACTCTGTTTTATATAAAATCCCCCTTTATTATATTTTCATTTCTATTTATTTTTTTCAATAGCATTTCGATAAGTGTACTGTTTTTTTCGCTAAGTGTATCTAACTCTTCGTTAAAGTGATGATTTTGCTCTAAAAAATTAAGATTCTCCCTCTACTTTCAATCCGCTGTTTCCAACTAAAAAGTAAAAAGACAGATAGCTAAACTACCTGTCTTTTTACTTATCCATTATCGTTTTCAACCGGAAGCTCCCACTCCCAATTAGCATTTACAAATTACATTTTCAACAACAAAACCATTTTTAATCAAAATACCAATGGGCACTTTCTAAGTTACTCCACTCCGGACAGGGATACCACTGTCGCGTCTCTTTATCCCAGCCTTCTTTTTCCAATTCCCATTCCCAGGAATCCATCCAAAGAATAATATCTTTAGCAGTTTCATCATCTAACATACTTATTGTTTCACTATAGGTCCATAGTCTTTTTGCCTCTATTGTTTCTTCGTTGTATATCAAACCATAATAAATTTGAATCACTTCACCGGGTGCTGCACCAATTGTATCCACTTGTGCCGTAATTACCCCTTCCGGTATTTCGCATAACTTATAATATTTCTCTATCACTTCTTGACTCGGAATCTGTCCAACAACCTCTCCAAAACTATATGTACCGCTTTCTAACATAGGAATTAAGGGTTCATACAGATAATCATAATAAATATTTCCTTTGTTATCCACATATATCACAGCTACGCCACTCTCGTCCGGAACTGTTTCCGCTATCGCAAAAAGAATAGTTGGCTCATCCTCCGCTGTAATTTGAGCAGAAGTATTACACCCCATAGATAGTATAAAAAGTATAAAGCATTGTATTAAAAGTATCGTTCTAATAATTTTTCGCATATAAACCTCTCTCTGCAAATAAAAAACAATATATCAAATCTACTTTTATATAACCGCCCTACTTCTCATACTTCTTTATGGTTTCTTCCACGCAATCAATCAACAGCTGCTCAGAATAAATCTTCTTCTCTGCCGCAATTGCAGAAAGCTCCATCAGCATTTTACCAAGCTCCTTTTCAAGCTCTTCCTGCGGAATATCCTTCCCCTGCTGTTTTAAAGCCTCAATGCTTGCACCAAGCTTGTCCAAAGAAGCATCATAGTCAAGGATGGGCTCATAAACCTTGTTAACTTTCTTAAGTACCTTAGATGCCCGGGTAAGGGCAGGGTGCTCTGCCGGGATTTCACGCAAAGGCGACTCAATCCAGGCCTTGCCTTCTTTCTCTTTTTTCTTGATATCGTCCCAATTGTTTAAAACGTCCGATACGCCGGAAACTTCCGTAGTCCCGAATACGTGTGGGTGGCGGCGCACCATTTTACGACTGATTTCATTTACCACGTCGTCCATAGTAAAAAGCCCCTCTTCTCCGGCAATCTCTGCATGCATTACAATCTGTAAAAGCAAATCCCCAAGCTCTTCGCACATATTGTCCGCGCTGCCGGTTTCTTCCAAAATACGAACGGAAGATAAGAACTCATAAGCCTCCTCCAGCATACAGGGGCGAAGGCTGTCGTGGGTCTGCTCCCTGTCCCAGGGACAGCCGTCAGGCGCCCGCAACGCCTTAATGATTTCAAGAAAATCTTCATAACTGTATTTCTCTTTGTGTACCATCTCTTTGCTCCTCATACTTCTCTTTAATGTATCATAGGCGAATTATACAATCCGCCTATTACTATCCTGCTATTTATTTTTACTGTCCAATCTCTAACAAGTCCGAGAACGAATAATGCACGTCCTTGTCATCGTCTTCTAACTGAATGGTATAGCTTCTCGTCTGATAACCCGTCTTTCGCAGGGTAATCACCACACTGTTTTCCGGCTTGCTAAAAGAGATAGGGGCAATGCCCACATAGCTTCCGTCCACATATATTTCAGTGCCTGCAGGCCCGTCCACGTATACCTTGGCACTTGTGCCCGTGGTTCCGGTACTTCCGGTAGCAGAACTGCTGCCGGAACTGTTACTGCTGTTTTCGGAACCGCTGTTATTCTCTGATGAACCGGAACTGCTTTCCGAAGACTGGCTGCTATTCTGGGAACTGTTGTTTTCGGAAGAATTCGAACTGTTCTCTGACGACTGACTGCTGTTCTGCGAAGAATTCTGGCTTGTGCTTTCCGAACTGTTCTCCGTTGATTCACTACTGTCTTCCGACGAATCTTCATCATCATCGTCTTCTCCGTTTTCGGTCAAAGTAAGCGTAACAGACGCCGAAGGCTCACCAACCTTAATATAACTTGCCATGGTATCATAGCCGTCTGCTCGGCAAATCAACTGATGAATACCGTATTCCATAGACACCGGCGCGCCGGTATCCACTTTCTCGCCGTCCACAAATAATTCCGCATCTGACGGATTTAATACAAACAATACGTTGCCAAATTTTTTCTCTACATCAATATCGCCCAAATCCAGGGTCACTTCCTGATTACGGCCGATGGTCACGCTTTTCACACCGGTAATACCGTCGTTGCTGATTAGCACCTCATAAGACCCCTCCGGTACTGTAAGAAGCATGTCCTCCGTTACGGAACGGATGATTTTATTGCCCACTTCAATCCAACCGCCGATAAAATATTCATCGTTCTCCAAACGAAGATAACCATGCCCGCTCTGCAGATAAATACTGTAGATGGTATGGTCCTTACCGCAGATGGATATCACATCGCCCTTGCTCAGTTCCATTTGGTCCAGATTCATATTACCGTCGGAAATCGCAAGAAAATCATCCAGCTTATATTCCTCGTTTAGGAACATAAGACGGCTGTCGTTTTTGATAAACTCTTCAAACGCAATGTCGGAATACACAAAATAATCCGGGGACACATTCAAAGAAAGCAACTTCTTGTCACTTTTATCAAAAGTAATATCCGCCACAACACCGCAACGCACCTGCTTTGCCGACATTGCACTACCGTACTTATCGTTAAAATGAGTGACGCCATCGTAGCTTAAGGTATAGCGAAGCCCCGTTTCAATGTTCTGAAACGTAATGCACTGCTCGCCGGTATCCATAGTGACAAGAATCGCCGTATCTTCATATATGTAATTGGCCGTCTGCTGGGATACAGGCTCCTCCGATACAGGCTCTTCGTCCCGCCCGCAGGATACTAAGCACATCATAAGCAGACACATCATAAGTAGCTTTCGATACTTTTTCATCATCGCCCTCCGTAGGCAATATGGTTTGTCGTTGCACTTTGAAAGAAGTCGTTGCTACATAACTTCCTTCTTCTATATTGTAACACGTTTATATTTCATCGTCGAATACTTTACGTAGGAACATATCTACCTTTGTTCATCGGATACTTTAGCGCACGCTTTTATATCTCATCATCAAAAACTTTACGTAAGAACACTGCCTTGGAATTCTCCAGCCGTAAAATATTCTCTAATTTCGCCATATACTGGCCCGATAAAAAGGCCTTGTTGGAATTATAATAAAAGTTAGCGATTTTGCGGAATTTCTCAGGGTAAGCCAGGCGGTAAAATAACTGCCGCTTCTCACTGTCACTAAGGGGATTTACCGCCTCGTATTCTTCCAGAAGTTTCGCACCAAGGGTTACGTCCCAGTCCGCCTTCTCCAGGGTTTTTCGCATAAAAAGCGCAACGTCCCGCACTCTGCTGTCCCACTGGCACTTCTCGAAATTAATCACCGCCGCCTGCTCTTTTCCGAACAAAACATTGTGATACTGATAATCGCCGTGGGCAAACTGCCGTTTCGCCTCAATCTCACCGTAGAGACCGCCAAAATCCTCTTCTTTAATCCGTTCCTCAACCTTAAGTGCCTGGGAAAGAAACACGTTATAAGCATCTAAAAGTGCCAGCTCAAACTCCGTCTTGCGCCCGCGCCCGCGGATAAAAGAACGAATCTTTTTAAGACCCTTATTCTGGCGCTCCACATCCGCTTCCAAATCGAATCTATGTAAGCCCTCCGGCAAATCCTCTTCCGGATAAAAAAGCTCCTCGTGAAGAAGCGCAAGGGAATGCATCGCAAGCTTCAAGTCCTCTACATCCTTAGGGGAACACTCTCTTCCCTCTTGGTAGTCTTTGACCACATAGCCCATACCTTCTCTGTCGTAGGATATGAAATTCCCCTCTTTATCCGGCACAAGCGTATCCACAAAGACCGCCGCCTTCCCTGCCACAGCCTGCAACAATACGTCCATCAACCCAAGCTTAGACACCGGCGCCTGGTACTCTTTCATAATTTTAAGGCCCTTGTCGGTCTCGCACACAAAAGCGCCTCTTGCCTTGTGACTTTTTAACACCGTAAAGTCATAGTTTTCCAAAAGGGTGATGGCCCTGTCATTCATTTTATCTTCCTCCTTAGGCTTCATACTCACAACATGCGAAAGCACCGAAACCTTCCTAAAAGGTCCTTCGCTTCTTCCGCTATGATATTGTATGAATGCCCTTAGAAAAGTATGTTAAAATCAGGGCAGGAATTTCTTTAAAAGATATTCTTTCTCATTGTGCTCCGGGGACTCTATTACGTCTTGTAACATGGCGTCCAAAACCGCGCCGATTTCCTTGCCGGGCTTCATGCCGCAGGCAATCAAATCCTTGCCGGTAACCGCCAAAGTCGCCTTAGATACGCACTGTTTTTTTGCACAAATTTCTTCGTAATCCTTGCGGTTTTCCTCCAGGTTGGCAAGTTTTGTATCTTTTTTATATTCACTCTGTGCAGAAATGTCTGCTTCCTGCACTTCAAACAATTCAGGAAATGCCTCTTCGCCAATGCGCGCCATTGCACGACGCATATACTTCAATCCCGGCACAATTCTTTCATCGTGATGACGAATCAGAATGCACACCTTACGAATGGTGTCATTGTCGAATTTCAATCGGTGAAGGATTTCTTCCGCCATCTCTTCCGACTTCGCGGGGTGACCGTAATAGTGGTCAATTCCTTCTTCGTCCGTCGTAATACATAAGGTTTTCCCAAAGTCATGCATCAACATGGTAAGACGCAACACCTTATCTGCCCGGATATGCCCGGTGGCAACCAGGGAATGCTCGCCCACCGTATACATGTGGTGGCGGTTATGCTGCTCGGTCTCCATGGCCAAATCAAACTCCGGCATAAAATATTTCGTAAGTCCTAATTCATAGGCATCTTTCATCATAAAAGGATTAGGCGAAACCAAGGTTTTTACCAATTCCACTTGGATACGCTCCGCGCTGATTTTTTTAAGATTCCCGGCAATTTCCTTCATTGCCTCGCAGGTTTCTTCTTCAATGGTATAGCCAAGCTGCGCCGCAAAACGCACCGCACGCATCAGACGCAGGGCGTCCTCCGTAAAACGCGCTCTCGGGTCGCCTACGCAACGAATTACCTTACGCTCTATATCTTCCAAACCGCCAAAAATATCCACCAGCCCGTCCGTATCGTTATACGCCATGGCATTGATGGTAAAATCCCTGCGAAGCAGGTCTTCTTTCAAATTCCTTGTAAAAGTAACTTCCGTCGGGTGTCTGCCATCCTCGTACTTCCCATCAATTCGATAAGTGGTGACTTCGTAACCCACTTTGTCAATCATAATGGTTACGGTACCGTGCTCAATTCCCGTATCAATGGTGCGACGGAACAGTGCCTTCACTTCTTCCGGTGATGCGGAGGTTGTAATATCCCAATCGTTGGGCTCTCTTCCAAGAATCGAATCCCTGACACAACCACCCACGGCATACGCTTCAAAATTATTCTGTTGTAACGTTGCGATAATCTCTTTTACCGCCTGCGGCATGTTAATTTTCATGGGATACCTCCTTTCTGTATTATAAGGACGATACAAATAAACAATTCAACGCGGGCACGCTCTCGCTACGTGTCACACCCAACGGTACATAAGGTTCTAAAAAACAGAACCTAAGTACCGGCGGTTCCCCAGTACCCGCTGATTGAATCTGTTTATTTGTATCTGTGTATTTATAAAATATCATAAGTAAAACATATAACGAAATATTTGGATAGAAATATCACATTCAGCACAAAATAAATATTACCTGCCATTATAAATTCTTCAACATCTCAATCATATCCTTGAATGTGCCCCGCGGTCCATCCCAGGGATATTCTTCCCTTGCGTTAATATAATCCGTCACCAAATAGCAGTTTAACCCTGCCTGGGACGCCGCATACATATCTTCTTTCTCATCATTGCCAATCATTAAGCAGTCCTTAGGTTCCACGACCAAACGCTTGCAAATCGACTCATAATACTTTGGATTCGGCTTGGCATAGCTTTCGGTTTCATAGGCTGTAATTAAGTCAAAATCCTCTTCTTTCAAGCCTACGAAAGAAGCCCTTGCAAGCTGTGCCGCCATAGGAAAAATCGGCTGTGATGCCAGCACCACTTTATCCGCTGCCGCTCTTGCGGCTTTTACTGCTTCCGTTGCCAAAGGATTCTCTGCGGTCACTGCTTTTACATCATAAAATTCTTTTTGGTAAAAGGCATCTGACGCCTCGATAAAAGCGGTCGCGTCCACGTTTAATTCCTTCGAAAACACCTGCCAAAATACTTCGTAGTTGGTGTGACTGCCGTCATTTTGGATCATACCGCCGGTGGCCTTCCAAATTGTTGCAATTAAGGGCTCTTTTTCCACACCCAAGGGGCATAATTTGCGGGACAATCCGCCAAAATAAGTTTTAATAAAAAGTTCTTCGTCCATAGGCAGAAGTGTTCTGTCCATATCAAATAAAATTGCTTTCATAATGCTCCTTTTAAACCAGGGACGTTTTAATTATAAACCGATCTTTATTTACTTTCACGAATCATACGAACATACTCCTCGCCGGGAAGAGGCTTGCTGTAATAGTAGCCCTGAATTTTATCGCAGTCGATTTTACGCAAATACTCTACCTGTTCCTTTTTCTCTACGCCTTCCGCAAGACAACACAGACTCAAATCCTTTGCCATAGATATAATTGCCTTAATCAATTTACATTCCTTCTTCTCTTCGTGATCTGCATCGATGCAATCCACGAAACACTTATCGATTTTAAGCGTATCCAAAGGCATATTTAATAAAAGACTTAAGGAAGAATAACCGGTTCCGAAATCATCCATAGATATCTTGAATCCAAGGTTACGCAGTTCCCTTAATAAATGGAACATTTCTTCCTCGCCCTCGTATACTGCACTTTCCGTTAATTCAAATTCAATCAAATCGTGAGAAATGCCATACTTGTCCACACATCCTACCAGCTGTTCCAAAAGATGCTTATTTTCCATTCTTCTTCTGGAAAGGTTGACGGATACAGGATATAAGGGCAAGCCTTCTTCTTTCATATCCCCTAACAATTTACAGGTTTTCTCCAGAACAACCTGGTCCACTTTACCTATTACACTGTTTTCCTCAAATACAGGGATAAATTCTCCGGGGAAAATCAGTTTTTCGTGCTTATAATTCCAACGAACCAAAGCCTCCGCACCCACAATAGTTTCCGTATGAATATCATATTTCGGTTGCAGATAAACCAGAAATTCATCATTTTTTATCGCCTGATCCAAGTAGGTAAGATAATACTTACCCTGCTTCATTTTTTCATACATTTCACCGGTATAAAAATGAATTTCCGTACAATCCCTCTTTTTACCCAGTCTTTGGGCAAACTTCGCCCAGTCCGCCACGCGGTCGTTTTTGGAAAGGGAATCTTCTGCCGTCACAACTCCGCAACGGTAATATACACGAAAGCTTTCGTCACAAGGCAGTATCGAAATCCGGTCAAAGAACATCTGAAGTTTCTCAAGCAACGCTTCCTTGGGCATAGCCTTGGTCATCATAGCAAAATTATCATTGTCGCAACGAACGGAATGATAAACCCAATCCGTTTCTTTTAACATCTGCTCACAAACCAGTTTTAAAAGGTCATTTCCGTTGTCATGCCCGTAAACCTCGTTAATCATACCGAAATCTTTGATGTCAAAATGAACGAAGCAATACTCAAACTCAGCCGGAATATGTCTGCGGTCAAGCTTGCTCCACATATAATTCCAATTGTAGTGCCCCGTAATCGTATCATGATAAACTCTGTGATAGAGTTCTTCTTTCGACATAGCGTCTATTTCTCTTCCGTTTTCCGGATGTGCAATTTCATATGCACCTTCGTGCTCTCTGCTGAATTGTTTCATAACGAATCCCCCTCGCAAACAAATCCACAAACTTCCGCTTCTATTTTAACACACATCTTTATTTTACACTTATAGCTTTATTTCTTTTACCACAACAACTTCATGTTTTCTTTTATACAAACACATCAATCATTGAAAAAATAAATAAAATGAGAATCATTACCGGCAATACAAAGGTCATATAAGGGCGCATCCACTTCTTCACCTTAAGACCTTTGCCTGCGTTGGCTTCTGCTTCAAACTTATCCCAGCCCCAGCCGAAACGTGTGGTACAGTATAAAACATAAATCAAAGTACCTACAGGCAATAAAATATTACTTACGATCAAGTCTTCCAAATCAAGCACGGTTGAAGTACCGCCCAAGGGATGGAATCCTGACCAGATACTATAGCCGAAAATACAGGGAAGAACCAGCACCATCATAGCAAATGCATTGATAATACAGGTCTTTTTACGGCTCCAACCGGTCACGTCCATCGTACAGGAAATGATATTTTCAAATACGGCAAGCACGGTAGACAGCGCCGCAAAACTCATAAATACAAAGAACAAACTTCCCCAAAGACGCCCCATAGGAAGATGATTAAAAATATTGGGCAAAGTTTCAAAAATCAAAGGCGGCCCCGCATTCACGTCTACACCGTACGCCATACAGGCCGGGAACATAATCAAGCCTGATACAAAAGCCACAAAAGTATCCAAAACCGCAACATTTACAGCCTCACCCATAAGACTGCGTTCCTTGTCCAGGTAACTGCCGAAAATCGCCATGGAACCGATACCGAGACTCAAAGTAAAGAAAGCCTGTGTCATTGCAGCCACAATCACCTTACCTATACCGACTTCCTGCATTCTTCCAAAATCAGGCACAAGATAGAACTTAAGTCCTTCTGCACCGCCCTCTAAGAAAATGCTGTTGATTGCCAAGGCCACCATAATTACCAGCAGGGCAATCATCATATATTTGGTTACGCGCTCCAAGCCTTTTTGTACGCCGATAGAGTTAATGCCGAAGCAAACAATAATTACGGCAAAGGTAAAAAGAATCATAGGTACGGGTTTGCCAAGCATTCCGTTAAAAATCGCCGAAACACCGGCCGCATCCGCGCCTTCAAACTCGCCTGCGGCAGTTTTCACAAAATACTGTAACATCCAACCTGTTACGCAGGTATAAAACATCATAAGAATATAGTTTCCGGCCATCGCCATATAACCGTGAATATTCCACACCTTTTTACCGGGAGTAAGTTCCTTGTAAATTTTAACGGGACTCTTCTGGCTCGCGCGGCCCAAAGAAAATTCCACTGTTAAAGCAGGAACACCCATCACGATTAAGAAAAACAAATAAATCAAAACAAAGGCACCGCCACCATTCTGTCCTACCATATAAGGAAATTTCCATACATTACCAATGCCGATTGCGCATCCGGCACTTAACAGGATAAAGCCGAGACGGCTTCCCAAACGCTCTCTTTTCATAAAACACCTCATTCGCAAAAATTCAAGGCGCATTCTTTTATCCACCATAAAATGCGCATACCTTATTATTATACACAAAATAAAATCCCGTAGCAACTGTTGGAATTATTACACCCTTTTTACTTTTGGACTGACGGGTTCCAACTCCGACATTTTCACTAAACATTGATACGAACAGAAAAATATGATAAAGTGAACTGAACGATAAATTTGAATTTTCTTAAGAGTATTATAACTCTACGGAGCGTAGAAACCGCTATAATTCACCATATTCTACGTTCCGTGGGTGTGAAAATAAAATGGAAATTTATACAATGAATCCAGAAAGGAGGACGCGAACCTATGGACCAAATTAAAATAGGTAAATTTATTGCTGATGAAAGAAAAGCGAGAAAATACACACAACGAGAATTAGCAGATAAGCTTGCTATCAGTGATAAAACAATCTCGAAGTGGGAAAGAGGAAACGGGTTTCCAGAAGTATCATTGTTACTTCCACTGTGCAATGAATTAGAAATTACGGTTAATGAACTTTTAGCTGGTGAAAGATTGCAAGAAGTGGATTATAAAAAGAAAGCGGAGGAAAATATGGTGAATTTAGTAAAAGATGCACAAGAGAACAAAAAGAAGATTTTATTATCGGCAATGTATGGATGGCTGGCAATCATAGCAGCACTACCTTTGTTTATAATTTCGGGTTTGGCTCAAATTGATACATGGATGAGAATTGTGTTGATTATGTCAGGAACTGTTGTCGTTATCATTGGAATAGCGATTGCTTGTATTCTTGACAGGACTGCGGGAGCGTTTGAATGTCCTGAATGTAAAGAGTGCTTTGTACCTGATATGAAGGAATATGTGATGGCGTATCATACTATAACAAGACGTAAATTAAAATGCCCTAAATGTGGAGCACACAAGCTTTGCAAGAAAGTATTAACGAAGTAGATTGAGTTCATTGATGATTTATAAGAAGCTTGAAAATTTCAGTTTGTCAGAGAGACAAATTCCAATTTATCGAATAGTTGTGGTCTGGTAACATATCTCCCTCCGTCATTTTGACAGAGGGAGATTCTTTATATCCCAAATCAGTCCAAAAGGTAATTGGGAGAATTATTATGAAAAAAGACTCCGGCAATACGCCGAAGTCTTTATCCTTCATTTTATATTCATTTATACAAATCTTACTGCTGTAATCTTGCAGCTTCTTCGCGCAAGCTTTCCATAATCTCCGCAAGTTTCTGAATGCTTTCCTGGTTCTGGTCGCAACTTTCCAAAGTAGCAATTGCACTCGCACTCACTTCTTCCGTTACCGCAGACACATTCTGGATACTTTCCACAACGGCTGAATTTGCTGCAGATGCTGACTCTACCGCTTCTTTTAACTGAACTGCCTGCTCGGAAATCCTGCGGGCACTGTTTCCAATTTCTCGGAAGTGTTCTGCCGTCTGGCCAACAAATTCATTCTGATTCTGATTGCTTGCAAGTAATTCGTCTACCGCTACAACCACTTCATCCAAAGATTTGCCTACGTTAGCAATTAAGTTATTGATATCATCGGTTGCATGATTGGTCTGTGCTGCCAAGTCGGAAATCTCACCTGCTACTACCGCAAAACCCTTACCTGCTTCACCGGCTCTTGCAGCCTCAATACTTGCATTCAATGCCAACATGGAAGTCTGTCTTGCTACCTTGCTGATTAAGTTAACAATGGTAACCATTTTGTCAGCGTATTCTTTTAACTCATCCATTTCCTTCGCTACCAAAGCACCCTTTTCTTCGGATACTTTTACCTGCTCAAGCAATTCGTTCATTACGCCGTCAGCAACACTGATGCTTTCTTCGGTGTTTCCTATTTCTGTAACGATTTCATCGGTAGAAGCGCCAACGCCTTTGATATAGCCGTCGATTTCTTCGGTGCTGCACTGCTGTTCCGCAATGGCTGCTGCCGTATCGCCTGCACCGCCTGACAAATCTTCCATAGCATACTTGGTTGCTTCGATTGCCTTGCCAAGCGTTTCGCTTTCACCTGCTGCCATCTGGATATTCTCTGTAATGGAAGTTGCAACTTCCATAGTAGTCTGAAGCAATTTCTCAGACTGATCTCTCTGCAGATCTGCTTTCGCTGCAGTCTCTTTGCCGATTTGCGCTACTTTGCTGATAGAAACAATACCGAATACACTTAAGAAAATAACAAACGCAATTACAATCTCAGCATTCGCAAGCTCATCCGCAGACAATCCGCCGTCCAATGCATTCTTTACAACAATAGCAACATTTAAGATAAAAGAATACACACCCATAATGATGCTAAGCTTCAAATCCACATAAACCGTCAATATTACAAAAACAACGCCAATGTAGCAAAATGCCAGTGCTGAAGTTGATGTAAACAATAAATAGGTATAAAATACCAAAAATCCCACACTCAAAACATAGCGGATAATTGCGTTATCTTTTTTGAGAATATACATCACCCATGCAATAATGGGGGGAACAATACAGGTTGCCAATAAGATAAAATAATCTCCCAACTCTCTTGCCTCTTTTAACACCTCAAGAAAATACGCTGCCGCCAACAATAACGTTGTAACTGTCATACAGATTAAAGCCGTCTTATTGCGGCTGATATCTGCATTCTTCTTAACTGATAAATCCATTTTTGCCATATGTAACCTCCGTTTTCTTGTTTTTCCCTTTTTTATATTTATAAAATATTACTGTAAAATCTTCAGTACATTGGAAATGGATTTCTCAAGCGCCTCATTACCGCTCTTATCTACTTCCAACTTGTTACGCTCGCTATGGGTTAGACAACCCGCACCATTGACGCAACCGCCCACACAGGCCATACCTTCGATAAAATTCCCCACATCTATGCCTTTATTGGCCTTAAGCAACGTCATCTTGCATTCCGCAATACCGTTACAAACCACGGGACGCAACTCAAAATCCGTCACTCCCTGCTCCTTAATGGCCTCTTCCACAGCCTCGGTCAAACCACCGCTTCTTGCAAAAATTCTGCCGAAGTAGGAAGCAAAATACATATGCCCTTCTTCCAGGGTCGTAATATCAATATCCTTACTGTCAAATAAGGCCTGCAATTCTTCAAAAGTAATTACACAATCCACGTATGGCCTGATGCTTTCCTGCTGGAATTCGGTCTTCTTTGCGGTACAGGGCCCGATGAAGACAATTTTACAATCCGGATGCTTATCTTTTAGTACCTTGCTTAATGCAACCATAGGCGAATCGTTGTGTGAAATATGTTTCACCATGTCCGGGAACTGCGTCTTGATGTACTGTACAAAGGCGGGACAACAGGAACTTGTAAGGAACCCTTTCTCCACTAATTCTTTCGCTTCCGAATCCGCTACCATATCCGCGCCCAAAGCAACCTCAACCACGTTGTGAAAGCCCATTTCACGAAGGCCCGTTACCACCTGGCCAAGTTTCGCATATTTAAACTGGCTGGCAATGGAAGGCGCTACCAAAGCGTAGACTTTATAATTTTTATTATTGTTACTGTTCTTAATCAGTTCGATGGCATCCAAGATAAAAGATGCGTCCGTAATGGCGCCGAAGGGGCACTGGTATACGCAGGCACCACAGGAGATACATTTCTCCTCGTCAATCAAAGCTGCCTGATTCTCGTCCATGCTGATTGCTTTCACTTTACAAGCATTCTGACAGGGACGGACATTGTGCTTGATGGCACTATAAGGACAAACCTGGGCACATTTACCGCACTCGATACATTTGCTTTTATCAATGTGGGCGTTCTGGTTTGCATCATAGGTGATGGCATCCCTGGGGCACACATCCCCGCATCGGTGGGCAATACAGCCTCGGCAGGCATTGGTTACTTCATAACCGCCTACGGGGCACTCATCACAGGCAATGTCGATTACCTGAACGATTTTTTTATACCCTTTTCCGTCCATCGTGGTATTCATGGCAATTTTCACACTTTCGCCCAAAACCGCTCTTTCTTTATACACGCAACAACGCATGGTCGGCTCACGCCCCGGAACAATCGCTTTGGGAATTTCAAAAGCTGCATTTTCTAAATTCCCCTCCCAGGCTCTTTTAGCCACTTCGCGCAGTACCTTGTATTTTAAAACCTGTACTTTGGTATCAAATTTTCTAATCATTTCTATTATCCTTTGCAATTATGACAGCATCGCCAAACGGTCTGTCAGCTTTTCTTTAATGCAGACTTCCGCATTACGCAGGAACTCAATGTATTGATCGGGCGGAAGCGGTTTCGAGAAATAGTATCCCTGTAAGAATTCACACCTCATACTGCGAAGCATAAGCACCTGCTCGAAGGTTTCCACACCTTCTGCCACGATTTTAAGACCAAGACTTCTAATCATAGCTGCCGTATGTTCCAATACCTTCATTGCCTTTTCGTTGTCAGTCGCAGACCAGACCACGCTTTTATCAATCTTTACCAGGTCAAAAGGAAACTCAATTAAATAATCCGCATTCGAGAACCCTGTACCGTAATCATCCACTGCGAAAGTACAGCCGGAATCAATCAGGTTAGACATATTGTTCATAAGAATTCGGTTATCCGAAGTCGAGAAGGTCTCTGTCACTTCGAAATCAATCATATTGTAAGGAATCTCGTAGCGGTCCATAATGGCCTTCAAATGTTTATGTAAGTCTTCCTGCATACACTGCACCATAGACAGATTCACTTCCACATAACGGATGCCCAAATTGGTTACCTCGCTGGATTGTAAGAATTCACAAACCTTATGGAATACAATATCACCAACCTCAAGAATTAAGCCGCTTTGCTCTGCAATGGGAATGAATTCATCGGGCGGAATAAAGCCAAGCTCCGGATCCTGAAGTCGAACAAGAGCCTCTGCCGCGCTGAATGCCTGATCTTCAAAAGAGTATATAGGCTGGAAATAAACATCAAAGCTCTTGTTACGCACCGCACCTTTTAAAATATGGCTGATAATTGCACTTCTCTGATGCTTCTCAATAGCTTCCTTCGTTGCCTCAATTACATCATAGCAATTCTCTTCCTTCGCCTGTTCAAGAGTTGAAGTAATGGCATTTAACATCTCTTCACGGGTAGATGCCACTTCCGGGAAATCAACCGTACATAAACGAAGGGATAAGTTTACTGCAACCCTGTTTACACGGAACGCCGTAACGAAACGCCATTTTAACCAGTCTGCATACTCTTCAATTTCTTTGCTGTTTTTATCAAAAATATATGCAAATTTAGTTCCGTCAAGATGATACAAATCGCCTTTTAATTCTTTCAGGCAATCTTTTACTACAACAGCAAGCAAGTCATTACCGCTTTCCACACCCATGAATTGGTCTACAAACTGGAAACCTTCGATTTCAAAAGCAAGAACGGTAAAACCGCGTTTTTTACCGGAAAGATTGACAATCTTCTGTAAAAAGGCCTTCATGTTAAAAATATCCAATTCCTTATCCAGATACTCATCCGGGTTCTGCAAAGAATGAAACAACATAAAGAATAAAAGCGACGCCACGAAATTAACCAACAACAACTCATTCCAAACAAACTGAACCAGAATTGCAACAATTGAAATCACTGCAATGACACAAGTGGTAATAAGATGCATATTGTTAATTTTACGTTTGGAAGTCAGAATGGTAAAAATACATCCGCCCAGCATAATAAATGCAACCACATAAAGACTGACATGCAAGGGGCCATGCTTATATTCATTGCCCTCAAAATAAAAGACTAACTTTAACCAGGGCGTTGTTAAAATTACAAAATTAATGTAAAGAAGAACAACAGAGTTGATTATTTTTACAACTTTACCATAAGGTTCCTTGTTTCTTTCCGTAATCAAAAGAATATATATAAAATAAACTATGTAGGTACAGTTGAATGCCAAGAAAAATGTACAGTTCACCAGGTAATTAAACCAAAGAGGAACCGTATCGATATGAGACAATGTAAAGACTGAAATGACATCGAAAACAGAGGCAGTGATAATCAATGCCCCGATTGTTAAGAACAGCCTATTTGATTTGCTGGGAAAATGCTTCTTGGAATAGAATAATCCCCCCACGATAATACATATGAGAATTGCCGCCAAATCATAATGATAAATATAATTCATATGGCCTCCCGCGTTGTAAGTGTTATCCCCTTTAAACACCTATACACAACCATTATAACTTAATCCGTTATAAATTGCACTCTTTTTGTATTAAAATTCTGCTATTTTCTAAGAAATTTTATCCTTTTTCCGGACCTTTTATGTCTCTCATCACTGCACCTGCGCGAAAAACCCTTATTTCTGCTTCAGATACATAGCAATGGCAACCACAATAATAATCGCATAACCGATAATACTGAATACGTCCGGCACCTGATTTAGGAAGAAGAATCCAAGAATCGCCGCAAAAATTACCTGGGAATAATCATATACGGATATCTCCTTTGCAGGCGCATAAGTGTAGGCCGCCGTCACGCAAAACTGCCCGCCGGAAGCCGCAAGTCCGGTAAGAATCAGGAATCCCCACTGCCACCATTCCATGGGCTGATAATTAAAAATTACAATCGGCGCCAGAATCACGCTGGTAAATGCCGAGAAGAAGAACACAATAAACGTGCTTTTCGTTCCTTTTTGACCTAATTTACGCACGCAGGTATATGCAATGCCCGCGCCCAAGCCCCCGATTAAGCCCGCCACCGCAGGAATGACTTCCATGCCAAAAGTGGGTTTTACAATAAAAAGACTTCCTACAAAAGCCAGTACTACCGAAAGCCACTGGAACCAGTTCGCCTTCTCTTTCAGGAAAATCGCCGAAAAAATAATGACAAAAAAGGGTGCCAGCTTGTTTAGCATGGACGCATCGGAAATATTCATATGGTCCACGGCGTAAAAGTTGCAGACAAAGCCGATTCCGCCGGCAAGGGAACGCAAAAAGAGTAACCAAAAATTATCCTTGGTTACT
The DNA here is from genome assembly GCA_045580855.1 of Lachnospiraceae bacterium. Taxonomy (GTDB): domain Bacteria; phylum Bacillota; class Clostridia; order Lachnospirales; family Lachnospiraceae; genus UBA3766. The sequence goes on along the minus strand of JAZNOO010000006.1, from coordinate 21,795 downwards.
TTTCTCTCTTCTTTCGTGGTGTTTTTGAATAATACAATTCCGGAAAAAATCAGCGCCACCGCATTGCGGAAAAACGCCTTCTGTATCACGGGCACATCACCTGCCAGATTCACGAACAAATTCATCAATGCAAAGCAGAAGGCACAGCCGATAATACAGAGAATACCTTTTTGTCTGTTACTCATTTATAAAATCACTCCAACAATTCACAAATTGCTTCCACCGTGGCAGCCTGCTGCTCCTCTGCAGACAATTTGGCAACACCATCACCTCTCTGGGCACCGTAATTACCGAAATTACTATGATTACCGCCATCGAGCACCAGTTCTGTCATATCTGCGGGAAGATTGCTTCTGTATGTTTCATAGTTCTCCATATTCAAAACGCAGTCCATGGAACCGTAAATACTTAACACTTCCAGATTATCCTTCGTCATATCTTCCGTGGAATAGGCAGCCAACAGAATCACGCCGCGAAGTCCGCTTGCATTTTCATGGGCATAGGTTGATGCCATTGCACCGCCCAAAGAATGACCGGCCAGATACCAGTCTGCCACCTTTGGGTAATCCTTACGCACGGCGTCCGCCTTGTCCGCATCCAAAACCGCCAGTTTCAAAGGCATTTTCACAATAACACAAAGATACCCTTCTTCTGCTACCGCGTGCATAAGGGGTGCGTACGCCTCCGGCTCCACGCTTCCGCCGGGATAAAAGATAATACCCTTATTATAAAATTCTCCCGCCGGCTCAAATGCAATATAATTTGCGGTTTCTTCCACGGTAACGTATTTGCTACTCTCAAGTGCTTTTATTGCCACCGCATCCGCAGAATATGCACCGTTATCCACCTTTTCCAACATTATTACAACGGCTGTCGCCACGATAAAAATTATAAAACATACAATCCGAAAAATTCTGTTTCTGGACATAATTTACTCCGCTTTCACTTCTCTTTTTGGTTAAATTTATTTTTAAATCTCTCTTTCACTTTTCTTAAAAAAGCTTCACCGGCACACCTTTTACTTGCCAATCCCCTGTAAAAATGCCTCTATCTCTTCACGGCTCGCCGCAACACTGCCCTGAATCATCTTCACGGAACCGCCGCCTCTGCCGCTTAATGCGGTATTCATTTCCTTGGCAAATGCACGCAAATCCGGCTCTTCCACAGACTCATTTTTACCGATGATATAGCGATAGCCTGCACCGTCTTGCCCCATAAAACCGGCCACAAGCCCGGGCACAACGGTAACGCCTTCGTTAATCAGTGTACGCATCTGTACCTCATCCAAGGCCTCGTCAAAAATCATATGTACGGTCTTGTCGGGGTGATTACGCACCGCCTCATACATTTTATCCATATGCAAGGCCGTAATCTGTCTTTTTAATGCGGTAATGGTCTCGTGCTGGTCTTTCAGCTGCTCGCTTACCCTTGCTGCCGCCAAGTGACACTCCTCACGCTTTGCCGAGAAAAGACGCATCATTTGACCGATTTCCTCGTGTAAAATGCCATAGTCTTCCCGCGCCCATTTACCGCACTTCAATGTGAAACGGGTACCGCCCCGATGGCTCATAAAATCCATCACTTTAATCAGGCCGATTTCTCCCGTGCGCTGCACATGGGGTGCGCAACAGGCGCAGGCATCATAATCTTCAATCAATACAACGCGGATATCTTCCGTAAGCTCTAACTTACTGCGATACTCCAGTTCATCGGGGTGTTCAGGATATACCGCCTTAATTTCGCGGTTGGCATCCACGCCTTCGTTGGCAAGTCTCTCCAACTTAGCAAAATCCTCCGCAGATAAACTTCCGTTTACATCCACGGTGACACAATCCTTGGACATGTGAAAACCTACGTTTTCATAACCGTATAACTTATGAATCAGTCCGCAGAACAAATGCTCCCCGGAATGATTCTGCATTCTTTCATAACGCAGGGCAAAATCCAATTTCGCCAGCACTGCCGTTCCTGCTGCCAAAGGCTCTTTTACGTAGTGTAAAATAACCCCGTCCTCTTTCTGAACGTCCGCCACGGGCAATTCTTTTACGATTTCCAGGGAAGATAAATCCTCTTTACTATCCTCCACAATACAAAGCACGCCCTCATCCGCCGGCTGTCCGCCGCCTTCCGGAAAAAACATAGTCCTGTCTAATACAATTCCGTAGCTTTTTTCTTCTTTATCATCCGTTTGACGGATTACTTCTCTGCATTCCAAAACCTTGGCGACACACTCTTGGGCATATGCATCATCTTCATAAAGCACTTCCGTAATGCCGTTGTTTACTCTTTTATTATTCATATCGTTTCTCCAAATCCGTCATTGCGCCTACACTTCCGGCGTTCTCTTCTTTTTGGGCACCACAGGCTCTCCCACAATCTGATTACGTCCGCCGGTTTTACCCTTGTACAATCTTTCATCCGCAACACGAAGTAACTGGTCCATGTCATCTTCCGCACCGCCCGGGGTAAGACCAAAGGTCATGGTAACCTGAATCGGATCTTCAAAACGCTCGTCCGGAATCTGCAGTTTGCGCACGTTATCAAGCACAGCCTTGATTTTCTCAAGGCCTGCCTCGTATTCCGTCTCATCAAACACAATCAGGAATTCCTCGCCACCCCAGCGGGACACAAAACCTTTGCCTGTCATGGATGCTTTCATAGCCTTAGCGACCGCCACAAGCACCTTGTCACCCACCTCATGTCCGTAGGTATCGTTAACCTTCTTAAAAAAGTCAATATCGCCCAAAGCGATGCAGAAACGGGTTCCCGTAGCCTCTGCCTTGGACATAATTTTCTTAAGACGCTGATTCGCGCATCGGCGGTTATAAAGCTCCGTCAATGCATCTCTTTCTATCAGCACGTGAAGAGACTTCTGCATGGCAATGATAGATTTACCCATATCGGAAATCTCATCGTTACGCCCCATAACCGTAGGGTGGGGTTCCTTGGACAACTCGCCCTTTGCTACATTTGCCAGGGCCTTCTGCAAATTACCGATGGCTATGGCAAGATTTTTCGAATAGCGGAAAGAAATAAAGCCCGCTACAAGCATACCTGCCACAATCACGAAAGCAATGGGAATAACCGCCTTAAAAACCATATCCTTAATAATTTCTGCCGGTTTGGCCACGGCAATCATACCGATGCAACCGCCGTTTTCGGTAAGAAGGGGCATATAATAGGCACAATACGCCTTGTTTCCGATGTTTACTTCATCATAAAATTTCGCTGTTTTCAAATCCAAAACATCACAGCAGACAATGGTACTTACACCGCTACCGATTAAACGCTGCCCCTCCGCATCTTTGATGGTGGTCAGCATTCTGACATCTTTATAAAAGATGGTAATCTCCGCGCCCGTAGCCTCTTTCAAACTATCGATAATTGTAAAATCACCGGTAATTTCTTCATCACCCTTATAATAAAAGGCAATATTATCCGCCGTTTCATATCGGTATTCGCCGGGATAAACCGTATCGTAAGTAGCCGCTACGGATGCCGCAATATTCTTAAGCTCGTCCTCTACTTTCTCATGCATAACCCCGTTAAAACGCAGGGAACAAATAATTAGTACCAGCAAACCAAAAAGCATCAACGGCACGATTGCCATCGCCGGTATCATTTTATATATACTGCTTCTTGCCTTCTTCTCCATAAAAACACCCCTGTTCTTCTGCCATACTTTTATCTGTTGAATCTTAATAGATTACTTTTTTAACGCTATTGTCAGACTTTTATTTTATCGCATTATGATTTTATACACAAGAGTAAACCGCAAATTAAAAAGCCACCGGCGCATAGCCGATGGCTTAAAATTCATATGTATACGTTGCAACTGTAAAATCCGGACGCTACGCGTCCGCCGCACTTCACAACTGCTTTCTTTTTGCTTGCCAGCTTTACTTATCTGCCTGTAGGTAAGTAAGGTGTCAATGCGCTTGCAAGACTTGAAACAGGCATGGTCTGTAACCAAATACGTCCGGGGCCTGTAAGTACTGTGTTAAAGAATCCTTCTCCACCAAACATCTTGTTTCCAAGGCCGCCGCCAACAGACTGAGTATCCATTTTAACGGTTCCTTCCATAGCTGCAAGACTTCCGGTATCAACTACCATAGTCTGGCCGGGCTGTAATTCATATTCGATTGTGCTTCCGTCTACTTCAAGGAAAACATAGCCCTGACCTGAGAACTTCTGCATAATAAAGCCTTCACCACCAACTAAACCTGCACCAATCTTCTTCTGGAAATGAACTTCTGTATTAACACCCATTTCTGAAGCAAGGAAAGATCTCTTCTGTGCAATAATAGTCTTACCGCCTGATACATCAACTGCAAGGATATTTCCGGGAACGCCTGAACCGAATGCGATCATACCTGCGCCACCCTGTGCGGTATAGTTGTTTTCAAACATAGATTCGCCTGTAAATGCCTTACCAAGCATTTTACCGATTCCGCCACTCTTTGTTTCCATCTTCATGTTGGGTGACATCCAGCACATAGCGCCGCTCTGGCACTTAACTGTCTCGCCACCTGCGAGATTCATAACAACAACGGGAAACGGTGCACCTTTAATTTCAAACTGCATATTTTAATTCCTCCTTTTGTAAAAGTTTACACTTACGGAATTTATTTTATCACAATTTTCTCACAATTTAAACATAATTTTATCATTGTTTCACCACATTTTTATCAAAGCTTTTATCCCATCTTATACTATGGTCGCAATTTGCGGCTTTTACAGATAAAAAAGGTTTCACCGACGTTATTTTACATCGGCAAAACCTCTTGAATTTTCTCTTAATATTCGCATATCATATTCACTATTTATGATACAACTTCTTTGTCTGATACACCGGTTCGCAAGTAAGATTGATACCAAGCTTGCGGAATATGTTTTTGTCCACCTGGGATAAAATGACACTGGAGTGTACTTCGGAACCGCGTAAGTTCGGCAACTGCTCCATAGCGCGCTTCGCCTTCTCATCCGTTGCCGCGCAAATGGATAAAGCAATCAGCACTTCATCCGTGTGGAGTCTCGGGTTTGCATTGCCGAGATGCTTGATTTTTAACTTCTGGATTGGCTCAATAACGGTGGGCGCAATCATATGCAACTCATCTTCCAAGCCTGCCAGCTTCTTTAATGCATTTAAAAGCAATGCCGAAGATGCTCCCAAAAGCTCACTGGTTTTACCGGTAATAATTTCACCGCTCGGTAATTCCATAGCTGCCGCAGGCGCTCCCGTTTCTTCCGCTCTGGCATTTGCCGCACCGATAACAGGACGATCATCTACAGTAATACCGGCCTGCTTCATAAGAAGCTCAATCTTCATCACCTGAACATCATCCGCATTTCCCTGGCGTTTTGCACACAAGGCATCATAATATCTTCGGATAATTTCTTCCTTAGCCGCTTTACTGACAGCTTCGTCATCTATAATGCCGTAGCCAACCATATTAACACCCATATCGGTAGGTGACTTGTAGGGTGATTCGCCCATAATCTCTTCAAACATTGCATTCAGAACCGGGAAAATCTCCACGTCGCGGTTATAATTGATGGTGGTCTCACCATAAGCTTCCAAATGGAAGGGGTCAATCATATTTACATCGTTCAAATCCGCGGTTGCTGCCTCGTAAGCTAAATTTACGGGGTGCTTCAAGGGCAGATTCCATACGGGGAAAGTTTCATATTTCGCATAACCCGCCTTGATGCCTCTTTTATACTCATGATAAATCTGAGAAAGGCAGGTAGCCATTTTACCGCTACCGGGACCGGGTGCCGTAATCACAACCAAAGAACGGCTTGTCTCAATATAATCATTCTTTCCGTAGCCCTCTTCGCTGACGATGTGGGGGATATTGGAAGGATAGCCCTCGATGTGATAGTGGCGGTATACTTTTAAGCCGAGAGACTCTAATTTCTTCTGATACGCCACAACGCTGGACTGGCCGGCAAACTGGGTCAAAACCACGCTTCCCACATACAAGCCGTAACCGCGGAAGGCGTCAATCAGACGCAAAACATCCATATCGTAAGAAATACCGATATCGGAACGCACCTTATTCTTCTCAATATCACCGGCACTGATGACAATTACAATTTCAGCCTGATCTTTTAACTGTACAAGCATGTCAATTTTACTGTCAGGCTTAAATCCGGGCAGAACTCTGGATGCATGATAGTCATCAAACAACTTCCCGCCGAATTCCAAATACAGCTTGCCACCGAAAGCCGCAATACGCTCTTTGATGCGCTCAGACTGCATTTTCAAATATTTGTCATTGTCAAAACCGATTTTTCGCATGATACGTCTCCGTCTTTACTTCATGATAACATTTATTGTAACTATTCAGAACAGCATTCGCAAAATCGCGCCTTTAGCAATTAGCTCTGAATATTTACAAATAACAAATTTAATCATACCTAATTTCAGGCCGAAAAGCAATATTACATTTATATTTTTTCATATAAAAAAACTGCCATTTTTCCTTGTTTTTCTCCCGCACTCTGTTATAATAAAAGTTACCCGGTTGCATATCGGCTATCCGGCGGACGTTATTTCCGGACTGTTAAAAGGGAAAACAATGAAATCACAAGGAGAGAGCCTATGACAAAGCAAAAGGACAAGGGGATTAACCACAAACTCTATCTTGCAAGAGATTCCGTTGTGGAATACCGCTCGTTTGAAAATGAAATGTCCTTCTACGACGCTGTAAAAAATGGGGATTTAGAGACCGTAGAAGAAGAAATGCAGAAATTCCAGAAAGAAGCCTTACAAGGTAAGGGTGTGCTTTCCGACAACATTGTCAGAAATCTTTTATATCATTTTATTATTTCCACCGCGATGGTTGCCCGTTTCTGCATCGAAGGCGGTATGGATCACGAAATGGCATATTCCTTGAGTGACTACTATATCCAGAAGGCTGACCACTGTACCACTACGGAAAGCCTGAAGAAGTTGCAGTACACAATGGCTGTGGACTATTGCAAGCGTATGAAGCAGATGAAGAAGATTAACATCTATTCCAAGAATATCGTTCGCGTCATCGACTATATTTACGATAACCTTCACAAACCTTTGACGGTTAAAATCATCGCAGAGAATGTAGGAATCAGCGAGACCTATCTTTCCAAGCTTTTCAAGAAAGAAACCGGCACTTCTGTCAGTTCTTACATCCGTTCGCGAAGAATTGAGGCAGCGCAGAATATGCTGAAGTTCTCAGAATACTCCTACGAAGAGATTTCCAACCATTTGTGTTTCTCTTCGCAAAGCCATTTTACAAGTATTTTTAAGAAGGAAACCGGCTGTACTCCCAAGGTATACCGCGACCAGAACTTCAGAAAGAATTTTACCCAGGAAAACGGGAAGAAACATTTTTCGTAATGTTTCCCTGTAAAAACTATTTTCAAAAACAAAAACTCCACCGGCACAACCGATGGAGTTTCTTTTGTTATTGTAAAAATTATTCTGCTTCTTTTTTAGAAATGTATTCGATAATATCGCCTACCGTATTAACGCCTTCCAAATCCTCGGGAGGAATTTCAACACCGTATTCTGATTCAAATGCCATAACTAACTCTAATAAGTCAAGAGAGTCTGCACCTAAATCATCCTTTAAAGATGTATCCTCTGTAATTTCTACACCTGTGATATTAAGCTGTTCTACAATAATTTCTGTAATCTTTTCTAACATTCTTTGTAACTCCTTTACTGAGAAACTTCGGGATTTTTGCTATGTATTTTCCCTATTACGCTATGAGTATATTATCTGCATTGTACTTTGTCAACTACTTTTCCAAGAGATATTGATAAACATCTCTTTTTGACAAGCCTCGGTCTTTGGCAACCTTCTTCATTGCCTCTTTCCGGTCAATCCCCTGTTCTTCATAAAAGGACATATGCTCCTCAATGGACAACTGCTGCCATTCTTTCTGCTTTTCTTCCTTACGGGTTTCTAAGCTTTTACCCTCAAGCACAAGCACGTATTCGCCCTTCGGCTCATTTTCCTCATAAAAGGAAATCGCTTCCGACAGAGTTGTCGGCATTATGGTTTCAAACTTCTTTGTCAGTTCCCTGCACAACGTAATCTTACGCTCACCCAAAGTATCATACAGCTCCGCAAGTGTAGCTTTGAGATGATGGGGCGCCTCATAAAGGATAATCGTCCGGCTTTCTTCTTTTAAATCCGCCAAAATATCTCTTCGCTCGTTTTTATCCGCAGGCAAAAAAGCCTCAAAACAGAAGCGTCTCGTAGAAAGTCCCGACAAAGTAAGAGCCGTAATGCAGGCACAGGCGCCGGGCAAAGATGTTACGGGTACACCGTTTTTATGACACATCTGTACAAGTACTTCTCCCGGGTCCGAAATTGCCGGTGTTCCCGCGTCGGTAATCAAGGCGATGTTCTTACCTTCCTGAAGCATGGAAATCAGTTTCTCGGCCTTTTCTACCTTGTTGTATTCATGATAGCTTGTCATAGGCGTCTTAATTTCAAAGCGATTCAGTAGTTTGATGCTGTTGCGGGTATCTTCTGCCGCAATCACATCCACCTCACGAAGGGTATCCAGCACGCGAAACGTCATATCGTCAAGATTTCCTATGGGTGTTGCGCACAAATATAAAGTTCCGGTCATTGCTTTCTCCTTTCTTCGGTATAATGTTTAAATAAATTCCAAACTTAAAATCTTCTTTACTTAATGAAACTACCTTATTCTTCCGGCTTTTCTCCGTAAATTTCGTATATCTCCCGGGTATATACACCGGGTTTCTCATACACAATCAACGGCTTTTCCACGGTCATGCGGGATTTACCGCCTCTGGCACCTTCAATCAGCACCATATTGGGCTCTTTATCCACATAAGGATACACCAGACGCATCCGCTTGGGCTCAATTTTATATTTTGACATACATGTCATAATTTCTGCCAGACGAAACGGTCTGTGCACCATATAAAATTTACCACCCGGAACCAGTAGCCTTGCGCTTCTTGAAATGATATCTTCCAGCGTACACTTGATTTCATGCCTTGCAACCGCCTTCGGTTCGTCGGGATTGGCAATTCCGTGCTGTCCGATCATATAAGGAGGATTGCAGGTGATAACATCAAAGGAAGCAGCCTCAAAATAAGTCTCTGCTTCCTTAATATCGCCGGTCACAATTGTAATTTTATCTTCCAGATGATTGAGGGCAACGCTACGCCTTGCCATTTCGGCACTTTCTTCCTGAATTTCCAAGGCAATATAACTATTTCCTTCGTACCGGGCTTCCATAAGAATCGGAATAATTCCTGTTCCGGTGCCGATATCCAACACCTTATCCTCGGGCTTTGCCTTGGCAAAATCCGCTAAAAGCACCGCGTCCATGCCGAAACAAAACTTCTGCGGATCCTGAATAATCTTATATCCCTTGCGCTGCAGACAATCAATTCTTTCATTCTCTTTGAGATTAATTGTCATTTCCGCCATTGTTTCCTTCTTGTCTGTCACGACGATGGTGTCGGTTTCTGCGGTTACGATGATGCTTTCCGTTTCTTTCCTGATTTCCTTCGCCGTTGTTTGGCTCAAAGTGAGGCTTATGCTCTTTTCTTTCGCCTTCTTTACCGCCATTTTCAGCTATATTGTTCTCCTGGGCACCATGGTTTTTATGATTCTGGCGCTCATTACGCTCATGATGATTGTCGTGTTTCTTCTTCTCAAAATGAGGTCTCTGAGGCTTGTCTTCCGTGCCGTCTTTCTTAGCATCTTCCGCATCCTGTCGCTCTAATTTCTCTAACTCAGCCAATTCTTCAGCCGACAAATCCGACTTATCCTTGCTTACGTATTTCTTCTTAAAAGTAAGCTGGTCTACGTGATATTCCTTCAGTTCCTTCTCATCGCCTTCTTCAATCAAAACCTTGATTCTCTGACGAAGAACGTTAACGCTGTGTACTTCACCTTTTAATCCGTCATCAGTGGATACGGTATCACCTACGTTGGGAAGCTTACGGTTCAACTCCTCGTAAGTTTCTTCCTCGTTTTTCAGGCAACACATCAAACGACCGCATACGCCTGAAATCTTAGTAGGATTCAAAGATAAATTCTGCTCCTTCGCCATCTTAATGGATACGGGAACGAATTCAGAGAGGTAGGAATGACAGCATAAAACACGTCCGCAAACGCCGATTCCGCCCATAATTTTAATTTCATCACGGACACCAATCTGGCGCAACTCAATACGGGTTTTAAAAACAGCCGCCAGGTCTTTTACCAACTCACGGAAGTCAATTCGTCCGTCTGCCGTAAAATAAAACAATACCTTGTTGTTATCAAATGTATACTCCGCATCCACAAGCTTCATATCCAGCTCATGCTTGCGAATTTTCTCAAGGCAAATATCATATGCCTCTTTTTTCTTCTCAAGATTCTCCGCATTCTGCTTATCGTCTGCCGGTGTGGCAACACGGATTACAGGCTTCAAAGGCTGAACCACGCGGTCATCCTCTACTTCGCGGATATCGCTTACCACAAGGCCGTACTCCATACCTCTTGCGGTCTCCACGATTACGTGCTGGCCTTTTTTAATTTCAAACTCCAGAGGATCAAAGAAGTAAATCTTTCCTCCCGTCCGAAAACGGACACTGATTACTTTTATCATCTATAATAATACCTTTCTAACTAGTTTTCCTTGATTGTCATAAGCAACAGCTCAATGGTCAAATCAAAGTTTACATTTGCCCGAAGTCTTGCTTTGGCTTTCTCCAACGCATCGATAATATTCTCGATGCCTTCGTAAGATGACTTTTTTGCCACCTTCTTAATATACTGTATTTCATTCTTAAAAATCAAGCCGTTTACATCGTTTGTCGCCTTGAATAAAAGCACATCGCGGTACCAGATGGAGATAATATCCAGATAATCCTCAATGTCAAACTTGTATTCCTTGATTTTTTGGATTGCAGCCACAACTTCATGAATTTCCATTTCGTCAATGTATTTTAAAAGTGTAACCGCGTCATCACGCATTTTATCAAAATCTTCGTTAGACACCATCACCTTTGCACGTCCCAAATTTCCGCGGGCAAAAGCGACGCTAATGTCAGCCTTATAATCAGGCACACGCATTTCCTGCATTAAGAATTCTTTTAACACCTTGTCGGGCACCGGCTTCATGGAAAGATTCACGCAACGGCTGATAATGGTGGGCAGCATTGCTTCCATTGAAGTGGTTAAAAGAAGGATTACCGCATACGCAGGGGGCTCTTCTAAGGTCTTTAAAAGGGCATTCTGCGCCTGTACCGTCATCTTCTCCGCCTCATTCATAATGTAAATCTTATAAGGCCCCTGATAAGGCTTAATCATAATGTCATTGTTAATCTGGGTACGGATATCCTCAACACCGATGGTATTGGGTTTCTCGTGAGACACAAAGATAATGTCGGGGTGATTTCCGCTGAAGGCCTTTACGCATGACTGACATGACTGACAGGGCGGATTCAACTCGTCCTCGCACTGAAGGGCAGCTGCAAAAATCTTCGCGATAAACTCCTTACCGGAACGAAGTTCGCCGTTAATCAGGTACGCGTGGGATACGTTACCCTCTTTCATATTCTTCTGTAACTGTTCTTTTAAATGTTCCTGTCCAACGATATCTCTAAAATCTGCCATTCGTGTCACCTCCATCTACGTAAAAACGTCCAACAGCAAGCCCCTGATTTCATCGATTTTATTTAAAATCGCAATGTTGTCCTGCTCGTCTTTTACAAGTTCCTGTGCCAGCTCGTCCAAAAGTTCGTCCACCTTGCGGATAATCCCGTAAACACGGTGTCTTCCGCGTCTGTCCAAATAATTCTCTCTACTGAACTCATGGGAATGGGTCACAATCTCATTCATAAAATCCTTAATCAGCATACGATACTTCTTCATTTCGCGGATATCCATACGCTTGCCGACTTTCTTGCCCTGCATGGTAATCTCTTCCATCATCAGGGTGATTTTGGTCTGCAGCTCATGCTCCGCAATATTGCTTGCCAGCGCAAATTTAAAAGCCTGGTCGCCGGTTTGCACCTGGTTCGCCTGTGTCGGTTGCGTAATCTGTTGTATATTATTTACTTTCATATCCATACCGACACCTCCCCAGCTTCATCTTACTCAAATTTTTCGGACCACACTCCTTTTAAGCGTGCCCCTTCTTCGGCATTCACAAATCCCTATTTATTCTATCGGCTCTAAGTTCTCTTTAATGTAGTCCTCAATCTCTGCAATACAAACATCTAAGGTTTCATTTACAAAAATTCTGGGAATATTCGCCTCGTCGATTAATTCCTGACGGAAATCTTCCTCATCAGCAAGAAATCTTCGGCACATTTCCTGATACTTGGGCTCTGCCTGATTACGCTCGCGGTTTAATGCACGCTGCAGACGCACACCGTTATCCACTTCTACAAGAATCGGCACAACCGCTTCCTGCCCGAAATATTCCACTGTTTTCTTATACGACTCCAAAGTACCGATAATAAGGTAATTATGCTTCTTTAAATTGATTCTTCCGTCATTAACGGTCATATATTTCCAGTTTCCGTGATAAGTCTTGTAGGCGCGAAGTTCAATAATACGGCCCTCGTCCGCCAACTTACGCACTTCTGCGTCATCGATAAAAAAGTACTCTCTGCCGTCTTCCTCGCCCTCACGAATGGGACGTGTGGTATAGGGCACAATCTTTCGTAATTTAAACTTGTTCTCGGTAAGGATATGCTTATAAATCGTATCCTTTCCGCTTGAACTTTTACCCATTAAATAAAATATTTTTCCCATATGTTCCCCCAAACAATGTTTCTTTCCCGGCATTATTTACTGCCTTGCGCCTGCCCGTAAAACAGGCCATCTTTTATTCTGACATAACCGCTATCCTTTCACAGGCGCCGTCCGCCGGTCCCTGCAATTCATAGCCTTCCTTCTGCAACTTCACAAAAGCTTCTATCATCTCTTCGGAAATCACTTCTCCGGGCACGATAAAAGGAATTCCCGGCGGATACAGGTAAATATATTCACCGCTGATTCGTCCCGCTGCCCCGGTCAGCTTTATCTTTTCGCAGGCTTTATCTTCCAAAACCCACGGATTGTATTTTTTCACAGGTCTCTCTTTCAAAAGTGACACCAGTGTCTTTTCTTTGGTTTTACAGGCCGTCAACCCTTTTTCATTTTGTCCCGATTTCGCACACTTTGTATCAAGTTCGCCATCCAACTCAGCCAATGCCTTATATAAGCGCTCATAGCCTTCTTCCGTATCAAAAACCGTCATAATTGCCAACACGTAACTGCCCGCACACATTTCAGGCTGTAAATGATAGCGCTCCCTTAAAATCGCATGCAACTCTTTACCGCTGTAAAAGTCACCGCCGCAAATCACAACTTTACCGGGATCGGAAGTCCTTCGCACCTTAATGTGAGTCAGTGCTTCGCACCTTTTATAAAAGCGCTCTAACCGCCCTGCAAATGCATCAAACAACTCTGTGCCCTTATTCTGCAAAAGAGAGATGCACTCATCCATATATGCCATAAAAACGTAGGACGGACTGCTGGTCTGATAAACACCTAAGTATTTCTGCACTCTTGTAAGCTCCACCCGCTCAGAACAACGATGTAAAAGCGCCGTCTGCGTCATAGACGGAAGTGTTTTATGAAGGCTTTGAATGACCAGATCCGCGCCTAACCGCACCGCACTCGTCGGAAAATCCTCATGGAAACCGAAATGCGCGCCATGGGCCTCATCCACAATTAAAACCATATCTCTTTGGTGTAAAAGTTCCGCAATTTGTTCTACTTCGGACACCATACCTTCGTAGCTCGGTGATGTAAGAATCATACCTTTGATCTCGCCGTCACCTTCCGCACTTATTCCACTCTTCCGGTATAAATCCCCGGCTTCCTTTTCATTCGAACCCGACACCGAGTCATGCTCCTCCAATATATCCAGCACTTGCTTTGCTGTCACACCGACACTTATGTCATATTTGTCATCCACTTCCGGATACAGATACACCGGTTCCAGTCCGCGAAGCTCAATTGCATGATATACCGCCTTGTGACAATTCCTTGCCACCAATACCTTATCGCCCCGTTGAAATGTAGCTGTAATCGCAACCAACAGACCGCAGGTACTTCCGTTTACAAGAAAGAAGCTTTCTTTCGCGCCATATAAACTCGCCGCACGCTTCTGTGCCTCCAGAATAATGCCGGAAGCATGATACATATTATCAAAGTCGTCGATTTCCGTAATATCCAGCGCAAACGCCTCATTGCCAAGCCTTTTATGACCGGGCATATGATAAGGATAAAAGTCTGATTCACTTAAATTCTGCAATTTTTTAAGGATACCTTCCAACTTTTTCCTCCCGGGCGACAATCTGTTTCGCTCTCTTTTTACGCTCTTTTATCGATTGTAAAACTGAACATAATACGACAAGGTTACACCATATAATAATATCACATTTTATGTCTATGGTCTAGGGTTTTCGGCGAAGGAATAAAGACGCGTAATATCCATGTGGTAAATATAAAAACCAAAAGCCCCGCGACTGCAAGACTTTTGGTTTTTTGCATAAAATGTTTATTTGTTTCTTTAAATCAATTAATCTGTAAGCACGTTAAAAGTGATTCCATTGTGAAAATTTCTACTCTTCCTTCGTATCATAGAACAATACGCCCAACGTACCTCTTCCGCAGTGGCTGGAAATAACGCCACCGGCTACGGTTTCGATTACTTCATCAAAATAGTTCAGACTCTTTAAGTAATCTTTTACCTCTTCCACAATTGCCTGATCCATATCTGTGTGCGTTACGAATACGCGGGTTTTATCGGCGCGAAGAAGCTTCTCTTCCATTTCCTTAACATATTTTAAGATGACCTTGTTGTACTTTCCTCTGTACTTCTGGCCAACGCCCATTTTACCCATTTTTACATCGATACGGGGCTTTAACTGTAACGTATTGGCAAGCAACGCAGTTACTGCAGTACAACGTCCGCCTCTCGCAAGGTAAGTAAGATTATCTACTACAAAACTTGCGCGCACAAGGGTTCTTGCCTCAGAAATTGCTTCCACAATATCCTCCGCACTCTTGCCTTCTGCAGCCATATCAGCTGCTCTTAACACCTGTAAACCGATACCGGTAGACAGATTCATAGAGTTAATAATGAACACTCTGTCATATTCCAGCTCACTTGCCGCAAGGCGGAGTACGTTACAGGTGGTACTCATATCCTCGGAAATACCGATATAAATTACATCCTCGCCGGCCTCCTGGAAAGGCTTTAAGAAATTAATCGCCTCTTCAATTCCTGCTGCCGCTGTCTTAGGTGTGGTTTTATTGGCATCCGCCCAATCAAAAATCTCAAGTGGCGTCACATCCACCATATCAAAATAACTCTTATCATCCATTACGATGCACAAAGGAATGACTTTAATGTCATATTTTTCTTTTAATTCCGGCGACAAGTCACAAGTACTGTCTGAAACAATTCTTACTTTTGCCATAGTTTATATCCTTCCCTCTTCTTTTATAAATACCGCACTCCATTATCAATAAAACTTATGTAATATCTTCTTTGCCATCTCTGCGGCATCTGTGTGAAAAGCCGGAAGTTAAACTTCTCCGGCTTGTAACACAGTTTTACACCTATTGTAATATCAAATTATAAAATTTTTGTAAACTAATTATAGCAAATAAAAGGATTCCTGCGCAAGTTCCTTTTACATAGGATAAAAGAATTGCATCCGCAGCTCTTTTCCGCCATTTTTACAGAAACTGCAACAAATCCTGTGACATCTTCTGTTCCATTTCTACAAGTTCCCTGGCAAGAGCAACACTTTCCGCATCTGCCTTGCTGTATTTGTGTATGTTTTCCGTTGTGGATTTTACACCCATATTGCAACCGTCAATAAGGATTTCCGCAATTTTATGGGAATCCTTCTCCATCATCAGTTTTACATCCGTGCTGATTTTGGCAAAAGCACTGGCCATTTTAGGGGGATCTTGTGTGGTCTCCTGTGCACGGTTCAACAAACGATGGCATTTATCGCCGAAATCATCATGTCGCTCCAGGTACTTGTCAATTACCGCAAGCAAACGCCCCTCTTCCGCGTAGGAACGGACCTGCTTCATACTTTCCACACCCATTTTACAACCCGCATCGCACTCTTTTAACAACGCAATCGTATCTGTATTCATATCGCATACCTCCAATCAATCTTTGATGGTAGTATGCCTCTTTCTCTGCTAAAATATGCCTCTTTATAATCTTTCAAAGTACTTACTCACATAATTTGAATGCAGCGGACATTTTATCCGCTGCACTTTTCGATAATTCACTATACATTTAATAATTTTACCAGACCCTGATATGTGAAATCCCTTGCTTCTTCCCTTGTCATTTCTCCGGCATAATACTGATTAATAATGCAATAAATATAACCTGTCACTTGTGTCGCAAAAACACTTCTGCGCATTACTTTTCTTTCTTCCGCAAGAACCCCTTCTTTAAGTCCCTGCTCCATAAAGTCATCAATCATACCTTCCACATAGGCAACAGGGCAGGTTGTACTCTTTTGAATCTTCTCAACTTCCATGCGAAAATTATCTTTTACCTCGTAATTCCCCATAAAAATCTTAATTAAATTACCCGTCGCCTTGGTGTTTGGCACCTTTTCTTCCAGATAATCCATTAAAAGATAATACTTTTCTTTGAATTTTTTATCTGATTTCATTATTTTTTCTACATTTAAAATATGCACATAGGTGTCATAAAATAATGCTTTTACAATAATTTCTTCTTTACTTCCGAAATATTCGTACGCAGTACCCTTACCAATGCCGGCACGGCTTGTAATATCGCTTACTTTAATACTGTTAATATCATAATTCTCCTGAACCATTTCGATAACAGCTTTATACATCAGCATTTCTTTTTCCGCAATGCCTTCAAACAACGATAAGTCACTGTTTCTTTTATTTGTATCCATTTTAAACCTCTTCAATCTTATGAAGTACTACAGTTCCTCTTCAACCATACTCTTGTTCTTGTTGAAAATATCATAAATACAAGGCACAACAATCAGTGTCAAAAGAGTACCGTAAATCAAACCACCCGACATGGTAATTGCCATAGGCTGCATCATTTCTGCGCCGTCTCCCATGCCCAAAGCCATAGGAATCATTGACAAAATCGTGGTCAACGCCGTCATAAGAATCGGGCGCAAACGTGCCTTTCCTGCCTCTACAATCGCTTCCTTCTTTGCCATACCTTCACGACGTAACTGATTGATAAAATCTACCATAACGATACCGTTATTTACAATGATACCCGCCAACATAACGAAACCAATCATAGCAATAACGCTTACTTCATAGCCACAAAGATACAGGGCACCAAAACCACCTGTAAATGCCAACGGAATCGTAAACATAATGATAAAAGGTGACAACAGTGACTGGAACTGCGCAACCATAACCATATAGATGAAAATAATTGCAAGAAGCAACATCAATGCCAGCTGTTCCATTGCATCCATTATCATTTCGTCTTCACCGGCCATCTTTAAAGTATATCCTTCGGGAAGTTCATAATTATCCAGTTTCTCCTGAATTTCGTTACTTACCAAAGTAACGTTATGATCCGAATCAATGCCGGCAGTTACATTAATATAACGAGTCTGCGCCGAACGATTGATAGAGTTCATGGAAATACCTTCTTCAAAAGTTGCAATTTCCGTAATTTTAATTTCTTCCTCTTCACCATCTTCGTTGGTATAAGGGAAGGTAATTGCCTTGATATCTTTTAATGTTACTTCAGACTGTTCTTCACTCATGACGTAAACGTCATAATCTTTTACATCGGTTGACACCTGAGTAGATGCCGTGTCAGATGCCATTTCCATATACACAAGCTGGAATACCTGGGCTACCGTCATCTTATAATTTGCAGCCTTCGCCTTGTCCACATGGATTGTTAAAGACGCCGTAGTATCTTCCAAACCATCGTTAACGTCAATCGTACCCTCTGTTTCCTCAACAATTTTGGCCACATCCTGCGCAATTTCTTCTAATTTATCCAAATCACGCCCCTGAACCTGGATACTGAGACCACTGCCTAACATTGCTGTCATATCAGAAGATTCCGAACTGATGTTAACCAAACCATCAATATCTTTGGTTTTCTCTTTAATTTCGTCAATAATGTCATACATAGAGCGGTCACTTTCCGGATCTAAAAGAATATAATAGGTAACCGACTCTGTTCCTGTAGCCATCAGACTCATAGTACCGCCTCCACCGGCCATTGCACCGATGGTTTCAATGCCTTCTATATCTGAAATTGCCTCTGTTGTTTCGTCTGCCAATGCTTTTAACTCATCAAAGGTCAGAATTTCATCTTCATTGGGGCCTACCGACATAGAAATCTGATCAGCTTCCATTTCCATATCCATAAACGTAAAACCTCTTGAGAATGCTGCCCAAGTACTTACCACAAGCAAAACAAGCGAAAGAATCAATACTAAGGGTTTCAGTCGTAAAATATAGTGAAGCATATTTCCGTACCAGTCCCTGAACTTATCGTATAACTTGGTCTTAGGCTCTACGGCATTTTTAAGCATACCTGACGCCATCATGGGCACAAAAGTCAATGCAACAATCAAACTTGCTGCCAGCGTAAAGGCAATGGTTAAAGCAATATCCACAAAAAGCTGTCTTGTAATACCGTCTGTAAAAATAATCGGCGCAAATACACAAACCGTAGTCAAAGTAGATGCTATAATCGCACCGCCTACCTGGGATGCACCCTCTACAGCAGCCTTCTTTGCCGACATACCAAGCTTCTTTAATCGGTAAATATTTTCAATAACTACGATGGAGTTATCCACCAACATACCAATACCCAGCGCAAGGCCCGATAAGGAAATTAAGTTTAATGTAATATCCGTAAAATACATTAATACAATAGCAAAAACCACACTCATGGGAATTGAACATGCAATTACAAAAGTGGAACGCCAGTCTTTTAAGAAAATAATCAAAATAATAACTGCTAAAAGAGCACCCACAAGCATATTCTGCACTACGGATTTTACAATCATATCAATGTAAACACCCTGGTCCATTAAGACAGCAATGTTTAATTCAGGATTACTCTTTTCTAAGCTTTCGAATCTTGCTAATAAGTTATCTGTTACTTCACCTGTGGAATAACCGGTCTGCTTCTCAAAAGAAAGCATAATAGCAGGATTTCCGTTCACACGGGAGTACGAGTCTGCGGCATTATCCACAAGTGTAATATCTGCGATATCTTTTAAATAAATAACACCTACACTGTCCATACCCATATCCATTAAGACAAGGTTAGAAAGGTCGCTATAAGAAGATACTTCATCACCAACACTAACCATATACTGTGTATCGCCATCCATTACATAACCTGCAGGCATATAAAAGTTCTGCGCCATAAAAAGGTTATTAATCATATCAACGGTGAGAATCTGAGTTAAATCTGCAGAATCTTTCGCCTGTTCTTCCGCATCATCAATCTGCTGTTCGCCGGCTTCAATCTGCATAAGTGCAGTGGAAAGCTGTGATGAAGCTGTGCTCATTTCAATCACTGCATTAATTTCTGCTTCCGTAAGAGCAACATACGCATCATTTAAAGTTGCCTTGCCCTCATTTACCTGATTTTGTGCATTCTGCGCTGTAGCAATACCTGCATTTAACTGGGCAAGAGTTTTGGTTAGTGTTGCAATTGCAGCATCCAAATCATCTACCGTTTTAATTGATATACCAAGTGCCGAATATGCAGATCCACTCTGTGCAAGCGCAGCATTCATCTGATCAAGTCCAGCTTGCGCCTGTGCCAATGCCGCCTCCAATTCAGCCTGAGTCATACCGCACATCTGTTGATAAACTTCGTCCGTCCATCCTTGCGCCTGACCCATTTGCAATATACCGCTCAAAGTTGCAATGGTTTCTTTTAATTTTTTTGCCATTTCGTTGGTTTCTGTTAATGCGTTTATGGCCTTTTGCAAGGAATCTTTATTCGTATTTAATTCAGTAATAGTTTGAGTTAAGGTATTTGCACCAATACCTGCTTCGATTTTACCATTTATAACATCATTTGAATTTGTTGCTAACTCAGATGCCATCTCTTTCTGCGCATTTTCAAGCTCTTTTTGACCATTTTCAATTTCGGCTCTTGCGTCTTCAAGTTCAGCTCTTGCATCCACAAATTTCTCATCAATTTCAGCTAAAATCTTTTCATTTAATGCGTTAACTTTATCTTCATTGATAATAACGGTATAGCGTTCTTCAACGGTACCGGTCAAACTAACCGTAGCAACACCTTCCACGCTTTCTAAAGATGGCTTTAATTCATTCTCTACATATTCAGCAATCTCAATCTGAGACATGCCTTCAATATCGGCAGACGCAACCATAATCGGAAGCATATTGGGGTCTAACTGCATAATCATGGGCGCACTAACCGTATCTGCCCAGCTGCCTTTTAACTGATCCAGTTTTTGTTGCATTTCAATAACAACAGAATCCATATTGGTATCCTGCTCATACTCCAAAATAACCATTGAATAGCTGTTAGATGAAACAGAGCTAACACTTTTTATGTTAGATGTAGTAGCCATAGCAGCTTCAATGGGTGCAGTTATACTCTTTTCAATCTCTTCCGGACTCGCACCGGGGTCTGTTGTTATAACCAACGCATAGGGAAGACTCATATTCGGCAAAAGGTCTGTTGTCATTCTCATAAGAGAAACAACACCTAAAACCAATACTAACACTACCCCTACCCAAACTGTATAAGGTTTTTTTACGCTGAATTTTGAAAACATATTATGCCTCCGTTTGTTTTATATACATTTCTTAAGCTTTGAATATAAATTTATTAGTTCTACAAGATAAATAACATAAATAAAATTCTAAATTAATATAAAATACTATTTAAAAAATTCCCATATATGTATCCTACACTCATATATTCGAAACAATCTGACTCAGTATAGAATAAAATTGTGTTCATATTGTGACTGACCGTTCGGTCAGTTAAAGACAGAAAAAATGGAGTTCTAAAGAACTCCAATTAAAAATGCCCAGAGCCGGAATCGAACCAGCGACACGAGGATTTTCAGTCCTCTGCTCTACCAACTGAGCTATCTGGGCAATTACTTCCTAAGAAGTTAGTAGCGGGGGAAGGATTTGAACCTACGACCTCCGGGTTATGAGCCCGACGAGCTTCCAGACTGCTCTACCCCGCGTTAATACGGTTTGGATAAACCTGAACTTTGTGTAGTGATACTTCCCTACCAAAAGCATTTCTCTTAAGAAATGAATGGGCGGAGATGGATTCGAACCATCGAAAGCGTTGCTAACAGATTTACAGTCTGCCCCCTTTGGCCACTCGGGAACCCGCCCATAATGTATAAATATTTAATTCGTATCTTTCGATACAAGTGGGACCTACAGGGCTCGAACCTGTGACCCTCTGCTTGTAAGGCAGATGCTCTCCCAGCTGAGCTAAGATCCCAAATTTGCAAACGACCCAGATCGGACTCGAACCGACGACCTCCGCCGTGACAGGGCGGCGCTCTAACCAACTGAGCCACTGGGCCTTGAAGTAATTTATACCTTCAAAACCGAACACAGATATTTCTTCACCAAGCGATTCCTTCCACACTACTCCTTACCTGGATAAGCTTTCGACCTATTAGTAACCATCAGCTGAATGCATTACTGCACTTACACCTTGGCCCTATCTACCTCGTAG
>JAZNOO010000005.1:0-20538 GCA_045580855.1 Lachnospiraceae bacterium | reverse complement strand
ATCTTCCACAAGCACATCATCTGCTGTTACCGCTTTTACGCCAAGGCTGTTATCTGCCATCAAGAATGTACACATAACGAAAATAAGTACCATTGCCGTAATTCGCTTAAAAGCATGTTTCTTCATTCCTCTTTCCTCCCTTATTTTTTGCTTTTATAAGCTGTAAATTTAATTATAGTTCTCTACAACGTAAAAATCTATATAAAATACACACTTTTTTCATACATATTACGTTCTTTTTGTGATTTTTTCACAAAAATACCACTTGATATTATTTGCATGCCAAGCGAATTCTCTATTTTTATAACAAAAAATTCCGTACCCAAACCCGGATACGGAATTCTGTTTATTATATTCAATTCTAATAAAATACGTGGTCGCCTAAAACGTAACCCGTTTTATTGCCTGCGCGTCTGAAGTACAACGCATCACCTACGGTTGTTTCACCTGACAACGCAGCTCTTGCTGCCTGAATACATTCATCATCCACGCCGGCCGCCACTCTTGCCGCAACCTTGCCGTTACCCGCCGGAGTAAACTGTCCGGGCGAAAAGATAACTTCTGCGATGGTGTTAGGGAAACGTCCACTCTTAACACGGTTACATACAACCGCACCTACACCAACCTTACCTTCATAGCTCTGGTTTCCGGCTTCGCAGTGAATCAACGCCGCAAGAAGCATTACTTCTTCTTCCGAACCGGGAATTGCCCCCAAATTCGTAGTCAACTGCGCCTTTTCCAATGCAAGCAAATACTCACGTTCCTTAATCTGCTCCATCGTTTCGCCATCTTCGATAAAAAATTCTGTACTTACAAATTCACTGGAAACATATCCTGTGTACTTACCATATTCGATAGCCACCCAGCCGTCCAGCTCTTCTACTACCTCGTACTGACTGTCAATTTCCAAAAGTCCGTATACACCGGCATCCTGAGAGGGCTCCTTACGGACTCTCAACGCCTCTGTTTCTACGGTTGCAATGGTAACACCTACTTCGTGAGCATATTCCCACGCTTCGTCACCAAATAAAAGATAATCGTTGCTTACCCAGCCAATCAATTCCCCTGATTGTAACTTGGTCCAACCATCTCCGCGTTCCAAAATGGTTCCGCCGCAATCCTCGTAAAGTAATCCTACTTTCTCAGATTCGCTGTTTGCTTCTGCACGAACGTTTACGGATTTGTCCACATTGGCCATAACCAATTTGTTTCTCTCCTCAACTTCTTCCTGTGCTTCTTCTACTTTGTCCTGAAAGGACACATCTTCCGAAAGAATGTCTGCCTCTACAACTTGAGATGCACCTGCGTTCAAATCGAAATTACGATCTGTGTCAGTTGCACGCACGGTTAATGCTGACAAATCCCAGGCAAAAACTGCCATAATTGCTGCCAGGAATAAGCATAAACCACGCTTGTGTGCGTTGGTATTCATAATCTTCCTCCATAATTTTCCACAAATGTTACAACTTTGTTACGTTCACCCATATTAGCAAAGAAACGTTTTTTTGTCAAATTTTCCTTATTATTTTATGAAAAAAGCACGTTTTTATGCCTAAAAACGTGCTTTTATTGTATACTTTTTTACTATTTTACTCTAAAAAATTACTCTTTCTTATCTGTTCAAATCGACTTTAGATTAATATTTTCGTAACATTTACAGACTCTTAGACTTATCAATACAAGCTTCAATTGCATCAATAACCGCTCCGCGGAAGTTCTTTTCTTCCAAAACTTTTACAGCCTGGATGGTTGTGCCGCCGGGAGAACAAACCATATCTTTTAACTCGCCGGGGTGTTTTCCTGTCTCAATCACCATTTTTGCACTGCCCATTACAGCTTGAGCCGCAAATTCGTATGCCTTGCCTCTGGGCATACCCGCTGCCACTGCCGCATCCGCCATTGCTTCGATAAACATAAAAACATAAGCCGGTGCGCTGCCGCTGACACCTACAACCGCATCCATCTGGCTCTCAGGCACTTCGATGGCACGACCGAAGCTTTTCAGAAGCTTCATTACCTTTGCCATATCTTCATCAGTTACATACTCATTCTTACAGCAACCGGTGCAGCCTTCACCAACCAACGCAGGAGTGTTGGGCATACATCTTACTACTTTTACCTTACGTCCGAGATTCTCCTCAAAATATTCTAATGTTTTACCGGGGGCAATGGATACCACGATACAATCCTTACGCACATCATCCTTAAAAGTACGAAGTGCTTCGTCCATAAACTGAGGCTTTACCGCAAGGAAAAGAATGTCTGCCTCTTCCGCCACCGTAGAATTGCTGGTGCCTGTGTTAATTAAATAAGTAAGCGCCGCCTCGTCAGCTGCCGCTGTGGAAATGTCCGCACCGTAAATATCTTTAGGCTGTACACCTGCCTTGGAAATAATTCCGCCGATGATGGCCCTTGCCATATTACCCAATCCAATAAAACCGATTTTCATACTTTTACCCTTTCTTCCTTTTCTGTATTAATAATTCTTATAGAATCGCCCGATTAGTCCTATACAATATCCTTTTCTCAATATACCAAATATTGTACCCTTTTATTATATCTTCTTCCCGAAGTAAAACAATACTATAAACTGATTTTATTATACTAAATTATCTTTACTCCATAAAAGATTAATTTCTATAAAAACAACAAAGAATTCTTTGCTCAGGCATTATTTCACATTCCTGCGCTGTCTGTAGGCCTCATACATAAGTACCGATGCCGCCACCGACGCATTCAGGGACTCTACCTTGCCCTCCATGGGCAAATAACAACACTTACCTGCCTTGGTAATCGTCTCGGCACGAAGGCCGTTTCCTTCATTGCCGATTACAAAAGCACTTGCCTCTATATAAGAGTATGTATCATAAATCTCGCTGGAATCCAAAGCCGCCGCATAGACGTTTACGCCTTCTGCCTTCAGTTCATCAATAACGCCACACAAATCTTCCGTATAAAAGTGGGGCACCCTGTACACCGAACCCATCGTAGAACGGATTACCTTCGGATTGTAAATATCCACACAATCCCGGCTCATAATAATGCCTGTTACGCCTGCACCTTCCGCCGTTCGAAGAATCGTTCCCAAATTACCCGGATCCTGCAAATTCTCCAGCAGTACAAACATCGGCTTGTCCGTCACCTTCAACAAATCCTCAAGCTTTGCTTCTTTTATGGAAATCACACATAAAATCCCCTGCGGTGTTACCGTATCAGACATTTTCTTGTATACATCATCGGAAACCACCTCGTAGGGCACCTTTTTCAAGCGCTCCTTACACGCCGTTTCCAATTCGCCGTCTTTCTTTAAGAAGCTTTCGGACACGTAAACCTCGCAAAGTCTGTCTGCCGGCGCTTCCAGAAACATTTTACAGCCCTCCGCAATAAACTTCTGCTCTTTTTTACGGAGCTTTGCCTTCTCACGCAGGGTACATACCCATTTAATTTTACCGTTAGATGCTGATGTAATCATCTGTAATCTCCTTTTAAATAAAGAATCCGTTCCGGATTCTTCAGCGCACGAGCAATATTGCGAAGCAATTATTTACCACTTTGCGAGTTGCGCAAAAAAGGCGAAATGCCTAACACTTCGCCCTTATAACTTACTGTGATAACTGTCTGCTTACCATGAATTCGTATTCCGGAATGTCCTTGGTCATTGCAAGTGCTTCATCAATATCAAAGTCTGTGAATTCGCCGTTTCTATAGCCGACAACGCGGTTTGTCTTGCCTTCGCAGAGAATGTCTGCTGCATAAGCGCCCATAATAGATGCATAAAATCTGTCCTTACAGGTCGGTGAACCGCCACGCTGCATGTAACCTAAAATGGTTGCGCGGGTCTCAATACCGGTAGCCGCTTCGATACGTCTTGCCATAGAAGTAGAGTGACCGATGCCTTCCGCATTGATGATGATATGGTGCTTTTTACCTTTTTTACGGTTCTGGATAATGTTATTGATAATGTTCTGTTCGTTATAGTCGTATTTCTCAGGGATAAGGATATCTTCTGCGCCGTTGGCAACACCGCACCAAAGCGCAATATAACCCGCATTACGTCCCATAACTTCGATAATACTGCATCTTTCATGGGAAGATGAAGTATCACGCACCTTGTCAATTGCCTGCATTGCAGTATTGATCGCAGTGTCAAAACCGATGGTGTAATCGGTGCACGCAATATCAAGGTCGATGGTTCCGGGAATACCTACGGTATTAATGCCCTGCTTTGAAAGCGCAAGTGCACCGCGGTAAGATCCGTCACCGCCGATTACCACGATACCGTCGATGCCGTGCTTACGGCAAATCTCCGCACCCATTTTCTGTCCTTCTTCGGTTACGAATTCAGAACAACGTGCAGTACCAAGAATCGTACCGCCCTTCTGAATGGTATCGGAAACCGATGATTTATTCATATCTATAATTTCTTCTGCAAGAAGTCCCTGATAACCTCTTTTAATACCTTTTACAGCAACGCCGTTCTGGATTGCTTTACGTACTACCGCACGGATTGCCGCATTCATACCGGGCGCATCACCGCCACTGGTTAAAACTCCGATGGTTTTGATTGTATCAGACATATCTGCCTCCTGTTACAACATTTACTGACGGAAAACTCATCTTTTACTTCGTTAAAAGTGTCACTCTCACACTCTCCGTCCACAATATCATAATCTAATTCTTTGCGGTTTTCAATCTTTTTATGATAAAAGAAAAGGCTTTTATTGCACAACAATGCTGTCATCGCCTAATTTTTCTTTTAAAAGGTCCAAAAGAATGCCTTCCGCATTTACCGTCATACTACGGCCTAAGGATTTCATCTGCTTCTCTTCCGCCAGATAAATCACAACCTCGTCCTTACCGTCGGAATCCGCCAGCAACTGTCTGATTTCCACTTCCAATGCGTCATGCTCTTCCTTGTTTCGAAGTTTTATCCACAATTTGCGAGGCTTGTCCGAGAAACTTTCCACCGTTTCGCAGATTAATTTCGCATCTTTTTCATCTTCAATCTGTACGCGGCCGGATAAAAATACCTTCGCATCCTCAGCCACCTTGGTCGAAAACCGCTCGAATGCCTTCGGGAACATAATGACTTCCACGCTGCCCACCAAATCTTCCAGGGTCACATAGGCCATCATCTGGTTGTTCTTGGTGTATTTTACACGTTTCTCCGTAATCATGCCGCCAATGGTCACGCGTTCGTTTTCACGCACCTTAATGCTCTCTTCGTCCGTCAACCCGCCGTCCTTCTCACCTTCGCCGTTTTCTTCACGATAAAAGTCAGTGGTAATGTTGGTGGCATACTTCTTAAGAAGCGACTGGTAGGACTCCAACGGGTGTCCGCTGATGTAAACGCCCAGCACTTCCTTTTCAAAGGTAAGTAAAAGTTCCTTATTGAACTCGCCGACATTTGGCAACGTAATCTCAAAGCTTTCCTTTTCGTCATCGCCTGCCAAATCAAACAAGGTCACCTGGCCCGCCATACTGTTCTTTTTATCCTTATGGACACGGTCCATAGCCTGCACGTAAACGCTTAAGAACTGCTTTCTCGTACCGCCCAGACTGTCAAAGGCTCCCGCCTTGATAAAATTCTCCACCGCGCGTTTGTTTACGTCGCCGTCTGCCATACGCACGATAAAATCATTGATATTTGTAAAAAGTCCTCTGACCTTACGTTCTTCCACGATGGCTTCAATCACGGGGCGTCCCACGTTTTTAATCGCAGTAAGCGCGTAGCGGATGGCATTATCGGATACCGAGAATCCAACCTCGCCCTCGTTAATATCCGGTGGCAAAATCTTAATGCCCATTTCTTTGGCTACCTGAATGTATTCCGATACCTTGCCCGCATTGCTGATTACGGAAGTAAGCAGTGCCGCCATATATTCCACGGGATAGTAATATTTCAAAAACGCAGTCTGATAAGAAACCACCGCATAGGCTGCCGCGTGGGACTTGTTGAACGCATACTTAGCGAAGTCAATCATTTTATCATAAATCTGATTACCCACATCAGCACTGATGCCGTTACCCACACAGCCGGGGATATTAAGCTCTTCATTACCATAAACGAAGTATTCACGCTCTTTCTCCATCACCGCAGTCTTCTTCTTACTCATGGCTCGGCGCACCTCGTCGCTTCGGCCAAGGGTATAGCCACCTAAGTCACGCACAATCTGCATAACCTGCTCCTGGTAAACGATACAGCCATAGGTAGGCGCAAGGATAGGCTCCAATTCCGGACAGAGATAGGTGATTGCCTCCGGACTATTTTTACCGCCGATATACTGGGGAATAAAATCCATGGGGCCCGGACGGTACAGCGAAATTCCCGCAATAATGTCTTCCAGACTCTGGGGCTTAAGCTCCTTCATAAAGCTCTTCATACCGCCGCTTTCTAACTGGAACACACCATCACATTTGCCGGTACCGATATAGTCCAAAACTTTTTTATCATTATAATCAATGTCTTCCATCACCAACTGAATGCCCTTGGTTCTCTCAATGGTTCGGATGGCATTCTGAATCACTGTTAAGTTACGAAGGCCTAAGAAGTCCATCTTAAGAAGGCCCAGTTCTTCCAGGGTTGTCATAGTATACTGGGTGGTAATGGCACCGTCACCGCCACGGCTTAAGGGTACGAAATCATCTGCCGCACTGGGACAAATCAATACCCCTGCCGCATGCATAGACGTATTTCGGGGAAGACCTTCAAGACGCATACTCATATCAATAAGATGATGAATCTGTAGGTCATTTTCATATTTTTCCTTAAGCTCGGGGTTCATTTCCAAAGCTTTTTGAATCGTAATATTAAGTTCCTGAGGAATCATTTTGGCAATGGTATCCGCCAGGGCATAAGGTAAGTCCAGTACACGTGCCACATCACGAATGGCATTTCTTGCCGCCATGGTACCGAAGGTAACAATCTGCACTACCTTCTCGGCACCATATTTCTGACCTACGTAATCAATGACTTCCTGACGTCGTTCCACGCAGAAGTCAATATCGATATCGGGCATAGAGATACGTTCCGGATTTAAGAAACGCTCAAACAGCAGCTGATAATGTATGGGGTCAATGTTTGTAATATGCAGACAATAGGATACAATGCTACCCGCCGCACTACCTCGACCAGGGCCTACCATAATGTCATTTGCCTTGGCATAATTGATAAAATCCCACACAATCAGGAAGTAATCCACATAACCCATCTGTTCAATCACTTCAAGTTCGTACTTCATTCTTGCCATTAAAGTACCGTCATCATCGGGATAATGTTTGGCAAAACCGTCCTCACAAAGCTTATGAAGGTAAGATACAGGGGTATATCCTTCCGGCACTTCGTAATGGGGCAACTTGGTCTCGTGGAAACGGATTTCCACGTTACAACGCTCCGCAATTTTAGCCGTATTGTCCAACGCCTCCTGGGCATAGGGGAACAAAGCCCGCATTTCTTCCTCGGACTTTACGTAATACTGACCGCCGTCATAGCGCATACGGTCCTCATCGGTAACCTTTTTACCGGTCTGGATACATAATAAAAGGTCGTGGGCCTCCACGTCGTCTTCGTAAGTGTAATGCACGTCGTTGGTGGCAACCAAAGGAATGTTTAACTCCTTGCTCATCTTCATAAGGGCTGTATTTACCGTTGCCTGCTCTGCCATTCCGTGGTCCTGAAGTTCTAAGAAGTAATTGCCTTCACCAAAACAGTCCAGATACTTTAACGCCTGCTTCTTGGCCTCCTCATAAAGCCCCTTCATAATGTATCGCTGCACTTCGCCCGCAAGACAGGCCGACAGCGCAATAACGCCCTCGTGGTACTCGCGCAACACTTCCATATCCACTCGGGGCTTATAGTAATATCCTTCCGTAAAACCTTTGGACACAATTTTCATCAGATTCTGATAGCCCAAATCATTCTCGGCAAGCAAAACAAGATGGTAATATCTGTCCTCACCACCGGTTAACTCTTTATCAAATCGGGAGTTGGGCGCCACATACACCTCACATCCCATAATCGGCTTAATGCCCTGGGCCTTCGCCTCTTTATAAAAGTCGATACAGCCGTACATTACGCCGTGGTCGGTAATGGCAGCACTGGTCATCCCCAGTTCTTTTACCCGCTTGACATATTCTTTTATCTTGTTGGAACCGTCCAAAAGACTATATTCCGTATGCACATGCAAATGTGTAAATGCCATGGCTGTTACTCCTTTTGTTTTGTATATTAGTACAAACGTACCGGTCCAATTACATCTCGCTAATAATTTTTATTATCGCAATAATAAAACCAATCATCGCGCTAATACCGGAAATAATTAATGTAAGTACTTGTTCGCTCTTTAAAAATTCCTTCGTTTTCTCTTTTTGTTTCCTGACAGCCAGTTGCTCGACAATCGGCAATCTTGCCCGGCAACTCTCTGCCCTTTGGTCCGCATCCAGATATCCCGGCACTGATTCAAAAAAAGCAATCGCCTTCTTCAAATCCTCCGGATTGTCCGACTGTGCCAGTTTAAAATGCTCATTATACTTTTCCCTGCGCTCCCTGTTATCAAGCTGCGAAAGCTTATCCCAAACTGTTTTATAATATTTCGGGGCATCCTTATAGCCTTTTAATTTCCGAAATGCCACTTCGCATTTACTGTAATCATCATAGCGCTGGGCACGATTATACAATTCAATTGCCGCATTATAATTAGTCTCAATATTCTCCGGCAAAGCATTATTCAGCCTTGTATTTAACATATCAATATAAAAGGTATCCCCGGATTGAATCTTCTCCAAAAGGTTGTCTTCCGTACCGGGCAGATTCCAGATTTCCATATCCTTGCCTTCAAAAATACCCATAATGGCAAGTTTTCTGCAAACGCGTGCTTCTGCGCATCGGGGATTACTTTTGATTATTTGAGTAGCGCACTCATCTACGGCTTCCCAATCTCTTGCTTCCATACCTTCATACAATCGCCCCATCAAATCACCACGCACAAAACGGTCTTTTTCTGCTGACAGGTCGTTGAAAATCTTTCGGATACCGCGAAGCATATCCTGCTGAAAGCCCAACTCGCCCAGATTAATCGCCTGCAAATGGGCAAATTCTTCCGGCAACTCGTAAGGATCCATATCCTTAAAAGCAGGGATTAAAACCTTCTTCGCACCGCTTTTAATCATAGCAAGATAACGGCTCCACTCGTTCCTCACCCAGATGGCATTGAAATGCTCTTCCTTCGTACCCACCGCAATCATAATCTTTGCCGACTGCAGGGCCGCATAAATGTAGGGCTCGTAAGCCACGCCTATCTTATCATCCAGTGTAACTCTTGAGAAGAAAACTTTATAGCCTTCTTTGGTTAAAAGTTCGTAAATGTCTGTAGCTAGAACGCTGTCCAAGGTTCTTCTGCCCTGTTCGTCGGTCTCCTTGTAACAGATAAAAATATCAAATGGTTCTTCCCTCTCGGAAATCTCCAGAATTCCCTTCTGAATGGCGCTAATTTCTTCTGCCTCCGCCTTGTAAATCGCCGCCTGCTCCTCGTCAGCATATTGTAACGCCGCCTTGTAATTCGCATTGTCGAAAACAGACACCGGCTGCATACGGTTGATGGTGGGAATTCTCTTGGCTCCTGCCGTCTCGTCCACGTATTCGATACCAAACTCGCATAAAAGTGCCAGCCAGTAGCATTCCGCGTCCGTAGAATCTTCATTCAGAATTTCTTCATACAATGCAAGCGCTTTGTCGAACTCTAAGTTACGACGATACCCATCTGCCTTCTCGTAAAGTCCCGCAATTCTTTCACTGTCAGGACAGGGAAGGGTCTGCTTTGTGCCGCAATAGGCACAGGTTATGATTTTTTCTTTTCCGACGGGTGTAAGCACACCGCCACACATTTTACATTTATGGTTCATCGTTTTTCCTTTTTGTAACTTCAATAAAATATTTCGCCATTCTAAATTTCAGTTTAGACTTCAGCAAAATAAAACACTTTCGACTACGAATTTAAATACGATAATATCGCAGCCAAGATCATCGCAATTACTACAACCAAAACGACAGTAGGTACCTTTAGTCTGTCTACCGTCTCTGACGCACGGGCGATTTTTAAGCGTCTCTCGCAACGGGCAATGTCTATCTCTTTTAAGAACGGCGAATCCGATTCCTTCATCAGTCTCAACGCTGTTTCCACATCCGATGTTATTAACGAAGACGCTAACGTCATCATCTCATTATACTCTGCCTGTTCGCGTTTACGCAGTTCTTCCACGCGCTCTTTTGCGAGAATCCATAACTTCTTGGAATCGCGATACTCCTTAAGACTTCTTAAAACTTCCACACTCTCAATCAGTTCCTCGGAATATTTGGCCTTCTCATACTTTTCCTTACAATCCTGATAGCGTTTCTCCGGCCATTCCGGCAATTCCGCCGCAAGCAATCTTTTTAACTCTTTGACCTCTTCATCGCGTCCCTTGCTGAGAATTTCCAACACAGGTCTCTCGGGGGGACTCATTACCCAGGCACGACAATCTCCTTCGTCGGAAATGTGCATTGCCGCCATTAACTTAGCTGTTTCTGCCTGAATGTTTCCGGGATTTTCCCGTAAAATTTTATCTGCCCAGCGTTCCGCCTCTTCCCATTTTTTATCTTCCAGAAACAGAATCATACGGTTCACCAAAGGCGCCACATCAAGCGCAGGTGCCTTCGGCATTTCAGGCGCAATGATTTTTCGGATACCACGCACCAAATCCTGCTGGAAACCTAACTCACCTAAATTAATTGCCTGCAAATGTTTAAACTCCTCGGGCAACGCATAGGGGTCCATATCCTTGTAAGCAGGGATTAAAACCTTCTTCGCACCGCTTTTAATCAAGGCAAGGTAACGGCTCCACTCATTTCGCACCCAAACCGCATTGTAGTGCTCGGGCTTCGTACCCACCGCAATCATCACCTTGGAAGACTGCAGGGCCGCGTAGATATAAGGCTCATATGCCACACCTAACTTATCATCCAGCGTCACTCTTGAGAAAAACACCTTATAACCTTCTTTGGTCAAAAGTTCATAGATATCCGTTGCAAGAACACTATCCAAGGTCCTTCTGCCCTGGCCGTCCCCCTCTTTATAGCAAATGAAAATATCAAAAGGCTCTTCTTTCTCGGAAATTTCCAGAATCCCTTTCTGGATTGCACTGATTTCTTCCGCTTCCGCCTTATAAATTACCGCCTGTTCTTCATCAGCGTATTGCAATGCCGCCTTGTAATTTGCATTGTCAAAAACAGACACCGGTTGCATGCGGTTGATGGTAGGAATTCGTTTTGCGCCTGCTGCCTCTTCCACATATTCGATACCAAACTCGCATAAAAGTGCCAGCCAGTACATTTCCGCATCTGTGGAATCTTCGTTCATAATCTCCTCATACAACGCCAGCGCCTTGTCAAATTCAAGATTACGACGATACCCATCCGCCTTCTCATAAAGGCCTGCAATCCTTTCACTGTCGGGGCAGGGAAGAGTCTGCTTTGTTCCGCAATATTCACAGGTTATGATTTTTTCGGTTCCGGCGGGTGTAAGCACACCGCCACACATCTTACATTTATGATTCATATCTTTATCCTTTTAAAAATAAACCCCTCTATACCGTTTCACACAATCTTATGAACAACTTTCAAGCAAATAAACTATGCAAATAATAAGAAGAAAAATAGCAGAAACACCCAGTTCGATCCATTGCATCGTTTTATTCCTCTGCTTACGAAAAGATTTTGCGCCATATGCATTTTGGTCCGCTAAACGATGCGCTTTTCTAAGAATCGCATCCTCCGCTTTCTGATTCTCTTTCTCAAGCCGGTCTATCTTGGTTTTACACTGTGCCGCCAAAGTGGAACAATCCTTGTATCCCGCATTATCCTGAAAGAAATTCCGGGCTCTTTTACACATGTCGATGTCATTCTGATTCATCAAATCACGGTTGAATCTGTACAAGTCCTCAAGTTTCTTCTCTTCGGCATCTTTTACTCTCTGCTTACATTCTTCCAGTTTATCCTTGGAATCCATATAATCGCCCAAACTTTCAAAAGCCTTCTGACACTCCCGAAGGGGCTCAGGCATAATGGAATTCTCCATCTTCCAAACCGCATCCTTATAGAGTTGTTCTCTGGCGCCGGCTCCGCCTTCATCGGCTGCTCGCTCAATAAACGCCTTGATTTCCGCATCACCGAAACGGATAATTTTTTTATAATTTGCGTTCTGGTCAAATAACTGTCCGCAGGTCAGAAGTCCGTCTTTGGTGCTAACCTGCAAATCCACAAGTAGTTTACCCAAATAAGCTTCTGCATTCTGGGGTGCTACATTCAACACCTTTTCAAAGCACGCATTCGCGTCTTCCCAATTCTTGTCTTCCGCGTATAAAAAGCCTCTCTCAAGCACTGCCGCGATATTAATGGACGCAGTAACTGCTGCCGCACCGCCCATTTTATCATCTTCCGCCATCAGCTTGCGGATACCGGAAATCATATCCTGCTGGAAGCCAAGCTCGCCCATATTAATTGCCTGAAGATGGGCAAATTCCATGGGCATATTGTAAGGGTCCATATCCTTATAGGCAGGAATTAGAGTCTTCTTCGCGCCGTTTTTAATCAAGGCAAGATAACGGCTCCACTCGTTCTTTACCCAAACCGCCTCGAAATGCTCAGGCTTGGTACCTACCGCAATCATTACCTTAGAAGACTGCAACGCTGCGAAAATATACGGCTCATAGGCCACACCGAACTTATCGTCCAAGGTCACCCGGGCATAAAATACTTTATAGCCCTCTTTCTGCAGAATCTCATAAAGCTCTGACGCCAACACGCTGTCTAACGTTCTTCTGCCGTTTTCATCCGTCTCCTTGTAGCAGATAAAAATATCAAAAGGCTCTTCTTTCTTAGAAATTTCAAGAATTCCCTTCTGGATTTCGGTGATTTTTCCTGCCTCTTCTTCATAGACACTGCGCTGCTTTTCATCAGCATATTTCAGCGCTTCCTTGTAATTCTCATCATCGAAAACAGACGTGTACTGGGTACGGTTTACCGTAGGCACACGCTTATTTGTCCCAGGCTCCTCCACGTACTCCACGCCGTACTTACAAAGCACAACGGACCAATAAGCATCCGCATCCTGCGGGTGCTCATTTACGATTTCCTCATACAAAGCCTGGGCCTTATCAAATTCATTGTTTTTACGATAATGCTCCGCGCGGTTGTACAGATTACCGATGCGCTCATCATCATACTTTGGCAACGACTGCATTGTGCCGCAATATTCGCACTCTGTAACGCTGTCTCCCTGATTAAATTTCAGTGTGGCATCACACATTTTACATTTAAAAACCATAACCTATCCCCTTACTGCATTTCTATAATAATGCCTTTTACTGCTGAAACTTCTTTTATCTTTTTGCAATATGCTCTTGCACATTTTTACAATACACTCTTACACCTTAAACATAGGCCGATGCCACCATAACAATCAACATTACCACAACGATTAAAATAGCCGCTCCCACTGCTATGTAAGGAATCACCGTAGCCTTCTTTTCAAAGGAATCCAGCATATCTTCCATGGACGAATCCCCGGATGCCCTCATCTTACGTTGTCGCTCAGTGTTCTTCTTAAGTGCCGCCTTAAAAGAACCGCCTTCTCTGGCATACTTTTTATCTACCCATTCCCTTAATTCTGCAGCTTTCGCATCAGAATCCCGGTATCCGGTCATACTTTTAAAATATTGAAGCGCCGCCTCCAATTTCTCTATATCATCCTCATAGGTAAGACCGCAATAGTACTGATACTTCTCATACTCTCTCTTGTCTACAACCTCCAAAGCTCTCTGACGGCATTTCTCGGCCATCACTTTGGAATCCCTGTAATCCCCGAAACTTTCAAACTTCTCCGCACATTTTAAAAGCGCATCCTCAAAAAGGGTATTCTCGTACACGCGGATTGTCTGCTCATACAGGGCCTCAGTTGCAATTGCCTTAGAACGCTCCAACGCATCGTTTACAAAAAGAATCATTTCCTCATTGCCAAGCATAAGGATTTTACGGTAGTTCTCATTGTTTTCAAATGGGGTGGGGCAGTTCTCCAACTCATTTCTGCCTGAAACCTTCAAATCCACCAAAAGCTTACCAAGGTATGCTCTTACATCCGTTTTATCCTGCTTTAAAACCTTATCAAAACATTCGCCCGCAAGCTTCCATTCCTTCTCTTCCAAACTAAAAAATCCACGATTTAGAAGGCCGTCTACATTGACAAATGCATCACTTTCATCATTCACACTTGCATCTTTGGTGCTTTCTTCCCATGTTGCAAAAATTTTACGGATACCGGTAAGCAAATCCTGTTGGAACCCAAGCTCGCCCATATTAATCGCCTGCAAATGGGCAAACTCCTTCGGCATATCATAAGGGTTCATATCCTTATAGGCAGGAATTAACGTCTTCGTTGCACCGTTTTTAATCAAAGCAAGATAACGGCTCCACTCATTCTTCACCCAAACTGCCTCAAAATGTTCAGGCTTGGTCCCTACCGCAATCATCACCTTGGAAGATTGCAGCGCCGCAAATATGTAAGGCTCATAAGCCTCTCCGAACTTATCTTCCAGCGTAATACGGGCATAAAATACCTTATAGCCCTCTTTCTGCAGAATCTCGTATAAGTCCATTGCCAATACGCTGTCCAAGGTTCTTCTGCCGGCTTCATCGCTCTCCTTGTAACAGATAAAAATATCAAAAGGTTCTTCCTTTCGTGAAATCGCCAAAATATCTTTTTGGATTTCGTCAATGCGCTTTGCCTCTGCTTCGTACACCGCGCTTTGCTCGGGTGTCGCGTATTTTAAGGCACTTTGGTAATGAATGTCCTCAAAAATTGAATCGGTCTGGGTGCGGTTTACCGTAGGCACACGTTTCCCGCCCTCTTCCACGTATTCAATACCGTATTTGCAGAGAATGACCGACCAGTAAATTTCCGAATCACCGGGATTCTCCTCCAAAATCTGTTCATAAAGCGCCTGGGCCTTATCAAACTCGTTGTTACGGCGATAATGGCTCGCCCTGTCATAAAGATTAAGCAGTCTTTCATCACCCAAGCCGGGCAATGTCTGCTCGGACCCACAGTATTCACAGGTTATAACACGTTCGCCGGGGGTTACCGGCAACACCGCATCGCACATTTTACATTTAAAAACCATTATATAACCCTCTTATCCTACTTCCTCTCTTCAAACACCCAACTCATAAACTCACCAAACGCGGTAAAAGCATCTTCCATACCGTCATCTTCTTTTTCATTGTTTTTGGCTAAAAGACTGTCTGCCGCACCTGACACCAATTGATTAATACGTCTCTGGCACTCCTGCGCTTTATCGGCACAATCCTTATAATCACGGTTCGCCTCAAAGTACTTCATTGCCACTTCAAGCTTCTTCGAATCATTCTCTCGCATTAGACCGCAGTAGAATTTGTAAGAATCCTCTTTCTGCTTCACCTCTGCCTCTGCTGCCCGCTTGCGGCATTCCTCCGCCTGCTCCCTGCAATCCTTGTAATCGCCCATCTCTTCGAATTTTTTCGCACAGTCCAATAAAATTGCAGGATAAATGGTATTTCTGGCAATTTTACAGGTTTCCTGATACTTTGCTTCGTGTTCGTTTTCTTTCACCAAATCAAGGGCATCCTGCACGAATTTCCTCAGTTCTTCATCACCGAAACGAAGCACACGCTGGTAATTCGCATCATTTTCGAAACTTATCGGCGCAGTACCGAGACTTTCTTTGCGGGGAATTTTCAATGCAATCAAAAGCTTACCAAGATATGCTTCCGCCTTTCTCGGGTCATTGTTTAACACCATTTCCAAACATTCATCGGCAAAATCCCAGTCCTCGCTCTCCAAGTAGATAAAAGCTCTCTCCACAAGGCCGTCAACGCTTACATTTCCTTTGGCTGCTCCGGTCTTGGCAACAGGGCTTTGTGCGCCGAGAATTTTACGGATACCGTGTAATAAATCCTGATGAAAACCAAGCTCACCCATATTAATTGCCTGCAAATGCGCAAACTCTTCCGGCATCGCATAAGGATCCATATCCTTGTACGCAGGAATTAAGGTCTTCTTGGCACCTTTTTTAATCATACCAAGATAACGGCTCCACTCGTTACGCACCCACACCGCATTGAAATACTCCGGCTTGGTACCGATGGCAATCATAATCTTGGAAGACTGTAATGCTGCGAATATGTATGGTTCGTATGCCACTCCAAACTTATCATCCAAAGTCACTCGTGCAAAGAATACCTTATAACCGGCATCTGTCAGCTTGTCATAAATATCCGTTGCCAAAACGCTGTCCATGGTTCTTCGTCCGCGCTCATCCGTCTCCTTATAGCAGATAAAAATATCAAAAGGCTCTTCCGTTTTGGAAATCGCCAAAATCTCCTTCTGGATTTCATTAATCGCGTTAGCTTCCGCCTGATATACCGTACTCTGCTCAGACTCTGCGTATTTCAACGCTGCCTTGTAATTCTGGTCATCAAAAATAGACGTAAGCTGCATACGGTTTACGGTAGGAATACGCTTTCCGCCCTCTTCCACGTACTCAATACCATACTGGCAAAGAATAATGGACCAATATGCCTCCGCATCCGTAGGACATTCGTTCAGAATCTCCTCATACAACGCCAACGCCTTGTCAAATTCGTTATTTTTACGGTAATGGTCCGCGCGGTTATAAAGATTAGCCACACGCTCGCTGTTAATCCGGGGCACCGTCTGGGTGGTGCCGCAGTACTCGCAAGTGGTAATTTTATCTCCCTCCTGAATATTCAGGGACGCATCACACATTTTACATTTAAAAACCATAATCATACCTCCGCGTTTACACACTTTTTTATCTTAAAAATCTCATAAAAACAAACTTCACCTATTAACTGAAATTATAGCACAGTATCAAGTGCTTTCATATTATCTTTTTAGAAAAATCCGCATATTATTTTTGGCAAAAATTGTAAAATAGAACATCTTATTCTGCTACAACTGCGCCGGTCTTCATTCAGCCTTTTCAGACTTCATCAGCTTATTTATTCTACGCACTGCTTATCTACCACCCGGCACTCAATTCCCAGCCTCCGGCACAATCCGATTGCCCGGGTGTTTTCTGCCTTACAACGCGCCATCAAGCGATATTCCGGGAACTCTTCCCGCATATAGGCAATGGCCGCCTCGCAGGCTTCATAAGCATAGCCCTTGTGCTGGTGCTTCGGCACAATCATAAATCCAAGCTCCACCGTATCCTCTTCTTCATAATTCTGAAATCCTACCCTGCCGATGATTTCCCCCGTTTCTTTTAACTGTACAAGCCACATTCCAAAACCGAAGAAACTGTATACCTTATCGATATAGTCCGCGATGTACTCTTGTTCCTCATCCTTGTTCGCAGGCAGGTCCTCCATAAATTCCACAACCGACTTATCCTCATACAACTGATACAACACATCCGTATCCACCGGCATCATTTCGCGAATCACCAAACGCTCGGTTTCGCCAATCATCCAAGGTATATTCTTCTCTCTTTGATAAATCCTTGTAAAATATGTGGCATCCGCGTCTTCAAACCCTTCGATAAAATAGCGATTCTTCGTAAAAATCTGGTCCTTATTGCCCTCATGCAGATAGACCAAAACGGCAAAGTTTTGGTTTTTATACTCCCAAGCCTTTTGGGCAGAATCCGTAATTATAAGGGCTTTTTGACAGTTTTCTGCCGATAATTGATCAATTTGATGATTATTACTTTGAAATCTACTCTCTGTATCTATATTTTCTTTATCTATGATTCTCTCAATGCATAAACAAGATAGCCCAGTCCGGCTGATTTGTTCAGAAATCATTTTCGGGTCAGGCGTATATAACAGATCTAATATGATTTTTTCGGGTTTTTTATGGATTATCACTTTTATCCCTCCGTGGATTATGTTAGAATAATCGTTGTGTGCAGCTACACACGTGCAAGCAAAATAAATGTTGCTACGCATCGCTTATTTTGTTTTTATGCAATTTATTATAACATACTTTAGAAAGGAACTATACAAAATGGCACAGAATCCTATTGTAACAATTACTATGGCTGACGATTCCGTAATTAAGGCTGAGCTTTATCCTGAAATTGCACCGGAATCCGTAAACAATTTTATTTCTTTGATTAATAAGAAATTCTATGACGGACTTACCTTCCACAGAGTAATCTATGGATTTATGATTCAGGGCGGATGTCCTTTAGGGAATGGTACCGGTGGCCCCGGCTATCATATTAAAGGCGAATTCTCACAGAACGGTTTTGAGAACAACTTAAAACATACACCCGGCGTACTTTCCATGGCACGCTCAATGTTCCCCAATTCTGCAGGAAGCCAGTTCTTCTTAATGCACAAGGATGCGCCCCACTTGGACGGTGCTTATGCAGCATTTGGTAAGGTTATTGAAGGTATGGAAGTTGTGAATGCAATCGCAGAAACAGATACTGATTATTCAGACAAGCCCTTAACTCCTCAGGTAATGAAGAATGTAACAGTAGATACCTTCGGTGTGGAATATCCCGAACCGAATCATTGTTAATGGTTACTCTTTTATTGGTATCTATAACGAATAGTTTCTGCGCAGATATTTTAATTCCATAAAGAACCGTGTGAAAACGTCGGCACTTAACGAGTACAAGTGTAATGACGTACGAGTTTAGTGTCCGCTACGTTTTCAATCGAACAAGAGTGGGTTCTGTCGGAATATAAAATAATCTGCGCAGTTTTTATATTTACAAATACCAATAAAAGAATAACCCCTTCATACTTTATTCATATTTATTTTACAGAATATTGATTTACATAACATCTTTTTGCAAAAAATGTTTTCTATACTTACAATCAAGATAACAAGATACGATTCGTATAGATAACAAAAAACACCCCGATAACTTTTTCAAAAAATGAATGCCCGGTAACGATATGTTACCGGGCATCCTCCTTTTATAAGGTCATATTCTTTATTTCTTAAGCCTTGCCTACAGAACCGAATAATTCCATCTTTTCCTTAACAGTAGCCTTGATAGCTTCTGCACCGGGAGCAAGTAACTTACGAGGGTCAAATCCCTTACCTTCTAAGTCCTTACCAGCTTCGATGTACTTACGTGTAGCATCAGCGAATGCTAACTGGCATTCTGTATTAACGTTGATCTTAGATACACCAAGGTCAATTGCCTTCTTAATCATATCAGCGGGGATACCTGTACCACCGTGAAGAACGAGAGGCATATCACCTGTTAACTGCTGGATAGCATCAAGAGTTTCGAAGCTTAATCCCTTCCAGTTTGCAGGATATTTTCCGTGGATGTTACCAATACCTGCTGCAAGGAAGTCGATACCAAGGTCAGCGATCATCTTACATTCGTTAGGATCTGCACATTCACCAGCACCTACAACACCGTCTTCTTCACCACCGATTGAACCAACTTCAGCTTCAAGAGAGATTACCTTAGCTGCACAGTCAGCAACCAACTGGTTAGTCTTAGCGATGTTTTCTTCGATAGGATAGTGTGAACCATCGAACATAACTGATGAGAAACCAGCTTCGATACAGTTGTAGCAGTGTTCGAAACTACCATGGTCAAGGTGAAGAGCTACGGGAACTGTGATTCCTAATTCTTCGATCATACCGTTAACCATACCTACAACAGTCTTGTAACCTGTCATGTACTTACCTGCACCCTCAGATACACCAAGGATAACGGGTGACTGGCATTCCTGTGCTGTTAAAAGGATAGACTTTGTCCACTCTAAGTTGTTGATGTTGAACTGTCCTACAGCATAGTGACCAGCCTTTGCTTTCTGAAGCATTTCTTTTGCTGAAACTAACATTTTATTTACCTCCGATTGTTAATTTTAATACGTAACGGGACAATTATATCCTATTTTATGCCAAAATTCAAGGGGGCAAGGGCATTTACATCACTAACTGTCTCTATAATCTTTTATTTTAACTTCAAATCATCATAATCCTTTCACTTCTTTCTTACGGACGCATTGCCAACTGCATTTCTAACTTTTTAATCTGCTCTTTTAAAAGTAAAATAACCTGTTCTGCTTCTGCCTTACCTTGCTGTATTCCTTGCTGTATTCCTTTCTCTAATCCCTCCTCAATTCCTTGCCTCATTCCTTCCGCTCTGGCATCTTCTATCGCTTCCTCACGCTGTATTTCCCATATCATTTCCTGCGTTACCTCATACCATTCCATTCCGATTATCTCCTCTCCGTATTCTTTGAAAAATTCCAACAAAATTCCTTCTTCAATACACTCCGCAATCGCCTCACGCATCGCTTCATCCGGGCACATTATAACCGATTTCTTTCTTACCTTCTCCACAAAAACAACATACTCTCTTAAGATTTCACACCTTGTAAACAACTCTTCGTTATAGCCCGGATTAATGTTCACAACCGTGGCCGTCCACTCAAATCCGCCGGTCTCATCCGGCACCAGAAAC
>JAZNOO010000004.1:0-179064 GCA_045580855.1 Lachnospiraceae bacterium | reverse complement strand
CACTATTTAAAACTTTAATTATATTATTTGTAGCTATAACCGATGAGTAATTAACAAACTCATTACATACATGTATATTCGTATTGATTTGATATCTACAATATGAAATTTCCACAGGCTCGGCATTATATCCTAAAACTTTTCTTATATATTTTTTATTGGTAAAATACTGGTATACTTTTACTATAAACGGAATAATAAACATAATATTTGCCAAAAATGACAGTATCGTAATCAAGTTGTTAAATGTGCTTACAGTATTCATCTTTTCTCCTTTGTATATTGATGGCACTTCTATTCATGTAACTGCCTTCACATTACATTATTGTATATTGTTAAACTATAATAACGTCAAAAGTTACAAAAAGTTACAAACTTTTTTTCGCACCACCCCACAAAATTTCATCATTTGCAATCCACCCAAAAAAGTGCTGCGGTTTCCCACAGCACTTCTTCATCATTTATCTATTCTTTTATCTCCGGTTAAGCACCAAATCCTCAATATACTTCTGTACCGCAAGTCGTACCGGTCTCGCGCCAAACTCCTCTTCATAATACTTATCTTTCAGCTCTTTTACCGCGCTTTCCGCCAGTTCAGCAGGCAACATAATATCCTTGCGGTTTGCATGAATCTCTTCCACCATACGGCGATACGTATCCTTCAGGATTTCCACAAAGATTTCCTCTGTAATCGGACCGAAATTAAGCACTCCCGTAAAACGGTTCAGTAATTCCACATCAAAAAACTTGGAAAGCTCCGAAATGGTGGCCACCTTGAAATTCTTCTGTGTCGCATTAAAGCCCATAGTTCTTCCGCAAGTGGTATGCCCTGCATTGGTAGTCGCAATCATAATAGCCTTAGAGAAGTCCACACATTTGCCTTTCGACGTTTTAATATATCCCTCATCAAAAGCCGAAATAAACAATCTCTGTACCGCGATATCAGCCTTCTCGAACTCATCCAGCAGAATTACCTGGTATGGATTGGACTCTAAGATATCAAACGGCAACTCCGCCTTGGATTCACTCCCTACAAAGCCTGACGGTGCACCGATAATACGATTTAACGCCGACGAATTACTAAACTCTGTCATATTCAGAATAATCGGTTCCATCCCGGTCAACGTGCGCGAAATAATCTTCGCAATCTCGGTTTTACCTACACCGCTGTTTCCTGCAAAAAGAATGCTCAAAGGAACTTTACGAGGGAAGAGATTTAAGTTATCTCTTTCAAGAACATCGATTACGTATTCCAGGATTTCATCCTGCCCCTTAATCACTTCCAAATTCTTTTTAAGCAGATTCATATCGGTTTCGACCTTTTCGTTGTTACCGGTCATCAACTTCATAGCGGTCTTTTTCATTTGCGCTTCGGTAAGCAATTTAGGCGTATGCTTCTTTTTGCTTTTACCTTTATTACCGCTCAACATTTCCTGAAGCACTGCATCCGCCATCGTACGGTCCAACAATGCAATTGCATTGTCCGGCCTGTGAGAACCGATGGTTTTATAATGATCCGCGACGTTTACCACTTCTCTTAATACCTGAGCATCCAAGTCAATGATGTGATTATAGTGACGTACCATTTCATCTGCCATATGTATAAGTATCTCTACGGTCTGCTCTTTGGACAGCTCGTCCACAATCAGCCTT
The DNA here is from genome assembly GCA_045580855.1 of Lachnospiraceae bacterium. Taxonomy (GTDB): domain Bacteria; phylum Bacillota; class Clostridia; order Lachnospirales; family Lachnospiraceae; genus UBA3766. Next base: position 177,411 of record JAZNOO010000004.1, on the reverse strand, counting down.
GTAAAGCGTCTGTTAAAAGCAGGGTCATTAAAAAGGCACTGCGATTCCTGCAAAGTGGTTGCACCAATTACCTTCATATTTCCGCGGGCAAGTGCCGGCTTCATAAGCTGGGCAATTTTATCATAAGTCTGATTACCGCCTGCCAACATATGAATTTCATCAATGAAGAGAATAACCTTATTATCGGGATTCTGCGCATATTCAAGCACCGCTTTGGTCTTTCGCTCTACATCGCCTACCAGGCCGGAGCCGGATACAATGTTTGAAAGCGGCAGCTCCCAAATCGTATAATCCCGCAAATTCTCCGGAATCAACGGATCGTTGTTGGCAATTCGCCTTGCGATATCCTCTACGATTTTGGTTTTGCCCACGCCCGCGGGACCTACCAACAAGGCATTTGGCTTGAATTTACCAATCATGCATGAAATGGTCTGTTGAATCAATGAATCGCGAAACAGCGTTGGCGCTTCGTCTTTGAACAAATCATTATAATTAATCAAATATTCGTTCATATCGAGTTCATCGGTATCGTATGCCTGATTCCATGGGTATGATGATTCAATATATCCGCCTGTACACGGTTCGTCGTCCGAATCGTCCACACCTTGTTCACCATTATCTGCTGTTTGCACACCATCCTCTGCAATTTCATTGCTATTGTCCATATTTAAATCATCTGATTTTTCTTCTTTACTCATATTCGTACCTCCTGTGTTCTTCTTTTCCTTCACATTCAAATCATCGTTTTCTTAATGTAGCACTTCGCAGCTAAAAGCAAAACACAATTTAACTTTTATAACAAAAAACGGTGCTGTGGTAAAAACCACAACACCGTTATATATTTTTACTTCTTATTTACTGAGCAACACGACCGTCTCAACATTCGCGGTGCTCGGGAACATATCCACACAACACATCTTCTCAAGCTTATATCCGCCCTGAAGAAGCGCCTCCAAATCTCTTGCAAGACTGGTAGGCTTGCAAGACACATACACAATCCTGTCAACGCCGTAGGCGATAATCTTCTGTAACGCCTTGGGATGAATACCATCACGCGGCGGGTCTAAGATAATATAGTCCGGTTTCTCCGTAATGTCATCCAAGACTTTTAACACGTCTCCGGCGATAAATTCACAGTTGATAAGGCCATTTAATGCCGCATTCTCTTTGGCAGCCTCTACTGCCTCTTCTACGATTTCCACACCCACAACTTTCCCTGCCACAGGCGCAAGAAGCTGCGCGATGGTGCCTGTTCCGCTGTATAAGTCGAATACCACAGGATTCTCCTTCTCCAAGGTTCCTAAATAGCTTCTCGTAGTATCGTATAATACTTCCGCCCCGAGACTGTTGGTCTGAAAGAATGAAAACTGGGTGATTTTAAAGCGAAGCCCCAATAACTCCTCATAGAAGTAGTCCTTGCCGTATAAAAGTGTGGTACCTTCATTTTTCACCACATCCGCTACGGAATCGTTCACAGTATGTACAATGCCCGCAACAGTGCCCTGTAATGGCAATGCAAGAATTGCCTCCACAAAAGGCTGTAAATCCACTTCCTGCTGGCTTGTGGTAATAAGACCAATCAGAATTTCACCGGTTTTAACCGCCTTACGTACTAATAAATGACGCAGATAACCCTGGTGTGTCAATCTATGGAAGAACGGCAATCCTTCCTTGGCAAAATACTCTGTCGCAGCCTTCAGAATCTGTCTGTAATCCTCATCTACAATACGACACCCTGTCACGGACACAATATCATAGAAACTTCCTCTTCTGTGCATACCGAGTGCCAAAGGACCGTCTTTATATTCATCACCAAAAGAGAACTCCATCTTATTGCGGTACCCTTCACTGACCGGGCTTGCTTTGATGCCTTCAAACACCTCATCAAAAGCCTTCTCCCCTGTGTTAAAAGTTTCAAATACCGGTCTGATTAAGTCCTCAACCTGGCTACGCTTAATGTTCAACTGTTCCTCATAAGGATATGTCTGATAAAGGCATCCGCCGCAAATTCCCGCATGGGGACAAGGTGCTTCAATCTCGCAATCTGCAGGTGTAACCACCTCTAAAAGTCTGCCTTCCGCCTTACCATGCTTCTTTTTGTTAATAACGCAGGAAACTGTCTGACCGGGTAACGCATTCTTTACAGTTACCACGTCTTGCGTTCCATCCTCTGCTTTAATCACAACGCGTCCCTTGTTGGGGAAATCGCATCTCTCTACATATCCTTGTAAAATATCACCTTTTTTCATTTTTTGCCCATAACACAAAAGCGGGCTGCTTTGACACAGCCCGTTTTATGAATTCCTTATTATTATTTCTCGTCAGCTTTCACTTCGATTGCTTCTTCATCATCAAAGAAGTCATCATCGAAATCATCATCGAAATCATCATCGAAATCTTCTAAGTAATCAGGTGTAAGATAACGATATACGAGGTAAGCAATACCTGCGATTGCTGCAACAGCACCGATGATTGCTAAAACCCAGATGATAGTTCTCTTAACTTTCTCATCCTGTTCTTTTTCTTTTCTGTTAAGAAGTTCGTTTAATTTAACGGTTTCTAAAAGTTCTTCGATTTTCTTCATTGCCAAAACCTCCCTTTTTACGATTGATTGCTCAAAAATCCTATAAATAGCATACCACGAAATCCATAATTTTACTATCCCTAAATTTAGAAAAAATATGCAAATTTCGATTTACAACTTCTGCAGTCTTGCAAATGCCGCATTCAGCACACGTTTCCCGGCCTTATCAAAAATAACCGTTACCAAAGTAGTGCCTTCTCCGGCCTCAATATTCTCCACAAAACCATCGCCGAATTTAATGTGTCGTACGCGGTCTCCTGTCGTATAATCCACGCTTGCGCTGCTAAGCTGGCTTCCCTTGGTAAGTCCTGCAAGCCCCGATGCCCCTGCATAAGGTTTTACAGAAGGCTGCGCCATCCTTGCCTTAGGCTTTGCCATGCCATTGGGCGCAAATCCCGTAAAAGGCGCGGTCTTCATAATATTAACAGAAGCCTGACTCACCGGCTCTTCTGCGAAAGAAATACGTTTCTTCGGCAGACTTCCGTCAAGTAACTCCGCCGGAATCTCTTTGACAAAAGTGCTCACCGGATTGTACTGGGTCTCCCCGCGAAGCATACGCATTTTCGCACAGGTAATGGTAAGTTCATCCTTGGCTCTTGTAATGCCTACATAAGCAAGTCTTCGCTCTTCTTCGATTTCTTCGTCATCTTCTGCACTGATGGCCATATAACCCGGGAAAAGGCCATCCTCCATACCCGTCAAGTACACCTGTGAGAATTCCAAACCTTTGGCACTGTGTATGGTCATAAGCAATACTCTGTCATTGTTTCTGTCCACACTGTCAATATCTGCCACCAAAGACACTTCCGTTAAAAAGTCCTGCAGCGTCGGTCCGTGCTCCGCATCCGGATTCTCTGCCGCATATTTCTCTTCATAAGCAGCTGCCTTGGTAATCAATTCATCCATATTCTGAATGCGGTCTTCCGCATCTTCATCGTCAGAATTCTCCCAATCTTCCAGATATCCCGTGCCCTTCATAACATCATCAATCAACTCAGGCAAATCATCATAATATCCTTCTACCGACTTAGTGCGGAAGGTACGAATCATACTTGCAAAAGAACGCATCTTCTCAGCCGTTTTGCCAAGGCCCGGGATCTCATCCGCCCTGATTAATGCATCAAACAAACTGATTTCATTCTCTGTTGCAAAACGCTCCGCCTTCTCCAGACTGGTTGCACCGATTCCTCTTTTGGGCACATTAATAATTCTTTTTACAGACAGGTCGTCCCTGCCGCTTTCCACGGTCTTCAGATATGCCAAAACGTCCTTAATTTCTTTTCTTGCATAGAAGTTAGTACCGCCCACCAGACGATAGGCAATATTATCACGCACGAACTGTTCTTCAATCACTCGGGACTGGGCATTGGTACGGTAAAGGACTGCACAATCCTTGAAATTTGCCTCTTTCATACGGACCTTATGGCGAATATCGTCACACACGAACTGCGCCTCTTCAATGGCGTTGTCAAACTGTCTGAAGTGAATCTTTTTACCTTCACCACGTTCCGACCACAAAGCCTTAGACTTACGCCCTTTATTATTACTGATGACGCAATTTGCTGCATCCAGAATGTTCTTGGTAGAACGGTAATTCTGCTCTAACTTAATTACGGTAGCCTCGGGATAATGGAACTCAAAATCCAAAATATTGCGGATATTGGCACCGCGGAACTTATAAATGGACTGGTCATCATCACCCACCACGCAAAGATTGCGGTTCTTCTGTGCCAGGAGGCGAATCATTTCAAACTGCACCGTATTGGTATCCTGATACTCGTCCACCATAATGTACAGAAAGCGGTTCTGATAGCTTTCCAATACGTCGGGACAGTAGCGGAACAAATCCACGGTTTTTAACAATAAATCATCAAAATCCAGTGCATTGTTCTTCTTTAAGGTCTTCTGATACTCTTTATACACGTGGGCAATACGCTGGTTCATCCAATTGCCCATCGCAGTCTTCTCATACTCTTCCGCCGAAATCATTTCGTTTTTACAAGATGAAATCACACCGAGAATAGTGCGCTCTTTAATCTGTTTGGTATCAATATTATCACGCTTGCAAATCGCTTTTATTGTGCTCTTCTGGTCATCCGTATCATAAATTGTAAAATTAGTATCATACCCTAATTTATCAATATGTCTGCGAAGAATCCTTACGCAGGTGGAATGAAAAGTCGCAATCCAAATGCTTTCGGAACCAAATCCAATCATATCATCCACACGTTCCCGCATCTCGCCTGCTGCCTTATTGGTAAAAGCAATGGCAAGAATATTCCAAGGATTCACGCCCTGTTCAAGCAAATATGCAATACGATTTGTAAGGACTCTCGTTTTGCCTGAACCGGCCCCCGCTAAAAGTAAAACAGGTCCCTCGGTTGTTGTAACACCAATCTTTTGTTGATCATTTAATTTATCTAAAATATTCATTTCTGTTCTCCAATCTGACACAATCTATATTATAGCAAATCGTACTCAAATAAAAAAGAGAGATTTGTAAAATCTCTCTTCTTTTAAACCATACGTTCAATTTCAGCTAAGCATTCTCAAAACCACTCAAAACCTTCGTAAGCAAAAGATGTAACTCCATTGCCTCTCGTTTTTAATATCACATCTATATGTATTAATCTACTACGCTTTCATATCAAAAGATGGCGTACTTTCCTCTTCCACAGCTCCGATAAAGGTCTCTTGATCATTATGCGGAAACAGCAATTCCATAAAAAGGTTTCCCAACAGATTTCTTACGCGCTTCGCGCTGATATCACCATAGATGTCGCTGTCAGCTTCTAATTCTTTTAAGTGTTCCAACACTGCCATTACATTAAACTCGTCAGTTGTTTCCCCGCTCTCAGCATCCTGCGCCGCGTTTTGCTCTGCCGGCGAAATATTCATAACTGCTTTGGTTTCCGGCATATTGTAAACTACGTTTGCACAAGTCTTGCGGAAACACTCCGGATCGTATTTTGCCAAATACTGCAAATCTTCCATAGTGATGGTACGTTTGTTATGGATTTTGATATAAATATTGATTAACCGGTTATTTTTATCCATAAGCAACACCTCCGCAAAGGCCCTCTGTTTCACTTATATTATAACATTTTTTCTCTAATATCGATATGAAATTTTTAATTTTACTTATAAAAATATTTTTCTGCTCCGAATACCATAAAAAACTGTCATACCATTCAGTACGACAGTTTTTCAAAATGTCAACAAATATGAATCTATAGAAAATGCTTCATTCCTTATTTCAAATATATTTCTACTCAACATATATTACAGTATCAGCCGTAATATCATCTTTATTCACGATTCGATTTCCTTCAACCTTCTGCGCAGTTACATCGCTATTACTAATCCATACTACAAAACCACCGCCACCGGTTCCCTGGATATACAATGCTCCATCAGTTTTTGCCGGTGTAGATTTCAATTTACTTAATAATTCTTCGTCTCCACTGCTAAAAACATCAAATCCGGCATAATCATTTACTGCCGCTGTAAAAATAGAATCTGCAAAACCACCACCGCATCTGATTGGATATTCGCCGGATTGAATCGATGCAATCTGACTGGAAGAATATTGGTCATCAGCAGTTATAACTTCCGGATCCGTCATTGCCATTGTAAAAGCGGTATGCACCGTATCACATAACTGTATATCTGAAGAAACATTCGTTTTCTCAATATATTTAATCAACTGTGGTGCCATAACACCCACTAAAATTGCCATAATTGCAATTACAATAATTAACTCCACCAACGAAAAACCCTTATTACTTTTCATACCTTCTCCTTTTTTTGCATTTGCGTACCACAGTTTCACTCTGCGACTGACTGCCCCGGAGGGCAGTCCCCGCTTTGTTTCGAAAGTCCCTTTGACTTTCATGTTATATACTCCTCCTTTCATCTAGGATAGCCTTGACGCCTCGTTGGGTCGCCACCCTCTGATTTGCTTCGGCCCGCATATAACACTTCCTTTTACGCTTCTATTGTACCGCTTCTGTTCAAATGAATACATAACAGCTATTACAAAATAAAAGCGTTTATTTTCACTAAAACAGCAAAATAAACTGAATCTTTGCCGTCAATTCCCCCCACGGAACTATATATTTTTTTCTCTTTTCGCCTTCTTGCTCAAATGAATTTGTGCAATTCCTTTTACAATCCATTTGGTTAGATAAGTTACAATCATTGCAAACACAATTGTTGCCAACATACTCAATATATAATACGATATCTTTTCCACCTGGCCGATCACTTTAATATAAAAGGACAACAACACCAAGATAACCGTATGGTGGCACAAATAAACAGCGTATTCGATTTTACACAAAAATCGCAAGACTACATTATCCTTTTTCAAATAACTTCCCACACGCATCAGTACAAGAAAAATTAAAATCGCCAACAAATTCTTATAAATCAAATCGTGTCCCGGCAAAGGAACGAATAAAAGAACGCAGGAAAGCGCCATTAAAATGCCGCACACAAACCAAGGCATCTTCTCAAGTTTTTCTTCAAACCGATAGGTAAACATACCAATCCAAAACACAAAAATACCGGTGATTAGGCGTGCATCCGCAGGAATCTGCCCCGAATCAAATATGATATTCAAAATATAAAGTGCCAATAACACAATAGTTGTCGGAATTTTACACTTTTTATATAAAAACTGCAGCAACGGAAAAAGTAAATAAACACCTACAATAATCGCCGTATACCATTCACCGACCAGCGCTGCGGTTTTCACCTCTACAAATACCAGATACTTATCAATGCCAATCAGGGTGAAAATAAGTTTCCACGGTTCTACGCCGGCAAAAACATTGTTCTGCAAAATAACCATATAGCCAAACAATACCAACAAATAACTCACGTAAAACATTGGGAAAATAGCCAGCCAACGTTTTTTGTAAAATTTCCCAAGTTCTAACTTTTCACCATAATTACGTGCAAGACAATTACCGGATATCAGGAAGAACAGGCTGGTACCAACATTTCCCCAGTTACCGTTTGCAAAACCAAAAAACAAACCATACTGCTGCCCTAACGCAACCGTAAAATGTAAATTAAAAACCATCAAAATGGCTAATATTCTTAAAATGTCCAAATAAATTTTTTTCTCTTTCATAGTTGCATTATACCAAAAGCACTTTTTTAATACAAGCTATTAAAAAAGACGGCTCTTTCGAGCCGCCTTTCCTTAATATTTCCAATTAGACTGTTCTACAACACTGTCTGCACCCTGTAATTTAGCCATAAAATCGCTGTTTGCTGAAGTTCTATCTTCGTCCGGTGAATATAATTCATCTCTGCTTTTCGCAATGTCTCTATAGAATGCAGTGTATGCAAATTCCATATATGTCTGAATAACTACAGTAGCTGCCAATGTAATCGGAATGGCAATGAAAACCAATGCCGGTGATTCAAGAGCCGTTGCAATAAACGTAGGCGCTGCTGCCAACAAGTTCCAACCGATAAAACTAAAGGCAAGACAGAATAATCTCCATTTATTTCCGTCCATCATATCTACAGACTTACGAAGTGCTGCCGCTGCTCCAATACCGGGATGATCATATACAATATAAGGTGCCAATGCATAACCATACATCTTCATTGCAACAAACACTCCCGCAGCAATTGCAAGCAAGTACATAAGAATCATTCCGAAATTACCCATAACATAGACTAAGGGAATCCCTACAATCACCACAGGCACAACAGCCGCCAGCGTCCAAAGAAATGTGTAAAGCAATCTTAACGCATATACACAGAAGCCTTCTCCGAAACGGTTAAACTGCGAAAACAAATCGCTAAACTTAGGTTTCTCATTATTATGGGCTTTCATTGTAAACTTAATATATCCCAATGTTACAGGTCCTGACAGAATGAACGTAATAATCGTATAAATAAATGAAATACTTGAAATAAGCATCATTACTGCCATTACAGCAGGATCATTTACCGTCGCCGAACTATCGGAGTTACTGCTGATGGAACCTACTGTAGATGTAATGGTACACAAGCCTAAAATACTTGCTACGATTGTGGTTCCGATTGCAAGCCACCAGTTTCCTGATAATGCAGTTCTTGCCTCATACCTGAAGTCTTTTGCACATTTTTGTGAATACATAATTTTCTCCTCTCACACATAACACATTAATCATTAGTTTCGAAATGCTACTTTGATATTTATGTAGCAACTTCATTTTATGCTATCACTATAGCATACTCTTGCAGTTGATAATATAATATAAACTACAAAATAGCTACTGTTATTTTATAATTTTTAGCAAAATAAAAGCATTTCGCCCTAAGAAACTGCAAATTATGCAATCTACTTCCGGACAAAATGCTTCATTATTTCTGTAATTTCAACTTTATTTGTTTCGTTACTTCTTAAGATTGTTTCGATATGAATGATATGCTTCTTCGTCAATCTTCCCTTCGGCAATCATCTGCTCTGACCAAAGCTGTAAAGCCTCCACTGTGATGGATATTTTCTCAAGTTCTTCCTGGATATGTACAAAGTCTTTGATTTCTTCGCCGTCTACCTTGCCGTCTACGGTGATTTCTATCAAACGTTCCTGCTTTCCCTTCATTGCATTTAAAGAAGCAAGCATCTCCAGAACAATCTGCGACAGATCCTTCATCTCGATTTCAGGCACATAATGCTTACCGATCGGACAATCATTTGCACAATAATAATTGCAAAGATTAGGAGTCTTGTATGCTTCCGCCATAATAAGTACTTCTTCCGGATGCGGAAGGGACTTCTGGTTCTCAATCTTTTCGATTCGTTCGGGCGGAATGGATTCCAAAAGTTCGCTGGCTTTTTCTCTGGACAGTCCCAATTCTTCACGCTTAATCTGGTATAAATTTTTATTCTCTTTAACGGATACACGCCCCATACAAACGGATTCTCCTTTTCTTTTGCAATACCTTTTTTATAAAAACGAGTGGGACTGTAAGCCGGGTTCTGTCGTGAATGATCATCTATCTGGTATTAACGTTACCGCTAATCTCAAGCGACCTACCTGAGAACAGATCGGGCAAATCTATGGTCCTCTGTTTGGTCTTGCTTCGGATGGGGTTTACATATGCCCCGGATGTTACCACCCGGACGGTAGTCTCTTACACTGCCTTTCCACCCTTACCGTTTGCACGGCGGTTTATTTCTGTTGCACTATCCTTGGAGTCGCCTCCACCGGACGTTATCCGGCATCCTGCCCTGTGAAGCCCGGACTTTCCTCACCTGCCACCTTGCGGACAGACAGGCGCGATCATTTATCCCACTCGGTTTTAACTAACATTATACGTTAAAGCAACTTCCGCCCACAAATTCTCTTGCAATAGAGTTGTTAGGCAGATTTACGGTATCTACCGTAAGGAAATATTCTAAGAATTTCAGTAATCTCTTTGCCTCGTGATACTCGGGATCCGTGGGTTTTACACTGTATAAAAGCGGTTCCGCCAAAGGCTTGATTACTGCCAATTCATAAATCAATGCAGAGTTAAACATTGCATCGGCACTTTCCTGGAAGGGGAAAATATTCTCTTCCTCACCGCGACGTACGGAAGGCCACATCTGAATGGTTCTGGTTGCGGATGCTCCACGAGTTCTTGCATCTCTTACCATACGTCTTAACAATCTTCCGTCTGTGGTCGGAATACGGTTGTGCTCGTCGATATTTAATGTTGTCAACGCACTGATGTAAATTTTATACTTACTTTCTACCGGAAGACTTTCGGACATTTTATCATTTAAGGCATGAATACCTTCAATAACCAATACATCATCGGGTCCTAAGGTCTTAAAATTACCCTTATACTCCCTGTGTCCTGTCTTGAAATTAAAAGTAGGAATTTCTACTGTCTTTCCGGCAAGAAGGTTCTGCATATCTTTATTAAAAAGCTTGATATCAATTGCTTCCAGACACTCGAAATTGTAATCACCGTTTTCATCCAAAGGTGTGTCTTCACGATTTACAAAATAGTCGTCCACTGCAATGGGATGGGGTTTTAAACCGTGAGTCTTTAACTGCACGGATAATCTGTGTGAAAAACTGGTCTTTCCGGAAGAAGAAGGACCTGCAATCATAACAAACTTAACACCGCCGCGGCTTACGATATCCTGCGCTATCTCCGCGATTTTGCGCTCCTGTAATGCTTCCTGTACAAGAATCATTTCATTCAGTCCGCCGTTGCAAATACGCTCGTTTAATTCGCCTACGGTATCGATTTCAAGCTTCTCACTCCAGTCGGTTGCTTCCATCATAGTCGCAAACAGTTTCTCAAGGGGCACAAACTCTTTTAACTCGTTAGGCGCACTCTTTCTGGGCAAATTCAGTACGAAGCCATTGCTGTAGGCAATAACATCGAACAACTGCACATAACCCATATTCGGGAGCATATAACCATAGAAATAGTCATAATATCCGTCAACATCATATACGTTAATCAAAGAACTTCTTCTGAACTTGCAAAGGCGCTGTTTATCCTTCATACCCTGTTTTGCAAAAATTGCTACCGCATCATCCACCGCCATGGAATGCTTCTGAATCGGTGTCTTGGCATCCACCATTTCCTGCATACGGTCTTTAATCTTCTGCGCCAGTTCATGGGTCACTACAAAATCACCCTTTGCAGTGAAATAAAAGCCGGAACCCAAAGCACATTCCACTTTGATTTTATCAATGTTACGGTCTCCGATTACATCATGGGCCGCTTTTACAAAAAGTAAAGTTGCGGTTCTGACATAGGTCAAATGCCCGATGGAAGAACTCAAATCACAGAAGGAAAGTTCTCCGTTACGAATCGGTTTCTTTATTAACTCGCTGATTTTACCATTAAGAATTACTGCAGCAATTGTACTGGAATACTCCTGCTGATACTCCTTGGCAATTTCTTCAAAGGTAATACCTTCTTCGTATTCCTTTTTCTTACCGTTGATAATAAATTGTAACATAACCCATACCCCCTTATTTTTAGTACCCCAAATTACCTTTCGGTATCACATTATATGAATTTCTTTTATAAAAATCTTATTAAATCACCGTACCGATTTCATCCTGTACAGACTTCACTGTAGACAGCCCCGGTACTTCTCTTTGCAGATACTCCTGCATATAAGTAATAAAAAGCTTCTCTAATCCGAAATGCCCTGCATCAATGATGCATAACCCCTGGGCAATGGAATCTAGCGCTGTATGATAATCAATATCTCCTGTAATAATAACATCACAGTCCTTCTGTAATGCATATTTGACCATACTTTTACCGGAACCGGTAGAAATCGCCGCCTTGGCTACTTTCGCCTCTGTATCGCCATACACCGTCACATTCGGAAGATCAAATATCTGCTTTACCTGTTCCGCCAGTTCGTGCAATGAACAAATATCTTTCAGAAAACCGTATCGGCCAATGCCCTCCTTGGAAATATCATCCTCATAAGTCACCATCAGTACTTCACTGTGAAGAAGACCCAGTTCATCTGCTGCCGCATCCGCCATACCCATTACGTCAAAATTGGTATGCATACAATAACAGCAAATATTGTTCTGAATCATTTTGATAATACGTTTTCCCAGGAAATCCGATGCAACCACCTTATTGATTTTAGAAAAAATCAACGGGTGATGGGCAAGAATCATATCCGCACCCACACGGATTGCTTCCTCCACAACTTCCTCCGTAACATCCACGGATAAAAGCACTTTGTTAATTTCCTGCTCTTCATCGCCTACCAATAACCCTGAGTTATCCCACTCAAGAGAATACATGGCAGGGGAAACCTCCAACAACTTTGTAATCAAATCCTTACACTTCATAGCTACTCCACTCCAAACTGACTAAGTGCCCACCTGTGAATAGCAAGCTCTTTCTCTACGGTTTCCTTGCGCGCTCTGCATTTATCGGACTCTTCCTGTACACAAAGCGAATCATATATTTTACATAAACGTTCTTCTTCCTTGCGAATAAACTCGCATAAAAGTGTATTTTTACTGTCTAAAAGTTCCTTGGCAAACAATTCATAAGCGTAATGTTGCAACCATTCTTCCGACATCCGGCCGTTACCATCCGCCGTAGCCTTATCGCCGGCTTTCATAGCACCACATCCGCCTATATCATCAAACAATGTTGCATCCTCATTTACCGGAACATCCATACATAAATCCGCTCCCGGACGGATTCGCATCATAAAATAATACTTACCGTCTTCGTACTCGATTTCCTCTTGTTCGACAACAAATCCCCACTGTTTTAAGGTCCGTCTTACCAACCACAATTCCGACTGCGGTTGCAAAATAATCTGTCGCATCGCCGAAACCTTATCTCTGTCATTCCAAAGAATCTGTAAAGCCAGGGGACCACCCATTCCGGCGCACACATAGCCTTCGGCCTCGCCCTTTTTTAATTGGTTCAAACCGTTGGACAATCTGGTTTCTATGTATTCATCATACCCGTATTTGTGAATGTTTTCACGCGCCTTCTGCAAAGGACCTTTATTCACATCCATAGCAATGACGCGCCGACAAAGTTCCTTCTCCACAAGATAAATTGACAAATATCCATGATCGCAACCTACATCGGCCAGGGTTTCCGCCGGTAAAATCAACGACGCTACCTTTGAAAGTCTTTTTCCCAAATCCATTTCAGGCAAACCTTTCTTAATCCAAATAGTCGCGAAGCTTTCTGCTGCGGCTGGGATGACGAAGCTTTCTGAGTGCTTTCGCTTCAATCTGACGGATACGCTCTCTTGTTACGTTGAATTCTTTACCAACTTCTTCCAATGTACGAGCGCGGCCGTCATCCAAACCGAAACGTAAGCGAAGAACCTTCTGCTCTCTTTCGGTTAAAGTAGACAATACTTCACCCAACTGTTCTTTTAAAAGTGTAAAAGCTGCAGCATCTGCGGGCACGGGCACATTGTCATCCTGAATAAAATCACCCAAGTGGCTGTCTTCCTCTTCACCAATCGGTGTTTCCAAAGAAACAGGTTCCTGGGAAATCTTAAGAATTTCACGTACACGTTCTTCCGGCATTTTTAATTCAGCTGCAATTTCTTCAGGGGTCGGTTCACGGCCTAACTCCTGCAATAACTGTCTGCTGACACGAATCAATTTATTAATGGTTTCTACCATATGCACGGGGATACGAATGGTTCTTGCCTGGTCTGCGATTGCTCTTGTAATCGCCTGGCGAATCCACCAGGTTGCATAGGTTGAAAACTTATAACCCTTACGGTAATCGAACTTTTCTACCGCCTTAATAAGACCTAAATTACCCTCCTGAATCAAATCAAGGAATAAAAGGCCTCGACCTACATATCTCTTTGCAATGGAAACTACAAGACGTAAGTTTGCTTCTGCAAGTTTCTTCTTTGCTTCCTCATCGCCTTCTTCCATTCTTTTCGCCAATTCAATTTCATCCTCTGCACTTAACAAAGGCACCTTACCGATTTCACGAAGATACATTTTAACAGGGTCTTCAATGCCAACACCCTCAGGAACGGAAAGATCAAGATTTTCAAGGTCTACATCCACTTCCAGTTCTTCCGCATCTGCCATGAGAAGTTCCTCATCAACAGGCTCTTCTTCCTCTTCGCTAATCTGAATCAATAAATCCACGTTGTTTTTGTCAAGCATTTCATATACTTTATCCATATGCTCTTCTTCCAGATTTAATCCGGCAAAATGAGCCTTGACTTCAACATCCTCCAAAACATTCTTCTTTGCTTTGGCGATTTCGAGAAGTTCTTTTAACTTCTCCTCAAATTTCTGCTTTGTACTTTCGTCCATTTTGTTCCATCCTTCCGTTTTATCTATATTTTGGTCTTATTCCAAAAAAATATGCGTTTTCGCCAATTCCTGCAGGGCTTTTTTGCCTTCAATCATTTTTTTCATGGCATCAATGTCCGTACCGGATTGGGCTTTATAATATTCATAACTGTTGGTTTTTACTTTCATCAGAATATCGTGGAGTGCCTTCTGCCGCTCCTCCTTGGTTTCAATTCCGTCAAGTCGGGTTGTAAAAAGTGCACTGATTTTACTCTGTTCTTCCGGGTCTTCAATCAAACTGATTAACAACGCCGGATTAGCATTACCCACTTCCAAATCAGCCAGGAATCGTTTCGCTACAGGCTTGTACAATTCGTCGGTAAAATCCTCCGCCGTAATGTAGGGTTTAATCCTGCTGTATAATTCGGGCTCTTCCGCAAGCCAGGTAAGTAAAAGCTGTTGCGGCTTCCGCTTACTGTCATCCGCACGTGCCTTATCAGCTCCCATTGCTGACTGCGGCCGTTGCAAAGCCTTAACTTCACCACGCATGGCACTTTTTACCACCTGTTCACGCAGGCCGTCACGGCTGACGCCGTATTGATTTGCCACCGCAGTTAAATAATTCTCTCTTTCAATTTCGTCCGCAAATTCGCTAAGCATTCCTGCAACTTCTTTATAAAATCTTGTCCTGCCGTCCGCATCCTGCATATCGTAATTCTGTTCCGCAATCCGGACTCTGAACAGGAAACTGTTCTCTGCTTCATCGATACGTTTTTGGAACTCTTCGGCACCCAAGTTTTTAATAAATTCATCCGGGTCTTTGTAGGGTTTCATATTGATTACCTTCGAATAAAGTCCCGTCTCTCTCAAAATCTGAATTGCACGGATTGCCGCCTTCGTTCCCGCACCGTCACTGTCATAGGCCAATAAAACGTCTGTTGTATAACGCCTTAACAAATTAGCCTGTCCCGACGTAAAAGCGGTTCCAAGGGAAGCCACCGCCTGATTAAATCCTGCCTGATGCAAGGCAATAACATCCATATAGCCTTCGCACAGAATAAAATTCTTTTTACGCGAAGTTCTTGCAAAATTCAGTCCGTACAAATTACGGCTTTTATCAAAAATCTCCGTTTCCGGTGAGTTTAAGTACTTCGGCTCACCTTCACCCATAACACGGCCACCGAAGCCGATTACACGGTGATTACTGTCCTGTATGGGGAACATCACACGGTTCCAGAACTTAGAACTTAATCCTTTCTGTTCCGAATAACTCGCAAGACCGGAATCTCTGATTTCTTCATCCTTAAAACCTTTACTCTTTAAATACGCCACAATATCATTTCCGGAAACAGTGGCATATCCTAAACCAAATTGATTCCTGGTTTCCTCAGTAAGGCCACGACGTTCCAAATAATCCATGCCAACGTCGCCGCGGGAAGAACGTAATATATAATAATAATATTTCGCTGCCTCTTTATTCACTTCAAGAAGTCTTGCCCGACGATTCTCTCTTGCCCTGTTCGCCTTAGAATTCGTCTCCTCCGGCAGGGCAACGCCCGCGCGTTCTGCAAGAAACTTAATGGCTTCCGGGAAGGTCATATTCTCATATTTCTGTAAAAAAGTAATGACGCTTCCGCCTTCTCCGCATCCGAAACACTTATATATCTGCCTTGCCTGATTTACGGAAAAAGAGGGCGTCTTTTCGTTATGAAAGGGGCAACAACAGGTATAATTGCTTCCCTTTTTTTGTAAATGAACGTATTGGGAAATTACATCCACAATATCATTCTTCTGCTGTACTTCAGCAATAATTTCTTCTGAAAAATACATCTATAATCCTCTTCTTTTCCGCTCACGGGCTTAACAACATAAAGCACTGCGTACTGCTCTCTTTATCCTGCATTATATTTTAGCCGTGCCATGATTTCGGAATAAATATTTCATCATACTGGGCAATGGCAAAACGGTCTGTCATAGCCGCAATATAGTCACATACAATAATTTCTTTGGCAGTACCGTTCTCATGCATTACAAGCAATTCCCTCGGTAACAACTCCAAATGTTTCAAATAATATTCATAGAGAGTTGTTACAAGCATTTCTGCCTTGCTTTCCTCACTCTTTGCTTCCGGGTTCTGATAAACACGTTCAAACATAAACTGACGAAGTTTCTTCATTCCCTCTGCCACTTCCGGTGACATTACAATGTCGTCTTTATCCGTGCTGGCTGTAACAATGTCGTGGATAAAACGGTCTAAACGCTCGCCTGTGGTATATCCCAACACTTCACCGATTTCCTTCGGAATATCTTCTTCCGTTAAAATCCCACCACGGATTGCATCATCCATATCGTGGTGAAAATAAGCAATTTTATCTGAAAAACGTACAATTTTACCTTCCAAAGTAGACGGCATGGAAGAAGTCTGATGATTTAAAATACCATCACGCACTTCCATGGTAAGATTAATGCCCTGACCGTCCTTCTCGAGATAATCTACGGTTCTTACACTCTGCTCATTATGTTTAAATCCGTAAGGACAAACCAGATTCAGCGCACGCTCGCCGGAATGTCCAAAGGGTGTATGACCTAAGTCGTGGCCCAAAGCAATGGCTTCGACCAGATCTTCATTCAATCGCAAAGCCTTGGCTATGGTTCTTGCGTTCTGGGAAACCTCCAAAGTGTGGGTAAGACGCGTTCTGTAATGATCCCCTTCCGGTGTTAAAAACACCTGGGTTTTATCCTTCAAACGACGGAACGCCTTACTATGTATGATGCGGTCACGGTCACGCTGAAAAACAGGGCGGATATCGCACTGCTCTTCCGGGTGAAGGCGTCCTTTTGAGTTCATACTTAACATCGCATAAGGACTTAAATATTCTTTCTCATACAGTTCCAGTTTCTCACGGATTGTCATAGTTTTGCCCCATTCCGAAGCCATTTGATTGCGCTCTAAAGAATCCGTATCCCTAATTCAAACGACTTCCTGTCAACTAATAAACGATAGTCTCTAATTTTAATATTCGTTGTTAAGTTAATATTTCCTTTTTTATTTTTATAATTAAACAAATTTCTTTCAATTCAAAAAAAGTTCAATCCCCGTCCAAAACCGGCACAGTTCATGAACTTTTTAACTTCTTTAAATCTTTTGATTATTTAAGCGTTATAAAAACGTAACATTAGCATTATTTTCTGATTTCGGATAACACTTCTTCCGGCATTTCAAAGTTCACCACACCCATATACATGGGTGCAACTTCGCCCTCGTTAAAACTAATCACCAGCTTATTATCCGCATTAATATAAAATTGCGTCTCCCCGGTAATTTCCTTGAAATTCCATTCATCTATCTCTTCGTCAATCCAATATGCTACATTTTCATCAGAAGCCATCTGTTCTCTCATCTGACGCTTAATCTCTCCGCTGATAACAGATACATAGTCAGCGTCTTTTAAGAACAAATCCGCCAAGGTAATACGCTCACCCGTGGTCAAATCAATTGTATAGTAATAAACATTTTCCACACCGTCCGCTGACGCTTCGTAATGACTTAATTTCAGCGTAAAATATTGCTCCGGTGTTGCTACGGTTTCATGTGACACAATGACCTCTTTTACACCGGTTTGCATTTTTACATCTGCTTCGAATTCTTCAATAATCTGCGCTGTAAGTGCCTCAATATCCGCATTAATTTCACCGGTGCTCTCTTTTAAACTAAATGCGATGGGCAATGCTTCTTCGGTCTCGCCATCATAAGCTGCACCTTCTTCATCCGTTGTTTGCGCAAGAGAAATCCCTGTATCCTCCACTTCCAGATTCGGCACATTGACATCCGCAATCTGCGTACCGCTGTCGTACTGATAATCACGGAAGGTCACCACCTTAACCACATTGCCGATCAAAGGGATTTGTGACATAGCATGGGCTACTCCCGCCGACGTATTCGGTAAAATAATAAAAGTAATTAAAACCGCAGCAGCAATAGTGCCGGCATTCTTCCATACGCGCAAAGAACTTCTTTTACGGTTATCCTTTTTTGCCTTTTCAATGGACTGCTTAAACGCCTCCACCTGCGCCTCGGACATTCGAATCTCGCTATATTCTTTTTTCAAATCTTCGATACCTTTCTTACTCACGAAGCTTCCTGCCTTTCTATTGTAAAATATTACTTTAAGGTAATTAGTGTTGTCGCACTTTCAATCATTTCAACATTTGCATTTTTGTGACAAACCTTATTCTTCCGCCAGTTGCAACTTCAGCTTACGTAGCCCTCGGTAAAGCCTGCTTTTTACGGTGCTTAAATTCTCATCAAGAATCTCTGCAATTTCATTTAAAGACTTATCTTCAAAAAAGCGTAGCTGAATCACTGCCTTGTCTTCCGCATTCAAAGAATCCAGCGCCTCTTTTAAATCTATGTCTTCATAAACATCTTCTTTCCCCTGTTCCACCGGGATGTCTTCCAGCGAAACAACCACGGGCCCCTTCTTTTTGCAGAAGCGAAAGATTTCGTTCAACATAATTCTATAAATCCAGGTGCCTGCAAACTCCACATTCCGCAAGGACTTACTATTTCGTATTGCTTTGTACGCACCATTTTGTACAATATCAGCGGCGTCGGCCTCGTTTTTTACATAACTGTATGCAAGACGGTAATATCTGTCATAATTTTCCAGTAAAACCGCCTCCACGATTTTTTCATTGGTCTTTTCTTTTCCGGAAAAGGATTGCAAGGCTTTCACCTCCTTTTAACTCCTCTGTCTATTAGAGTCTTATTGTTTAAAAAAAGTTTCACAACCACATAACTGCAATGTTTACGAGTATCACGGTTAGAATGCCTGCTACAGAAACGGCTACCGTACCCATGGCTGCGTAAACCTCACCAAGTTCTACCAAGCGTCCGCAACCCACACCGTGTGATGCCGCACCGATGCCAAGCCCCTGTGCTACGGGATCCGTAATTTTACACGCTTTTAAAAGGCCGGGGCCTACTACAGCGCCAAGGATTCCGGCAATCGTTAATCCGATGATGGTAATAGCGCCAATTCCACCCAGCTCCTCCGTAATCGGCAGGGCAAAGGCCAAAGTTACGGACTTTGATATTAAGGAACGGATTATGGTCTCGTCCAATTGCAACCAATAAAAGCTTCCAAGCATAATCAAAAGGTGCGCAACACAACCTGCCAAGACGGACACCACCACTGTCGCAGGGTTCTTTTTTAATACTTCAAACTGCTTATATAAAGGTATGGCAAGACACACTGTCGCCGGCTGAATAAAGTACGTAATATATTTTGCCCCATAATCGTAGGTTTCATAATCGATTTTAAACACTTTCAGAATTAAAATAATCAAAAACATCGCAATGATAAGGGGACTTAAGAAAGCTTTCTTAAACTTCTGCTGTATGGCTACGCCCACTGCATAGGCTGCAACACTTAAGGTAAATCCAAACAATAAAGATTCAGAGAAAAACTCATTCATTGACAGTTCCCTCCTTTTCTTTTATCGCAAGTTCCTTTTTCTTTTTACCATTGATAAAAAGCTGCGCCACGCCACCGGTGACAATCATAACCACCAGCGTGGATACAACGGTGAGAATCAGAATCACAACTACATTCTCGCCCAGAAGGCTCATGGAATCCATAAGGCTTACACAATTGGATATAAAAAGAAAGGGCAGAATCGCCAAAAAGAAACTCCCTGCGCCTTCCACGTGTTTTAATTTCAGAATGCCCGTTAAAAGCAACACAAACAAAAGCACCAGGCCGTAAATACTGCCGGGTACGGGCAAAGGAATTACCTGAGATAAAATTTCACCGATTAAGGTGACGGCAAAAATAATGCCGGTTTGAAACAAATATTTCATACGATTCTCCATCAATGCAAAGAAAGCGTTTGTCATTTTACCTTATTTGCAATATTGTTCTTCTGTCGCACTCATTTTACTTTTTTCAATCTTCTTTGTCTACATTCTTTCTTAAAATAACCTGCTTTTCTGTATTTTATCAGTTTATGTACCTTCTTTGCATTGACGCCTTGGTTTTTTCAAAATTTTACATTTATTTTAAAAAATGCCTTGACTTTTCCTCAAGGCTTTGTTAATATTGAAAAGTCGCAAAGATAAGTAGCAATACTTACCATAAGATATGCGGGGATGCTGGAATTGGCAGACAGGCTAGACTAAGGATCTAGTGTTGGCAACGACGTGAGGGTTCAAGTCCCTTTTCCCGCATTAAGAAACCGAAGATTATTCTTCGGTTTTTTTAAAACAAAACGCAGGAGTGGCGGAATGGCAGACGCGCACGGTTCAGGTCCGTGTGTTGGCAACAACATGAGGGTTCAAGTCCCTTCTCCTGCATAAAAAATCCTACTCGGTTGAGTAGGATTTTTCTTTTTGTCATATACTATTATGCTTCTTTATACTTTTCAACAAACTCTGCCACCGGCATGGGTTTCGCATAGAAGTAACCCTGAATCAAATCACATTCCTGATCTATCAGAAAATCTACCTGCTCGCGACTCTCAATACCTTCGGCTACAATCTTCATCTCCAGCTTTTTCGCAAGATCAATTACTTCTGATACAATAAGCAATCCTCGCTCTTCCACATCTGCACCACGGAAGAAATCCGCGTCAATTTTCAGAACGTCAATATGCATTTCTTTCAAAGAATTTAAGGAAGAATATCCTGCGCCAAAGTCATCCATAGACACATAGAAACCGGATTCCCTTAACTGGTCAATTGTATTTAACAAAAGCTTTTTATCATCGAAAAATGCGCTTTCCGTAAGTTCAAGTTCAATCACATTATGCGGTACCCGGTACTTGTCAACAATGGTACTGATATGCGTTGCCAAATCACTCCTGGTAAAATGTGCCCTCGATATGTTGACAGAAATCGGAACAATCTTGCGTCCTTCCTCAATCCACTGAGCCTGTAAAGAAGCAACTTCTTCCAGCATATAGTCGTCCAGTTTGGTAATAAAGCCATTTTTTTCAAAGATGGGGATAAATTTATTCGGCGGAATAAACCCTTCCTGTGGATGTATCCAGCGAACCAATGCCTCTGCCCCTGCTAAAGCCTCTTCGGTCGTGCTTATCTTAGGCTGTAAATACACTTGGAATTCCTTATTGGCCAGTGCACGGTTCATATCATCTTCAACCTTACGCTCCCAAATTCTTTGATTGTTCATTTCCACATCAAAGAATGCCATCTTATTCTCAGCTTCGTCTCCGAGCATATCACATGCAAGCAATGCATTATTATAAAGTTGCTCGATATCTTTATCACCCACTTCTACCAAATAAATACCAACACCAAAATAGAGTTTAATATTCGGTAATACAGAGTTTAGAACCTTTTCAATTTTCTCTATCCGGTCCACCAATGCTTCCCTGTTATCATAGGTTAAAAGAAGTGCAAACTGTGCATTTCCACGATGCGCCATAAGCTCCTTTTTATTAATTTGTTTCTTTAACAAATTATAACATTTCTCAATCAGTAATTCGCCTTCTTTTACGCCAAAACAAGTGCAGTAGCTTCTGTATTTACGCATTTTTAAATGAATAACTGCATATTTCCTGCCACGTCGCACGGCTCTTTTTATCAAAGAGTTTCCTCTCTTCTCAAAAAAGAGTTGATTGGCTCCTCCGGTTACCATATCTGTATATATAACTTTAGTGGTTTTACGCGTTGTATGAAGTAAATGCATGAAAGAAATAAGATAATATATCACAAACACGATAATAATTAAAACGATCAAACTGCAACATACTACCAACGCAAGCAAATCATAAGAATAAAATTTTAAATTAGTTAAAACATATGCATTTCCAATCGTCGAAGGCACTTCAAACCATACTTTTAAATGCCCGAATTCTTCGGTTTCAACCAATCTGATTTCTTCGTGAAGTATATCCAAAACAGTCTTCACATTAATGCGTTCACCATTAATAATAATATCATCCGCTTCCAGCTTAAACGTATTGTTCGGATCATTCTCAATATATACCCTGATATCCTCAAAAAAGAATTGGCTTTCGGAATCCAGAGAAGGATATTTCCCGTTGCCGGACCAAAGTACAGTATTATCTTTCAATATGGCTATGTCTTCCACATCCGGTTCCATATCAATATAAATCAACAACGATTCTTCAATTTCTTTTATATCTTCCGGCGATTCCACCTGTTCTAAAAGGTATACCAATGATTCCGTATTTTGACATCCTGCAACTATTTTATTTTTGGCCATATCAGTAAGCAGGAATGACACTACCATCAGCATAACCAAACCAAGAAATCCGGATATCAGGAATAAGCCTAATATAGACGGCCAAATATGAGTCTTTTTTAATTTTCTGATTCTTTTATCCTTTGATTTACCCATTTTTTACTCCTTCTATCCTTTTATCATTTCTCATATTATATTCATCGCGCCCTTACTGCTTCTGTGTCACTTTCATACCGTCTTCGGAAATCTCCACAAAACCTCTCTGCTCCGCATAAGAGATTGCAATGCCCACAACCTGGTCAATGCTTGCTGTAACACGATTGAAACCAAACACCTTAGCAGTCTCCTTCACCAAATCATCATGGGATAAGGATACATTCACATCTACCACTTCCCTGACTGCATTCACCACTTCCTCTGCAGGAATCTGGCTTAAGGTTCGCTTCTCCAAATCTTCCTCTGCGTGCAGACGATAAATACCGTATTTGCAAGGATCCATATTCTGTAACCACAGGAATGTATTCCCTGCAGTGTTGGTCTGGGTTACAGGTACTTCACGTAAAATCTCTTCAAAAATTGCATCCGACTTCGGAGTGTTACGCATCATTCCCCAGCAAAGAAGCACTTTCTTTTTCATATAATCATATTCCACGGGTGCTTCTGCCTGTAAGATCTTCTCCATTGCCTTCATAATCTGCACTTTGGTTTTCGGCTCATAAAAGTCTTCCGAGTCACCCAAAGTAGGCAATTCCACATGCACATATTCTCTGCGGGCAGACTGTCTCTTTACAGGCACTGATGCTTCCACATCGTCTGTACTGATACTTCCTGCAATCACTTCCGTGTTGACTTCATCAATTACTTCAGCATCTGAATCCGATACGCCTGCGACATCATCAGCATTTACGTCTCCGTTTCCGGATTGTAACGCATCACTCTTGTCCTCTGAAAGCGCGCTCTCACCGCTTTCATCATCTGTGGTTTCTTCCACGTACAGCTCCGGATGAAGAATTCTTTTAATGGCATCTTCAATCTTGGCAAATTCACGCTCCGGTGTATCCAGCCAATCCAAGGTCCATACGCGGTGCAAATTCCATCCCAATCCCTTCAGAACAGAAGGCTGACCTAAATTACGGTCTCTTGCCGTAGCTGCTGCCATATAATTCTCACCGTCCAAAAGGATACCAAGGCAATACTGATCCGGATTCTCGGGATCCATTACGCCGATGTCAATTTTATATTCGGAAGTACCGATGTCAAGGTCGGCGTCATACCCTGCTTCTTTCAAACGTGCCACAATAGACTTTGCTACATCACTGTTACGAAGTTTAATGGTGTCTGCGTTTTTGTAAAGGGCGTTTTTACCTCTTGCTGCAAACTCCAAGAATCCCTTTAAGCCGATAATACCTGCTGCCGCTGTTCTTGACAAATCAAGCTTCTCCGGACGGAAAGAAGAATAAATCATCATGCTCTTTCTGGAACGTGAAATCGCAACGTTTAAACGTCTCCAACCGCCGTCCTGGTTCAAGGGACCAAAGTTCATAGCAACCTTGCCGCTTGCATCGGGACCATAGCCTACCGAGAAGAGAATAACATCTCGCTCATCACCCTGTACATTTTCAAGATTCTTAATAAACAAGGGTTCTTCCACATTGACGCAGTACTGCTCCAATTCAGGCTCCTTGTGCAACGCTTCCTGCATTAAATCGTCAATGAGTTCCTGCTGAACGGAACTGAACGTAACGACACCGATACTGTTCTTGCGCAATTCCTCATCACGTAAGCGTCGTAAAATTTCTTCCACCACAGCCTCAGCTTCCGCTCTGTTCTGCTTGGTTTTACCTCTGTCATACTGACCTTCCACGTATACCCATTTTACCTCTGACACGCGGTCGTTAGGCGAAGGGAAGGTATACAATTTGTTATCATAATAAGTCATATTGCTGTACGCAATCAAACTTTCATGTCGTGAACGATAATGCCATAAAAGATGATTTTGGGGCATGCTGAGTGCCAAACAGTCATCCAATAAGCTTTCCATATCTTCCACTTCAATATTTTCCTCATCATGCTGATTGGTCATAAAGAAGCTGGTGGGAGGTAACTGCTTCGGATCACCTACGACAATTACGTTTTCACCGCGGGCCAACGCACCTACCGACTCACCGGTAGGAAGCTGAGACGCCTCGTCAAAAATAACCAAATCAAACTTCGGGAAAGAAGGGTCTATGTACTGTGCCACGGAAATCGGGCTCATCAACATACAGGGACACATTCTGCGAAGTAAAACAGGGATTTCATTAAATAACTTACGGATAGGCATTGCTCTTCTCTGACTCTTAATTGCCTTACGCAGAATGCCAATCTCGGAAGAACCTGCAAAACCTTCGCCCGCCTCAGGAATCTTCGCCGATAATCTTGCTACAACTTCTTCCTGTGTAAGTTTCTCAAATTTATCAGAAATATCGCAGAAACGTTCAATCGTTGCCGTAAATCCTGCACCGTTAAAATGCGAAAGCACATCTCTTGATGAAATAGCACCGCTGGCTGCCGCCTTGGCGAAATTACACTCAAATGCAGGCACAAATGCGTCTTCGTTTAATGCACCCTTACGATACTGCTCCGTAAGTTCCGCAAGACCTAATTCATTTGCTTTCTTTTCTGCATTACAGAAAGCTGCATACGAACGCAATTCTTCCGCATGGGAAATCCAGCCGGCACAACGCTCAAACAATGCCGAAATCAAATCTTCCTCTTTGCGGAATGCATTCCAATCCAGTCCGTATTTTGCAATCAATTCATTTTCGATTGCAAGACAAGCCTTAGACTTTTCAATAAACATCTGAAGGCCTTCTGCCTCATCTTTTACAAGGTCTGCTACACCGCCACCGGTAACCAGTGGCGATAACACAGGATAAAAACCACTCTTGCTTTCGCTTTCTGCAAAAATTTTACACAAAGCAAGGTGTTTCTCGTAAACTGCGGTAAGCTTATCCCAGTCTGTATTTTCTTTCTGGTATAAGTCTTTAAAAGCAACTTCGAATTCAGGATTGATTGACACATCCTTGCTCATCTGATGATACAATTCAATGCGCTCGTATAACTTCTCTAAGTTAGCCTCCTGCACCATATTGGAATTAAGCGCAAGGAAACGAAGCTCTTTTACGAGGGCATTGATGTCCATCTTCTTGGCAAGGGCCCATTTGCCCTGGGCAGCAACCAAACGCGCTCTCGCACCTGCAATATCGTAATCCAATACAGCAGGCTTAAAATGTGTTAAAAGTTCCTTACGGATTGCGCTAAAATCCCTGCCCTTTGTAATTTCGGCACGGATAGTTTCCTCTTCTTTTAAGGCATACATATCCGCTAAAAGGGTGTCATAAATTTCGTCCATTCCAAGCAGGTAAGATGCTACCCTTTCCAAAAGGCACAAATCATCCATAGATGCAGTTTCGGGAAGTTCCAAAGATGCGCCAAGCTGTGAAAGCACTGCGCTCTTTTCACGCAAGGCAACCTGATATTTTGCAAGAATATCCTCCCACTCCTTACGAAGCTGCATGGAATATTCGTATAATCTGAATTCCTTTAAGGCGTGGTTACTGATACCACCGCATTCCTTACCAATAGCAGCACATTCCGAAAGCTCGGCTTTACATTCGTCATAAGCCTTGGCATTCACATCCATAGCCCATTCTTCCGTAAAATATGCTTTGCCGTCATAAGCCTTCATCAGCTCATATTTGCCGATTAATTCATAGATGGACAAACCGCTGGCCTGCTTCTCATGCAAAGCCTCGACTACTTCATTTAAGGCACTGCGCTCTGCATACAACTTCTCTGCATAAGCCTGATATTCGCCACTGCTCTTCTTACCACCGGCTTCCAGGGTACGTTCAAGCTGCTTTAAAACAGCCTGTTTCTGCGCCTTATTTGAATGCAATTCTAAGCAAAACGGCGCCAAGCCAACCTTTTCCAAACGCTTCTGTACCACGGACAAAGCCGCCATCTTCTCAGCTACGAAAAGGACCGATTTACCCTGATATAGCGCATTGGCAATCATATTGGTAATGGTCTGGCTCTTACCGGTTCCCGGCGGTCCGTGAAGCACGAAACTTTCACCCTTTGCAGCAGTTTCAATGGCTACCAGCTGGGATGAATCCGCGCTCATCACAACTGCCATATCGCTGGGTTTTACACGGTTATCAATATCGTTGGCTGAAATTGCTTCCTTCGGCTGCCATTCCATTTTACCGGAAATCAAGCTTGCAACCACTTTATTAGACGTAATCTCTGCAGAACGGTTACGCAAATCGTTCCACATAATAAATCTGCTGAAAGAAAAGATACCAAGGAAGGCTAAAGGAAGCACATCCCAGTTTTTCTTCTCCATAATACTCTTTCTGACCGTATTCAAAACCAAGGGAACGTCTACACCGTTTTCGTCCATAGGCAGGGGATCCAAACCACCGATGTCCATGCCAAAATCCTGGCGTAAAAATTCCAACAAAGTAATATTAATCTGCGGTTCTTCATCACGGATACGGATGTGATAACTTTTATCCTGTAATTTCTTGGTCACGTCCACCGGCACCATAACAAGGGGCGCATAGCGGGGTTTCTGGCTTACGTCAGACTCATACCATTTCAGGAAACCAAGTGCAAGATAAAGGGTATTGGAACCGTTTTCTTCCATACTGAGTTTCGCCTGGCGCTGCAGGTATTTCATACCTTTGGCAAGCTCCTCTTCCGGCATAAAAGTACGGATTCTCTTACTCTTAAATTCCGAAACCGCAATGGTTTTAATTTCTTCCGCATAATCCGTAACGGAAAAGATTTTATCCGTGCCGGGTGTCAGATTAGAATCCGCAGGCAAAGGAAAAATTGCAAAATTCTCCCCCTGGTTTAACGCATCTTCCAAATGGGCAGGGTCATCTACCATCAATTGGATACCTGCTTTAGTGACGCGGAAATTAAGCAGGGTATTCCGGAGACTCAAATCAAGAAGCTTACGCTCCCACAACTTCTGCTTTGTCATTGTATTCTCGGTAACCGTTGCACCGCGACCGGCTGTACTTAACTCCTTCGGTGCAGCCGCCTCTTCGGGCGCAGTATCATAAGATACAATGGTATATGTACCGTTTTCCAGAACTCTTGCGGGCAATGGTCTGATATTACCGCCACGGCAACGCTCCACATCAATTGCCATACGGAATTCATCTTCCTTGGCAAGTAATTCTTTAGCCGTCTTGCAGGCATCTTCAAAGGATACGTTTTTACCTGCTGTCATAACCGTACATTCTGCAATCGCAATTTCATCAATACCTTCTGCCGTACGTTTTAAAAGCGCGGAAACATCGTCCTGTACGCATTCCGCAAAGGACTTCTCTTCCAACCAGCAACCGATATATGCATGCTCTTTATGTATCATAATCAAAGGATTTAAGCTCATTGCCTCCAAAGCAGAAGCGTATAATACAGCCAAATCCAGGCAGGTAGCCATCTTCTGGCCTACGATTTCATCTGCAGTGCGAATCTTTTGCCCAACGGTCTCGTATGACGCCGGCGGAAGGCAATATGCAATCGCCTCCTGCTTAATCGCCTCATATACTGCTGCCATCTGCATTCTTACTTCATTGGGATTCTGGGTAGAATAGCCAAGGATGGAAGGCTCGCCCTTCCATTTCTCAAGCCAGGTTGCCGCCTTTGCCACAATTCCCTGTACCGCAGGATGATTGGGCATTACAAAAGCACAGAGAAGCTCCGGCATATACACGCAACCGCTCCACTGTCCGTAAGGCAGAATTTCAATCTCCATATTCTCGGTTCCCAACAATTCCTCACCGTTATACACCTCTACCGTAACGGTTCCCACTTCTTTCTCCGTTAAAGAAGCAAGATATTCACCGTTAATCACCGGCACAAGATTGTTTAACTCAACCTTCTCGCCACCGGCAAGTTTTAAAACTGCCACTTCCATATTA
The DNA here is from genome assembly GCA_045580855.1 of Lachnospiraceae bacterium. Lineage (GTDB taxonomy): Bacteria > Bacillota > Clostridia > Lachnospirales > Lachnospiraceae > UBA3766. The sequence goes on along the minus strand of JAZNOO010000004.1, from coordinate 148,829 downwards.
GTGGCAAATCCCGGGGCAAAAGAGATTTTGACTGTAAGACCGTTATACTCCTCCGTTGTCAAATTAGCGATGCGTATTTTTTTCAACGCATTGATACGATTCTGTTGCATGGAAAAGCTAATGGTTTTATTTAAAATTCCTTCTATTTGCACTTTTGATTCCATTCTCTTTTGCTCCTTTTTTATAAAAATAAAAACTCTTTTTATTATACCAAAATATTCTGCACTCTGCCACTGTCAACGCAGGATTTTTCGCCCGGGCAGCATATAAAGCATAAGCCTTGCAAAAACAATCAACGACTCCCTGTCGTACTTGCAGTTACCACGAAATCTTCTTAACACTTCCAGCGTGTATTCCTTATTTAATTCCGGAAGTTTTTGTACTCCGCTATCCGTCGCCGCATCAAAGAATCCGTCAATCACAGCCCTGCACTTCTCTTTCGGTGCCGCAAGAATTCTTGTATTCAATCCTTCACCGCTTTGACGTCTTTTACAATTATATTTACTTACCTTACGAAGCCGTCCGCGAAACATCTCCCACTGATACGGGTCATGTTGTTGCATCCCCTTGGACTTACATTCCACCATAAAAGTGGTGGCCTCATCTTTCAGCAGTAATCCGATGAAACTTTCCGGCGCAACGTATTTACGAATCTTGGGTACGGTTTCTTTGTATCTTTCATCTGCCAGAAATTCCTCCCAAAAGCCGGGCCCGTCAAAATTATAAATCCTGCGGATTCTCTGCCTGATATTGTCATCACAACAGACCGAAGCATACACCGCCAGATTACCGCCCTTGGAATGACCACAGACAATCAGCGGATTGTTAATTCTTTTACCCACCTGGTTTAAGTATATTGCCGCATACTCCTGGGCCGGCACGGGAAAGCGGTACACCATGCTAAAGCTTTCTTTCCAGCCGTTGATGCTTTCGTCCGTTCCGCGAAACGTGACGCAGGCACGCCCACAGGGTAAGAGAAACGTCAATGCCGATAGCTGGACGTTGGCGTCTTCATTCCAAATATCAAGATAATAATTTAATTTCACCTCGCCAAACCGCTTACTATTGGCAGCCTGATAAAACAACTCGCGATTCCCCGTCTTAAAAACCGACCACCGGGTCATCCGCTCCAAATCTTCAAAGTATAAAAGGTCTTTTAAACGGATAAAATCCTTCTCGTCCTTAAGCCCGGGCACCGCCTCTGACCAATCCATATAGGATAGCTGGGCCAACACAAGGCCATCTGCCGATGAAAAATGCCGCTCCGTAAAAGTTTCGTTTCCGTAAGTTCTCACATAATCCAGAATATTGCTCATATCTTATCTGCCTTTTCCAATCCGCAACTTCCCGGCACACCATCGTTTGGTGCATTTGAGTCATTTGGATTTATTTATAGCAATATTCTTTCCGAAGATACTTCTGTTTACTCACAAAATTATGTTTTAGGCAGATAAATTCTTTTTCAATTTAGTATGATTTATGCCTTTAACTTTTCCATTAACGCCAGGGCAATCTCTTTATACTCTTCTTCTACTTCCTCAAACGGCTTAAACGCAATATCCGGCACCTGTACCACCTGATACCCCTCTTCCGGCACAGGCTCCTTTAACAATTCCACCAAATCATAAATCAGTAAGGCCCGATCCACTTCCATAATTTGGTCCCACTCTTCTTTCGTCAAATCCCCCAGGTTAAATTTCTCGTAAACTGCTTTCAAGAAGCGGTCTTCAATATCATAATACTGAGGCATATGCACCTTAATCGGCGTAATCAAATCACTCATATAGGCCTCTGCCGCATCGTGTAAAAGGCACCCTAACTGTAATCTTTCATTCCACCCTCTGGCCTTGGCTTCCTTGGCGCAATTGATGCAATGCTGTCCTACGGAATAAAAGTGCACCACCTGGCCGTTTCCGCGACACATCAAGGACAAAGCATGGGCAATATCTTCCAGGGTAATATCTTCCGCAGACACCTCCATCGGATCTACTTTTTTACCCATATAAGTTTTTAAATAGTTTTTCGGTTCTTTCTTCATTTTATCTCTCCAAACAATGCGTTTTTTCGCTATTTTTCTTTTTTTATTTTATTTTAAAAAAACGCTTGACTTCTGTATGGGTTTCAGCTTATAATAGCATTCGTGAGTTACGAAAGCTCACACATCTATCGGGGTGTGGCTCAGTTTGGCTAGAGCGCTGCCTTAGGGAGGCAGAGGTCGCAAGTTCGAATCTTGTCACTCCGATTTTTTTATTTTAACACAATGCGAAAGCAGAATCAAATTTGATTCTGCTTTTTTACGTTTCAACTATTCATATGCCATAAACATCTAAAAATTTGCTTTCTGATTTTTCTTATTCTTCTTATATCTGCTCGGACACAGTTTCTGCCGGCAATGACTGCAACGAAGTGCAGCATTACTGCTGTCATAAAACCGCTCCGGATGCTTGTAATACGATATCTCCCAAACAAGAGTGTACGCTATCGCAATCACTCCCAAGGACCAGGAATACAAACTCGGAACAAGCATTAGCGGTGTTACAAGCATAATCGAATCCCAATTATAAATCCGGCACACATTACAACAACGGTGACGCAAAAAAATCAACCGGAAAGGACATATACCAAATACGCATATCATATCACCGATAAAATACAAAAGCATCATTCCGAACAATTCCTGCGGTCGAAAAATCCCCATCAGATAAAAAATCAACCACACCCCATTCATCAAAAAGAAAAGCCCCAATGTCAAGGCGGTTCTTATATCCATAGTTCTTTTATACTGACGCTCTTTCTCTGAAAAACCGCCGTTTTCTTCAAAGTTCTTAGAAGGTACAAAATGTCTCTTCAGATACTTCTGCTGTCCGCTGGCATGAAATTTGAATGGTATGAATCTCTGTAGCAAATCAACAAAAAGAATCACCCAGAACACGTCCACACCAATCCAATGATGTTCAGCCGTAAAATTAAGATTCTCTGGATTTTGCAAATACATATATCCAAACACGCCAAGTGCTATAATCCCAAGAATCGTTTTGCCGTAATAATATAAATGTGCCTTCATTCCTTTTCCTTTTATCAAATAGTATGCATAGTTATAGCGCTGTAAAATTAACGCACCACTATAGTAAAATAAAAACCAGGTGAGATGACTTACCTGGTTTTACTGAATCTGCATTTAATATACTGTAATTGTTTCAATTGATAACTGTGATTTGTAATCTACATTTGCCTTATCAATCTTCTTCTGTAATTCCAACTCACTTTTACATTTTACTGCTGATGTGACATCAACCGTCATATAGAATCCTCGAAGAAATTTTTCGGCCAGATACTCGTCTGTTCTGGTGTTGTGCGCGATATAGTATTGCTCTGCCATATTACATTCCTCCTTTATTCACTCCTTACACAAATACGTTGTTTATCCCCTTAATAAACGACTATGCATTCTCTGAATTAGGCTGTTCCCCTTCCAACTCTAATAAGTCTTCTGTTACCGCTTCCAACTTGATACCGCATCGGTTACAAAAAGCACTTTCGTAAGGTAATACATTGCCACAACCTTCGCAAATTCGCATCCCCTGAAGCTTCATCTTGCGATTAATCCAAACTTTACGATTAAATTCCAATTTATTAATGTTATCGATTGTAACCTTGTAATCAGCCACTGCATCTGCATTGTCTTTATTTGCCTTATAAAAAGCTTCCCCAAGCTGATAAATCATATTTTTCTTATGATTATCCACCTGTAAAATGCTTCCGTCGATGCGCTTCGCATCCGTCGCACTAATCTCGTTCTGTGCCTTCCAAGCCATTGTCTTTTCCCCCTTTAATCCAGTGTATAATACACTAATATCCCTCTTTAATTATATTATATCCTATGATTTTTAAAAGTCAATGTGTTAGTTCACGCTTTATTATTTTTTCTTACGCACAGAATAACCGAAGCTTCCGATCTTATCTCCCAGAGTAAGATATTCCCCGTGGGAATAGGCAATCAAGCCGGTCTGATCCAGGGAAAATTTACCGGTTTCGTTCATATACTTCTCATCTACGGATACTGCCAGAACCTCTGCAATAAACATAGTATGCGACCCCAAAGGAATCTCCTGTTTCACACGACATTCCATACACACGGGACTCTCTGCAATTCCGGGCACGCTGATTTCCTTAGACTCACAGGGTGTCAGTCCCATTTCTTTATATTTATCCACATCACGTCCCGAACGGACACCGCAATAATCGGTAGCCTTTACCAGGCTTTCGGTAGTCAGGTTAATGACAAATTCGCCTGTTTCACGAATGATATCGTAGGAATAACGCTCTGGTCTTACGGATATGGAAACCATGGGCGGGTCACTGTTTACAGTGCCCACCCATGCCAATGTAATAATATTCGGTTTTTCTCCGGGTCGTTGACAGCTTACCATTACCGCTGGTAACGGATACAGCATATTCCCCGGTTTCCAAAATTGTCTCGACATTGAAATGTCTCCTTGCTTTTATTTTGCAATTTTAAGCTTCTTCTTTTTTACCTGTCATAACAGTTTTCATAATAATCAATACAACAACCATTGCCACGATTGATACAGGCAATGCAATCCACCAGGTCTTAATAAGACCTGCAAAAAGGAAGGCAACAAAAGATACGGCTGCAACCGTTAATGCATACGGCAACTGGGTTGATACGTGATTAATGTGATTACACTGCGCACCTGCAGATGCCATAATTGTGGTATCTGAAATCGGCGAACAGTGGTCGCCACAAACCGCACCTGCAAGACAAGCTGAAATGGAAATAATCATAAGTTCTCCACCGCCGGGGAATACCGCACATACGATAGGTAATAAAATACCAAAGGTTCCCCATGATGTACCGGTTGAGAACGCAAGTCCGATTGCAATCACGAATACAATTGCAGGTAATAACCAGGTAAGTCCTGACGCATTGATACGAACAAATTCCGCAACAAATACTTTTGCACCCAAATCCATGGTAATACCGCTTAAGGTCCATGCGAAAGTAAGGATCATAATCGCAGGCACCATAGCCTTGAAGCCTTCCGTAAAAGAAGCTGTCAATTCCTTAAATGTCAATCTTCTTGTTACAAGATAATAAATAAAAGTAAAAGCAAGGGCAATGAATGAACCCAATACCAAACCTACAGATGCATCACAATCAGAAAATGCAGTAATAAAATCTACACCGTCAAAGAATCCACCGGTATACACCATACCGATAACGCAGGATACAATTAACACAATTACGGGAAGAATCAGGTCAAGTACGCGACCTTTTTTTGTACTGACAGGCGCTGTTTCTGCTTCATTTTCTTCTTTACCGGTTGTAAACAAATCGCCCTTTAATGCATTTAATTCATGCTTCTTCATAGGACCGTAATCAAATCCCATAAGCGAAATTACAATAATCATTACGATTGTTAATAACGCATAAAAATTATAAGGGATTGAACGGATAAATAAAGATAAACCTTCTCCTTCCGGCGCTACGGAAGTAACCGCTGCTGCCCAGGAAGAAATCGGTGCAATAATACAAATCGGTGCCGCTGTTGCATCAATCAAATATGCAAGTTTCGCACGGGAAATTTTACTTTCATCCGTTACGGGACGCATTACGCTACCCACGGTAAGGCAGTTAAAATAGTCATCTACGAAAATCATGGCTCCCAATGCAAATGTCGCTAAAGAAGCACCCTTGCGACCTTTAATCTTCTTTGCCGCCCATTCACCGTACGCTGCAGAACCGCCGGCCTTGTTGATTAAACTAACCATAATACCAAGGATAACAAGGAAAATAATGATACCAACGTTCCAACCATCTGCAAGTTTTGAAATAATAGTGTCAAAAGTCTTAGTTACGGTCTGTACCGGATGGAACATTGTATAAAGCAATGAACCTGATAAAATACCGATAAACAAAGACATATATACTTCCTTTGTAATCAAAGCAAGCACAATTGCAATGAGTGGCGGAAGCAAAGCCAAAAATGTAGCATACACTTCTACGTCAGAACGGATAACAGCAACTGCATTTTCAAGATTTCCTTCAAATGCTTCACCATCTGCCATCAAATTAGAGTCATAGTTATCAACATAATCCAATGCTGCAGCCATATCTTCTTCTGAATAAACTACTTCGGCATTTTCTTCTGCACCGGTTTCAGCAATCTCTGCCGTTGTCTGCGCATCAAGTGTTTCTGCGTCTGTTGCATATACGGTCATACCGAAGAAAAGCGTCATAACACATACCAGCAACACTGCAATTTTCATTCGTGTCTTTTTCATAGGTCTTTTACCCTTTCTGTAATGTATAAAATCTTTGGTTACTTTTATAATAAATCCCCAGTTCAGGGATTTACTTTACTTTTTAATATAAACTAAAATATATATCTCCTTAAATTCTCAAATGAATGCAGTATAACTATTCATATTCCTTCTCCGCAAGAATTGCAAGAAGATACTCCCAGGTTCTCTTTACGGAATATACGGGCATACGCTCCTTGGTCGTATGAATATCATAAATATCAGGACCAAAAGAAATGCAATCCAAATCTTTCTTTTTCTCCAAAAGGATACCGCATTCCAAACCTGCATGAATTGCCGTCACTTCCGGAGAATTTCCGTAGCAGGCTTCATACACGCGAATCATTTTATCGCGCAGGGGAGAAACTGCCTTGTATTCCCAGCCGGGATAATCTCCGGAGAATTCGCAGGTTCCGCCAAAGGCTCTTGTAATCATATCCACTCTGTCTCGTAAGAAAAGCTTTGATTGCTCAATACTGCTTCGCAACGCATAATCTGCTTCCAAACCTGCCTCTGTAAGCTTTAAAACACCCAAATTAAGCGATGTTTCCACAAAGCCGGGGTTTAATCCGCTCATAGCGATTACTCCGTCAGGAACCGCACAGAGATACTCGTAGATGGATTTGGTCGATGTTGCATCCACCATCTCTGCGTTTCCGCTCTCCAACTTACGCAAAGTAATTAAAATATTCTCTTCTTTGCCTGCATATTCATTGTTAAGCATTGCTTCCAAGCATTCCAATTCAGCCTTCATCAATGCCATATCCGGATTCTTTATCGCCAATACTGCTTCCGCATACAAAGGAATCGCATTATCTTTTTCACCGCCTGAAATCTGCACGATGTTAAAATCAACCTTCTTTGACAACTCTGCCAAAATTCTGCCGATGGTGTGATTTGCATTGGCTCTTCCGTGATGAATTTCCGCACCGGAATGTCCGCCCTTCAAACCGCTTAAGGTAATCTCTACACAAGTACCTTCCGCAGGAACTCTTTTCACGGGGAGTACTGCGTGTACACGCATACCGCCGGCACAGGAAGTCAAAAGCACACCTTCCTCTTCCGAGTCAATGTTTAAAAGTCTTGTACCTTTTAAGTCTGACAAATCAATGCCTATGGCTCCGTCCATACCCACTTCTTCGTTTACGGTAATTACCACTTCCAAAGCCGGGTGCTTGATTGTATCAGAATCCAGAATTGCCAGGGCATAAGCGATGGCAATACCGTCATCACCGCCAAGGCTTGTGCCTTCTGCGTAGAGACAACCGTCCTTAAAATTCAGGCGCAAGGGTTCGTTCTCCAAATCAATGTCCGCTTCCGCATCTTTTACGGCTACCATATCCATATGGCCCTGCAAAATCAAGGTTTCTTCTTTCTCATATCCTTCTGTTGCAGGCTTTTTGATGATAACATTTTTTAACTCATCCTGAACCACTTCCAGATTTCTTTCTTTGGCAAATGCCACCAGATAATCACTGATGGCATCAATATTGTAACTGCCATGAGGTATCCGGCATATTTCATAAAAATATCGGAATACCTCTTTCGGCTGTAAATCATTTAAATTCATGTTTTTACCTCACAGATAAATTATTTTCTTTATCTTATGATTCTTTTTATTTGCTTATCTCTCGTGGATTGCACCTTATTCCTGCTCTTTATCGGCACCTTCCATCGCAGCAACTTCTGCTTCGATTTCTGCTCTTGTTACTTCCTCCAAAGAAGGTTTGTGCTTTTTGTAAATAAAGAATAAGAATGAACCAATCAACAATGCAAAGAATACCAGACCACCGATATTTCCTGTTGAGAATTTACCGGAAAGATCGATTACCTGTCCAACGCTAAGTGCATTTCCTTCCGCATCTGTAAGTGCTGTAGGAATAATAGCAAGAATCGCCAAAGCAATACCGATTAAACCTTCACCTGCAATCATACCTGATGAGAAAAGAATACCGTTTTCAAGCTGTCCTTCTCTTTCTTCGGCCTTAGCCTTTTTGTTCTTTTCAACAAGAAGCTTAACAAGACCACCGCACATAATGGGTGCGCTTAAGTGAATAGGTAAATACATACCTACCGCAAAAGGAAGTACGGAACCACCGATAATTTCCATTGCAATTGCAATGCCTGCACCTGCGATAATAAGCGCCCAAGGAAGATTCTCACCCATAACACCTTCTACTACCAGCTTCATAATGCCTGCCTGCGGTGCAGGAAGCTCTGCGGAACCATAACTCCAAGCTTCGTTTAAAAGGTAAAGCACACCGCCGATTGCAAGGGCCGAAACCACTGCACCGATTAATTCACCAATCTGCTGCTTCTTAGGGGTTGCACCAACTAAGAAACCGGTCTTTAAATCCTGTGATGTATCACCTGCCATAGCAGCAACGATACATACTACGGTACCAATTGCAATCGCTGCAATCATTGATTCCTTACCGCCGTTACCGGTTGCTTTTAAAAGGATAGATACAATAATCAAAGCCGCAATGGTCATACCTGAAATAGGGTTGTTACTGCTGCCTACAATACCTACCATACGCGAAGATACGGTTGCAAAGAAGAAACCGAATACGATAATAATCAATGCACCGAAGAAGTTAACGGGAATTGCAGGAATCAACCACATAGCAACTGCTACAATAAGCACACCGCCAAGAATTACCCAAATAGGAAGGTCATCCTTGTTTGACTTAAATCCTTTAATACTCTGTGTAAAAGTTTTGATAATTAAGGGTAATGATTTAATTAAACTAATGATACCGCCGGCTGCAACCGCACCTGCACCGATGTATCTGATATAACATTTCCAAAGATCCCAGGTTCCCATATCCTGAATTGCGATTTCACCGGGATACATAATGGCTTCTCCGCCGAAAAGAGAAATCAAAGGCATAAGTACAAGCCATGAAAGCACACCGCCTGCAAACATATATGCTGAAGTTTTGGCACCGCAGATATAACCTACACCAAGTAATGCGGGTAAAACATCTACACCAATGCCTGCGCCTCTGTACTTTTTAATACTGAAATCAACTTCCGAAGGGAAAATTTTAATTCCGTCTGCGATGAACTTATAAACAGCCGCAATACCGAGACCGCTGAATACGGTACCTGCCTTAGCACCACCGCTGGCACCTGCCTGTAAAACCTGCGCACATGCAGTTCCTTCCGGATAAGGAAGCTTATCGTGTTCATCCACGATTAAGGTCTGACGTAAGGGCACCATAAAAAGTACACCCAAAACACCGCCGCATAAGGCAATCAACATAATTTCAAGAAGACTGGGCATTGCACTGCCGTCTTCGATTGCCCACATAAACAATACGGGCATGGTAAAAATCGCACCTGCCGCCAAAGATTCTCCGGCAGAACCGATGGTCTGTACCATATTGTTTTCTACAATAGAGTTTCTGCGCAATACAAAGCGGATAATTGCCATGGAAATTACCGCTGCGGGAATAGAAGCCGATACAGTCATACCAACTCGAAGTCCCAGATACGCATTGGCAGCACCGAACACTACTGCCAGCACGATTCCCAAAATAATGGAAACCACTGTTAATTCTTTCTTTTCTTTCATTGTTTTCTCCCATCTTGCACTTTTTGTGCTAATTAGTATGTTTTATTTCTTTTGTTCTTTGTTGTCTTCTTTTTGTTCTTTTTCTGATTTATTATTACCTTTTTGAGATACTGCTACACCCTTTTTCGCTTTTTCTGCATTGCTTTTGGGCACTTTATCTCTGTTCTTAAAAAGGGCAAACAGTTTATTCTGCTTCTTCCTAATATCCTCTTCATCATCGTGGGCTTTTATCTTCTCTTTCAGCGCTGCTTCCGTCCACGCTTTCTCGGCATTTCGCTCATTTACTTCATCACGAAGCAACATATAAGCAGTTGAGAACAACGGAATGAAGAACAACATACCGCTGACACCCATCACACTTCCGCCGACAGTGATTGCCGCGAGAATCCACATGGAAGGAAGTCCAACCGTATTTCCTACCACGTAAGGATAAATCAAATTACCTTCAATCTGCTGTACCACAATAAAAAGCACGATAAACCACAAAGCGGTCATAGGGTTGTCCATCAAAAACAGGAACGCACCGATACCGCAACCGATAAAACCACCAACTACGGGAATTAATGCCGTAAATGCCACAAGCACGCCTACCAGCAGGATATAATCAAATCCAAAGATTGCCATGGCAAGCATGGTAAGCAGGCCTAAAATTACAGCTTCAATACACTGTCCCGCGATAAAATTGCTTGTGTTTGTCATAAGAACACTGATGATTTTGGCAGTTTTGCGATATGCCTTCTCGGAAAGGAAAGCACTTAAAATCCGCTTACCCTGCATACACAACTTCTCTTTCTGAGCAAGTATATAAATAGAGAAGATGATTGCAATGACTGCGTTGAAAATTCCACCGCCGATTTTACCCGTAATGCTGAATATATTCTTGATAAAAGAACCGCCGAATCCGTTGAAGAAGAAATCTTTTACCTGAACAATCAATGCCTGCCAGTCAATTTTCATTTCGCTTAACTTATCAAGTTCTACCATGACCATTTCGGTTTCTTTCGGATACTTGGCAAGCAATTCTTCCAGCCAATCCAAGGTAGAGTGCCAGAATGCGGAAATTTTATCCGGTATCATTTCTGCCGTTTCCACCACCTGGGGAATTACCGCAAATGCAAGCAAGGTCAGAAGTCCGCATATAAAAACAATGGACAAAATAATGCTGACCGGTCGCTTGATTTTCAACCAAAACTTACCTTTAGCCTTACCAAAAAGATGCTTCTCAATACTGCGCATAGGCAAATTTAAGATAAAAGCAATCAGCGCACCGATTAAGAACGGCGATATGATGCTGAATCCTTCTTTTACAAATCCCCAAATCTGTTCAAAGTAAATTACGCCCAAAGTCAGGACGGTTATCGTGAGTAAAATTTTAAGCCAGAACAAATACCTCTGCTTCTCATTCTGCATAATCTTTTTCTCCTTATCTCTTATGTAAGACGATAATATCCACATAATAAACCATACTATAACAGTTTATTATAGGTTGTCCATTATTGCAAGAAAAAAACAACGAAAAATGCTGATATTTCAAGATTTTCCATTGCTTTTTCCATTGAAGTCAATACTTCAATATAAACAAAAAAGACAGGCGAACCTGTCTTTTTCAGATATATGCATACTTAATCTTTTTTACAAGTTAATTAAGCAATTTTGCTCTTAGCGATATCTGCTAAAGCTGTAAATCCTGCTGCATCATTGATTGCCATTTCAGCAAGCATCTTTCTGTTGATGTCGATGTTAGCAAGCTTTAAACCATACATAAATTTGCTGTATGATAAACCGTTCATTCTAGCAGCAGCGTTGATACGTGCAATCCAAAGACGTCTGAACTGACGCTTGTTCTGCTTTCTGCCTGCGTAAGCGGAAGTTAAAGCTCTCATAACTGACTGCTTAGCAACACGATACTGCTTAGATCTTGCTCCTCTGTAACCTTTTGCAAGTTTTAATACTCTATTATGTTTTTTCTTAGCATTTAAGCCGCCTTTAATTCTAGCCATTTCTTATCTTCCTCCTACTTAGATATAAGGTAAAATCTTCTTCATATTCTTAACGTTTGTTGCATCTGTAATAGCAGACTGTCTCAAGTTACGTTTTCTCTTTGTAGACTTCTTTGTTAAGATATGACTCTTATAAGCTTTGCTTCTCTTTAATTTACCGGTTCCTGTCACTTTAAAGCGCTTTGCAGCTGCTCTGCTTGTTTTCATTTTAGGCATTGTTCGTTCCTCCTGATTAAAATCTTTCTATTTTAACTGTGCCTTAGCGTTTCTCAGTTAAAAACATTGTCATGCTCTTGCCTTCCACTTTAGGCTCTTTGTCCACAACTGCCACATCGGCAAGTCCTGCTGCGAAATCGTCCAAAATATGCTTGCTGTTAGCCATATGTGCCATTTCACGTCCGCGGAAACGTAAGGTAACCTTTACCTTGTCGCCCTTGGATAAGAACTTTCTTGCAGAATTCATCTTAGTATTCAAATCGTTCGTATCAATGTTGGGTGAAAGACGAATTTCTTTGACTTCAACAACCTTCTGCTTCTTCTTGGCATCCTTTTCTTTACGTGCCTGCTCATAACGAAATTTACCGTAATCTGCAATTTTACATACAGGGGGCTTCGCTGTAGGGGCAATCTTGATAAGATCCAATCCTGCATCTTCTGCCATCTTCATTGCGTCTTTCGCAGACATAACACCAACCTGTTCACCATCTGCACCGATTACACGTACTTCTTTGTCTCTGATTTGTTCGTTAATAAAAAAATCGTTAATGACCTTGCACCTCCATAAAAGAATTCGTTGTATTAAAATCACTAAAAAAGTGGATAGCATAAACTATCCACTCGAAAATACAAAATTAGGGCTTGTGCCTTATTTTATAAAAATCATAAACGCCTGAAACGCAATTGTCGCAGGGTGAGAGTGGATAACTCTGCTTGCTATGGTCTACTGACCGTAAATAAATTTAGCATAGTTTGGGGAAGAAGTCAAGTATTATTTTTACTTCGCTTCCTTAAAAGTACCACAGGCTGTTCCGGCACTGTTCATTGCACCGTTACCTAAAATATCAACCTTCTTGGCAACGCACTTATAATTGTTGTTATAAACGCATTTTACTGCTTCACAGTCAATGCTGATGGTTGCGCTGGGGTGCTTTGTAGTATTGGTGTAAGAATCACCTTTTACAGGTACGAAACTTTCACAGCAAGTGCCTTCTGTAGTGTCGGCATGCTTACCGCCTACCATAATATCACCTTTACAACAATAATGTTCTTTGTTATAGGTACATGTTTCTGCATTACATTTTAATTCTGCCATGGCAAAACCTCCTTAAATAATCTAAAAGTTAGTTTTACCATGGCAGACTATTTTTATACATATTAAATTATAAATTTATTGAATTACTGTATTGCGCTGTGACGTAAGTTTTGTAATTCGACAAAGGACTGTTTGAATACGTCGGCACTTATTGAGAAGACTTGTTTACAAGGCTTCGAAATTAGTGTCCGCTACGTATGAAACCAAGCGAAAGCGTGTCCGTAGCGAATACAAAACTTACGCCACAGCACACAAATCAAAAACTACTTCTGCTCTTCCACAGTAACCTTGCGAATTTCTTTAGTACGAATTTCTTCGCAGATATCCTTAATGAAATCAGCCAAATCTTTCTGGCCTTCATCGCCTGCGAAACGGCTTCTTACAGATACCTTACCCTGTTCTTCTTCCTGCTGGCCAACAACCAACATATAAGGTACTCTTGCCATTCTTGTTTCACGAATCTTATAACCAATCTTTTCGGAACGGTTATCGATGGTTGCAAGGATACCGTTTTTCTTAAGTTCAGCAAGCACTTTCTCACCATATTCTGCATACTTTTCAGAAATAGGAAGTACGCGAACCTGCTCAGGGCAAAGCCATGTAGGGAACTTACCTGCATACTTTTCGATTAACCAAGCAAGGGTTCTTTCATAGCATCCCATAGATGTTCTGTGGATGATATAAGGACGAACCTTATCACCGTTCTGGTCAATGTAGTACATATCAAACTGTTCCGCAAGGAGTGCATCCCACTGAATGGTAATCATAGTATCTTCCTTACCATATACGTTCTTCGTATTGATATCTACCTTAGGGCCGTAGAATGCAGCCTCGCCCACATCCTCTGTAAAAGGAATTCCCAATTCATTTAAAATATCACGGATGTGCTGTTCAGTCTCTTCCCAAACTTCAGGCGCACCAATGTATTTAGCACTGTTATCGGGATCCCACTTAGATAAGTGGTAAGTTACATCTTCTTCTACACCGAGAGTTGTCAAACAATGCTTTGCAAGTGCAAGACAGTTCTTAAACTCTTCTACCATCTGGTCAGGTCTTACAATCAAGTGACCTTCTGAAATCGTAAACTGACGTACACGTGTTAAACCGTGCATTTCACCGGAATCTTCGTTTCTGAACAAGGTAGATGTCTCACCGTAACGGATGGGGAGGTCACGATATGACTTCTGTCCTGCTTTAAATACATAGTACTGGAACGGGCAAGTCATAGGGCGAAGCGCAAATACTTCTTTGTCCTTTTCTTCATCACCCATTACAAACATACCTTCTTTGTAATGATCCCAGTGTCCTGAAATTTTATACAAATCACTCTTTGCCATAAGCGGTGTCTTGGTACGTACATAACCCCACTCATTATCTTCCAAATCTTCAATCCAACGCTGCATGGTCTGGATCATTTTAGCGCCTTTAGGCATAAGCAAAGGAAGGCCCTGTCCGATTACGTCAACAGTAGTGAAAAGTTCCATCTCACGACCGATTTTGTTATGGTCTCTGTTCTTAATATCTTCCAAATATGCAAGGTACTCTTCCAACTCTTCTTTCTTTGCAAAAGAAGTACCGTAAATTCTCTGTAACATAGCGTTATCAGAGTTTCCGCGCCAATATGCACCTGATGAAGAAGTAAGCTTAAATGCCTTAATTGTCTTAGTACTCATTAAGTGCGGTCCTGCACAAAGATCTGTAAAATCACCCTGGCTGTAGAAAGAAATTTCAGAACCTTCCGGAAGGTCTCTGATTAATTCCACCTTGTAAGGCTCGTTTCTGTCTTCCATAAACTTGATTGCTTCTTCTCTGCTTAATGTAAAGCGCTCCAAAGCCTTGCCTTCTTTGATGATTTTCTTCATTTCAGCTTCGATTTTATCAAGGTCATCTCTTGAGAAAGCCGCATGATCAAAGTCATAGTAAAAACCATTGTCAATGGAAGGTCCGATGGTAAGCTTTGCATCCGGGAACACACGCTTAACAGCTTCTGCCATAACATGCGCTGTAGTATGACGATATACAGCAAGTCCCTTAGGATCGTTTGCGGTTAAAATATTCAACTCACAATCAGCATCGATAACGGTTCTTAAATCTTTTACCTCGCCGTTTACTTCACCTGCACATGCCACACGTGCCAAACCTTCGCTGATATCCTTTGCAATATCAATAATGGACATTGCCTGACCATATTCTTTGACGCTTCCGTCTTTTAAAGTAATTTTCATTGTAATTTCCGCCTTTCTATGCAATACATATTAAAACATATTGCCTATTCCATTCTATCTGCGAGCAACTGCTCTTCCACAATCCGCGCCGCACTTGCAACTAACTTTGTACAGGGACGGGACTGATAATATTCCTTGGTACGCTCCGACGGTACTGCGCTCTTTTCTTTTGAGAGAATCCCCAAAAGTTCACGACAAATAATACTTCCGTTTTCTTCGGTAAAACTATCGCTTAAGCTCCGCACCGTCTCATAAGTTCGCCCTTGCGCCGTTTTATCCAACGGATCTGTATTTCCCTCTTTTAAGCCTTCCAACAATGCCATAGCTGATACTGTACCGCATACTTCGCGCATTCTTCCCATACCGCCACCCATAGGGCTTGCAAGCTTCAACGCGTCCTCTTCGCTCATTCCCCAAAGGTCCGCATAAGTCGCAAACACTGCCTGGGCACAGTTGTAGCCGGCTTCAAATTTCCTTACTGCTTCATCAACTCTGCTTTTCATCGTAGTTCACATCTGCCTAAAAGCAAATTTCACTCCTAATCTTAAGTCTGTCTTTTATCACGAAAACCGATGCATCATAAAATGCACCGGTTTTGTCTTTTTATTTTTAATTACTTTCCACAGCACTTCTTATACTTCTTTCCGCTGCCGCAAGGACAGGGATCGTTGGGATATACCTTGTCTTCTTTCACAACAGTTGTAGAAGACTTCTGTTCTTTGTAAAGTGCCTTTCTGGTCTCTTCATCAAAGATTGCTTCCCATTCAGGTAAACCGTAAAGCCAGTCAGCCTCAGCGCCTACCATGTTTTTATAAAGAAGTTCCTTATCGAAAGCAAGGCTTACTTCGGTGTTCTCTTCCATTGTTTCAATGGGGTTGGGTGTCTTCAAACTGTCGTTGATACCATCTAAGAAACCGGTCATAAACATTAAGTCTGTCTTATACTTGGTTGCAAGTTCAGAAACGGTTCCCTTCACTTCTTCATCGGGATTTGCAAGCAACTGCTTGTAGATTTCTTTTTCTTTCACGAAGTACTTGCTCCACAAGTTCTGTAACTGACCCTTGTTTGCAGTCTGATTATATGCCTGTGCTCTCCATAATTCTAATAATAACATTTCTTAGTCCATCCTTTTTCTTTTATCTTTCCATAAAAGTGTAATTCTCCTCACACTGTCCTTTAGTATATAACATTTTTTCAAATCTGAAAAGTCCCTTTTTACATTGCCGACTGTTTTTTTCTGTGTTATACTGACGAAAATGATAAAAAATATAAAAGCGAGATTTTAAAATATGAAAAAAGCAAAACAGATTTTGGCCTTATTAACCGTAATTTTAATCGTTGGTTTTATCCTTGCAACCTTTGTGATGGCATTCCTTGACTTTCCCAATAAGGAAAACATCTTCTTCACCTGTGTGCTGTGTGTCATTATCCTGCCCATCATCGCCTGGGTGTTAATGTGGATTATCGGTGCCGTAACCGGGCGCAAGAACGTAGCATCTTACCGTACCGAAGAGATGGAAGAAACACTGAAGAAAGCGGACGAGATTCGTTTTCAGCAGGCGCTTGCCGAAAATGCAGTCTCTGCAAAAGATAAAGAAGCGGAATAATATATTTCCGCTTCTTTGCTTTTTGACAAATCTTTGAGAATTCACTATCTCCCTACTCAAATTCCTCTTCATGCTTTTTAAAGAAATCATAAAAATATCTTACATTCTCTAATTCACTCCACTTGGCAACATCATACTCTTTGGAATCAATATTATAGATTTTGGCATTTAAAGTTCCAAGCATAAAGGGTGAATGTGTTGCAATAATGAACTGACAATCCAACAATCGCGCCATTTTGTTGATTTCTTCTGCTAATGCTACCTGGTTTGCCGGCGAAAGCGATACTTCCGGTTCATCCAACAAATACAATGCACTCGGCTGCAGAAATTCATCAAAATACTGCAAGGAAGTTTCGCCGTTGGAATATTTTTCCTGGGCAAACTTAATGTATTCTTTTTGCAACCAACCTTGTGATGCCACATACTTCCTTGCTTCCTCTTTGCTTTTACCGCTTTTTACATAGTCGTAAACCATACCATCGGAGAGAATCTGCTCCTGTTGAATCTTCTTAATTTCATACAATATATCCTCACTTTTAATGAAACGGCTGTTCTTAGGCACTTTTTTGATTGCATATCCATACTCATCATCACTCAATCCATAAGTACATTCCTGCGCGTACGATGCACAGTAATCTACCGAACTGAAGGAATTACTGGTGGCATATTCTTTCCCTGCCAACTGCAGTTTATTTGCAATTATGTTCAACAATGTGGATTTTCCCGACCCGTTATTCCCATAAAAGACTGTAATCGGCGCAAAAACAAAAGGTTCCACGTACTTTTCCCGAAATACATTATAGGGATATATATTCGGATTATCCATTTGTCGTTCACTCAATTTAAAACTGCTTAAATAAACCATACCATCCATCCTTTCCTAAAATAAGAACCAAGAAAATGCGTATCACATTCTCTTGGTTCCATTGTACATATGTTATGTCCCATAAACAGGGCTATATCTTTTTCATTCAAAGTTTACTCATCTAACACCGTAGTCACATACTCAATTGACGCCAAAGTCTCACCGTCAAAGATAAAGTGAAGTTCCATACCACCCTTGGAATATACGTAAGCGCCGGCGCTTTCTGTGTAGTTACTGCCGTAAAGCGCAAGCACATCCGACTTAGCCATACCAAGATACACGCCTTCCTGTGTGGTTACGGTATCATCCTTGAAATAAATGGAAGACACCAAATCGTTTGCGCCGCTGGGATAGGTTGAAATTTCAAAACTTGTGTAAGTATAAATTTTATCCATCCCTTCAAACGCACAACTCTTCACTTCATAGTAATGCAAAGGGTCACCCAAAGCAGACAGGAACTCATTGGTATTCATATCCGGTGCAATTTTAACACCCTTATATTCGAATACATAGTCATCCAATGAAGTGTTATTACTCTGAACCGGTGCTGTCGCATCGCCTTCCATCGCATTCTGCCCCATTGTGTCAACATTGTTCATAGTTTCCTTATAGTCGCCAAGGATGGTTTCCATATCGGATACATTATCATTCATATCCACAACCGTGTCCGCCACATCTTCCGATGCCTGTGCGCAGGCTGTCAAAACCGCCATTGCCATTACAGTCATCGCTGTCAGTATCATTTTTTTCATTTTATAATTCCTCCTCTTTTAACGCTTCCAGTTCTTCTTTCTGGTTATAAAAGCACTCAAGCTTCACTTCCCAAGCATCCGAAAGTTTTTCTTCACCACGTCGGTCTTCCAAACCACACTCTTCTACCAGCCAGGCACCGAAATAATCCGTAAGTTTTACCGCACCGTATAAGTTCAAATGCAAGCCTGCATCATAGGTATCCGTGCTGAAATCCAAACCGATTTCTTCGGTATGCTCCAGAAAATTAATATACTTCAAATTGTGTGCTTCCGCATATTCTTCCACCTGCGCATCCCACTCATCATACCATTCGGGATAAAGACTGGGCGCCTTAATCAAAACCAATTCTACACCATTTTCTTCGCAAAGGGCAACCATTTTATCAAGATAGCTCCAGGCATTGTCTCCAAAGGAGTAATCACCAAGGATTTTACCTTCCGGAATGTATTCCACGGGAACCACACCAACCTGCATATAATAACCGTTATGGCCTACCTTCTCTGCCCCTAAAATATACTTAAAATCTTCCGGTTCCAACTCACTCCAACGGTCGTGATACCGAAGCAAGGGAAATACATATTCGATAAAACTTTCGCTCTCAAGCATTGACGCCTGAATGCAGCCCACCTTGGATGTCGACCAGCGCATACCGTCAATCGTCATACGGTTGTATGCCTCTTTCTGCGGTTCATTGTACTGCAAAGACAATACATTGAAAACAATCACATCCGGCTTCTCATATTGAAGTGTCTCTTCCATCAGGTAATAGGACTGCCAAATCAACTGCTGGGCACTGCCCCTGATATAAGAATTGATTCCGTAATTTTCCCACAAAGTAGCAGGCACGAAATTCTCATACACCTCGCAGTCTCCGATGAACACCACATCAAAGTCTTTCTCTTCGTCATAGTATTCGCCAATCAAAGCGCCTTCCTTGACATCGCCCATATATTTAGGCATTACCAGCCGTTGTAAAAGCGCCAGCACCACCACAATCACCGCCAAACCAATGACTATGGAAACGATGCGCTTTCCCCTGCCTTTCTTCTTTTCTGTCATAACATTCTCCTATTTTTAGGAATTATAAAATAATCATTTAAATCATTTAAACTTTTAATCTTATAAAAGTCTCGTACTTTGCAATCAATCCACCTTTAGAACTGATTGTAGATGAACTGGCTTGCATCATAACCCATACCGTAAGCGCCGAATAAAACTGTGGCAATAAACAAAGCTCCGAATACTGCTATGGACACACCAATCGGCTTCTTTGCAAGCATTTCGCGAACGCTTCCTCTTCTGCCTATCATACTTACCGTAAACAGAATAACGGTACCTGCTGCCAGCACCACATAATCGTGGACACCAAGGCCTAAATTCCACATACCGACGGTTACAGCCTCGCCGATATTCCAATCCGTAAACATACTGCCAAACATTCTAAAAGTCATCGGCACGTCACGGTAACAATCCAGCATACGCAACGAACACATCAGAAGAAAAGTTCTTCCGATTTGGAATGCCTTAAACCACATTTTATCTTTTACTGCAAAGCGGGCGTGAAACTTTTCATACAAAGGTTCACACTCCTGGGACAACATAATGAAAAAGCAGTTGCCAAGTCCCCATACAATGAAGTTCCAGGCTGCGCCGTGCCAAATACCTGTCACAAACCAAACCGCAATACTTGCTGCATATACCGGCACTCTTTTACCGATCTTTTCACCTAAAACTTTACGGCTGAATTTGGACACTTTTAACATCGGTTTGCATACGGAAATCGGATAAAACAAGTAATCCGTAAACCAACTGCCCAGTGAAATATGCCACCTTTTCCAGTACTCCTTAATTCCTTTGGAGAAATAAGGACGGTTGAAGTTCTCCTGCATGGGAATACCAAGCACCTGGGCAATACCGATGGTAATGTCAATACCACCCGTAAAATCCGCATACAACTGCAGGGCATAAAAAAGCATACCTAAGAACACATAAAACCCTGTATATGTATCCGTATCACCAATCAATGCATTCACACCAATCAACATACGGTCCGCAATCACCAGCTTCTTAAAAAATCCCCAAAGGATTCTCTGCAGACCAAAGCTTACTGTTTGCCAATCAAACGCATGCTGTCCGAACAGCCCTTTTTCCAGGTCATCATAACGGCTGATGGGTCCCTGGATCAACTGCGGGAAGAAGGACACAAACAATGCAAACTTGAATACGTTCCTCTGGGCATTGTATTTTCCGCGATGAATATCAATCAGATACCCCATACTCTGGAAGGTATAGAAAGAAATTCCCAGCGGTAAAAGCAAGTTCTGAAAAGACAACAAATTCTCACTGCCTGTCATCTGCAAAATGCCGTTAATGTTGGCAATCACGAAGTTTGTGTATTTTAACACGGCAAGAATGCCGAAATTAAACACCAGACACACCGCCATTAAGGCAAATCGTTTATTCTTTTGTTTCTCTTTGTAAGCTTTCTTCTCTTCCTTGGACAAATCCGCCTTGTGCTCTGCAAGATAGATCTTCTGCCGTGCGTGATTTTGATCAATCAAAAGTCCCGCACCGTAAGTGGTAAGGGTTGTCACCCCGATAAAGATAAGACACTCCCAGCCCGCAAAGGCATAGAAGATGTAACTTGCCACCAACAAAAGAGGCCACTGGCATTTCTTCGGTATGATGTAATACAACACGAACAGCCCAAGAATAAAGGCAAGAAAGCGGTAAGACGTAAAAAGCATCTTTTATTCTTCCTCTAATCTTTCAATCAATGCGTACAACGCTTCGGCAGAATTGAAATTCTCCGGAATAATGTGCTCTGCGGAAATTACCACATCAAATTCCTCGTTAATTTCCGAAATCAAAGATACGATATCAAACGAATCCAAAATGCCGTCATCAATTAACGTATCGCATTCCTCAAAGTCTACTTCCGGGTGTAAATCCGATAAAATTTCCAATAACTGTTCCATTTATTAATCCTCCGTTTTACTATAATTTTAACTTATTTCCAATCACTGTTCTAAGCTGCTACTTAATCTTCTTTCGCATCTTCGTATTTTGCAAGTAACGCCTTGCGGTCAATTTTACCGTTGGGCGTAAAAAGCATATTCTCTAAATTCTCAAGCTCATTCGGTATCATATAGCGCGGTAACTTATCCCGCAATTCTTTTACCAAATCTGCCTTGTCCTTCTCACCCACGTAATATAAAACAATCTTCTCGTCGGTCTTGGAATAAACGCAGGCGCAGGTCTTGATACCTTCCAGTGCATTGACGTTTGCCTCAATTTCTCCAAGTTCAATACGGTGTCCCATATGCTTAATCTGATAATCCTTACGGGATACGAAAACCAACTCACCGCGCTCATTTCTCGACGCAATATCGCCGGTACGGTATATCAATTCGGGATACGCCGTATTCAAAGGATTCTGCACAAACGCCTCCGCCGTTTTCTCCGGATTATTATAATATCCAAGCGTTACCGAAGTTCCGCGAATACACAATTCACCGGTATCCGCCGGCTTGTTATTTTCATCCAACAGTATAATTTCAGTATTTTTAAAAGGTCTGCCGATGGGAATGCTTTCGCCCTCCTCAAATAACCGGTCCGCTCTGTAATAACAGCACATACCCGTACCTTCCGTCGGTCCGTAAAGATTAACAAAATCCGTTTCCGGCAAAGTAGTCTTCCACAAATTAAACTGCTTAATCGGGAATACTTCACTTCCGAAAGCCACCGTCTTTAAATACTGCGGAACCACCTTATCAAAAGTCTGGAGGCTTGAAATCATAGTCAGCGCCGATACCACCCAGCAAATGGTATTGATTTTCTTTTCATTTAAGAATTCCACAAGTCTGATGGGCATCATAAAATGTCCCTTGGGAATCAAATAGGTTGTAGCACCAAACTTTAATGTAGGATACAACTCTTTTAAGCAGGCATCAAAATACAAGGGCGTCTGGTTACCAAACACGGTATTCTCATCAAATTTCAACACTTCGCTTAACTGCTCAATGTAATCCAGTACGCTTCTGTGGCACGCTGCCACTCCCTTAGGAACACCTGTAGAACCGGACGTAAAAACAATATAAATCGGGTCTGTATCAATTGCCTTGTCGCGAATCTCCTGCAATGCCTTAGCATCTGCTTCCAAATAGGCGATATCCTCATATAAAACCGCCTCAGCATCCGTCTCAAATGCCTCTGCTTTTTTAATGGTTTTCGCATCACAAATCATCAGGCGGGGTTTTACATTCTCAAGAATCAAATTAATTCTTGCCACAGGCATCTGCTCATCAATGGGCACATAAAAGCAACCACCTTCGATAACGCCAAAGAAGGCCGTAATCGTCTTGGGATGCTTGTTCATAAAAACAATTACCGGCTCCTTATAGATACTCTTTTGATGCAGGTATGTACCGACAGAACGAGTTTGGTCATAGACTTCTTGAAATGTTAATCCTTCCTTGTCATTGGCAAAAGCCATTTTCTCGGGACATACTTTTATAATGTTGTCTAAATAATCCAATACATGATTTTGCATGATTATTCCTCTTTTAAATTAATTTCTCGTACTGCGCTTTCAAAACACCGCACTCTGACACTGCTTTTCTTGCCATTACTTCCAAGGTATCAAGATATCCCGGTCCGGCAAGACCGTTTCTCTTGGCTACGGATAACTCTGTGCAACCAAGGATTAAAACCTGCGCACCTATTAACTTAAGATACTTCTCTACTGCCTGCATCTTACCGGAATCAATAGGCTTACCGGCTTTTACATCATCATATATCATGCTCATAACAAGCTTCTGATGCACTTTGTCAGGGATAACCGCATCAATACCATATTCCTTCAAACCTTCCTGAAAAAGTTTCGTCTGAATGGTTCCGTCGGTTGCAAGAATGCCTGCATTTTTGATACCGGCATCTTTTAAGCAAATCGCTGTCTCTTCAATCGGATGAATGATAGGCAGGCCCTCTTTTACCAGCTCCTCATAAAAGTAAAAGGCAGTATTACAGGGCATCGCCAAAACATCGGCGCCGCGGCTCTCCAATTCCTTTTTTACGGATAAAATCCCTTCCACAGGACAATCCGTACTTTTACCAAGGATATAATCCGTCCGGTCCGGAATTGTCGGTGTGTTGATAATATCCATACATATATGTTCTTTGTCCCGACGGGCATCGGTCATTTCAATCACAAGCTCCATAAAAAGGGCTGTGGCCAAAGGCCCCATTCCGCCGATGACTCCTAACTTCTTTCTCATATTCTGCTCCTGTTTTAATTCGCGTTTACCGTAGGGAACAACGAATGGTCATACACGTGACTGCGTCTCACCGCTTCATCGGCAAGTAACTGATTCTCAGACCACATAAAAACAATGGTTTTATCGGCTCTGGGAGTAGCATCGAAATGATACCAGCCTTCGCCTGTATCCACCAAATTCCAATAATGACTGCTGGTGGTGGATTTACGCCAAATATCCACATTGGGAATGCCTGCTCTTGTAAGCAGTGCTTTGGCAACGCTTGCGTATGTATAACAATCGCCTTTGCGATACACGAAACCGTCATAGGCAGATTCAACCCAATTCTCCTTCTGGGAATCGCTAATCCAACCAACTTTCCAGCGGGTCCAATTATAAATTGCTTCTGCCTTCTCGTAATCCGTCATATCTTCGGTAATGATCTCTGCCAATACTTTATCCGCTTCAGCATACATTGCTTCCAAAGTAATCGTTTCATTACGTTCAGGCATTACCGTCAGCTTAATATCCTGAGTTGCCACATTTCCGGCCTCATCCGTAGCAGTATAAATTACGTGATATGTACCCAAAGTTGTCAAATCCACGGCACTGTTATCAATCTCTACCTGCACAACACCGTCGCAATCATCATAAGCACTTACACCGGTACGATAGGATACATTCTCACCAAGACAAACCGAAATATTGCCGGCACCGATAATAACCGGTGCTTCCGTATCCGGAATCAATGTTAAAAGCCCCGGCACTTCCGCCTCGTTGCCTGCGGAATCCTTAGCTACAACCACAACCTCCTGCTCGCCTTCCAGCGTCCAGTCAGGCTCCTCCTTGTAAGCAAAGGTTACCTTTGTATGGTCTGTCAATGTCTCCTTAAAAGCTTCCGCTTCTACCGGATGCTCTAAATACCCCGTAACCGGTTGCACCGCAAATTCCGGCGCCTTAGAATCCGTAATCTCCATATTCACCACACAACGGTTTCCGTCAACCATAAGCCATACAGGATATACACCCGTTTGCTCGAAATCAACAAAAGCCAAACCTGTTCCCGCGTAAGAAATCTCACCCGGTTTTAAAAGAAACCAATCCGGTGCCGGAACGCCTTTGGTTACGTCCCAAACATAATTTTCATGTACTTTTACTTTTAAAACATATAATTCCGATGCAATTTCGGTTACATTACCGGCCGCATCTTTTAATACAATGGTAACATCCTGCTTACCATAGCCGCCGAAATCGGGGCGTTCCTTAAAACTTGCCGTAACTGCCGTTACATCTTTAATATCCGTAACAAAGGCATCCGCCTCATATACTTCGCCCACCGACATATAAACAGGGACCGCCTTCGCTGTCGGCGCCGTGGTATCTTCCACATTCAATACGCAGGTTCTTGTAAAACCATCTGCCGTAATTTTCAATTCATATTTCCCCGGCACATTTGTATCAAATGCCGGACAATCTTCTGCAAAGGCAATGCTCTCCACCTTGCCTTTTATAAAATGCTCCGCTCCTACTTTTCTTCCTGCTTCCACCGTAATACTGCTGTGGGTTTTGCCGAAGGTATACCAGACAAAAGCCACCACCGCCAGATTTACAATCAAAAGAAGAACGGCTGCAATCCAAATTCTTTTTTTCATACTTTTATATCCTTTATGCAAAGCTAAATCCGCTGTTGCCACAACAGCGGATTACAACTTCCTAATTATACACGCTTTCTACCGTTTTACAACCGCGATTTCATTCTGTTCTCAAATGCTTCCAATTGATGTAAAACCTGATTTGCATACTTAGGATACGCATGTATCATATCCTTAAGTTTCGTCTGTGCATCTACCGCCACGTCCTTATTGTATTCCATCTGCTTACGTAAATTCTGCCGTCTTTCCACCAGACTATGGCGGATTTCCACCATTTCCTTACGGTTCACCAAGGCCTCCGCCTGATGAATCCAAATGTCCGGATCAGCGATGTGTAACTTACGCATATGCTGCAATAACTCGTCGCGATAAAATGTAATATCGTATTTGGTCTGCTCGAAACGTTCACGCTCCGCACGTTCCGATACATATTTGTCCCACAGTTCTTTTAACAAAGCCGAACTGTCAACATTGTATTTCATATAAAGATATTCCAAAAGATTGGTGTTATTCACGTAGCGGATTTTTACGGTGTTATGCATATGGATTAGCTTGCCGATGCTTTTTTCCACCTTGGCCGCTTCCTGCTGCATATCGATATTTTTTACAAATAAAACCGTAAAAGCAACTGCTGTAGCTCCCGCCGTTAAAATATATCCAATCTGCGCATCCAGTTCAAATCCGAATTGAAGAATCAAAAGCATAATCACGCAGGTAATTGCCGCCACCACGCAGATAAAAAAGACACCCTTGATATTGGCAAGCATTCCTTTCAACTCTGCTTTACGGTAATAATACGCCTGCTTCTCACCTTCGATACGTCTCATATCTTCCTTAATCAGCTTCTGATACTCCTCGCTCTTCTTAAGTTTCTCATAACCTTCCGGCATTTCATCCTCAAGACGTTCCATCAACGCATAGTCTTCACCGCTTAAAAGGTCCTTCTTGGAAGTATAATTCGTAAATTCTTTTTCCAGACGTAAAAGCTTCGTGGCGCAATCCTGAATCGGTGTACGAATATGCTCCGGTAAACGTTCGATTTCATCGGTATCGTTCAAATATGCCGTTACCGAATCATACTCGCGGTTAAGTAAGTCAATCTCGTCCGAAGCTGCCTTCATCTGCTCCAGACAACTTTCGATATAGCGGGTTCTCTGAGTATCATCGGTAAAATTAGACACCTCATAATACTGTGCCTCATTGACCTGCGCATCGTATTCAGTTGTGCTTTTTCCTCTGAATAAATTACTCCAAAAACCCATTCGTACTCTCCGTTACTGTATGCACCTGCGATACTCTTCTTTAGAATCGCTCAATGTCTTGTTCACCCATTCCGCATATTCGGTCTCGCCGGAATCTTTTAACTTCTGCTGTGTCTCTGCCAGTTCTACCCCGGGGCCTGCTTCCCATTTGCTGTTAGCTTCCTGCATTTTAGCTTCCAGCTTCAATGTGATTTCACGCATCTGTACATCATCACTGATGGTGCGGATATATTCACTGTCACTCATACTGAAACGCATAGACGCCGCATAATAGTAATAATGTTCTTCCTTGCCGTCCAGTTCGTATGCCTTAAGGAAATCCTGTTGCGCCTGTTCTAAGAGAAACAGTCCGGCTCTTGCCATGCCCATATTATGATAGGTATCCGCCTGTAATTCCACATCCTCCGGTGAGATTTCCGGCAATACTGCTTCATACTCATTCAAGGCATGCACATAACGACCCTTTTGAAGGAAATAATCACCTCTTCGTTTCCTTCGCGCCGGTCCGCTCTCATCACTTTCCTCACTAAGCAAGTCAAGGAAACGTGCCTGCTGTCCACTGCTTACGAAGGGAAACTCTTCTAATAAAACCTGCGCAAACTCTGCCACTTCCGCGTCTTTGCTAAGAAGCTGATACAGTCTGTCCGCCAATTTTACAGTCTCACATTCATCCTCCAGCCAGTTGGCTAATTCAGTTGTAAAGATATCTTTTTCCAGAAGTTCAGCATTTTCATAAATACAATAGACCAACTCTTCTGCCGAAAAAATATTGCAACATATCTTTTCTAAGAAAAAAGGCTTATTCGCTTTTCTTCCGATGCATTCGTATACCTTACCCACTTTGTTTTCCTTTCCCGATTATCCCTGCAAATCCATTTCCTCTGTCCATTCCAATCCGCAGGAAGGATATATTTCACCGAAGCCCAAGTCCGTAACTTTCAACACCACATGATTCTCTGATGTCATTTTGGCCTCCAACTCAATTCTAGTCATACGATTTGGCGTAACCGGCATACCTTTTAACACAAATTCTGCCACCGCCGTCTGTCTGCTGCCAACATATTCCACTGCAATGGGAACTACGTCGGTCTCGTGTAAAATCATTTCTATTTTTGCCTCTGCCTCATACCAGTGCTCACCGGCCTCAATCAAGGAAAGATTTACTTCCTTGCCGTTTTCACGCACCAGCACCCCAAGACTGCATTTCAAACGGTCCGCTCCGAAATAACGGATTGTCTTCTCATAGCCTGACGGATTGACCTTCTCCTTAGCCGCCAGACATGCACCTTTACTAAAAAGGTTGTTGCCCTTAAATACCCTACGGTTTCTGCACAGAAATCTCAGTGAACTGTTACACCAGTCATCATAAAAACCTTCACCGATTAAGAAAACTCCCGAGAATACCCTGTTCTCGCAAATCTCCGTTGCAATCTGTAACAGTTTGTTATCTTTCTCCACATTGCTTAAATAGCGCGGATCTTTTACCTTGAAATCCTGATATTCCTTAGACTCCACCATGGCAATGCCGGGATTCACGAAATGGTTTCTTTCAAGTCTGTAGCTCCAGAGATTCTCACCGCCTGCATCAAACACCAGAATCTGATGATTCTGCAATTCCGCATTCTGATAAAGCATATAAAAGAACACGCACTCTTCATACCCCGTAAAAGAAATCCGCTCTTCGCCCACCTTCAAAACGCTGATTGCCGACTGAAGCATTTTAATCATCTGCACATCCGCATTCCGCAAGGCAATGGTGATGTTGGCAATCTTTTCCGGTGTTTCCATTACAGGCAACATACCAAGACTTCTCTTGATAAAAAGTGCCAGCAAATCTTTGGCATGATATTCTTCCCTGTCAATACTTACCGTACCGCCTTCTTTGGCTGTTTCCAGGAAGCCTGTCACCAACTGACCATCACCGTCATCGGCACATTCCATAGCATCTTCACCCACAAGCCATTGTCCGGTACTTCTTTTTCTGCAGATGGCCAGCGGGATATTATACTGCTCCTGTTCCTCGGAAGCACTGAACGTCTCGGGATTATCACTGTCAATGCGACAGAAACTCATCTGAACATAGTCGTTGTTCAAATCGTAGCCGATTACATAACGGTCTTTATTCATTTTTTCAAATACATCTTTGATTTCTGCCAGCATAATCTTACTCCATGAAAATTTTATACATTTCCGAATATTTCACGAATCATAAAATCTTTCTTGCGATACTCGGCAAGTGCTTTCCCTGCCTTCTCATAATCCTTCTGCTCTTTACAGTTTACAGCTTCGTTCAGCAGTGCAAATCTCCAGGCGCTTGTCGCCTTGTCGCTTTCGCTTCGCTGTACCGTGCTGCTCTGTGTCAACTGTTCACGGTTACCGTTCTGCTCCGTAATGTAATACTGAACACTTTCGCCCGTAAACAGGATAAAACTTTTTACAAAAATACCGCCGTAGAGATTGCGCATTTCTTCCTTGCGGTACTCGGTCTCTCCACCGTTCTCGCGCTCGATTGCATAGTGGATTACCACCTTACTGCCCGGCTCACCCTTATATTCCACAAAGGTTCTGTCCGTAAAAGGCAATGCCTCTTTAATACTCTCTGCAAATACAGGGAAGAAGGGGAAACAATTTCCCTTTGAAAGCTCATCACACAGAATTGCTTTTAACACTTCCGTATTCCAGGTAGCCGCCTCGCATCCCGATGCATGTTTTGCAATCGCTAGTCTGCAGACGCGGTTCATCTTCTCACCTTCTGCCATAAGCTGTGTCACCCGGTCAAAAACCTTATCTTCCGTCACGCATTCTTCCACGAGATAATCATACGCACACCTTGTCAAAAAGGCCTTCTCAATATCAAGACTTCCGCTCATCTGCATATATGCATTGTACAATTTCATCTTCTCACCGATATAAACACCGGCAAACAAAGACTGCACCAATAAACGTTCCACCAGAGTATAGGTATCCACCGCAAACCCTTCACTGTTACGTAAAAGTCCCTGCAATTCGCGAATGCCGCCCTCGAAATATTTCACAAGATAAAAGAGAATATTCTCGTCATAACGGTTTCTGCGGTATACGTAGCTGCATAAGCCCAGCATACACTCTTCCTCTTCGAAATCCCTGCGTTCCAAAAGTCTGCTGCAAAGGCGCAATACGGTTTTCACTTCCATATGCTCCGCGCCAAACTCGCACACCCATTCAAAGGCCGTATCGTACATACCTCTGGCCACCAGAATATGTACAAGCTCCGATCTGTCGATTGCGCTCATATACTCAGGCTCTGCCTCAAGAAGTACCTCGTCCAATTCGCGGATATAATCCTGCTCAAAATAGAACTTAATCAAGGCCACCAACAGTTCACGGTAGTACGCCGAAGTAATTTCCTCACTATGTAAAAGTCTCGCATACGCATAGACATTCATATCCGTAATGTTGATATAATTTCTGCGGTCTTCGCAATAATACAGAAGAACGCCCGCCTGCTCCTGCGTCATAGGCTGAATTGTTCTAAACAATTCTTCATCAAAAAGTACCGACACCGGTTTCAAAAACTCATTCGGTACATAACGGTTGCCGTAAGCATCTTCAAATAAAATTTTATAAAAGATACTGTAAATCGGCACATAGGCTTTACCGTTTTCTACGGGATAGCTCTTCTCCCCGCGCAAATGCTCGTGTACGATTACCACATTGCGGACTGCCTTATCTTCCACGTTCACCTCGTGCATAAAAAGCATAGGCGCCACGTCGTTGGCAAACTTCACATCCATAATCGCCGGCACAAGAATTCTTTTATACAGTTTAATTAAGTGCGGATTGATTCTTCCGCAGGCAATCTGCTCTCTTACGAAATCTTCCAGATGCTCCGTATACGACAGGGCAATTTCAGGAAAACTTCCTCGGTGCTCCCACACGTTTGCATACAAAAATGCCATACGCTCATAATCCAGATTATTCTGATATGCAAAGTACATCATTACCATCTGGGGTAATTCGCCCTTATAATTTAAATCGATGGACATTATGTAGTATTCATATAATCTTGTTAAGCGAAGCTCCAAATCCACCGCCTTGGCATACCAGGGGAAGTATTCTTCACCGATACAGTTGCCCTTCATCAAGTAAGTGCAGATTGCCTGCACCATTTCCTTGGTGGGACACTTCTCATAACAATATTTTAAAATCGCATAAATTCTGAAATCATATTCCTTTTCACGACCGCACAAAAACTGAATACGTTCTGCAATTTCTGCACTTAAAGCATCATGTTTCATTGCAAAAAGCAAAAGGCTGATTTCATAGCTTTCAAGCTTCACAAGCAACGAAGGCTGTTCCCAAAGAAGTTGCAACGCTTCCACGTAAAGCACGGGGCTGCTTGCGCCTCTGTCATAACGTTCTTCCAGGAAGTCCCATTTCTTATCCTCATAAAAGAATAAATTCTTCTGCAGGTATAACATCAGCCATGCGAGGCGGAAATTGTCCTGCTCGCGCTGGAACATTTTCTTTACTTTGTGGGCAACCTTATCGGTATAACTTTCGTCACGGTTTAAAAGTGTGGTCAGGTAAAGGAAATATCCGTAAACTTCGGGAAGCTGTTTGCTCTCCGACATCCATTCTTCCACACGCTCCAGCAAGTAGTCCGCATCCGCGGTACGCTCCTGTGCCAGTAAAAGTTGTGCCTGGTAAAGGCTTGCAATAATGTTCTGCTCTTCCGTTCCGGACATTTTATCCACCAAGGGCATCGTGCTTTCAATCCAGCCCTGTGTGTCTTTTTTACCCAAGCGGAAATCAATATATTCTTTGGTAATTGCAGCCGTAAACTTCAACCACTCATAGTCTTCGTTATTCTCTGTGGAAACCGCATAATTCTCAGCCACAACAGGAATCTCAATCACCTGCTTAGGCGTCTTAACGGTCACTTTGCCGTAATTAATGCCCTGATGCATATGTTCAGGTTCCAGATACACCGGTATACGACAAACATTGCCCAGGAAATCATCCTCAGTATAAGTCTCTTTCTCTATACCTACGAAATATCCTTCCACCGAAACTTCCAGTGCTACATAGCCCCAACCGTTCTTGGTGATTTCAAGTTCCTGCATAAGGGTTTCTTCCGGATCTTTCACACGAATTTCTTTCACATCAGCTTCGTAGGAAATGCGTGACTTCTTCTTTACCGCTACCAAAAACTCGTCCACATTCTGCTGATTGCCGGGTCTTGTGCTTAATCCGCGATAGATGCTGATATACTGGGCATCGTTTCCTTCCAGAATGCCTTTAAAACCTTGGGAATAATATAACTGCACCGCCTCTTCCCAGTTGGTTTTGGCAAGGTTTGCAAAATGGAACAGGTTACGGATATTTCCCATCGTGCTGTAAAGATACTGTTTCTCTCTTCTCACCTCAAATGCAAGAGTATATTCACCCTTGTTGGAAATAATCTGAAACTCGCCTTTTACCTCATCGCCGGGTTCCATTCCCGTACTGTCAAAACAATATGTAATCTCTGCACTCTCACCTCTGAAAATCGGTGTCAGACACTGCATACGCATATCGTTGGATAAAATATATCCTTCCATAGGCGTTTCCGCCATATTCTGAATTTGAAAAGTACCCTTTCTCTGCTCTGCCTTGTCAAAACTCATCTCGATTACATCGCAGGAAAAGTCCAGACTTCCCTTATTGTTCTCAAATGCATAATTTTCTTCCAGCATGGAAAGCACTGCTCTTTTCAAATTACTCACCTCTTTTCATCCGTATTTGGGCATAGTTGTCCTATCCTAATTCAACTCATATATTATAGCACTATTTGTGGGTATAAAGCAATAAAACATATAAAAAAATACTATATTTAGTTGTTAATAATTTTTCTGATAAATATCTGATAAATACCTTGTTTTTTCAGTGCTATTGTACTATAATTATGGTAAGAATATGTGATAGTGTGTGATTGGTGTACGCAGGTCACAAGAAAAGGAGGCGAATCAAATGAATATCGGTGGTTTATACAATGCTTCATCTATGTTCCAGAGTATGTACAATACAAACAGCTATGGTTCGTCATCCATGGCATCTTTAACAAGCAGTATCTTAGGCGGTTCTTCAAGTGGTATTTATTCCGCATTATCGGATCGCTCTTTAATTCAGTCCGGAAGCTACGGCAAGCTTTTGGGTGCTTATTACGACAAGTACGGCGATGAAGATGTGAAGAAAAACTCTTCTAACGATATTCTTGACAGACTGAAAGAAACTTACAGCAAGTCAGATGATAAGACCGTTACCGAAACCGAAGACGGTAAGGTAATTGAGAAAACAGAAGCAACTGACAAAGAAGCAGATACCGCTACCAAAGACAGCGCTACTGATACTTCTTCCAAGAAGACCGATATTTTATCAGACCTTATGAGAAGAAACCGTACCATCAGCTATACCAATATGGGCGGTGTGATTAAGAATATGTCAGCTCCTTCTTTTGATTACATTGTATAATTTAATTTTATCAGAACTTACAAGACGCTTTGATGCATATCAAAGCGTCTTTTTGCATATCTATTGTCAAGGAAACTTATGAGGTTACATATGGATTCTATGACGCCTACGACAAGCGATGATACCGGCAGGCTTGTCTTCTTTGTTACAAGAGTATCCACTACCATTCCCATACCCAACGCCGAAGTCCGGGTTTTCTCCGTAGAAGAACCCGACAATCTGCTTTATACCTTAATCACTAATTCTTCCGGACAGACGGAAGGCATTACCTTGCCTACACCTCCGCTGTCCTATTCTTTAAATCCCGACAGCCCGCAACCTTTTTCCCAATATCGTTTTATTATTTTGGCAGAGGGTTATGAACCGCTTATCATCAACGGCTCCGAATTACTGGCGGACGAAACCTCTATCCAGCCTGCCGCCTTAGTTCCTGTGCGTTTCGGTACCGGTGCAGGCACCATTAACATTCCGATTCATACATTGGTCGGTGACTATCCGTCCAAAACACCGGAAGCGGAAATCAAACCCGAAGCAGAAACCGGTGAGATTGTTTTATCAAGGGTTGTAATCCCCGAAACCATTATCGTACACGACGGTGTTCCCAATGATGCTACCGCGCCGAATTACTATGTCCCTTATCGGGATTATATTAAAAACGTGGTCAGCAGTGAAATCTTTCCTACCTGGCCGGAAAGTACCATTTATGCTAATACTTTGGCCATTATGAGTTTTACGCTGAATCGCGTGTATACAGAGTGGTACCGGAACCGTGGCTATAATTTTACCATTACCTCTTCCACCGCTTTTGACCAGAAGTTTATCTACGGTAGAAACATTTATGCCAATATCGACCGGATTGTGGATTCGATTTTTAACAACTACCTATCCCGCCCCGGCGTAAAACAACCGATTTTCACCTCCTATTGCGACGGTAAAAGGACTACCTGTCGCGGTTTAAGCCAATGGGGCTCTATGTATCTGGGCGAAGAAGGCTATTCTGCCATTGATATCATCCGCTACTATTACGGTAACGATATGTTTATCAATACCGCCGATCAGATTGAAGGCGTCCCTGCCTCCTGGCCCGGTTATGACTTAACCATCGGTTCCAGGGGCAGTAAAGTCTTACAATTACAGCAACAGCTGAATCGAATCAAAAGAAACTATCCCGCCCTCCCGGGCGTTTCGGAAGACGGCATTTACGGCCCCGGAACTGCAGAGGCTGTACGCTCCTTCCAGCAGATTTTCAATTTGAATCCGACCGGCGTGACGGACTTTGCAACCTGGTATTCCATCTCCAATATTTATGTTGGGGTAACAGAGATTGCGGAACCTTAAACATGAAAAAGGGAACCTCTTATCAAGGTTCCCTTCTTCTTATTCACCAATCAGCTCTCCCATTTGAATCATTTGGGCGCCTTCTAATGTATCAACATTTGTTTTATATATTTTATGAATAATCTTTTCTTCACCATTCTCCTCTTTAAATTGATTAAAAACGGCATCGAATTCTTCTTTTATCGCTAAATTTTCCGGAGTGCATTCACTTTCCTTTTCAAAGCAATGCTCATACTGCATATATTGTAAAGTTTTTACCTTTATACCATCTTCATAAATATTCAGCGTAAAATAATCTTCTCGCTCCCCGGTAGTCACAAGTTCTGATCGGTATGTATACGTTAAAGCCACTTCAAAATACCCATCTTCATTATATTGACCATAATTTCCATGACACCACTCAATCATGCCATTGGAATATACAGGCAGACTAATATCTTTCTGCCCCCAACACCACAAAGGTTCCCATACATATAAATTTCCTTCCTCTTCATGGAACACATGCACCATACCTTCATACTTATTGCAGGTAATAATAAGAATCAATTCATCCTTACCGTCTCCGCTAAAATCCTCCGTTAAAATATGTATGGTATCTATCCTTCCAGCTCCTTCCCTGTATCCGGAATACAAATCGTTAACAGAAAACTGACTTCCATAAAACTCCATATAATCCTCTGCACCATGCCCCCCACTGTCCTGCACATTATCATAAGCTTTGACTTCACCATTGATAAATTGTGCAAACAACGGATTCTCACATACATCCTCTTCCACATAATACATCGTATATGCTTCCAGTACTCCGGTATCACGCAATACAGCTTCGCTACCGTTTATATAGGGTTCCGTTAATCCATCCCATTCTTCTTTGGTCAGTGTCTGTTCCTCTGCATCTTCAGCGGTACAATCATAATAAAAGTACAAATCACCTTCACCGTTTTCGGAATACGAACCATCCTCATCTCCGTCATATACTTCATAAACAGCCGCTTTCTGATACTCTGTCCCATCAAAAACATATCTGTTGTAGGTGGTGTGCTTCGGTGCCCCTCCTAAAATACAATACCAGACACTTCCGTCTTCCAACAAAACCGCACGATACGAATTGAATACTTCTTTTACCTCATTGTCCTGCCACATTAAAATGTATAAACCGCTATATTTTCCTTCTATAATCAGTTCATCCACATTATCACCATTGACATCATAAAATCCATATTCCGCTTTATTGCAACCATACAATATATCATCAAATCGTCTGCCATAGGCAATATCTTCCAGCACTTCATCCCAATTGCAGGTTTCATTTAAACTATCTTCTGATGCCTCAACCGATAGTTCTTCATTTCCATCTTCCGGTGCTTCTCCTTGCGTTTCTTCTGTTGTACTTGCGGTTACATCTTCCGAAACAGACACCTCACCTATACCGGCATCTGTTTCTGTTTCTCCGCAAGCCACACCGACACATAACAATCCGCTTAAAACCACCAAGGCAATATATTTTCTTATTTGTCCTAATTTATTTACTCCCATTTATACTTTTCCTTACTTTATACACAAAACCTATACTTTTATACTAAAATTCTTTATTGCCCTTCGAAATACACCGTCCACTCTACCATATCCTTCAACTCCAAATCCTTGTTTATGGTAGATTGACCGCCAACCATTTCAATGTATTTGCAGGCAACGCCTCTCCATTCCTCGTAGGAACATTCCTCAATTTCGCCATCTCCGTATTGCATGCTAATCACATCGCCTTTGCCATATTCAAGGTCATCGTTGATATCCTCAATATCAAACCATTCTATAGTCACCTCTTCGCCGTCTTCATCCAGATAAAAGTGTCTAAAATACAATCTGTAACATTCGTCCTCAAACTGCGGACCTTTCATTCCCCAATAAATATAGGTTCCGTCCGACCGCATATCATATTCATAAGCATGCCCCGATCCGACACATGCAAAATTCACCATTTCATCCTTCTCATAATCATAAGTATAGAAATACCACTGCCTGGGTTCTCGAATGACTAAATCAAGGATTCCGTTACCATCCGCATCCGCCATAACATATTCCGTACGATACTTCATCTTCTCTTCACCGGTAGGCGTTGCATAATAACGCATATTCTCATCATTGCTTACATATTCCTCGTAAACAAGTTTCGCATCCTCGTTAATCTGACGCAATTCTTCCTCGGTAAGGGTGCCTGCCGACGCAATGTCATAATCCAATGCTTTGGCAAAACCATACCGAATATTATCAGACACCATCTTTTGGTCTGTTATCGGCATATACATTGCCACTTCCGGAGAATAATATTCTGAAACAATGAAATCCATATCCACCTTCTCATAGCCTTCCATATATTCGTCCATCAAGCGGTTAAACTCGCTATACTTTTCATCATCTTCCATTTGTTTATTCTCTTCCACGATGTCACCCACATAACAGGTATAATGCATCGCTCCGTCCGAACTTTTGGCATATCCGGCGCCATATACGGGCTCACAGCTTACAGTCTCACCGTCATAGCTTCCCGCATAAATCTGAACCCAGCCCCAGTCTGCCATCTGTACCACATCACAGGATAAAAAGCGCAAATCACCCTCTTCATTTTGATAAACATCCACATAATAAGACGGATAAAAAGCTCCTGTCTCGGAAAAGTCCTCTTGAAACATATAGTCCCTGCTGCCGTTTAATCTTCCGCAAGGCGCCACTTCCCCATCTTTTACGGTGTATATATAAGTGAATTCCTCTTTGTTATAAATCACCTCGGAAATCAGCATCTCCGGCTGTCCGTCCTGATTCAAATCTCCCAACTGCATAACCCATCGGTTGTCCACCAAATGATTTGCCTCAATCCCGGAATCCCGCAACCAGTTATATTCCATAAAAGGACGAACATCTTCTTCCCAATCAACAGCATCCAGCTTATCAAATTCTTCTTCCGTTCCTATGGGCTGAAGAACATCTTCATATACCAGAATCATTTCTTCCACAAACTCCGGGTCTATTTCCCACATATCCTCCGAATTTTCTTCCGGCTCCGTATTTTCCGATTCCATTCCGGAAATACTCTCTTCCTGTCCGATAGCCGGTTGCATATTTCCCTGACTGTCCAACTCGTCCTTACACCCTGATAAGCAAATTATCATTAACAGACACAATATGCTTCCAACTAAAAAACGCTTTTTTCCTCTCATTTTCATTCCCTCTTTTACTGCAATTTTGCACCTCAAACATATCAGCTTTTTTCTTAAAAATCAACGGATTTTCGGCAAAATTTTCCGTCAGAAACAAATAAGTCGGAAATATTAAAAAAGTATTACATTTTCGGTTTGAAAATGTAATACTTTTGTTACGAAAGTAATAAATTTGTAATGAAGTTGTAATATATCTTATTCTACCCTTATTTCAATTCTGCCCGCTTCCACATCATCAAAGTTTGCTTCACTTACATCCACGTCTGTTTCAATTACAACATCCGCATTCCAAATACCATCTGACTCATACAGTTCAACTTTTATATCCAGCGTATCTATTCTCAGCTGATTTGTTTTAAAAAAATGCACCACCAACTCCGTATCAATGTTTTCAGTTCTGATGGGAATGACATAATCATACATCCCATAGTTGCCTTTCACATGATTGAATTTAATCACTCCATTTTCCTGTGCACAATTCAAATTCAATTCTTCGCCTAATTCATAATAGCCGGTAACAGATTCCGTCAAATATGTCGCTCCATCTACTCGTATGGTTGCCTTTCCCCACAGCTTGGGTAATAAAGCATAAACAACCCCACCGCAGGCTTTTCCCTGCAGTAGGGTCATCTTTTACAAATTCTTCAACACTTCGGTCATTTCATCTAACCAGTCGCCCTTGAATACTTCAATCATACCTGCGTCACAAGCTGCAGCAAGATTGGCATCCATAGGGATCTTAGCTACATTCTTAATACCGTATTCTTCGGCAATTTCTTCAATATGGCTTTCACCGTAAATATAATGCTTTTCCTTACAGTTAGGGCATACGAAATAAGACATATTCTCTACAATACCTAACACAGGAATGTGCATTAAGGTCGCCATTTTCACAGCCTTCTCCACAATCATGGATACCAGTTCCTGGGGTGATGCCACGATGATAATTCCGTCTACGGGAAGCGACTGGAATACGGTCAGAGGTACATCGCCGGTTCCGGGAGGCATATCTACAAAGAGATAATCCTTATCGCCCCACAGTACATCGGTCCAGAACTGTTTTACGGTACCTGCAATCACCGGCCCTCTCCAAATAACAGGATCGGTTTCGTCCGGTAATAAAAGGTTAATGGACATAATATCAATATCCGTAGTTGTTTTCACGGGAATAATACCGTTTTCATCGCCATAAGCCTTCTCGGTAAGACCGAATACCTTAGGAATGGAAGGTCCTGTAATATCCGCATCCAAAATACCGGTATTAAAACCTTTACGTTTCATCGCCACTGCCAACAAAGATGTCACAAGGGATTTACCAACACCACCCTTACCGCTGACAACACCAATTACTTTTTTAATATTTGCAGACTCGTGGGGCTTCTCAAGAAAGCTCTTCGGGTCTCTTTCTGAACAATTTTCACTGCAGCTGCTGCAGTCATGTGAACATTCTGCCATAACTTTATACGCGTATAAAAATACGCCCTCCTTTTATGATAATTTACTTAGAACGAAGTCAGTATCACATTTGAATTAACTCTTGCACTCTGTCCGATAAAAGTTTCTATGCACTCGACTTCAAACAGTTATTCTAACAGATTTGTACTTTTAAAACAAGTATACACCAATGCTTTTCAATGAAATTCCGGTACTAAATATCCTCGTCTGCCTCTGCAGGTAACGGTGCACTGTTGATTTCTGCCCAATAAGGCACAAAGCCTGATTTTACCGCTACTTTCTGGGACTGGATATGGCTCTCTACCGTCCCGTAATAGGGCACTTTCCCGCGTTTTAGGATTTCTCTCTTCAAAAGAATGGTAATAAAAGGACCTAAATTCATACCCTTGCTCTCAGGCATTACATCAATACCGATTTGCCACATTACATCACTGTCTGCACTTGCTCCCGCCATGCCAAGGATTTCACCGTCCTTTATCACCGCCACCCCCAGTACATCCGGCGCATCCGGCAAAAAGGAATACGCATGAACAAATCGCTCATCGCTACGAAACTGCTCGATTTCTTCCCCTTCATACCAACGCACTTCATACTCGTTAGACAATGCTTCCATCTCTTCCGAAGACAAAAGTTCCTGTCCAAACGGCAGATAATAATGATGCAAATCTTCCAGGAAATACTTGTGTTGCAATAACAAATCATCCAGCCAATACATATATTTATACTGGGACATCCATGCACCGTTTAAGTCCTTAAACGTCGCTTTGCACTCTTTTAAAATCTCTTCTCTACCCGAGAAAATGCACTTACCGTTGATGCATAGTACCTTAAGAATCGCATCATCTTTCTTGAAGCGACGACGCCCTTCATTTAACGCTCTTATTGTATATTCATTATCCGTTGACTTGAGTTGTTCCAAACTGCAGCAATAATCTTTCTGCATCTGCTCATAAAACAACTCGCATATTCTTTTTTGCTCTGTTGTCATAGTCATATTACTCTCTCATATTTCGATATTTTTATGATACATCTACCCTATATTAAGCGATTACATTCTAATACATAACAAATCTTAGCGCACTAATATCTTATCTAAACTTTCTAACCCCTACATCAAACCATTATACCCTTTTTCGTGACGTATATGGTGCCGGGGATTTTATGCTTTGTTTGAGGACCTTTTGTGAGTGTCGGCACTTAGTGAGAAATGAATGCTAATTCATTTCGAGCTTAGTGTCCGCTACATTCACAATCGAGCGAGAGCGCGTCCGAAAACAATCATAAAATCTCCGGCACCCTCACTTCCACGCAATAAAAAAAGCAGTATAATGATTTTCCCTTTACCCAAGTCATCTCACTGCTTTTTTTATGTAAAAATAATTTTTGTAAAAGGTACTCTTTCCCGTAAATGCCTTTTACGTGAAGCTTACGCTTCATACTTTGTAACCGCCCAATGCATTATTACGGTATCTTTGTACTCGTCTTATTTGCCATCCCCATAGCAGAAAGCACTTCCCTTTTACCAATTCTACATATCCACAGGTAACTTACCCCTAACTTATCCTGCGCATGTAAAATATTGCGTCCCCATTTACTTTATATTGTTATTATAACTAATTTTTAGGATAAATCAATGATTTTTTTGATATTTTTGCACAAAATTAGCAGATTTTTGAACTATTTTTCACTTTATATCAAATTTATGTCATTTTAATAACTTGAAAGTGGTATTTCTGCCGTTATTGGTAAGTTTTGACCACCGCCTGCTCCATAAGCCAATCACACCACATATCATAGTGTTGCGCCTCCATATGGGCACTGTCGGAAGCATAATCTTCACTCAAACTTCCGCTCATATCATCGAATACAGGGTTTACGTCAATATAAAATTTATTTTCACCATCCGCAAAGGCGGACAACGCTTTATTATAACTGTTAATATTATCGTTGTTGATAATCGCATCTGTCTTTGAACGACTCTCCGTTACATGAAGGTTGGCGCAAATATAAATGGTTGCTCCGGGCTGTGTGGTCTCAATCAGACTAATTAACTCGCCGAATTTTGCCACTGCCTGCTCGCGGTTATGGCCAAGCTCATTAATACCAACCATAACATACACCTTACCATATTGTTTCTGCGTTAATGCAGTCTCTAACGATACCTTCTCGCCACCGTCCACGGACAATTTGGCTGTAAAAAGCTTAAATACGGTCATACTGACATCCGCAAAATAATCTGCATTCTCAAGATAACCGTATTCTGCAATACCAACGGTTCTGGAGTCACCAATAAATAAAGCATCATCAAAATATGCCATATCCGTAGTCCCTATGGTAACCACAACCTGCGGTTCCGGATTGTCACCCGGGTCTGCAACTTCAGAAGTTCCGGGGCCCGGTTCAGGAACCGGTTCAGGCACAGGCACATTTCCGGGTTGCGCTGGATCTGATATATCTTCCTCTTCACGCACTACAACCATATCGCCGTCCAGTTCTCCTGCTGCGATATGTCCGTTCGTCACTACTCTTCTATAGGAATGGTTACCCAAATGCACCAGGTTCTCGGGTAAAACTGCACTGCCTCCCTGAATCGAGAGTTCCTGCCGCTCCACCTCTTTCATCTGCAGGATCCAGCAGATGCCAACCATCGCAAAAAGCATGAGCAACACATACCATCCGTCTCTTTTACGCTTTCGCATTTCTTATTCCTCTTTTACCATTAAAATCTAAAATACAGGAAAGGATCATTAAGTCCCAAGTACATACAATATACCGCTGCCGCAAAAATAGCCAGCAGTATAATAACTCCAAAAAAGTTATTCTTAATTTTATTCCATATCTTCTCAGGCAGTCTTGTACACAAAAGAAGTCCTGCCGCAAAGTATCCGCCATAAAGAGACAAATACTTAATATAGTCTCTCGTAAACACACCCATCCAGTTACCCTTTACAGGGAACAATCTTGACAGATATGTAAGAAAATCATTCCAGTCCGTCATTGCAAAAATAAACCACATAACCGGGATAATCGCAATCACATACAAATGGCCGATGAAACGATGCTTCTCGAGAAACTTTCGGTACACACATTTTTCAAGTACGATAATCAGCCACAGACCAAGGCCCCACACCAGGAAATTCCAGTTAATGCCATGCCACAATCCGGTCATAAACCATACGATAAAAAGATTAAAAATCGTTCTGCCCGTACCCTTACGGTTACCGCCCAAAGGAATATATAAATATTCACGGAACCAGCTTCCCAAAGTCATATGCCATCTGCGGTAAAACTCTGCCATCGTTACGGAAGTATAGGGATGGTCGAAATTCTGCGGGAACTTAAATCCCATCATGGTTCCTAAGCCCATAGCCATCAAAGAATATCCATAAAAGTCAAAATAAAT
Organism: Lachnospiraceae bacterium; assembly: GCA_045580855.1. Lineage (GTDB taxonomy): Bacteria > Bacillota > Clostridia > Lachnospirales > Lachnospiraceae > UBA3766. The sequence continues at coordinate 106,091 of JAZNOO010000004.1, read as the reverse complement.
CTGTAATGAGAACGCAATCAATCCCATCCAGGCCAAAGGCGTAGATATGCTCTGATAACCGATACTCTCAATGTTAAACCACAAATTTCCGATACGGTTTGCAAGCAAAACCTTAAATCCAAGTCCCAGAACAAAAAGACTGATACCGTGATACATTCTTCGCGGCGTTACCCGTCTTTTATTCAATTGCACCTTAACCTGACGATATGTAACAATCGGACCCGCAATCAACTGCGGAAACAGGCTGATGTAAGTCGCATAATTTATCAGGGAATCTTCCTTTTCTACCGTCTTACGCTTCACATCCATTACATAAGACAGATTTTGGAAGGTAAAGAAACTGATACCCACCGGCAGAATAATATTGTCAATATTCACTTTAAACCAAATCAGCGGTACAAGATTAAATACCAACGCTATAAAAATCAATATGCGGTCGCGGATTTTACCAAATCCAAGACACTTCCCTATGGAGAAATTCAACAGAATCGTAAAAATAAAATATAAAATATACTCCGGAGTATCTTTTGCGCCATACCCATAAAAAGCAAGACTGCCAAACACAATTACAACGTTCTTCCACTTTCCCGGCGCAGTTGCATACAATATAAAAAAGATTGGCAAAAATATAAATATAAATTCCAAACTACTGAAAACCACTTTTATCACCTCTAAAATTTGCCTGTATTTGTAAGACCGTTTTGCTGCAAATAAAGTTTCACGATACCTGCACATAATACACGCAATTTTATATCATATATCTAACCACTATTACACTATTTTTTCAAGTGTAATTTTGGACAATCTTTTTGCGCATAGGGCAATATTTTTCGGCATAATAAAATGCACTTTTTACATTATTTTTTATAACAACATAAAAAGTGCATTATTTTTACTGTGCAAGGTCCAAATGCTGGACCGAACCTACATTTCCGTTTTCATATAAGAAAATCCCCGTACTGCGGATAAAACCTTTATCACTGTTGTCTGCATTTTTCAATGCAAAATTAGTTGCTGCCTTTTGCAGACAAATCGCGCCCACGCCTTTCTCAGCAAGGGTGTATAATTCATTCTCACCCTTTTCATTGCGACACCAGATTTTTAGTTTCTTCCACACGGCATCGTTTTCATCTATCCAACCATTGCCGTCATCATCGTACTCTGCCAAATCTGCAAAACCATCTCCGGATTCAGGTCCAAACAACTCGCTACCATCATTAATTTCGCCGTCATTGTTATGATCCAATGCCAGATATCCGCTACCGGCTGCCAACTCCGATATTTCATCCTTCTTACCATCGGCATCAATATCAAAGTAAAACTTTTGATCGGTCAAATTCGCCACGTTACCGTCAAAATTAATGACCAAAGGATCACAAACTCTCTGCAGCTCGGCGATATTGTATTCTTCACGGTAATATTCGCAAAAGCTGCGGCTCATACCCAGTTCCAGGTTAAAATCAATTTCCCGGCCATCCGCCGTGGTAACCTTCCCCTGTGACTTATACAGTACATTCTCAGTCTCTTCGTAGTAGTTTTCACTTGTAAAAGCCACCTGCTTCATGGGCGTAAATTCCAGGGTCGCCCTCTGCATATTCGCCTGACCGCTCATATCCTCCGTGAAAAAATTTTCTTCAAAGACACTCCGTGCCCGCTCACCAAACAAAAGCATAAAAATGTATTGTGTGGAATAATAATGAAACTGCGCTGACATATCAAAACGACTTTCTTTAATGCTTAAATTGCTGTTTCGCAGGGCAGACATTCGCTCTTCCCACACTGATTTTTCCTTAGCAACTTTTTCTTCCGCTTTCATAGCATTTTTAGTCTCTGCTTCTTTCGTTTCCGGCTCACCTTGTGTTAAATATAAATTATTTTTGGTCCGTTCACTGTTGTAATCCTGCAACACAAAACGGTTATTATGTACTCTCGAAGACTGAAATCTTCGGGCGGACTCCATTCCTATTACGCTGGATTCAATTCGCAATATTCTTCCTTTCTCATCGAGTCACTGCCTTATTCCATTCCCTCCTTGTCCGTTATAAAACAAAAATAGTACAGTTCGAAAGCTTCCTTCTTTCTTACCGTACCATCCGTGGTGACTTACTAAATACCTTAGGCCTTAAATATTCGTATATATTATATCGGTTACTTTCGTAAAAAATTAAACCCCGACATATAAAATATCGGGGTTTGTTTTTTTGATTATCTTCAGAACAAAGTAATATAGAATTACTCCTGTGTAATAGTGCTGTGAATATGCTGAATTGAATCTACGGCAATTTTACCGTTCTTCTTTACAGCCGCAATACCTGCTGCACTTGCCTTAGCTGCAGCCATAGTGGTAATATAAGGTACTTTGTGCTTAATAGCTGATTTACGCACATAACTGTCGTCAAACACCTTCTCCTTACCTGCAGGGGTGTTGATAATCAACTGAATCTGCTTATTGGTAAGGGCATCCACAATATTAGGTCTGCCTTCCTGCATCTTATTAATCTTTTCTGCAGGAATACCGTTTGCAACAATCAAATCATAAGTTGAACCGGTTGCAAGAATTTTAAATCCGCATTCGTGGAATGCCTTAGCAACTTCCGGAACCTCAGGCTTATCCTGACGGTTAACACTGATAAGGACAGTTCCTTCCAAAGGAAGGGGATTCTGAGTCGCTTCCTGCGCCTTGTAATAAGCCTCACCGAAGTCTGATGCAATACCGAGAACTTCACCTGTAGAACGCATTTCCGGTCCTAATAAGGGGTCAACTTCCGAGAACATATTGAAGGGGAATACCGCTTCTTTTACACCGAAGTAATCGTATTTGCTTTCTTTTAAGTTAGGTACAGGTGAAGGCTTACCTGTTAATTCGCTTGTGATAATCTGTGTTGCCAACTGTACCATCTGAATGTTACATACTTTAGATACCAAAGGCACGGTTCTTGACGCACGGGGATTAGCTTCAAGCACATATACTACGTCATCTTCGATTGCATACTGCATATTCATAAGACCGCGTACGTTCATTTCGACCGCAATCTTCTTGGTATATTCTTTAATCTTTGCAAGATTCTTCTCAGAAATATGCATAGAAGGAAGGATACATGCTGAGTCACCTGAGTGAACACCGGCAAGCTCAATATGCTCCATAACAGCAGGTACAAATGCGTGTGTACCGTCACTGATTGCATCAGCCTCGCATTCCATTGCATTCTTTAAGAATCTGTCGATAAGAATCGGTCTGTCGGGAGTTACACCAACAGCTGCTGCCATATAACTCTTAAGGCTTTCCTGATCATAAACAACTTCCATACCGCGTCCGCCCAATACGAAGGAAGGACGAACCATTACAGGGTATCCGATTCTTTCAGCAATTTCAACTGCATCATCAATGGTAACTGCCATTCCTGCTTCCGGCATAGGGATTTCAAGCTTTTCCATCATAGCACGGAACAAATCTCTGTCTTCTGCCATATCGATAACCGCAGGTGCAGTACCAAGAATTTTAACACCGTTTCTTTCAAGGTCATCTGCCAAGTTAAGCGGTGTCTGACCACCAAACTGTGCGATAACACCAACGGGCTTTTCTTTTTCATAAATACTTAAAACATCTTCCAAGGTAAGAGGTTCAAAGTATAGCTTATCTGAAGTATCGTAGTCTGTAGATACTGTTTCAGGATTACAGTTTACGATGATTGTCTGGAAACCTAAATCACGCAACGCAAAAGCAGCATGTACACAACAGTAGTCAAATTCGATACCCTGTCCGATACGGTTAGGGCCACCGCCGAGAATCATAATCTTAGGTTTCTCTTCATTTGTCTTGCTGTAATCGGGTGCGTTATATGTTGAATAGAAGTATTCTCTGTCTTCTGTACCGCTTACATGTACGCCTTCCCAAGCCTGGGTAATGCCGTAAGACTTTCTTGCGTTTCTGATATCATCCTCAGATACTGCAAGAATCTGGCTTAAGTACTTGTCAGAGAAACCGTTCTTCTTCGCCTGTTCCAAAGCTTCCTTAGAAGGAACTTCGCCCTTCTTCTGCATAAGTGCTTCTTCTTCGTCTACTAATTCCTTCATCTGTTCCAAGAAGTAATGCTTAATCTTGGTAAGCTGATACAATTCTTCTACGGTAGCACCCTTACGAAGTGCTTCGTACATAATAAACTGTCTCTCGCTGGAAGGAGTATGAAGCATTTCGATTAACTGTTCTTTGGTCTTATCATGGAAGTTCTTTGCAAAACCAAGACCATAACGGCCTGTTTCCAAACTACGGATAGCCTTCTGGAATGCTTCTTTGTATGTTTTACCGATACTCATAACTTCACCTACGGCGCGCATCTGAGTACCTAACTTATCTTCTGAACCTTTAAATTTTTCGAATGCCCAACGTGCAAACTTAATTACAATATAGTCTCCGCCGGGAACATACTTATCCAAGGTGCCGTACTTACCGCAAGGAATTTCATCCAAAGTAAGTCCTGACGCAAGCATTGCTGATACAAGGGCAATGGGGAAACCTGTTGCCTTGGATGCAAGTGCGGAAGAACGTGATGTTCTGGGGTTGATTTCAATAACAATAATTCTGTCAGATACGGGGTCATGCGCAAACTGTACGTTAGTACCACCGATAACTTCTACGGCTTCTACAATTTTATATGCCTGTTCCTGTAATCTCTTCTGTAAAGATTCAGAAATAGTCAACATCGGTGCAGAACAGAAAGAGTCACCTGTATGCACACCGAGAGGGTCGATGTTTTCGATGAAACATACGCTGATCATATTGTTCTTGGAGTCACGAACAACTTCTACTTCCAATTCTTCCCAGCCTAAAATAGATTCTTCTACAAGAACCTGACCTACAAGACTGGCCTGAAGACCTCTTGCAATAACTGTCTTTAACTCCTCTACGTTGTATACCAGACCGCCGCCGGCACCACCCATGGTGTAAGCAGGTCTTAAAACAACGGGATATCCTAATTCATCTGCAATACGAAGACCATCTTCCACACTGTAAGCAACTTCACTTCTTGCCATTTCAATGCCGAGAGAATTCATAGTCTCCTTAAAAGCAATACGGTCTTCACCTTTTTCAATGGCATCTACCTGTACACCGATTACTTTTACGTTGTATTTATCCAAAACGCCGGCCTGTGCAAGCTCTGAACAAAGGTTCAAGCCGGACTGTCCGCCAAGGTTGGGAAGCAATGCATCGGGACGTTCCTTCTCAATAATCTGCTCCAGTCTCTCTACGTTGAGGGGTTCGATATAAGTTACGTCAGCAGTGGTGGGGTCTGTCATAATTGTAGCGGGGTTTGAGTTCACCAATACAATTTCATATCCCAACTGCTTAAGTGCCTTACATGCCTGTGTTCCCGAATAGTCGAATTCGCAGGCCTGTCCAATGATAATAGGACCGGAACCGATAATCAGTACTTTGTGAATGTCATTACGTTTGCCCATAACTTCCTCCTAAAATGTCTTTCTATCTAAAAATATCATTTAAATCATTTTATCTTAAAAAGCTCAGTCTGTATTCCCATATAAAAACAGTAAATATGATTCTACTCCTTGCCGTTCCAGCAGTACGTACAAAGCTTACAAGGTTCAATACCCACTGCTTTAATCATATCATCTAAACGGTTATATGACAATGATGTAAAATTCATCTGCTTACAGATACACTGTTCCATTTCCTTATAATTCTTGCTTTCCGGATTACTGTAATCCGCAAGAACTTCAGGAGTAACTTCTTTCTCTCTGTCCGCAATAACTCTTCTTGCAATTAAATCCATATCCGAATTAGAACGGGAGAAATTCAAATATTTACAACCATGAATAATCGGAGGGCACGCAGGTCTGATATGCACCTCTTTCGCACCACTATTAAATAAGAAATCTGTTGTTTCGCGAAGCTGTGTTCCGCGAACAATAGAGTCATCAATTAACAATAACTTCTTATCTCTGATAAGCGGTTCCACCGGAATTAATTTCATCTTAGCTATTAATTTGCGCTGTTCCTGCTTAGTCGGCATAAAAGAACGTGGCCAGGTCGGCGTATACTTAATAAAAGGTCTTGCAAAAGGCTTATGTGCCTCATTTGCATAACCAATAGCATGTGCCAAACCGGAATCCGGTACGCCGGCAACCAAATCTACATCAGCAGTATCACGCTGCGCCATATATTTACCGCAACGATTACGCATTTCTTCTACATTAACACCTTCATATGCCGAAGTGGGATATCCATAATATACCCATAAAAATGTACATATTTTCATTTCATCTCTGGCAGGTGCCATTACCTTCATTCCTTCAGGTGTGATATATACAATTTCACCGGGTCCTAACTCTTTATAATCCAAGTATCCCAAATGCATATAAGCAAAATTCTCAAAAGACGCACAGAAAGAACCGGGCTTCTTACCGATTACAATCGGCGTACGTCCGTAACGGTCGCGCATTGCATAAATACCTTCTTTCGTCATCAAAAGAATGGACATAGAACCATCTATGACTTCCTGCGCATATAACATACCTTCTACAATGGATTCCTTCTGATTAATAAGAGCGGCTACAAGCTCTGTCTGATTAATATCACCACCGCTCATCTCAAGAAAATGAGACTTGCCGCTTTGAAAAAGCTCTTCTGCCAAAGAATTGATATTATTAACTTTACCTACAGTAGTAATAGCATAATTTCCAAGATGTGAACGGATTAACAAAGGCTGCGGTTCATGATCAGAAATACAACCAATTCCCAAATGTCCGTCCATTGTGGCGAAATCCTTATCGAATTTCGTTCTGAAGGGAGAATTCTCTATATTATGAATTGCACGGTCAAATCCTTTTTCTTCACTGTAAAGAACCATACCACCACGTCTTGTACCAAGATGTGAATGATAATCGATTCCGAAAAACAAATCGAAGATGCAACTTTCTTTTGAAGCTACGCCAAAAAATCCGCCCATTGCTTTTTCTCCTTCTTTCGCCATTTAAACATACCTTTATGAAGTATACTTTTTTGCCCCCTTGATGTCAAGACAAAATCGAGGCTTTTTTTGATAAAAAATCACCTAATGTCAATGCGATTTACATAACATTTTATATATTACAAAACCTTCATTGCACACCTTTTTATACGACTTCATTATATAATAATTACAAAAAGTGACAGGGCTGTCGTTTCGACAACCCTGTCACTGAAATTACTTACTGCGCTAATAAAAGCATAATCTTATTTGTACGATTTACAAACTTGGTCATACTATCTGCATCCAAAGGTGCGTGCTGAATCATAGCCAAATCGTATAACTGTTCACAAATTAAGGAAACATTTTCACCTTCCTGGTTCTCCAATACGTACTGAACCAGCTTGTTATTGGCATTTAATACCAAAGTCTGACCTTCCTTGCCAAACATACCCATATCCATACCGGAAGCCGCATACATCTTCATCATATCCTGCATACGACGGCTTTCTTCAGAAAGTGTAATCATAGAAGAAACATCCTTATTTTTTAACTTTTCAAGTTTGATTGCCACATTGTCCTGCTTGGTCACTTTCTTGAAAAGTTTAGAAAGCTCCTCTTCCTTTGCCTTCAACTCTTCTGCGGCTTTCGCAGAAGTTTTCGCTTTGAACGCATCGGTCAAATCCGCATCGATTCTCTGGAATTTAATTCCTTCGTTCTTTGCTTCCAACTGGGAGATAAAAGGCTGGTCAATGTGATGTGTTAAAACAACCGCATCCATCTTGGCTTTGCGGAACATATTTACATATTGACTCTGTTGGACCATATCAGTCACATAGTAAATTACCTTTTCTTCCTTTTCATCTTCGGCAGCATCTGCACCTTCTTCTACTACCTCAGCCTCAACCTTCTCACCGTTTTCATCGGTAGCATTCTCTTCCTCCACGTCAATTGGTTTTACTTCAAGACATTCAGGCAATGTCATATAAATATCGTCTAAATTCTTAAAAAGAATATAGTCTGTCATCTTCTCGCAGAACTTATCATCTTTTAAGCAACCAAATTTGATAAAAGGACTGATATCATCCCAGTACTTTTCATATTCTTCCTTCTGGGTCTTGCACATACCGGAAAGCTTATCCGCAACCTTCTTTGTGATATAATCAGAGATTTTCTTAACAAAACCATCATTCTGTAATGCACTTCTTGACACATTCAAAGGTAAATCGGGACAGTCAATCACACCTTTTAAGAGTAAAAGGAATTCAGGAATTACTTCCTTGATATTATCTGCAATAAATACCTGGTTGTTGTATAACTTAATGGTTCCTTCGATTGACTCATACTCTGTGTTAATCTTAGGGAAATAGAGAATACCCTTTAAATTGAAAGGATAGTCCATATTCAAATGAATCCAGAACAAAGGCTCCTTATAATCATTAAATACCTTACGATAAAATGCCAAATAGTCTTCTTTCTCGCATTCGGAAGGATTCTTTGTCCATAAAGGAGTTGTATCATTCAAAAGTTCGGGACGCTTATTGATTTTTAACTTAGTTTCTTCATCGTCCTTCTCAGGCGCAATTGTTTCCACAATGGTATCTGTAGGAAGAAGTTCATCTGCCTTAATTGTCTGGGTTTCGGTAGAATTTGCCTTACTCAGATAAATTTCTGTCGGCATAAAAGAACAATACTTCTTAATGATTTCTCTTGCGCGATATTCATTACAGAATTCATAGCAATCTTCATTCAAATAAAGGGTAATGGTGGTTCCTACGCCTTCTTTGCTGCCGTCTTCCATACTGAATTCGGTACCACCGTCGCATTCCCAATGAACTGCTTTCGCGCCGTCCTTGTAGGACAATGTATCGATAGTTACCTTATCCGCAACCATAAATGCAGAATAAAATCCAAGACCGAAATGACCGATAATCTGATCATCGTTAGTTTTATCCTTATATTTCTCGATAAAATCCGTTGCCCCGGAAAATGCAATCTGATTAATGTACTCTTCCACTTCAGCATCCGTCATACCAAGACCATTGTCTGTAAATGCCAAAGTCTTTGCTTCCGGATTCACAACTACGCTAATCTTTGCCTTATAATTATCTTCCAAAGTATACTCGCCCATCATATCAAGCTTCTTCAACTTGGTGATTGCGTCACATCCGTTGGAAATCAATTCTCTCATAAAAATATCATGGTCTGAATACAACCACTTCTTAATAATCGGAAAAATATTTTCGCTGTTAATTGACAAACTGCCTGTTCTTGCTGCCATTGTATTTTAATTCCTTTCCATTCATTCTTGTTTCGTTCTTTTGTATTATTTTATCTTTGTGCACATGATAAAATTTCTCATCGAATATCATTGTAATCCCCCCACACCAAAAAGTCAATACAAAATTAGCACTCATCTCGAAAGAGTGCTAATAATTAACTTAAATACAATTTTTAATCAAAAAAGGTAACCGCATTTAAGCGGTTACCCTCTCGTTTCCTGCTTCGAAAAACTCGCAAATGCGATATTTTCCGTCGCAGTCAACGACTACGGCTACCGATTCGAAACCGGTGCAAAATGCCAGGTGACAATCACCATTCTCAAAAGAAATGGTGACTTCGCAGTTCAAATCCGCAAGAACAGGGAGTGAATCCTTCAGGATCTTTTCGATCCGAAGAATCGCCTGTTCTTCCAGACTTTCCTGCTTTTTCACAGGCAAATCCTTGTAGTAAAGGAAGAGCTTTCTCTCCAACACTTTCGTGTTGCATACACTCTTATGGAAATAACTTCCCATAATCATGTAGAGCGCGTAAGCGGTCTGCAGCTGCTGGTTGTTGGTTTTCTTTGAAACATTGTACATACGTGTACCTCCATTGAAAAAATATTTGGTTGTCAAGTAACAAGTCTTTTTTGACACAACAAAAAAGACATACAATTGGATAGACTACGGGCGTAACTCCAATTCTATGTCCTCGTTTTTATTATTTTTTCAATGTATGGATAGTATATATCCCGCACCGCCAAAAAGCAAGTGCTAATTTAAATTTTTTCGCGAATATTATATCGGCGGTTGCGTCATATACTTTATACCTATTTTTTATTTTTTCAAAATATTTTGGAATTATTTAATCATTCCCATAAAAATACTTTTCATAGGTAGTAAAAAAGCTGTCCGTCGTAACCGCAGGATTCTCAATCAATACCATTTTATCCCACTCTTTCGTGTTCAAGTGGCCGGTAAGCGTACCTAGGAATTCCTCGTACACCGCCTGGAAAGCAGCTTCCTTCTGTTCCTCGAGAATAATGATTTTATTTGCGTCAGTTTCTTCCCGTTCAAAAGTATTTACACATTTTATAATGTAATAACCATATTCGGTTTCCACAAGCTGGCTGATTTCATCCGTGGCAAGATTAAACGCTGCCTCTTCATAAGCCGCAGGCATTTCACCTTTACGGAAAGACATACTTCCTTTGACATCCTCATTATAAGTTAATACGAGTTGCTCGAAATCTTCACCGCTTCTTGCAAGCTGCAATACTTCAGTTGCACGCTGGTAAGCTTCCTCTTTGGCTACCTCGGAATAAGGTTCCACCTTACCATCCAAATCCACGTGGAAGGTACGGATTAAAATATGCGATACCGTAATGGTTCTGGCATCATCATCACTGATTTCCGGATTCACATCCTGAATCAGATAGTGATATACCTTATCCGCCAGCGCATACTCCTCATACATGGATATTACCAGGTCTTCCGTCACACCAAGAATCTCGATTTCCTCGTCACTTAACGTATCAAAATACTCTTTTCCGGCGTCTTTGGCTTTTTCCTTCTCTTCTTTATTTAAGGAAACTCCTTCCTTCTCGGCCAAAAGTTTCAGTACTTTTACCCTGGAGATACGTGCCAGCACAGTTTCTTTCAGGGAATCCTGAATGGAAATCCCATCCGCATCCGTGTTCCAGATTTCTTCGCCGTATACACCTTCATATACATTCTGCATATTGGTTAGGTATAACATAACCTCTGCCCTGGTGCATACTTCCGATTCAATTTTAAAAATCTCATCCTCTGACAGGCCTGTGGTAAGCACCACTGTTTTATCGCCTTTGCATCCTGTCAAAGTGAAAAGAAAAACTACACTCAACAGACAAAGGGCAAGCCTTATAAAAGGTGCCCTTTTTGCTGTCTTACTTATTTTATAAAAATTCATTTAGATTCTCCGCTTAGATTAAGGGATATTTAGCAGTAAGCTTGTCCACGATTTCTCTTGCGTAAGGAACTTTCTCCTCGCCACCCTTGATTACAGCTGCAATTGCTTCTGCAATCTGGTCCATATCGTCTTCCTTCATACCACGGCTGGTAACAGCGGGTGTACCGAGACGAACACCACTGGTTACGAAAGGTGACTTAGGACCGTTAGGGATTGTATTCTTGTTACAGGTAATGTGTGCCTGGTCAAGAAGCTTCTCAACTGCCTTACCTGTCAAATCGTAATTTGTAAGGTCAACAAGCATTAAGTGGTTGTCTGTACCACCGGAAACAATCTTAATATCTCTGCTCATAAGGCCTTTGCAAAGTGCCTGCGCATTCTTCATAATCTGCTGCTGATATGCCTTGAAGTCATCGCTTAATGCTTCCTTGAAACATACAGCCTTAGCTGCGATTACATGCATCAAAGGACCACCCTGGATTCCGGGGAAAATAGCCTTATTGAAGTTGTACTTGTCTGCAGCTTCCTGGTTTGCAAGAATCATACCGCCACGGGGTCCTCTTAAAGTCTTGTGAGTAGTTGTGGTAACTACGTCTGCCCAAGGGAAGGGCGAAGGATGAAGGCCTGCTGCAACAAGACCTGCGATGTGCGCCATATCTACCATAAGTACTGCGCCAACTTCATCTGCTACTTCTCTGAATTTCTTGAAATCAATGGTTCTTGCATATGCACTTGCACCTGCAATAATCATTTTAGGCTTGCATTCCAAAGCAATTTCACGTAATTTATCGTAATCAATGAAACCATCATCGTTAACGCCATAAGGAACTACATTGAAGTACTTACCTGACATATTAACCGGGCTTCCGTGTGTAAGATGTCCGCCGTGATCAAGGTTCATTCCCATAATGGTATCTCCGGGGTTCAATACTGCAAACTGCACTGCCATATTAGCCTGTGCACCTGAATGGGGCTGAACGTTTGCATAATCGCAACCGAATACTTCCTTAGCTCTTTCAATTGCAAGATTCTCTACAACGTCAACACAATCACAGCCGCCGTAGTATCTCTTTGCAGGATAACCTTCTGCATACTTGTTGGTAAGTACGCTTCCCATAGCAGCCATAACAGCCTTGCTTACCCAGTTTTCAGATGCAATCAACTCAATGTGACTGTTCTGTCTTTCCTGCTCGTCCACAATTGTCTGGGCGATTTCGGGGTCAACCAATTTGATTTCTTCCAATGAATACATTTTCATTTCCTCCGTAATCTATAAATAAAATTTTATGTACAAACATAATCGTTTTGAATTATAACACAGTTTTTACGAAGGCTCAAGGGTAAAGTGGCTTAAAATCAGTAAATATTCTTTTATCTTTTACAGAAAAGAAGAAGTTTAGAACATTCATTATGTTTGTTCTAAACTTCTGCCTCGCTTTTATGATTTCGAATATTCTTTCACAACCGGCTGTATCTGTTTTCGCTTCAGTGCCGCTTCAATGGTTGCCGGAATTTCCTCCATATGCGCCACAAGGGATAAGGGTTTCTTAATATAATCGTCCTGACCAAAGGGCACAAAATAAATATTCTTCGTATTCATCAGCAAACCTATGTTTTTTAAATTCATCCCCAGCGCATCATTCGTGGAAACCGCGATAATCAAAGGTTTCTCGTTCCGCAAATGCGCCTTTGCCGCCATCAGTACGGGAGTATCCGTAATCCCTGCTGCAAGCTTAGCCATCGTATTCCCTGTGCAGGGCGCAATCACCATTACATCCAAATATCCCTTCGGTCCGATAGGCTCCGCTTCCTGAATGGTAAAAATCCCCTGGCGCCCGGTAATCTCCTGCACCTTTGCAATGAATTCCCTCGACTTCCAGAAACGGCTATCCATCTCCGAAACATTTTTTGAAAAAATCGGGTGAATGTCCGCACCCGCATCATTCAATCCCCGCATCACTTCCAAAATCCTAGTAAAAGTGCAAAAAGACCCGGTCAGTGCAAAACCGATTTTCATATCCTTGAAATCCATATTATTCCCTCCGCCTTCAAACAAAACTGTTTCTAAATCGGCATCTCTTCATACCCATATCCTTTGGTCTCTTTTAAAATGGCTTCGATCTTTTGGGCCAAAAGTTCCCCGGAAGTTTTCGGTGCATACCGCCCCGGCAAAGAACCACACAGTTTAGCCCGGATTCCTTTTTTACTACAGTAGTCAAAATCCGTACCGCCGGGTTTGCTGGCAATATCAATAATGCAACAGTATCGGTTTAAGCGGTCAATCCACTCTCTTGTAATACACATGGACGGCACCGTATTAAAGATAAAATGGTACTTTCCCAATTGACTCAAATCGTCAAATGTACTGCTGTCATTTCCAAAGGTCCACGCCCTTGCGCGGGCTTCTTCGCGTCTTGCCATCACCGTAACTTTAGCCGCCATTCCTTTTAACTTATCTGCCAGCACTTCCGCACATCGCCCGTACCCCAACACCAAAACCTCCTGACCGTGAAGCACTTCATTGCTCATATACACTGCCTCCGCAATGGCACCTTCCGCCGTTGCCACGGCATTCTGAATTGCAATGTCTTCCATTTGCATAAAATCTGCAACAATGGCACCTTTCTCCACCAGTTCAGTTCGAAATTCCGCCGGAAACATTCCGCCAAAAACCAATTGACCTTTTTCTGTGATTTCCAAAACCTCTTTTAAGGTAACTTTTCGCTGGCCTTCCGTAGCTTTTACCGTAAAACGATCCATAGTGACCGGGGTAGGCAATACTATGAAATCCACTTTTTTATCTTTCAACCGGTCAACCTGCTCAGGATGTATGATTTCAATGCCGTTTCGCTCCAATTGGTATGCCAAGTATTTTTCTCTGCTGTCACCGCCGATTAAGTATGCCTTCACCGTTGCCTCCATATAAAAATCGTGCAATCATACTTTTACAGTATGCTGCACGACTTGGGTTTGCGATAATTTATAAAATAAAAAGTGAAAATAAGCACATCTTTACTTTATATTATGCTTATTTTCACTTTTTTAAATTTTCTTAATAATACACCTCAACCAAGGTCAATCCCTTGGCCGGCACCAAAACGCCTGCATTGGCACGTTCTTCGCTGTTTAAAACGTCCGTCATACTCTGTGGTGTGCGTTTCCCTTCACCTACTTCAATCAAGGTTCCGGTCAGAATTCGCACCATATGATAAAGGAATCCGTCCCCTGTATAATCAAATACAATTTCTTCCGGAGTTTCTGTAATCTGAATATCTATGGTTCGTACCATAGACTTCTTGGTTCTGTGATTTGAAGTAAAAGCCTTGAAATCATGCTTTCCGCCAAGAAGTTTTGCCGCTTCTTTCATTGCATTCACATCAAGTACTGAAACATTACTTAAATCCAGCCCCGATTTCTCTTGTGCCTTATCAGCCACTCCCACATTAGGAATTTCCGCATAGGGGCACACGATTCTCCGACTAAACACATCGGATGTTGCAGCCGTCCTCAAACGATACTGATAGTGCTTGCCCTTTGCATTCAGCCTTGCATGAAAACGGTCGCTTACCTCTTCAATTGACACAACCGCAATATCTTCCGGCAAATACATATTCAAATAGTCCATAATTTCATCGGCACTTTTATCCGTATCAATTTTAAAATTTGCCACCTGCCCCTTGGAATGTACGCCGGCATCGGTGCGCCCTGCACCGTTTATCTCCACAGGAACTCCGCACATCTTGGATAAAATCGCTTCGATTTTACCCTGAATGGTATTATCGGTAGAAGTCTGACGTTGCCAACCTTGAAAACGGGTGCCTTCATATTGAATTGTGATTTTATAGTTTTTCATATTCCATATTCTTTCTGTGTTATCTCTAACCAACTTTTCTTGAATATTACTCTTCTGTGTTCAATGTTTCTTTCGATACGCTTTCGTCTTGCGAATCGTTCTCTGTAGTCTCTTCCGCTACCGGCTTCAAATATCCGTCCAACACTTCATATACCTTATCCAAACCATTTTTATTTAAGGATGAAAAAGGAATCATAACAGTGCCCGGTCTTGTCTTAAGGCCTGTACGAATCGCTTTCAAGTGTTTATCAATCTGCCCACGGCTGATTTTATCGGACTTCGTTGCGATAATAATCGGTTCAAAACCATTGTGCACAATCCATTCATACATATCACGATCATTTGCTGACGGATCATGGCGAATGTCAATCAAAAGAAATACTGCCTTCAACTGCTCGGAACGACGAAGATACTTCTCGATCATCTTGCCCCACTTTGCCTTAGTCTCCTGGGAAACCTTGGCATATCCGTAACCGGGCAGGTCAACAAGATAAAACTCTTCATTAATATTATAAAAGTTAATCGTCTGGGTTTTACCGGGCTGAGAACTGGTTCGCGCATAGGATTTGCGATTCATAATGGCATTAATCAAAGACGATTTCCCTACATTACTTTTACCTGCGAAAGCAAATTCCGGCAGGGTATTTTCCGGCAGTTTACTTGTAATACCAATGACTGTTTCCAAATTAACGCTTTTTATTTTCACCTGTCTTCTTTCCTTTCTCTACACTCTTCGTAAAAGCTGTTTTTAATACATCTTCCATAGTTTCAGCATAAACCACTTCCATACCTTCCGTGATTTCTGCTTCCAATCTTACCACATCACGTTCGTTTTCCTTCGGAACAATTACTTTGGTAATGCCAGCGGTTTTCGCCGCAAGAATCTTTTCTTTTACACCACCGATGGGAAGAACGTGGCCACGCAAAGTAATTTCGCCTGTCATGGCAAGGTTTGCATATACCGGAATTTCAGTAATTGCCGATAACACCGCTGTTGCCATAGTAATTCCGGCGGAAGGTCCGTCCTTGGGCACTGCTCCTTCCGGAATGTGAATATGAATATCTTTCTTCTTAAAAAAGTCGGAATTAATTTTATAATCATCGGCAACGGAGCGGATATAGCTGATGCCTGCAGCTGCAGACTCTTTCATAACATCACCCAAACGGCCGGTCAATTCCACAACACCTTTACCCGGCATAATATTAACTTCAATCTGTAAGGTATCCCCGCCAACTGCGGTCCATGCAAGTCCGCGTACAATACCAATTTCGTCTTTTTCATTCTTCTCATCCGGACGGAATTTGGGCTTACCGAGAAATTCTTCCAGATTTTTATCCGTAATACGAACGTTGGTCTTCTCGCCTTTTACAATCAGCTTGGCCACCTTACGGCAAAGTTCACCGATTTTACGCTCTAACTCACGGACGCCGGCTTCTCTTGTGTATAAAAGAATCAACTCGGTCAATCCTTCTTGCGTAATATTGATATTCTTTCGTGTCAAACCGTTATTCTTTAAAGCACGGCCCCACAAATGCTCTTTGGCAATATGGAACTTCTCCTGGACGGTATAACTACTTAATTCAATGATTTCCATACGGTCAAGTAAAGGTCTTGGAATATCCGATATTGAGTTAGCCGTTGCAAGAAACAACACCTTGGATAAATCCAATGGAATTTCCACATAATGATCTCTAAACGCCTGATTTTGCTTAGAATCCAATACCTCCAATAATGCAGAAGACGGATCTCCCTTGTAATCGTTGCTTAACTTATCAATTTCATCTAAAAGGATCAACGGATTGTTCACGCCCGCATTCTTTAATGCGGTAGCAATTCGGCCCGGCATAGCACCTACATAAGTTCTTCTGTGGCCACGAATTTCAGCCTCATCACGGACACCACCCAAACAAATCCTTACGTATTCCTTCTTTAAAGACTCCGCTACAGAACGGGCAATCGAAGTTTTACCGGTTCCCGGCGGTCCAACAAGACACACAATAGGACTTTCGCCCTCACTGGTCAATGTACGTACTGCGAGAAATTCAAGAATTCGCTCTTTCACCTGAGTCAGACCATAGTGGTCACGGTTTAAAATCTTTTCCGCACGATGAATGTCAGCATTGTCTTTCGAAGATTTATTCCAAGGCAATTCCAAAAGCGTTTCAATGTACGCTCTTTGAACCGCACTCTCGGAACTGCTTCCGTTTAAACTCTTAAAACGATTAATTTCTTTTTGAATCTTTTCTTTGACAGCATCGTCAGCATCCAAGTTCTTTAAACTTTCCGCAAAACTGTCCGCATCCGAAATACTGTCATCTTCGCCCAATTCTTTTCTAATCATATTCATCTGTTCACGAAGCATATAATCTTTTTGATGCTTATTGACTTGTTGTTTTAACTTACCATTTAAATCCTGACGAATGCGTAACACATCGACTTCATTAGTCAATTTCTCCAACACAACTTTGAACAGCACTTCTTCTTCGTAATTCTCCAAGAATTCCTGACGAATCTGATGTTCAAAAGGCAAGTGATTGATACATACCTGAATCAATTCCGAAAGGTTAAAGGACTCTGCCAATGTAATTGGTACAATCTTCGGAACATTTGGTTGATATAAAAGGTACTCTTGCAGACATTCTTTCAGAATTCGTACACGAGCCTCCTCTTCAGCACTTTCCCAAAGTCCTCTCTGCAGAAACTGTACTTCCACTTCAGCAAGCAGGTATTTTTCCTGCTCTTCATCAACAGATAAAAGATGACCTCTTGACTCGCCCTGAACCAAAACGCGAAGCACTTTATTCGGAAGAGTCAATACCTGCTTCACACTGGCAATGCATCCCATTTCATACAAATCATCTTTTACCGGTTCTTCCGTATCTACATGCTTCTGAGATACCAAAAACAGTCTGTTACCGCCTTTGGTCGCTCTCTCCAATGCAGTAATAGACTTCTTTCTGTTTAAATCTATATGTGCCATCATTCCCGGTAAAACCGTCATCTTACGTAGCGGTATCGCCGGCATCCAATCTGTCAACTCAACAGATTGCATACTACTTACATTATTTATATCATTTTTTTTAGTAATCTCTTTCATAATCAAAAAACGCCGCCTTTCTTCGCATTCGTCTTTGTCATTGATGGGATAAGGAAAAAATAATTCAAAGGAAGGTGCTTTTGACGCCGTCGGTACTTGGGTTCTGTCTTTTAGAACCCTATGTACCGCTACGTGTATCAAGCAGCGAAAGCGTGCCTGACGTGAATTATCTTTTTCTTATCCCCTCACTCCAAAAAACGCCGCCAAGAATGGCGGCGTTTCCCTTAAGCTCTCTTTTTTGCTACTTTTTTCTTCGGTTCTTCCAATTCAATATGTTTCTCAATGGGTGCACTCTCACCAAGAACAGCTTCCTTGGTTACAATACACTCTGTCATAGTCTCATCGGAAGGAATGCGGAACATCAAATCCATCATCGTTTTTTCCATAATGGAACGAAGTCCTCTTGCACCGGTTTTACGCTCATGCGCTTCTTTTGCAATCTCACGAATTGCATCTTCTTCAAACTCTAACTGCACATTATCCAATTCGAACAATGCTTTATACTGCTTCACCAATGCATTCTTCGGTTCCGTCATAATACGCACCAATGCTTCCTCATCCAATCCTTCCAAAGAAACATTGATGGGTACACGGCCGATAAATTCCGGAACCAAACCGAATTTTACAAGGTCCTGAGGCGTTACTTCTTTAAGAAGTTCGCTCAACGCCTTATCGGTATTCTCGCTGATGGTAGAATTAAAACCGATGGATTTACGGTTCAATCTCTTCTCCACAATTTTATCCAAACCATCAAACGCACCACCGCAAATAAATAAAATATTGCTGGTATCAATTTGAATCAATTCCTGATGTGGATGTTTTCTGCCGCCCTGCGGTGGGACAGACGCAACAGTACCTTCAATAATTTTGAGAAGTGCCTGCTGCACACCTTCACCGGATACGTCTCTTGTAATGGATACGTTTTCACTCTTCTTGGTAATTTTATCAATTTCATCGATATAAACAATACCGTATTGCGCACGCTCCACTTCATAATCTGCCGCCTGAATCAACTTCAACAGAATATTCTCAACGTCTTCACCTACATAGCCGGCCTCTGTCAATGTAGTTGCGTCTGCAATTGCAAACGGTACATTAATGATTTTGGCCAATGTCTGCGCCAAATAAGTCTTACCGGAACCGGTAGGTCCTATCATAATAATGTTGCTCTTCTGCAATTCAACGCCCAAATCCTTGGGTGCCATAATTCTCTTATAATGATTATATACCGCAACAGAAAGAACCTTCTTAGCCTCTTCCTGACCGATTACATAATCATCCAAGAAATTCTTAATCTCAATCGGTTTTAATAAATTAAAATCAAAATCCGCAGCATCGTAGTCGAATTCTTCCAATTCTTCTGTTACGATATCGTTACAAATTTCCACACACTCATCACAAATATAAATGCCGGAAGGACCTGCAACCATTTTACGAACCTGTTCCTGCGTTTTACCACAGAAAGAACATTTAATTTTATCGTCCGAACGCTTTCCTGCCATTCTAAGCCTCCAAATTTAAAAGATTTACTTTTCTTCCTGTTCACTACGTGAAGTAATAACACAGTCAATCAATCCGTATTCTTTTGCTTCTTCTGCAGTTTTCCAATTATCGCGCTCTGTGTCGGCTGCAACCACCTCTAAAGGCTGGCCTGTATTTGCCGCAAGAATTTTATTCAAACGCTCTTTTGTCTGTAAAATATGCTTTGCCGCAATTTCAATTTCGGTAGCCTGGCCCTGTGCACCGCCAAGAGGCTGATGAATCATAATTTCAGCATTGGGAAGTGCATATCTCTTACCCTTCGTTCCTCCCGCAAGTAAGAATGCACCCATAGATGCCGCCATACCGATACAAATTGTGGAAACATCACACTTAATGTACTGCATAGTGTCATAAATTGCCCATCCTGCAGTTACCGAACCACCGGGGCTGTTAATATAAAGCTGGATATCCTTGTCCGGATCTTCCGCTTCCAAAAACAATAACTGCGCAACCACAAGTCCTGCGGTTACTTCATTTACTTCTTCCCCAAGGAAGATAATACGATCTTTTAAAAGTCTGGAATAAATATCATAGGATCTTTCTCCACGGCCTGTCTGTTCAATGACGTAAGGTACTAAGCTCATTTGAATTCCTCCTGTTTCTAGATTTCATTCTCAGTTACTTCACTGAATTATTTTTCTTTTGCGTTAGCTACAACGAATTCAACAGCCTTCTGGATAGCCATATCCTTCTTCATTTCAACTGCTCTTTCGTCGTCCATGATTTCCTTAATCTGCTCAACTTCCATCTTGTAAGCTTCAGCCATCTTAGCAAGTTCTTCTTCGTATTCTGCATCACTTACTTCGATCTTTTCAGCTTCTACAACAGCTTCCAATACAAGTCTAGACTTAATTCTCTTTTCAGCCTGAGGTTTTACCTGTTCCATCATAGCTGCAGCTGTCATACCTGTAAACTGGCTGTACTGTTCCATGCTAAGACCCTGCATAGCAAGTCTCTGAGCAAATTCATCAACCATCTGTCTCTGCTGTGTAGCAATCATAGCTTCAGGGATTTCCATTTCAGCGTCTGCAATAATTGCCTCTACAACAGCTTCTTCTTTCGCGTTCTTAGCGTCAGCTTCCTTCTTTTCTTCGAGATTCTTCTTAACGCTTTCCTTGTACTCTGCAAATGTATCATATGCACTTACTTCTTCTGCGAATTCATCATCAAGTTCAGGTAACTGATTTTCTTTGATTTCTTTAATTGTAACTTTGAATAATGCGGGCTTGCCCTTTAATTCTTCTGCATGGTAATCTTCGGGGAAAGTAACGTTTACTTCTACTTCGTCATTGATTGACTTACCGATTAACTGCTCTTCAAATGTATCGATGAAAGAGTGTGAACCGATAGTCAAAGGATAGTTTTCGCCCTTACCGCCTTCAAAAGCAACACCATCAACAAATCCTTCGAAGTCGATTACTGTTGTATCGCCGTCCTGAACAGGTCTGTCTTCTACAGATACTGTTCTTGCGCTGTTCTTTCTTTCAGTTTCGATTGCTTCGTTTACTTCTTCTTCTGTAACTTCTACGGCAACCTTATCAACCTTGATTCCTTTGTACTTACCTAATTTCACTTCTGGCTTTAATGCAACTTCTGCTGTGAAGATAAAAGGCTTGCCTGCTTCAATCTGTGTTACTTCAATCTTGGGTGCAGATACGATTTCTTCTTCACACTCATCATATGCCTTCTCATATGCTTCAGGAATTACTTCGTTTGCAGCATCTTCAAAGAATACTTCCTTACCGTACATCTGCTCAATCATCTTGCGAGGCACTTTACCCTTACGGAATCCGGGAACTTCAATTTTACCTTTGTTCTTCTGATATGCTACTTCTACTGCTTTTTCAAAATCTTCCACTGAAACTTCAATAGTAAGCTTTGCCATATTCTTGTCTAATTTTTCGATTGTGAAACTCATTTTTTATTTCCTCCTTATATGTATCGCACATCGTGCGAATCCATTTCTAAAATTGATAAAAGACCATATTTACAGTCATTATACGATTATAGCACAAACATTTTTAAAAGAAAAGCAAAAAATTGCGTTTCAACTACGGATTGAAAGAAACCGCTAAAAATTTCCAACATAATTCATTTGATTGCGGTCATACTAACATCAAGATAAGTGATAGCTTATCTGAAACTATAAACTAAGATAAAATTTGGAGGAAAACACTATGTCAAAAAACAATAGCAATTCAAGCTCAACAGCGAAAACACACAAAGCAGCTTTAGATCGTTTCAAAACTGAAGTTGCAAGCGAATTAGGTATCAACTTAAAGGAAGGTTACAACGGTGACCTTACTTCCAAAGAAGCCGGTTCTATCGGTGGCGAAATGGTTCGTAGAATGATCCAGCGTCAGGAAGAATCTATGCAGTAATATAGCTGAATAAGCTTCCTTTTATGCACCCAAGGGTTCTACATAGGACTCTTTCGTGCAAAAAGCAAAATGCACTTAAGCGGATGCAAATGCCCTTGGGTGCATTTTTGCATTTTGTCAATTTCAAATTCCTCATATTCCATTTTATAAATCTCCCGATATCTTTCACTACACCAAAGAAATCCATTGCTTTTTTCCAATAAATGCATTATAATGTAAGCATAGAATTAGGGGAATGCCATTTTAGTTCAAAGGGAAACAGAATGGATTGAAAGGACGTGAGCTTATGGATATTGCAGGATTATCAATGGCAATGGCACAGAATAATATCGGAACCAAAGTCGGTATGGCTGTTTTAGACAAGGCTATGGACACTGCAGAAGTGCAGGGTGCACAGCTTGTTCAGATGATTGACGGCGCAGCAATGCAACGCTCCGTACAGCCCCATCTCGGCGGAAACATCGATATTTCAGTTTAAAAATAACTACAATGACTTAATAGCAAGGCGCGATGCCTTGCTATTTTTATGTTTGCTTTTATGGACATTATTTCTGCATCTGTGGTATGATGGACATAATGTATACAGATCCACCATATAGAAAAGAGAAAAGTTGATGAAACAAATAAAAAATATTCCTTTTATGTACAGAATATCCTTCCTGTGGTCCGCGCTGATGTTTGGTCTTGCAGCAATCACCTGCTATTATACGGACCTGCGCTCATTGACCATTTGGACAACCAATTTATGGGATGCCTGGTACTTCACCGGCAATCCGTTGAACTTTTATGCATATAGTGCAGAGAATCTTTATATGTTAGACCACGCCATGGTGGGAAGCGACTTACTCATTTACCTTCCCTGGTGCATTTGGAACCTTCCCATTTGGGCAATGCAGCGTTTCGGTAACCTTGCAATTTTGGAACACCCGCTTATGCTCTTTTATTCCAAATGCTTTTTGATTGTTTTACTCGGTTTAAGCTGTGTCGTTATTTATAAAATTGCCGGTCTCTTCACTTCTAAAACCGAAGAAACGTGGCAAACCGTTTTATTGTATTCCACTTCCCTGTTTGTATTAACAGGCATTGCCTATATCGGTCAAAATGACATTTTGGTAATCCTTTGCTTTTTATGGGCCTTATATCAATTGTTAAAAGGCAAAACAAAAGCCTTCGTGCTCTTTGCTGCCCTTTCCATTGCCTTAAAACCGTTTTTTGCATTTTCTTATGTCGCAATTATTTTATACAAGGAGAAGAAACTGCATAAAATTCTTCTTTACGGATTGGCAGGAATCAGCATCTATGTATTACAAAAAATACCCTTCCTTGCAGTACCGATGTACAAAGAATCCTTATCCTACGGTCCTACCACAAATGTACTGGGCCTTTTATTAGAAGCTACCTTTGATATTTCTCCTGTAGGAATTTCGGTATTTGTGTTGGCCCTGATGCTTGTTTACTTTATAGCTTATTTGGACAACCATGAAGACAATGACAAAGAACGTATGCTCTACTATTGCGTGCTACCCTTCATTTGTTTCTGTGCATTTACAATCTACGAAAGCTACCGTCCGATATATCTGTTTGCGGTATTTTTCCTGTTAATGCTTACCAAGCCTGCTTACCGCAGAATGAATTTGCTTTTGGAAATGCTGGTTTCCGGTTGTTTGATGGTCTATTATATGGTGAATGACTTTCTGTTTTTCAACGGAATTTACATTCACTTACCGGCAAGAAGCGCCGAATACGACAGCGTGTATTCCTTCTTCCAGACAAACCTTCCCAACGCCGGCTTGAAAGCTTTTATGGCTGTAGCCGTGTTCGGATTGATTTGTATGGCAGTAATCAATCATCCGAACTTCAAGTCCAAAAACAAAGTACTTTGTATGCAGGAAGAAAAGTATCTTGTACTACTCAGAAGCCTTCTCTACTCAGTACCGCTTCTGTTTGCAATTGTTTTAAAATGCTTTATGTAGAAACTTTTATTTTTAATAAAAAATACAAATATAAAACCGACTCCCACAATCGAGAGTCGGTTTTTCTTTTAAAAACATTATTACAGACTTATATCTTAATAAATAATTCCTTTTGCAAGATTATCACTTGCTTCTTTACTCACCAGAATTTCCACAATCTTCAAGCCAAAGTCAATTGCACACCCCATACCGCGGGAAGTAATGATTGTACCATCCACGCACACCGGTTCCATAGACACGTTTGCGCCTTTTAAATCTTTCTCATAGCCCGGATAACAGCAAGCGGTTCTTCCGCTTAAAATGCCCTTATGTCCGAAGATGCTGGGTGCTGCACAGATTGTCGCAAGCCACTTATCCTGCTGATAAAATGCATCCACCTGAGTCATTAAAACTTCACAAGCTTCCAAGTTTAAAGTTCCCGGCATTCCTCCCGGCAAAACCAACATATCATATTCGGTAAAATTAAGCTGGTTAATAATTTTATCCGTTTCCACTACAATTCCGTGAGAACCGATTGCTCTTTTTTCGCCGGTAATGGATACCATATCAATATCCACGTGAACACGTCTCAATAAATCCACTACAGTTAAAGCCTCGATTTCTTCAAAGCCGGTTGCAAGAAAAATTGCTACTTTTGCCATGCCTTCGTTTCCTTTCTTTGTGGTTGCATACCTTTTACGGCATTCTATTCTTTGGTTACATTGATTGTTTTATTTTTAATAAAAGATTTGCGCCATGGGCGATTCCGGTGAAAGAATCAAGGTCTTATCTTCACCCTGTAACGCTTCCTTGGCTGCATCAAGACTTCTTACATATGCATAAAAGTCTGCTCTGCTCTCATCGGAATAAGCTTCCGAAAGAATACGCATATATTCCGCTTCGCCTTCTGCACGTAAAATCTCCGCTTCCTTCTCTGCCTCGGAAATCATAATTGCAACTTCCTTGTCAGTCTGGTTTCTGATTTTTTGCGCTTCCGCCTGTCCCTGTGCAATGTGGGTTGCGGCAATATTGTCACGTTCTGAAATCATACGCTCATAAACCGCTTCCTTGTTATCGTTGGGCAGGTCTAATTTAATTGTTTCCACTTCAAGAATTGCAATACCGTACTGTTCCATGGAAGTTCCTATATTGTTAATGATAGCATCCTGCAGCATATCACTTCGGCCGGAAATCACCTGTTCCTGAGTCATACTGCTGATTACGCTCTTGGTGGCATTGTAAACCACCGTATCAATACGGCTTTCTGCGTTTCCTACGGAAGAATTCAAAGTCTGTGAGAATTTTAACGCATCCGTAATCTCCCAAAGAACGTAACAGTCACATATCATAGTCTTTTTATCTCCGGTAATAACATCCGAAGGTGCCAAATCATATAAAAGAATCTCTTTCGGCAATGTATAAACGCTTTCAACGAAAGGAATCTTAAAACTCAAGCCCGCCTCGTCAATTACGCGGTCTACCTTGCCAAACTGCTTTATTAATGTGTATTCATTTTCCTGTGTCACTACGATAGAAGAACCGAGAGTAATAATTAATAAAAAGGTTACGATCGTAATCACTACAGCAATAATGCCTTTTTTCATTATTCTCTCCTCCTATCCTTCATTATTTCCCGTTGTATAGGGACTTGATGTAATATTTCCGAACAAAGGAGCTACCGGTACAACGGTCTGGGTTTCACCGTTACCGCTTTCGATAATTACCGTAAGTTCCGGCAATACCTCTTCCATTGTTTCATAGAACATACGCTGTTGCGTTAATTCCGGATATTTCACATATTCGGCATACATAGCATCAAAACGTGCCACCTGGGCAGTTGCTTCATTAATACGCTCTGTTTTATCCGCTTCCGCCTCCTGCACAATTCTGTCTGCTTCCGCCTGGGCTGCAGGAATCTGCTCGTTACGATACTTATTCGCATTATTTACGGCAGTTTCACTTTCCTGTTTAGCAGTTTCTACGGCTTTGAATGCCTGCATAACTGCCTCTGTAGGCGGTTCTGCATCCTGAATGGTAATATTCACTAACTGGATACCGATATCACGTTCTTCAAGCTTCTGAATAATCATTTCTTTAATCTGCGCCTGGATTTCGTTTTTACCGGTAGTCAAAACACTGTCCACCTCATAACTGCCGATTACGTTACGGATACAGGACTGCGAAATCTTCTTAAGAATCTCCACAGGTTCTTCCGACGCATACAATGCTTTCACAGGGTCAGACACGCGATATTCCACGAAGAAATCCACGTTAACAAAATTGTAATCCGATGTAATCATCAAGGACTCATCTTCCGTTGTAGCATTGGTATCCGAAGCGTAACCAATAGAAAAGCCCTGGATCGTAGTATTTACCTTTTTTACCTGCTGGATAAAAGGAATTTTAAAATGCAAGCCGGCCTCGGTTACCGCTTCAGCCTTACCGAAAGTTACCAAAACAGCCTGTTCCTGCTCACGAATGGTGTAAGTACTTTGTGACACCAGAATCGCAAGCACAATCACTGCTACAACGGCAATCATAATCTTACCGATGCCCTTCGGCATTTTCATATCGTTTTTCTTTTTACCTTTGGATTTACCATCGCTGGTAAAACGCTCAAACACATTTTCGTCTGCCATTTTTTACCTCTTACATATTTTCATTTACGTATATCTGTACACGGCTCTGAATAATGTCAGCTGCCTGTTCTGCAGTCTTCTGTCCCGCAAAGAACGGTGCGGCTTCTTCCGCGATAATATCGCTGATGGAAGAATCGTAATAATATAACTTATCTACGGACAATGTATACTCTTTTAATTCCTGTGCACGTTCAGCGCTTAAGGGCTGGATAATGATTTCCTGATCGCCAATCCAATAGGTTTCATCATACTCAACCTTATTACCGTCATCATCAATCCAGTAAGGTCTCTGCTGCGCCTGCTCCAATCTTTCATCCATTACCTTAAGATTTAAAGGTGCACCGTAGTCGATTTCCTTCTGGCCTTCATAAGTATAAAACTGTCTCATAAACTGCCAAGCCTCTTCCGGATGCTCACAATCCTTGGAAATCGCCATCTGGAAATAGGGATAAATTGCACCGGTATTTCCTGCGCTTCCGGGGAAGCCAACCAATGCCATTTCTTCTCCAAAAACACCCTGCTCAGTCCATGCCATATTGTTAAAATATCCTACCGTATAAAATGACAATAATGCTTTGTTATCTCTGATTGCAGTTTCGGACTCCATCCAATAATTATCGTCCATACTTTCCCAATCAATCTCTTCGGGATACTGTTTTGCATATTCCAACAATTCATAAAATGCCGGTGTGTTGAAATCGCATTTACCTGTCTTTAAATCAAGGAATTCCGAATAATTCATCTCCATTGCATAGTAAAGCACATCATTTCTTGTAGCATCACGTAATGCCAAAGTACCGTACTTTTGCTCAAGTTGGCGCAATTCTGCCAATGAAATGGTTTCGCCGTTTGGCACAAGTGACTTCTTCATTGCCATTGTGCTGATGGTAAAAGCACCTGTTAAAATATAAGTATCGTCGCCTCTGGAACCTAATGCCAGAACGTTAGGCGCCATATCCTCTTTGTTTACATCCGGGTCAGCTTCAATATAAGGATTTAAGTTAAGGAACACACCCTTATCCATAAAACTGTCTACGGGCATACCGCTGTTAATCACAATGATGTCAGGTGCATTGGACGTAATAATGTCATTGTTAAACATTTTCTGCCCTGCATTCCAGTCAGCCTCATTGTTATACTCATAATACTCAATCATTCGGATGCGGTACTTGTCACTTGCTTTGTTAAAAGCAATTACTTTACTGCGAATCTCATAGTCTGTATAAACCATACCCATGGTAATGATAATTTTATCCACCACTTCCTCAGGGGGTACCTTCTCCAAGAAAGATATCGATGCTTCCCAAGTCTCAGGATCATTTACCACTGCAACAATGCGTGTTTCATCAATAGGCACACAATAATTTACAAAATTATAGTCAATATCTGAATCTATATAATCCAGAATCTTCTTGTTCTCTTTGGTATCGAAATCATATGTATATACACCCTTATCGGTAGTGTAATACATATCGTGTCCGGCACCCGGTCTTACACCACCCCAGAATTCTTCCGGTGCTTCAATTGCAGGACCGATTTTTACCTGCTGGGTATCAACCATATGGAAGGTACTTTCTGAAGATTCTCCGCCATCTGTCCAAATGTATACATAAGGTACGCCATCTGAAGATACGAAGAAACTTTCTACCCACTGATTGTCACTGAAGGCCACCTGGCCAACCTTCTGTAAAGAAGAATTTAACACAACCAAAGTACGGTCTGTCAAAAGGCAGATATCGCCGTTTGTTGCGATACCCATACCGTATATACCAAAATACTCATCCGGATTATTTCCCAATTTCAACTCATCACGGCTTACAAGTTCGCCGGACTTGGAATATACGTTCATATACCAATGTGTTTCATAGGAATAGTTGTCGGGATTGCTGTAATCTTCTATCGTACGCTCGGTCATAATTACATAATTTCCCGTGCTTGGATCAAGCTCGATTCCGCAACTGTACTCCTTTTCAGGTAATTCAATCGTTGTTACCGACATTCCGGTTCCGCCAAAGGATACTCTGCCTAAGTTTAACTTGTAATAAAAGCTATACTCCTCCTCGGGCATATACTCTACTTCAGGCATAGGCATCATAGGGTCATCTACGATTACCACCGAGTCTACACCTTCCCCTTCGGTTGCAACATCCTCTGTAATTGCTTCCTGCTCTTCTTCCGGCATCTCTTCCGTGGCGGTTGCCTCTGTCATATCTTCGTCATAAGGTACGGGCTCACCACCCGGTGCAACATCTCCGCCTTCACCGTAAATGTCCATATACTCGGACCACACAACAATAACTTCTTCACCGTCTACAAGAACATCATCAAACCATTCCGCCTCCGGATTAATACTGCCGATTTCCTTAAAAACGGCTTCTTTCGCATTGGCAGAATCCGAAGCCTGTGCCAATGCATCGCTGGTATCACCGCCACCATCTTTTCCAAAGCAGGCAGTCATGGAAAACACCATCGTGGTTGCCAAAGCCATGCAAATTGCTTTTTTCAATTTTCCTTTCATCATAATTCCTCCTCTTACTTTTATTTTTTACACATAATTCAAACAAACTTCTCCGAAACATAAGCATACATCTATTCATCAATATATGTATTCTGCTCCAGTTCCTTTCGCGCGTTTCTTTTCGCCTTAGTGCGTTTCTTCGCCCCGCGGAATTTCTCACCTATGAAATCCCCGATTTTAACAAAGGTCTGCGCGGTAGGTTTGTGTCTGATTATCCAAATCATACCTTGAATTCCCCAATAAATCAAGAGAATACACGCAAACACCACCTGCCAAAGGGCCACTTCCATCATCTGTTCTTCCTTATATCGGGCCAAATTTTCCCAGAAAGGCAATACAATATCGTCGGTCTTCATACTTCTGGCCGCGCGCTCTTTCCATACGTTGTACAATGAAATATACGAAAAACGATTGGAATTTTCAACCATTTTCACCATTTCTTCAGAACTTAAATTAATTTCAAGCATCCGGTCCATTGCAAAACCTTCAACGGGATTTGGCATCACAACTTCATAACAGTTAACAGACGCCGATGTCATAGCATTTAATGTGCTAAAAGATACATAAACCGTCGTATCATCACTGCCTGCCAGGCTTTCCAAATCTCCCTGCGGCCGTTCATAAACGCCTGCCACGCGATAGGGCAATCCTCCAATGGTCACGGTTTTACCCGCAATATCATTGGAACCGAACAATTGCCATGCCGCCTCTTCATCAAGAAGAATCGCATCCTGCATCAAATCGTTACCGCTAAAATACATTCCGCCCTTCAGCTTAACCGGGTGAAACATAAAAAAGTCTCCACCGATGCCAATAGCCGTGGCCTGTATGCTTTTTTTATCGCTTTGTATGGAAATCGTCCCCTGGGCCGAATAGGCGTCAATATACAATCTCGCATTTGCCGTATTCGGCTCAATTGCCAGTTCCTGCAACTTTTTACTCAGAAGATAACGCATCTCTTCAATACTGTCTTCCGTCATAAAAGCATCCTGCGAATAGAAGCAACTGATTTGCGCCACGTCTTTTTTAATCGACCAGCGTTTGGCCATCAATTGGTCTTCCAGGGAATTCTTGCCGACCTGCAACACTATTCCCAGGACAGCCACCGTTATCAGCATTATAAAAGTCAGAAACAATACAATTGTTTTAAAAAGTCCGATTTGCATTAAGCGTTCTTTAATTCGAAAAAACACTTCTTTTATCATTAATTCATCTCCTCGGATAAACGAACCTGATCACCGGATTCTATGGGTTTAGTCGATGTTGTAATAACATATTCATAACCATACAAGCCTGCTTTAATTGCAGTCTGGGTATCATCGCTTGCAATGACTTCCACGTCTACACGCTGTGCCACATAACGGTTACCAAAGGGCGCGAACTTGGATTCTACAATTAAAATAAACTTGCCGTTATTGTCTTCACGAATTGCACTGTTCGGCACAATCAAATCATAGTTAACACTTCTCTGACCGATTGCAACACTCAAGGACTGTCCGGGCACCAAAGAGTCCCCTGTCAACTGAAACTCAAGCACCTTATTCTGTCCGGGATTTGTCTTATCATTACGGATTGCTATCAAAGACGCAGTCACATCATCATAATACCAGGCATTCTGCAATTCCACGGGGTCACCCACTTTTACGGTAGATGCCTGCTTGTTAGGTACAGAAAGCGTCATGGTATAACCCTTGCCTTCAATCTGGATAACCGCTGCCGGTTCCCCTGCCACCGTGGTTTCACCTGCTGTATAAGAAAGACTTGTTACGGTTCCCGATACAGGTGCCGTAATGGCTCCGCCGACTGAATCCGCCTCTAATTTAGCGATTTCCGCTTTTTTATCTTTAATTGCCTGATATGCATCGGCAATATCCATCTTTGTAAGAATTTCTGTAAGCATTTCTTCTTTTTCTTTGATTGCATTCTCGAGATTAATCTGTGCAGCAGACAAAACGTTATTCGCACCTACTTTTTCTTTTTCCAATGCAGCAATCTGATTGGCAATATCTGCGCTTCCGGTCTTTAATTCCAACGCCACTCTCGCATTGGATACCGCAGCTTCAAGTTTTGCCACGTTATCCTGCTCCTGATAAAGTTTGGTAGCCGCATCAATTTTACTTTGGTCTGTATCCGGCAAATCTTTCACCGCATCATAGGCATTCTGCGCTTGGGCAAGTGTTGCCTTTCCGTTGTTTAAGTTAATCTCTGCCTGTGCCAAAGCCTTGCTCTCTGCGCTTGCATCTACCTTAGAAGAAGCCAAGGTATCAATTCTGGCCTGAAGGGCATTTACGTCAGCCTGGTATACATTCACCGTATGCTGTAATTCTGCAATTTTCGCATCAGCAGCTTCGAGACGTGCCTGGCTCTGGGTTACGCTTTCCACCAATCCGTTTTCAATTTCTGCAACTTCCGCTCTGGTCAGTCCGCCGTTTAAAATAGCTTTATCATATGCAAGCTGTGCTGCCGCAAGTTCTTCCCTTGCAGTCTCAAGCTCAGCACTTTCCCTGTCTTCCAAATAATAAAGCACATCACCTTTTTCTACGTACGACTCTGCTTTAACTGCCACCGAAGAAATCACTCTGGATTCGTTCACCACTACATTGTAGGGGTCTACCGCTTCCACGGTACCCGTACCGCGAATCTGGGCAGAAATCGAACCACTCTCCACATAGCGGGTTGCTACCTGGGGCAATGAATAATTCATAATCGTATTGGAAAAGAAAGTCAGAATCAGCATAATCGTCAAAAAGATAATCGCGATATTTTTAATCCACTCTCTTTTACGGCTTCCTTTATTTTCATTCTCTATTGCTACCATTACTTTTCCTCCGTTATCCTTTTACTCCGCCCTGATAGGTAATACCCTCTACCAGATAATCTTCGCCATATAAAAATACCAGCAAGCTGGGCACCATATATACGGTTGCCACCGCAAACGCCAGGCCGATTTCCCCGGCATTAATCTTTGATAAAAAGATTGATAAGGGATGCAAGTCCGCATTGGTTAATAAAATCAGCGGTTGCTCCACCATATTCCAGAAATCAATAAAAACAAGAATTGCTACCGAGTACAGGGCACCCTTACATAAAGGCAGACATATGTGCCTGAAAATCTGCCATTCCCCAGCGCCGTCCACTCTTGCCGCCTCAATAATCGAACTTGGAATTCGCTTCATATACTTGGTCAGCAAATACACCGCAAAGGGTGAAAATATACCCGGCATCCAAATTGCCCATCTGGTATCAATAATGCCAAGCCAGTCTGCCACCAGAAAGTTTGGCACCAGCGTAACCTGATAAGGCATCAGTGTCACGATAATATACAAAAAGAAAATAATCTCCTTCAGGCGTCCCTTATACCTCATAAAAGCATAGGACGCAAGCATCGCCACCACCAGCTGGAACACCACAATCACTACTGTATAAATCACCGAGTTCCAGAACTTAAACAGATATTCCGGGCTTTTTAAAAGTACGGTTATGTACTGCTGAAAGGTAACCATATCCGGAACAAATTTCAAATTTACCGTTTCGGCTACGAATACCTTACCGCCGTTGTCTGTGGTTTCGAATATTTTACCGTAGTTTGCCGATATTTCCGACTGACTCATAAAAGAATTGGTTATGGTCAATACCGTGGGCAAAAGGAACAATACCGCAAATATGGTTGCAATCGTAGTAAGCACTACGGTTCGTACAACTTTTTTAAACTTTTTCCAGCCTTTCTTTTCGCCGGAATATTTACCGAATCTTCCCATATAATTTTCCTGATTTTCTTTACAACTTTTATTTCCCGATCACAAATCGATATCGCATTACTCTTCCATATCCTTACCGAAATAGTTCTCTGCAAGATACAATCCGCCGATAATCACCACCATCACCGCCGCCATAATAATCGCTGCAGACGAAAGTTTCTGATAATCCAACTGCCGGAAGGTATTATTCATAAAGTGCTGCAAGGTATACAGACTGTCATAAGGGTAATCCCCCGTCAGCAAATACACCTCTCGAAACACCTTAAAAGAACTAATCAACGACATAATCGTAACAAACAGAATCGTGGGTGAAAGGTATCTGATTTTAATATGCCAAAACATCTTCCACGCCGAATTGCTTTCCAGCAAAGCAACCTCCATCGCTTCCCTTGGTATGGTTCCCAATGCCGCTAAAAAGAGAATCATATTATATCCGAGATTTTTCCAAAGGAATAAAAGCAAAACCACCAAGGGCGCCCAGTCTGACTTAAACCAGTCAATCTGGCTTCCGCCAAACCATTCCACCACTACGTTGATAACACCGTTGTAGTTAAACAGCACCTGGAACACCAGAATAATGGACGCTACCGGCACCATCATAGGGCTTAAGTATATAGACCTGAATTTGCTTGCAAAAGGAATTCTCTCATCCAGCAAAAATGCCATTAAAAGCGAAATAATCACTGCCAGCGGAACCGCTACCAGTGAAAATTTAAGGGTATTCCAAGCAGCCAGTTGAAAGGCCTGGTTCTGGAATACATTGATAAAATTGTCAAGGAAAACAAAGCGCTTGCTAATGGGGTTATCTACAAGTGCATAAAAGATTACCACAAGGAAGGGTATTGCATAAAATACCGATACACCACCAAGACTGGGTGCTAAAAATGCACCCAGTTTGGCTCTTGTTTTCCATATTCTTTTTGTTGCTTTTTTACGGGGTGCGGAAGCTTTTTTCACTTTCGCTTCCGAAGTCTTCTTACTCATGACTTCCCCTCCGTTTCTAATATTACATATTTTCGTAACGATTTATCCCCATTCGCAAAATCGGTTCTGCATCGTTACATATTTTCTTTCAGATAAATATCCACACGGCTCTGGATAATGTCCGCAACCTCATCAACACTCTTCTGGCCTTCAAAGTAAGGCTTCACTTCTTCTTCAATAATGGCCATAATCGCCGTATCCTGATACTGTAGTTCATCTGCTTTCTCTAAAATTGCAAGGAAGCCTTCCACATCTTCATCCGTTGCACTTTCAATTTCAATATTTACATCGTCCCAACCGTATCCATGGGTTCCTTCCATATGCTGCGCTTCGTAGATGAAGTTGTCAAGGCCGGCCTGCGTAACAGGAATACCCCAACGGTGCTGTCCGGTTAAATATTCTTCACTGACAAAGGTTTTCGCAAACTGCCATGCAATATCCTTATGCTCGCACTGCTCTGTAATGGCAATTGCACATCCGTTGGGAATGATGCGAATACCATCTTCGTCTTCGCCTGCATATCCAAGTACTGTAATATCTTCACCAAATACGAATTTATGGAATTGATAATCAGGCATCTGATGCATATTCATATTATAAAAGATTACTTTGTCTTCTTTTAACAATGCAGGAAGACTTTCGCCCTCTTCCCAAACGATATCTACGGGCTGTTCTTTCGCATAAGCAAGCACTTCCTTAAACTCATCGGAATTGAAATTGCACTCACCGGTTTCATAATTCACATAAGCCGTCATGTTATTATAAACCATGTTGTACATCACTTCACCCTGATAGGAATAATAGAATAATTGCACATCTTCAGGTAGTTCTTTTTCCATTTCCAATAACATAGCGGGGGTCAAAGCCGTAGAACCTTCTGCAAACTTTTCTTTCACCCAAACGCCACTGATACCGATTGTAGAAGGAAGTACATATAAGGAACCGTCTACTTCATAGGCTTCTCTCACATTCTCAAGAAGTTCTTCCTTTGAAAATGTAGCGTCAGCCTCCATTAAAGGATAAAGGTCTGTAATGATTCCTTTTGCTGCCCAGTTTCGCCAAGGTATATTCAGCGAACTCATATCAATCATATCAGGCACATTGCCTGCCACGATATCATTCTGCAGATTTGTGATGGAAGCTTCCCAATCCCAATCATCTGTACTATAATCTATAACCTTGATACGATATTCTTCATTATTTCGATTAAAATTAATTACCGCATCATTTAAATCCTGATTTGCATAAACGGTTGCAATAGTTAATTCCGTGCGCTCTTTGATTGTAGACGGGTCTACCGGTTTGGCAATAAACAAACCATCTGAATCTGCACCGTAATCATAAAAAGACATTAAATAGCTGCCGTCGCCCATAGGATATACGCGCTGAAGATAATCTGCATTGATATCCATATCCATGACGTCCATAACCACTTTAATTTCTCCGGTCACCACATCACAGGAACAAAGTTCGTTTCCGTTCACGTAAAGAACCGTGTCACCGGGTCCCGGCCAAACTTGTGTAGAACCGTTATTTTTGTTGGTACTGATTGGCGTTCCAACCTTTTTGGCAGCCACATCCACAACAGCAATATCAACGCCCATATTTCCCCAGTAGGAAGTAACAAGTTTACCGCTTCCGGTCATACATAATCCGTCAAATGGATTGTTGCTGGTAATTTCACCGGTTTGTACCAAATCCGGCGAATAAATTTTAAGGGGTTGCTCCCAGCTTCCGATCAGATAATTTCCTTCACTGTCTTTATAAAAATGTGAAATATAATACTCCTCATCAAGCTTCAGTTTCGCAGACACTTCTTCCGAAGAAAGAAGACCGCCTGTGGCATCATACTTATTCATATACACTTCTCTTGAGAGAAGATTCCATTCATCATCATATTCTTCCTTACTTTCAATGGTCTCAAGACTTCCGTCTTCATTAAAAAAAGAAGAACTCAAATATCCGCCGTTGGCAGTTGCCAAAATCGTTTCTGTAGAACTTGCATCAGCCAAATTGTAATTCACCAATTTATACTGTGTACTTTCTTCCCCGTAATTTGCAGTCAACATATGTAACACACCGTCAATTTCTTTCAGATTAACAATGTCGCCTACATCTTTTACATCCAGATAATCCGCGACGTACACCACGTCCGATGCATTACCTTCTTTTCCACTGTTTGCCGTGGTTTCACCATCTTTTCCGCACCCCGTTACTCCAAGCACCATAGCTACACTTAGTGTAAGCGCGGTAAGACTGCGTTTGTTAAAAAGACTGAATTTTCTCATTTTAACTCCTCCATCTTCCTTTTACTTTCTGTTCATCACGCAATCTTTACAGATTAGATTATCCGCCGCCACAGAAAGTTTCACTAAAAGAACGAGTTCGCAGAAGAAAATCATTCAACTTTTCCGGAATTATTGATATTGATTTGCTTCAATCTTATCCACTTCCAGTTTCAGATAACCGTAATCCTTCTTGAGCAGGCGCAATTCTGCGTTAATCTGCTCCAATTCGTGATTCAGTTTAGCAGAACGCACCCATCGGTTCTCAATGCCTTTATCCACCGCTTTCTTCATATATGTGGGATTCTTGGAATTTCTGTACACATATTGCATCAATGTTTTTACAAAGAAAACGCCAAAGAAAATCAACAATGCCGGTGTCATTGACGCCAAAATAATAGCCCAATTAAATCTTGCATTCCACCATCCGAAAAACAAATCCAAAAAAATCAAAACGAGCTGCGACAAGGTCAATAATCCCCATACTATTACAGGTACATAATCCATCCCCCTATGTTCTTCGAAAAATTCAATTTCTTTTCGTTTTTCCAATCTGCGCAATTCAAGGTCCGAAATATGTCCTTTCATCTTATGAAATTTTTCAATGGTGGCACTTTCTTCCGGTGTCAATTCACGAAACATCAGCATTCTGCTTTACTCTCCCAATTCTAGATGTGGTATGTATCTTTTTTGTATCGGTTTATCACTTTTTATTTATATAAAATCATACGGATATATTTTATCATATCTTTATATAAAAATAAACTAAACGGTATATATTTTATCCTGTTTTAATTCTGGGTACTTAGTCCTTTTATTTACTCCTAAAAACATTATAAAAAAAGGGAAAGCATTTCGCTTTCCCTTAGTACGTGCGCTAGAGGATTCGAACCCCCGACCTTTTGGTCCGTAGCCAAACGCTCTATCCAGCTGAGCTAAGCACACATCCGTGTGGCATTTCTGCCTTAACACTTTGCCTATTTTACTCTATTCTTTTTGCTTTGTCAAGAGACTTTTGCAAGGTTTTTTATTCCTCAATATATAACTCCCCGAATACCTCACGGCAAAGTTCCTTACAGAACTCATAAGAAAATCCCGGGTCCTTCCACGACATCTGATTGCTGTCCGCCAGTTCCTGACTATAGTCTTCCAATTTGTATGTAGTAATATTCCCCGGACCGGCTTCAATCTGCGTTACCAGCGGTGTTACACCATAGGTATCAATGACCACCTTGCCATTCTCATCGCGGACAAGCTCCACTTCCGCCATTGCACCTACCACTCTTTTACCAATGCCGTTTCCGCTGTCTGCCGTAGAATTGATGAAATTACCGATGGAATAGTACACAAGCATCCGATTACCTTCTTCATCTTCATACCATTCCACGGGCTGAATTACGTGGGGATGGGTTCCGATAATCAAATCCGTTCCGCGCTCTAAGAAGAAGTTCGCCCACATTTTCTGATTTTCGGACGCATAAGTCTGGTATTCGTTTCCCCAATGCAGGCACACTACCGTAAAATCCGCCTCCGCTTCGGCTTTGGCAAGGTCCGCGGACATTTTATCCTCAACCATCATATCTACCGCAAAAGGCATATCTGTAGGCATGGGCATACCATTCAACCCATAAGTATAATTCAGAATGGCAATTTTCATCCCGTCCTGTTCGTAAATATATACCTCTTCGTACTCTTCCTGCGTCTTATTGGCGCCAAGCACCTTAATATCAGGGTGATTTTCACTCCAATAATTTAGGCAATTCATAAGGCCTGCTCTGCCCTTATCCATTGTGTGATTGGTTGCATGAAGCACCACATCAAATCCGGCCTCATCAATGGCATCCCCAAGCTCATAAGCCGTATTGAACATGGGATAACCGGAATAACCAAGGTCCGGCCCGCCAAGAATAATTTCCTGGTTCACAATCGCAAGATCCGCAGCCTGTATATCTTCTTTGACATGCTCAAAAATATGGTCATAATTATAGGTACCGTCTTCCATGCGACCGCTCTGGGTTACGCGCAGATGCATCAGCATATCGCCCACCATCACAAGGCGCACGCGCTCTTCTACTTCCATCACCAGCTCTTTTTCCAAAGCAGACCATTCCGCAGGTGTTTCTACAACCTCAAATCCACGTTCAGTCGCAGGCAAAACCACACCGGCATACATCGGACGATTGGCGTTATAAAAATATGCAACGCCCAATCCAAGTAATATTACCAGCGAAAAAGTTATTGCAAAAAATGCCACCCTACGCTTAATCAGTTTTCTCTTTTTCTTTTTTACTTTGTTTATCGTATCGTTCATTTTATCACTCTGTCATTCTAACATTTAATCAACCGCGCCACATCATATAAAAAGCAAATAGCGGTATTCCAATAAAAAACACCCCCAGTATGCCGAGTATAATCCCCATACGATTACTGGTTTCATTCTCATAGCATTCACCCGGGAAATATTCGCTTACGCTAATAATCTTTATATCACCTATATGCACGTCCATTTGCGTACTATAAATGTTATTGCTTACGACATTTTTGATGCCACCCACATATGTTTCATAAACCGGGCAATATATCTCTCTCCCTGCATTATCATAATTCACCAAAATATCAATACAGGTAGCCGTTACAGACTTACTGAATTTTCTTTTTTTGCCTATTGTACCGGCAATCGCATACACTTCCATAAATACACCTACAATAATGAAAAGCGCCAGCAACGCCATCCAACCGTTTTCTTCGATAAATTCAATGGTCTCTTCAGCCCCGAATTGCCACACAACAGACACTGCAATCGAAACAATACCGACTATCGGCAGAATCAATACAATCGGATTAAAATTCTTACTCTTAATCCCCGACCAAATTGCCGCGATTCCAAACACAAGAAAGTATTGCCCGAACACACCTATCGCCAATGTTGCCATTCCGTTTCTTGCCAAAAAAATCATCATAACAATAGAACCAACGAACCAAGTCATAAAAACAATGGTAAACACAATTTCACCAAATGTATATTTTCGATTATTATTCATAAAATATCTTCTTTCAAGTAATAAATAGACCTCAATGATTCTTTTTCATTATAAGCCACTGTTCATTATTTTAAAAGAAAAACTTACCACAAAAACTTTTTATATTTTTTAATTTTACCTCTTGACAGTTGAACGGTCATTCAACTATAATAAAGCTAACAGTTGAACAGTTGCTCAACTTTAAGACTTTAGTAACAGTTGTAACAACATCTTTGCTTTTTTAACGAAATCAAGCCGAACCGGCATTCCTACGGAGGTACTTAAATGGCACACCAACATCATGTACACACACACGAAGATGCCTGCACTTGCGAAACTGCAGCCATCCACGAAAATATAGTCAATCATGTCAAAGAAGACTTTCCGCCTCTGGAAACCTTTGAGGAATTGGCATTGTTTTTTAAGGTATTGGGCGACCCCACAAGAACACGCATTATGTGGGCGCTGGAACAGCATGAAATGTGCGTAAGCGACTTGTGCGTATTATTAAATATGACCAAATCCGCCATCTCCCATCAGCTGGCCCTGCTTCGTCAGGCAAATCTTGTGAAGAACCGCAGAGAAGGCAAGACAATTTACTACTCGCTGTCAGACGACCATGTGAAAGAATTGTTTGAGGCAGGTTTTGAGCATATTAATGAGTAGACGTATCATCATTTTATACAAGCATCTGTAAATCAAATGCATAACAAGGAGACCACACAATGTTCTGGGATAAAGTATCAGGCTTATACAGCTTATTTGAAGATATCATAAACGGCAAAGTAAACAGACAGCTTTGCATAGAAGTTGCCGACTACATCTCTTCCACCGACAAGGTATTGGAATGTGCCTGCGGAACGGGAATGATAACCAAGGCAATTGCCGCACGTGCCAAATCGGTCATCGCTACCGATTACAGTATCGGAATGTTAAAGCAAACCGCAAGGAACTGTCGCAAGTTATCCAACGTAAAAGTGCGAAAGGCCGACATTACTTATATCAAATGCAAATCCAATATTTTTGATAAGGTTGTAGCCGGCAATGTCATTCACTTATTAGACAATCCTCACGATGCCTTGAAAGAACTGGAACGTGTATGTAAGCCCGGCGGACAAATCATTATTCCAACTTATGTGAATAAGGAAAACACCGGAAAGCCTAATCTTTTTGTTACCATTATGAAAGTATTCGGTCCCGTTTTTAAGAAGCACTTTACTTTCGAATCCTATCAGGAATTCTTCGAAAACGCAGGCTACACCGATGTAGAATACACTTTGATTACAGGACGAATCCCCTGCGCCATTGCAGTGATTACCAAGAAATAGAATAAAAATTTTTACAAAAATAAAATCATATAAAAAGGAGACTTTAAAATGAAAAGAAATTATCGTATTGACGGACTTGATTGCGCACACTGTGCAGCCAAAATGGAAAAGAACGTATCTAAGGTAAACGGTGTCAAAGAAGTAAGCATTAACTTCCTTACTACCAAAATGATGTTGGATTTGGAAGATGAAAACCTGGACGAAATCATCGCAGGTATCGAAGCTGCAGTTAAAGATGTTGACCCTCGCGTGGTTTTGAAGCGTGCTTAATAAAGGCGGTGAATATAAATGATTCTATTAATTGAATGCGTCATTGCCTGTATGCTTTTTACACTCATCATTTTACCGGCGCAATATAAAGATCCACTTAAAATGATTGCTTCCTACCCACCCAAAATCATAAAAAGAGTAGAAGAACTTCCGCAATACAAAGATACAATCAAGCAACGCAAAAAATCTCATATCAGTAAAAAAATATTCGGCTTGGTATTTTTTGTTGCCCTGCTGTCAGTTGTAGCATATTTCTCCGGATGCAGAAACTTTTTATCCGCTTTTCTTCATGTATTTACATTGTTTACGGCTGTAAATCTTTATGATTTGATTGTTTTGGACTGGGGGAACTTTTGTCACAGTAAGAAGTTGCGAATTCCGGGGACGGAAGATATGGACGAAGCCTATAAAGATTATATTTTTCATTTAAAAGGCGCCGGTATCGGTACGCTGTTAGGCTTAATTGTCGCACTGTTATCCGGCGGAATCATTCACCTTATTTCCATACTGTAAAATATCTACTATTTCAGGAGTACAATATGAAACAAAGATTAATCCGTTTTATCTTTAGTGCAGTTTTATTCATAATGGCCTTAATTTTATCCGGCAAATTTTTCTATCCGGCACTGGCACTTTTTATCGTTGCCTATATTATTGCCGGCTATGATGTTGTCTGGGACGCACTACGCAACATCATTCGCGGTAAGCTGTTTGATGAGAACTTCTTAATGTCGGTAGCTACGATTGGAGCATTTATTATCGAAGAATATGCGGAAGCTGTAGCGGTTATGCTCTTCTTCCAGTTAGGCGAATTGTTCCAGACCTATGCGGTAAATAAATCGCGCAAATCCATCGCAGCATTAATGGATATACGCCCCGACTATGCTAACATTATGGTGGACGGCGAAATCAAGAAGGTAGACCCTTACGATGTGGCAATCGGCGATATCATCATTATCCAGCCCGGCGAAAAAGTACCTTTAGACGGCATTATCAAAGAAGGCAACGCCCAGTTGGATACTTCAGCCCTTACCGGCGAATCCCTTCCCAGAGAAGCGGTTGTGAATGATACGGTGCTCAGCGGTTCCATTAACTTAAACGGTATTTTGAAGGTGGAAGTTACTTCCGAATTCGGTGAATCTACCGTAAATAAAATTCTTGACCTTGTAGAAAACGCAGGTAACAAGAAATCAAACTCCGAGAATTTTATCACCAAATTTGCATTGGTTTACACTCCTATCGTAGTGGGTTGTGCTGTTTTACTGGCTGTGGTTCCCCCTTTTATCTTTAAGATGGAGACAT
The DNA here is from genome assembly GCA_045580855.1 of Lachnospiraceae bacterium. Taxonomy (GTDB): domain Bacteria; phylum Bacillota; class Clostridia; order Lachnospirales; family Lachnospiraceae; genus UBA3766. Next base: position 63,984 of record JAZNOO010000004.1, on the reverse strand, counting down.
TCTCCTTCTGGCTGGAAAGAGCCCTTTCCTTCCTGGTTGTATCCTGCCCCTGCGCATTGGTAATCTCCGTACCTTTAAGTTTCTTCGGCGGTATCGGCGGTGCATCCAAAACAGGTATCTTAATCAAGGGAAGCAACTACTTAGAAGCCCTTGCGCAAGCTGATACCATTGTCTGGGATAAAACAGGAACTTTAACTCGCGGTGAATTTGCCGTAGAACAAATCAAAGCTGTGGATATGTCGGAAGATACACTTCTTGAATTCACGGCTCATGCAGAAAGCTACTCTTCTCACCCAATTTCTTTATCCTTAAAAGAATCTTACGGCAAAGAAATCGAACTGGAACGTGTTAAAAATTATGAAGAAATTTCAGGTTTCGGCGTAAGTGCCCTTGTAGATGACTATGTAATCCTTGTAGGTAATGAAAAGCTTATGAAGGAACGCGGTATTGCATATGAAAAAACTGATGCTATCGGCACGATTTGTTACGTGGCAATCAATGAAAAGTTTGCAGGTTCCATTGTAATTGCAGATCAGATTAAGAAAGACTCTGCTGATGCAATCAAGTCCTTAAAGAAGCACGTTGGCAAGCAGGTTATGCTGACCGGCGATGTAGATACAGTAGGCCAAAAGGTTGGCAAAGAACTTGGCCTTGATGAAGTTTATACCCAGCTGCTCCCTACTGATAAAGTTGCCCGCGTAGAAGAACTTTTATTCAAATCTTCTTCCAAGAAAAAACTTGTCTTCGTAGGCGACGGTATGAATGATGCCCCCGTACTTGCAAGAGCCGATATCGGTATTGCAATGGGCGCTTTAGGAAGCGATGTAGCCATTGAAGCTGCGGACATTGTCATTATGAACGATGAGCCTTCCAAGCTGGTAAAAGCCATCGAAATCTCCAAGAAAACTCACGGCATCGCAATGCAGAACATTGTATTTGCCCTGGTTGTAAAAATCGGTATTTTAATTCTGATTGCTTTCGGCCTTGCTAATATGTGGGCTGCGGTATTTGCCGATGTGGGCGTATGTGTACTGGCCATTTTAAATGCCATGAGAGCGTTGAAGTCGTAAAAAATTTTATGATATAAAATAACTCCCGTTTTGGTAATCACACAATACCAAAAACGGGAGTTTTTTCTTCCTAATTCATCTTGCAACAGCCTGTACATTTACTGACTCAAAATTCTTTTTGCAAATTCTTGCGCTTTGCTTATATCATCAGCATTCGGACGCCCCTTATGCATCGGTCCAAAAGAACCGTGACAATGAAAGTCCTCTTTTTCGATTTCCACACCGTATTCTTCTGCCACTTTCTTCATGGGCTTGTAAACTGACTTCATCATAGCTGATGTTCCGAAGCATACGATTTTCCCAATTTTATCTTTATTTTCGAAAATATATTTTTTGACAATAGGATCCACGTCAAAGGCATAGTATGAACAGCCCAAAAACAGGATATCCGTTTTTTCTCCAATCGGCACCACCATATTTGATGCGGTTACTCCAATTGCCTCCGCGATTCCTTTTGCAAGTTTTTCCGTATTGCCGGAACGTGTGTAATATCGAACTGCTACATTCATCTCTTACCTCCCACTTTGTTATATCACTCTTATTTTAATCTTTACTCTGTTTTTCTTACCTGCTATAATTATAAAAAACATAAAATTCACTGTCAATTACGCAATAATTTATGAGTAAGTAAGAAAAAGTTGAGTGTAAGGAGGTACATATTATGTCTTTGAGTCATAACTGTCCATGTACCGAACAATGTCCGATGCAACACGCTATGGATATGATCGGCGGCAAATGGAAATTGTCTATTCTATGTTCATTAAGTGTGGACGGCAAAGTCCGATATAATGATTTAAAAAGAAAAATTGCCGGCATCTCAAATACAATGTTGGCGAAGTCTTTGCGTGAACTGGAGGAATATGGTCTTGTGAAACGCTCAGAATATATGGAAGTTCCCATTCGGGTAGAATATGAAGTTACTGACAAAACCAAAGAACTTTTCCCAATTCTTATGCAATTGGCACAATGGGCTGCCAAATCATAATTTATAACATTCAAAAAGGCGATTGTTTCCAATCGCCTTACTTGTTTTATCACTACTTTATCAATATTTTATAACGCTTATTGTTGCTCTCTTTCGCAACACTTGATATTTTCAATTATTTCTCAAAGAACGGCGCTACCTTATCCGCAATCTTGCTTCCCAAGTCGCTACCACTTCCCATAATATCAAGAAGCATACCGCCGGTGTAAGGCTTTGCCGCCTCAGCCAAACCGTCAAACACCTCTTTTTTATCTCCAAGATAATCAAGAACAATCAAGTAACTTTCATCCTCGCCCTGTACCATTAACTGAAGATATGCTTTCTTAACAGCATCCTGACCTTCCAAATACTTCTTCATCGCTTCAACCATTTCGGTAGGATATTTTGTCGGTTCTCCAATATATACTTCCTCGCCCTCTTTAATAACATGCGTAGAAGTGCCTGCATCTCTCTTATCTTTCATACCCTTGATTGCAATTGCCTGGTTCTTGCTGAATACAAGATTTGCGCCAAAGGGATCGATTACAAAACCGCCTACATTATCATCGCCTTCAGACTTTGCAAGCATACCTGCATAATCATCAAAAGTCACGATAATGCTCTGAACATTCACGTTCTCACGCCATTTTGCCATTTCTTCAAACGATGTAAAAGCAAGGAAGAAACGCTGTCCCATACCGTTCTCAATCATATGAAAACGAAGCTTTGCATCGGGAGGCAATGTAATGTTTGCCATATATCCGTTCGTTTCGGGGGGCGGTGTGATGGATACCGGTGCCAAGTACTGGGCATCTACCATTTTATCCATCATTTTACTTTGATTCTCAGGTGTATTGTTTGCTTTCATCTGTGCAATGGCATCCAAAAGCCCTTTGCTGTTTAATACATTTACATTTCTCATCTTTTATTCCTTTCCGGCTTGTCCTCTAATACTCTCTCAATACAAGCTCCGTAATCCCCTGATTGCTGCCGGGCACAACCCTTTTTACCTTGCTGTGCCCATAGTATTCATACTCTTCCTTAATCATCTTCTTCAAAGCCGTTCCGCCGTGAAAACCGTGAATTAAACGAATACGATACACGCCGGGGCCGGCATCTGCCAACGCCCTGTCAATCTCGCCCTGCGCCTGCGCGCAATTTAAATTGTGCAAGTCCAACTCAATAATCGGGGAATTCATTCTTTGTTTCCTTTGCCTATTCCGTAAGTCTCCGGTCTTCAGTCCTTTCGAAAAAGGACACTTCACCGATTCCGTTAATGCTTACCGATTGAGTATACCATAAATATAAGGTTTCTGCATACCTTTTTCATAAAAGTATCATAATTTAGCCTTTTCTTTGCACCCTTCATATATTTATAAAATAATTTCTTCTTCGAAGATAATTAACTTTAATCTTTTTCCTTCATATCTTTTTCTTTATTCTCTTACCTTGACAATCCCCTGATATTTTAGGATAATATTCAAGTCTGTGCGATATCGCAATTTACCACAAGGTTGTCTATCATCAACCATGCAATCCGCCGATATCTCTTACCAATGAACTTATGTGCAATTCACTTCTTAGTAACCTTAGACAAAGGTAGACAGTGTATATTTACTTTTTTATGCACAGGTGACTGAACACAACCTCATCGAAAGGATAAATTATGAGTATTTTAAACGTAGAACATTTATCCCACGGCTTTGGCGACCGCGCCATTTTCCAGGATGTTTCATTCCGCCTTTTAAAAGGGGAACACATCGGTTTGGTCGGTGCCAACGGCGAGGGCAAATCCACTTTTATGAATATTATTACCGGCAAGCTTATGCCCGACGAAGGCAAGGTTGAATGGTCTAAAAACGTCCAGGTCGGCTACTTAGACCAGCATACTGTTTTGGAGAAAGGTATGACAGTCCGCGAAGTACTGGCATCTGCTTTCGACTCTCTCTTTGCCTGGGAGACCAGAATGAATGAAATCTGCGATTTACTGGGCACAGCTGACGAGAACGAAATGGAAGCTTATATGGAAGAACTGGGAACCATTCAGGACTTATTAGACGCACACGACTTCTATTTGATTGATTCTAAAGTTGAAGAAGTTGCAGCAGCTTTGGGTTTAACAGAAATCGGTATTGAAAGAGACGTGACCGAATTAAGCGGCGGTCAAAGAACCAAAGTATTGTTGGGTAAACTTCTTTTATCCAAACCCGATATTTTGCTCCTTGACGAACCTACCAACTATTTGGACGTAAATCATATTGAATGGCTGAAGAGATATTTAATCGACTATGAGAATGCTTTTATCTTGATTTCCCACGATATTCCCTTCTTGAACGAAGTAGTCAATTTGATTTATCATATGGATCATCAGGAATTAAATCGCTATGTAGGTAATTACGATAAGTTCATGGAAGTCTACGAGATGAAGCAGTCCCAGTTGGAAGCCGCTTACAATAAGCAGCAGAAGGAAATTGCTGATTTGAAAGATTTCGTTGCCAGAAACAAAGCCCGCGTTGCTACGAGAAATATGGCAATGTCACGCCAGAAGAAACTGGATAAAATGGATATCATTGAATTAAATGCCGAACGTCCCAAGCCGGAATTCCACTTTAAAACGGCAAGAGTTCCCGGCAGATATATTTTCCAGACCAAGGATTTGGTTATCGGTTATGATACCCCACTGTCTTCTCCTCTCACTTTAGAAATGGAACGCGGAAGTAAAATCGTTCTCTCCGGTGCCAATGGTATCGGTAAGTCAACCCTTTTAAAAAGTATCTTGGGCTTAATTCCTTCCTTAAGCGGAAGCGTCACCTTAGGCGACTACTTAGAGATAGGCTATTATGAGCAGGAAATGTCCGTAATGCCGGAAACCACTTGTATCGAAGAAATCTGGAACGAATTCCCGGGTTACACCCAGTACGAAGTGCGTTCCGCCCTTGCTAAGTGCGGTCTTACCACCAAACACATCGAAAGCAAGGTGAAAGTATTGAGCGGTGGTGAACAAAGTAAAGTCCGCCTTTGTAAAATTTTAAACCGTGAAAGCAATATTTTAGTGTTGGACGAACCCACCAATCATTTGGACGTAGATGCCAAAGAAGCCTTGGCAAATGCCTTAAAAGAATACAAAGGAAGCATTCTAATGGTATGCCACGAGCCTGACTTCTACGCTGATTTTGCAACAGCTGTTTGGGATTGTTCCAAGTGGACGACGATGTTATAAAACAGTCCGCCACTGACCGGTCATAAAATAGATTTACAAATCCTAATGAACTTTTATTATTCATAAAGACATACAAAAAGCGCAACCAACATCGGTTGCGCTTTTATATATTCATATCTATTAATTACATATAGAATACATTTGTCTTGTCTTTCAATTCAGTTGCATAGGTGTTCATCTTCTGCGCATTCTGTGCAATGTCTTCTACAATTGCTGTTACTTCCGTTACAGATGCTGATGTTTCCTGTGTAGCCGCCGCATTCTCTTCAGCGATTGCTGTTAAGTTTTGAACGATATCAATTACGTTTGCTCTTGCATCGTCCAACTTAATGGTCTTTTCTTCAATCGCTTCAACACCCTTAATAGATGCGTCGATACCGGCCTTAACCTGGCTGAAAGCTTCGCCTGCACGAACTACCTTTTCATTCTGGGCATCCATAATTTCTTTTACTTCATCCATAGTAGCAACAGCCTTCTCAGAATCTTCCATAAGCACATTGATAATCTGAGCAATTTCCTTAGTAGATGCATTTGACTGTTCTGCTAACTTCTGAATCTGTGCTGCTACAACCGCGAAACCGCGTCCCTGTTCTCCTGCTCTTGCAGCCTCGATAGAAGCATTAAGAGAAAGAAGGTTAGTTTCTTCTGCGATACCTGTAATCATCTTGGTTACTTCGCGGATACGCAATGCTGATTCATTTGTTGTATGTGTCTGTTCGTAAATTACATCAATTGCTTTCTTAGTCTGACCGTTGATTTCATCCAACTCATCCAATGCCTGAGTAGCCACATCGCCTGCTGCCTGCATTTCTTCTGCGTGTGCAAGTAAGGTTTCCACTTCTTCTCTGGTCTGTTCAACCATTTCACCCATGATAATAACATTCTCGGTTGCACTCTGGGTTTCGGTTGCCTGTGAAGTTGCACCTTCTGAAATTTCGGAAACAGCCATATCTACCTGGCCGATTGCCTTAGCAGCTTCATTTGTCTGCTCGTCAACCTGCTGTGCCGCAAGCTGAACTGCATCACCTTTTTCAATAATGGCACCGATTACTTCCTTCATCTGTCCGCGAAGGTTAAGGACCGCACGCATTAACTTACCGATTTCATCTCTTCTCTTCAATGCACGTCTGTCAACTTCTGCATTCAAGTTACCGTTTGCAAGGGAATCCAAAGCTCTCACGCTAAGACCTAAATCCCTTGTCATCTTGCTGATACTGATGAACGAAATGATAAACGCTATAAAAGAAATACCGCCAATCAAAACCAACATATTGGTAATGATGATTCTCGCACCATTGTCGGCGTGGCCCTTATCCATACCTGCAAATACCATACCGACAATTTCAGTATGTTCATCATTCCACAAAGGTCTGTAATAGCCATAATATTCCACGCCTGCAATTTCAAGTTCTTCATCTATGTACTCACCGCCGTTGGTAATAACCGCTTCTACAATTTCAGGTTTAGCCTGCGTACCAATCATACGGTTACCGTTCTCATCCATTAATGATGTAGAATATCTGGTATCACCATAAAAGATCGTAACCGCAACCGATGACTCTGTCATAATATCGTCTACGATATCCGTATGCTGGGTTACATTTACCTGTCCCTTCCAAAGTTCACCGTCTTTCACCTCAAAAGGATCACCCTCATCTAACAAATGTAATGTATCCTGAATAGAGACTGCTGTCGCCTTCAATCCCTGCTCAACGGTTCCCGCACTGATATCTACGGTTTGCACACGCCCGATTGTTGCTACAAAAATTGCTACAACTACCAATGGCACCAATACATACATTGCAATTTTGAATCTTAATTTCATAATCTAAGCCCCCTAACTTGCATAGTTATATACATTATTTACTATACAATTTTTGTACATTTTTGTCAATGTAAAAGGGGGCTTTTCAATGTTTTTATGCAATTGTCACAAAATGAATTTTAGAACTCTTTTTTCTTCATAATTCCAACGCTGATTCCCAACGAAAAGATTACAACCATTACCAATACAGCAACCACTGCCAACACTACCACTCCAACGGGCAACGTACTAATCTTTGTAAAAAATCCGTTGATTGTATTCATAGCTTCCGTACCGGTCATAACTTCCGCCAGTTTCTGACCGCCAATTGCAATTACTGCCACAATGCCCCAAAGAAGCATCATAACAACACGTCTCTTCTCTGCGCCAAACTTTAAATACAAAGGAATCATTACAGATGATGCAATCATAATTCCGCAAATCCATCCGGCCGTAACCGACACCATATCGCCTGCACCAAATTGCCAGTTGACGAACCCTTTGGTAATAAAATATATCATCAACATAATTGCTGCACACGCTACAATGTTAATCATAGTAAACACGTACTTTTCGATTGCGTAGGTCTTACGGTTTGCCGGCAAGGTCATAATAAATGCCATTCCGTTATCTAACTCATCATAGTTGACGGTGCCCAAAGATAAAATCATGGCCATCATCATCATATAACCGGTCAAAAAATCAATCTCAAAAGTGGAAATCACCATAATAACACCGACAAGCAAAAGAATGAAAAAGCTCTTCTTCTGTGTCATAAGAATTCTGTAATCTTTTACCAATAATGTTTTCATACTATGCCTCCTTCTTTCCGTTTGCGGAAATCATAAGAGTAATCACCTGGTCAATGCCTGCCTTTTCAATGGTGATATCAAGATAATTTTCCTGATAAAATGTCTTCTGGGCGGTAAGGCACGCATATCCGTAACTTTCTTCTTTAGCACATAAAAGATATTCTTTCTCCAACTTTGCATATTGCTCGGCCGTCACCTTCAACACACCGTATTCGTCAAGGATTACGCCGGTCTCTTCGTGAAGAAGTATCTGTCCGTTTTCAATCATATAAACGTCATCACATAAGCCTTCCAGGTCGGATGCAATGTGAGAACTGATTAAAATGCTGTTGTCTTCTTTTTTCATATATTCACGAAGCATATCAAGGATTTCTTCTCTTGCAATAACATCAAGGCCTGATGTGGGCTCATCCAGAATCAATACTTCAGCATCGTGAGACAGTGCTGCAAGAATTTTTAACTTCGCCTTCATACCCGTAGAGAATTCTTTGATCTGCTTATCCTTGGGAAGACCCTGTTTTTCACATTGACTCATAAAGTCATCTTCCTTAAATGAAGGATACGCCGCCTTTAAAATCTTCGCTACGTCCTTTATTTTCAAATAACCGCTGAATCCGGACTCTGCCAAAACAACGCCAAGCTTTCTCTTGGTGTCACTGTCCAAATCCGCAGCATTTTTATCATCGATTGTAATTTTACCGCCGTCTGCACGAATCAATCCTAAGATTAATTTAAAAGCGGTTGACTTGCCGGCACCGTTTCTGCCGATTAAACCGGTAACACAGCCGGGTTCTAGCTTCATACTGCAATTTAATTCAAAACTTCCGTAGTTCTTTTTTGCATTTTCCAATTGAATAACCATTTTACTCCTCCATCAACAATTCAAATAATTGTGTGATTTCTTCCTCCGTCATACCGCAACTCTTAGCCTTTTTAATGACAATGTCCAGCTCCTTTTCCACCTCTTTCTTCTGTGCCTCCAGGGCCAAATCACGGTTTACTCCGGCCACAAAGCTTCCTTTGCCGTGAACAGTCACGATAAAACCTTCCTGCTCTAAAGTGTCATAAGCTTTCTTAACCGTAAGGGCGCTGATACGCAGTTCGCCGGCAAGTTCTCTTACCGAAGGAAGCTTACTTTCCGGGGCAAGACTACCATTTAGTATTGCCTGTTTCACCTGCGATACCACCTGTTCATAGATCGGTTGCATTGACGAATTACTGATAATAATATTCATTGGGTACCTCTCTTGTATGTTTGTCGACATAAACAGTATAAAACAGCATATAACACTTTGTCAACTGTTATATGCTGTTTATTTTAATTTTTTTTAATTATTTAAATTCTACGGAATTAATGATGGCATAGGCCTCTGCCGGATCCGGTGTCTCAATCACAATCGGATAGTAAGTATTCAAATCATCTGTATCCAAAAGTTCCACTAAATATTCATAGGTACCATCCGTTGAATTAAATCTTTCGTGAATCAATGCACATTTATCATCCGTTTCGTAATAATAGGTCATCTCACCCGGCTCATCAATACGGAAAGACGTATTCCAACATCTCTCTTCAAGCGCATACGCAAACGCGAGAGATTTATGATAATTTAAAAAGTTGTAATCACTTTTATCCAATAGAAGTGAACACTTCCACGTTGCATAACGATTATCCGGTATTCCATAGCCTAATTTGTCATACGCCTTACAAAGTTTCGAATATAGTACCGCATCTTCTGCCACTTCTTCATTCAAAATCACTCTCTCCGATTCATCATAACCAATATTAATCAAGAATACCGTTCGTTGCTCCCCTTCGTCTCCTCTGCCGACATACTTTATATCCGGTAGGTCCTCGTATTCATCTATTTCCAACATATCTTCAGGAATCCCTATATAATACGGAGCACAATCTTTTGTCACCAGACTGTCGTCCGTCACATCATAAGCTGTAAACGGCTGACAGGGATCACCGATATCCACAAATCCCCAGTCATTATATATTCTTAAAACCTGAATACCTACTTTCACACGCGGATGCAAAACGGTAAAATAAAGAACTGCCGCCACTAACACAACCGCTATGATGCATAGAAATATCTTTGTCTTTTTCTTCATAAAAATCCCCTTGCATTATTCAATTGTATATTCCACCACATTGCTTACCGGCATATAATATCCGTCCACAAAGGCGGTAAGACATATGGAATATGTGCCCGGGCTTTGGTCCTCATAACAGTACTTTACATCCGAAGCCGAATCTCTTTCCACCACAACTATGCCGTCTTTTTTAACCTGCCATCCCAAATTGGTATACTCGGGACCTGCGGTACGGGTCACGGAATAATCGTCGTGCAATACAATTACAATCGGTTCTTCAATCACAATTTCACTAATAGCTTTCTCATTATATGTAAGAAAATTAAAAGTTTCACCGTTTACGGTAACATCCGCCGTACAGTCAAAAATATCATAGGTAGAAGAAGAACCCAAAAGCGAACCTGCTTTATCACCATATACTTCACCGCTTACATGGCAGTTCTCATACCATCCGCGAGTTGCCTGCCCTGTAAGAATGGCCGGTGAAATATTTCCTTTTACATAAGCATTTTCCAATGTCAAATCCCATACACCGTTATATAAGCCCCTGCTTATAAAACCGCCATAATTTTCATTACTTTCAATATGCATATTTCGTATGGTATATCCTTCTCCGTAAATTCCACCGCTAAAAGGCATATCCGTACCTTCACCGTCATACCAGCCCATAGGTGCCCATTCATATCCCTCCAGATCAATATCATTCACCAACTGCATATACTGGGCCTGACCTTCCTCAACGGTATTCACATAATAAACAAAACTCGCCAGTTCCTCCGGTGTGCTCACCATAAAAATACCGTCCCGAACCGATTTGTCTATATACCCCGCATTTGCCAGATAAGGGATATCACCGGTATCACATTTCTCCATCCAACCGTTCGTATCCGGATATTTTACCAGCAACTGTGCATCTATCATTTGCTCTGTCTGCAAACCGCTCTCTTCACCGGCAGAACTTTGCTCGCTTCCCTGCTGCCCCTGTGACGTCACGTTCCCAGTTGCCTCACTACTGTTTTCACTTACCTCAGGCAGTGTACTCACATCACCACCCTCATTAGAAATCACTGCATCTTCATTTAATGACTCAAGCAACACCTCTCCAAAACATCCGCTTAAACCAAACATACATAAAACAATAATTAACAATACTCTGCTCATAAAACCTTCCCCTTTTTACACACAATCATTATATACCATTCATCTCCTCCAATGTCGGATACGAAGGGATAGCCCCATTCTTCTGCACACTGATACCGCAGAATGCATTAGCAAATCTCAAATATTCTTCTAATTTATCTCCGCTTAATTCTTCAATCGTTTCCGCCGTTACGCCATCTCTATGAAGGCACCAAAGAAATGCACCAATAAAACCGTCGCCTGCGCCTGTAGTATCCACAGCCTTTACTTTCATACATTCCGCCACCGCACTTGCCTTCTTTGTAAAAGCCCTTGCGCCCGCAGAACCTTCCGTATAAATCACTAATTTTACGCGGTCCGTAAATAAGTTTTCCAACGCTGCCTCAATGCTTGTTTCCCCTGTAATAGCCTCTAATTCCTCGTCAGAGATTTTTACAATGTCCGCCAAAGGAATGAACTCTTTTACGGTTGCAATCATCCCTGCACTGTCCTTCCATAATGCCGGACGCAAATTCGGGTCGAAACTTATAATTGCGTCGTTCTCTAATGCATATTGAATTGCAATGCAATGCGCCTCCTTCATCGGGAAATCGCCTAAGGATACCGAACAGAAATGTAATGCATACGCATCTTCAAACCATTCCTTTTGCACATCTTCTGCCCGGAACAACATATCCGCCCCGGGATTCCTGTAAAATGAAAACTCTCGGTTTCCGTCTTCTTTTAACGCCACAAATGCCAAAGATGTGTTGGCAGTATCCGTTCTTTTCACGTAACTGCTGCCAATCCCCGCCTCTTTAAAAGCATCCAGAATTTTATCGCCGAAACCATCCATCCCCAGCTGGGTAATCATCTCGCTCTTTCCGCCTAACTTGGTAAAAGCGCCGCACACATTGGCAGGGGCACCGCCCACCGCCGGCAAAAAGGCATTCACATCCTTAATTGCTCCGCCGGCACTCTCCGGAATAAAATCAATCAAAGCTTCCCCGATTGCAATCAGTTTCTTATTCTGAACCTTATTCTCCATTTGACAAATCCACCTCCATGGCTTTCATTTTCCAAAGGGTTGCGCGGTCACATCCTTTTATATTCAGTACTGTTTGTGTCACAACCTTCGGATAATATCTTGTGGTAAATACATACTCTCCGTCATTGATATATATTTCAAGCATTGAGACATCTTTTATAATTCGTATATTGCGAAGTTCATCTATCTTGGCCTTACGCACCCTTCGTCCGCATCCGCTGCCGTTTAAGAATTGCAAAATAAAAATACCGTTCTGCCAGGAAAGTAAAACTTCCTCTGATAATTGAATTTCTTTCTTTTTCGTACTGCAATTATCTTTACATAGCATCTTATCAGCCGTGGTTTTTGCTATTTCTTGACTATTCGATTTTGACGCAAATGCAATTTCTAAATCAAACGCATCCGCATCCACCGTGGTCACGCCATCTGCCAATCCTACGGCATCATAACGCAATGCTTCCAGCTCTTTTATCGGCCATTGTCTGATGGTGCCGTTTACGACTCTCAACTCTCTTGGCACTGTTAACGAATGTTGCCAGCCTTCTTCGATAGTGGGTGTGTTGCGATACTCCCTATCCATTTCTGACACACCTCCCCAGCCGTACAGAATGCGTCTGCCGTCAGGCGCAAGAAAGGTCTGCGGTGCATAGAAATCAAAGCCCTTGTCCAATTCTTTGAAACGCGAAGTTTCAATGGACTGTACATTTTCATTTCGATGTTCCGCACCCTTTTCACCTTCTTTATCCGAAAGCAACCAATATCCTGCCTGATGCGGATTCTGATAACGGTACTCTTCCCTTGCCACACCCTGGGGACAACACATAAGCACCTGCTGCCCTTCTAATACAAAGAAATCCGGGCACTCCCACATAAAGCCGAAGTCTTCCTCCGCACTGATTTCTTCTTTGAACTCCCACTGCATTTTATCCTTAGAAACATAATGAAGAATTGCACCCTTGTCATCTTTTTTACGGCCACCCAATACCATATGGTAGGCATCGCCTTCCTTCCACACCTTCGGGTCCCTTACGTGACAGGTATAATCCGCGGGATAATCCTTGTTGCTTAAAAGCAACTTCTTTTCACTAAAATGCCTGCCGTCCCCGCTTTGCACATAAATCACATTAGCACCGCGCCCTGCATTAATATAATCATAATCACCCTCTTCTTCTACATTTCCCGTATAAAAGAGTTCCAGCATCCCGTCATCCGTAAAAGCACAACCCGAGAACGCGCCGTTTCGGTCCCAGGCACAGTCACTTCGAATGGTAATGCCCTCATATTTCCACTGCACCAAATCCGGCGAAGTATAATGCCCCCAGTAGCGTTCATACGCACAAGGCCCGGAAGGCGCATACTGGAAAAACACGTGATACAACCCCTTATAAAAGCACAAGCCGTTGGGGTCGTTCATCCAGCCCTTAGGCGGCATCAGATGAAATTTTAGTCTGTATTTTTGATTTTTTGATAAACTCATTCAAGCATCTTCCTTCACATATTAGCACCAAATTACTTTCTCACAGATTAAAACCACACCTTCTAATTCCCCTTACCAAGCGCTTCTGACACCTCATAATTCCATGAAGTAGGCTGATAGTTTTGCACCGTATTCTCACTAAATGCCAACACAATCATTTCAATATCATTGTTGCTGATGGTGCCATGGTTATCGCACATCGCCAGATGATAGATTTTATCCGTGATATGGTAGGGGTCAAGTTCGTCGTAAGTCCCCTTCTCTACACCGTCAAATCCTTTGGTCTCCTCATAATACAAATCGCCCAGTCCCAGAATATGACCGAATTCGTGCCTGGTAACTCCACGAATATGTTCGTAATTCTCTATTTCATTCTCTTTGCAACGGATAAAAATGGTCTTCTTTCCTTTGACCTTCCATTCCTTATTCATCGCCGCAAAAGAACGGTTTGATTTTAACATCGCATTTACATTCTTGCTTGCATTTCCACCGTTTAACACGTCGACTCGCTCTGCGACTTGTCGCATCAATTGTTTCGTGCCTTCATCCATAATGAAAACATCCAAAACATCAAATAACTTCGCATTTTCTTCCAAATCCACAACCACAGTCAGTTGTTGTCCGCCAAACACCGTATATTCGCCGGCCCAGTCACGCATACCTGAAAAAATGGCCTCACACACTTCATCCGAAGGTCGCCCTGTCCCTGCGGATATAATACTTACGTCGGCACGGAATGTCAGTACATTTTTGCCATTTTCATATGTAAGCACCGCATCTATGGGCGTACGCAATCCTTTGCACTTAATACGGATTTCCTTACCGTCAAAATTCTTCAAAGGACCGGTAAGAGCCTGTCCATCCAGCGTTTCAAACTTCTCACGATATCTTGCATCACAAATTTCATTCAAAAGCACCCTTGCCTGCAATTCACCCTTAGTTGCGGCATAAAACAACAGCTTCATCGCCTCGTGCTTTGCATTTGGTTTTTTAATATCAATATAACCTTCCCACACAAGCTTTCCCATCATAAAAGACGCCTCCGGCGAACCAAGCTTGCAGGCCTGTTTTAACAGGTTAATTCCCTTATTGATTTTATCGCGGTTACGTTCTTCATTCGTAAAATAAAACATACCCGCTTCATAACAGGACTTCGCATCGTCCCAATCATATTTCATCTTTGTTTCGCTCACTAAAGTGTCCCTCCGCTTTCATCTGTTTTATCTAGAAAAACCAACCGAATCCAAAACCGAAATCCATTGCCACTACGGCCCCGGCAATAAGAAATGCCGTTATAATTGTTAAAACAACTGCACCGGTTTTGGTAAATATAAAGTTTTTGCATTCTTGCTTCTTCTCCATTTGCATACCTTTCCATTTGCCATACTCTTATTTTATATTCGTTTTATCGCGCTTACGCTTCATTACATCTGTGTTCCATTATACAACATTTTATATCACAAAAAAAGAACAAGCCGAAACTTGTTCTCTTTTAAAATACTACTCTTCCCAGAATAACTCATCCAAGGTTTTTCCCAGCGTCTTACAGATCGCCAGGCATAAGTTAATGGTAGGATTATAATCCCCTTTTTCAATGGCATTGATGGTCTGCCTTGAAACACCCACTTTATCCGCCAAATCCTGCTGCGACATATCAAGAGCTGCACGGGCGGATTTCAGTCTTAAATTCTTCATGCTACTCTTCCTTTCCGTCTTTAATCTGCTTAAGAAGCAACATAATAAATACAACAATAAACATCATGGAACAGAATAAATTTGTACTGCGGAAAGTAAATGCCCCATTTTCAATCACAACTCCGGCAAATATATTTCCGATACCAATTACAAGATTTAACAAACCAATAAATCCAAACATTACTAATAAACTTTTACGATTCTCATTCAACGCAAAGTATCCGTCATTCCAGATGCAGTAACTTGCAAACACACTGACACCGATTACAATACTTGCGGTCATTGCCACTTCCATGTTACTGAACAAGGGGATTTCAAGAATCTTCAACACTAACAATGCCGCATTTGAAATCATCATGGTAAAAAATCCGTATTTAAAACCTTTGCCTCTTACCAGTTCCTGACGTTCATCAAACTGGTTCTTTATGTCGTCACCTTTCTTGGTAACCGCAACACAAATTGCAACTACAAGAAGTCCAACTGCCAAACCAATCACAAACGCCACCTTAAAACCGATTCCCATGCCGGAAGCGTCTTCCAAACCTATACTATACTCTGTAGTCCAAGTACCATTTGCTTTATACTCATAGAAATCATCGCCCACTTCGTCAATACCGTGTTCTGCAAGAAATTCGTTCATTGTTTCGGCACTTGTAAGATAAGCAACTTCAATTTCATACATTCCGGCCTCCAATTCCATCGGTACAGACTCTGCATAACACCCTTCAGCGGTACATGCAAACACGTCTACACCGTCTGCCGACGTCACACTCATACCGGTAACCATTCCGGGCTGTCCCATCCATTCATAAATCCAATAATATTCGCCGTCTTCTTCAACGATAAATTCCTTTGTTTCTCTTGCCGGGCTCGGAACTCCGTCTTCCACCTTCACTTCTCCTGTAAAAACAATGTGGCCCATAGATGTCGGGGTATCACTTACAATCATCATGCAGCTAAATATCATCAACAACACAATTAAAATACTGCATACCGCTATTATTACTTTCTTTTTACTTTTCATTTTATCTCTCCTCTTAATTACCTGCTTTAATTCAAAACAAATATATCCTATTACTTTAAGCAGAATGCACTTCCGGCCTCGAAGTCATCTACTGTGATTACAAAATATCACTCGCCTTACTTTTTGTCAAGTATATTTTACATTTTATTTTGTTAATTTGACATTTTTGCAAAACAAAAACCTGCCCCTTTTATCTTGGGTAGGTTTGGGTAATCACCTTATACAATTAACGTTGGCCCAATTCGTTTATTTGTACTTTCTAAGTAAATGCTGTATGGATATTTTCATTCCATAAAGGACCGTTTCAACTGCGTCAGCACTTAATAAGCAAGGTTCTGCCTTGCGAATTTAGTACTGCTACGTCAGTTGACCGAACGAAAGTGTGTCCTGTTGGAATGTAAAATAATCCTTACAGCTTATTTTTCAATAACTACAAATAAACGAATTGGGACTTAACTTTTTACGTTTCTGTTTCCTCTTCCACCCTCTTACTGTTTCGGTTTATCAGTCGGAAACAATATGTCGAACTTAAAACATCTATAAAAAACAGAAAATGCGAAATGATATGAACAATGAACTTTCCACGGGAAATCAGGCCTGCCTTATAACTGCATATTAATCCGCTGATCCCGTACACCGAAGAAGTAAGCAACAGCAGATAGCCTATACCTACCACAAGCAAACCGGCTTCCGTACCTAAAAACAGATACATAATCCCGCCCATGGCATACAAACACAAAAAGATCGGTATGTTGCACAATTTCATCACCATATTCCAAAACATAATCTGTGGTCCATCATATCCCAAACGCGGCAGGAAAAAGGCATATATCATACATCCCAGTATAATAATTCCTTCAATGATAAAAGGAACATAACCGAACACAGACAACGTTCCGCTGCTTATTGCTATAAACCACGGCATTATTAAAAGTACTATCATCGGTATATTTTTCATATATGTATCCTCCTAATTTATCTTGTCTAACACCTTCTTATAAGGCATCAGCATTCCTTCCGTCATTTTATTACCCATCTTGGCCTTAATCTTCTTATTGGATATCAACATACCCACAAGATACATTGCAAGAATCATTCCCTTCTTCTTCTGGGGGAAATCGTATTGTTTGTGTTTCTTAAAGAACTTATGGTCCGCACGCATCATACCCTGCATCATATAAATCAAATCCCTGAAGATTTTCATACCGCCCACACCATAAAAGTTCTGGGGCTGTACGTAACTGTGTTCCAAGGCATATTCCAGGGTTGCTGCCAACGCATCAATCTCCTTATCAGGATTATACTCATTCGTTGCCACTCCCGCAAGGAAATTATGTCCTACCTCCGCACGTCCTTCCACAATCATACGGAGATTCTCTTCCCGGCTGTAATGGCCGTTTACCAGATAGCCGAAAGGCATGCCCATGGTTACGGTTCGGTGGCCGTTACAGAACTGCCTGTCATCATACATTTTAAATCTGGAACCCATGGAATGGTCTTTTACCGTAAAAGCATACACAATGGCGTCCCCTGTCTGGATATTGTTACGAAGATATTCATCGAATCCGTCCTTATAGATGCACTTACCGTCCGACGCACAGTGAAAACACCCGAGACACCCACCTTTTAAGGGATATTCTCTTATATTGACCACCTCGGTCACGCCCTTGAAAACCCTACAAAAACGGGCAATCATATCCTGCAACGCCTTGTTATCCGCCTCACAATCCGTTACAAGCATTACTTTTTTATCTAAAGGATGCTCTCCCTCTTCCGGCACCGTAGTTGCAGCCAACGGCGTCAGCTCACATACCTGCGGCAGGCGCTCATACTTATCCTGTTGTACGCACCACAAAAAGTATCGGAAGAATTCCTCCGCCTCTTTCTGCCCTTTTTTCTTGGTCAGGTCATCCATATCCGCACACAAGCCTTTTATACACTTCAATCCCAGGTCCTGACAATTTTCCAAAACATATTGATGCGCCGTTATATCATAGAAATGCTTGGATGTACTAATTTGGGTGGAAAATTTTCCTTTTACATCAATTCCGTTTTCTTTCAACAATTCAAAAAAACGATGCAGCTGGGAAGGCGCTATAAAAGTATATACCGGATAACTAAAGATAAACGCATCTGCTTCCTCAAGAAGCTTCTTGGCCGGTGCAAAATCCTTCTCCAGGGCTTTTATCTTGGAGCCCACATGTAATGTTTCAAATTCAATTTCAGGAAATTTCTTCTGCCAAAACAAAACCGTCTGGTATGTAATACTGTATTCTCCTTTGGGACTTCCGTTAAAAACTACTATTTTCATACTCTTTTCCTCTAAAACATCAATATTTTAATCTGTAATGCATATACTGTAAAAAAACACTAAGGAGAGCCTATGCACTCAACGCAGACAACAAAAGACCGCAAAAAAATAAAAACTGCAGAAATTTTATCTTTCATTATCGCCGGCATCCTTGGCGTTGTATTTCACTTTGTCTATGATTGGACCGGAGAAAACCGCCTCATCGGCCTCTTTACCCCGGTAAACGAATCCACCTGGGAACATCTGAAACTGATTTTTTTCCCGGTTGCCCTGGTTTCCG
This sequence comes from Lachnospiraceae bacterium, assembly GCA_045580855.1. Lineage (GTDB taxonomy): Bacteria > Bacillota > Clostridia > Lachnospirales > Lachnospiraceae > UBA3766. The sequence continues at coordinate 45,063 of JAZNOO010000004.1, read as the reverse complement.
TGTTGGAATACTACCTTTCCGGCATCTGTTTTGAAAACTTTCTTTGCATCAAGGTACGTTCTGTCTGGGTGGGTATCCTTTGCGTGATTACCCTTTTCTATACCTACACCGGCATACTGGGTTTTAACGTCGACTGGTTGAATATTACGGTTTACTTCCTTTCACTGGGTGGTGCTTACTGCTACAGTTGCCGCCGCCTGTTGGGACAAAAACCTGTCAAAAACACTCCCGCTCTTTGCATCTTAAGTTTTACCGTAGTGGCAATTCTTTTTATGATATTTACCTTATATCCCCCTGCAATCGGACTGTTTGCAGAACCTTAAACGGTCCCCCATGTTTCTAATTATAAAAACACCGGGGGAATCCTTTTATTTCTTTGCTTCATCAATCTTTCTACTGTCAAAAAACATAAACGAATCAATGGTATCCAGAATATCCTTAAACGTATCCCGGTCCGCCACATCAATGTATCGCTTCAGGATTTCATTCTCCTTCTCACCACGGTATCTTCCATAAAAGATATCAAACAGATTATGACCGCGACCGTAAATTAAAATCGTCTCCAAATGGCGCTTAATGTCTTCCTTTGACCGGATTTCAATGCCGGTCTTCTCACGCATTCGCACAAAACTCTTTATGCGGTGCAAATACAACTCATACTTTTCAAAAAGAATGTCATAAAAGGCTTCTTCACTTTCAATAACACCAATCTTTGCCATTACCTTAGGATTCAAGAAATAATTCTCAAAAGAGTAATATTTCAGAATTAATACATTCTTCTCCTGTACTCTGGGCAAGGCGCCGGTGTCCTGTTTCTCGCGATTTGCGTAATAGGTACACAACTGCTCTTTAAGTTCTTGCGCATCTTTACCGTCGCCGTCACGAATCATTAAGAAGTGGTCCTTTAAATACAACTGGTTCATATATTTCAAATTAGCGTAGGTCCGAATGTTGGTACAGCTGTTAGTCGCCACAATTGCAATACGCTGTAGGTTACCTTCACCGTCGTAAACTTCCGAATAATATTTATTAAGAAGCAAAGGCAGGCGGTTTCTGTCCTGCTTTCCTTCCACAATAAATACAAAGCTTACATTCATAAAATCATTGGCGCTGAATCCCAAGTCATCCAAAATCCTTCCGATATCATTCTGCTCACGAATGACAGGTCCGCCATCTTCATTCAACTGCACCTGCTTGATATGCTTCTTACTAAAGTTAAAAATCATAGTAGGCGAGTGTGTTGAGAAAATCACCTGATTCTTCTCCGATAATTTATACAAGGTCTCACTTGCGGTCTTCTGAAGTTCCGGGTGCAGAAACAGCTCCGGATCTTCCATCATAAGAATACAGGGGAGTTTCTCTTCTTCCTGCATATAAGCTTCCAACAACGATAAAATATAAATACTCTTCATGCCTTCACTCATATCATGAATAGATTCAGGCACTTCGCTGTTCTCCCTGTAACGGACTACTTCCACATCCATCAATGCTGCTAAATCCACATTCATCTGTGTAACCAACTGGTCGCGCAGTCCGGAGTTTCTGCGGAAACACTGATTCATCCGCTCCATAAAATCGTCACTGTCCAGATGCAGCATTTTATATTCCAATAATTTCTCAGTTTCAAATACGGTTAATTCACCAACCGACTTCTTCTCAATCTTACCGATGCACTGAAAACAGGTATTACAAGTCCGGCTCTCGTCAAACATACACTTATTCTCAGCAAGGGCAGACAACGTTTTTTCGCGGATACCCGTACGCAGAATGTCATTCTCAATTTCCGTAATATCCCTGCGATGGTCAATATAATAAATCTTCGGTAAAATCAAAGGGATAAATTCATTGTCCTTTTTTACACCGTCGCTGTAGCGCACTTTGCCGTCACGATTGGCCACGTAAGTAAAGGTCAGCAGACCGTCCTTGTAAGAAGGGAACTTCTCACAGAAATCCTGATAAAAGAGTTCATACTTTTTAAAACGGCTGATGGTACCCTGCCTGTGTAAAAGCGCAAGCGCCTCTTCCGAAAAAGACATTTTTACTGTAATTTCAATATTATTGCTCGCCTCATTGAAATGTTTGGGCAATACTTCCTTCTGCCCGCAGGCAGTCAGAATTGCGTCCAGAATGGCAGTTTTCCCCACACTGTTCCGGCCGATGAAAATGCACGCATTCTCCATCTGCTTAATCTCAAGTTCCTTGATGAATTTGTAGTTTCTAATCTTTAAGGATTCTATCTTCACTGCCACCCCTCCTTACATATTATTTATTATAAAATCAGCCTGCCTTTTCGTCAATGTAAGACTATGTGCAACATTATTACTTTTACTCTCTGTTTTCCTGATTTTTATACAGATTTTACAAATTTTTTATTTATTCATTGACAAAAAGAAAATTCGGAATATTATGGTATTGTATGTAAAAATAATTTTTATGAAAGGGGATTTTCCAAAATGAAGAAGAGAATACTCGCTTTGGTTGCAGCTATGGTTATGGTAATTGGCTTAGTTGCTTGTGGCGCACCCGCTACTGTTGAAGAATACTACACACAGCCCGCTGTTAAGGCAGCTTTGGATTCACAGATTGAATCAATGAAGGGCAGCTACTCAGGTGTATATTCTGACCTTGGTTATGAAGTATCCGGCAACACCTTTACATACTGGTTCCAGTTCGCTGACCAGATTGAAGAAGTTGACGCTGCTGCAGACCAGCTTGAAGCTTCACTTACAGACGATATGATGTCTGGCATTGTTGCCGACGTTGAATCTGAATGTGGTGTAACTGGTATTACTTGCGAATACATCTACTACAATGCAGATGGTTCCGTACTTTTCCAGGATTCATACTCAACAGCTCAGTAATTGATGCAAATGTAAACATCCCGACGGATATCCGCCGGGATGTTTTTTATTGCTTTCTTTTAATAACTTCTAAAATACCTTTCTTATATCCTTGCTATATAATGCTTGACTATACCTTCTTACTGTCCTTCTTTGTAAAGCGTTTACGGAGTTCCTCCACCTTACCGGGTGTACAGTAATATACGACTATGAAGAATGTCAACGCTGTACCAATAGCTGCCAGTAAATACTGGACTGCGGATTGTGCCATACTTGCCCCTACTAAAACAAACATCAAAAAGCTTAAGCTTAACATAGCTGCAAACAAATATTTCGCCCACTTATAATAAAAGATTTCTTTCGCCTTGTCGCGGTGAATATATTGGCTTCCTGCCATAATCAACAATAAGATTCCAAGAACCAAATGAACCATCGCCGCAACCGGATTTAATTCGCCATATAATACAGCTGCAAAGTCGTAAAGTAACGGAACCCTAAATTCCAACATCAGCACGGATGCGATAATGCCAAACAACGCCGCAACACCGCAAAAGATATTCTTCATTCCGCCGTTTACCGTTACTGCATCAATCAAGTACATCACACCCATAAAAAAGATTGCGACACAAAGCATAATCCCCATTAAAAGGAACTGTTCTCCGATGCAGGCGTTAAAATCCGATACGGGTATATCATAATGTATAGTCAACACATTGCGGAAACGCATCAAATACCTTATGGAAACAGCCGTAAACACAGTAAGCGGAATGATAATCACTCCCAAATCCATCAGAAGTTTCGTGCAGTACAGTCTTGCTCTGCTCATCGGCAAAGTTTCATAGAATTCTCTTGATGCTTTCGTATTCTCCATTGCGAATTGGATACATTTGAAAATGATAAATCCTGCGATAATAAACATCGCAAACTGATAGCGCCATTCCATTCTAAATTCATTTAAAATCCAAAGCGCATCGTCATTGTACTGAATCCACTCCGAAACCGCATATTGAATCCATTCCAGACTCGTTTCGATATCAATGGCCTCCGTCACCAAAGTAATAATGCCGGTGGCAAGCAAATAACTCTTTAATCCTTGGGCAAGCACGGGGTTTTTCACCGTTCTTTTTTCTTTTACCGCAAGTTTATACATCTTCTCTTTTTTATGATATAAAAGGAAAACGGCAATCACTTCGCCGATTACGGTAATAAACGCTGCTTTCACCGGTCCGCTTCCGGCCCAACCCCAGTAACCGGTGCTTGATAAATACAACCAGATACCGCCAATCAATAAAAATACATCATTTAAAGCATTTACGTAGAATAACTTTCCGCCGGGCAACTTCCGCGCATATGCATGCGCAATCATAATACCAAGCGATGCAAATAACATTACAATCAACACAATCGCAACATAAACGGTAATTGGATTACTGCATTTGGCACCGTCCCATACGAATTTGCTGAAATACATCTTTGCATCAAAGGGTGCTGCTATCCTGCGGTATAATTCATTTATTTCAGCGTTAGATGACAGCCCGTGAATAACTTCGCGAACACCGTACACCCACTCTTTGATGGAATACCATAAAAGCACGCCGATTGTAAGCCCTACCGCCCATTTCTTAAATAAGACAGAACATACAAACCAAAAGGTTGTCATTGTAAGCAGGAAAAGCGCCAGCATGCCAAACTGATACAATAACGAAGTAGCATTAACCGCTACCAGATTTGCAGGCACGACATTACCTAACAACTGTGGAAAGCGCTCTGCCAAATCAACAATCTGTCGGTTCACATTCCCCATATACAGCAGGTGAATAACGGTTGCCACGATAATGTTTAACACAAGAATTCCCATCAGTGCCACATAGTTATATATTTCCAGCGCAACCCTTTTTAATGGCAAGGTTTCCAGGAATTCTTTGGTCCCTTTATCACTCATATTAAAATAACTGAAAATCATCACAACCAAAATCACAAAGATCAATCCCACAAATCCCATATAGGTCCAATTATTCATAAAACCGTTCATCAGACCTTCGGAACTCATACCGGTTGTGTAAAATGCTGTGTTTTCAGCAAGGACATTTGCCATCTGCTCTTCCGAAGTAATATTCAGCCTATCTTCCAAGCCATCGTTACCTACGGACAAATTATAAAATGCCCCCACAATGGTCAACAACAAAGTTAATACCAGTACCGTAAGATAAAACTCCTTACGGTTCCTGATTAAAGTCATAATATCCTTCATAGGCGCCTCCTACTCTTTTCTGTTTTCTTCCAGAGTAACAAACAACTCTTCCAGACTTAATGCTACCGGCTCAATAAAGCTTGCGCCTAAGGCTTTTAACTCTTCCGCCTTATCTTCATCGTAATCTTTGATAATCAGCGTATAAATGCTTCCTATGTTGCTAACGCGCAATATATCCTTGCGATTGTACAGCGCAGGACCCGCACCGCCTTCAAATACCACGTTTAACTTGGTCAATACATCCTTCATACTATCCATAGACATCTGACGCTCTACCTTGCCCTGATGAATCATAGTTACGGAATCACAGATTTTCTCAAGGCCCATCAAATTATGGGAACTGATTAAGACACCGATTTCATTCTCTTCCGCTTCCTTAATAAGTACCTTATAAAAGGCTTCTTTGGCAACCGGATCCAGGCCCGATGTAGGCTCATCGAGAATTAAGTACTTCGGCTTCTTGGCAATTTCCAACATAATTGCAAGACGCATTTTCTGGCCCTTTGAAAGGGAACTGATGCTCTTCTCTAAAGGAATTTCAAAAATATCGTTTAAATAATTGAATTTCTCCACATCAAACTCCGGATAAAAGCGCTGGTACATTTTCACCATTCTGATGGCATTATAAAAACGTATGTATTCATTGTAGTCTGCCACATAACCGATTTGCACTTTTGCTTTCGGATTATCATAGATTGCTTCGCCGTCGATTAAAATCTCACCTTTATCGGCCTTGTATACGCCGGTTGCACATTTAATCAACGTAGTTTTACCGGCACTGTTTTCACCGATTAATCCGTGGATTTCCCCGGGTTTTACTTCCAAGGAAATTCCGTGCAATACTTCTGTTTTCTCATAACTTTTATATACTTCTTTGATTTCTAACATACACTCATCTCCTTATACAATTCTTTGACCATATCGGTCACTTCCGTTTCCGAAAGCCCCATTACCTTTAATTCAAGGATAACCGAACGCATCATTTTCTTACTCTCTTCCATTCGCGTATCATCCGGCTTTAATTCAATATTCCCTGCAATAAAAGTGCCCTTTCCGCGAATGGTTTCGATAATATGCTGACGTTCAAGCTCCTGATAAGCCTTAGCCACCGTTCCCGGTGTAATAGCAATATCCAGTGCCAGTTTACGCACGGACGGAATGGCATCGCCCGGTTTTAAATGTCCTTTTAATACATGAAACTTCATCTGCTCTACGATTTGTTCATAGATTGGTTTGTTGCTCTTTAAATCTAAAACAATCACGTAACTCCTCCTTTCAAATAAGTTATATTTTTGTCTTGGCCAATTTTATTTCTTTCTGTATCAACTGTATCATTCTTGTTGATACAGTTATAACACTTGTTATTATCAAAGTCAATACCCAAGCGAAAACAATTAATGCATTTTTTCTTCCTCGGATTTTTTTACACCGAATAGCAACTATTTTATTGATAATTTTTGATATTTTTATTATTATATCTTTGTAGTTATTTGCAGAAGGCAGATAACAAATTTTACTCTTGGAGGAAAACAAAGATGGCTAGAAGTGCGAAGGATTTAATGGAAATGATTCAGGAAAATGACATTCAGATGGTGGATTTCAAGATTGTTGATATCAACGGACAGTTCCGCCACGTAACCATTCCTGCATCTAATTTTACCGAAGAAACAATCAAAGACGGTATCGGTTTCGATGCTTCCAACTATGGTTATGCCGTAGTTGAAAAAAGTGATATGGTATTCATCCCCGATTTGGATACTGCAGTGGTGGACCCGTTCTGCGGAATTCCTACATTATCCATTACCGGTAATGCGATGATCATCGACTACCCCAACAACCGTCCTTTAGACCAGTATCCCAGAAACATTGTTCTGGCCGCTGAACAATATATGAAAGACACAGGCATTGCCGATACAATGCTTATTTTACCGGAATTTGAATTCCACTTATTCGACAGCGTAGACTGGTCAGTACGTCCCGATTCCATCAGTATGAACATTGATGCAGAACAGGCATACTGGAACAGCGACAACCAGGGACAGGGCGTGATTGTACCTCACCAGAAGGCTTATCACGTAGCAAAGCCTCTTGATACTTCTTACGAGTGCCGCTCCGAAATGGTTCTTGAAATGGAGAAGGCAGGCATTCCCATCAAATATCATCATCCCGAAGTTGGTGCTGCGGGACAGTTTGAAATCGAGCCTATGTTAGGTCAGATGTCAAAGATGGCAGACGCAACCATGATGATTAAATACATCATTCACAATACCGCATTGAAGTACGGCAAGACCGCAACTTTTATGCCCAAGCCCGTATACAATGAAGCCGGCAACGGTATGCACGTGCATATGCTTCTTTTAAAAGACGGACAGCCCGTATTCTCTGACGATAACGGCTACTCTCACTTAAGCGAAACCGCACACTATTTTATGGGTGGACTTTTAAAGCATATTTCATCACTTTGCGCATTAACCAATCCCTCTACCAACTCCTTCAAGAGATTGGTTCCCGGATTTGAAGCTCCCGTTACCGTAGGTTATGCAACCTCTAACAGAAGTGCGGTTATCCGTATCCCTGCTTACGCAAAGACACCTGCACTAAGAAGATTCGAACTCCGTAACCCCGATGCAACCTGTAATCCTTACCTTTGCTATGCGGCTATCCTTATGGCAGGTCTCGACGGTGTTAAGAATAAAATCGACCCTCACGCAAACGGCTGGGGACCTTATGATATGAACCTTTACTCTCTTTCTGATGAAGAAAAGGCGAAATTATCTTCACTTCCCACCAACTTGGGCGATGCTTTGGATGCATTGGAAGCAGATCACGATTATTTGACTGCCGGCGGCGTATTCCCTGAGCATTTAATCAAAAACTTCATTGCAAACAAGCGTAAGGAAGTTGCAGAAATGGCAAAAATTCCCCATCCTGCGGAATTTGAAAAATATTTTAATCTGTAATCATATTTTTCTTGCAACATAGAAAAGATAGTTATATAATATGACGTGGGTTTTTTAGGGAAGCATATTAAACTTCCCAATTCCCGCAAATCTAAAAATAAGAAGGTGCACAACATGGAAAGAAAAGTTGGAACTGTATCACGAGGCATTCGTTGTCCGATTATCCGCGAAGGCGATAACTTGGTTGACATCACTGTCAACAGTGTAATCGAAGCAGCCGAAAGCGAAGGTTATGCATTTCGTGACCGCGACGTCGTAGCTCTTACAGAATCTATCGTAGCCCGTTCTCAGGGTAACTACGTATCTGTACAGAACATCGCAGATGATGTTAAAGCTAAATTAGGCGGCGGCACCATCGGTATTATTTTCCCGATTTTATCACGTAACCGTTTTGCCATCTGCTTAAAAGGTATGGCAATGGGTGCTAAGAAGGTCGTTCTTATGTTAAGCTATCCCAGCGATGAAGTAGGAAACGCGCTTTTAACCTATGATCAGTTAGACGAAGCAGGTATTAATCCCTATAGCGATGTTTTAACTTTAGAGAAGTATCGTGAACTCTTTGGTGAGAACAAGCATGAATTTACCGGCGTTGACTATGTTCAGTACTATTCAGATATTATTACAGAAGCAGGCGCAGAAGTTGAAATTATTTTTGCAAACAACGCAAAGACGATTCTTAACTACACAGATTGCGTAATCAACTGCGACATCCATACCAGAGTAAGAACCAAACGTCTCTTAAAAGAAGGCGGTGCAAAGGTAGTTTGCGGTATGGACGATATTATGACTGCTCCTATTAACGGTAACGGCTACAATGCGAAGTATGGTTTGTTAGGTTCTAACAAGTCTACAGAGGACACAATCAAGTTGTTCCCCAGAGACTGCCAGGACTTAGTAGAAGACATTCAGGCACAGTTGCTTGAAAAGACCGGAAAGCACGTAGAAGTAATGGTTTACGGCGACGGCGCATTCAAGGATCCCCAGGGTAAGATTTGGGAACTTGCAGACCCCGTTGTATCTCCTGCTTTCACAAAGGGCTTGGTTGGTACTCCCAACGAATTAAAGTTAAAGTATCTTGCAGATAACGATTTTAAGAACTTAAGCGGTGCTGAATTAAAAGAAGCAATTGCCAAGAGTATTAAAGAAAAGGATTCAAACCTTGTTGGTAATATGGCTTCTCAGGGTACAACACCCAGACAGTTGACAGACCTTATCGGTTCACTCTGTGACTTGACCAGTGGTTCCGGTGATAAGGGTACACCTATCATCCATATCCAGGGCTACTTTGATAACTTTACAGATTAATTAAATCAAAACAAAACCGGAAGAGATTTCTCTTCCGGTTTTTTAATGCTGTTTTTCTTTCTCTAATCCATATCTGTAAAACACTACTGTAAACCATTTACATTTATTTCTACACTTTAATTCTTACAACTCTTCCCCAAGGCGGTTGCACCTTATCGTTATTTAAAAGCCAAAGCACAGGGATATCTCCGGTCGGGTTGTTCTTCGGGAAAGGGGCATATCCGTCCGTTAGAATAATAATGCTAGCCAGCGGTTGGTCCTGCATCTTTGAATTCACATAGTCAAAGATAATCCCGAAATCCGTACCGCCGCCGCCCACGGGTTTGATGATCTCAAACTCACTCATTTCTTCAAAGGGCTGTGGTTCCACCACCTCTGCATCAAAAAAACCAAGCCATCCTTTTAATTTACCGTTAAACTGCTCTATTGCTCCTTTGATTTCCGAATATGCAGCCGTAATCATCTCATCAGACATAGACCCCGAAGTATCAATCATAAAAAGAATATCCCGCACCACATCTTCTTTCTCATTAAAATCCGGTAAAAAGAAGGGGCACTCTCCAAAGCGTCGGTCCGGCGGACAAAGAGAATAATCCGTAATTTCTTCCTGAATAAAATGCTGTAAAACCGTTCGCCAATCGACTTGCGGTTGTTTCATTTCTTCCAGAATTCTTTGCGCAAACAAAGGAATATTTCCGCAGTTTTCTGATGCGTCGCGAATTGATATTGCTTCGGTCGCATCTTTTAGATGTTTCTTCCAAATTGCAGATAATTTAGCATTATCCTTCTTCTTTCCCCATCGGGTATGATTGTCCCAGTTTCCCTCGCTGTTCCCATTGTCGGCGCCGTTTCCTAAGCCTTTACCATTCTTGCCACTTTTTCCTTTTACTCCATCGCTTCCATCACCGCTTCCGTCACCATCTCCATTACCATCACCATTGGCCATCACCGGCAACATGTCATACACCTGCTCTGCCGTAAATTCATACCCTTCCTTTCCGTTAGGTGTTTGATGCATGGATACTCCATATTTTTTAAGGGTGATGCTCCCGGGATTCATTTTATTTTCTAATAAAATATTGGAATTCACTACAATATCGCAAGCTATATTATAACGTTTTGCTTCTTTATCTTTCCCGCGCATACAATGCTGTAATACCACGTGCATAATTTCATGCATCATAACAAAATCCAGTTCCCGGTCGCTTAATTCCTCGAGAAACTTTGGTGAAAATGTGATATAAACTCCGTCTGTACAGGCAGTTTGTACGCTTTCATCCAAAGCAAATTTAATATGCATCAAAAGCAAACCATAGAAACCATGGTCACATAAAATACGCATGCGAGACATCAATAAACGCTTGGTATATTCGCTTTTCTTTGCATCAGACAGATCCATTCAACAATCTTCCTTTCGTCTGTAACCATTTAGCAAATTCCGGAATGCTTAAAAGTTTATTCTTATAATTTTTATCGAGAAACATATAATCCTTCATAAGCACCGTCGAAAAATCCGGTGGCATACGATTGGCATAAGCAATGGAATTGGCAATCAAATCCAATTCTTCTTTATGTGCCCTGGCATAAGCCGTCATAGATGAAGTCAGCGCATACATTGCATCCGTATTCGTCGGTAAAACAGGCATTTTACCCTCAAAAATATCTTCAATATCCGGCAATTCTTCATATACCGTAGTCCAGGTGAAAAATTCTACCGCAACTCCGGTTCCTATAAGCCCCGAAATCATCCCAAACATCTTCTCCACATCATCACTGACATAGTTTAAAAGATTACTCACCATTTCCCAGGAACGGGGCGTAGCAAAGGCCAAATCTTCCGCAGTTGCGTCAAAATCCATTAGATAATTCTGCTTAAAACTCAAGAAACCGATTACCTTCTCATGAATACCGTTTCGAATCGCCCAAGCTTTCCATGCATCAAAATCACTTTCAATTTCAATATGCAACAAACGGTTTGCCAAGGCCTTAGGCATTTTATAGGCTACCGACTTATCCGTCACACGATTTCCTGCCGCGATTACGATACAGTTCTCCGGCAATTTATGCTCACCGACCACACGATCCAGCGTAATCTGGTAAGCAGCTGCCTGTACAGACTGGGGTGCCGCTGAAATTTCATCGAGAAATAAAATATTAATCACATTATCACTTGCATCCATTTGAAAAATCTGCGGTTTCAGCCAGATTGCCAACGTTTTGTCCTCGTTTGCCGTAGGAATACCACGCAAGTCAATCGGGTTAAAAAGCAAAAGTCGCACATCCGTAACTTCCACTCTTTTACCCGTACTTTCTTCCAACTCAGCTGCCAACTGGCGCACGCCCTGGGATTTACCCACACCGGGCGCGCCCCAAAGCATTACAGACGGCAACGTCTTAAGCGGAAGGTTCTTTTTAATAATGGTTTCGTAAGCCACTGCCAAATTTTTAACTGCAGAACCAACACTCATAGTTGATATATTCGATAATTTAGTTTCACTCATTTCGTTCCACTCCTAACTGTTCATCAAGCTTTTCCAATCGATTCTTCATCTCTGTAATTTTGTCCGCATAATCTTCCCTGTTCAAAACCTCTCGACGAACGGATACCTGGCGGTTTAAAAGCTTGTCCAGCACCTCTTCTGTCTTCTTGACTTCATCGGTCAGCCCTTCAAGATAATTGTCTATACGAATCAAACCGCCCACTTGCGAGTTTCCGATTTCTACCTTGTGTCTTCCGTTGCGGTCTAAATACACATAGGCCTCTTTTAAAATCAAATTCGCAGGTAAAACTATGCGAAATCCCTGATAATCCATCAGACTCTTTTCTTTGGATGCAAGAATATGTTCTCTGATTGCCTCATATAGTTTCTCACGAACCGCCTTACGCTCATCTTTGTTATATTCTCTGCGTAATTCCTTATAATCTTCCAGGTCCTTCCGATACTGCTCAATCAAAGTCTCCTGCTTGGCGATTTTATCCGGCAACTCCGCCAACTCCTGTTCAAGACGAATATGCCGCTCAACAGTTTTACGTTGTAACGCATAATAGCGGCTTAATTCATTGGCAACCTCTACACGCTCCTTAATCAGCGGATTCCCCACCGCCAAGGCCTTGACCTCTGCATAATCCAATACTGCATTGTCAATATCCGAACCGCTTCGCGCTTCAATGCTTCCGGAAAGCAAATCCGAGATAAATCTCTGCTTGGTCTCCAACAACTGCCATGAATACGCATCAAAACTACCCTCGGTAATATAGCGGTAAATATAAACCTTCTCGTTTTCATTGCCCTGTCTTAAGATGCGTCCTTCTCTCTGCACCATATCCGCCGGGCGCCAGGGCACATCCAAATGATGGATTGCCACCAGTTTGTCCTGCACATTGACACCCATACCCAATTTAAAAGTTGAACCGATTAAAATTCGAATATTACCGTTTCGAACCTCTTCAAACAATTTCGTACGCTGCGCTTCCGTAGATGCACTGTGAACAAAAGCAATCTCCTGTTCCGGCACCCCCATGTCTACCAAGAGACGTTTTAACTCATCATAAAGGTTAAAATCGTTTTTGGGCGTAGAACTGTCGCAAAATACCAACTGCGTACTTCTTTGTTCGGACGTTTTACGATAAATGTCATAAACATCCTCTGCGCAATACGCCACCTTCGAACGGAAGGTAAAACTTGCTTCAGGTACTGCAAGTCTTAAGTCCAAAGCTGCTTTTCTGCCATCCGTAGTGACCTTAAGCATATTATCCTCGCAACGATTCACATATCCCTTGCGAATCATATCCACACGCTCGGAAATATCATTCAGATACTCCTGAAACTCCTGGGTTTTGGGTACAAGCGAATCCTCATAACCGTCTGTTTCCGGTATTCCCGCACTGGGGTCCACCTGGTGAAAATCCGCTATCGCCGACAACAATACCGTCAACTCCGGCAAATTATGGAATTTGCTAAATCGTGTCGCCAGACGATAACTACTGGTATCCACATCAATTTCAAACTCTGTGGTACGCTCACCAAACATCCCCACCCAGCTGTCAAAACTCTGCAAATCCAGTAATTTCAATTCACCGCTCTGCAAATACTGTTGCATTACATAAATATCCGTGATGGAATTGGTAATGGGCGTACCTGTAGCCATTACAACGCCCCCACCATTATTCTGTTTCTGCACATAATGTACCTTGTCCAACATATCCTTACACTTCTTCGAACCACCGGCACTGATACCGCTCACCTTGCTAATCTTTGTATCAATCGGCAGGTTTTTGTAATTATGTGCCTCGTCCACAAAAAGACGCGTAATTCCAAGCCGGTCAAAACAGATTAAATCCTCAGGATCGTCCAATGTATGTAATTCCTTCAGTTTCTGCTCAATCTTTTCCTTTTTGCGCAATAATTTAGATGTTCTTTTATTATAATCATTCTCAATTTCATTGATTTCTTCCTTTTCGCTAAGCAATTCTTCCACATAAAAATCATTTGACAACGGGATCTGTTCAAAACAACTGTATGCCATAATAATCGCATCAAAAGACTCATTTTGAATACGTTTCAATATCTCTTTACGCTTCGCGGGTGTAAAATTCTTAGGCTCCACGCAAAGAATATATGCCTGGGGATATAACGTCTTAAAAATTGCATTCCACTGACCCACAATATTGTTAGGTACTACATAGAGATTTTTAGACGAAAGACCCATGCGCTTCAATTCCATACCTGCTACAGCCATAATAAACGTTTTACCGCTACCTACATCATGGGCTAACAAGGTATTGGCCGAAAACAGAATTCGTGCCACTGCATCTTTCTGATACGAATACAATCTGATATCCGGATTCATTGTGGGAAATTTCAAGAACGAACCATCAAAAATACGACGGCGCACACTGCTGAATTTTTCTTCAAAAATCTGCTCTAATCGTTTTCTTCGTTTCTCATCCGTCCAGACCCAGCTTTGAAAAGTTTGAATCAACTTCTGCTGTTTCTCCAATGCCAGAACCGTTTCCGCTTTATTCACTACCTTCTTCTTGCCGTTCTTGGAAGTCTTGGATTCCACCTCATCATACACGGCCACGGTCTTCATATTGAGAGTCTTCTCCAGAATTTCAAGGGCAGCCATTTTATCGGTTCCGTAGGTATGTCTCGCTTCAATACTTCTGCCGTAAAAGAAGGCCGACTTCCCCGGCACTTCCCAGGTTCCTGTCACTTCGTCGTGGCGGATACCGCAGTAGGTATTGACCTTCAATATATATTTGACAAAATCATCCATCACATCATTTGGTATCCAGGGTGAACCTATGGTAATATAAATATCTTCCGCACTGACAACAGGCGGAAGTACATTTTTTAAGGCTCTGATATTATCCTCAAAATATCCGTTGTACTTTTTATTTGCGTTTTGGGCCTCACGTAATTTCCTTCTTAAATTACCAGATAAATATTCCTCAGCGCTTTCCCATCCCTTATAAAAACTCTCGTTCCATGTAAGCGGATTCTGATAAATTGCGCCTTTTAACTCACTGATTACCGTTTTATAATCTTCACCGGTAACTGCTGCAATATATTCAATATCAACAACGCCAAGATTGGCCAACGACAAAAGAAGAGCATCCGAAATGCTCTCTGCGTATACTCCTTGTGTACGGACATCTTCCTCATAAACATTCTCCCAGTTCATGGGCAATTCCATGGAAGTAATATCGTCCACATAGTCATCTGCAAATGCTAAATCATCCAAATCTTGCAAATCAAACAGGTCAAAATTCACACTACCCATTGTCACACTTCCTCCCACTCACACTTTTCACCCTTTCAGTATATCCCTTTGTCCCCGCAAGAGATATTGAACTAAAGTTAAATTCACTTTCCGCTTATCAAACGTTTGGTGTTCCGTCTGTTCGCCCCTTTGCAACAAAAATAGGACCTGCCTTTCGACAGATCCTATCCTTATCAAATCCATTTTTTATTGTTTCTCAATCCACTTTTCTTTGGTCCAAACCGTATCTTTTATACCAATATTGTCTTCGCAGAATACAGGGTCTTTTCCTTCCTTTTTCTGCGTCTCGTAATCTTTTAACGTCTTAAACAACGTTTTGCGCAAAAGGAAAATCGCAATAATATTTACAATCGCCATAAAGCCCATAGTAATATCCGCAATATTCCAAGCAAGATCAAAGTCAGCCAACGCACCTAAGAAAACAGCTATCAAGCAGGTCACACGGAATAAGTTCAATAAAAGCTTACTATCTTTAATAAAAAGAATATTCGATTCTGCATAGAAGTAATTACCAATCAAACTACTGAACGCAAATGCAAAGATAGATACCGTGATAAAATGAATGCCCCACTCACCTACATTCGCACTGATTGCAGCCTGCACAAACGGAATACCGTCAAGCACGCCACTCTGACCTTCCACACCGGAACAGAATAATAACATTGCAGTACTGGTACAAATAAGCAGTGTATCAATAAATACGGAAATAACCTGTACAAGCCCCTGCTGAACCGGGTGTGAAACATCCGCTGATGCAGATGCGTTGGGCGCACTACCCATACCTGCTTCATTGGAGAACAAACCTCTCTTGATACCGATTACAATAGCACTTCCGGCAAAACCGCCTGCCATAGCACGGAAATTAAAAGCACTCTCAAAAATCATTCTAAAAATTTCAGGAAGTTCCTTAATATTTATAATGGTAACCACAACACTCATCAAAATATAAATGGACGCCATCACAGGTACCATTACAGAAGATACGAAACCGATTCGGTGCGCACCGCCCCAGATAACCCAAGCGGTTACGGCAGCCAATACCAAGCCCAGCACACTCGAAACAATCATGGGAATGTTGGTATCTGCATAATCCTGGAAATAATACTGCAACGCAGACGACATATTATAAGACTGTAAGCCGTTAAATCCGTATGCAAAACAGATAATCAGAAGAATCGAGAACAACACGCCCATCCAACGCATTCCAAGTGCCTTCTCCATATAATAAGAAGGACCGCCACGGAAAGAACCGTTTTTATCCTTTACCTTATATACCTGTGCCAATGTACTTTCTGCAAAAGCAGATGCGCCGCCGATAATCGCCATCAGCCACATCCAGAATACTGCCCCCGGACCACCTGTTGCAATCGCAGTTGCAATACCCGCAATATTTCCGGTACCGACTCTTGATGCGGTAGAAATCATCAAAGCCTGGAAAGAAGAAACCTTCTTCTTGCCGTTCTCATCCGTGGAACCTTTCTCCAACATCGCCTTGAATCCGTCTTTTAACAGACGAAACTGCACGAACTTCGTTCCTATGGTATAAAATACCCCAATACCAATCAACAGAATAATCAATATGTACGTATACATAAAATCATTCACGGAACCTGTAAACTTAACTAAAAAATCCATCTGTACCCTTACCCTTCTTATATTTTTCTTTGCTTGCAAACTATAATCTGCTTTGAACGTTCTATTTCATTATACCTGCAGATTCAATAAATCACTTCTGCTTCCCGGACTCTGAAAACTTCTCCGAAAATTCAATTTTCAGAAGTACAAATTCTTCAATTTTACGCATCAGGCTGAATAACATAGCGCGGTCCTCAAACTCCTTGCGTTCCACCGGCAAAGGTCTGGACTTCATCTCCATATCCATTTCCTTAAACTTCTCCAGCGTAAGTTTGCCGTCATTATCCTTATGATACGTCTCTGACATATATTTTAGAAAGTCCGAAATCAAATGGGCCGTGCTGGGCGTCGTATCAATGTGACGCACGATTTTGTACATTTCATGGATGACCATACATTGTTTGTCACGCATTCGTATGTACTCAATATCATAAATGTCCGTAGTGCCAAACTGGTTATTATAATTCCGGTCCGCCACGTTCTTGGCATTACGAATTGACTTACGCAACTGGTGAAGCAGTTCACCGTTATAGTCTGTATTTTCCGCATCCAGAATATGCTCTGCCATTCCCGCAAGAATACTCTTCATTTCCGCATCGGTCTCATCTTTTAACTGCTCAATGTAGTCCACGTCTTTGCGTAAATGCAAGTTTGCAATTACGCCCATACCGACACCGATGGTGAAAATCAAAATTTCATTCATTACATGGTTAAAACTCATATCTCCCAAAATAATAAAATGCGACGCTACTACCGAACATATGGTAAGGGCATAACTCCACCTGCACAACTGACATACAGGAATATAAATTACCAAAAACAGCGCAAATGCCTTAATGTTAAAACCAAGCCAACCAAAGCAAACAAAAGCCAGAATCAGCGCAACGCCAAACGCCAGAAAGCGGATGCCGGCAGTTTTCAACGTTTCTTTCTTTGTAGGCATAATCGTCAACAAAGATATAACGCCTGCCGAAGCCACAAACTCCAAATCCAATAAATGGGCGATGACCATAGCCAGCAAAGCTGCACATATTAATTTAATACAGGTAAACAAAGTTTCCAACCAAGGTTTCTTCATATGGTTCACTTCCTATTGTTTTTAAGATGCTTCTATCAAGTATATCATACCCTGCCTGTTTTTTCGATATTTTTATTCATTCTTTTAGTTTCGACGTCTCCTTCCAAACAGAAGAAATAAACGAAGTACCTGTAACGCCGTAGCAATCACTCCTGCCACATAAGTTAAGGCGGCTGCATTTAATACTTTCTTTGCCCCTGTAATTTCATCTCCGTACAGAATCCCTGTATCACGGATTACTCCAATTGCCCGCTTGGAGGCGTTAAATTCCACCGGCAAAGTCACAATCTGAAACAATAAAACCAGTGTAAAAAGTATGATTCCGACATCGACCAATCTAGTCAATCCAAACAAAACACCCAGTAAAATCAAGGGCCACGACAGATTTGAGCCAAAATTTACCACCGGCACGATGGCATTGCGCACACGAATGGGCAGATAGCCGTTATAATGTTGTAATACGTGCCCGCATTCGTGGGCCGCCACTCCGATTGCGGCAACCGACGTAGAGTAATATACGCCCTCCGACAAACGCACCACCTTATTCTTTGGATCATAGTGGTCCGTCAATTCTCCTTCAATCCGTTCAATCCGCACATCGGAAATCCCTGCACCTTTCAAGATACGCTCCGCCACCTCTGACGCAGTCATTCCGCGGGCATTTTCAATTTTACTGTATTTTCTGTAAGTGGCGCTGACATTACCGGACGCTGCCAGACAAAGAAGCATTCCCACAATAATCAGCCACCACGTAGGATCATAAAAAAAGAACATAAAAAATTCCTCCGTTACATACTTTACTTTTAGAATGTCCCGAAGGATATTTTTTAATTCAAGGATATTTCACGCAAATGCACGGACTGAAATTTCCGTGGCGTCAATCCCGTATATTTCTTAAATACCTGCGTAAAATAGCTTTGGTCCGGAAACGCCAGAATAGACGATATTCTCGCCGGTGTAAAATCAGAATACAGAAGCATATTCTTCGCTGCATCAATTTTTAACTGCTGGATATATTCGCTGACAGACACGCCTGTTTCTTTTTTAAAAAGACGGCACAAATACGACGGATTTAAGTCCACCAGCTCCGCCAGTTCTTCCACTGTAATTCTGGAATGCAGGTTATCATGCATATAATCGATGCACCGCACCACATGAATGGAACAGATTTTATCCTTGCGAAGTTTCTTCATACGCTCTGCATAATCCAAAGCGGCCCTGCGATGTAAAATATTCAGGTCCTCCGGCGAATTGCTCTCGTCCGCCTTCTGAATATAAAAGTCACTCAGCGCATAAGACGTAGACACGTCCATTCCTCCATCAATGCAGTATCTTGCAATCAGCGCAATTGTAATAACGAAATGATACTTTAGATTCTGCATATTATTCTTCGATAATACACCAAGTCCCTTTTTATCCGTAAAAGTATCCTTACACAATTCCTCGGTCTTCTTCACGTCCCCGGACTTAATAACCGAATAGAATTCCAGTTCCGGGTTGTACGGTGCACGCAGAATATTCTCTTCTTTTCTTAAAAATTCTTTGTATACAAATTCTTTTTTCATAATTCACATTATATCATAATCCTTATAAAATTGTAACTATTTTTATATATTTTAGACTTCTGTAATGCTATTTTAGTATCAGAAACACAAATCCCTGAAAGGAGCAGACTTATGAAAAAGAATTTTAAAACCGCAATTTCAATTACAGCAATGTTAACAATGACAATTTCACTGTTCGGCTGTGGCGAAGAACCCCAGGCCAACCAGTTCGCCCAGGAAGATGTCCCCCAGTTAGAAGGCTATTCCCTTCTCTGGAATGACGAATTCAACGGCAACGAATTAAATATGGACATCTGGAACTATGAACCCCATGAGCCCGGCTGGACCAACAATGAATTGCAGGAATATACAACTTCTACCGACAATGTTTTCATACGTGACGGTCACGTAGTAATCAAGGCATTGGAAACCACCGATGAAAACGGTAACCCTTACTACACTTCCGGAAAAATCACTTCTCAGAACAAGAAAGATTTTATGTACGGCAAAGTGGTAATCAGTGCCAAAGTTCCCGAAGGTCAGGGTTTATGGCCTGCACTTTGGATGATGCCCACCGACGAAAGCTACTACGGACAGTGGCCCAAATGCGGTGAAATCGACATTATGGAAGTGCTCGGCGACCAGACCGAAATCGCATACGGCACAGTTCACTACGGCGAACCACATGCGGAACAGCAGGGTATCTATACTTTGGAAGAAGGCACTTTTGCAGATGACTTCCATGAGTACAGTGTCGAATGGGAACCCGGCGAAATGCGCTGGTACATCGACGGCAACTTATATCACACCGCAAACGACTGGTTCACAGCTTACCCTGATGAAGACGAGAAGCCTTACCCCGCGCCTTTTGACCAGACCTTCTTCGTACAGATGAACTTGGCTGTAGGCGGCAACTGGCCCGGCAATCCCGATGAAACAACTGATTTTGAAAACGCAGAATTTGAAATCGATTATGTACGTGTATATCAGAAAGAATTTTATGACACAAACGTAACCAAACCCGAAAAATTATTCCGTGAGCCTTTAGAAGACGGCAACTATATTTACAACGGTGACTTCTCTGATAACGAAGATCTTTTGGACGAAGAAAACTGGTACTTCCTTTTATTTGAAGGTGGTGACGGCTCTGCTGCCCTGAACGACGGCGTATTAACCATCTCAACCGTAGCGGAAGGTACCGTTGACTATTCCGTACAGATTGTACAGCCCGCAATCCCTATTTTAAAAGGTAAAACCTACCGTTTGACCTTTGACGCCTGGGCTGCTGAAGAACGCGATATGATTGTATGCGTATCCGCACCTACCGCAGGATGGATTCGCTACTTTGAAGATACTACTTTTACGGTGACAACCGAACCTCAGACTTTTACTTACGAATTTACAAGTCTTTACAAAGATGACAACAACGGACGTTTGGAATTCAATATGGGTAACAAAGGTTCTACTGCTGAAATCTATATTGACAACGTACGCATCGAATTAGTGGAATAATAAGGAGATAAAAATGCGCAAATTTGAAGGTTTTTACAGAGGCATCAATTTAGGTGGCTGGCTTTCACAGGGAAGCCTTGAAAAAGAGCACCTGGATACTTTTATTACGGAAGACGATATTATCGCCATTAAAAATATGGGCATCGACCACATTCGTATTCCCGTGGACTTTGAATTGATTGAAGATGAGAACGGCACGCTTATAGAAGATGGTCACACCTACATCCGCAAAGGCATCGACTGGTGTTTAAAGCACGGCTTTAACGTGGTATTAGACCTTCACAAAACTGCCGGTTATGTATTTGACGATGCGGCATATTCTAACGGATTCTTTGACAATGAAGCATTACAGGAACGTTTTATCAACCTTTGGAAAGAACTTGCCACTCGCTACGGCAACCAGCCTGACAGAGTTGCCCTGGAGTTATTAAACGAAGTAGTTGACCCTTCCGTAGCGGATAAATGGAATGCCATTGCACGTCGCGCAATTCAGGCAATCCGCGAAATCACTCCGGACTCCTGGATCATCGTTGGCGGCACCAGAAACAACAGTGTTGTATCGGTCAAAGAATTGGGCGCACCTTATGACGAGCGCATTGCCTATACCTTCCACTGCTACGAGCCCTTGATTTTTACACATCAGGGTGCCTACTGGATTGAAAATATGCCGGAAGATTACCGCATCAGTTATCCCGATACCATCGGCCATTATGTGCAAGAAACCGAGCGCTTAATCGATCCTGCTTTTGCTTATCCCATTAAGCATATTTCAGCAGGTACAACAGGGAAGGAGTTCTTTCGCAAGTTCTTTGTGGGTGCAATTGAAGTTGCCGAAAAATACAACGTCCCCCTCTATTGCGGTGAATACGGTATGATTGACCGCGCGAATCCCGAAGACGTCCTTCGCTGGTTTGAAGACATTCACGCCGTATTTGAAGAATTCCAAATTGCAAGAACCGTTTGGACCTACAAAGAGAAAGACTTCGGTATTATCGGCGACCACTATCGCCCGATTTGGGATCAATTAATAAAATGCTTATAATCTCCCCTTCATTCACTGCCTGAATTTTTGTATCGTTCAGGTAAATATCTCCCCAAAAACATCGCTTAAACTTATGCTTAGGCGATGTTTTTATTTTATAAAAAATCCATTTTGCTTTATTGTAATTGTGAATTTAGTGTGATAATATAGGAATAGCGTGATTTTTACATAAAACAATAAGAAAAAATCGGAAAGGACGCATGAAATTATGAGTAACACAGAAAAGAAAACCGGCGGATGGCGTACCAACAAATGGATTCGTGCAGCGATTCCTGCATTATTGCTTCACTGCAGTATCGGTACCGTTTATTGCTGGTCAATCTTCAGTCAGGAAATCGCCGATCACATCGGTTTTAGCAAAGGCGCTACCGAATGGGCATTCAGTTTCGCTATCTTCTTCTTAGGTATGTCAGCTGCATTCCTTGGTAACGTAGTAGAAAAAGACATTCACAAGTCTTCCTTAATCGCTACCATCTGCTTCGCGGCAGGTATGGCAGGTACAGGTTTCTTCATTTGGTTCGGCGGTAACAACCCCGGAAACGTTCTTGCCTTAATCGGTATTTACGTAAGCTACGGTTTGATTATGGGTATCGGTCTTGGTACCGGTTATCTTTCACCCGTTAAGACACTTATGCTTTGGTTCCAGGACCGCAAGGGTCTTGCTACCGGTCTTGCAGTAGCAGGTTTTGGTGCAGCGAAGGCAATCGCAAGCCCCATCATGCAGTGGATGCTTGACGGACTTGGAGAAGGCGGTATCTATAAGATGTTCTACATCTTAGCCGCAGTATATTTTGTAATGATGTTTGTTGGTCACCTTCTTTTAAAGAAACCCGAAGGTTGGCACGAACCCCAGAAGAAAGAAAAAGGTCAGGGCATCTTTTCTGTTATTAAAACAAGACCCATCACCAACTACATCGGTATCTGGGTAATGTTTTACATTAACATCACCTGTGGTCTTGCACTTATTTCTCAAGAAAAGATGATTGTTAAGTGTATCGGTCTTGCCGGTATCGTTGGTATTATTTCTACAGTATCTGCAGTATTTAATGCAGCAGGTCGTTTAGGTTTATCTGCTTGGGCTGATAAAATGAAAGACCGAAACACTATGTACAAGATTATTTTCATAGCATCTATCGCACTTACAGCAGTTGTTATCCTTACTAAGGGTATCACAAACGGTGCAAGCAGTATCCTTTTAATGGTTCTTGTATTATCACTTGTTATGGTTGTAAACGCAGGCTACGGCGGCGGTTTCTCTAACGTACCTACTCTTCTTTCAGACCAGTACGGTATGGGTAGCATTTCCGCACTTCACGGTATCACATTATCTGCTTGGGCATTCGCAGGCCTTACAGGTAACCAGCTTGCAAACTGGATTGTCAACAAGTTCGGCGAGTTCATCGATATGGACAAATGGGTAAACGAAGGTGTGAAAGTTGTAGTTGACCCTGCAAACCTTGCAGCAGGCCAGACAGCAATTAACCCTACCGGTTACCAGACTGTATTGTATGTAACAATCGCACTTTACATTGTAGCATTGCTTATGAGCTTCTTCTTCGTAAGAAAGCCCACCACAGATGCTAAGGCTGAATAAGATACATATTTTATAGTGATAAAATCAGCAGGTTCTCACATTGTGGGAACCTGTTTTTCGTGATTTTTAACCACGCCTTAGTTGACTGTCCGATGCTACTCTTTTATAATGGAATATGTATGGGGGACGTACATTTCTATTATAAAATTAGGAGGGTTAACTTATGGGTCGTTTAGACGGAAAAGTAGCAATTATTACAGGCGGTAATTCAGGCGTTGGTGCTGCAACAGCAGAACTATTTGCCAAGGAAGGTGCACAGGTAGTCATCAGTGCACGTCGTTTACCGCAGTTAGAAGAAGTCGCTGCCAAAATCACAGCAGCAGGCGGTGAAGTATTAGCAGTTCCCACCGATGTTTCCAAGGTGGAAGATGTAGAGAATCTCATCGCTAAAACCGTTGAGAAATTCGGTAAAATCGATATTCTCGTAAACAATGCCGGTGTTTTGGAAGAAGGCTTAAAACCCATCGAATGCTTCACGGAAGAAGATTTGGAAAAAGTTCTTGGCGTTAATACCAAGGGTTGCTTATATTGTACACGTGCAGCTGTTAAAGAAATGATGAAAAACAATTCCGGTTCTATCATCAACCTTGACTCTGTAGCCGGACATTTCGGTACAGGCGGCGCTGCTTACGTTACCAGTAAGGCGGCTGTAATCGGTTTGACCAAGCATACTGCTGTTCGTTTCACCGGTACAGGCATCCGTTGCAACTCTGTAAATCCCAGTACTATCGTAACACCGATGACAATGAATACAGATCCTGCTTCTTTGAATCCCGATATGATGGGCCAGATGAGAAAGCATATGAACTTAGGAGTTCAGCCTTGTATGCCTGCTGATGTTGCTAATATTCTTCTCTTCTTAGCAAGCGATGAGTCCAGAGCAATTACAGGCCAGGTGTTAGTGGCTGACTTTGGTGCGACATTGTAGGATTAGGGTTAATTAATTTAGCTAACTATTTATAGGGTATAAAAAAAACTGCAAGCAATGCTTGCAGTTTTTTGATTCCAATATTCAGTTTTTAATAGATGTGTTTAGTATGTGCGGTATGCGGAAGTACCGGTTTTTTCTTCAGTATTTGCGCGACAAACCATATCTACGCGGTAGGTACCACGACTTGAAAGCTGATAAGTCTCAGCTATGGTTGCACCTTGTGTTGTACTTGATACTTCCCAAGTTTTTACATCTACCCAGCCACCGCCTACGCTCATTTGAAGTGTACATTTAACATAAGTACTTGTTACATCTGATTTGCCCCTTACCCTACCCGTAATAGTTGCAACACCAGTACTGGTAATACTAAGATCTGTAGAATACGACGCAATATACGTCATTCTCGAATCCACATTTGTTGGTTCTACTGCCTTAACACTAATGGGTGTAGACATCCCCGCAAATAAAATACATATACAAACCATTGTAACTGTAAATATTTTGATTACCTTTTTCATTGCAAAACCTCCAAAAATGTTTTGCAATTATAACGTTTGCATATTCCATAATGTTACATCAAAAAAGCATTACTGCTTAATACAGTAATGCTTTAACTTATTTTATACTTTTAAAAATTGTAGATATTTCTTCCTCATCTAAATTATCAGCGGACAACATGTATACATATTGTCCTACCTCATAATATGCATTTACAAATCCACCTTCATAATAATATATAACCAATACGCTACTATCTATTTTTTTTGTTACCATCATTTTATAGTCAGCGTCTAATGTATTCCATGTTCCTTGTTCAACCACAACCTGATCCCAATATATATCCTCACCAGCCATATTGGACCATTCCACCGAAAGAGTTCCATCTGCAATATATCTACTTACCTCCTCATACCCTTCCGGAATATAACTCGGCTCGTGCGGCACGAACTCCTGCCCTTCTTCACCCACATCATAAGTATGTACTACCGAATCCTCCCAAATCTCCTGTACTGTCTGGAAGAACTTACTGCGATACGCATCCACACTCATAGTCACGGCCAAACTCACGCCAAGAACACAAAGCATCACAACCGCCACTCTTGCCATAAACTTTCCAAAGCCGGCCACCCACTTGTGTTCTTCTTTCCACATCAGACGCTTCATTCGTCTTTCAAACTTCTTAGAAAGCACAATCTCTTCGTCCGCAATTTCCGCTTCCAAAGCATCCAAATCCATCTCATCCGCTATGGGCATATATTGATAAAGTAATTCATCCGTTACTTCCATCTGTTTCATATATTTCTCCATTCTTTTTACTACTTCTGATTTTACAACGATATCGCTCTTATGTACACTAATACATTCTACTCTTCGTTCATCAGTCTCTTAATCTCTTCCTCAAGCATCTTCTTTGCCCTGAAAATTCTCTGCTTCACATTCGTCTCCGAAATATTAAGCATTTCACTAATTTCCTTAAGACTGTATTGATTGGTATATTTCAAACTCAAGGGCAAACGATACTTATCCGGCAGATTACGAATTGCCTGCACCAGAAACTGCGCGTCACCATCTATAGTTGACCGCATATACGTCCTCGGCACACTACTGTCATACACTTCCTTAAAGTTTGCCTCCCTATTCCATCTGCGTTTCTTCTTACGGTACACGTCCAACGCTGTATTCTTGGTAATCACCGCAAGGAAATTCCTGGTCTCCTTGCTGTCAGGGTCACCTATGTTTTGCATATTTTTCGCAACTTTGATAAAAGAATCGTGCAATACATCTTCTACATCACCACGGTTATGCAATACTTCATATGCAATTTTGTACATCAGACGATGATATTGTTTATATAAAATCTCTATCTTTTGTTGGTCTTCTTCTGTCTCAATTGCTAATAAGAAAATCATTTGTACACCTTAACTTCTTCACTGCTTATTTACTGTATCTTAATGGTTTCAGCCCATTTTACGCTATTATACAATGCTTTCACGCTTTTCTAAAGTAACTATAAGCCTAATTCTTTTTACCCTGTTTCTTCCTACCTTCCGTAGATAATTTCGCCATTTATAACCGTCCACAAAGTCCTTGTCATGCACTCCAGCGGGTTCCCCGAGAAAATCGCAACATCCGCATCCTTCCCTTTTTTCAAACTTCCCACTCTATCATCCACGCGACAAATACGCGCTGCATTAATCGTTATAGCCTTAAGCCCCTCTTTCATTGGCATACCGTATTTTACCGCCAAACCGGCACACAAAGGCAGGTACTGAATCAGCGACACCGGATGGTCCGTTGTAATTGCAGTTAAAATCCCCGCATCGCACAACACCTTATTGGTTTTAAAATTCATATACTGCACCTCAGGCTTAGACCTGGCCGTCAAATCAGGTCCTACAATGGCAGGAAAACCCGAAGCCTTGATTTCATCTGCAATTAAATGCCCCTCTGTACAATGGTCGATGGTAATATCCACACCAAACTCTTTGGCAATACGAATAGCCGTCAGAATATCATCTGCCCGATGCGCATGTGCCTTCAGCGGAATCTCGCCGTTTAATACCGGAATCCAAGGCTCCATCTTAAAATCCTCTTGCTTTAATTCACCACTGACTTTGTTGGTCAAATACTGTCTTGCCTCAAATAACGTCTGTCGAAGCATTGCCGCAGTTGCCATTCTGGTAGATGGATACATATCTTTGTCCCCATATGCAGTCTTCGGATTCTCCCCGAAGGCTACCTTCATAGCTGCAGGCGCTTTTACCACCATATCGTCAATGCATCTTCCATGGGTTTTCATAAAAAGAAACTGACCGCCTACCACATTGGCGCTCCCGGGCCCTACCATTACCGAAGTAATACCTGCCGCAATCGCATCGTGAAAAGCCGGGTCCATAGGATTTACCGCATCCAACGCCCGTAATTCAGGCGTAACCGGATTGGTCTCTTCATTACAGTCATCACCCATAATTCCCAGCTTCTCTTCAATAATGCCGATATGACAATGCGCCTCGATAATCCCGGGCATCACCCAGGCACCCTTCACATCCAGAACTTCTTCATCCTCATCCGCCTGCGGACAAGCTGACATATCGCCTACAGCATCTATTATTTTACCTTTAATTCGCACGAAACCGTTCTCATAGTCCTGGGCTTCCATCGTATGAATTTTACCATTAATAATCAACATAAAAAAACCACCTCTGTTTCGTTATTCTAAACAGAGATGGCTAATTTATACTAAACTTCCATATATTTTACATCTTCCAAATGCATCTGTGTATGAAGGAAAACACGGTCATTCTTGATAAGTACCATATCACCATTTGGAATCAAGGCTTTGTTTTTACGCTTCACAAGTACAATAACCGTCTTGCGCCCCAAATTCAAATCCCTAATGCGTTTATTGCACCAAGGATGTTCTTTCTTCATTACAACTTCCTGCATACGAATGCTTTCGTGCTCCTTAAACGGTTCTGCACCAAGAACAACTACATCTTCTGCCTCAAGCACCGCTCCGCCGTTGGGAATCAGAAACTCATCATCGCGCTGAATCAGTGAAATAATAACACCTACGGGCAAATCCAAATCCGCAATACGTTTGCCGTTCCACACATCATTGGCATCAACACGCACCTTAATAAAATTCATATCCTCTTCATAACCATATTCGTTTCGCTTCTTTAAATTGGTATACTGATCCACAAAACCTGCTGAAATAATACCGGTAGGAATCGCAACCATTCCCACACCCAGAAACGATATAAAAATACCAAGGGCTTTTCCCCAGAATGTAATCGGATATATATCACCATATCCAATGGTCAGAAGCGTGGATGTCGCCCACCATAAACCGGAAAATGCATTCTGGAATACTTCCGGCTGCGCCTCATGCTCTAAGCTGTACATACAAAGACTGGAAGCTACCATCAATGTCAAAATAATAAAAACCGACGATATCAGCTGTTGCTTTTTACTTACCAGAACATGGGTAATTACATT
The DNA here is from genome assembly GCA_045580855.1 of Lachnospiraceae bacterium. Taxonomy (GTDB): domain Bacteria; phylum Bacillota; class Clostridia; order Lachnospirales; family Lachnospiraceae; genus UBA3766. Next base: position 16,582 of record JAZNOO010000004.1, on the reverse strand, counting down.
CAACGAATCATAATACGCATTAATTCTAAACAGCCTGAAAATGCGTACAATTCGAATCATACGAAACGCAATGGTACCCTGAGGGAAAATAACCGGCAGGAAGTACGGCAAGAAAGAAAGCAAGTCCACAATACCCATAAAAGAAAAAACATATTTGCGGATTGCTTTCCACTCATTCTTCTCTTTGTACATACATCTTGCGGTAATAAGTCTTAAAATATAATCAATTACAAAAAATGCAACCGTTATCGCTTCAACCACAAGCAAAATCGGCTCATATCGCGCACGAATCGTCTCATATGTATGCAAAATGCTGACTGTAAGATTTAATACAATTGCAGCTACATTGACATAATCATATCCGCGACTAACCCAATCCAAATCATAGCCTACATCTATAATCTGAAATATTCTCTGTCGTCTTTCCAACCACTTTTTACTCACAACAAATCCTCCCGTTGTTGTAAATTATAACAACTCTTTATCCGGCTTATAAAAAGGCAGGGGTTTTAATTTAAATGCATTCATCTTGTTCATACGGTCAATCTTTGCCTTGGTGTCCGCATCTTCGCACACACCGGTTCTGATATACTTATCAAGCACTGCGTAAGTAAAACCGATTTTATCCTCATCAGACATACCGCTCAAACCGTCAGAAGGTACCTTATGCACCAAATTATAAGGTACGCCAAGGTAATCGCCTACCTGAAGCACTTCTTCCACCGTAAGTCCTGCTACAGGGCCGAAATCCCCTGCGGAATCGCCGTAGCGTGTCGAATATCCAATCCAATCTTCAGACAAATTACAGGTATTTGCAACACGGCCGTTTAAGGTCTGTGAAAAAGCATACAAGGTTGTCATACGAAGTCTCGGCGCCAAATTAAGCACTGCCTGATCGCTGGGCTCCAAGCCTGCTGCCTTAATGCTTGCTAAAGTATTATCATATGCATCTTTGATATTTGAAGTATAATTACGGATTCCCAAATGCTCTACCAACTGTCTGGAATCAGCAATATCACACTGCTCGCCGTTGGGCATCAAAATACCTACAACACGGTCCTTCCCCAAAGCTTCTACACACAAAGCAGCTACAATACTGGAATCCTTTCCGCCCGAAATACCAATTACAGCATTACAACCTTTTCCATTCTCTTCAAACCAATCCTGAATCCATTTGATTAATTCTGCCGTTACTTTCTCTACCTGAAACATAATTGCCTCCGAATAATTATTTTCTAAATTAGTAGGTACTCAATCCCTCACACCCTATGATTAGTACCCACATTTCTCAATCATATTTTCATATATCCGTACATCTTAAATTTTAACACCCAACCTCTATAAATACAACTAAATAATTATCCTGATGATATCAATTTATATTAACTTTCGATTGTAGAAATATATATTTTATTGTAAAATAATTATAACTGCCGAATGTATTTATAATACATTCGAGCCCCCCGCAAAAGGAGGATAAAATATGCTTGCAACACTAATCCCTTTATTTGATGAAAATATGTCTGTGAAGGCTTACTCGCTGTTCTCGCAGAAGAATAATTATTTCCTGGAACCCAGCTATATCTCCACCGGTTTATTAGACGGTGCAGGCCGCATCAACGGTCTGGAAATCATTGAAAGCATGGGGATCGAAACCTTATCCGCGGACAAGGAAATTTTCATTCCCATCAATAATATTGCAATTTTCAGTAACATTTCTGAAGAATGTAAAGCACCGCATGAACGCATTGTGCTTTTAATCGACAATTCCATTCTTCCCAATGAAATGTACATTAACCGTTTGAAAGAATTAAAAGAGCAAGGCTATCGTTTTGCAATTCGCAAACTTCCCGTGGCATCTTTCGAAGACTACCGTCAGATTCTGCTTTTATGCAGTTATATTTTCCTGAATCATCAGAAAATAGACATCACTATGGCAAAGATTTATTTTACCAAGCTCTATCCCAACATTAAGTTAATTGCAGGAAATATCAAGAGCCAGGAAGAATATGAGAAATTGAAATTCCAGGGTGGCTACGCCTTTTATGAAGGCGAATTCTATCGCACACCCGTTACGGAAGGCGAGAACGAAGTTAACCCTGTTAAAATCAATTACATTCAGTTATTGAACATTGTAAACGAAGAAAACTTCGACTTAACCGACGCAGCGGACGTCATCGGCCGCGATACCGCTTTGGTTATTTCCCTGTTAAAAATCGTAAACCGTATGGCAATCAATTCGGAGATTACATCCATCCGTCACGCAACCGCAATGCTTGGTCAGCGCGAATTAAAGAAATGGACCACAACTGCGGTAACCAAACAGCTTTGCCTGGATAAGCCTAACGAAGTAACCCGTTTATCCCTGCTTCGCGCAAAGTTTGCAGAGAATTTGGCACCTATATTCAGTATGGCAATGAAGTCCCAGGAACTTTTCTTAATGGGTCTGTTCTCGGTATTGGATATTATGCTTGATAAACCGATGGATGAGGCACTGGATATGGTAATCGTATCCAAAGACATCCGTAAATCCCTTGTAAACCACGACGGACCGCTCTCACTTCCCTACTACTTCATTCTGCAGTATGAGAATGCCAACTGGCAGGAAGTGTCACGTATTATGCTGATTCGCGAAATCGAAATGGACGAAGTTTACAAGGCTTATTGCGATGCCCTGAAGTGGTACCGCAGAATTTTCAGTGAATAATTAAATAAGGATACACAAAGGATAAATCCTCCCTTTATGATGACATTGTAAAAGGGACACATAAACCTAATTTGTACCTTGGGAGGCAAACATGGCATATCAAATTCTGTTGGTTGAAGACGATTCTCAAATCCGTGAAGTAATCTGCGATTATTTTACGGATAAAAGTGAGGGTGAAATGGTGATGCACGCCTATGACAACGGCGACGATGCGTTGGAAGCCATTTATGAAAACGAATTTGACCTGTGTATATTGGATGTCATGTTGCCCGGTGCAGACGGCTTTGAAATCTGCCGTACCATCCGCAAAGACAGCATTGTTCCCATTATGTTTATCACGGCAAGAGGCCGAGAAGAAGACGTTCTCTACGGCTACCAGCTGGGCTGTGATGACTATGTGGTGAAACCCTTCTCTCTTGCGGAGTTCTACGCCAAAACCCAGGCGCTCTTAAAACGCGCCAAGGGTATGGTGGCAGGACCTTGGTTATCATGTGGTGAAATTGCCTTGAATCCCTCCCGCTATAAGGTAACGGTAGAAGGTCATCCCATTAATTTACCGCCCAAGCAGTTTGCACTTCTGAAATATCTGTTGGAGAACAAAAACACCGTCGTTCCCCGTGAAACCCTGTTAGTCAAAATCTGGGGCTACGATTACGAAGGCGGTGAACGCGTGGTAGATAACCACATCAAGAAACTCCGTCACGCGGTCGGCCCTTATAAGAAACAAATCAAGACCGTCATTACAAAAGGCTACAAAATTACGGATTAATGTGTTTTCCGCTCTTTCAATCATAAACGGAAAGGATTTATTTTTATGTCTAAAAATAAAAAAAGTCGCGTTGCCCGTCTTGGCAAACGCAAAACTTTTAAAAGCATATTTTTCAAAAGATGGTTCGAAGTACTTCTTGTTTTTGCCATTTTACTGGCTATCTTTGTTCCCGTAATAATAAACGCTACTTTTATCGCTATGGAAAATCTGTTTTATGTAACGAATTCCAATATGCAACATAGCCTGGAAGACACTTACGCCGATATCTTCGGTAAAGACTCTCTTGTGCCGGAAGAAGAGCGCGATCAGGCCTTTATCGATCGTGCCAAATACCGCGTTATCTCTTACGCCTACAGTTCAGAATATCTCAGCATGTTATACGATCCTTCTACCGGTGAAATACTTGCCGATTGCGATGAGACCCTTTTTATATTAGTGCGCGAAGATGAAGAAAAACCTGCCAAAATGTACTCCTGTCCCACCTCCGCAGTACCGGAATACAGAGATTTGCTGGCAAGCGTAGCGAAAGATTTTAAGACTTATACAAAGTATTATGTCGAGGCAGACTTTGATACTTTCTATATCAAAGATGACGAATTCCGTCCCGGCTCAATGACTGCCTATGTTGCACCCTTAGAATCGGAATATGATTTAACCTTACAGGACATAGAAGATATTGCTGTGGAAACTTATCACTTCGACTATACACCTACCGAAAGCGGTTATACGGAATGCAATGTTAATTCTTACAAAACCGTGTTAGGGCCTCTGGTGGCAGGATATGGTGATACCTCCTTCTATCTGTTCCGGGATTCCGCCGATAAAGCTTGGGAAATCCTACATGAAACCTATAACGAAGAAACCGGACTTGTCACTCCCAAAGAAACCGATATAACGATTTCTTACGAAGGAGATGCCCTGCTGATTGTATCCGAAACACCGATTTACTTCTCGGCGGATACCGTTTATACCCTGCGCAGTGTATGTTACTTTGACACAGATGATATATTGGGTATTCCTTTAATCATTTTTATCATTGCGGTTATATTACTTTCAGCCCTGTTCTGTTTTATTACTGCTAAGATTACTTATGCACGTTTAAAAGCACAGTACGACATAGCGGACTACCGCAAGACCTTAATGAACACCATGGCACACGATTTAAAGAGTCCTCTGATGTCCATCTCAGGCTACGCCGAGAATCTGAAAGAGTCAGTACACTCCGAGAAACGCGAACACTATGCTGCTGCCATCATGAATAACGTAGACCATATGAACCGCATCATCAGTGATATTCTCTCCCTCTCCAAAACAGAAGACGGTAATATAGTTTTGAACAAAACAGAGTTAAATGTTGAAGAAGTAATTCGCAACTGTTTGAAGAAATATGAGTTACAGTTGGGCGAACGCAAATTGCAGACTGAAATTGTTGGTGTTTTAAACCTTCGTGCAGATCAAACACTTTTTACGGAAGCTATGGACAATCTCATCGGAAATGCTGTAAAATACGCCGACAGCGATTCGGTAATCACTTTTACTTTAAATAAAAAAAGCATCGGTATTACAAACCAATGCAGTGCTGAAATCAGTGATGCAAATGAATTACTTAAGCCCTTCGTGACCGGCAATGAAAACCGAAGCAACAAAGGCGGAAGCGGTTTAGGCTTGGCGATTGCCAAAAACATTATGGATTTGCATAAATTTAATTTAAACGTAACTCATAGTAACCAAATTTTTGAAGCGAGAATCAAACTTTAGTATTATTAATTGCAACAAAAAACGTCCCATAACATAATTTATGCTATGGGGCGTTTTAATTTATGCTATTTTTTTAGCGTTCTCAAATATGATTTCTGCTCCGGCGTAATGCGATAGCTTTCAATCGCCTTCTGAATTGCCTTATTATGCGTCCACTTCTCCAGCTTACCATTCTCGATATACGGAATTACCGCATCCCACTGTTTTGCCAGGGCAGTTGCAAAATACCAGGCCACCATCATTTTAACATAATATTCTTCCGACTCAACTGCTGCCACCTCATCCACATATTTTACATCAAAGTTCTCATCCAGGAAATAGGTCATCAGCATACCGATTCCGTAACGCACCATATAAATCTTACCCGATGCTATCCATTCTCGAATCTTCGGTAAAAGTGCCGCGGGATTTCGCTTAAAAACCTTCGGACGCATCATATCACAGGTTGCCCAGTTATCTACATACGGCAAAAAGCGATCCACCTCTGCCAAGCACTTATCAAAATCCTTCATACCCTCGATGATAAATCCCTGCAGATTATTCTCCTCATAAAATTTATGGGGCAAATCCTGCATAAATATCTCTACACCCTCGTATTTGGCCATTTCCTTGGCAAATTTGCGCAAGGCGGGTGTTCTTACCCCTATGATGGTTTCGGGGCTTATTGTAGGCATTAAACGGCTGTGAAAGGCCTTGTACTCTAAATCCTGCATAGAAAACAGCTGTTGTTTAATATATTCAGTTACATTTTCATCTGAATGCAATGCCATTTGTGCGATTTCTTCCTTCTCTTTATATCTTCTATTCTCTCGGGCGTGTAAATCATTACTCCGTCGTCAAACGCACCACTACCACTTCCGGCCGGTTATTAATGCGCACAGGGATTACACTGTTCCCTAATCCGCGACTCACCACCATAGTTGTATTTCCTTCCGTAAAAGTGCCTTCCGCATACTCCGGAAACAATCCCGCACCCGGTGCAACAACACCACCGATAAAAGGAATGCGGAACTGCCCGCCATGATAATGACCTGAGAAAACCAAGTCAGCATCACTTTCAACATAGGTATCAAACAACTCCGGTCTGTGGGATAAAAGAATGGTATATCCCTCCAACTCAGACATTAACGAATGAATCGCCTGTTTTGCAAGCACAATATTATTACCCGGCATATCAGGGTCATTTGTGCCTGCTATCGAAAGTACTTCGCCTTCAATCTCCACTGTAAATGCTTCATTCTCCAACACTACAACGCCGGCTTGCAAGAGCTGCGCTTTCAAATCAGCATATGTACCTTCAAGCCAGCCCTCATGATTTCCTGTCACATAATAAACCGGGGCAATTTCCACTGCCTGATTGATGAAGTCCATTGCTACCTCCACATTTGTGCGGGAAGAATCTACCAAGTCACCCGTAACAATGATCATATCCGGCGACTGCTCAGCCACAGCCCGAATCAACCTTGATTGTTCCCTGCCAAACTGCGCGTTGTGAAGATCTGAAATCTGTACAATGGTATATCCCTCAAGACCACTGTATTCCTGCGGTACTTTTACATCATATACGGTAGTCTGTAAAGACAAATTGCCATAAAGAAGCCATACTAAAACCAAGGCAAAAATAGCAAGCCAAATTAATTTTTTAATACGGCGTTTACACTTTTGCTTATCTTTTTCAAGCATTGTATTTTCTTCACTGAACTCTTTGTTTTTCATTTGGATACGACTTTCTGCATTTATCTTTTATACAAAACGCAACAAATTTTATAATACCTTATCGCCATTTACGCGCAACTTAAAACCCGCATCCAGAATTTCCGCAGCGCCTCTGCACATCATCATACGTGCAAGGAAAATATCAAAATATTCATACATGCTACAGATATTCTCATCAACGGAAAGATTTAAAATAATTACTTTTTTCTCTTTATCCACTGTAATATCCGACTTGGTTACCGCATAATTTACGCGGTCGTGAATATCAAAGTTGGAGCGGTCCTGCGGACGCACACGGCTTCTGCGCACGTCGGTTTTATCTGCAATGATTAAAGCTGCCGAAACCGCATCTTTTGCCCCACCTGTGGACTCGTCATGATTGCCGATGGCAGACATAACAGTCACCCGATCTGCCAAGGACATATCGGTCTTCTGAAGAATATCATTGGCAAGAAGCGCACCGTATTCCGCGTGATTTTTACGATTAATGGAATTGCCGATATCGTGCATAAAACCCGCAATCTTAGCCAATTCAATTGTATGCTCATCATAGCCCAATTCTTCCAGAATATACGCCGCACGCTCCGCAACAAAAGCAGTATGTGCCTGCGAATGGTCCGTAAAACCAAGCACGCCCAAATTGTCGTTACCGCGCTTAATATATGCATTTACCTCTTCGTTCTTTTTGATTTCTTCGTAGGTCATTTTAGTTCTCTCCTTATATTCACATTAATGATTACCTATCCGCTTTCGCGCAAATATATAACTTACATCAATTCAATAATTTCACTCTCTAAAACGTGCTTATACAGACAATTCTTTTTCTCGCACAGAATATCGTAAGACGGTTCTTCATTCTGCTCAAAGGTGCCCCATGCATCCACAACCTGAATGATGCCTTCCAATTCCTCTTCTCTAAACACAAATCGAACGCGGTTCCGCCATTGATACTTCGGATGCCCGATACGTGGTATCCCTGTCGCATCCGTTTCTTTCTGCTCTAACTTCACAATTGTCTTGTACAAGAGCATGTGCTTATTGTCAATTCTTTGATCCATATGATAGTGCCCGAAATACCAGTCGGTAAACTCAAGTTTCTCTTCCAATTGCTCAAAATATTCGGTCAAAACATCCGCCGCAAATAACTTATACGGTGCAGGATCCAAAGTGTCCTGTACTCTGGTGGAACAACAATGACTAATCACGTAGTCCACCTTATAATTTACCTTTTCAAGGTTACGTATTCCTTCCTGCATCTCTTCTTCTGAAGGAAGTTCCTCAGGCCACCAGCTCTCGCGCAAAATACGATATGGCAATCGCTCCTTCTTTGCCTTCTTCACCAGATTATCATAATTCGGATCCTTTCGTTCCAAGACGCCACCCTGAATATCGTGGGAAGCTGCTCCGCCAAAGGTAAAAAATGTTTTACCTTCAATCGTAAAAACCTGACCGCGCTCCAAGAGTATCACCTTGTCTCTGACAATATGGCGTACCTTACCGCCGTTCCATTCTTCAATTTCAAACTCCGATATAAAATCATAATTCTCGTGATTTCCCTGTACCCAAAGCACCGTAAAAGGCTTGCCCGCGAAAAATTCGCACTCGTAACGGAAGGTTGCATTATTCTGCCAACACAAACCGAAATCGCCGCATACGATTACGTAATCTTCCTCTGTTAGCTCCATCCCCTGCGTACGCATACGCCGCTTTGAAAAGCGCTCGTACTCGCCATGGGTATCCCCTGTTATGTAGATCATACGTCCCCCCCTGATTGACTTATTGCATTTGCTATATAAAATATGGCAAATGTATGATTGTTTTACCCTTATCGTTTATTATAACACATCTTTATTCGCTTGCCCACAATCTATTGGTTTAACTCCTATAATTGTGTTATACTAAACTAAAATATAAAACATCACAATTCTATGCAATGAAGGAGTAAATTTCAGTGAGTTGGGACGATTACAATGATGAATTTGACAATGAAATACCGGAAGATATCAGCGATGGTGAATTATTTGCTTTAGAAAGCGAAACGCGCATTCCCTACAACGACTATTCGAAACACCTTGCGGCTGTTGAAGCATATGAACAAGGTTTAGCCAAGAGAAAACGCTACGAAGAATATCAGGCTTCTCAAAGATCCGGCGTTGTATATAAGAAAGCTGATTTTCACAATAACCCAAAGGATACCGGCGACGCAGAACCGGATCCGGTTTTAACTGCTTTGCAAGTCTATGATTCCGAAGGCTATGATGTAGACGGCTTTGATTCACAAGGTTTCGACCGTGAAGGCTATAATCGTGCCGGTTTTAACCGCTATACAGGTTTCGACCGCGGTGGCTATGATATTCACGGCAATTCCAGAGGCGGCGATTTAACACGTTTCCCTAAGCTGTAAAGAAACATATTCTATTATAAATTTATTTTATTATACAAAAAGTGCAGGCAAATTTTATCGCTCACCTGCACTTTAATCATATTCCCTATTGTGTTAATCACCCGTAAAACAAACAATTAAATCTCGCGAAAATCCGCATTGTCGTTTGATTTCTTTCCGGTTAACCAGTTTGTAACAAGACCGATAATACCGGCACCTGTAATCAACAAGTCATCCAACTGACCTACGCCCGCCATAACATCAGGAATAATATCCAAGGGCGAGATGTCATATCCCAAAACAACAGCCACTATTAAAACCGTTACAATAATTTTACGCAATTTGGACTTATCCATTCTATTCTCCTCCGTCATCAAGCAGTGCTGCCGGGTATAAGTCTCCGCCTGTCAAAAGCTGATTCTCGATCTCTGCATTCTCTGCTTTGACTTCTTTGCGTTCACCCGGTGCCAACTTAATTATACCAACAGAAGTGCGTGCGCACAAGATTTTTGTTCCGACATTCTCAATATACCAAGGTTTATTATTTGTTTGTTCCGCATAAAATTCAATGTTACCGGGTTCAATCGGTGGCACTTCCTTCTTTTTGTATTTTTTACGCCACTTTTCATAATCCGGAAAATCGTTCTCAAAGTGATCCTGATCTTCCCAGTGCCAGGAATTCAGCGGGCAATAATAACGGGTATTTTTCGTGACAATTCGTACTTCTCCTGTTTCTTCCAAAACATCAATACTCTCAATCGGTGAAGTATGAATAAACTGGGAATCCCAAAAGTTGTAATGCCCCATTACATTTCCGTGTGCTCTTAAATATGTTACACCGTGCTTCTCGGCTTCACTGACATACCAATTATACAGTTTTACTTTTTCTACTTCTACTTTGCCTGCAACGATATCATCAAGATACGACTCCATGTTTTCAAGAGCCAATACCTTCATTTCCTCTTCATTTTCGTCTGTCCAATCGTCTTCAATCTTTCGGCTGTAATAATTTTTATCATATAAAAAAACGATTGTCTTTATATCACACAAACAATTTAAAATTCCCTTCACGTCGTATTTCTCAGAATATATTTCATATTGTTGTAAATTAAACATTCTTACTTCCTCCTATGCCGCCATATCTCGTATAAAAACATTCTATGGCTACTTGTTCTGAAAAATGTCATTATTACGAATCAATTCATTTATTGACGCAGGCATATAATTATTAATGCAGGCCGCTGCATTCAATGCATTGTCCCTCGACTTCATAAATTCGTAAACCTCATCACGTGAATTATGTATATGACCATAAATCAGCCAGGATCCATGTCGACTCTTATACCACTCAGCCATAGGATAATGGCACAAAACAATTTGCTTATCATTATCTGAAATATGCAACATCTGATCAATACTTTCCAAGTACTTATGCGCATTCTCGCACTGTATCGTAGCCAAGTCATGATTACCGATGATTAAGTGCTTGTGACCTTTCAACTGGCGTAAGTACCAATCAGGCGTCTTCTCGCTCCTATAGCATAAATCGCCCACAATATATACTTCATCATCCTTGGAGACCCTGGAATTCCAAAGCTGAATCATAACTCTGTCCATATCTTCCACACCCGCAAACGGACGATGGTCGAAACCGATTACATTTCTGTGACCAAAATGAAGGTCGCTGATATATAAATTCATAGAGTTCTCCTTTCTGAATAAATTGCCTGCATTATATTTTCGTTAAAATTGCTCTCGTTATATTTTAATGTGATAATTTATTTTTTTATTATTTTAGCTACGACATTTTATATACGCAATAAACCATAAGTTTAATACACGCCTTTTTAGTTTAACATCGGCACTGTAAACGTTTCACATTTTTGAAACTATGCTTCTATTGAAAAAGCGGACTTCTGTAAAAGTCCGCTTTGGTAATACTTCATTTTATTTTCACACTATTCTTCTTCTGCTTTTAATTCATCAAACATAGCCTTAACGGAAGGCGCATTTTTTGTAAGTTTTTTAATACTTAATTCATCTGCCTTGTTATTTGCCAAACGCAAATTATTCTCAGAAGAAAGAAGTGCAGCTTTGGTCTTCTGCAAATGGTCAATGGTTTTATCAATTTCATCAATCGCAGTTGCAAACTTGTCACTCGCAATTCGATAATTACGGGCAAATCCTTCTTTAAATGCATTCATATTCTCCTCAAAATGAAGAATATCGACTTGCTGATTTCTCACAAGCTGAAGTTCCTGACGATATTGGAGTGAATTCTGTGCTGCATTACGCAACAGCGTAATCATTGGAATAAAAAACTGCGGACGAATAACATACATCTTAGGATATTTATATGACACATCCACAATACCGTTGTTGTACAGCTCGTTATCAATTTCAAGTAAAGACACGAGAATTGCGTATTCACAACCTTTTTCATTACGGTCTTTGTCTAATTCTTTAAAAAAGTCTTCATTCTTATGTTTGGTTGCCGTAGTATCAGCCTCATTCTTCATCTCAAACATAATAGATATAAACTCTGTTCCGTCTTCACCGCTTTCGCGATAAATGAAATCACCCTTGCTACCGGTTCTGGCATCATTATCTTTTTCAAAATATGCATTTGGAAAAGCCGTCATTCGTAACGAATTAAACTGATTCAAGCAATGTTGCTCCAAACTTTCGCCAATCATCTTGGTAGACTGACGCGCCTTAAAATCCTTATAATATTCAATCTGCTCATCCTTCAGTTTGAGTTTATCTTCGTACTGTTCTTTCAACGCTTTTTCATTAAGACGATTTTCGGTCTCGATATTCTTAAGGTCTCCTTTAAGACCGGCGATTTCAGAAGTTTTCTTTGACAATTCCTCATTCTTTTTTTCAACTGCTTCCGCAACCGCAAGTTTCTTCTCGGTTTCGCTGGCTCTTAATTTCGCCTGAAGTTCTGCTATTTCACGGTCTTTTGCCGTAAGCAAAGCCTCTTTCTCTGCTATATTTGCTGAATATTCTTTTTCTTCCTGCAAGCGAATCAGTTCTAATTCCTGTTCACGTTTGTCCTTCATTTCTTTTTCACGTCTGTCAAGTTCTTTGATAAACTCTTTATCGCGAACCTGATGCACAATCTGATCATAACCGGTTTCGTCAACTTGAAATACTTCGCCACACTTTGGACATTTTAATTCCTGCATATCGTAATCCTCCTTATGCAACCAATCAACATTACACGTTTCACGCTTGATAATATCATACCACAATTGCTAATATATGTTTATAGCTTTCGCTCAAATTTTAAGAAAGGATAGACGTAGCTGATTCTTATAATTCACATTCTCCTACTACGCCAAGGTAGCCGTTACCGGCGGCAGAAATCTACTATCCAGGAGAAGATCATTTCATTCAATTCCTACCCAATTAAAACAAAAAAACTTACAAAGAAAGATTTTTTACTTGTTTGTTAAACTTTAGCAAAATAGATGTCCAATACATAGGACTTTTGAGTATAATGGTTAAATTAATGCACTTATTTGTTATTTTAGGTATATTTTTTGTCCTAAACAATAAACTTTCGGTTGAAAAATAAAAAAGTGCCTTAAATCCTTATTTTATAAGGCTTTAAAACACTTCTTACAACAATATCTGAATAGATATTGAAAAAACTATAAGATTACGTTAATCAATATACCTGTCAAACATGCATATATTATAATAAAAGCCCAGTAAAAAAAGAAATGTTTGATTCCAAGCACTGCCTTAAGTGCTCCCAGATTTGTTATCTTGGTCGCAGGTCCTGTTATCATAAATGCCGCAGCACTTCCAAGGCTCATACCATTTGCCAGCCATGTCTTAAGAATCGGTATAGTGCCACCTCCACAAACATAAAGAGGAACACCGACCGTAGAAGCCATCAGCACTCCCCAGGCTTCATTTCCCCCAAACACAAATGTTACAGCCTCCTGAGGTACATATCGCTGAAAAATTGCCGAAAGAATTACTCCTATCAAAAAGTAAAGTCCTGTCGCTTTAAAATTTCTAAACAGATTCTTTAATAGTCTTATGAATATATTGGGATCCGTATCCTTATTTCGTGGTTCATTAAAGTTCTCAAATCTAAAGAATTTCTTTTCTTTGAAAAAGGACTTTATAACAAGTCCTGCCACAACCCCACACAAAAAGCATGTTACTATACGAATCATCAGAACCTTAAACCCAAGTGCCGCACTGTATACAATAAGCTGCGGATTCAAAAGGATGGAACTCATCATAAAAGAGGCCAGCCACTCATCTCTTATTCCGCCTTTTGAAAAGGAGGCGGCTATCGGGATTGTACCATACATACAAAGCGGTGATGCAACACCTAAGGCAGAAGCAAATATAATTCCTATTATACTGCTCCCATTGCCTTTCATTGTTCTCATAAGATTGTGGATTTTATCCTTAAAGAATACAGAAATGATTGAACCAATTACCATTCCTATAACCCAATATAAAAAAATTTGTCTGAATTGTACCAGAAAATAGTACCCTAAATATATAAATTCTCTTTCTATTACATCAAACATATATTAATCGGTCTCCTGACTACTCGTCTACCCACTCTGTCGCACTATCAAAAGCAGTTTTATTTTTCATCAACATTTATAATTTCATACGCTCTGTTGCCCAAACCTATTTCTTCAGCATGTGTTAATATGTGAAGTCCGTTTTGATCCAGTATCCTATTCTGAAGTGACTGACCATCCTGTGCCCTAAACACAAGATCTATGCACGCCTGGTCCAGCGCAACCGGATCAGTAGACGCAAGGATACCGATATCATGCATATCCACTTCAGTAGGATTGGAAACACAATCACAGTCAATGGACATATTATTCATTACACTTATATAAATAATTTTTTGTCCATTTTCTTCATAATCCGAAACTGACTTTGCTGCCTCCGCCATTGATTCCGTAAAAACATCCTGATTCGTAAACAGACTTCCAAAAGTTATCGGTGGCTTCGAAAAAACTCCGCCTGTATGTATTCTGACCTTCCCTTCACTTGATGCTATACCGATTGAAATATTTTTAAGTGCCCCACCAAATCCGGCCATTGGATGTCCCTTAAAATGAGTAAGAACTATCACATAATCATAATTAGCCAAATTCATTCCAACCCAGTTTTCCTGTAAATTTGTACCATCTGTTACAGGGATTTTCATATAACCGTCACGGTCCATAATATCTACATCTGCAATTTCAGTAAAACCGTGATCCTCTGCAACCTGCATATGCATTTCCGTTTCAGCTCTTCTGGAGCCGGAATATGCTGTATTACACTCAACAATTGTTCCATCCACACTTTGAACCAAATCTTTAATAAGATAAGGATCCAAATGATTGGGATTACCCGCTTCACCTGTTGATAGCTTTATAGCTACATTACCTGTGGGAGTCACCTCCAATGCTTGGTATACCTTATCAAGACCTTCCGGACTGATATCATATGTCATATATACAATCGATGAATCATCATAACTTCTACCCTCAGATTGCAAAGTTTCCACATCATAATATTCATGTGCCTCTATATCATAGTGCATATGGTTAATGTACCAGACAAGAAATATACCAATAGATGCTACAAAAATGCCTAAACCAATCAAAAATTTACGAAGTCCTCTTCTGTTTTTCTTTGCTCCTTTTGGATTACTCTTATCTTTATCCTTCATAATTATACCCAAGCCTTTCCTTAATTCCATTTAATCCAAGATAATGATATGAAATAAGCATCTGTAACCTATATCGGATTTCATCCTCTTCACTGTACTTAATAAGTATGTCTTTCAGTCCCATTATTAGAAGAGATACTATCTGAACCTTAAATTCCCTATCATCTATCGGACAAGTTTCAACAAAAAAACCTTTCATCATTTCCGTAAGAATAACTTGGTCTTTACTTCCGACAGACTTAAGCATTATAAGTATACCTTCACGATACTGACTCATTATCCTTGCAAGGACTTCTGAAACTTCTTCTATCTTATCCGCAGTATCATTACCGGCATAATCTGAACTACCAAATCTATTGATTGCATCTATAAGACTTAACCTAGCCTCGCCTACAAGTGTTTCATATATTTCTTCTTTAGAACTAAAATATCTGTAAATATTGCTCTTACTTATAAAACATTTATCCGCAATCATATGTAATGATGTTTTATCATATCCGGCATTTGTAAAGAGTTGTTTGGAAACAGCCAAAATCCGTTGTTTTATTTCTTCCTTCTTTATCTGCATGTTTCTTCCTTCAGCGATTTTATATCTAATAGCGACCAAAATATTGTAATAAAAATACCACATATGCATCTTATTTTCAATACAATTTCAACAAAAGCGACCAACGCACAATATTGTTCATTTAAGACATATGCATACACAGAACACACAAAATTTTATTTATCGCTTTATCATATCCTTATGCTTCTTTCAGCGCATATAATAATAAGCAAAAAAGCAAGGGAATACGGTATGTACAAACAAGTACAAACAAAAGTATCAAAAAAAAGCTCCAAAGCCTTAATTCATAAAGCTTTGAAGCATTTCTTTTTACTGCCGGCGACCGGAATCGAACCGGTACGGGAGGTTAGTCCCGCAGGATTTTAAGTCCTGTGCGTCTGCCAGTTCCGCCACGCCGGCATAACCGATATTCGGTTAGTGGGACCTACAGGGCTCGAACCTGTGACCCTCTGCTTGTAAGGCAGATGCTCTCCCAGCTGAGCTAAGATCCCATAAAATAAAAAACGACCCAGATCGGACTCGAACCGACGACCTCCGCCGTGACAGGGCGGCGCTCTAACCAACTGAGCCACTGGGCCAAAATGGACCTTCGGGGACTCGAACCCTGGCCCGACCGGTTATGAGCCGGTTGCACTAACCAACTGAGCTAAAGGTCCCAACCCCTAAGGAAGGGTACAAAGCCGATGATCGGACTCGAACCGATAACCTGCTGATTACAAATCAGCTGCTCTGCCAATTGAGCCACATCGGCATGTGGACTTTGTAAAAACTACTGTCTTACCCAACTTTGATATAATAACATATCTCTTTCCATTTTGCAAGTAGTTTTTTAATGACTCCGACGGGAATCGAACCCGTGTTACCGCCGTGAAAGGGCGATGTCTTAACCGCTTGACCACGGAGCCAGATTTCTAAACGGTTTCCCGTCTAACTCCCCAAGCAGGACTCGAACCTGCGACACTTCGGTT
>JAZNOO010000003.1:0-60517 GCA_045580855.1 Lachnospiraceae bacterium | reverse complement strand
GATAGTTCCAACCAAAGAAAATCCTGTTTTCCGGTATTAATACTAATCGCAAAATATCCTATAACATACAAAAATAATATTGTCCAAACTATTGAAAATCTCTTACTCATATTTAATCCTCACAATCTTTATATATATGCGATCACTTACTCATCTGCAAAATTCAATTTTCAAGTGGTTGCTAGGCTTACATTTTGTTAATACCCTAAATGCTCATAACAATTTCATACTCGTATACTTCTCTGCTTCCCTTTGGCGTTTTGATGACATTTACAACTTCATTTTTTATCGCAAATCCAACGGACAAATATAACTCTAGTGCTCCTGGATTTGTCTTAAGAACTTCTGTTGTGTATAACTTCACCTCATTTTGTTGAAGCAGAATTTTCATCTTTTCAAAAATAGTTCTTGATATTCCCTGTCTACGGTAATTCGGTATTGTTCCCGTGAGTATATCATAAGCAGTTTTAATATCTCGCTCAAGTATACTATTTAGAACATAGCTCACAAGTTCTCCAGTTTCAGTATCAAATGCCCCAATCAAAATTGTCGAATCATAATTACGTTCTGTAAGCATTTCAGAAAATGATTCATAAGTTGTTTCGGTAGTGATACGAAATCCTTGAAATGATTGCATAAAAGCTTTAAACAACACTTCAATAGATACATTTTCGAGAGTGGAATATCTTATCATTATATTTCTCCAATCCAATTCAAAATTCAAATTCGTCTCTCAGTTAAACACACTAGCTTACTGAAATTTGCACCTCTGTATTATAAATATTTTTCAACAGAAGTTTGCTCGATAACTGTTTTTCCAAGCAATGTAATTGCTTGTTTCGGACATGCATTTACACACCTATAACATACCGTGCATTTATCCTTCCCTTGTGCTTGATTATCTGTCATAATAATATTTTCTGTTGGGCATATCTTTGCACATTTAGTGCATCCAATACACTTGTCTGCATCTACCTTTAACTTATCACTATACTTTCTGGTTCTGTAACCAAACCATAATCTCTGTGACAAAAAACCTGCCAAGCGGGACAAAGTTCCCAGTCCCTCTTGTGGATATTTTCCATTCTTAATATCGGCAACTGCTTTTACTACTTTTCGATTTGCCTTTTCAACAAGCTGAGTATTCTTTTCAAAGGAACGCTTTAATACTTTCTCATCAGCAATACTATCTGGCATTTGCAAATGCAAGCCACCTGTGATTTTTGCACCATATTGTTTCAACAAACGCCCCAATACTCCTGCACCATCTCCACTAAACAATGCCATTGTAGCAATAATAAAAACTCTTTTTCCTTGCCACACCGATGAATTGTTATGTATAAAATCACTCAAGATTTTGGGTACTGCACTATACTGAACAGGATAACTAAATACTATTTCGTCATGACTATTTATGTGTTCTATGAGATTTTTATCTTCAATAGAAAACAAAACAGAATTATTGTCATATTCTCTAATAAATACCTCTAATGCATATCTTGAATTACCTGTTCCACTAAAATATATTCCTATCATAAATCAACCTCAAAATTCCCATTTGATTCTCCATCACTCCGCAATATCACACTCCAAATTAAAGTCGACTGCAGCCTCTCCATAAATAAATCGGTAGTCACCGGCAAAATCCGGATTATCAATTATCACATATCGTCCTGTAAGGAACTGTGCCTCTATTGTTTGTCCCGGCGCTATAGAAAATTTTTCATTCTCCTGTCCCAGAAGAATTTCCGACCCGTCTGTTTCATCATGCAAAATAATAAGCTGCATATCTCTTACATGGGTTCCTGCAATAACAAGGTTATTACCTTCATCAATATCGACATATTCGTCCCCAATCACTCTTTGCAACTTATACTGACCTCCTATTAAAACAGGATCATCATTATTGTTTGTGATATTTACATTCAGATATGTTCCCCAAGATATCAATGTATAACTTACCCCTTCACATTCTGCTTTATATGAAGTCGCTCCGGGCATTTGACGCAAATTCAAAAAATAGTCATGCATACTCCCATACTCAGATCCCTCATTTTCGGAAGATGTATCCGGTTCCATGTCATATGCGTTTTCATTATTATCAACTGATACATCACTGTCTGCTGTGTTATTGGCATTCGTTCTTCCACACGCCGCAATTGTCAGTATCATTACTAGAACGATTAAAATAATACATACTTGTTTTTTCATCGACTCAATTCCTCCCGTCACTATATAAGACGAAATCTTTTAGAAAAGGTTACATCTTATTTAAGATACGAATTAAATATGTATTTTTATGGGTTATAGTATAAAAAATTTTGCCAATTATACCATCTCCATTATATCTTCATCCACCCTTCGGCACAACAAAAAAGCCCCGATAAAAATCGAGGCTTTTGGAATAATTCGATATTTGATTAACGCTTTGAGAACTGAGGTGCACGACGAGCTGCTTTGAGACCGTATTTCTTTCTTTCTTTCATACGAGGATCTCTTGTTAAGAAACCAGCTTTCTTAAGTGCAGGTCTGTTGTCTGCATCTACTTTGCAAAGTGCTCTTGCAAGACCATGTCTGATAGCACCGGCCTGACCTGTTGTACCACCACCGTGTACGCTAACGATTACGTCATACTTTTCTGTAGCTTCTAATAATGTAAGAGGCTGACGAACAACTACCTTTAAGGTTTCTAAGCCGAAGTAATCATTGATGTCTCTTTTATTGATTGTAATATTTCCTTTACCAGGCATAACATATACTCTGGCAATTGAACTTTTTCTTCTTCCTGTTCCGTAGAACTTTTCTGTTGCTTTTTTAGCCATTTTTCATTTCCTCCTTCTTGGTTCCTTTAGATTAGAATGTCAATACTTCAGGCTTCTGAGCTGCATGCTTGTGCTCGGGTCCTGCATAAACATAAAGTTTCTTGTACATTTCTCTTCCTAAAGGTCCTTTGGGAAGCATACCTTTAACAGCATGTTCGATTACTTCTTCAGGATGCTTAGCAAGCTTTTCCTTTAAAGTAACTAACTTTTCACCACCAACATAGTCAGAGTGTGAGAAGTATGTCTTCTGGTTCATCTTCTTACCTGTAACTTTAATCTTCTCAGCGTTGATAACGATTACATAGTCACCTGTATCAATATGAGGTGTAAACTGGGGTTTGTTCTTACCTCTTAAAACTTTAGCTACTTCTGAAGCTAAACGTCCTAATGTGCATCCTTCTGCATCTACTACATACCACTTTCTTTCAATGGTAGCAGGATTCGCCATATAAGATTTCATGATCTTACCTCCATCAAAATGTTCATTCCAAATTTCAACTGTTCTGCCGATACATAAAGCGTGCGGATGTCCGGGCCACATGCTCCGAATCAGCTATGTCTGTTTTCATGCCTATGTCCCGGGGCTACGGTCCACACGCATGCTAAATTATTATATTATAGGAAATTCTTGGTGTCAATAACAAAATAAAATTATTTTTTAGCCTTTTATCTCAATCCCACACAACCTAAGCCCTTCCGGCGGTAATGTAGGTCCCGCAACCGTTCTGTCGCACTGTTCAATCATCCACGCCACCTTAGAAGGCGCAAATTTGCCCGTTCCGGCGTCTAAAAGGGTTCCGGCGATAATTCGGACCATATTATAGAGAAAACCGCTTCCTGACACTCTTATGACGATTTCACGGCCTATTTGCTCTACGTCCACGCTATAAACGGTACGTACCGTGGTTTCAGCCTGGGTATGGACACTGCAGAAACTTTTAAAATCATGCTCGCCCACAATATACTTTGCAGCCTCACGCATCAGCTCCACATCCGGGTTGTGATAAGTATAGTACGCATATCGTCCGTTAATCGGCATCGGAAATTCTCCGCAGTCGATATGGTATTCATAGGTCTTCATGCTATTGCACTTTCTTGGGTGAAAATCCTCCGCCACTTCCTCGGACTTCTGCACTTTTACATCCGAAGGCAACTTACAATTCAAAGCATAGGCAAACTTCTCAGCAGGAATATTTCCCTCTGTATCAAAAACCGCAAGATTCCCCATTGCGTGCACACCCGCATCGGTACGGCTCGCACCAATCACCTGAACCTCCGTACCAAGAAGTTCTGAAAGACATTTATTCAATTCACCTTCCACGGTTCTCACTCCGGGCTGAACCTGCCACCCGTGAAAATCCGTTCCGTCGTAGGCGACGGTCAGCATTATTCGTCTCATTTTATCCTCTTACTTCGCTATACTTCGTAGCCACTTACTCGCCCGGCAATCTACGTCACCAAGCCAAGTATCTTAAGCAACGACCCTTCCGTAAAAATACCCACCGCAATCAGCGCCACAAGATACAAAATCATCACCACGTACGCCACCGCATCTCTTCCGCGATATTTTAACGGTTTCATCTTCGTTCTTCCTTCACCGCCACGATAACATCTCGCCTCCATAGCAAGTGCCAAATCATTGGCTCTGCGGAATGCCGATATAATCAAGGGCACCAGCAAAGGCACCAAAGCTTTTACCTTTTTAAACAAATTTTTACTCTCAAACTGCGCACCGCGGGCAATCTGGGCCTTCATGATTTTATCCGTCTCTTCCATGAGAATCGGTATAAACCTAAGCGCAATGGACATCATCATAGCCACCTCATGCACCGGCACCTTAAAAATCTTCAAGGGGCTTAAAAGACTCTCAATGCCGTCCGTCAACTGGTTCGGCGTTGTAGTCAGTGTCATAAGCGATGAACCGATAATCAACAGCGTTAAGCGAATCATCATATACACCGCAACCTCAATACCCTGCTTGGTCAGTTTCAAGAATCCCCACTGCCACAGAATATCGCCCTTGGTCAAAAACAGGTTATAGAACACGGTAATCAGCAGTAACAGAAAGATTGCCCTCATGCCTCTTACCATAAATTTAAAAGGCACCTTCGACATCTTAATTGCACTGAAAAGAAACAATGCCGCAAGACCATACCCTATTAAATTGTTAAACAAAAACAGCGATATCATAAAGAGAACGGTGCCCACCAGCTTGACTCTCGGGTCTAAGCGGTGTATCACGGAATCTTCCTGATAATACTGCCCTAACGTAATATCTTTCAGCATTTTATCTCCTGAATGCAACGTTTCATTTCCATGCAACATCATATCCCAGTCATTTATATTACCACGACCAAATTGCTAATTTCTTCCTTGCATTTTCAATACTCTTATAATCTCTTCCTTCGCCTCTTCCAGCGTCGTTGCCTCTGTACTGACAGGCAAGCCCTTCGCTGCCAACTCATTCATTATATAAGTCACTTCCGGCGCCGCAAGACCGATTTCTTCCAACTCTTTATAATGGGCAAACACGTCTTTGGGACTGCCGTCCAAGAACACCTTGCCCTTATTCATTACAATGATGCGATCCACGTATTTTGCCACGTCTTCCATACTGTGGGATACGAGAATTACAGTCATATCTTTTTTATGATGTAAAATATTGATGCAATCTAAAATTTCATCCCTGCCCTTCGGGTCCAGTCCCGCCGTAGGTTCATCGAGAATCAAAACCTTCGGTTGCATGGCAAGTACACCCGCAATGGCAACACGGCGTTTCTGCCCACCTGACAAATCAAAAGGCGACTGATAAAAGACTTCGTCCTCCAGCCCCACCAGTTTCAAGGCATCATATGCTCGCAATTCCACTTCTTTTTTATCAAGGCCCAAATTCTTCGGTCCGAAACACACATCCGCAAAAACCGTAGTCTCGAACAACTGATGCTCCGGATACTGGAACACCAGCCCCATCGCCCCGCGAAGCTTCTGTCTGTCATAATCCTTCTCAAAGATATCCTCGCCGTCCAGATACACAGTCCCGCTCTTTGGCTCCAAAAGGGCATCCAAATGCTGGATTAAAGTAGTTTTACCGGAACCCGTATGTCCGATCAATCCCACAAACTGCCCGTCAGGAATCACAAGATTGATATCGTCTAACGCCAATGTATTCAGTTTTGTATCCGTCCCGTATTCGTGGGACAAATGATGCACTATAATCGGCATAAGGCCTCTACCAATCCTTCCTTGGATAAAATACCGTCTTCCAAATTCACGCCTGCTTTCTGCAGTTCATAGACAAGCAAAGTTGCCTGGGGCACGTCAAGGCGCAGTTCTTTTAACTGCTCTACTTGAGAGAATACTTGTTTCGGCGTTCCCTGCATTACGATGCTACCCTTATCCATTACAAAAATCCGGTCTGAATAAATCGCTTCTTCCATATAGTGGGTGATTAATATCACCGTTACTTTCTCTACGTCGTTTAAGGCCCTTACCGCACGGATCACTTCTTTACGTCCCTTCGGGTCTAACATCGCTGTCGGCTCGTCCAGAATAATGCACTTCGGGTGCATGGCAATCACGCCCGCAATGGACACTCTTTGCTTCTGACCGCCGGATAATTTGTTCGGCGAGTGCTTGCGGAACTCATACATTCCGACCGCCTTTAAACTCTCTTCCACACGTTCCCAAATTTCCTTGGTGGCAACACCCATATTCTCAGGACCGAATCCTACGTCCTCTTCCACAACCTGACCGATAATCTGATTATCCGGGTTCTGAAAAACCATACCCGCGGTCTGGCGGATATCCCAAAGATACTCATCTTCATTAGTATCCTTGCCGTCCACCCACACAGTGCCTTCCGTAGGATAAAGAATGGCATTCAAGTGCTTTGCAAGGGTAGACTTTCCCGAACCGTTGTGGCCGAGAATCGTGATGAAATCTCCCTGCTTAATATCAAGGTTCACATCATCTACCGCCTTGGTAATGCCTTCCACGTTTCCTTCATCATCGCGACGTATATATTCAAATGTAAGATTTTTGGTTTTAATTAATGACATACAAACTCCGTCCTATCATTTGATCACACAATTCAAATCTATACAAATAATCAAATTCTATGTGCCTTTTACAACACAATCATCATTCTAACCGATTTTTTGGTTAAATACAAGTTGGCGCAAATAGTCTTCCTGAAAAGAATCCGTTCTTACAATTATAGGTTACATCCATACTATTTCTTTAAAACAGTCCCCATCTTTGCACGCCGAGGCAAAGTGCAATCACTGCAATCACCAGCAGATGCACCGGATAAAAGAGATAAAAGAACCACTTGGCGTTCCATCCTTTTTTACCCTTATAAAAGAACATCAAAGGAAGTCCCAACAACGCCCAAATTTCGGTATAACTCAAAATCGTCAAAACCACAATTCCCGCCGTCAAAACCACCGGCGCCCAGAATTTAATTTTATCCTCCGTAAGTTTACGCACCACATACATCATAATAATGCAAAGCACACCAAAACTTCCGTAATCTGTAAAAAGCACTTCCGCCAGTAGCGCAAAGCCTACACCCGTACACAGCGATGTGACGATTTTAACGCCCTTAGACATCTCTTTTATATTGCGAACGGACTCCAATGCCCAAATCGCAAATAAGCCCACTAAAAGAGTCATAAACACGTTCTGATGCCATAGATAAAATACTTTACCGTAGATTGCCAGATCAAAAGGTACTTCCGAAATCAAAGCGCAGGCCGCAAGTCGCCTTGCATACCTTTTACGGTCTCTTGTTTTATAAAAACCTTCTACGATAAAAAAACAATAAATAGGGAAACTGATTCGTCCGATATGACGCATCCATTGATATACCGCAAGATGATCATGTAAATTAGGCATACGTACTACAACGCCTGCCGCAAAATGGTCAACGAACATAATAATTAATGCAATTGTTTTGATAACACTTGTGGACAAACCACCTTTTTTGCTCTTCATCTTTGTCCCCTTTTATGGTTCTTCGCCTTATAAGTATACAAAAAGAGCATTGCTTTCGCAATGCTCTTCGCAAAATCTTATTTTTAGAATAACATTTTTTCTAATTCTGCAGGTACTGTTGATACTCTCATAGCATCCTGCTTTGTAATCTTAGATTCATGAACCAAACGAATCAAGTCATTGTTCATAGTGTGCATACCTTCACGCATACCTGACTGAATTGCACTGGTAATCTGTACAGATTTGTTTTCACGAATCAAGTTACTGATAGCGTAGTTTGCGTTTAATACTTCAGTTGCTACCACACGACCGTTTCCGTCAGCCAAAGGAATCAACTGCTGAGTAAGAATACCTCTAATAACGTTTGCAAACTGTGCACGTACCTGTTCACGACCATCGATAGGGCAAGCATCAACGATACGTTCTACTGTCTGAGCTGCACTTGTTGTATGTAAGGTAGAAAATACCAAGTGACCTGTTTCAGCAGCGGTAATAGCAGCCTGAATTGTTTCGAAGTCACGCATTTCACCTACAAGAATGATATCGGGATCTTCACGAAGTGCTGAACGAAGAGCAGTTGCAAAACTGTCAACGTCTCTACCAACTTCACGCTGGTGAATCATCGCTCTGTTATGCGGATAAATATATTCGATAGGATCTTCAATGGTCATAATATGCTTTGATGTATTCTTATTGATGTAATCAATCATAGATGCCAAGGTTGTTGTTTTACCACTACCTGTAGGTCCGGTTACCAATACAAGACCATTGGGAAGTTCCGCAAAGTTCTTAACAATGGGAGGTAATCCTAACTTCTCAAAGCTGGGAATGGTATCATCCAAAAGACGGATACTTGCAGCCAGGTTATTTCTCTGATGATATACGTTCGCACGGATTCTGGTTCCATCACGAAGCATACAACCAACGTCAAGGTCTTCACCTGCAGATGCTTTATGTACCTGTTCCTGGTCCAAAATAGAGAAAATCATATCTCTGGATTCTTCTGCCGAAGGTGCGGGTTCCAAAATCTGTAATGTACCATAGCGACGAATTGCCAATGCAGTACCTACTGTAATATGAATATCCGAACAATGATTTTCTTTGGCATAACGGATTAATTCTTCTAAAGTCATTTTAAAATATCCTCCTCAATTTCCCTTTTGCTATATATTTTATGATATTAAATGAACCACTCTAATATCCTACTTTATGAGTATAACTTATTTTTACGATAATAAAAAGTATTTTATTTATGAAAAAATAAAATATAGTCAATATGCTACAAAATAAAAAAGATGAGTTGGTAATTATGACCAACTCATCTTTGTCATTACATTATTTCAAATTAAACGAGTTCGATTACAACCATCATAGCTGCGTCACCCTTACGAGGACCAACCTTGATAATTCTTGTGTAACCACCGTTACGCTCTGTATACTTAGGAGCGATTTCATCGAAAAGCTTAGCAACCATATCTACGTTCTTTGTGTTACGCTTCTTGCCTGCTGCTGCTTCGGGAACTTCAACAACCGGTGTTAAAACCTTTAACATCTGGCGTCTTGCATGAAGTCTTGAAGGTAAATCTTTCTTGATTTCCTTTTCTACTTCATCGTATACGGTAACTTTCTTACCATCTACAACTTCTTTTACTCTCTTGCCGTCTTTGTCTTTACGAGCAACTTTAGCAGTAACCTTTACCATTTCAAAGTTGTCTTTTTCTTTTACAGCAAGTGCAATCATACCTTCAGCAATTTTACGGATTTCTTTAGCCTTAGCTTCAGTTGTCACAATTTTGCCATGGTATAAAAGAGTTGTTACCTGATTTCTAAGTAAAGCCTTTCTCTGGCTTGAAGTTCTTCCTAATTTTCTGTATGCTGCCATTTTAATAAATCTCCCTTCATTTTTCGTGGAACGTAAGATAACGCCTTTTGGTCTTATTTACTTACGCCTAGCATCCATTATTGGGTTGTGTGCGTGCTCTTTGGACTTACCGCAAGTCTTCATTTAGTCCTCGCTGGGATTTAACTGAAGACCTAATTCTTTTAACTTAGCCAAAACTTCGTCGAGTGACTTACGTCCGAGATTACGAACCTTCATCATATCTTCAGGAGTCTTGTTTGTTAATTCTTCAACAGTGTTGATACCTGCTCTCTTCAAGCAGTTGTAAGAACGAACAGAAAGTTCTAATTCGTCGATGCTCATTTCAAGCACTTTTTCTTTCTGGTCATCTTCTTTTTCGATCATAACCTCAGCGTTCTTAGCGTTTTCAGAGAGGTTGATGAAAAGTTTTAAGTGTTCGCTTAAAACCTTAGCCGCAAGGCTGACTGCCTCATCCGGAGCCAATGTGCCGTTGGTATATACATCTAATGTAAGCTTATCATAGTCTGTCATCTGACCAACACGTGTATTCTCAACTGTAAGGTTCACGCGTTCAACAGGTGTGTAGATAGAATCGATTGCAATGTTTCCGATAGGAAGATCATCGTTCTTATTCTTATCTGAACTGATATAACCTCTGCCTCTTGTAATGATGAAATCAATATGAAGCTTAGTATTCTTGCCACCGCTTAATGTTGCGATTACCTGATCAGTATTCACGATTTCAATATCAGAATCTACATGAATATCAGCTGCCGTTACAACACCTTCGCCTTCAAAATCGATATAAGCTTTCTTCGGTGCATCCGAATCGCTGTTATCTTTGATAGCTAAGTTCTTGATATTCATAATGATTTCAGTTACATCCTCTTTTACACCGGGGATTGAACTGAACTCGTGCAAAACACCTTCAATCTTTACCTGGCTAACTGCTGCGCCGGGTAAGGAAGCTAACATGATACGTCTTAATGAATTTCCTAATGTAATACCGTAGCCTCTTTCCAAAGGTTCTACTACGAATCTGCCGTATTTCTTGTCCTCTGAAATTTCAGCCACTTCGATATTAGGGCTATCAAAATCAAATGCTAACATTGTAGGTCCCTCCTTATAAATGATAATGTTTTGCTAATTTTTATTTAGAATATAATTCGACGATAAGCATTTCGTTAACAGGAACATCAATTGCATCTCTTGTAGGAAGTTCCTTAACAACTACCTTGAATGCATCTCTGTCAACATCAATCCAGTCAGGAGTAAGTCTGCCTGCTGTTACTTCAAATACATCCTTTGTTCTCTGGTTGCTGCGTGATTTTTCTCTAATTTCGATTACATCACCAGCTTTTACAAGGTAAGAAGGGATGTTTAAGATCTTGCCGTTTACAGTGATTGTCTTGTGGTCAACGATCTGTCTTGCTTCTCTTCTTGTACGTGCAAAACCTGCTCTGAACACTACGTTGTCAAGACGGCTTTCAAGAAGGATCATAAGGTTTTCACCGGTCATACCCTTCATACGGTCAGCCTTCTTGTAGTAGTTACGGAAAGGTTTTTCTAATACGCCGTAGATAAATTTAGCTTTCTGCTTTTCTCTAAGCTGAAGACCGTATTCACTCATCTTCTTGCCTTCTCTAGCAGATTTTCTGTTGGATTTCTTGTCATATCCTAAAACCATCGGTTCAAGACCGAGAGTTCTACATCTCTTAAGAACGGGCACTCTATTTACTGCCATTTCTATTTACCTCCTAAAATTTTCACAGGATAATTCCTGCAACCATTATATCAGCTACTAATTCGACTACACTCTTCTACGCTTAGGCGGACGGCATCCGTTGTGAGGTACGGGAGTAACATCGTTAATGCTTGTTACTTCAAGACCACATGCCTGTAACGCACGAATAGCTGCTTCACGTCCTGAACCGGGTCCCTTAACCATTACATCTACCGTCTTCAAACCGTGAATAAGAGCTGCCTTAGTAGCGGTTTCAGCTGCCATCTGAGCTGCATACGGAGTAGATTTCTTTGAACCTCTAAATCCAAGACCACCGGCACTTGCCCAGCTTAAAGCATTACCTTCGCTATCTGTTAAAGTAACGATGGTATTGTTGAAAGATGACTGAATGTGTGCCTGTCCATGTTCAACGTTTTTCTTGACACGCTTTTTAGCGACTTTTTTACTTGTGTTTGCTTTTGCCATAAAAACTAACCTACTTTCTCAAATATAGATACGCGCACTTCTTTTTTAAATATAACTAAAGTTAAAAGTGCATAATTTGTTACATTGTTACTTACTTCTTCTTTCCAGCAACAGTTCTCTTCGGACCCTTACGTGTTCTAGCATTGGTCTTAGTCTTCTGACCACGCACAGGAAGTCCCTTACGATGACGAATACCACGATAGCATCCGATTTCCTGAAGTCTCTTGATGTTAAGAGCGATTTCTCTCTTAAGATCACCTTCTACGAGGTAACTTTCAGCGATTACTTCACCGAGTCTCTTTACTTCGTCGTCTGTTAAATCTCTAACACGAGTGTTAGGGTCAACCTTAGCTTCTGCTAAGATGTTGTTTGAGCTTACTCTACCGATACCGTAAATATAAGTCAAACCGATTTCGATTCTCTTGTCTCTGGGTAAGTCAACACCAGCAATACGAGCCATGTTAAAATTCCTCCATTTCTTGGTGTGGCGCCTAAAAGCCCACACGATTTACAGTTACTAATTGATTGGGGCCGTAAAAACAACCCGACCGGATATAAATCCGATTTTTCCGATACTTAAGAACTAACTTCTCGGTATCAAAAAGTAAATGCCCGGCAAGCCATAAGGCTCCCTCACATTTATCTTTGTTCAGCGCTAATTTTTTGACGGAAAAATTACGCTGCCAGCCGCACTAATTCATAACCGGACAAAACCTTAAGTCCGACTACACGGAAATAGCATCCGTTTCGTTACTCTTGTAACGTGCAAACAGACAAGAACGAATTATTATCCTTGTCTCTGCTTGTGCTTGGGATTTTCACAGATGATCAT
This sequence comes from Lachnospiraceae bacterium, assembly GCA_045580855.1. GTDB lineage: Bacteria > Bacillota > Clostridia > Lachnospirales > Lachnospiraceae > UBA3766. Next base: position 47,798 of record JAZNOO010000003.1, on the reverse strand, counting down.
GATTCTTCCCTTACGCTTAATTACTTTGCATTTTTCGCAAATAGGTTTTACTGATGATCTAACTTTCACGTTAAACCCTCCTTTCAAAAATGACCGTTTAACATTATAACATTATATTTTCAAGTCCGCAAGCCCTTTTTTGAACTTTCTTAAAAAGGTTCTTTACCCCTGAAAATCCAAGACTGTGTCACCGTCCGCAGCCGGGCGCGTTCTCAAAAATTAGTTCCCTTATTTATCTCTCCAAATGATACGTCCCTTAGACAAATCATAAGGTGACAATTCCAAAGTAACTTTGTCACCGGGTAAGATACGAATAAAATTCTGTCTTAACTTACCACTGATATGTGCCAATACTTCATGTCCGTTTTCCAACTGTACTTTAAACATTGTGTTGGGTAACTTCTCAACTACAGTTCCTTCAATTTCGATTACATCAGCTTTTGACATATACACTCTCCGTTCATTTGATTTGAATGTTTATTGCTACTTTTATATAATTCTTCGTATAGCCGAAGACCAGCTTTCTTAAAATCGTTTCAACTCTGCTAATTCACGTATCGCAGGTTGTCTTTCATCAGATGATGTAAAGTTTGGCGAATTGCTTCATCACAACCTCTACTCTTCTGCGAAATCATGGTTGCAAGCTTTGTCACATCTTCCTGCTTGGGAATTTCCAAATGCTTTGCATTTTTTATCTTAGGATTGGCAATTGTATATTTAATGCCGTCGGCCACAAGCAAGCGACCTTCTTTCTCTCCAATGATGATATATATTTTACCGGCATCATGTCCTGCCGTAGAAATTGCAAATCTACCGTTCATTACCGCCTCCATGCCGAACTTCATTATTTTAACATTGTTAAAATTTCCGGCTCACCATCTGTAATCAGAACAGTGTTTTCATAATGTGCGGAAGGAAGTCCGTCCGCCGCAACAACTGTCCAGTTGTCATCCAGAATTTCGATATCCGCTCTTCCAAGATTAATCATGGGCTCAATCGCCAATGTCATACCGGGCTGAAGTTTAACACCTCTTCTTGCCTGTGTAAAATTGGGAATTTCGGGATCTTCATGTAAGCGTGTTCCGATTCCGTGTCCCACAAACTCTCTTACAATTCCATATCCGAACTGACTGATGTATTCATCAATCGCATTGGAAATATCGAAAAGATGATTGCCGGCTTTAGCCATCTTAATTCCTGCAAAGAAACAGTTTCTGGTTTCTTCTACCAGTTTCTGTACTTCCGGTGCAACATCACCTACCAAATGGGTTCTTGCCGCATCCGAATGATATCCTTTATAAATCAAACCGGCATCAAGACTTACGATATCGCCGTCTTTTAAAACTCTTTTCTTGTTGGGAATTCCATGAATGACTTCTTCATTAATGGAAACACAAACCGATGCCGGAAAGCCGTTATAATGTAAAAAGTTCGGAATGCAATCGTAGCTGCGGATTAATCGTTCTGCAAGAATATCAATTTCAAGTGTTGTAATGCCCGGGCGGATTGCTTTGCCAAGTTCCTCATGTACCATCGCAAGAATTCTTCCGCTTTCTCTCATTAACTCGATTTCTCTCGCCGACTTGATTGATACAGCCATGATTTTCCTCACCTTTCCAAGTTATGCTTATATTCTTCTATAGCTTCTATTCTTATTATATATTTCTTTTATCGAATCATTTCATATAGAAATGTTATTTTCAATTTTATATTACTTACAGTATAAATCCACCGCAAAGCATCACACCTTGCGGTGGCAGATATACATTTTAATGATATAAAAGTTTTAACCTTTTATTTCTCAAGACAAGCAATAATGTTGTCAAAAACAACCTGCATATCCTGTGTACCGTCTACGTCTTCCAACACACCCTTTGCTGTATAGAAATCAATAAGGGGCTGTGTCTGCTCATGGTATACCACAAGACGGTTCTTAACGGTTTCTTCCTTATCGTCGTCACGAAGAATTAATTCATTACCGCATCTGTCGCAGATACCCTCTGTCTTGGGGGGCACATGTGCAATGTGGTATGTAGCACCACAATTTAAGCAAGCACGTCTTCCTGACATACGTCTGATGATGTTCTCATCGGGAACATCTACATTGATTGCATAATCAATTTTATCGTTTAATTCTGTTAATGCCTTATCAAGCACTTCAGCCTGGGGAATGGTGCGGGGGAATCCGTCGAGAACATAACCGTTCTTGCAATCTTCCTGTGCCACTCTGTCTAACAGAATTTTTACTGTCAATTCATCGGGAACCAGTTTCCCCTGGTCCATATAGCTCTTCGCTTCCATACCGAGAGCTGTACCATTCTTGATATTTGCTCTGAAAATATCACCGGTAGAAATATGAGGAATATTGTACTTGTCAGCAATCATTTTTGCCTGTGTACCTTTTCCTGCACCGGGAGCACCTAACATAATAATCTTCATTATTCGGTCCTTTCCTCATATCAATAGGACAAGACACGCCGCTAAAAGCGGTGTGCCCCTGTCCGTGCTTTATTAGTCATTTAAAAATCCTTTGTAATTACGAACCAGCATCTGTGACTCAACCTGTTTAACGGTTTCAACGATTACGCTGACAACAATGATAATACTTGTTCCGCCAAAAGATACCTGTGCGCCGAATACACCGTTAAAGATGTAGGGCAACACTGCCACGATAATCAGTCCGATTGCACCAATAAAGATAATATGATTCAATACTTTATTGAGATACTCACTGGTCGGCTTACCCGGACGAATACCGGGGATAAAACCACCCTGCTTTTTCATGTTATTTGCCATTTCAATCGGATTAAATGTAATTGATGTGTAGAAGTAAGCAAAAAATACTACCAATACAACATAAAGAATCAAACCGATTGTGTATTTGAACTGTTCCGGATTAAACCAGAAATTTGAATTCAAATATTTAAGGCACTCACCCCACCAGCCTGTGCCGTCAAATTTCAACATATTTGAAATAATGATCGGGAAGGTGAGAATTGATGATGCGAAGATTACCGGGATAACACCTGCGGTATTAATACGCACAGGGATAACGCTGGAATTTCCACCCATCATTCTGTTGTGTCCCTGAACTTTCTTAGCATACTGTACGGGGATTTTACGAGTACCGTTACTCAAATAAATAACCAAAACAATCATTGCAATTACTACAACAAGAATAATTGCTGCAGCAAGCACTGCAAGTGCTACTGTTTTACCCTTAATAAACTTCTCATAAAGAGTCATTGCATCCTGAGGGAAGGATGAAATAATGTTAATTGCCAAAATGATTGAGATACCGTTTCCGACACCTTTCTCATTAATACGCTCGCCAATCCACATAAGGAATGTACTACCTGCTGTCATCGCAACGATAACTGCAATAACATTTAAAACATTATAATCTTCCAACAATCCCTGGCCACCGAAACCGATTGCCATCATGCCGGCTTCCACAACCGCAAGACCTACTGTTACATAACGTGTAATTGCAGCCATCTTCTTACGACCGTCTTCGCCCTCGCGCTGCATTTCCTCTAATTTAGGAATTGCAATTGTCATCAACTGCATAATAATGGATGATGTAATATACGGTGTAATGTTCAATGCAAAAATTGACATCTGCATAAGTGAACCACCGGTGAAGGCATTGATATAACCTTCTGCACCACCAAGACTAAACAATGATGCCCACGCAGATTTTACGAACTCCTGGTCAACACCAGGAGCCGATATCTGACATCCGAAACGGATGATTAATAACATCAAAAAGGTAAATAACAGTTTGTTTCTGACTTCTTTGATTTTAAACGCATTGATGAATGTTTTAAACACTAAACCACCTCAACTGTTCCACCTACGGCTTCAATCTTTGCCTTTGCTGCTTCACTGACTGCATTTACCTGTACAGTAAGCTTCTTGGTAAGTTCGCCGTTTCCTAAAATCTTAACTCCATCACGGGGATTCTTAACAATTCCTTTTTCGATGAGAGCATCTACAGTTACAACACTGCCATTATCGAAACTTTCAAGAGCGCAAACATTAATTCCAACGATTTCCTTAGTGTTTCTGTTAGTGAAACCTCTCTTAGGAATACGTCTGTATAAAGGCATCTGTCCACCTTCGAAACCGGGTCTGGGTGCTCCGGAACGAGCTTTCTGTCCCTTGTGTCCCTTACCAGCGGTCTTACCGTTTCCTGAACCGTGTCCACGACCTCTTCTAAAATTATCACTATGCTTTGAGCCATCTGCGGGTCTTAAATTAGATAATTCCATTGTGACACCTCCTTCTTGTATTCTTATGCTTCCTCAACTTTCAACAAGTAACCTACCTGCTGAATCTGTCCCTTTGTTGCTGCATTGTCAGGCAAAAGAACAGTCTTATTTAACTTAGTCAATCCCATTGCTTCTACAGTCTTTTTGTGCTTAGGAACTGCACCGATTGTAGACTTAACCAATGTTACTTTTAACATCTTATCTGCCATTTCAGACTCCTTTCTATTCTAAAAGAAATGTCTTAAGCCAAGATTTCATCTACTGACTTACCACGATTTCTTGCTACATCTTCAGGACTCTTTAATTTGCTTAAACCTTCGATTGTTGCAAGAACAACATTCTGCTTATTGTTAGAGCCTAAAGACTTGGTACGGATGTTGTTGATGCCTGCAAGTTCACAAACGATACGTGCAGGACCACCAGCGATGATACCGGTACCTTCAGGAGCTCTCTTTAAGAGAACTGAAGCAGAACCGAACTTACCGATGAAGTCATGTGTGATACTCTTGTTATCATCTAATGCTACGTTTACCATTCTCTTCATAGCATCTTCTTTTCCCTTACGGATTGCTTCGGGAATTTCAGTAGCTTTACCAAGACCGGCACCTACATGTCCGTTGCCGTCTCCCACTACTACCAAAGCTGTGAAACGGAAGTTACGACCACCTTTAACAACCTTAGTTACACGCTTAATTGTTACAACTTTTTCTTTTAATTCACCTAACTGTGTAGGATCGATTAATGTGCGTCCCATGTGTTCTTATCCTCCCTTTCCTAGAATTCTAAGCCAGCTTCTCTGGCTGCATCAGCTAAAGCTGCAATTTTACCCTGGTATATAAAGCCGCCTCTATCAAAGACTACTGTGGTAATGCCCTTATCTAATGCTTTCTTTGCAATTACTTTTCCTAAGTATGCTGCTGCTTCAACGTTGTTGGTCTTCTCAAGCTCAGCCTTTACATCTTTGTCTAATGTAGATGCTGCTACTAAAGTGTTACCAACTGTATCGTCGATAATTTGAGCATACATATGATTATTACTTCTGAACACAGCTAAACGAGGTCTTTCAGCAGTGCCGCTGAAACGGTTACGCATTCTTCTGTGTTTCTGTACACGAATTTTTGATCTTGATTCTTTACTAACCATGTTTACACTCTCCTTACCTATTTCTTACCAGTCTTACCAACTTTACGTCTGATAACTTCATCAGCATACTTGATACCCTTGCCCTTGTAAGGTTCAGGTCTTCTCTTATCTCTGATTTCAGCTGCGAATTGGCCAACTTTTTCTTTATCAATACCCTTAACAACGATGACATTGTTATCAACTGTTGTTTCGATACCTTCAGGATCTTCCATCTCAACCGGATGAGAGAAACCTAAGCTTAATGTAAGTTTCTTGCCTGCCTTAGATACCTTGTAACCAACACCGTTTACTTCAAGCTTCTTTTCGTAACCTGCAGTAACACCAACTACCATGTTGTTGATTAAGGTTCTTGTCAGACCGTGTAAAGATTTCATTTTCTTTAAGTCGTTAGGTCTTGAAACAACGATTTCAGCACCTTCAACTTTGATTTCCATCTCTGCGGGTAAAACTCTTTCAAGTGTACCCTTAGGACCTTTTACAGTCACTTTATTATTTTCTGCAACTTCTACAGTAACACCTGCAGGAATCGCGATTGGCATTCTTCCTATACGTGACATGCCCGTACCTCCTTATAATACTAAGTGAGATTCGCATTCGTTATGATAAAATTACCAAACGAACGCCAATACTTCACCACCAACGTTTAATTTTCTAGCTTCCTTATCAGTAATTACGCCCTGGTTTGTAGAAATGATTGCTACACCAAGTCCGCCGAGTACCTTAGGTAACTCATCCTTGCCAGCGTATACACGAAGACCAGGCTTAGAAATTCTCTTAATACCTGTGATGATTTTATCATTCTTATCCACACCATACTTTAAGGTGATGCGAATTGTCTTGAAATTACCGTCTTCAATAATATCGTAGGCTTTAATATAACCTTCATCTAAAAGAATCTTTGCGATAGCAAGTTTCATCTTAGAAGAAGACACATCTACTGTATCATGTTTTGCAGCGTTAGCATTACGAATTCTTGTAAGCATATCTGCAATAGGATCGCTCATTGTCATTGATTTTGCCTCCTTATAAATTTATCTCGTGATCTTACCAGCTTGATTTCTTAACGCCAGGAATCTGACCTTTGTATGCCAATTCTCTAAAGCAAATACGACAGATACCGTATTTTCTTAAATATGCATGAGGACGACCACAGATTCTGCAACGATTGTATTCTCTTACAGCGAATTTCTTTGTACGCTGCTGCTTAATCTTCATTGCTGTTTTAGCCATGAATTTATACCTCCTTTAATTTACGACAACTGTTTATTTTGCAAACGGCATGTTGAAAAGTCTTAATAACTCGCGTGCTTCTTCGTCAGTCTTAGCTGTTGTAACGAAGATAACATCCATACCTCTTACTTTATCTACCTTATCATATTCGATTTCAGGGAAGATAAGCTGTTCCTTGATACCAAGTGCGTAGTTACCTCTACCATCGAATGCGTTAGGATTAACACCTCTAAAGTCACGTACACGAGGCAATGCAAGGTTTACAAGACGATCTAAGAATTCGTACATCTTGTCACCACGAAGTGTTACCTTACAACCAATGTTCATGCCTTCACGGATTTTAAAGTTAGCAACTGAATTTTTAGCCTTTGTAAGAACTGCCTTCTGGCCTGCGATAATTTCCATATCTCTTACAGCTGATTCGAGTGCTTTAGCATTATCTTTTGCTTCGCCAACGCCCATGTTGATAACGATTTTATCAAGCTTGGGAACTTCCATAACGTTCTTGTAGCCAAACTTCTTTGTCATAGCGTCAACGATTTCATTCTTGTATAAATCTTTAAGTCTACTCAACGTTTTAGACCTCCTTCCTTAGAATTAATCAATCACTTCGCCTGTTGCCTTTGCAACACGTACTTTTTTGCCGTCTTCAACTTTGAAACCTACTCTTGTAGCTTTTCCTTTGTAAACAAGCATTACGTTTGAAATATCAATAGGCGCTTCTTTCTGAATAATTCCACCATTGGGGTTAGCTGCTGAAGGCTTAGAATGCTTGCTAACTACGTTAACGCCTTCTACTAAAACTTTACCCTTCTTAGGATCAACAGAAATAACTTTTCCTTCTTTACCATTAGAAGCTCCGGCGATTACCTTAACGTTATCGCCCTTTTTAATCTTCATCATAGACATATCTCGGCACCTCCTTATAATACTTCGGGAGCCAGAGAAACGATCTTCATATACTGTTTCTCACGAAGCTCTCTTGCTACGGGCCCGAAAATACGTGTTCCTCTCGGGGTCTTGTCATCTTTAATGATAACTGCAGCATTTTCATCAAACTTAATGTAAGAACCGTCTTTACGGCGAGCACCCTTAACAGTACGTACCACTACGGCCTTTACTACATCGCCTTTTTTGACAACACCGCCGGGTGTTGCATCTTTAACAGAAGCAATGATAACATCACCAATATTTGCATATCTTCTTGTTGAGCCGCCTACAACACGGATGCAAAGCAATTCTTTTGCACCGGTGTTATCAGCAACTTTCAATCTGCTTTCTTGCTGAACCATGCTATTTTCTCCTTCCAAATTCTTGAAAATAAGTCTTATAAAACTTATTTTACTCTTTCAATAATCTCTACAAGTCTCCATCTCTTATCTTTTGATAAAGGTCTTGTTTCGACAACTTTTACGGTATCACCGATGTTGCACTCATTCTTTTCGTCATGAGCTTTTAACTTGTAAGTCTTCTTAACGATCTTGCCGTAAAGAGGATGCTTTACGTGGTTTTCAACTGCAACAACGATTGTTTTATCCATTTTATTGCTGACTACCTTACCGGTACGCACTTTTCTTAAATTTCTTTCCACAGCTGTTCTCCTTTCTCAATTATCCGGCCGTTTAATTAGGCCTGCTGTTCCTTAGCTTTTTCAGTTATAACTGTCTGAATTCTTGCGATATTCTTTCTTACTTCTTTAATTCTTGAAGTGTTGTCTAACTGATTTGTAGCATTCTGGAATCTCAAATTGAAAAGTTCTTTCTTAGCATCAACTAAAGCCTGAGCTAATTCTGCAGGGGATTTTGCTTTTAAATCTTCTACATACTTATTAGTTTTCATTTGATACACCGCCTTCCAAGTCTGCTTTAGAAACGATCTTACACTTACAAGGAAGCTTGTGTGTTGCAAGACGTAAAGCTTCTCTAGCAACTTCTTCGTTTACGCCGGAGATTTCGAACATTACACGACCCGGCTTAACAACTGCTACCCAGTATTCAAGTGTTCCTTTACCGGAACCCATACGTGTTTCAGCAGGTTTAGTAGTTACAGGTTTGTCAGGGAAAATCTTAATCCAAACTTTACCACCACGCTTGATATGACGTGTCATAGCAATACGGGCTGCTTCAATCTGGTTAGATCTAATCCAACAAGGTTCCATAGCAACAATACCGAATTCACCGTAAGAGATTGTGTTACCTCTTAACGCTTTACCTCTCATACTGCCGCGGAACTGTTTACGACGTTTTACTCTTTTAGGCATTAACATTATTTAGCTCCCCCTTCCTGGTTGTTCTTGACGGGAAGAACTTCGCCCTTGTAGATCCAAACCTTGATACCCATTTTACCATAGGTTGTATCTGCTTCAGCGAATCCATAGTCAATATCTGCACGAAGTGTCTGTAAGGGAATAGTTCCCTCGCTGTAAAATTCTGTACGAGCCATATCAGCGCCACCTAAACGGCCTGATACTGCAGTCTTGATACCAAGAGCTCCGGACTTCATTGCTCTACCCATGCAAGACTTCATTGCTCTACGGAAAGATACACGGTTTTCCAACTGTGCTGCAATGTTTTCTGCAACAAGCTGTGCTTCTTTATCCGGTCTCTTAACTTCCTGAATATCAACATTAACTTTCTTGCCTGTCATCTTCTGAAGTTCCTTCTTGGTAACTTCGATGTCAGCACCACCCTTGCCGATTACAACACCGGGCTTAGCTGTGTGAACGATAACTTTAACTTTATCAGCTGCTCTTTCGATTTCAATCTTGCTGATTCCTGCAGAGTATAATTTTTTCTTCAAATATTCTCTGATCTTATAGTCTTCAACCAAGCAATCTGCAAAGTCAGCTTCTGCATACCACTTAGAGTCCCAATCTTTGATAACACCAACTCTAAGTCCATGAGGATTAACTTTCTGTCCCATACTATTCCTCCTATTTCTCGTCAAGCACGATAGTGATGTGGCTTAATCTCTTTTCGATTCTGTAAGCTCTACCCTGTGCACGTGCTCTTACTCTCTTCATTGTGGGTCCCTTGTTTGCAAAGCATTCTGCAATGTAGAGGTTGTCAACGTTCATGCCGTTGTTATTTTCTGCATTTGCGATTGCTGACTGCAATAACTTCTTAATAATGCTTGAAGCATATCTGGGATTATACTCTAAGATTGCCAAAGCTGTCTGTACGTCTTTGCCTCTGATAGCATCGAGTACGAAACAAGCTTTCTGAACGGAAACTCTTGCATAAGATAACTTTGCAAAAGGTCTTGTTTCCCTATTATTGGCATTTCTTTCTCTTTTAAATTTAGATCTGCTAATTCCTGTCTTTTCCATGGATAAAAACCTCCTTTCAAAAATTATCTTACTTTAGATTTCTTTTCGTCTTTTCCATGTCCTCTAAAGGTTCTGGTTGCAACGAATTCTCCAAGTTTGTGTCCAACCATATCTTCGGTTACATATACAGGCACATGCTTTCTACCGTCGTGTACTGCAATTGTGTGTCCAACGAAGGACGGGAAAATTGTAGAACGACGAGACCATGTCTTGATAACCTGCTTATTACCTGATGCATTCATAGCGTCTACTTTCTTAAGTAAGCTGGCATCTGCAAAAGGTCCTTTTTTTAATGATCTAGCCATTGTGTTTCCTCCTTATCAACTATGCGGGATTATTTAATACCGCGTCCATCTCTTCTTCTAACAATAAGCTTATTAGACTGCTTGTTTTTCTTTCTTGTCTTTAAGCCAAGAGCGGGTTTTCCCCAAGGTGTGCAGGGACCGGAACGACCGATACCACACTTACCTTCACCACCACCGTGAGGATGGTCGTTAGGGTTCATTACAGAACCGCGAACTGTAGGTCTGATACCCATGTGACGCTTACGTCCTGCTTTACCGATATTGATAAGGTTGTGGTCTACGTTACCAACAACACCAACTGTTGCTCTACATCCGATAGGAACCATTCTCATTTCGCCTGAAGGAAGTCTTAATGTTGCATACTTACCTTCCTTAGCCATGACCTGTGCGCTGTTACCAGCGGAACGAACCAACTGGCCGCCCTTTCCGGGATATAATTCAACGTTGTGTACCTGTGTACCTACAGGAATCTTTTCAAGAGGTAAACAGTTACCAACTCTAACTTCTGCTTCAGGTCCGTTCATAACCTTCATTCCGTCTGTTAAGCCTTCGGGAGCGATGATGTATGACTTCTCACCGTCTGCATATGCGATTAATGCGATGTTTGCTGTTCTGTTAGGATCGTATTCGATGCCGATTACAGTTGCAGGAACGCCGTCTTTCAATCTTCTGAAATCTACCATTCTGTATTTCTTTCTGTTTCCGCCACCACGATGTCTAACTGTGATTTTACCCTGATTATTACGTCCAGCGTTCTTCTCTAAAGATACACATAATGATTTCTCAGGTGTGCTCTTTGTGATTTCAGAGAAGTCCGAACCAGTCATATTTCTTCTGGAAGGTGTATACGGGTTATATGTCTTAATACCCATTTTCTTTTCTCCTTTTCTATCAATTATTTATTGTCATGCTTCATTGCATATAGTGGACCAAATTAGATACCTGCAAAAAGTTCGATATCCTTGCTGCCTTCTGTTAACTTAACGATAGCTTTCTTGGTCTGTGCAGTCTTGCCGTAGATCATACCACGTCTCTTGTTCTTTCCTTCGCAGTTCATGGTGTTAACCTGAGCTACTTCTGTTCCGGGGAACATTTTTTCAACTGCTTCTTTAATCTGATTCTTAGTTGCATCGGGATGAACCAAGAATGTGTATTTCTTTTCGCCCATGCCGGCCATACTTCTTTCGGTAACAACCGGTTTGAGGATTACGTCGTAATATTTAATATCTGCCATTATGCGTACACCTCCTCAATTTTTGCAACTGAGTCCTTTGTAAGAACTACTGTGCCAGCCTTCATGATGTCATATACATTGATTGAATCAGCAATGATTGTCTGAGCATCAGGAATGTTTCTAGCTGATAATACGATGTTCTTGTCGTTTTCTTTGATCACAACAAGTGCCTTCTTAGCGTTAAGGTTTGTTAAAACCTCCTGGAATTTCTTTGTCTTGATTTCATCAAGCTTTAATTCATCAAGAACCATTACCTTGCCGTCCTGAACTTTGCTTGTCAAAGCAGACTTAAGTGCGATTCTCTTTTCCTTCTTATTTAACTTGAAAGAATAATCTCTCGGAGTGGGAGCAAATACAACTCCACCATGTGTCCACTGGGGTGATCTGGTTGAACCCTGTCTAGCGTGACCGGTTCCCTTCTGTCTCCAAGGCTTTCTTCCGCCGCCGGAAACCTCTGCACGAGTTTTTGCTTTCTGTGTTCCCTGACGCTTGTTTGCAAGGTGCTGAACTACTGCAAGATGCACAAGGTGTTCGTTAATCTCTACACCGAAAATAGCATCGTTCAAGTCCATCTTTCCAACTTCCTTGCCTTCCATATTGTAAACAGATACGTTTGCCATCTGTGTGTTCCTCCTTTCGTCCCGATTATGCGTTTGCCTTAGTAGTTTCTTTGATTGTTACTAAAGCTTTCTTAGGTCCGGGTACTGCACCCTTTACTAAAAGCAGATTCTTTTCAGCATCTACTCTGACTACTTCAAGATTCTTTACTGTAGTCTGCTTGTGTCCCATGTGACCGGGCATACCTTTGCCCTTGAATACACGGCTGGGGCTTGAGCAAGCACCGTTTGAACCCTGATGACGATGGAACTTAGAACCGTGTGCCATGGGTCCTCTATGCTGTCCTAATCTCTTGATAGCACCCTGGAAACCTTTACCTTTGCTGATTGCAGTTGCGTCAATCTTGTCGCCTTCTGCAAAGATGTCAGCCTTGATTTCCTGTGCAAGAGCGTATTCAGAAGCGTTTTCGAATTTAAATTCTCTTACATAACGCTTAGATGAAACGCCTGCTTTCTTGAAATGTCCCTGCATAGCCTTTGTTGTACCGTGTGCATGAACGATTTCTTTCTTGCCGGATGCATCTTTGTTGATGATCTTGTCTTTCTTGTCTACAAAACCAACCTGAACTGCTTCGTAACCGTCGTTTTCAATTGTCTTGATCTGAGTTACTACACAAGGGCCGGCCTGAAGAACTGTTACCGGAATAAGGCTGCCGTCTTCTGCGAAGATCTGAGTCATTCCGACTTTGGTTGCTAAAATAGCTTTCTTCATTTCTTTACCTCCATTTGTTTCTACTACAGCGGCATCTGAGGTTTGTTCGGATGCATACTAGTTGTAGAAGGTTTTATTTTTGTTTTTTAGTTACTTCCTTAATTAATATCAATTATTTCATTTTGATATCAATGTAAACACCCGCAGGAACTTCAAGGTTCTGCAATGACTCTCTAACCTTTGAGTCAGGGTTGATAACATCGATCAGTCTCTTGTGAGTTCTCTGTTCGAACTGTTCTCTGGAGTCTTTGTACTTGTGTACGGCACGGATGATTGTAACTACTTCCTTCTTAGTAGGAAGGGGCACGGGTCCGCTAACCTTTGCTCCGTTCTTCTTAACTGTTTCGATGATTTTCTTGGCAGCTGCATCTACTGTCTGATGCTCATAAGCTTTAAGTGTGATTCTCATTACTTCGTTTGCCATAAAAAAAGTCGCCTCCTTTTCGCACTTTATAAAATCTAAGTACGACAAGCGGTGACTGTACACTCTCCCGTGTGTGTCCTAACTGTTTACGCAACCCCAGAATTACTTCCGAACCGTATTCGTTAAAACTTTCACGTCGTTTCTACCTGTTTGTAGACATGTTGTTTTGTACAGTGACTTGTCGCCAGTATCTTGACTTGACATTCGCTCCATGTAAAAACCTATCCATTTTGCCGGATAGCAACCTTACATTTCATCGCTATCATGCCACAGCAAGTATTACTATACAACATGTTTTGGCAATGTGCAAGAGTTTTTTTAAAAAATTTTATTAGTTTTTCACAAAATTATTTTTATCCCTTTTATATAGAAGAAACACACGCAAGATAATGTGGTTTCAAAGTTCTTATCCACAAGAATAGCGGGATGCATACACACCCCGCCATAGTTTCTACTTATATACATTACCATTGCTAATAGCTTAAGTAAGAGTCAAGTCCATAAGACATTCCTAAAAAGATATAACTTATAAACGCCATGAGAATCATAATCACTCCTATCAAGAGTGCAAGTGCAGAACAGATGATACCGGTAATCGCCATTCCTTTGTCCTGTCCTTTCTTTAACGCGATGATGCTTGTGATTAAGCCACCGATTGCAAAAGGTGCAGAGAACAATATGACAAACAAGCCGCCACAGCACGAAGACAACAACCCGATTACAATCGCCACAATTCCAAGTACCATACCTGTAATTGCCAAGCCGTTGCTTTGGGGCGGGTTGTAACCATCATCTTCCCAGCTTTCGTAATCGCTATTCATTTCATATATTTCGTTATAATTATATTCGTCCATAATCAATAATCCCAATCATCGTAGTCGTAATCGTAGTCGTAATCGTAGTCGTAATCATAGTCATAATCATCGTAATCGTAATCATAGTAGTAATCGTCATAATAGTAATCTTCATACTCTTCCATAAATGCAGGCATTGCCATCAAACCCGCACCCACAAGAATACTAAATATAAGAATAACGATTGCAAGCAACAAGCCGATACCGCTACAAATCAAACCGGCAATACCCATACCTTTGCCGCCCTTCTTAGCAATCGCAATGATACCAAAGATGATACTTAACAAGCCTAACAAACCTGAAAGAATCAACAAAAAAGGCAAGCAGCAAGAAAGCAAGGTAATCAAAAGCGCAATGATACCAAGTACCATAGACGCAATACCAAAACCTTTACCGGGCTGTGCAGGCGCAGGCTGCTGATATGTATTGTTCTGATAGTTCATATTATTTCCATCCATATTTCATATCCTCCCAAATAATGAATTTTTCTTTTGTTATGTGTTTTATAATAACACATCTTTATTTCCTTGTAAATTAAAAGAACTGATTCATCTTTTATAATATGGCATGATATTTTAATATAAAAAAGACCGGACACACAGTCCGGTCTCTCACTTCGATTTAATCTAAATCTTAGTAGTAGTAGTAATCGTTCAAGTAGCTTTCGCCGCTGAAGATACCAACAAGGTTGATGATGAACATAATTACACCAAGTACAACACCTACGATACCAAGGATCATACCGATTCTTGCCATACCAATCTTTTCGCATCTCTTCATACCGAGAACACCGCATACGATACCAGCTGCACCTGTAAGCCAGCTAATGATAGGTGAACAGCAGCAAACGATTGAAAGAATACCTGTAACCAAAGAAACGATTGCAAGTGCATTGCCTTTCTGTTCAACTACTTCATATGTAGCATTAGCATCATATGAATATTCATTATTCATATTGTTCATGTTATTTCCGTCCATTTTCTTCTCCTCCTAAAACAAAAAATAAATAAACTACACGACAATACTAACATATTAAAAGTATTTTGTAAATAAAATCATTTTATAATCTTTTTATATTTTTAATGTAAAAGTATTTTCCCTATTTGCAACCTCTTTTATGGAATAAAAAAATGTATCCGTCAGCAAATCACACTTTCCACAAAAGTAATTGCAGACTTGCCCAAATTATACTAATATAGAGAAGAACTTATTTTGCATCGGTTCGTCTGTGACGCCGAAGCATCATTTTAAAACTACTTGAAACGGAGCATTTATATGTGGATAGCAGATAACTGGAAAGATTACGAAGTGTTGGCCACTTCAGGCGGCGAAAAACTGGAACGCTGGGGCGATTATATTTTGGTACGCCCGGACCCGCAGGTCATTTGGGATACTCCCCATACTCACGCAGGCTGGAAACGCAAGAACGGCCACTACCACCGCAGCAACAAAGGCGGCGGCGAGTGGGAATTCTTTAACTTGCCCGACGAATGGTCAATTCAATACAAAGACTTAACTTTTAACTTAAAGCCCTTCAAGTTTAAACACACCGGCCTCTTCCCTGAGCAGGCGGTAAACTGGGACTGGTTTTCTTCTATTATAAAAGAATCGGACCGCCCGTTAAAAATCTTAAACCTTTTTGCATACACAGGCGGTGCAACCTTAGCCGCTGCCAAGGCAGGCGCAAGCGTTACTCATGTGGACGCATCCAAAGGTATGGTTCAGTGGGCCAAAGAAAATGCCGTTGCCTCCGGTTTGGGCGATGCGCCCATCCGCTGGTTAGTGGACGACTGCGTTAAATTCGTGGAACGCGAAATCCGTCGCGGCAATCACTATGACGGCATCATCATGGACCCGCCTTCATATGGTCGCGGACCCAAAGGTGAAATTTGGAAAATTGAAGAATCCATTTTCCCTTTTATCGAGTTGACAACACAGCTTCTGACCGAAGACTCTAAGTTTCTGTTAATCAACTCCTATACTACAGGACTTCAGCCCGCAGTGCTTTCTTATATGATTAACACTGCCATTGTTTCTAAGTTTGGCGGTAGCGTGGAAGCTAATGAAATCGGACTCCCCGTAGCAGAAGACGGTCTCGTTCTTCCCTGTGGTGCTTCAGGGCGCTGGACAAAGTAAGCCGGCAACACATTTTTTAATCTGCAAATAACATATTAAAATAAAAAAGAGAATTGCCTCAACTTTGAAGCGATTCTCTTTTACTTTTTCAATCCTTCTATTCCAATCACCTAAATGCATTCTGTTCTATACATCCAAGCACAGCCTTTATAATACTGTCAGTCCAAACCCGATAAATAAAATATTCCGAATCACCCACTGTCCCAGCAACACGCCCACACCCACATAAATCAGGCCCACAATAGGGAACTTCTTGAAACCGATTTTCTCGGTATGCATATATAGGAATGTATTAATCATAAAAACGACATACACGCCAACACCGTAAATCACAAAAGGATTACAAAGAAAACTCTGCCACAAATGTCCGCGCATCAAATGATAAAAGGCTCTCGTAGCACCGCACCCCGCACAATAGAATCCAACCGTATCGCGGAACACACAGCCATGCTCCCTTGCAAGAATCACATCGCCCTTCCACCAAATCACAATTGCAGCCACAACAAAAAGAACCAAGCCAATCTTGCCCACCAAATACCATTCTTCAATTATATGTTCCGGGTGTCTTTTGGCTCTGTCGTACATTCTCCCCATCCTTTTATAAAATCACTTCCATGCCGACCTTCTGTGGCTTCAATCCGCATTTCTCATAAAACTTCATTGCGCCTTCATTGCAGGACCACACGTTAAGGGTCACATTATAAAAACCATTCTCTTTTGCAAACGCCAACACATAATCATACAACTGTTTTCCTACGTGTTGCCCGCGCAAAGTTTCGTCCACGCACAAATCGTCAATATACAAGGTTTTGACATCGGTTAAAATATTATTGTTCACATACTGCTGATATACGCAAAAAACATATCCCATCACAACGCCCAGCTCATCCCTTGCCACAAAAATCGGCCTGCTGTCATCTTGGATAATTGCCGCCAATTCTTCGTCGGTGTATTTTTTTACATCCGCTTTAAACAAATCCGGTCTTCCGTTGTGGTGCACCATCAACACCTGTTTTAAAAGCTTGTTAATGCCTTCCATATCTTTTATCTGCGCACGCTCGATTATCATGATAATCCTCATTTCTCATATTTCTAATACACTTATTCTTATTACAATTGATAAAAGCGATTACACTTATCTATCTAATCTCTTCTGCTGACTACTCCCCAAACGGCTCCATGCTTCTTTCCAAAATCCCATTCATATGCGCAATCGCCATTCCGTAGTTGGTGACGGGCACGCCTCTTTCCGCGCAGGTTCGCAAGCGGTTTTGCATCATCTGCTCCGTCAAGGTACAGCCACCGCAATGAATCACCAACGCATAGTCCTTAAAATCTTCCGGAAAATCATTTCCCGAACACAAATCAAACTCTACCTTCTTACCGATGGTCTTTCGAATCAGGGCAGGAATTTTAACACTGCCGATATCCCCGCACTGTCTGTGATGGGTACAACCCTCCGCCATAAGAATGCGGTCACCTTCCTGCAGGCCATCCAGCACCTTCGCACCGTTTACCAGAGTCTCAAGGTTTCCTTTGTATCTTGCAAACAGAATCGAAAACGAAGTAAGCCTTACATCTTCCGGCACAATCTTTGATACCTTGCCAAACGCCTGGGAATCCGTAATCACAAGTTTCGGCTTGGTGCCAAGTTTCGCCAACGTCTCCGCAAGTTCCGTATCTCTACATACAATACCGATTGCTCCCGCGTCCAAAATATCGCGGATGGTCTGTTGCTGGGGCAGAATCAATCTTCCCTTAGGCGCTGACTCATCAATAGGTACAACAAGCACTACCACATCGCCGGGCTCTAACAAATCGCCTACGATTTTTTTATCGGTAAGCTGGTCTCTTCCCAGCTTCGCTATCGCTCTTTTTAAAAGCGGTATTTGATAGCCGGTCATGGCACTGACGTAAATGATATGTCTTTCTCTATCTTCCGCCTTATCCTCCGTACTTCCTTCTGCAGCATCGTCCAACTTAACATTCTCATTTATAACAGCTCTTCCAAACGCCTGAACCGGCATCTCTTCATTCTCGTTTCCCTCTTCCAAATCCACCTTATTCATCGCAATGATATAAGGAATTTTTAATACCTCAAGACGTTCAATCAACGCCTCTTCTTCAGCCTGTAATCCATAAGCAACATCGGCTACCACGATTGCAATATTGACTTCTTTGAGAATAGACTCCGTTTTCTTCACACGAAGCTCGCCAAGGCTTCCCACGTCATCAAGTCCCGGCGTATCAATCATCACCACCGGCCCCAAAGGCAGAAGCTCCATAGCCTTACGAACGGGGTCCGTTGTTGTTCCCGCCACTTCAGACACCACCGCCAAATCCTGCCCTGTCACCGCATTGACAAGACTTGACTTTCCGGCATTACGTTTACCGAAAAAACCGATATGAATACGTTCCGATGACGGTGTTGCATTTAAGCTCATGGTGCACTCCTTCTTTAAAATCTAAAATCTCTCGAATTTGAATTTTTAATATCTTCAATATGTTCTTTTGCTATTTCCCTGGTGCGCTCTCTGGGAATTTTCTCCAATTCCTTTTCAATCAGGGCAAAACCTGTTTTCTTCGTTTCTTCCGAAGCATAATCCACCAGATATTCCGTCAGCGTCATCAATGCATTGGGATGGCAGAAATTGAGAATCTGCCCGCTTTTACAAAAGCTCATAAAACGGTCGCCGGTACGGCCTTCCCTATAGCAAGCCGTACAGAAAGAAGGAATGTGGCCGTTGTCCATCAGCCATTTTACAACCTCGTCCAAGGTACGCTGGTCTGATACGTCAAACTGCTCCGAATCGTGGGGACGTTCTTCCTCGGTATATCCGCCTACGGAAGTTCTGGAACCACCGCTAATCTGGGAGATGCCTAAGCGAAGTACACGCTCGCGGACCTTCTCGTTTTCGCGAGTCGAAATAATCATACCCGTATAAGGCACAGCCAAACGGATGCAGGCAATGATTTTTTCAAACTTATCATCAGCCAGTGAATTATCAAACTCGTCCGGATCAATATCGTCAGCACGTTTCAAGCGGGGAACGCTGATGGTGTGGGGACCCACGCCATGCACTGCCTCTAAATGCTCCGCATGCATAATCAATCCCGCAAACTCATACTTGTAGGTCTCCAAGCCGAACAACACGCCAAGGCCTACATCATCAATACCGCCTTCCATTGCACGGTCCATGGCCTCGGTATGATAATCATAGTCGTGCTTGGGTCCCGTAGGATGCAACTTCAAATAGCTTTCCTTGTTGTAGGTTTCCTGGAATAAAATATAGGTTCCGATGCCCGCCTCTTTTAACTTGCGGTAATCTTCCACCGAAGTCGCTGCAATGTTTACGTTCACACGGCGGATTGCACCGTTCTTATGATTGATGCTGTAAATGGTTTTGATACATTCCAAAATATACTCAAGCGGGTTGTTGACAGGGTCTTCACCTGCTTCAATAGCAAGACGCTTATGCCCCATATCCTGCAGTGCAATTACTTCCTCTTTCACTTCTTCCTGAGTAAGTTTCTTACGGGTAATATGTTTATTCTTAAAATGATATGGGCAATACACGCATCCGTTCACGCAATAGTTCGACAAATAAAGCGGCGCAAACATAACGATACGGTTTCCGTAAAAAGCCAACTTGATTTCTTCTGCAATTTTATAAATCTCTTCAATCTTCTCAGGAATTTCGCACGCAAGCAGAACCGATGCTTCCCTGTGCGTCAGCCCCTCGCACACAAGTCCGTTGCCCTCTTTCTTTGGGCGGGCCTTTTCCAGAATTTCATCAATCAGCGCAACATTATTTTTATTCGCCTCCGCATACGCGATTGTCTCAAGAATCTCCCCATCATTTATAAACTCTTCCGCCTTTAATGACTTCGGATTATAAACTGCCATTTGTATTTCCTCGTCTTTCATTTGTTTCTATTTTCATTTCCATTCATCTTGCACAAATCATAAGACCGCTTTCGGAACAGTCTTTGTCTTGCGTTTGACAAGACTTCTTTCGATTTACTTTTCCTTCACTTATCCGCGCACATCTCCCCGGTCCGTCACCACGCGATAACCAATCGCGTCCATGCGGGCCTTAAGCTCTTCCACGTTCTTTGCCGCCTCACTTCCGCCGTAAGCCTTGTTATCATACAACTCATACTTTTGCTTTGCCGACATCGGTGAAAGGTTTGGCATCACTACATTCGCTCCTGCAAGAATCCCTTTCTCGCAACCTTTCTCATCCAAGGTCGCCAACGCGGTAGTCGCCGGTAATAGTATATTCGGTTTAATCAGCCTGATAATGGATAAAAGATAACAGGTCAGCCCAACATCCCCTGCTTTGTCTTGTGCAAACTGCGTTGCGTGATGCGGGATAAAAGGACCGATGCCGCACATTGCCGGCTGAAACTCTTCAATCCATTTTAAGTCCTTGGCAAGAGTCTCCGTTGTCTGCCCGGGGCTTCCCACCATAAAACCGCAACCGGTCTGAAAACCGATTTCTTTCAAATCTCTCAATGCCTGTAATCTGTTTGCCAGCGTTAATTCTGCCGGGTGCAGGCTTACGTAATGTTCTTCATCTGCCGTCTCGTGTCGCAAAAGATAACGGTCTGCGCCCGCCTCAAACAAACGCCCAAAGCTTTCTTTTCCACGCTCGCCAAGCGAAAGCGTCACTGCGCAATCAGGATAGGTAGTTTTCATTTCTTTGATCAAATCACATAAGAAATCATCCGTATAAAAGCCATCTTCACCGCCTTGCATTACGAAGGTACGAAAGCCCAAGGTATAGCCTTCCGCACAACAAGACAGAATCTCTTCACGACTTAATCGGTAACGTTCGCAAGCCTTATTACTTCTTCGGATACCGCAATAAAAGCAGTCATTCTTACAATAGTTACTTATTTCAATCAATCCACGGATAAAAACATCTTTGCCATAGATTTCCTCTCGAACCGCCCTTGCACGCTTAGCAAGCAGTTCCTCCATCTCTGCATCGTATCCGTCAATCAACTCGGCATATTCTTCAAGCGTAAGACTATGATTCTTATACAATTTATCCGCTATAAAAACCAATCGTTCCTTCATACGCTTACTATTCTCCCCATCTCATTTCAGAATACTGCCATTCTCCGAAGCTTAACATCCACCGGACTCATAATCTTTTATCTCTCCGGTCTGATTACCGAATCATCTCCGGCAACCGGCATTCCATACTCTCCTGCCACATTACCCACAACACGCCTTCTTTTACGGAAATTTCCGCAGGCTGTCCTACAAACTCATTGCTGACACCCAAAGCCCTGTTGTTCACAAGTGTTGCATTATCAACAGTATATTTCAAACCTTTGATACCAACGCCCTTCGCTTCCTGCGTTGCCGCAAAAACCGAAACCGTTCCGTAATAATCATCCGTAAAATGCAACGCACCATTGTTAATTGCCGTAATGGTACAATCGGGACAGAAGCAAAAAACTTCCACACCCTTTTGACACAAATCCGTCAACAACTGAAGATTTGCCAGCGTATGGTCAAGGCGTCCTCCGCTGATACCAAAAAGGTACAACTTCCGATACCCTTTCTCTATGGCAATCTCTGCCGCCAAAGCCACATCAGTATCATCCTTTTCTACCGGGTGGCAGACAATGTTATCTCCTTTGGGACGATACCCTAAGGAATCAAAATCTCCCACAATCAGGTCAGGGTGATACCCTGCCTCCTCAATATATACAAGGCCGCTGTCTGCGGCTATAATACAATCTTCTTTCTTAGGATAAAAGCGGTCTATATCAAAGTCGCCGCCGCCTACAATATAACAAATTCCGGTCTGTTCCATCTATCGTTTCCTTTCGGCGCATTTCGTCCTTTTTTTCCAAGCAAACTTTCATTGCATATTTTATCTGTATGGACTTTACCTATTATTCTTCCGTGCACAGCACCTTGTTTAACTCATTTAAAACCCGCTTCTTATCCGCACTCCAAAGCGGTGCAATCAGCGTCCTTTTATTGCCGTCTCCGGTCAACCTGTGAATCACCATAGTCTCCGGAATCAAATCCACGCACGCTTTGATTATCTGCAGATACTCTTCCATCGTAAGCGTGTTAAAATCCCCCGCTTCATAATCCTTAGCAAGATCTGTTCCTTCAATCACGTGAAGAAGTTGTAATTTGATGCCTTCGGCCTTGCTTTCCACGACATAGCGTACCGTTTGTAACATATCCTCTTTCGTTTCATCGGGCAGACCGATAATCACATGAGTAATCACTTCCACGCCTATGGCGTGCAGGTCTTTTACGGCCTTGTCATACACTTCCAAAGGATAACCTCGGCGGATATATTCCGCAGTCTTTGGGTGAATGGTTTGAAGTCCAAGTTCTACCCACACCGGCTTAATCGCATTCAGCCTCGAAAGCATATCCAGTATCTCTTCCGGCAGACAATCAGGCCTTGTTGCAATAGATACCGCCACTACTTCATCATCTTCCATAGCTTCCAAAAACTTTGATTCCAGGAATTCCACGCTTCCGTAGGTATTGGTAAAAGACTGAAAGTAGGCAATGTATTTACCGCCCTTATTCTTGGACGCAACCTTTTCTTTGGCCAATTTTATCTGTTCTTTCATGGGCAATGCGGCACTCTGCGCAAAATCTCCCGAACCGGTATCTGCGCAGAAAATACAACCACCCACCCCAACCGTTCCATCACGGTTGGGGCAGGTGCATCCACTACTTAATGCAATTTTGTATACTTTGGTTCCAAATCTCTCTTTGAGATATTGGTTTAGACTTTTATACATGATAAATATCCGTAAACTCCGCAATCTCTCTGTCTACAGTGCAAAGGTCTTTCACGTTCAAGTCTTCCACGTCGTAATGACCTGTAATTCTTGCGTAATTCTTAAGGCCTTCTACCATTTCATCCATCTTCTCGGGACGGTTTCTTAATGCAATTACATCAGCACCCATCGCCATAATTTTCGCGAGTTCTTCCGCATCCTTTGCGCCGTCCAATGCGATTACGATATCCATATCAGACTGTACCGCATTCAAATACTTGGTTGCGCGATGCAATGCATAAGCAAGGGGGACTACATCAAAGTTATTTAATACAACATAGTCAGGTTTTGCAAATACACAGAATTCCAAATCTCTCTCAATTCTTGCAGCGCCCATCTTAATACCGATAGGACAACCGTCTGACTCAAGACGTAAGAAGTTTACTACCTGGCGCAAATCTTCTTTGGAATTGATGGTCTTCTCAATACCGTTTCCGTGACCTACGATTACTTCAATTGCATCTGCCTTCTGGTAATCTTCACTGGTTAAACCGCTGTTTGGAATGTACTGAACCATATTGTAATCTCCGGTAGAAAATACAGGGTTATCAAGTACCAAAGGTCTCTCAGATGCAATACCGAGAACCGTTCTGCCTTCCACTTCAGTTCCTTCCGGCAAAGGCATAGGATTTAACTGTGCGGGCACAATGAGAATCTTCTCAAGGTTGTTACAATATGCAGGTTCTTCTTTGACTTCGCATGCACATTCTTCGGCAGTTTCTTTCACTTCTGCTTCTTTGCTTTCTTCTGCTTCCCACATTGCAAAAAGTCTTTCGGAAGTTTCTTCTGAAGCAGTATCTTCTGCAACTTCTTCTGCTTCTTCCGTAACTTCTTCTGCAAAATCTACGAATACTTCTTCGATATCTTCATCGGTAACTTCTTCGTCTACCACTTCATCCATTGCCTTGGTAACGAAGTTTACTCCGGCAACGGCAGCACCTGTTGCAACGCCTGCTTCGACCACATCATCTAAGAAAGACCAGCCCTTGATTACGGGTGCTTCTTCTTTAACTTCTTCGTCAGTCTTCACTTCTTCAGCCGCTTCCACTGCATCTTCTGTAACTACATTTTCTTCAACAGTGTCAGCCTGCTCTGCAACTTCTTCTGTTACGAAATCATCTTCCGTTACTTCCGTAGGAATTTCGTCAATTTCTTCAAAGAAGAAAGGTTCGTCATCTTCTTCGGTTTCTGCAGTCGCATCTTCTAAAATGTCTTCTGCTGCTTCGTCAGTTTCTGCTGAAATTTCCTCTACAGCTTCTTCCACTTCTTCAAAAGTTTCATCTGCATTTTCATCAGCAACACATTCAACCATTTCTTCCATGTCTTCCGATGTGACTTCATATACATTGTCTTCTATCGCATCTTCAAAGTTTGCAAACAATTCTTCGTCAGCATCTTCTTCCTTAGCTTCTTCAAAGAAGAAAGGTTCATCGTCTTCTACGGCATCCACAACAATATTTTCTTTAGGAGTTTCCGCTGCTTCTTCTGCAAGCTCTTCAACCGCTTCTTCTGCAACTTCTTCCGCAACATCATCCAATTCAATAGTTTCCACGCCGTCTGCACTTACCACTTCAATGCGTCCGCCTTCAGGCACATCATCATCAAATTCAATTGCATCAATTGCACTGAATACTTCTTCTTCCGAAATACTTGAATCACCGTGATGGTGTTCTTCTTCCATACCCATCATCGCATCCATTGTCATCTCGGTAAAGAAATCATCATCGTCCTCATCCAAATAATCTACAACTTCTGCAGTCTCATCTTTTAAAACTTCCTCTTCCAAAGCATCTTCCGGGAACAATGCACTGTCTTCCACGTCTGATTCTTCCGATTCAGTTTCAACAGTTTCTTCAACCATTTCTGCAGTTTCTTCACTTACAGTTTTTTCTGCTACCGCATCCGTTTCTGCCGGTTCTTCTTCCCCAAGAATTTCTTCTACAACGGGGTCTTCCGCAGGCATAACCATACCGATATTCTCAGCTTTTACTACGGAATCGTTTTTATCGTTAAAAGGATCAATTACGCGCTGTACGGTACCGCCACCGCTGTTCCACAAAGGTCTGAAATTATCTTCTTCCTCTTCCTCGGTAATAATGTGAGATGTTCCCACAGGTTCAGCAGAAGAATAAAAGCTCTCAATTCTACTGTTGAATGCAGGCATATCATCATCTTCCATAGCAACTTCTTTTACCTCTTCAACGATTTCCTCAGCCACAGCATCTTTCACTTCTTCTGCAGGCTCTTCGCCACCGATTACCTTTTCTACACTGCCCATAGCGTTGCTGATGGTCCAGCCGGTTGTATTATTGCTTACAGGCTCTTCTTTCTTCTCTGCATTTGCAGATACCGGTGTCCAGAAATCCTGACGTCTTTCTACCACAAATTCAGACTCGGGTGCTGTAATCACGTCCGCATCTTCTTTAATTTCTTTATACATTGAGAAGGGTTCTTCTGTTGTCTCGGCAACAACTTCTTCTTTTACTTCCTCGTAAAAATCAGCCACGGTTTCTTCGTCTTTAGCGTCTTCCTTTACTTCCGCAAAGAAGTTATCTTCCGCCTTCACTTCTTTAACGAAATCTTCCGCTTCCTTAACCTCTTCTTTTACCGCCTCAATCGGATTGTTATCCGCATCCAAAGCGATAAAATTCTCTTTGCCTTCATTACAAATCGGGCACTCGGTCAACTCATCAAAAGTTCTTCCTGCATGCTGTTCATTGTAAATATAACCACATACCTTGCATTCGTATTTTGCCATATGTATCCTCCCTTAATTCGGTAACCCGTTTTTATACCCAAACATAGAAATAGCATACCATATATTAAGACTTTTTTCAATGAAAAACCACAGGCGCCAGTTAGCACACCTGTGGTTTTGAATAAATTATTTGTGTATAGCAGAATTGAAATGCGTAATATTGTTATCTTATTCCTCAATACGCTGGTATACCTCATGAAATGTCGTACTGCCACCCCATGCATGTGTATAGAGATATTCCCCGTCTTGCGATGTTGTCAGTTCCTCCAGAAAATAACCAGGTATCCAATAATGCAAATACGGGAACTGTGTTTTCTCCCATCTTACATATCCTTTTTCTATCCAATTTCCCTGCACATAATCTTCAGCCATCTCCACTTTTTCTTCATCGTCTGTAATGGAAACATAATATGTATCTTCATAACAAATATAATGACCTTCGTCAACATAAACATGATATGCCGGAAAACAATCGCCTCTAATTATAATTAAAAGCATTGTTACTACGGCATACAATATGAATGGCGCAATCACAATAACCGTAATTACTCTCCAAGTTTTCTTTTTCTTCATTATTTCTATAAAATGTTCCTGCTTCTTGTTTACACTAAACAAAAACAGGTATGCTGATATAATGCATACTTCTAGCATAATAATAAATACAATCAATAGAATTCTCATATCATACCTCACGTCTTATTGCATCTCTTCCCTTACATCCTCTCTGACATAATATACATATTGATTCTGCTCGACACGCATTAAGTATATTGGTTCCATATCTTCCGGTAAAAAAAACTCATCCCATATTTTTCCCGGAATACAATATTCCCAATAGGGAAAATCTACTCTTCTGTCTGTAATATACATATCCGCATCTTCCCAATGCCCTTCGCTATACCTAGCGGCCTCCATTTCCAACTCCTTATCTAATATCTTATAATATTCATATCCGTTGTAATAAAACATTTCTTTACCACCGGGATTATAATATGCTACAAAATTCTCTCCCTGTATTAGCACAGCAGCACTTACCCACATTATATAAAAGAATCGGCAACAAAACTATAGTTACTATGATACTGCATATATTGGTTATCTTTTTACGATATTTTTTATTTACAATTAAAAGTATGATATGCGCAAACACTAAAATAACAGCACTTACCAAAGCAACCCACGCTACAATAACCATTATAAGAACCTCCTATCAATATAATCCATAAACTATCCTTTAAGATATAAGTGGGCAGATTTATCTTACAAATCTGCCCATATCCTTTAGTGCAAAACTACTCCTTATAACTATCTTGTCTAATATAATGAATTGTTCCGCCTGCTGTTTCAACTCGCAGATAAATTGGTTCCAAATCCCCCGGCAAAATTAATTCATCCCGAAAAAACTTTGGACACCAATATTCTAAATACGGAAAGCCGACCGGGCTATCACCCATAATATATGTATCCGTATATTTCCATTGTCCTGCACCATACTCATATGCTTCTTTTTCCAGTTCTGCGTCATATATAAAAAAATACTTACTTCCCCCATAATATAAGGATACATTATTATACCATTCATTACCGCTATAATGACCTACAAAACAATTACCTTGCACCATAATCAAAAAACTGGTTGCTATTGTATATATGAGAATGGGAGTCAAAAATACCAATGTCACAATAGCCCATTTTTTCTTAATCATTATTTTTATTTTATTGCGGTATGCTTCATTCTTTTTATAAATAATAATATTCGTTATTATAAATCCTACTATAATTATAAAAACTATCCATGCTATAATAACCATAGTGTACTCCTTACCGTTCAAAATTAATCTCTATCTCCGAATTTAGATCCGTTGTAAATGTAGCATCGCCTTCCAATACTCCTACAGAATAAAAGGAGTTTGCCAACCCATATACATTTAAGTTATACAAAGCAGGCTGTTTGATTCGAATTATATCCCTTCATTTCTAAAATATAATACAATTAGAAATTTTATAACAGATAATCTAACTTGTACCATATTTTATTCGCATACTCATCATCTAAAATATAACAATTCCCTAATCCTTCCTCTTTCCATATCAACACTAGCTCGCTTGTCCCATCTTTCTTATTTCGTATTCCGTAAGAAAACGACTCTCTATACGGCAGCGGATGTATACAAGGTACCGATTGTGGTATAGACTTGTATCCAGCTTCAGAATTCATATGTATTATACAATTATACATATGTTCAGTATCATCTGTACTTAAACAATTGAGTGTCTTTTTGGCATCCGACATCTCCATTATAAAACTTTCTATCCCCTCCCATTCTTGTTCTGGAATTAAAGCAGAGTATTTATTTCCCGTCTTATCTATAATATTTACCCTTACTATTATTTCACCGTTATATCGCTCATGCCATTCCTGTGCTAAAACAATTTGTTCCGGCCCCAGTTCCTCATATGTAAGATATCTGTGTTCTTCTTTATACTTTGCTACACAAAAAATTGTAATCCCAATACCTACAAGAAGTATGCAGATTATTGCACCGAGAATTATTTGTTTTTTCATTTTAACAATTTCCATCCGCATCTATTTTTTGCTACAAATTATAAAAAACCTCCCACAGAATAATATACGTCTTTTGCTTTTGGATCATCTAATAAATACATCGCACCAGTATTGGTCATTTCCCTATACAAAATATATTCTATTTCCCCATTTCCTTTGTATCTTATTCCATATTGATATCGATACAATGTTTTGCTTTCCCCAGGCGACAAAACAGACATCGCCATATAAACATATTCTGCATCATCATCTATTTGCAAAATATAATTATATATCTGTTCTATTTCTTCGTCATAAATCCGATTAATCGTCTTTTTCCCTTTTGTAATATTGACGAAAAAGTTTTCAACTCCATTCCACTCGTCATACGGTATTTCAGAATAATATGCATCTCCTTCTGCATCTACAGCTCTGACAACTACATATTTTTTATTATCATATACCATCATTGTCTCCTGTATTAAAACAATTTGCTCCGGCTCCAGCTCCTCATATGTAAGATATCTGTGTTCCTCTTTATACTTTGCCACACAAATAATTGTAATCCCAATACCCACAAGAAGTATACAAATTATTGCACCTACAATTCCCATTAACCGCTTTCTTTTTTTACTCATAATGTCAAACCCTACCATCTTAATTTTTTCTAAATAAATAGCAACCAAAACACACACGTGTATTGATTGCAACCAAAACACCTTTGATTATATATAATCCTTTTACAGCTTCCGGCTTTGCTTCTTTGTCTTTCGACAAATTTGCCCTTATCGTTACGTTTTTATTATATTATTTTGCTTTTTAAAAAACAATACGCCATATTTCTCTTTTTATTCACCAAACCGCAGGGTGCTTTTTATAAACACCCTACAGATTTAATGCATATAATTTTGTCTCAAGATTTTAATATCGTTTGTTTATTGTGAAAATTTCTCCATTCTCAATTGTAAAAACCTCCCATGTTCTTCCTTCCTGCTGAACAGGTATGTGATATACGGTTGGTTCATTTTCTCCATAATAAACCACTACTCTTGCCCCTGAAAGAGAAATATCGCCATCCGTGCTAAACTGATATACCGAATATTTATAATTTGCGCCTATCTTATCCATATACAAGGTTATGGTTTCCGGACCATAAGATGAAGTGTCATCATGGTCTAATTGACATATTATATCCACATCCGCAATCCCCATCAAAATAATCCTCAGACGTATTTCTCAAGTTATTAATTATAGTAAAACCACAGTTGCCTAAAATAAGCGCCTACGGTCCTAAAGCATTTATCTTTGTATGTTTCTAGTATCCACATAATCTCTCGAAATTGCTTTCAGATTCTATAAATCCAGTCGCACGCAAATCAACTCTATCTATATGCCTTTCAACTTACTACAATTTACAAATATTTCCCAGTAATTATATATATTTCCCTTGCCGAATCATCGTCCAATATATATTCTTCTTCGCCCCTATACTCCTTCCAAAACTCAATATACTCTTTTTCGCCATTGACCTTATAACGTATACCATAAAAATAACGCTCTGTCGTATAACCAGGTTCAACTCCTAATGATACATTCATAATGCATTCATATGTATTGACCGGATTTATCTCTAATATAGCTCCATATATTTGCCGCATTTCTTCACCGGACAGACGATTTAACGTTTTCTTTCCGTTGCATATATCATTAAAAGCTACTTCTACCCCATTCCACTCTTTATAAGGAACAATAATCATATATACAGCCCCTGTTTCATCTACAGCTCTCACCTGTACTTGCCGCATTCCTTCTATATCCCCTATTGTCTCCTGTATTAAAACAATTTGTTCCGGCCCCAGTTCCTCATATGTAAGATATCTGTGTTCTTCTTTATACTTTGCCACACAAATAATTGTAATCCCAATACCCACAAGAAGTATGCAAATTATTGCACCTACAATTCCCATTAACCGCTTTCTTTTTTTACTCATAATGTCAAACCCTACCATCTTAATTTTTTCTAAATAAAAAGCAACCAAAACACACCCGTGTATTGATTGCAACCGAACCACCTTTGATTATATATAATCCTTTTACAGCTTCCAGCTTTGCGTCTTTGTCTTTCGACAAATTTGCCCTTATCGTTACGTTTTTAATTTTATTATTTGCATAAGAGAAACAATGCCATATCTCTTATGCAAATAATTTCAACTATTATAACGTCGTAAACTGTAAAAAGTTGCATTCAATTTTTTTGCAAACTCGCAAACTTAAAATAGTTTTTACACTCCTTGTTGCATAACCTTCCACTCTTTTCCCCTTTTATACCGCACAATGATAAAACAAATCACATGGGCAAGGAAGGTCAAAGTCCAGGATACCGGGTAGGACATATAAATCGTCTCAATACAATGATACTCCGGAATCTGAAAAATCGTAGCAAGCCACACCAGACGGAATGCGCAGGCGCCAAGAAGTGATACAATCATAGGCACAATGGAACACCCCATACCGCGCAGGGACCCTACCATAACATCCATCATTCCGCACAGTGCATAGACGCTGCAGATATACATAAGGCGCACCATTCCGGCCTCCACTACCGCCGGATTATCGGTATAAAGCGACAACAACGGACGACCGCACAGCACCACAAGATTACCCATAATCACGCCGGTGGCAATTACCAGCCCCTGGGCCGTAAAAAGAATTTTATTCACGCGCTCAAACTTCATGGCACCGATATTCTGACTTGTAAAAGATATCGCCGCCTGATACAGAGAATTCATCGCCACATACACAAATCCCTCCACGCTGCTGGCGGAAGAATTGCCCGCAATCACCGTCTCGCCAAACAAATTGACTGAAGACTGGATAAAAACATTGGACAGCGAAAAAAGAGTCCCCTGAAATCCGGCAGGCAGACCAATCTGCACAATCTTCCAGAATTTATCCGCCTTGATGTGCAACTCTTTTAACTCAAGGTGAATGCCGCCCTCTTCTTTGATGAGACAACGAAGTACAAGAAATGCAGAAATAAACTGCGAAATCACCGTAGCAAGGGCAACGCCGGCCACGTCCATATGAAGAACGATTACAAAAATCAAATTCAGTCCCACATTAATTACCCCGGCAAACGCAAGGTAATATAAGGGCCTTCTTGTATCGCCCACCGCACGCAAAACAGCACTGCCGAAGTTATAAACCATCGTCGCAGGCATACCAAGGAAATAGATTCTAAGGTACAGCGACGCCAGCTTTAAAACCTCCGGCGGCGTATTCATTTTACTCATAATAATGGGTGCCCCGATAAAACCAATTACCGCAAGAATTGCACCGCTTACCAGGCTTAACATAATGGAAGTATGAACGGTTTCTTTCAATTCCTTCTGTTGATTGGCACCATAAAAACGGGCCGTTAAAACATTAGAACCTACGGACAACCCGATAAAAACATTGGTCAGCAGGTTAATCAAAGAAGACGTCGCGCCAACTGCTGCCAGGGAATTATCCCCCGCATATTTTCCCACCACGATAATGTCCGCCGCATTAAACAGAAGCTGTAAAATGCCGGAAAGCATAAGCGGCAGGGAAAACAGCAACATCTTTTTCAAGATGGAACCGCTGCACATATCGATTTCATATTTTTTATTATGCATAAATTATCAGCTCTTTTCTAAATTCTTATACGTCACACAAGAATTAAAAGTGTACTGCCCTTTTGCCGGCGGTACACTTTTATCGTTGTATTTTTCGCTTATTCGCGTTTATTCACTTAATTCAGAAGTACAGTGGGGACATCTTGTTGCTTCGATGTTCACTTCGCTCTTGCAGAAAGGACATACCTTAGTGGTAGGTGCTGCAGGCTCTTCTTCTTTTTTCTTACGTGTGAATGCCTTACTCATTGTATTAATGCTCTTAATCAGAATGAATACAACAACTGCCATAATCAAGAAGTTAATGATTGCGGTAAGGAAGCTTCCGTAATTCAAAGTTGCTTCGTCTTTCAACACCAACACGTATCCTGTCAAATCCGTTCCGCCAATCATTCCGATTAAGGGATTGATAATGTCATTTACCAATGAATTTACAATTCCTGTAAAAGCACCACCGATGATGATACCTACTGCCATATCCATTACGTTTCCGCGGCTGATAAATTCTTTAAATTCTTTTAAAATCTTCATAATCTCACATTCTCCTTATGCATTGTATGCTTTTATCCAATCGCCTAATAAAGGCCGTTGCAATTTCGCAACATTTACTATATCGTCATAAACTACAAAACATTATACACCTGTTGAAAAAAAGTGGCAAATATATTTTATATCTTTTTGATTGTGACGTTCGATAAAAGTATTGCTTCTTACCTATTCAGCTATTACTCGCCAACCAGCGTCACTTCCGTGTAATCATGCCCGGCAGACGGCAAAAACTTCTCCAACATATCCTTCGTCTTCATTGCAATGCTTGAAGTATTCATACAAGGGTGGCATCCAAACCATTCCATTGCAAGCAAATCTTTGTCAATCAGCAGACGCACTTTGCACTCCTTATCATAGGCAAGTCCAAGCACCGTTGCCGAACCCGGCGTCAAATTTAAATACTGCGCCAACTCCTCCGGCCCTGCAAAAGACAGTCTTGCCGAATTAATCTGGGACGACAATTCCTTCGTCTTAAAAATCTTATCTCCCGGCATTAAAAGCAGATAAAAGTCAGTCTTCTGGCGATTGCACAAAAACAAATTTTTACAAATATGTGCGCCCAATGCTTCGCCGATTGCAACGCAATCTTCCATCGTCATGGCTACCTCATGGTCAGCTCTTTTGTACGCAATGCCAAGGGCATCCAGCATATCATATGCCGCTATTTCTTTTTCACTTCTGCCTGCGGTATCCCCAGGTCTTCCTTCGTAAATGTTCATGATTCTCGTTCCTTTTATTGTTCTTTTATTATTCCTTTATTATTTTATACTTGCTTTAATATCATATACTTTGCATACACCACTGAGTACGGCGTTCCTGTTACACTTCGCCCAGGTCGTAAACCGTCCCGGTACAAAGTCGCATCAACTGCCCCTCCGCCAGGTACTTTTCAAGAAGCGCAATTGCCGGTTCTCCCGTACAATGTCCGGTAAGTAAAACTTCGATACCCGTAGCCTGAATATACTCTGCCCAAGCTTTTACTTCTTCCTCCGAGAAAGTACAAATCTCTTCGCCGTCCTTACGGCCCTTCATATGTAAGCCGCCTACAAAGGCGTATATTTTCTGTCCGGGCAAAGCGTTCTTTACCTCTTCCACAATATTCTGCACACCACCATGGGAACAGCTGTTGCAAATCACAAGTCCGGCGTTTGTTTCAAACACCACGCTCATCTCATGGGCGAAATCATCGGGTAGCCAGGTAGCCTCCTGTGCTTTTGCTTCCCGATACAGTCCCGCCTTCTCACCGATTGCTGCCAGTTTATCCGGTGCTGTACTATGGGGGACAAGGACAATTCCCTCTGCAACCTGTGTCACCTTATCTACTGCCGTTATGCGTTCCTTAAGCACTTCTTTTACCGCTTCCGGCACACCGATTTCATGCATTACACCACCCGAGGTGGACGCATATCGCCCCATGGCGCTTTCCATTGCATATACCGGTGCACTTTTATTCTCTCCGATAAAAGCATTAAAACCACCGGAATGGTCATAATGTCCATGGGATAAAAATGCCAAGTCCACTGCTGTCAAATCAATGCTCATCTGTTTTGCATTGTCCGCAAAGACCTCGGTGCTCCCGGCGTCCAATAATATTTTTTTACCTTTATATTCGATATACAGACTCAGACCGTGCTCGCACTGTAAGTCCGAATCGGTTGTATTCTCCACAAGTACGTGTATTTTCACTTTTGCTTCCTCTTTACGACATTATATTTTTATCGTATTCCCTTAGATTCGCGCACAACAACTTTATACTGCACTTCGCGCCTTACGCCTTACCCTGATTCGCGCGAAACACATCCGCCACCTCGCTGATGGTGATATAGGCTTTCGGGTCAATTTCGTGCACGATATCACGCATTTTAACCACCTGAAAACGGTTCAGTACAAAGTATACAATCGTCTTCTCCGCGTTGGAATATCCGCCCCGCGCTTCGATACGGGTCATACCTTTTTCAAAAGCTTCCGACAATGCCGCACAGACTTCGTCCGGGCAACTTGTCACAATCATAGCCTCCTTGGAACGGTCGATACCTTCCACAATAAAGTCCACGGTTTTTAACGCCGCCATATAAGTCACAATGGAATACAGGGGCAGAATCCAGCTCTCGATTACAAAACCGCAAATCACATAAAGCACAATATTATACATCATAACGAAGGTTCCTACGGTAATACCAAGTTTCTTGGCAAACACCACAGCCATAACTTCGATGCCGTCCATGGCACCGCCGAAACGGATTGCAAGACCGCTTCCCATCCCGGAAATCAAACCGCCAAACAGGGCACAAAGTAACAAATCTTCACCTGCTAAAGGCGACGCAATACTCACGTCAATGGGTAGCACATCCCGAATCAGCCACGCGGTAATTGAATACACCGCTACCGCATAAATCGCGTATATGGTAAAAGGCACGCCCTGCTTCTTCATACCGTACAAAAACAACGGCACATTTAAAAGAATCAAAAACACGGACAAGGACAACCAAGCCGGCGTAATCTGCTCCAGAAGCATAGACGTTCCGGAAATACCGCTGTCGTATAATTTTACCGGCGATAAAAATACCGTCACACCAAAAGCATTGATAATGCCTGCCACCGTCAGCATCAGAAAATTACTAAAATGCAACTGTTCTTTTAAGGTTTTGCGGCGACGTTTTTTTACCGTTGGCGTCGCGGGAACGGCTTCAACCGCCTGCGCTTCTTCTCCATCTATCTTCTCAATTAACTCTTTATTATCCAACAAACTCACTTCCTTTTTACTACGCTATTTCTTTTATATTTCATTCAAAAATTTTCCAACTTTACACATTTTATCTTATCACAATTCCCCGGATAAAAGAATGAAAATTTTATGGATTTCTTTTCTCTGCAAGTATGCTATACTAAATCTTAGCCGAAAGCTATATTGTATAACGGCCGAACCGTTTTAGACTTTGAAAATGACAGGTGCTTTTATGAGAGAAATGACAGAACTTGAATTATATTACAATAAATTTAACGAAGAAAAAAGGCTGGATTCCCGCCACGGGCAGGTAGAATTCATCACTTCCATGAAATACATTCACAAGTATCTTCCCGCAGACCGCGCCCCCGGTGAAATCAAAATTTTAGATGTAGGGGCCGGCACCGGACGCTACAGCATTGCTTTGGCGGAAGAAGGCTATGATGTTACTGCCGTGGAACTTGTGAAATATAACTTGGGGATTTTAAAACAAAAGCGCGACGCCTTGGGTGATGCGTTAAAAGGCAGCCTTACCGCAATGCAGGGCAACGCTATGAAGCTTAAGAAACTGACGGATAACACTTTTGATGTGACCCTTGTTTTTGGTCCTATGTATCATTTGTTTGGCAGCGAAGATAAAAGTAAGGCCCTGGCTGAAGCTATGCGTGTCACCAAGCCAAACGGTATCATTCTTGTGGCCTACTGTATGAACGAATACAGCGTTGTAACCTTTGCTTTTAAGGAACGCAATATTTTACAGTGTGTGGAAGAAAGGCGCTTAAGCGGCGATTATAAAACCCTCTCCAAGCCGGAACATTTATATGACTATATGCGTCTGGAAGACATCGATGCCTTGAATGCATCTCTGGGGGTAAAACGCCTCCAAATCATTTCGCCGGACGGACCTTCTAACTATATCAGGCCCTTCTTAAACCAGTTGAGCGAAGAAGAATTCAAGTATTTTATCGAATACCAACTCGCCACCTGTGAACGCGCAGATTTAATCGGCGCCGGCGCGCATACGGTGGACATTTTACAGAATACAAAGTGATAATGTAAAATTCCGTGGGTTTTGTATACAATGTAAAACCCACTGGATTTTACACCTTCACATGCCGCATGGCAACTTCTGCTAACGCAGCCGCGCCATAGACAAAAGCCTTAGTATCCAACCGCATCTGCGGGTGATGTAACGGGTGTTCATATCCGTCCCTTGAATCACCAGCTGCCAACGCTACCATAATAGAAGGCACTTCATGGGATACATAGGCAAAATCCTCGGAACCGCCACCACTTTGGCCAGGCATATCCTGACTGCGAATCACCAATTCTTCTCCTAAAGCTTCTTTTAACCAAAGGGCCGTTTTCTCGGATAATTCCTTATCATTTATTAAGGTAGGCGCACCGCTTGTATAAACCACCACCGCCTCTGCCCGAAAGGCTCTTGCTACATTATCTGCTATTTCTGTCAGACGCTTCTTCATATGATTGCGTACATCCTCGTCAAAGGCACGCATGGAACCTTTTAAGGTGACAGTATCCGGTATTGCATTCGCGACATCAGCGCCTTCCAGCGCACCAATGGTTAAAGCACCCTTATTGAAAACACTCATCTCCCTTGCCTGAATTTCCTGCAGGGCAATAATAATATGGGCAGCCGCTGTCAATGCATCTATACCCAGATGGGGCATGGAACCGTGGCATCCTTTCCCTTTTATCTTTATTTCAAAAAAGTCTGCTGCCGGTGCACTGACGCCCGGCGCCGACACAACGATTGTACCTGTTTTCAAAGGAACGCCTGTCATCACGTGAACCATCATAGCACCGTCAACTTTGGACTTGTAACTACTTCCACCGCGGCATGCTTCTTCCCTTTGTCTCCGACTTGCACTAAGTTCTTCCCGGGTCGCCTCCAGCACCCCATTCGCAATCATATCCCTGGCGCCTTCCAAAATTTCCTCTGCCGGCTGAAACATAAACTTCACAATGCCGCCAAGCTCCTGCTCATGATACTTGATGATTTTGGCCGCGCCAAGAAGCATAGCCGTATGGGCGTCGTGACCACAGGCATGCATACTGCCGTTTGTACTTTTATACGGCACATCCGCCTCTTCTTTGATGTGCAATGCATCCATATCCGCCCGAAGCAGGAAAGACTTGCCCGTATCAGCATTGCCTGCGGTTACCACAATTCCTGCCTTACCGCAATCCATAGGCTGATACCCCATCTCAAGCAACCTTTTTTTGACATAGGCCCGCGTCTCTGTTAACTCAAATCCAACCTCAGGGCAGGCGTGCAAATGCTCGTAGTCAGCCTTGATTTGTTCCTGTATATCCGTTGCTTCTTTTAACATAAATCTCTCCTTTTACGCTTGTTAAAAAATTACGTTGCCTTGCGTTATTTTTATCCGTATATATCCTTTTAATTATTCTCTCACTTCCAATATTAGAATGTACTTTTTTTATCCGCTTATTCGCCAAACAGCCTCTTCTCATTAGTTCTTTTTGATGATATAATATTATTGTAACTATTGAAAACATCATTCATAAAATAAATTTCTTTGGGAAATACTAAAGAAAAACTGTTCATTACGCCTTCGGGCAATTTATAAAAGGAGGTACTGATATGGCACTTTTGAAACTTACAAGAGACAACTTTGAAACCGAAGTATTAAACAGTACATTACCGGTTTTGATTGATTTTTATGCAGACTGGTGTGGCCCCTGCCGTATGTTAGGGCCTGTAATTGACGAGATTGCTGAAGAAGCAACAGACTTTAAAGTAGGCAAGGTAAACATCGACGAACAGCCGGAACTTGCTACCAAATATCAGGTGATGAGTGTTCCTACTTTAGTTGTAATTAAGAATGGCGAAGTTGCAAACCGCGTAACCGGCGTGACACCAAAACAGAAGATTCTGGATATGCTGGGATAAGCAAGAAGCAGATTAATTAAATAATACAAATATACACAAAGTGCCGGCCACGGAAATCTATGGTCGGCACTTGCTGTTTTGTTTATACTTTTATTTTTTTACTTTTATACTATTGCTTTTGCATCTATACTCTTATGCTTTTATACTTTTACTATTACATTTCTACCAAATCATATTACTCTGCATAATACTCACATTCCAGGTTCGTAAAATCTTCCACCGGCTGTCCGTCGCAATGTAAGGTTCCAAGTTCGTCAGCCCTTGCTTCCATTGCAGCATCCACTTCTTCCGCCGTATTCAAAACTACTCCGGCTTCAGCCCAGGCCGCCTTCAGACTTTCTAAATTCTCCTTTTGTTGAGAAGTCATTTCGTCCACATATTTCTCCGGCACAGCAAAGTAATAATAAATTTTATCCCCTATTACAAACCGTTCACGTACCAGCATACCAAATGTTTCCTCAGAAGATAAATTCTCCGTCTCGTGATGTGCATTTCTCCATTCACGCTGCACTTCATAGATACGGGCCAACATTTCATCATCACCATCTAAGCTCCATCCGGGACTGACCACCTGCCAGCTGTATACAACCTGTAATTCGCAGGAAGCATCCAGTACGCACTGTTCACCTACGTGATATCCGGCACCGCCGGAACCATCCGACGAAATACAACCATATTGATCAATTGTCCAACGACTGCGCGACCACTCATCTTCGGAATAGCACATATACAATTGATTATCCCTATATTGTATCAGCACATAAGTAGAGAAATGATCTCTGTCTATATTATCAATCCTTAATAAAAGCTCCTTGTGCCCGTCCCTTCCGCAATCAATATAGGACCAGGAAACATCATATCCTTCATAGGAACCGCTTTCGGAATTTATAATATAATTAACAATATCATACAAATACATACAACGGCCTTCCTCTTTGGGCAAGGTTGCATAGGAAGCGCAATCAGCATATTTATCCGCAAAATACGCACCGCACTCTCCTTTTAAAAATGCCTGATACGCATCTTCCGGCATTGCATACGACAGCACCGTTTTCTCCTTTGTATAGCTCGTATAAGAAACCTCTGCAAAGCAATAATACCTTAATTCGTAATACTCTGAATCCTCCGACTCTATCCTTTCAGTATACTCCGGTAACCAACGCCACATAGCTTCGTTCCACTTGCCTAGATCGGCATTCATTCCATTGATGACAAATCCATCGCCTTCCGTTCCGAAAACACCGTCATAGGAATTTTCTGCCGGGACTTTATCTTCTCTTTCAAGCGTATACAACAACTCATACTTTCCGTCTTTTACTTCATAAAATTCATAAGAATCTTTCCCTACACCAAACTCAAACCGCATTAGCATTCCATTGGGCAGAAGGGTCATATACTGCGTTGTATCGCACATAAGAACAACACTGTCATTCTGCTTTTTTAACACATAGGTATACATCGGCTCTCTTACAATCAGTTCTGCCACGCCGTCATAATCCACATCATAAAAGCCGCATTGCGCTTCTTGTATATTATTTACCAGATTCGAAATATTGCCGTCTAACCAGGTTTTATAAAAGGTCCGTTCCTCATCCGTCACCGTAAAAACAGGCGGGTCTTTCCTTAAATCAACAATTTCTTCCGTAAATTCTTCACTCTCTTCTGTTGTCTCTTCTTCAGGCTCTTTAGCAATCTCTTCGCTGCCGGTTTCTTCGGTAGTCACTTCCTCTGCAGGCTCTTGTGTAACATCCTCTTCAGAAGTCTCAGCAACTAATTCCCTGCCGGCAGCAACAGTCTTAATGTTGTCTGTCAGGGACTCTAATGGTATAACCTCACTCTCTATCCCGGTTTCTTTCTCACAGCCGGAACATACAAATGCAACACATAAAAGTATTGCTGCTATCAAACCGTATTTTTTTATTCTTGTATTATTTCTCATAGAATTCCGTTTCCCTTTCATCCGCATCAGCTTAATTATCATCTATATGTTATCTGTTTATACAGTTACATTCAAGGTCAAAGAAGCACTGTTTAAGATAGTCTCAAACAGTGCTTCCGTTTCATCACTTCATCACAAATCAATTACTCCATATTACTGCATTGAAGTTGTATCAGTATTTACTGTCTTATTGTCTTTCACAACCAAATTAATGTCTTCAAGACCTGTTAAGTTAACATTTCTGTTAACCTTAGCATCGTAAGATTCAGCATTAATGATGTTAGCCAAATCGATGCCGGTAGCTTCTTTCATGCTTTCAAAAACTTTAGCCATAACAACGGGAACGTTACCTGCAACCTGGTCTACGCCATTGCTGCCGCCTTCACCGCCGCCGATGATGGTAATCTTATCAATCTGGCCAAGAGGCTGGGCAACTTTCTCAGCAATTTCAGGCAATACCTTAATCATCATTTCAGCCACAGCAGCCTTGTTGTACTTCGCATAAGCTTCTGCTTTCTTTTCCATTGCTTCCGCTTCTGCAAGACCCTTTGCTGCAATTGCTGCTGCTTCCGCTTCACCCACAGCACGAATACCTTCCGCTTCCTGTTCCTTTGCGAAACGGTCAGCTTCTGCCTGTGCCTTACGTGCTTCTGCTGCACGCTGTGCTTCGAACTGCTTTGCTTCCGCTTCTTTCTGACGCTGGTAAAGCTGTGCATCCGCTTTCTGCTGTGCTGCATACTTATCAGCTTCCGCCTGTTTCTTAACTTCCGCTTCCAAAGCCTGTTCCTTAACAGCAACTTCCTTCTGCTTTAATTCAATCTCACGTTCCTGACGTGCGATATCAGCATTAGCGGTTGAAATTTCGATTGACTTACGCTGCTCTTCCTTCTGGATATCGTAAGCAGCATCCGCCATAGCCTTCTTGGTATCCGCATCCATCTGGAGTTCGGATTTCTTAATGGCAAGTTCAGTCTGCTTCTTAGCGATTTCAGTTTCAGCCGCAACCTTAGCATCATTAGATTCTTTATCAGCTGCTGCCTGTGCAACCTTAATGTCTCTTTCACTTTCTGCACGTGCAATGGCTGCTGCCTTTTTAATTTTAACAATATTATCAATACCGAGGTTCTCGATTACTTCATTGCCGTCCACGAAATTCTGAACGTTGAAACTGATAATATCAAGACCCATAGCCGCAAGGTCGGGCTCTGCGTTTTCTTTTACCAGGTTCGCGAACTTCTGACGGTCGGAAACCATTTCTTCCAACTTCATCTTACCTACGATTTCACGTACGTTACCTTCCAAAACTTCTCTTGCAACGTTTGCTATGTACTCAGTGGGTTTATTTAAGAAGTTCTCTGCAGCAAGCTGGAGTTTATCCGGCTCGTTGCTGATTTTTACGTTAACAGTAGCATCTACGTTGATGTTGATGTAGTCAGCGGTAGGTACTGCATTGCTGGTCTTTACATCGATGGGAATCAAACGCAAATTCAACTTATCCAATCTTTCAAAGAAAGGAATGCGCACGGTAGCTTTACCGATTGCATAACGGGGTCTTTTCTTAAGACCGGAAATAATGTAGGCCATATCGGGCGGAGCCTTCACATAGCCTAAAAGGAATAAAACAACAAGTAATACCACGGCTACGACAATCACCGCAGGTATCCATAATAATTCGGGCATAACAATTCCTCCTTTTGTAAAATGAAATAGTATTTATATTATATATGACATTACATCACTTGTCATTAGTAGTTTTAATGGTTTTCACAATTTTTACAACTAATTTCTGCGTCCAAAAAATCGTTTCACCAATTACCAACGTCACCAGGCCGACCCCGCCGCCAAAAAGCAACAGATACAGATATTCATCATACCATCGGATGCCAAGGATAGACTGGATTCTTAAATTAATACCTTTTTGATAAAAGAACATCAATACGAGGCTATGCAATATATATACATACATTGTCAGTTTTCCCAAATGGCAAATCAATTTGTTTGCCTTCGCGCCAAACTTGAAATATCCGCCCAAGCCATATACGGCAAGGAAGATTCCAACTGCTGATAAAATACCGAAAGCGGTATACCACTGCAACAAATGCGAGGGCGCACCCGGCATCATAAAACACCGGTATTGAAGAACAGTACGTAATACATTCCCCGCTATAAAAAGCACAACCCCGGCACTTCCCCACTTCCAATTGCGGTTTACTCGCGCCTTTTCTTCGTATAAAAACCTTCCAAGAAAAACCAGACACACAGCCGGAATCAATGCACCGATTCCGTAATAAGAAAAATGGCAAAAACCATTTAGTAAAACATCATTTACTGCAAAAATCACCAAAATACAGGTTACAATAATGATTTTAACTTTAAGCTTCGTCCCATTTATACGGTTCAGCCATTTTAATGCAGGCATTAACACGATAATTAAGGCATACGTAAGCATAAACCACAAGTGCCCCGTATAATCAATTGCCGGCCTCCAGCGCAAAAATCCGTTCGTCAGAAGTTGTAAGTATTCAGTACCTGTATGCGTCACGCTTTGCAAGAGCGTCTCTCCGCGAATCAGCCAGCCACCGAAATAGAAACAAAACGCCGAAAATAGCACCATCGGTAACAATATTCGTATAACCATCTGTTTTAACTGTTGCACATATGTTAATTTAGAATTAAAACAAAAGAATCCGAGAATCATCCAGAATATATTCACGCCATCGGCCAGGACAGCATAAATAAACACCCTGCTGAAATCAGGCTGTCCATTCACATAGAGATCCAACTTCGTATGTGTTCCCACCACAAGCAGGCACCCTACAATTCGTAAAATCTCTACCATAATATCCCTTTGCTTTACAGTCATTTTCTTTGTTTCCACTATTTCACCGTTTCCATAAATTGAGCCGTCCGCGGCTTCACGGACGGCCCTTAACATTCATTCTTATTCTACCTTAGCATCAACTGCGTTCTTCTTAACACTTTCAATACCCTTTAAGCAAGCTGCCTTTGTTGTGTATCCCTCGCCTGTAGCAATGATCTGTCCGTTTGTAGCTTTCAGACGGAAACGTGTTTCGCCCTTCTTGTCTGTATATACTTCAAACTTAGGATTCTTAACAGCTGCATAACCTGCTTCTGTCTGATCTTCGATTGCAGCAACGGGAGCGTTCTTCTTAACGCTTTCGATACCCTTTAAGCAAGCTGCCTTAGAAGAATAAACTTCTGAAGTAGCGATTACTTCGCCGTTTCCTGCTTTTAAATCAAATTTAATACCTGTGTTAGTTTCTTTGACTACGAATTTACCCATAATAGTAACCCTCCTGTTTTTATAAAGTAGTCTTAAATTTCTTTTCTATCGATAACAAACATGGATACGACTTTCTTATAATTGCCGCTTTCCAAAAATGCTTGTATATCTTCAAATTCATATGCAGTGTCACGGTTACCGTATACGTTATACACCCGTATCCCCTTCGGACACCTCTCCATAGATACATAATGAGCGCCCATTCCTTTGGGGCTCACCCAAAAATACAACATAATTGCCGTCTGATTATCGCCAAGGCATGCGTCCCAATCCTGTTTGCCTTTGTAGCATTTCCAAGCCAATCCGCTCTTGGCCAGATATTTCCCTACCGCCGCCGGATTCACGCCAAGCGCCGCGTTGCAAACCAGCCCCTTGCGTTCATAAAAATCCACAATATCAACCATATCGGGCTTCATGCCGGCCATGCTCAAGGCATTAAACGTGGCGATAGCACCACATCCGCTGCCTGCAAAACTACGGCTTCCTATTCGCATATCTTTAAGAATCCCCGTGCCCTGCCCGTTTAAAGGAAAAGCTAATTCCTTGGAGGCATTAATTTCACGATTCCTCATTGCCTTCTTCTTAATTGTAAAATAGGGAAATCTTACTGCATTAATTGCCGCATAACCACCGTATCCTATCATACTTACCAATGCTTTCAAAAAAGGCTGCGGTTTGTTGGCTCCTGTATTCTTTTGTCTTTTATTGTCAGAATTTTTATCACCCATCAATTATATTTTATTACATTTATGAGAATATGCAAGTAATATTTTTTCATTTGTCGTATCTGTTGTGCGCACCATAATTTTTATAAAATTGTAAAAAATTAAATTATTTTATCCTTGGTCCACCGCTAAAGAATTTCTTCAATTTGTCCGATATTTTTTACAGTGATTTTTCTGTACAATTAAACAAGGAGGTTTCTTTTATGAAAAAACTTATTGCCGAATTTATCGGCACAGCGGTTCTTGTAACTTTAGGTTGCGGTACTGCAATGTTGGTGGGTTGTAATGCAGCTCAGGGCTGTGGTTATATTTTAACCGCATTGGCATTCGGTCTTGTAATTGTTGGTATGG
Source organism: Lachnospiraceae bacterium (assembly GCA_045580855.1). Lineage (GTDB taxonomy): Bacteria > Bacillota > Clostridia > Lachnospirales > Lachnospiraceae > UBA3766. Next base: position 3,220 of record JAZNOO010000003.1, on the reverse strand, counting down.
CATATTGCGTAGGCAACATTTCAGGCTGCCACATCAATCCCGCTGTTTCATTGGGTGTTTTGATGAGCAAAGGAATGACTGTGAAGGAATTCTTCGGGTATGTATGCGCGCAGTGCTTAGGCGCGTTGGCAGGCGCAGGAATCCTTGCAGCAATCTTCGGTCTCGGTGGTGTAACCGATATGACCGGCGGTTTCGGTTCAAACGGTCTTGCCGGCGTAAACGGCAGCATCGTTGCAGGTTTATTGGTAGAAGTTGTTTTGACTTTTATCTTCGTAATGACTATTTTAGGTGTTACAAGCAAGAAGGCAGGTCATGGTTCATTCGGTGGCTTAATCATCGGTTTGACACTTGTTCTGGTACATATTCTTGGCATTGGCTTAACAGGTACATCTGTTAACCCTGCAAGAAGCCTTGGACCCGCTATCGTTGCAGCAATCGCAGGAAATACAGCTCCCATCGCTTGCGTATGGGTGTTCATCGTAGGTCCTTTCATCGGTGCAGCACTTGCAGCTTTGGTTTACAATTTCTTAGAGAAAGAGAAATAATTATAAAATATAAAACTTGGCAAAAAAAGACTTTCCGTCATATGCGGAAAGTCTTTTTAATATATTACAATTCTAGTATTACATACCCACTTCTTCCTTAATCCAAGCAACCGCTTCATCAACGGTTTCAAAATGTCCTTCGGGAATACCGGTCTCTGAACGTTCTGTATTCTTCTTTGCCTGAACCTTCAACATAATGGATTTGCCTTCTGCAAAACCAAATGCCTTACAACCTGCTTCTACGAATTTCTTGGTCATTTCAACCAGAATGCCGCCTTCCTCCGGCGATACCGGTGCCATTTCAGAGCAATCCGCAACATATGCCCAACCGCGATACTTCCATGCCTTTGCTTCGTCCAAAACCGTCTCTGTAAGCCATCTTAATTCATCCGGATTGGTCTTACCCTTTCCTGCAGATACAATAATTCTTCTTCCGTTAACTACTTCTACTGACTGTGCCCCATTCTGTTTTGCCATACCTTGTTTCTCCTTTAATTATACATTTGTATGCCAATCATTGTTTTCTTACAATTCCCCATCTTAACAACAATTGACTGACAATTTATGTTTTTATTTTATGCCTAAAATAAGGGTATGTCAATGAAAATATGTGGACAACATAGCTGTTCATTACAAGTTATCAGTTTACTTATTTCTCGCGCTCTTCAGCAAAAGCCTGCTTTATCTTTTTATGGTTTGTGAAGTTGGTAAACTCGTAATATTCGCCCTCGTAATCGAAAGCCAGAAGTTGAATAAGCATATTGGCTTTCAAAACAAAATTCTCCATTCGCTTAATTTCTAAGTACGCCACCCTGTCGCCTATGTTACTCTTTAAATCAACCTCATAGATGTGAAGATACTCGTCTTTAACCGTCAACAGAAGAACGCCAAACTTCTTCGTACGTTTTCCTTCCGGAAAGCTTGATACGGACGCGCAGGTTGCGGCACCTCTTTGATCACAAAAGCCCTGTGTGATTAAATCTTCAATTTTACGAAATACTGCCATAAAGAACCCTCTCTAGTTCAACTGCTCACAAAATGCTTCAATCAAGGCGTCATCTTCTTCCTTCACTTTAACTTTCGGATCTACCAGAATCAGTTCAGCCGCAAACTTCTCAATTTCAAGAAACTTTTGCAACTTCGCCAGGGCCTTGTCCGCGCCGCCACCGCTAAAGCAGGTAAATACCGCAATTTGCTTCTCTTTTACCGCAGGATTATCATTGATAAAAGTCCTAATGGGCGGTGTAAAAGTACTCGCCCAAACCGGAGTGCCAAGAATAATTCTGTCGTATTGTGTTGCGTCGAATTCATAGGGCTTTAATGCCGGTGCCTCTGCCATAACGGCACTTTTACCTCCCCAGAAAAACTTCTTAAAACCTTTATCGGGATATGACTGCTCAGGCTCAAGGCAGAGCACATCTACCTCGCAGGATTCTTTTAAAAGATCGGCGATTTTATCCGCTGTGTACTTTGTGTTGCCTTCCAATGAATAATATACGATTGCTGTTTTCATTTCTTTGTCCACTCCTTTATTTGTTCTTTTGCCTCCCGACACCACTCAAGATAGGCCTCGTAGGTCTTGATGCCGAATTTAACAGTTAAATAGTAATGCTTGTGTGTATCATCTTCCAAATACTGCCCCAAATTCTCTGCGAACATATTCAGCACGACTAATTCATCTCGGCACTTCTCTTCGAAACGCTCGATATGCACCATAGCGCCTTCCATGCCGGTTTCATTACCAAAGAAAAGTTTTAAAAGGGTTTCATAGCGAAGTTCGTCCTTCTCCACCGGTTTCGCAAGCCACTCTATAAGTGCGTCTTTCCCGCAATCCGTAATGGAATAGGAAAGCTTTTCACGGCCGTTAGAACTGGTGTCTTCCTTCGTGACCTTCCCTTCTTTCTCCAGTTGGTTTAAGGTTGGATAGATGCTACCATAGCTACCGCCCCAGAAGAAGCGAAGGGTCGTATCAAGCCTCTTCTTCATTTCATATCCTGTCATGGGTTCATGACTTAATAAACCTAGCAGGACATAATCCATTTTCTTCGTGTTAGCCATTTGGGTGCTCCTTAAAAGATGTATGATGTATCAAATTGATATATTTATAATATATCGGTTTGATATATTTGTCAAGTGCGCGGACTTCGAAATTTGCTTCGCAAATTCCTCAGGCGCGTTGCGCCTTCAAAAACGCAAAAAAACAACGCGAAGATTGCCCTCGAAAACACTCTGTGTTTCCTCGGTCGCGGCAATCGCCGCTTAACGATAAGCACAACAAAGCCCGGAAGCAAGTAAACTTGCTCCGGGCTTATTATGCCGAGCGCGAATTCGCAGCACAGCCTGAACCTACAGTATGTCCACCTTCACGGTCTGGCTTAGGTTGATTTAGTAACGTGTTTGTTATGGTTTTGTACTGTTTCATCCACTTATTATATGTATTCTTGGCGTTATTCAGTTTTTCTTCGGGGAATGTGTATCAAATTCGTATCACTGAATTTAGATACCCTTTGTTCACCTATTAATTATTTTAGCACGGACAAATAAAAACATAAAGTCAATTTTGTTGTACCACAAATTAACTTTCTATCCATTTTAAGTATAAATCCAATTTTTCCCTATATCCAAAAACTTCTTCATTAAAATTTTTTGTCAAATAGAAAATTTGACTATGCATG
>JAZNOO010000002.1:0-96222 GCA_045580855.1 Lachnospiraceae bacterium | reverse complement strand
CATAATAGTCTTATCAAAATTGTATAAAATCTCTCTTACTATCTCCGTCAATCGCCACGTATTTCCCTTGTGTGGACCACCATTTATAATTAGTATTCTCATATCTTTCTCCTATCATTTGCAAAGACAAATTCAAATTTTTCTCTTGTCAGCTCTTTTATCAAATGTATTCAAAAATTCCCTGAATAGCATCAGATACATTGATTATTTCTGAAATTGGCAATCTATCCACTTTTTTATATCCTCGGATCGATAAATCCAACAATGCAAGTTTTTCACATTGTATATAACCTTGATTTTCTTCCGTATTCATCCATATATGAAGCGGTCCGGGAATAGAATTACTGATAATTGGACATCCTCTTATTTCACCGCTGGAATTAAAGAAATCCTTACTAACTACCAATACGGGGTGATTTATTTTTTCAATTTTAAGAATATCTCCTTGATGCAGTAATTCCATTACCATACCTCTCTTCCGACAGGTTCACCCCAATCATATTCACCATCTAACATTAACTTTCCATCAAACTCAGCAGCTCTTTCTTCCAATGTTTTATGACGAAAAGGTTTCGCTAAAGTAATTACACCATTCGATACCGTTACATCTAAAATCTCATTCAATGCAATCCCTGCACTTTTCAATACTTCTTTTGGTAATCTGATTCCTTGACTATTACCCCATTCTTTTACTTGTGCCTGCATATAAAAACCTCCTCGAGTCAAGTATATACATGGTGTATACTAAGCGATAAAAAATATCAATTTCTTTCTCTTGAAAATATATAAAACTTCAAATCTATCATGTTTTAATACCTTTTATCCCTAAATCTTACTCACCCTTCTTGCGCTCCGTATAATTAATAATACACGCAATCACACCATAGAACACACCTGTCACAGGCCAGATAATCCAGGTATAGCCCCACGCGCCGGTGATAAAACTAATCGCCAGGTAAATTGCAGTAACGGTACACCAATAAATACCACCAATTAATTCATGCTTCTCGAAATTTCTTTTATGGTTCGGATCATAATCGCCGGTCTGCAGCAACTGTGCATAAGCGTCTGCTTCATTGCCCCATCTTGTGAACAAAAATACCGCAATTGCTACCAGGGCTAATAAAACATCCACTGCGATGATTGTTCCCAACGCTTCGCCGGTAAGCACAGCTGTCACAACCAATACCGCAGCGCCAAGAATACACAAACCAACGCCGATTGCTCTTGTAAGTGTAAGCATGGGACGCTGTTTCTTCATTCTGCTCTCAACAATTCCCGCAACACCGTAATCCAGCACAAAACTATCCTTCTGAACCCATTCATAGTCGGCCATCATACTGCCGTTAAATATAAACAACACTACCGCTACAATCACCATACACAGAAGCACACCCAAGCCGATTGCCGCAGCTACATTTCCTTTTATCAATCCAAATTCTTCCATACCACTCATAAGAATAAGTACGATGGGTGATAACACACAGATGCTTGCGCCGATGGCCACCTTAAGGGCCGACTTGCGTTTCGCGTCCATAAACTCGTTGGCAAACTCTGCTGAAATATGCTTTACATTCAAAGGTTCATATACATCCTGCTTTAATTCAGGTTCTTCAATTTCTTCTTTTAATAAGTAATCGGTGGATACGCCGAACACCTGGCACAACTTCAATATTTTATCCAAATCAGGAACCGACTGCGCGCCCTCCCACTTTGATATGGACTGTCTGGATACGTTCATCTTCTCTGCCAGTTCTTCCTGTGACCATCCGCACTTCTTTCTTAAATAGATAATTTTGTCTGCTAAAATCATTTTTCTTCCTCCTTAGGGTTATTAAATTTGAAACTTTTCTTCTTTCAAAATGCCTGCTTTTCTCACATCGCATTTCGGAAGTTTTGCTTCGTTTTTGTTACCCTAATCTTATCTTTTCAAGCGGTTGCATTCTATCAAGTCCGCTTGTAAATTTGTCAACAGGCGGTTGCAAATGCCTGATTTTGGGCGTTTTTTCGCGCAACTATGTAAAACATAATAAAATATCAACCATTCTTTTTCAAGACTGTTTGTCTCCTAAATATTGTGCCATTTTTTCATTACTCTCTCCACTTGAGAAATCAGTTGTTGCTTGTCCGGCATATATAAAATATATTTTGACGCAAATATTTTATTTGATAATCCTCCTAAAGCATACTCTACATCAATATTATTTTTATCAGTGCACATAATAATACCGATTGGCGGATTATCACCCTCATCATTAACTTCTGTGGCATAATAATTCAAATACATATTCAACTGTCCTGCTGCCTCCGGCGTAAATGCTACGGTTTTTAACTCTATCAACACATAGGCTCTCAGTATTTTATTATAAAAAACCATATCCACATATCTTTTTGTATTTCCCACAGGTACTCGTTGTTGTGTCCCTACAAACATAAATCCCTTCCCAAGTTCCAGCAAAAAATCTTCTATTTGCCTAACCAATGCCGCTTCTAAATCATTTTCAGCCATTGCTTTATTTTCAGGAATACCTAAAAACTCGAATACGTACGGATCTTTAATTACATCTTCCGCCTTAATTTCCTCAATCCTGTTTTGTGATATTTCTATAACCGTTTCCTTATTTGTATTCCCTTTTGAAAGTAATAATCTTTCAAACAGAGAACTTTCAATTTGTCTTTTAAGTTCCCTTACTGACCATTTCGAATCTATACATTCCTTTTCATAAAATTCTCTTTTATCCACATCTGAAACAGTAAGTAACTCGCAATAATGCGACCACGATAATTTGCCAGACACTGTCTGGCAAATTGGATATTGCAAATAGAAAAGTCGCATATTCTGCAGATTTGACCTCGAAAAACCTCTACCCAACTCTTTTGTAAGCCGTTTTGAAAGTTGTATTAATGTCTTCTCTCCATATGCCGCTCTTATCTGCTCATTTTGTTCATATTTAACAATTACTTCCCCTATTTTCCAATATGTTGCAAGTATTTCATAATTTACCTGTCTTGCAACATTTTTACGAGACTGATTGAGCAATTCCTTAATTTCAGAAACAACTATCTCCGTATACGAATTTTTATTATCTTTCGTCACCACATTACTCATTTAAATTTACCCCCCTTTTATACATTCAATTATAATTGGTATACTCACTCAAATAGATATGTTTATAAAATCATCCGCACATCCACAGTGCAAGCACCACGCTTGCCGCCACGCCCGAAACCGTAGCCAGCAACGCCCCGGCCAACGTATATCGCGTCTTTGTAATTTTTACCACCATAAAATACACGCTCATGGTATAAAAAACCGTCTCCGTAGACGACATAGACAGTGACACCAGCGTACCAATATAAGAATCCGTACCGTAGGTTTTGAAAAGATCAAGCGCCAGTCCCGTGGCTGCCGATGACGAAAACATCTTAATCAAAAGAAAAGGCACCACTTCCGCAGGAAGCGCAAATACTTTAACAAGCGGCGCCAACAGCATTGCCAGGAAATCAAAAAATCCGGACGCCCGAAGTACACCCACCGCCACCATCAAACCAATCAGCGTAGGCATAATTTTAATAACGGTTTGAAAACCGTCCTCAGCACCTTTGATAAAAAGACCGTAAACATCTTTCTTGCGTCCCAGCCCGATTGTCACAATAATCAGGATTACAACCGGCAGAATCATGTTGGAAATCGTAACGAGAGTATTCATGAAACCGCCCTCCTGTTCTTTTTACCCAAACCATTCACCAGCACAATAAAAACAACTGCCACCAGCGTCGAAAATGCCGTTGCCAAAATCGCCGGTGCAATAACGGACGCCGGATTCTCTGAACCGTAACTGCTTCGATAGGCAATCAAGTTCACCGGAATCAGCTGTAGCGAAGAAATGTTTAAAATCAAAAAATTGCACATATCGTTTGTCGCAATCCCCGCAGGTTTTCCCTGTTTTTTACGCAATCCCTCCAACTCTTTCATTGCATTCAGTCCGGCTGGCGTGGCCGCCCAGCCGAGGCCCAATACATTTGCAATCACGTTAAGGGAAATAAATTCTTCCGCCTTGCTCTTTCGCGGCACCCCCGGAAAAAGCATATGCAATGCCGGCCCGATCAGGCGCGACAGTAAATCTACAATCCCCGCCTCCTTGGCAATCTCCATTAAGCCAACCCACATAGACATAACGCCCATCATGGTAATACACAAAGTAACGGCATCCTGTGCCGATTGGATTGCCGCATCCGTCACCGCCTCCAAATTCCCCGTAAAAGCGGCATAAATAATACCAATCACAATCATACCGCCCCATAAATAACTCATCATAAAAGAGTCCTTTTGGCACTTTCGCGCCTATGCTTTTTATCATTTTATTTCCGTCGGCGGTTGTCATATTCCTGCATTTGTCTGGCAAAATCCCGCTGATTCGCTTCCGTCTCCTCGTATCGAATCTGTCTGTATTCTTTCTCGTAGGTACGATTTGCTTTAATACGCTTCACCTCATCATCCAACATCTTTACCAAATTACTTCCTCTTTCCCCCGGATTAAGCATATAATTCAAGAACGCTTTCAACTCCTCATCTTTTACTGTCTCTGCCGATTCTTTCGTAGCGCACACAAAAATCCGATGTATACCTCCTGGCAACTCCAACCTTGTCACTCCATCACACCGTTCCCGGAAATGATATACCGCCCGCCCTTCTTTAAACACATCCCGGGTGGCAAGATACAGCTCTGTCTTCCAAACGCTCTGCTTAGCATCCGCCATATGTAACTCCACAGAAATTCCTTTCATTCCCGTAACGCACTCCACAATATTATTCTTATCATATTGAATTTTATAAATTTTCTGCCCCGTCAGTAACTCCATCAACCTTTTGGCTGTTTTAACATTCGCCATAATCTTTGACAATATAAAAGCATCCTGAATCGTCAAACTCTCATATCCCCTATCCATAACCAACTCTCCCTATTCCGTTATAAAATACTGATTGTCCGATTTTGTCACAAACAAAACCGCTTGATACACTTCTTTAGATTCCCCGGATTTTCGTCGTATTTCGACACCGTCATAAACAGAACAAAGATATGTTACAGATAAGTCCAAAAAGACAAGATTGATAAAATAATTCTAACAGTAGGTATAAAATATGCCTATGTGCAAAATGACGAATTTAATAATGACGGTTCTTAGCTTCCTATTTGTGATTTACTCTTTGAAAAATTGGTCGATTTGACTGTGAATACAGTTTCTTTCTGTAGTAGATTCCGGCAAAAGAACTCTGCCATACAAGTTAATTTTACGCTTTTCGTCACTTTTCGACAAGATAAAAGCATCGCATTTTTCGACAAGCAAAAACGTCTGCTCTTATCCGCACTTTTCTCTCTTTTTCACACAAAATACACCCCGTTTGTCTTTCACAAACGAGGTGCATCTTTATTGGACATTCTTATGAATTTACGTATGCTTCAATGACATCCCAAACTACAGGATTCTCAAAATCCAGCTTCCACTCTGCAACGCCGGCAATATTGTTCGCCTCCATAACACTTAATTTCACCTGGATAGACTCGCTGTCTTCCATCCAAATCTGGTACAAAGTGCCGTCCTTCTGGATTTCTCCATAATACTGACAGGTTTCATTATCCCAATATAATTCAACGCCACTGGTGTTTGCCCAGTTCTCTGCCAAATCCATTCCGATAGTCTCACAACTTACCGTACCGCCGGAAGTCTTCCAAAGTCTTGTGTAGAAAGGAATTGCATTAATAATCTTCTCTGCCGGAACTTCTTCCATCGTATTTAAAATACCCTGTTCCACGAAATTGATAGATGCCACGGAACCGGCAACCTGAGAACTGCTCCAGTGCTCATCGTATCCCATAATCACCACATAATCCGCAACCAATCCCTGTTCTGCGCGGTTATAATACATCGTTGATGCAGTAGGTGCATAGTTGTCTACTGACAATACAATATTGTTTGCATGGGTCTGAATGGATAATTCACGCAAGAACTGAATGAAATCATCGCCATACTCTGCTCCCACGGTTTCAAAGTCCACATTAATACCGTCCAAATCATACTGCTGTGCGTAAGCAATCAAAGTCGATACCATCGCTTCTCTCTTCTCGCTGGAAGAAAGAATTGCACCAATGTTCACCGAATAATCCACGTCGGTTACCACTGCCCACACTTCAATGCCCTTATTATGTGCCTTAGTCACGTATTCCGTACTTGCAATACACTCTAAGGTTCCTTCTTCATCTTTTACCCTAAACCAGGTGGGTGCAATTACATTTACACTCTTGGTTTCAGCCATATAAGCATCGTAGGTACTGTTGGCTCCCTGAGAGAATACCTGATGGAAGGCCATATTAATCTTGCCTTCACGGCTGATGCTCTGATAATTGAGAACCACCGCATCCGTTGCCGGCGTCTGCGTCATCATTTCGCCTTCTTCCAGACGCTTATTCTCAACATAGCCAATCAACGCATCTTCTGTGATGACCTTGCTCCACTTCTCCATCACTTCCAGAACAAATACCTTTTCACCTTCAGGCAAATCCTTCAGAATCGGACTCTTCACACCGCCCTGATAGCGAAGTTTGGTATCCTTGGTGATATTGGCATACTGTCTTGTGCCCCATTCCGTATAAAGAAGCATACGGTTGGGCTCCGCAAAATATTCATAAGTAAAATTCGCAAAAATCTTCACATAATCTGCAGACAAATATACTTCTTCCCCTATCAGTAACGCTGCCGGACAGGCAAGTGCATTCTCCGCTCCCGCCACCGTATAAGAAGAATATTCTTCACCGATATAGGTTTTATAAATATCTTTCTCCGTAGTATAAAGAACAATGCCTTCTTCTTCATTAATATAGAAACGGTCCGTAAAATACTTCTCCACCGTTGCCATATCAAAATAGCAGTTACCGTCCACAAGTTTAGCCTTCTCGTCAATATGGGCATCCTGCATAATCATCGCAACATCATCCGATTCCACCAATCCAAAATATTGATACAAATCTTCGCGTTCAGAAGTATAGTACACACTTTCAATCAGTGTTTCCCCGTAAAAAATTCCCACAAGGGCTATAATAAGGACAATCGCAATCACAACAGGGATTGCTTTGGCCAACATGGCTTGTCTCTGTTTTTTTCTCTTTTTCTTTCGCTTATCCTCGCGTTTCGGTTCCATGGCGTTTCCTCCGTTTTGGTTTTGACCGCCCCTATTATAGCAGAATATTCTCGCATCGTCATTAAAATTTTGTTGTTTTTTGAGTTTTTCGGAAAGTCGCGTTCGTTTGAGGGACTCACTTTGTTTAAAACTTCCCGAAACGGTTATGATTTCAGACAGAAGGCCTGTTGAATGGTTTTCGCTTATATCCAAAAGGAACCGTGATGCATTTGTATCAAAACGAAATTTCCATCATAAAATATTTTAATTATGACGATACTAGTAAAACGAAAGATGTCCGGAAGTACCAAAATATCAATGCAATTCTTGAATCATTACGCTTTAAAAATTATTTGGAATCACAAATGCGCGAACGCGCATCAGCTTAAAAGACATTCCGGAGCCATATACCCCGAAAGGAGAATTATACTCTTAATATAAATATGATAAAAACTACAGCCTCCCAACCGGTACAAATTTCCGTTTGGACACCTTTCACCTTCAGTATAGTGCCGAAAAAACACAAATTCAAGAAAAAGACGTCGACAAATTTCGCGCTTTCGACAAATGCCCATGATAGTGCAAATATTTTTATGACCAGAAATTTTATAAAAATAAGGAAACATTTTCCTATATTAAAATTTAGTGAACAAAAGGTCACAAGTATTGACTAAAAATTATGAAAAAGTATAATATACAGTAAAAACTTTGCGTTTTTATGTCGAAATATATTATGTAACTATTCAGAGCCATGCAGATTTATAAGAACAGACTTTGCAAGCTTGCTTGCATATGGATGATGTTATAAATCTATATGGCGAGAAGCCATACATGAGCAAAAGGAAAGCTACGTAGTAGCGATTTTGCGAATGTATGCTCTGAATAGTTACCCACACAGCATAAACCCTTTTAACATAGATTGGAGTATTGAATGAAGATAGAGAGAGTAAATGATCATCAGATACGATGCACACTTACCAAAAAAGAATTAGAGAAACGGGACTTGAAGTTAAGCGATATGTCTTACGGCAACGAGAAAGTAAAGCGTCTGTTCCAGGATATGATGCAGATGGCAGCCTACGAATGTGACTTTGAAGCCGAGGATACACCGCTTATGATTGAAGTCATTCCTTTTACGGAGTGTGCGGTCGTAATTATTACCAAAGTAGAAGATCCCGATGAACTGGATACCAGATTTTCCCGCTTTGCACCTTCCGTGCATGACGGTGAGCCTTCTTTGTCCGGATTAATCGGCGATGTAGTGCAAAGTTTGGCCGGAAACGGCGAAGAAATCGCAGAATTATTCAAGAAAATGCAGCAGCACAACGATAAGGAAGCACCTTCTCTTACAGCGGATGCATCTGTGGAAGATGCCGAAGACAGCAAGGCGACCGGAAGCATTTTCTACGAATTTGATTCCTTAAACGAAACCATCCGTGCCTGCCGTTCCGTAAAGACCGCCTACATTGGCGACAGCATCCTTTACAAAAATGCGCGGGAAAACAGATTTATTCTTTATTTATATAATGTAGATTCATCCGCAGAGGACTTTGCCAAGGTTTGCAATATTCTTTCCGAATACGCGGGCAAGGTTCACGACAACGGCTATTATAAATTTTACGCAAAGGAACATTTTGATACCTTGATTGGCGAGAATGCCGTAAGTTCTCTGGCCGAAATTTAAAGCTTTTGCCCTTACGAATTAAGGATTTTTATGATTTGAGAATCTCTTATGATTTAAGAATCTCTTACAGTTAAATTTTATAATTAAAAAATGTAAAATAAAAAACGCTTACACCATCTGATGTAAGCGTTTTATTTTGGAAAAATTTATACTATTTTATAACTGATTCAATGCTTCGAGCAATGCATCCACGTCCATGCCGTGAACCATAGCTGCTTCCTCAAGAGTTTCGCCCTGTGCGGAAGGACAGCCGATGCAGTGCATTCCTGCGCTCATAAGTACAGGTGCAACACCGGGATTCGCTCTTAACATTTCACCGATTGTCATATCTTTGTTAAATTCAGCCATTTTACAATCCTCACTTTCCTTAGCTTTCTGCTTTTTTATTCTAAAACAGTTTGTCCGAATGTGCAAGATAAACTTGCGGAAATCATAAAAGATTTCACTACATTTTCCGTTTTATTCCAATGCCAAAATCTTCCCATTATAAAAGCGAAAAAATCCTTATTCTTCCTTTATTTTTATGAATTTTATCTGCCCTTTTTACTTGACTATAATGGTTTAGAGGAGTACAATTATTGATAGTCTTTAATAAACAATATTTTTTAAATAATATATAGGAGGATAAAACATTGAGAGAAGAATGGACAAGTTTTAAAGGCGAGTTATGGCAAAACGAAATCAATGTTAGGGACTTCATTCAGGCCAACTATGAACCCTACGACGGAGATGAGTCATTCCTTGCTGACGCAACACAGAATACAAAGGACTTATGGGATCAGGTATTAGACCTCACTAAGCAGGAAAGAGAAGCAGGCGGTGTTCTTGATATGGACACTAAGGTTGTTTCTACAATCGTTTCCCATGGCCCCGGATACTTAAATAAAGACAAAGAAACTATCGTAGGTTTCCAGACAGACAAGCCCTTCAAGCGTGGTTTACACGTATTCGGCGGTGTTCGTATGGCTGAGAAGGCTTGCGCTGATAACGGTTATACATTAGACCCTGAAGTACAGGACTTCTACACAACCTACAGAAAGACACATAACGCAGGTGTATTTGATGCTTACACACCCGAAATGCGTGCGTGCCGTTCTAACCACATTATTACAGGTCTTCCTGATGCTTACGGACGTGGACGTATCATCGGTGACTACAGAAGAATTGCTCTTTACGGTATTGACCGTTTGATCGAAGACAAGCAGGCTCAGAAGGCTTCCTTGGTTCGTCCCATGACTGATGACGTAATCCGTCTTCGTGAAGAAATTTCAGAGCAGATCCGTGCTTTGGAAGATATGAAGAAAATGGCTGCATCTTACGGATGTGACATTTCAAATCCTGCAACAAACGTACAGGAAGCTATCCAGGGTGTATACTTTGGTTACCTTGCTGCAATCAAGGAACAGAACGGTGCTGCTATGAGTATCGGACGTACATCTACATTCCTTGATATTTATGCACAGAGAGACTTAGCAAACGGTACATTCACAGAAGAACAGATTCAGGAATTCGTTGACCACTTCATTATGAAGTTACGTCTTGTTAAATTTGCAAGAACACCTGAATACAACAGCTTATTCTCAGGTGACCCCGTATGGGCTACTGAATCATTAGCCGGTGCAGGCCTTGACGGAAGACATATGGCAACTAAGATGTCTTTCCGTTATCTCCATACTTTAGAGAACTTAGGACCCGCTCCCGAGCCCAACTTAACAGTTCTCTGGTCTGAATTGTTACCGGAAGGTTTCAAGAAGTACTGTGCTAAGATTTCTATCATTACTTCTGCTATCCAGTATGAAAACGACGATATGATGCGTAAAACACATGGTGATGACTACGCTATCGCATGTTGTGTATCTTCAATGCGTGTTGGTAAGGAAATGCAGTTCTTCGGCGCAAGAGCAAACCTTGCAAAATGTCTCCTTTACTCATTAAACGGTGGTGTTGATGAGAATACTAAGAAACAGGTTGCTCCTAAGAACTTCAAGGCTTACGAAGGCGATGTTTTAGAATACGACAAGGTAATGGAACTTTACAAAGAAATGATGTCTTGGTTGGCAGGCGTTTACGTAGATACTTTGAACTGTATCCACTATATGCATGACAAGTACTGCTACGAACGTGCACAGATGGCTCTTCATGACAGAGATGTAAGACGTTACTTTGCAACAGGTATTGCCGGACTTTCTGTAGTTGCTGACTCACTTTCAGCTATTAAGTACGCTAAGGTTACAGCAGTTCGTGATGAAAACGGTATTATCGTAGATTACAATGTAGAAGGCGAATTCCCTAAATACGGTAATGATGATGACCGTGTAGACTCTATTGCACAGGAAATCGTTACTACATTTATGAACTATGTACGTAGCCACCACACATATCGTGATGGTTTCCCTACAACTTCTGTATTAACCATTACTTCTAACGTAGTATATGGTAAGAATACAGGTGCTACACCTGACGGACGTAAGGCCGGTGTTCCTTTCGCTCCCGGTGCTAACCCCATGCACGGAAGAGATACAAGCGGTGCTGTCGCTTCACTTGCTTCTGTTGCTAAATTACCTTTCCTTGATGCACAGGACGGTATCTCAAATACCTTCAGTATCATTCCTAATGCACTTGGTAAGAACAGCGATCTCTTCTCTGACAATATCGATGCAGAAATCTGTGGCGATTGCGGATGCGGAGACAGCATTTGCGTTGACGGTTCCGACTCATTCCAGGTAGACAACTTAGTTTCTCTCTTGGACGGTTACGTACAAAAGGGCGGACACCACTTAAACGTTAACGTATTTAACCGCGAAACATTAATGGATGCTATGGAACATCCTGAGAACTATCCTCAGCTTACAATCCGTGTATCCGGTTACGCAGTAAACTTTATCAAACTTACTCGTGAACAGCAGATGGATGTTATCTCCAGAACATTCCACGAGTCTTTATAAGAACTAAATGAATAAAGGATATATTCACTCAATCGAAACCTTCGGTGCCGTTGACGGCCCGGGGGTTCGATTTGTAATATTCTTCCAAGGATGCCCCATGCGATGCGCATATTGCCACAATCCGGATACCTGGACCCCCGGCGAAGGGGAACAGTATTCTGTTGATAAGCTTTGGGAACGTTTTGAACGTAACAAAGCATTCTATGGCAATGGTGGAGTAACCGCTACCGGTGGCGAACCCTTGATGCAGATTGATTTTTTAATCGAACTTTTTACAAAATTTCACGAAAACGGCATTCATACCTGCCTTGATACTTCAGGTATTTGCCACAATCCGAACAATCCGGAATGGGTAAAGAAATTAGATGCCCTCTTAAAAGTCACAGACTTAATTATGCTTGACTTAAAGCACATCGACAACGAGAAGCATCGCAAGCTCACTGCCCACTCTAACGAAAATATTCTCGCGTTTGCCAGATATTTATCCGACAAGGGCAAGGATTTGTGGGTACGCCACGTTTTAGTCCCCGGTGTTACGGACGACAACGAAGACTTGTACCGATTGGGTGCATTTTTAGGCGAATTAACCACTCTTCACGCTTTGGACATTCTTCCTTATCATACAATGGGCATTCCCAAATATGAGAAGTTAGGTATTCCTTATCCTTTAGAAGGTGTTCCTGCAGCAGATAAAAACCTTGTTTTAGAGAAAAAACCGATTGTTTTGCGTGCAATTAGTGAAACAAAACAGAATAATTAACTGTTTTTATTAAATATTTTAAATATATCAGTGTCAGGTTGTTTATAACCACTTGATATTCAAAAATATTTGTATTAAAATAACTATAGGCTTAACTATGTAAGCATATTCGTACTATTCAAGGAGGGTTTTAACATGGCATATGTAATTGGTGATTCTTGTGTATCTTGTGGTGCTTGTGCAGCACAGTGCCCCGTAGAAGCTATCAGCGAAGGCGCTGACAAGTATGTTATCGACGCAGACGCTTGCATCGATTGCGGTGGTTGTGCAGATGCTTGTCCTGCAGAAGCTATTACAGAAGGTTAATTATTATAATTTTAATAACGAAGGAAGCATTCACCAAAGTGAATGCTTTTTTCTTTTATTCGGAAGTTTCTCTCGCAATAATTCATCAATGCGGGTATAATGTGCATTCTCACGTTCTACACGTTGTTTCTCGCGTTCTTCTTCCCGCTCCTCCTGCATTCGAAACTGATAATCCATCTCTTTCTGTACAATTTCTTTAATATCATTTCCTAATTCACGGTTATTCTCGCTTACTGCCTCTGCTATCATAGCTTTTAACAACATTTGCAAGCGATATGCCTTCTCCTGCTTGTCCTCATCCACAACATCAAAAGTACGTTTCGGCTTTAACTTGTTGGAATTAAGAATCATCAATTGCGGAGACACATTCTTTTTGACAACCGGATCAATGGTCTTCTCATCCACAACGCCCTGCTTCTCTAAAAGGTTTCTGATTGCCTTTAATTGAAGCCCTTCTTCTTTCAACTGCTTAATGTAAATAAAACGCTCAATATCCTCCTTTGTGTAGTAGCGATGTCCTTGCTCATTTCTTTTGACAGGAAGGTTTAACTCCTCCTCCCAGTATCTTAATACGTGATTCTCCACCTTCACTTCTTTTGCAGCCTCTGAAATAAAATACATTGTTTCTACCATAAAATTACTCCTTTCTGATTCTTTTAAACCATTTATGCAATGTTTCTTTTTTAAAATTAGATAAATGCTTAAGTGTTTCTAAATCTTCATATTTTAGGCAATGAAAAAAGAACAAACCACTTATGATTTGTTCTTTTCTTTCGTACTTTAATGCGCTTATTTCGCAAGATTCTTGAATTGTGTATAATCCGGCAACCATGCCAGTTCAATCGTGCCAATGGGGCCGTTACGCTGTTTTGCAATAATAATTTCAGCTACCCCGGGCTTGTCCGTATCTTTGTTATAGTAATCATCACGGTAAATGAACATTACAACGTCGGCATCCTGCTCAATTGCTCCGGATTCACGCAAGTCTGACATCATCGGACGATGGTCCGGTCTTTCTTCCACTTTACGGCTCAACTGCGACAATGCAATGACGGGTACATTTAACTCTCTCGCAAGAGCCTTTAAGGAACGTGAAATATCTGATACTTCCTGCTGTCTGGAATCTGATTTACCGCTACCTGTCATCAACTGCAAGTAGTCAATCATAATCATATCCAAACCATGTTCTAATTTAAACTTACGGCACTTAGAACGCAACTCTGAAATACTAATACTACCCGTATCATCGATGATAAGCTTAGCGTCACCAACTGCCAACGCACCTTCCACCAACTGCGCCCATTCTTTATCAGAAAGCTTACCGGTTCGAAGATTCTGGGAATTTACTTTGGACTCCATGGCAAACAAACGGTTCACCAACTGTTCCTTGGACATTTCCAAACTGAATACCGCAACCGATTTCTGGCACTTTAACGCCGCGTGAAGGGCCAAATTTAAGGCAAATGCCGTTTTACCCATAGAAGGACGTGCCGCAATCAAAATCAGGTCAGAAGGCTGAAATCCGGCCGTAGAATAATCCAAATCCGTAAAACCTGTAGGCACACCCGTAATCGCACCTTTGTTTTTGGCAGCCTTTTCAATCATATTCAGCGCGTTCATAACAACCTGCTTAATAGGTACAAAATCACCGGTATTTCGACGCTGTACAATATCAAAAACCTTCTTCTCGGTTTCTTCCAGAATACTTTCTACATCTTCTTTCCCTGCATAACAGGTGTCCGCAATATGTTCCGTTGTACGAATCAGTTTACGAAGAACTGCCTTCTGCTGTACAATTTCTGCATGATCCTTAACCTTGGCCGATGTGAAAACCATGTCCATAATGTCACGGACGTATTCCAAGCTGCTTACCTCAGGCGGTGCATCTTTTTCTTTTAATCTATTCTGTAAAACCACCAAATCGACAGAACCGCCGGTGTTTCCCTGCAGTTCCACAATCGTATCAAAAAGCAATCCGTATTGTTTATTATAAAAATCTTCTCCGCTGATTATTTCAGCCGCTGCCGTAATTGCTTCCGCATCCATTAACATAGCTGCAATTACCGATTGCTCTGCTTCCGTCGAATGGGGCAATACTCTCTTGACTACTGCTTCATCCATTGTATATCCCCTTACTGTGCATCTACTTTAACGCTTAATTTCGCTGTAACTTTCGTATGAAGTTTAACAGGAACTTCAAAACTTCCGATGTTCTTGATTGAATCCTGCAACTGAATCTTCTTCTTATCTACATCCTTGCCGAACTGCGCTTTCAATTCCTGTGATATTTCTTTGGCTGTTACTGCACCGAACACCTTACCGCCTTCGCCTGCTTTTACAGTCACTTTCACGGTAATTTCTTCCAATTCCTTACCCAAAGCAACCGCAGCTTCATACTGCTCCTTGGCAATCTTTTCCTGGTTCGCCTTCTGTAATTTCAAATCATTCATATTGGCTTCGTTGGCTTCCACACCTACTTTTTTCTTTAAGATAAAATTTCTTGCGTAGCCATCGCTTACTTCTACCATATCGCCTTTTTTACCAAGGGCTTTTACATCCTGTAATAAAATTACTTTCATTTCTTTCTCTCCGTTTCATTCTTAGAACTTTTCGTGAGTAGCTCAATTGTAACACTTTTGCATTTCGCATCATAGTTATCTTTTAGTTAAATAAAAGTTTCTCTTCTGTTACAATCACATATCACTATCGTAAAGTTTATATATCTTTATTCTCAATCATCTCATCCAAAGTTTCCTGAAGTCGTTTCACCGCTTCATCCACGCCAACTTCAGTGAACTGTGCACCGGCGATATTCATATGACCGCCGCCGCCAAGACGCTCCATTACAATCTGAACATTCAATTCATCAATCGAACGGGCACTCAAGTATACCTTGCCTTGATATTCTGTAAATACGAAACTTGCTTTCACGCCATTAATATTCAGCAACTCGTTTGCAGCCTGTGCCGCAACGATGGTAGGGCTCTCGCATCCGGTTCCGTCGCAGATTGAAATCGCATAATCATTACGGTAAATCATAGTATCACGAATCGTCTTTGCCTTCGCCATATACTCAGAAGCTTCCTCGCGGAACAACTTACGAACACGGGTAACATCCGCACCGTTACGACGCAGGAATGCCGCTGCTTCAAAGGTACGCACACCGGTTTTGGTCATAAAATTATTGGTATCAATCATAATGCCGGAATAGAGACAATCTGCTTCCATTGACTTAATCTTGGTGCCGGTTTCCACATATTGTAAAATCTCCGCAACCATTTCACATGCCGATGATGCATAGGGCTCTACGTACGAAAGCGTTGCATTATCAATGGTTTCCTCACCCTGTCTGTGGTGATCCAATACCACAATTGCCTTACAATGCTTTAACAATTCAGGGCATTCCGTAATGGAAGGCTTGTTAATATCCACAACCACAAGCACAGCATTATTACCAACCTTCTCCAACGCTTCCTGGCTGGTTAGAATCATATCTTCATCATAATCCGGACTCTGCATAAACAAGTCAACCATAGGACGCAATGACGTATTTACATCATTCATAACAATGTGCGCCTTACGTTGCATAGACTTCGCTATTGTATAAATACCCACGGCCGCGCCAAAGCTGTCCGCATCCGCCATACGATGTCCCATAACAAATAACTGGTCTTTTGCCTCGATGATTTCTTTCAATGCCTGGGCTTTTACTCGGGCTTTTACTCGGGTACTCTTCTCCACCTGCTGGCTCTTGCCACCAAAGTACTGGATATTGCCCGGAATTTTAACAACTACCTGGTCACCGCCTCGACCTAATGCAAGGTCAATTGCAGCTCTGGCAAACTCAGTATTCTGGCTGTAGGTAAGTCCGCCCAGACCGATACCGATACTCAAAGTAACCGCAATTTCATTTCCGATATTAACGGTTTTAACATCTTCCAAAATTTCGAACTTGTTTTCTTTTAACTGGGTAACGGCCTTTTTACGAAGAATCAACAAATATTTGTCCTTCTCAAGCTTTCTCACAATACCGTCTACAGACGCAACATATTTGTTAATTTTACGGTCAATCAAAGCAAGCAAAAGGGAACGACGCACTTCTTCCACGCCTTCCAACGCTTCTTCATAATTATCCAAATAAATCATACCAACCGCAAGACTCTGGTCATCGTTCTCACGCAAGGCAATCTTCAATGCAGTTTCATCAAACAGGTACAATCCAATGATAAAACTGTGGTCATCTTCCACTTCGATCATTTCGCTGTTCTGAATCATATCCGTGACGCTGATACGCTTCATCTGTGCAAGGAAATCTCGCTCGCCGTAGGAAATTTCATACTGGGTTTCTTCTTCCTCCAAAGGAAGTTTATCCAACGTAATGGACGGAAAAAGATTTGTGATCGACTTACGATACCCCTTCTCTTCATCGACCAATTTCTCAAACTCAATATTTGTCCAAATCACCTTTCCGCTTTGGTCTAAAAGCGCATGCGGAAGCTGTAATTCGCGCAGAATCTGTCTTTGTACCTGACCGTATTCCGTCGCAAAACTAATCAACTCATTGATAACAAACTGTTTGCTTCTTAAATTCGAAAACAAAAGTCCACCAAAATATAACAAGACAAACACATTAAGAATAATACCCGCTCTGTAATCGATAAAATAAATCCCCACCGTCACCAGCGCAAGTATAATCCCCATAACATATAATGTTATTTTGTAAGTACGAAATCTTCCCTTAAGTTTTACATTCTTTGACATGGCAACCCTCTTATATTATCTTTCGTCCTCTATGAATAACCTTCTAAAATATGTACTGACCCATATGATATGATTATACCATTTTCCAAGCAGAACTTCCATAACATTATTTTGGATATCATTTCTTTTTTATACTATATTTAGGGGCGTTTCTACAGTAATCGCCATTTTACGCGTAAAAGTTTATCTTTTGATTGCAGGACGATTTATTTTTGATATAATGATTATATTATGTTATTAAGGAGTTGTTTATGGGCAAATTATTCAAATCATTCCGAAATAATAGGTTTATAAAATATATTTTTTTCATAATTACTGCTTTCTTCTTTGTAAAAGGTATCAGTAATTATTTTTTCTCAGGAAACCTTTTAGGAATTGAAAGCATTCTTAATTGGTTCCTTTTTGGTAGCGTCATCTTAATTATGCATTATGGCAATGCATATATAACTAAAAGGAACTTTTTTTGCTTCTTTTCTTTATCATTTATACTGTCCGTTACTATGATATTCGGACGCCCTATTTATTTGTACGGCTCAATGGAGAAGTTCTTTTTCCCTACCTCTCAATTATTTTTTAATATCGTGTATATATTTGCATTTTCGCTTGTTTTTTATTCAATTTTTATTTTATTTGAGCATCATCTATCCCGTATTAATCTTCACAGCAACAAAAGAACCTGGAAACTTTTTAAGTATCCTCCTTTTTTGATCGCTTTCATCTTTCTCGCATGGATTCCTTGTTATTTATCTTACTATCCCGGCACATTTGCTTATGATATGATTCCGCAAAATCAAGAAGCAATGGGACTTATTCCGTTATCGAAATACCATCCGCCCATTCATACATTGTTTTGGCGATTTTGTTTATTTTTAGAACAAAATCTCAACATAAACGCCCTGGTTTTTTACTCAATTGTACAAATGTTGCTTCTTGCAACTGCTTTTACTTATGTTGTTATTTTTTTAGCAAAAAGGAAATTTAACAACTGGATTATACTAGCTACTCTTTTATTTTTTGCACTCAATCCGGTAATCGCAATCTTTTCTTTTATACCAACTAAAGATGCGATGTATAGCGCTTTTTGTGTTTTATTTATGATCGAATTATTGAATTTGATTAGCTCTAACACCGCAACATTGAAGGAATCTCGTTGGAATATTATTCGTGTTATTGTTTTTGGCACCTTAAGTTGCCTATTCCGAAACAATATGATATATGCACTCGTTCCGTCGGCGGTTATCGTTTGTTTTACTATAAAAAAAGGACGCAAAAAACTAATCATAAGTTTCGCAAGCATTGTAGCAACATTTTGGATTATCAGCAGTCCTGTTTTCACTCTTTTAAATATAGAGGAAGGCAACAAAAGAGAGTTATTAAGCGTTCCGATTCAACAAATATCTTATGTGGTAAATCATTATTCCGAACAATTAAGTCCCGAAGATTACGAGGATATCAGTAAATATCTTCCTGTCGACGAAATACCGCAAATATATAATCTTCGTTTTGCAGACCCTGTAAAAATAGAGTTTAATGATGCATATTTTGAAGAAGACAGCGTAACCTTCTTTAAAGTATGGTATCGTTTGCTTTTACAATATCCTGATGAATATATAAATGCATTCCTCAATTTGAACTTGCCCTATTGGTATCCGGATGCATGCTCCGTTGATGAATATTCAAATCGAATGTATATTGAAACCTTTATTTCCGATATAAGCCTTTCCGGCTACAATGTAGAAAGAGAAACTAAAATTCCCTGGCTCTATGAAAAATATGAGGAAATTGCATCTTACCAGAAATTTATTGACAAACCATTAATATCAAATATTTTTTCTATAAGCACACCAATATGGATTTTACTGTTCTACATTACCTTATGCCTTTATAGAAAAGATTACACACTAACAGCGCCGGCTACCATTATGCTATTTGTCTGGTTAACTTTTATAATCGGACCGGTAAGTAATTTTAGATATATGTTCCCGATTATCGTACTATATCCATTGTTTATTTCTGTAATATTGCAACCGCAAGCTCTTAAAAATAAAAACAACTAACAAAAAAACCAATCATCTTACGATGATTGGTTTTTATTTACATTAATCTACTGAGTAAGGCATAAGTGCAACGTGACGTGCTCTCTTGATTGCAACTGTCAACGCTCTCTGATGCTTAGCACAGTTTCCGGTAATTCTTCTGGGAAGAATCTTACCTCTTTCGGATACGTATCTCTTTAACTTAGCAGTATCCTTGTAACTAATAACATTATCCTTGCCACAGAAAACGCAAACTTTCTTTCTTCTGCGCATTCCGCCTTTTCTCTTCATGGGAGAATCGGATTTATCTGCTTTAACGAATGCCATAATATTGCCTCCTATCTGAAATCCATAAACACTTAACTAAAAGGTAATTCCTCAACAATTCCTTCCGGAATGCTCATGAAGTCTCCATCTGCCGCAACAGGTGCGCTACTTCTTGTGTAATTACCTGAACCCCCTTCGCCTGAAGAAGCATTCTTGCTTTCAGCGAATTCCTGGTCTTCCGCAACAACATCTGTTGTATAAACCTTCTGACCATCTTTATTGGTATAGCTTCCGGTCTGAATACGTCCGGTTACCAATACCTTAGTTCCCTTGTGTAAATATTTCTCAGCAAATTCACCGGCTTTACCGAATGCAACAATATTGATAAAATCTGTATTGTTCTCTTCGCCACCACGGTTAAATCTTCTGTCTACTGCAAGTGTATATCTGGCTATTGCCATAGAGTTCTCACCCTGAGAATATCTTACATCGGGATCTCTTGTTAAACGACCCATAAGAATAACTTTATTCATATTATACCTACTTTCTATGCTTCGTCCTGTCTAACGCATAAGTATCTGATTACATTGTCCATAATTCGAACTCGATTTTCGATTTCGATGGGCGCAGTAGATTCAGCTTCGAAAGCGATGAAATAGTAGTAACCTTCGCGCATCTTCTGGATTTCGTAAGCTAATAACTTCTTGCCCCAGTCGTCTACGTTAGTGATTGTACCACCGAATCTTTCGATGAGAGCCTTGCACTTGTCCACAACAGCTACTCTTTCATCTTCTTCGATTTTAGCATTGACAACAACAGCTAATTCATACTTGTTCATGCTTGTTACCTCCTTTTGGTCTCTGGCCCCTTGCTTTTACGCAGGGAGCAAGGAATTTTATTACATCACGGAAAACCATAATAACACACTTTTCAATGGTTTTCAAGCGTTTTTTTACTTTTATACCACTTAAAAATTATTTCGCCTCATAAATTGCAAACTTTTCGTTTTCGTAGCTTACCACATATCCGTTGTCATTAATATAATCCGCTAAAAGTTTGGTCTTTGGTATATCTTTTTGCACGTTCTCATCAAAAATAGAAAATGCATAATATTTATTTAAGATAATAACCGGCTGCTCTATCCCTTGCAAATCATACGCCATATCCTCATATGTATAGGTCTCTAAATCAGGCCAAGCGGTTGATAATGCCTGTGGCATATCCAATGCAAAAGACATTATCGGAATATTACCATAAGCTATACACTTTTTGCCGGCAAGTCCATTTTCCGCTACATACCGCGAAACATCTTCTATCAAATAAGCAGTTCCCGCACTGACACAGGCACCGCGCATAACTTCATTATTCTCTATCTTTGTCACCATATCGGCGTTTAACTTGTAATCACCGTAAATATAAAAGACAGAAAACATAAGTCCCTGAATAACCATAATTGCAACGGCAAACAGAGAAATTAATGCGATGGGTTTCTTTGATATACTCAACTTTTTAATTTTTAGCTCCATATCATTTGCGCACAATTCTTCTTTTAGAATGCCAAACACAAAAGGAAACACCAAATACATATTGTTAAAACTTGCAAGAATTCCTGTATTGCTTCCAATGGGAGCCAAAAAAACCGTACAAATGCAAACCGCACCCATAAAACGCAATTCGCTGCTGTATCGTTTGGTCAAGCACCCTTTGAACCCCAGAATCCATGCTGTAATTATAAAAAGAACCAACCAAAACGAAATCGCCGAATAACTTCCGTAATCCTTAATCGTAAAGACCGCCCAATAGTGAAAATACTTCATCATAAAAGCAAATCCGACAGTATATCCGCAAACAAAAAGAATTTTCATCCACTTATACTTACAGAATTTGTATACGATAACTCCTGCAAGAATAAAACCGGCAAGCAGAAGAATCCACTTACGATACGCCCAAAATTCCACGAAATTTCCGGTCAACATAGACAATAAATCATACGACGAGTCACCCTCGGTTCCGGAAAATAATTTTGAAATCATATCGGTATATGCATTTACTCCATAGAAAAGAGAAATCAGGCACCATATTAATAAAACAGAACTAATCCATCCCCCTATGCATACCATTATTTTTTTCATAATCTCACCAGTTCTTTTCTTTTCTATAACACAATAAAATATAACCGGCAAAATCAAAAGACAATGTGTCACATTCGGAAAACGCACAAATACATTAGCACCCAAAAGCACTCCGGCCAAAAACAGGCAGAAGGTTCTGTTCTTTTTTAGTCCCTGCAATGAAAACACAATTGCCAAAGTATACAAAAAATAAGAAAGATAATTATATAAAACCACACTTGGACACCAACGGACACACAATGCAACAAACACACCGAGAAAAACAAGTTTTTGTGAAAGAAATTTACGTAGAAGCAAATAACTCATCACCGCCAGTGCACCTACAAAGATCGACGTATACGCCACTATTCCAAGATAAGTATCTCCGTAAGGCAATTGCATAAATAAAGCGCCCAATGCATTCGCTAAAAAAGTAGCCATTTGTATGGTTCCTTCCGTTTTCCCGAATGACTGGAAATTGCATATCGAATACCCCGTATCCGTATAATCAATTCCGTAGCGAATCAATAACAAGGGAAACAACAAAAGCAGTCCGATAAAAACAGCATTTTCGATGCTACAATATTTTTTTGAACGACATAGACTTGCTATTTTTTCTTTCATGATTTGTATATCGTACCTACTCTCTTATTTCTTTCACACTCTTCTCCAAAACTTTCCTCGCCATCATAACCTGATGCCCGCAGCCCTCGCACTGCAAACGGAAGTCCGCGCCTTCCCGCAGAACCTTCCATTCGAAACTTCCGCAAGGGTGCTGTTTCTTTAACTTTACGATATTATCCACGTGAATTTCCATATTTTCCTCCGACTAACGCTTTAGTCTCAATAAACTCCTCTACGCCTTCGCTATCGTCTTATAATTGTCCCAACACTTCCCCAATCTTGCCCTCTATCACAAGATTCGCACGGGTCTCGCGCTGTGTCTGCGACTTATTAATCAGTACAAGTTTATCACCGCGATAGTAGTCAATCAAGCCTGCTGCCGGCCATACCGCCAAGGAAGTACCGCCGATAATCAGTATATCCGCATTGGATATGTATTGAATGGATTTGGTAATCGTCATATCATCCAATCCCTCTTCGTATAAAACCACATCCGGCTTAATCACACCGCCACAAGCGGGGCACTTGGGCACACCTTCGCAACCTGTGATTGCCTCAATACCGTAAAAGGCATGACACTTATCACAGTAATTACGATGCACACTTCCATGAAGTTCCATAACTTCTTTGCTTCCGGCCAGCTGGTGCAAACCGTCAATATTCTGGGTAATAACTGCTTTTAACTTCCCCTGCTCTTCCCACTCAGCCAATTTCAAATGGGCCGCATTGGGTTTTACATTGTCGATAATCATTTTATCACGATAAAAGCGATAAAACTCATCCGTTTTACGCCAAAAGAAAGTATGACTCAGAATCGTCTCCGGCGGATAATCGTACTTCTGATTATAAAGTCCGTCTACGCTGCGAAAATCAGGGATACCGCTTTCTGTAGACACACCCGCGCCACCAAAGAAAACTATATTGTTGCTTTGTTCAATCCATTCTTTTAAAACCTTAATCTTCTCTTCCATAAGTACTCCTTTCTTCCGTACTTTCATTATAACATTTACCATATGAAAATACGACGAAAGTAAACCTTAGTTACACCTACATTTGCTTACGTACCACACGGTATTCGTCCCCGTTCTGATAAAAAGGACAGGTGCTGCGGGGATTATTCATCAGACGGGCATAATCGTCCTCATCCATATCCGCCGCACATAAATATTCTTCATAATCTTCATCGTAATAAAGATGAGCGCACTCATCACAATTTGCTTGCATATAAAACCTCCTATAATACCTGAATCTGGCACATTTTCATGGTGGTCAGGGCCGCATCATTGCTTTCCGGTGTCACGCCTGCTACACAAGCTGAATCTACGGCAATGGGCATTTCCGGCAGACTTGCCTTCAGAAGCAATGCATTGGAAACCACACAAATATCCGTGCAAAGTCCCACCAACTCAATTTTACTGTCTTTTTCGGAATAATCCTGTCGTACGAGGGTAGCCAAATCCAGCGAACCGAAGGTAGGTTTCTCTACTCTTACCACAGGGCATAATACTGACTTCAACGCTGTTTCCACTTCATCATTTAACTCCCAGCCTTTTGTACCTTTTATACAATGTGGTACCGGAAGATTCTTTCCTTCTGAAGTCTCCATATAATTCTCGTCGTGAGTATCATAGGTTACATAGATTTTGTCCCAGTCACCCTCGGTAATCTTCGCAACTACATTAGGCACAATTGCAACCGCCTCTTTAGTTCCAAGTGCCATATCAATAAAATCATTCTGCATATCTACAACCACTAAAATTCTCATACTACTCCCCCTAAATTTTTTCTTTTATAATGATAACCCCAATCCCAATACAACAGATAATCATAATGCAGAAGAAAATCAACATAAGTGCCTGACTTTCTAACGCAAGTTTTACAACAATTGCCAAAACAGCACTCAATGCAGCCAACACAATAAACAACATTCTCCAAAATTTTGTCTGTTTAAAAGTTGCCCCCTTAGCATGCTTTTTCTCATACTCTTCCATTTCTTTTACCTGGCGAAGCTCTTTCATCTCATCCGGCGTAAAATAATGCCCGCAAAATGGACAAGTTTTTACATTATCGCCTACCATTTCATTACAATTCATACATTGGAACATTTCCCTGCTACTCCTCTGTTTTTTAATAACAACACCTCATCGATACCACACCCTAAAACTCTTCGCATACCTGAAATACATAAAATTTCAAATAATATGATTCTTCCGCAGCCCACAAAATCGGGTGATCCGGTGACTGAGTCTTAAACTCCACCTGGCGCAGGCGCTTATGCACCATATTCGCTGCCTGATGAATCGTTGCGGTAAACAATTCATAGGTCATAAAATGTGAGCAAGAGCAGGTCGCAAGGAACCCTCCGTCTTTTACAAGTTTCATCGCACGCAAGTTAATCTCGCGATACCCTTTTATCGCATTCTTTACAGACGCTCTGGACTTGGTGAATGCGGGCGGATCTAAAATTACCACATCGAACTTCTCCCCTTCCGCCTCCAGTCTGGGAAGCAGGTCGAATACATTGTCTACTTCAAAACGCACCACGTTTTCAAGGCCGTTTAACTTGGCATTCTCCGTCGCTTGTTCCACTGCCAAATCGGACACATCAATACCAAGCACCTCTTTCGCACCGCCAATCCCTGCGTTCAGCGCAAAGGACCCCGTATGGGTACAGCAGTCAAGGACACGCGCATCCTTACACAACTTCTGAATTGCCAGACGATTATACTTCTGATCCAGGAAGAACCCTGTCTTCTGGCCATCCTTAATATCTACCCAGTATTTTACGCCGTTTTCCGCAATCTGCACTGTGGTGTCGAATTCTTCCCCGATAAAACCTTTTACCTGCGGAAGTCCTTCTTTCACGCGCTCTCTGGCATCGCTTCGCTCGTATACACCGCGAATCACAATACCGTCCTCTGCCAATGCGCGCTTCATACCTTCCACAATGGCCATCTTCCAGCGGTCGATACCCAAGGCAAGGGACTGCACCACAAGCACATCTTCAAACTTGTCCATTACAAAACCGGGTAAGAAATCTGCCTCGCCGAAAATCACTCTGCAGCTGGAAGTATCCACAGTTTTCTTGCGATATTCCCAGGCGTTTTTCGC
This sequence comes from Lachnospiraceae bacterium, assembly GCA_045580855.1. Classification (GTDB taxonomy): domain Bacteria; phylum Bacillota; class Clostridia; order Lachnospirales; family Lachnospiraceae; genus UBA3766. The sequence continues at coordinate 70,440 of JAZNOO010000002.1, read as the reverse complement.
CCTTTTATAGAAGAACTCCTCATCAATGACAGCCTGCGCATTGCGGGTCAGCATACGCACGCGAATCTTGGAATTTACGTTGATGAAACCGGTTCCCATGGGGTAGCCGTCAAAATCCTGCACCGCCACCAAGTCGCCGTTTTCAAACTCGCCTTTTACATCTGCTATTTCATTGTCAAATACCCAAAGGCCGCCGGCTTTCAACAATCTGCCTTCGCCTTTTCTTAATGTAGCAATTGTCTGATACATTTTTATATACTCCTACTCAACTTAAACTATCAGGGATTTATAGCTACCATTAAACCATAAAATACATGTAGCCAAAAGATAAACCATACAATATTAATCAATATATATCGCATCTTACTATCCGAGTGCTCGCGCTCCAATTTCAATATTCTCAACAACGATATCGTCCACATAACCAGCATCCCTGACATCATAGGCCATATGAAATTTCCATGGTCAAATCTTGAGCCCGCTTCACCCAATATGGACGCCTCCACAAAACCGACCAAATAACTTACAAGTCCCATTCGACCCAAATCATTTTTGATAAAGAATGATAGATTGATAAGAACCAATGCCAACGGAAACGCCATACCAAATACGACTGATAAAGCGACATTCTCAGAATATATACTCCACACTTCAAAAGGTTTGGTGAACATGAACGAGCTATCTGAAGCAAAGCTTCCTCCAAAGATAGTATATGCCAGAGCCTGAACCAGAATATGTATCAAAGAAGGCACCGCACACAATAATGTCCATAGGCAATGCTTAAAGAACAGCTTTGCACTTCCGTCCTTTCGTCCAATAAAAAAGAGCAAATCTATTAACATTACAACTGCCAAGGCAGGAATAAACATTTCTGCAAAAGTAGGTTTTGCACAAGTTGAAAGAAACAGAAAGGCGGTCAATAAAAAGTAATACTTCTTCAATCCTCTTTCTACATGAAAGAAGATACCCACGTAATCTTCCTTCTTTTGCCTCTGCCAGATATCGTATGCCAGGCATATACACAACAACGAAAAAGGTCTTGCTGCCATTTGCGTTGCACTATGGGTAGGATTGATTGAAAACGTTCCCAAGAAACCATTCCCAATATCGAACCATCTGCAATCCAGCGACTGCACAACACACATCGCAAATGCCAAAAATGCAGCTTTGGTATTTGTCTCCTCACAACCGATATAAATCGTATATTTTTTTATAATCCAATAAAAAAGTGCATACGAGAACAGTGCCAGAATACTACTCATAAATACAGCCGACATTTCCACCGGAATGTGAAGTATTTCATTCATAAACAAAACACCCAGGTGCCAAATCATATACGGTACGGTTTTCCATCCTTCCAACCAATCACCGCGGGTAAAAATCGGCAGATAGACATATGTATGACCATGATAATCATTTAATTCTCCGCTTAATCCGCTCATTACCGCCAGATATGTAAAATAAGATAGAACAATAGCCAAAAAAATAACAGCCCCATTCTCTTTTTTCTTCTGCGTCATTTTATTACCTCCATATCAAAACAACTTGTCAATTTATATCATTTATATTATTATTAAACATATTTTGTTTATTTTTTCGATTACATAATCAAAGGAGTCTCTATGAAAAAGAAGACTATTATATTTACGATTATTTATATTATAATTGCTACTGCTTTTGTTGCAATCCCTTTTTCACCTGCAGATGTATTCATACGTATAGATTTTAACGATATTGCAAGTGATTCCTGTTCCTTATACTATTCTATAGGCACTCCTTTTTCTTATTCTGAGGAACAGTGTATTCATGCATCTGTTGACAGGGAGCTGAATCAAATTTCATTTCGATTAGATGGAGCACTTGCCGAACAAATTCTTGATTTGCGTCTTGACTTTGCCAATCAGGAAGATTTGATTTGTATCAATGATGTTTCCGTAAGCAGTGCAGGTATTGTTAAGAAGGAATATCACCCTTGCACATTTTTTGCATCAAACAATATCGCCTTAACGAATGGTTCTTCCGTTTCAGTGGCAGAGGCTGTAGATTTAGCTTATATCGCAACTACCGATAATGACCCTTACGTCATTTTTACAAATGAACTCACCCGTGATATTATGAGCCACGCCAGCAGTTATCGTCTCACACGCGCACTCATATGTGTGTTTGTTGGAGTTGCACTTATTCTTATGAAAAAGAAAGTTTTTACAGAGCATTAATACTTCACATTAATGCTCTTTTTTACTGTCCGTAATAATAAATCAGCTCATCCCACAAAGTATCATAATTCTCGCGAGTCATATAGTCTGAGTACTTTAAAAAGTAGGTATATCCCTCTTCCTCGCTAATCTCACCGTTGTTTGCCATCTCAACGAGAATCTCCGTCATTCTGTCTTGGGCGCGCACGCAACCCGGGAACCGTTCCAGAATAATTTCATAGCATCGCACCGCCGCCTCATTTCTTTCGACTTTGTAATTGTTTTCGGCTATCTTCGAATACTTCTGATAAGTACACTCCCGCACAATCGAAAAAATAACCATAAAAATGATAAAAGCAATCGCCGCGATAACTCCGGCATAAGTCAGTACCACTTTCCTCTTATATGGTTTCAATGCAAGGGGATGCCTCGTTTCCGCCTCCGCACAAATCGGGCATCTCTCATCCCACGGTGATTTCGCGGAACCGCATTGAATGCATCGTATATTCTTATATTTTTTTAGAATCTCTAACTTCATTCTCCTATCCCTCAAACTTCACAATCGGCCTATCGCCAGTCAAAAACCATCACCAACACCACAAACAACGCAAGCAAACCAAAGTTATACAGCGAAAACCAGCCCATATATTTGCCACGCTGCGCTTCCTTGCGGTTGGCGTAAATTTTATAAGAAATAAGGCTTGCCATAGACGCAATCAGTGTACCCAGACCACCGATATTAACGCCCCAGAGGAGCCCCTTAATATCCGTAGAGAACTCCGCAAGAAGCATTGCCGCAGGCACGTTACTGAACACCTGGGACGCCACAATACCCACAAGAATTTCTCTGCCCGCAAGCAGTTCCTCAAGTAACCCTCTCACGCTTTCTATTTGGCCCAAATTGCCGATAAAAACGAAGAAGGCAATAAATGTTACCAAAAGCATATAATCCACTTTTAAAAGGATTTTACGGTCAAAAATAATCAACGCCAGGAATACCACCGCAAGCACAATCAGGAAGTGTAACACGTGGAACACTTCCAGAAGACATACTACAAAAAGCACTATGTACATCACAAGCTTTCCCACCGGAAGTTTGGGGGCTACATTTACTTCCTCCGGTCCGATTAACTCACCCTGGGCCGCATCAATCTCTTCCGCAGTCTGCGCGCCCACCTGTAACTTCTCCCCCGATGTAAAAAGGGCAAGAAGTACCACGGCCACCAGCGAAACCGCCACTACCGGTGTCATATCCCACAGAAACGCACCCACTTCGTATCCACCGAATCCGTACAGGAACAGATTCTGCGGATTACCGATGGGCGTTAAGCAACTACCCAGATTGGCCGCTATGGTCTCAATTACAACAGCGCGTATCACATCGCCCTCTTTTTGCCCTTTTAACATAAGGACGGTTAGGGGCACGAAGGTAATCAGCGCCACATCATTGGTAATCACCATGGCCACAAAGAAGCACACAAGACTTAACAGCAAAGTAAGACTTCGCACCGTCGTCACCTTACGACTCAGCGCGCTTGCAATCCGGTCAAAAAGCCCCATCTCTTTTAAGCCTGCCACCACTGCCATCAGGCAGAATAAAAGTGCCAGGACCTTATAATCGATATAACCGAAATATTCCTTATTCGGCGTCACAAAAAAAGCGGATGCCAGCATCAGCAGGCATGCCGCACAAAAAACAGGTTCTTTTTTGATAAAATTCATTATTTTCTTCATACTGTATCTCTATTCACCCATCTTGCTGATGGTATTCTGCAAATTAGTGAGTAGCTGCTCAATCTGCTGTTCACGATTCTGTCCCTGGTCGTCAAACATCTGTCTTAAATGGCTCTCATCTTCCGCAGTTTCTTCCGTAGCCGTCACCATGGACATAAAATGTCCTTCCATCAGGTTCGCCAGCACGCTACTGCCGCCGGACGAATACAACATCTCTTCCGAAAGCCCTTTTAAGTCCAATGTATCATCGCCAAGGATACTTCTGTCCAAAGCATTCTCCAACTCAGCCAGCGGTGAAGTCTCTTCCGCCTGCAGAAGTTCCTGCAGTTCCTCTACCTGCTCCGACAATATTTCCTGAAAAGAGACCGTACTCTGCCCTGCATCTTCCATAGACTTCATACCGGGTGTGGCTGAAGTGTCCGTAACAGAATTAATTCCGTTTACCATTCTTAAATATACCGATGTTAATAAATCAGACATGGCCGTCTCCTTTCTGATGTTTGTTGCCCTTTTAAATCATAGACAACTTCCACCATTTATCTTTCTTATATTGTACTACGTTTTGGCCCAATAGAAAATATATTTCTTGGATTTTTCGGAACTTTCCTATCATATTTTAAAATTATTTATAACGAAAAAACGCCCATTAAATTCGATAGAATAATCACAATTGCCGCTTGGAAACCAAAAAATGTTATAAAAGCACCTACTACCACAATGACAATATCGTTGGCTAATGAAGGGGGCTGACCCACTTCCATAACAATGTCCGGATGTTTCTTTTCGACAATAATGGGAACCATATCGTTCACAAACATTTTCTTTTCATAGTCATAGTCCAGTTTGCTTGCCTTAATTGAAACTCCGTTGTCATTATATTCGTAGATGGGACGATATACGGTCACACCATCTTCCTGAAACTCCTGAATCTCAATGCAAGTGGACATAACCTTCTTACAACCATGAGTCCATCTGTATATTTTTTTACCTGCTTTCCACATAGTGGCTATACCTACGACCAGAAATATCAGTGGCACAGTCATAGGCAATAAAAAAAATACAATACCTTCCATTTCTTCTCCTTTTACAATACGCCCGTCAAGTCAAACGCCGGAATAAAACTCTCTTTCGCCGTTTCCCCTTCCTGGATAAAAGCATTCTCAACTCCCAAATCCAGCGCATATTGAATCACTTTCTCATATTCACGTTTGGTCACCTTACGATTCAGCTCAGGATACTCCGCAAACTCCTTCATCGGCGTATACTGGTTCATTAAACTGATATAAATATCATCGCCAAAGGTTTCGTACAAATAATCAATTACTGCCTTCGCGTTTCCAACGGCTCCCGGCATCACAAGATGCCTTACAATTACGCCTTTACGCATAAGGCCAGAATCCGCATCAAAGGCAGGTTTCCCCACCTGACGATACATCTCTGCAATTGCCGCTTTGGCAACCTCAGGATAATCTTCTGCATTAGAATACGCCTTTGCAAGCTTGGCATCCATATATTTAAAATCCGGCAAATAAATATCTACCAGACCATCAAGTAACCGTAATACCTCCGGCTTCTCATAGGAAGATGTGTTATACACAATCGGAATTTCTAATCCCAGTTTTCTCGCTATTCGAATGCTCTCTGCGACTTGCGGCACATAATGGCTTGCCGTTACAAGGTTAATGTTATTGGCACCTTCTCCCTGCAGTTTGAGGTATATTTCCGCAAGCGCCTCAATGCTTACTTCCTTCCCGACTTCGCTCGCCGCTATGGACGCATTTTGGCAAAAAATGCATTTTAGATTGCATCCCGTAAAAAATACAGCGCCGGAACCGTTATCACCACTGATAACAGGTTCCTCCCAGAAATGCAAGGCCGCTCTTGCGATGCGCACACTACTGCTTTCACCGCAGAAACCTTTGCTGCCTCGATCTCTGTTAATTCCGCAATTTCTGGGACATAATATGCAGTTGTCTGTATTCATACTATCGCCTCATTTTACTGTTTGGATTGCTGTATCTTCTTAAATCTGCTACAGTTTATTTCGATGCCCCTTCGATTTCAATTTGATAATTACCAATTGTGATTAATTCATCTAACTTTACATTTCGTCTGACGCCTAATCTTCTTATTCTATTATTGCTGCAATCCAGATACTCAAGATTTACATTCTGAGACAAATCCAATTTCGCAATATTATTGTCCGAACAGTCACATTTTACCAGATTCACATTACCGGTAATGTCGATTGCATTCAACCCTGCGTCTTCACATAATAATTCTTCCAACTCGGGACAACCTTTTATATTTAATCCGCTGCTTAAACTGTTGTTACTACAATTTAATACTTTTAATGAAGGACATTCCTCAGCAAAGTCTAACAAATCGATTGCATGGTTTTCAGACAAATCTACCGTTTCCAAAGAGTCATTTCCGCCAAACTTTATTTCTGAAATAATGGTATCATGTAAATCCAAAACTTCAAGTTGATCAAGACCCGAAACATCTACAGTTCCCTGCAAATACATCTCTGACCAATAGATACCTACAAGATTACCATCTTCCCATCGATATTGATTTGAATTCAGGTTAAGATTAATCTCACTGTTGATACTTCCCCTGTCTTTTTGCTGCGCAATTATTATATTTCTCAATATATCAATATCTTCAGAATCCTTTCCCTCCGTATTGCTAAAGTTTACAGTATTTAATTCTGCCTCTAATTTCGCCTCTTTTATTGCTTTTGTACCAAAGTTAATGCCCAAACCGATTGCTATGCCTATGATTAAAATTATAAGTATGCTCATTGCAACTCGGAGTTCCGTTTTATGCTTCTTCTTTTTCGATTGATTGCTTTTAACCTCAACTGCAGTCTCATCACCCCATTTATTTACGGATACTTTCTTTTGGGGCTGATTATCAACATATCTTTTATCTTTAAATGCATCTTGCAAATCCGGCATACAGGTTCCCTGAATGCCGAAAATTTTATTTGTTTTTTCGTCTGTAAATACCAATGCATAATAGTTTCCGTCAGGCGAAGACGGCACTTTATAAATGTACATTTTCTGAGTATCGCCGGCAAATTTATAATATGCCAAATCATCATTACGGAACAATCTTTTGTTCATAAAGTTGGTAATACTGCTGTCAAATCGATAAATAGGTGCTGCATAACATTCCACTTCATTCTTTTTCAAATAAGATAATGTACTTTTCACCTGAACAATAAAGCAGATGTGCCCAAATTCTCGAAGTGTAACAATAAGTAATCCTGCTAAAAGCCCCCAAATCCACCATTCCGGCGTAACAACAGCCACAAGTATGGCCGAAAGGATACCTGCAATTGCAATATAAGCTATTGACTTGCCCATTACCTTATTTGCAAGTTCATTCATTTTAACGATTGCGTAATTTCTTTGCTCTTGTGTCATAAACTTTCTCCTTATCTTTCTTTTATCTGATACACCATTATTCCGTAAGAATATTTACATCATCACCACATGATATGTAAATATGCCCCATCTGACGATTGTTTCTTAAATCTAACTCCTTAATAAGCGTTTTATCACAATTTATACTATAGATATTCGAATTATTGCTAATATCCAAGCATTGTATCTTAGTATCATTACACCATAAAAAATTTAATTTTTCCAGTGTTGAGACATTCAATTCTTCCAACTGCTCATTATATCCGCATTCTAAACGTTCCAATTCAATGCAATTGATAATATTTAAACTTGCAATTTGATTGCCTGCGCATTTCAATTCCTTTATTTGCGTGTTATAACTCAAATCCAACTCTGTGATCTGATTGTAGTCGCAATTTAACTCTTTCAATTTTTTATTTTCACTCAAATTAAGTTGGGTTAATAAATTTCCCTCACAATCCAGAATTTCCAAATTCGGATTTCCGGAAAGATCCAAAGTTGCAATATCGGTTCTGTTACAAATTAATTTCACCAATTTTTCATTCTGAGTAATATCAATACCCGTCAATTCCTCATTCCACGTAATTTCCAACACTTCTAAATCTATCAATCCGGCAAAAGATATCTCTCCCTTTAAACTGGGGTAACCATTCCGAATCCAATGAATTTCCGTCAACCTTCCTTCTTCCCAGTTAAGCACGTGCATTTCCCAATCCTTAAGTTCAAGTGCTTTCTGTTGTTCCGCCAGAATCTCACTTAAAATATATTCATCTACGTCATGCTTTCCGTTATTGTCTTCATCTACAAAAACATCCTCACCTTCTTCAGTCCAGTACCTTGTAAATGGATCCTTTTGTAAATCCGTAAGTGCTTTGTTTGCAGAAACATCCAGCTTCCAAATTTTATTATCAAAACATTTCAGTTCTTTTAAAACATGGTTTTCTTTTAAATCCAAGGTTTCAAAATTATTGTTGCTACAGTCCAGAAATTCCAGGTCCCGGTTTGCTTTTATATCTATAATTTCCAGATTATTTCCACTACAGTTCAACACTTTCAGTGCTATATTCTCTTTTACGTCCAACATATTTAAATCATTGTAACCGCAATCCAGCTCTTCCAACAACGGATTTGCACTTAAATCTAATTCATCCAAAACATTCGATGAACAATCCAAAATCCGCAACTTAGGATTATGGGATACATCCAAAACGTCCACCAAACATCGATCACAATACAACTCTTCCAAAACATTGCACGAGTCTAATATAATTTCATTATTTATTATCGTACCGTTACAATTTAACACCTTCAAATTAGGACATTCTTTCAAATCAAGATAAGCACTTTTATAATACTGATTACCCGATACGTTCAATTCTTTAAGTGAAGTATTCCCCTTTAATACCAACGAAAAGAAATAATTCTCACCCACATCCAGTACTTCCAACCGATCCAGATTAGAAAAATCAATATCCCCCACTAACGAAACATCATTCCAATGGATTTCAGTCAATCGTCCATCCACCCACTTATACTGGGCAGAATTCAAGTCATAATCAATTTCACATGAAACAATAATATCATCTTCATACTTCCGCTGTTCACGAACTATTTCCTTCAATACCTCCACATCAGACTGCGACTTATCCTCCGCATTGACAAATTGCACTCTGTTAGCTATCGATATGCCAATAACGATACTTCCTACAAGAAGCACCAATGTCACTATTATAATACTAATCCAAACTATTTTCTTTTTGGATTTCAGCTTTTCTTCCATGTTTTCCCCTTTTTTAAAACAGACTGCGGTGATGATTGTTCCGCAGTCTGTTTTTTATATTTTTATTCTCTTCCCTCAGCCACTGCCTTAGCAGCTTCAGCCTGAATCTCAGGATCGTAAGAAAGTACAGGCTCTTCATCCTTACCCTTAATTTTACGATTAACATAGTTACGTGTAATCTTAACTACCACAGGCGAAAGTGCAACAACACCTACCAAGTTGGGCATCATCATCAAACCGTTAAAAGTATCTGAGATATCCCATGCAAGTGAAGATGTCATCAACGCACCTGATACAATCATAAGTACGAAAATAACCTTATAAATCTTGGTTCCGATGTTACCGAATAAGTATTCCACTGCCTTACCGCCATAGTGTGACCAACCAAGAACGGTTGTGAAAGCAAAGAGTAACATTGCAATTGCGATGAACCACTGTCCGGCCTGACCGAACACGTTACCGAAGGCCTGTGCAACCAAAGTTGCATCGCTTGTTCCTTCCACCGCAAGGCCGGTATCTAAATTAATAAAACCTGATGTAAGTACAACAAGGGCTGTCATAGTACATACTACGAAAGTATCCGCAAATACTTCGAAGATACCCCACATACCCTGCTTAACAGGTTCAACTACGTCGGAATTTGAGTGTACCATAACGGAAGAACCAAGACCGGCTTCGTTAGAGAACACACCTCTTTTACAACCCTGTGTAATCACTTCCTTAATTGCAATACCAACTGCAGCACCGCCGACAGCTTTGATACCGAAAGCAAATTTAAAAATAGATAAAAATGCAGGACCGATTTCTGTGATATTAAAGCAACATACAATAATCGCACCAAGTACATAAGCCACTGCCATAAAAGGTACAACCTTTTCCGCAACTGCTGCAATTCTCTGTAAACCGCCGAGAATAATCAAGCCGCCGAGAATTACAAGAGAAACACCGATAATCAAAGGCACCAGTTCCACATTACCGAATACAATAACAGGCTCTACATTTGCAAAGAACGCTGACTTTATATTCAAGGTAATTTTATTTACCTGACCCATATTACCAATACCGAAAGATGCAAGAATGGCAAAAATACTGAATAATACCGCCAATACCTTACCGACCTTCTCATAACCGATAGCTTTGCCAAGACCGTCCTTTAAGTAGTACATAGGACCTCCGGACCATTCACCCTGGGCATTTCTTCTACGATAGTAGATACCGAGAACGTTTTCAGAGAAGTTAGTCATCATTCCAAGGAATGCCGCAATCCACATCCAGAACACCGCACCGGGACCACCGATTACGATAGCGGTAGCAACACCGGCGATATTTCCTGTTCCGATGGTAGCTGCCAGGGCAGTACACAACGCCTGGAACTGAGAAACGCTCTTCTCATCTTTTTTCTTCAGGGAATCTTTCTTGAACATTCCGCCGATGGTCTTTTTCCACCAATGTCCGATATGTGACACCTGGAAGAAGCCTGTCAAAATCGTCATTAAAACACCGGTACCGATTAAAATAACCAGACCAACCTGTACCCAGACGAAATCATTGATAGCACTATTAATGTTTGTTAATGTCTCCAAAAAACTCATACTTTAACTCCTTGTTTTCTTATGTCTATCTGCACCGGCTTATTCCGGAAACAATCGTTACTTTTATAAAATTACTTCGTATTCCGTTACGTCAAGCACGGTATCACCGTCAATCTGAAGTGCCATAGGCGCATCAAAAGCCACCTTAATGTGATTGCCCTGATGAAGGGTAACGTGCTTTGTATACTTCGCATAACTGCCGTCAAAAATCTTTGGGAAGATCGTCAACAACTTAATTCTGCCAAGTCCATGCACTACAGCAAGCGTTAATTTGCCGGAATCACGTCTCTGTCCCGGCGCAACCTTCATACCGCCACCGTAATACTGTCCTTTCATGGAAGCCGCCAGCCACACTTTACTGTACTTCAACTCCTGTCCGTCAATGGTAATAGTTGCGTTCGGCGCCTTGTACTTAAACAAACACAGGCGAATTGCCAGGGTTGTATAATTTACTTTCGTCTTGCCGGCCGCACGCATTTTATCAGCGTACTCGCAACACATGCCGTCGATACCGTAACCGATACCGTTGATAAACTTACACTCAATATCTTTTACCTTAACTGTGGGAAGTTTCTTAATGTATTCGTTGATGGGTCCTACATCGGTTTTGCCCAGCACATCTTCCAAATCCACAAGGAAATCATTGCCGGTTCCGGTCTTATAATGAAGCAGGGGACAGGGAATTTCCACGCCGTCTAAATCATTTGCCAGACGGTTCAAGGTTCCGTCGCCACCGCAAAGAATAAGCACATCTTCAGCGGTTACGCTTTGCATCCACTCACGGATATCAAGCCCCACCAAATCTACCAACTTGGCACCTTCGCCTTCTTTTGCCAAATACTCTTCTGCCTTCACTTTACAGGTTCCGCTGCTTGCCAAACCATTGTATAAAAGGTATTTCATCTTTTGTAACCCTTTCTTTCTCTTACGTATGCCTACAGTTACTTGACTTTTATAATCTGCGTTTCGATATTATTCTTTCGAATATCCCTTCATTACTTTTTAGATATTCTCTTTCAGGAAATCATATACTCTTGCTGATAACTGTGCGGTATTGGATTCCGCAACTTCTTCCGCAGGAATCACATCGATACTTACATAGATGTCTGTCTTCTTCCAAGGGAAATTGTGCTGTACTTTACGTGTGTTTTTCAAAGCCGCAATTACAACGGGGCACTTTGCCTTGGTTGCAATTTTAAAAGCACCATTTTTGAACTCTAACAAAGGTTCGGAAGTTTTATTTCGGGTTCCTTCCGGGAAAATACCTACGGAAACCTGCTGGTTCTTTAAGTATTCTGCTGCCTTATTGATGGTCACCAAAGCATTCTTGGGATTCTCTCTGTCAATAGGCAAAAAGCCTGCGTGATGCATCCACGCACCTGCAATGGGAAGGCTGAAATTCTCGGGCTTCGATACAAACACCAAGTCATTTTTACCAAACTGGGAAATACATGTAATCGGGTCAAAATTTGACAAATGGTTTGCTACCAGAAGATACTTGGTATCTCTGGGAATCTTCTCTGCACCTTCCATATGTACCTTGCTTCTTGAGAAGAAAAGCAAGAGTTTCATAGTCTCCGTCACAAAGTAGTTATAAAACTTATTCGGCTTGGTAATTTCTTTCTTCTTGCTTATTAGGAAAGAACCAAGCAAAAGCCATAACGTATAGATAATAACCCAGACAAGGAAAAATCCTGCCCACATACCGATAAAAATCAGTACCATCCAGTACCATGCGGTAAAAAATCCTGTAATTGCCACAATTGTCGCTGCCGACAAAAATGCCAGCGCCAATAAAATATATAACATTATAATTCTCCTTATCTTTAGAGGTTTAATCCCTTTGCTTCATCGCAACCCATAATGATGTTCATACACTGGATTGCCGCACCGGAAGCGCCTTTGCCGAGATTATCAAACTGGGCCGAAAGAACGAAACGTTCTTCATTTCCGGTCACATAAATTCTAAGCCCGTCCCAACCGGAACACTCGTTGCCGGGCAACATATTGGCAGTTTCTTCTTCGCTACCAAGGGGCATTACCTTAATAAAAGCTTTGCCCTTATAGTATTCATTGAAATAGCTCCACAACTCTTCAAGGTCCATCTTCTTTTGAAGGAAGTCTGCGTAAAGTGGAACTGACACAACCATACCGCTGTAGTAATCCGCAATAATCGGTGAGAAAAGCGGTTTTCTCTCAAGCCCCGTAATCGCCTGCATTTCTTTTAAATGCTTGTGACTCTGAGAAAGTGCGTACTCTCTGGGCGCGTCGTACATTTTCTCACGGTTTTCATCTTCATAAACCGCGATTACCTTTTTACCCGCACCGCTGTAGCCCGAAATACCAAAAGATGCTAAGGGGCAGTCTTTTGCAATCAACTCTCCCGCGGTCAAAGGATATACCAGCGAAATAAAACCGGTAGCATAGCAACCCGGAACCGCAATTCTTTTACCGTTCTTAATTGCATCGCGGTGCTTGCCTGATAACTCAGGAAAACCATATGCCCAACCTTCGTTGGTACGATGTGCCGTAGATGTATCAATAATGGTTACGTTTTCATTCTCCACAAGACTTACCGACTCGATACTTGCTACATCGGGAAGGCAGAGGAAGGTAATGTCTGAAGCATTAATCATCTTCCGTCTTTCTTCCGGATCCTTACGAAGTTCAGGATTGATGGTAAGAATCTCCACATCATCCCTGCCCTGGAATCTTTCGTGGATACGAAGGCCTGTGGTTCCTTCGCTTCCGTCAATATATATTTTCTTTTTCATCTGTAGCCTCCGAATATGTTTCTCACATATTTTCTTATACAAAGTTTTTAAACGGCAAAAGGGCACACTTTCCCCACTCCCGCTTAAAACCTCATTTTATATCATACCCTTATTCTTGTCATTCGGCAAGTAAAATCATTGAATTACCGCTTTAACACGCTAAAAACTCCCTTATAAAAGGGTCTTTACAGCTTTTATCTTCTCAATCCCTTGGGATAATGATTCTTTAACATGCCATTGCTGACCTTTCCCCAGCCTGCGGAATATCCGTCCACGCAAACCAAGGTCCATCCCTTTCCTTCGTCCGTCACCAAAGACTCTCCGCGCAAATAACGCTCCGGACCGTCATCAGCGGTTGTAAGATTATGACTTCTCTTCACGTCCTCAGGCTTCAATGCCAGCGCCAAAGAATGGGAAGGCTCAAAACGCTTCTTCTCGAAGGTTCCTAAATGCAGGCCCGGGCGCAACACCTTAAGTCCTTTTAAATTCATTTCGCAAGGCATCATATATAAGGCATCGCCAAACAATACCTTCTCGCCTGTGAGTTCTTCCAGCAATGCATCTTTAATAAAATCCGAATAAAGCTGTTCCTGTTCCCGGTCCAAAACCTTTGCGTTCTTTTTGCTTTTATTCTTGCTATTTATAGCTGATGCGGTGGCAAATTTACCGCCCGGCTCTTGCTCCTGCGCACTGATTTCCGGAATCTTCTCGCCCTTGTGCACAAGGAGAGCCGCAAAATGCCCCTCGCCGTTTATTTTATGGGGCCATAAACGATGAGTATCCTTCACTCTTTCGTCATCCTCTGCCCAGGCAGGATTACCTTGCGCAAAGCCCTCATATCCGTTTCCTTTTACCACTGTAAAATCAGGGTATCTTTCCAGGAAACGATGCACACACGCCTCATCTTCCGCCGGTGCAAAGGTACAGGTTGAGTACACGATTCTTCCGCCGGAGGCAAGCATTTTAACCGCCTCATCCAGAATCTCATCCTGCCTTTCGGCGCACATCGCAACATTCCCCAAGGACCACTGGTTCACAGCCTCCTCGTCCTTACGAAACATTCCTTCCCCGGAACAGGGCGCATCCACCACGATACAGTCAAACCAGTTCATAAAATGCACCGCCAGCCCCTGGGGTGTTTCATTGGTCACCACTGCATTGCGAATGCCCATACGCTCGATATTCTGGGATAAAATTTTACATCGCGCCGGATGGATTTCATTGCTTACAAGAATGCCCTCGCCCTGCATCGCTGCTGCCAGCTGGGTACTTTTACCGCCGGGCGCCGCGCACAAATCAAGAACACGTTCACCTGGCTTTACATCCGCAAGCTCCGCTACGGACATCGCCGAAGGCTCCTGCATATAATAAAGTCCCATCTCGTGATACACGTGCTTCCCGGGACGCTCATCCTTCTCGTAGTAGAAACCGGTCTTGCACCAGGGCACCGGCGTCAGGGTAAAAGACATCTGATCCGTAAAATCATCATATTTTATTTTAAGCGTATTTGCGCGCAAGCCAACGAAAGACTCCCTGTCATACGACCGGATAAAAGCCTCGAATTCTTTGCCCAAAAGGTCTTGCATGCGCTTCGTAAAATCCTGGGGTAAATTCATTTTTTCCTCTTTTCAAGATATACCGTTTTCGAAATTTTTCTTTTATCTAAAATGCTTTGTCTTTTATATTCCGAATCTGTTAATCTAAAATGCTCTTCACGGCCATAATGTTATCATAGTCCGCCTCGTAAATTACCACGCCCTTGCGGGAATTTGCCGAATGGATAATCTGCCCGTTGCCAATATAAAGCGCCACGTGGGTGCACTTGCCGTTACCGTAGCAGATAATATCGCCGGGACGAATCTCACTGTAGGAAATGGTTCGACCGGCATTGTTATACTGCCCCGCAGGCGTACGGTCAATGGTGTAACCAAAATCCTTGTAGATAAAACAGGTAAAGCCCGAACAATCCGTACCACCCGAAAGAGAGGTGCCGCCATTGATATAACAATTCCCAAGAAACTGCATTGAATAATCCACAATCTGCTGACGGAGCAGAGACGTATCGCCTCCCGTAGCCGCTTCCTTGGCTTCTTCCGTCGCACTGCTGTTTTGCATTGCCGCCTGTCGCTCTGCTTCCATGCGGGCAAGCTCTGCTTCTCGTTGCGCCTGCTGCTCTTTCGCCAGGCGTTCTTCCTCTTCCTTCGACAGAACATCTTCCCACTGCTCCGGAGTTTCAATATACGTCCGGTCCACTTCTCCGTTCATGATAAGCACGGCCAAATCCTCACCCGTTACCAACAAATCGGAACGAATATAACCTTTAATTCCACCGGATTCAATTTCGTACCAAAGATCTTCTTCATCCGGCTTTTCTCCTACGATGGTTACCACCGAATCACCGTAAGCCTTCCCCAAAATCTCCGATGATGTGCTTGCATCGCTTCGGACATAAACATAATTGCTGGCCACAGCCATAGCAACATTCCCTACTTTTCCTTCTATCTCTTTCCAAAGCCGCCCTTCTTCCGACAGAACCTCAATATTTGCGCCGTAAAGTGCTTCTTCCGGCGTAATTCTTACCGTCGCCCACTTATCTGCCGGTTCATCATCCATCTCCATTAATGACGCAACGCCTGCTTCCACATCAAAGCAGGCCTCCGTTCTCGGCTCTTCGGCCACCACACTTTTATTCCACAACAAAAAGACAGTTATAAATGCCATAAGCATAAAAACCGTTGCGAACAAAATGCTATTCACTTGAAGAAACATCTTTTTGTGATTCATAGTTTTAATTTGTTGTTTGCTCTTCTTGCTTTTATCTCGAGTTCCTTCGTAATTTTTTCTTTTTGCTTCTTGAATTCTTTCCTGCGTCCTTCTCACGTTTTTCTTCGTGCTCTTACCTGCTTACGCCTTCATTATCGGCACGCCGCTTCCCGCTCCCCGCGTTCTCCACGAAAGCCGCGCGACAAACCGCGTCGCTGCCGAACTTTTTACGGATATCATCAATCGCCTTATCAAGCTTCTCCAACTTCTCATAATCCGTGTTGTCAAAAAGACTCATCTGCCGGTTGCTCTCGCCGTGAGTTACCCTGCCGGTCTGTACCGCCAGCAGACGAATCGGCGTCCCGTCCCACATTTCATCAAACAGCTTGCAAGTCGCATTATGTATTTCCGCCGTAATATTGGTAGGCGACGTTAACACCATCTGATGGGAAATATTGCTCAAATCAAAGAAACGGATTCCCACGCTTACTACCTCGATACGTGCCTCATCCTCCCGCAATCGCCTTCCTACCTTCTCGGAAAGGGACAAAAGGATTTTCTTCGCCTCTGCTGCTTCCGTCACATCCGCAGGCAGAGTTGTGGAATTACCATATCCCTTATTTTCTGCCGGCACAGGCTCCACCGGGGTGTCGTCATATCCGTTGGCAAACCGCCAGATACATTCCCCGTGTTTCTTTAAATGACCTTTTAAAATCTCCGGGTCCGTATTTGCTAAATCTCCGATGGTTAAAATCCCCATGGAATTTAATTTCTTCACCGAAGCCTTACCTACGGAGAATAAATCCCCTACCGGCAATGGCCACATTTTACTTTGTATTTCACTTGGAAATAAGGTATGTATTTTATTCGGCTTCTGGAAATCACTTGCCATTTTCGCAAGGATTTTACAGGAAGAAATTCCTACGTTTACGGTAAAACCCAGGGTATCATAGATTTCACTTTTAATCCGCTCTGCCACAACCAAAGGCTCGCCAAAAAGTTTCTCCATCCCCGTCATATCCATAAAAGCTTCGTCTACGCTGACCTGTTCCACCTTGTCGGAATATTTATGCAAAATATCCACAAAGGCCTTGGAATACTTGGGATAAATATCGTGCGTAGGCGGTATGATTAAAAGGTTGGGACACTTCTTCAATGCATCTGTAATGGGTTCACCGGTCTGCACCTTATATTTCTTTGCTTCCGGAGATTTCGCCAGAATAACGCCGTGGCGCTTCTCAATGTCTCCGCCCACAGCACAGGCGATGGTACGCAAATCCGGACCCGCAATCCCCTGCTCCAAACGATAAACGGCCTCCCAGGACAAGAAAGCATTGTTCACGTCGATATGAAAAATCACTCTGTCCATAGTAGGCCGTCCTTTCTTCTTTACGCATTGATTACTTCGTCCGCCAGCTTGTCCAACGCGCTTACGGTATCTGCCTTCACTGCGGAACGGATTGTAACTGTGTTTTCAAGCACCTTTACATCCTTCATTCCTTCCAGAATCTCGCGCATCTTTTTTCCTGCCATCGGTGCCCAGGTTCCGTTCTCAATCAAGGCAACGGTTCTCTTCTGGTAATTCTTTGCCTTAAGATGAGATAGGAAGTCTTCCATACAAGGGAAAATACCACCGTCGTAAGTGGAACATGCAAGAACCATTTTATCATAACGAAACGCATCCTCAATCGCCTCAGCCATATCATCTCTGGCAAGGTCGGTAATTGCCACCTTCTTTGCTCCTTTTTCTTTTAACATTTCAGCAATCTGCTTCGCAGCCCCTGCAGTATTTCCGTAGATGGACGCATATGCCACAAGCACGCCTTCGTCTTCCGGTCTGTAGGAACTCCAAGTATCATACAAGCCAATATAGTAAGAAAGATTTTCTTTTAAAACAGGTCCGTGAAGCGGGCAAATTGCATTCACTTCCGCGCCTGCAAGTTTCTTTAATACCGCCTGCACCTGCGCGCCGTACTTACCTACAATGTTGAAGTAATATCTTCTCGCCTCGCAAGCCCAGTCTTCTTCGGCATCTAGTGCACCGAATTTACCGAAACCGTCTGCCGAGAACAGAATCTTCTCGCTTGTTTCGTAAGTCATCATAACTTCCGGCCAATGCACCATAGGCGCCATAATAAATTTCAGGTTGTGCTTACCAAGGGATAATTCATCACCTTCTGCCACAACCACCTTTTTCGAATCAATGTCAAAATCAAAGAACTGACCCATAAAAGTAAAAGTCTTGGCGTTGCCCACGATTTTCATATCCGGAAACTCTTCCGCCACTGTAGCAATGCTTCCGGCGTGGTCAGGCTCCATATGGGAAACCACCAGGTAATCCGGCTGCCTCGTGCCGAGAACCACCTTGATATTTGCAAGCCACTCCTCACTCTTGCGGGCATCCACCGTATCCATAAGGACAACCTTTTCATCCATAATCAAATAAGAATTGTAGGAAACACCTTCCGGCACTACGTACTGACCTTCGAACAAATCAATATCCCTGTCATTGACACCCACATATAAAATTTTATCTGTAATTTCTACTTTACTCATATTGCTCCTCTTTTTCACACTATTCTCCGTTGCTACACTTTTATGTCGAATAGTTGCATCTATCTTAATATTTAATTTCTCTATACCTCGTAATCTAGGCAAGCTCTTGTCTTTGTATAAGGGCGCACTTTGCCATCAGCAACCGCTACATGCTCAGGGTGCACTGCGTATCCCTTCAAAGCTTCTTCATCCGTAAAAGATGAATCCAACATAACGTCTGCATTGGAAGATGCAAGACCTTCAATCTGTACCTTTATTTCCAATAAGCCGGGAATTTTGCCTGCAAGACCTTCCAAGCCTTCTTTGATTCCCTTCTTTACATTGTTCTTCTCTTCTGCTGAAAGTTCATCCTTCAACTGCCATAAAATTACGTGCTTTACCATTTATTATTACCTCTTTCTTTCTAAAAACACCCACCGGCAATCACCATGTGGGTGTTTTTTACAATTACAAAACGTTCTGTAAATATTTAAATTACGCGCAAAAGCTTTCATATGATGCGTTGTACTAATCTTCTTCAATATAATGGGATTCATGTGTAATGTCCAGCATAGATGCTGACAATTCCTGAATCTGTTTTGCATCTTCCACAACCTGTCCCATGCTTTCACGATAAACGTTCATAGCTTCGGTCATATTCTCTACTGTGCGCTGATTCTCTTCGGAATATTCGCTCATACCCACGATTTTACCTTTTAACTCACCGAAAATACTGTCCATCTGTGCAATATTCTCATTCTGGTCGTTAATGTTACCGTACAAGCCTTCAAATTTATCTGTAAGACTGTCGAAGCTTTCTTCCAATTCATTCATGGCGCGCATAGAATCATCAATTGCTGCAGTACTGTCTGCCAACTGTTCCACCGTTTCTTCAATACGCTCCTGCATCACCTTAACGACGCCTGCCACTTCACCGGAACATCTGTTACTGTCCACCGCCAAAGCCTGTACCTTGGAGGCAACTACCGCAAAACCGGCACCTGTATGACCCGCTCTCGCAGCTTCAATGGAGGCATTCAATGCCAACATATTGGTACTTGCTGCGATTTTATTAAGTTGCTCCGTAACTGCATAAATTTCTTTAATCTGTGCTTCTAACAATGAGAATACTTCGTTTGCGGATTCAATAGCAGTCTTTACGGAACCCATCTGCTCTGACATAGTCACCATATTTTCACGGTTATCCGCTAAAGCTTCTTCTACACCTCTTACCTCGTCGTTCATAGCCTGAACGCTATTCTCTGTCAATTGCATTCTCGCATGCACATCATCACATACCAACTCAACTTCTCTTGCTTCCCTTGAGATATTGATGGAACCCTGTGTGATTTCCGCCGCACTTGCTTCTAAAAGACTGTTTGCATTCTGTAAGTTGTCGATTCTTTCAGAAGACTTGTCATAATTATCCTGTAAGTCGCCACCGACCTTCTTCATAGAAACGATCAAATCCTCTGCTTCGTCAGCACGGTTGCGCCCCAAATCAATATAAGCGCGACCTCTTTTAATCGTCAGATAAAATACAAAACATGCCACCGTGAAGCAGACAATACACATAATAAACTGTCCCAACGGATCCGCTTTCCCGGGATTAATCACATACTGTAGCACTAATAAAATATCGCCCAAAATCATCTGCACGAGTGTAATCTTAGGTTGTAAAAACAAGCCGGACAAACCGATTACTGCTAAATATAAGCAAAAATCATCACTGTAATAATTTCCGCTAAACAATGAAATAACAAATACCAACAGCATCATACAGATACTAATCACAAATTTCTGTCGGCTCTTTTTCATCTTCAGTAATTTCATTCCCACTGCCAAAACAGTGAAAACAAGAATACAAGCACCTACAGCAATCGCTGCCATCCATGCTTTACTGATTAAATTCTTAATCAGAAAGACACCCGAAACGACAAATACCATAATCATCATAATTCTGAAAATTTTGTTGTCATTCATCGGACTTTTTACTTTACTAACTTTCATATCCTTCGCCCCCGCTAATCATTTTATCTTTGCTATTCTTATTTCCCTTTTGCCGGATTATCACAGAACCCTTCACGAATCATAGAAAGCATATGCGCTACTACATTCGGGTCAAACTGAGTACCTGCGTTATCATCCAATTCTTTTACAATCTTCTCGCGCGGCATTCTCGGTCTGTAACAACGGTCGGAATTCATTGCATCATACGCATCTGCGACACAGATAATTCTTGCGCAAAGCGGAATATCCGAACCCTTTAATCCGGTAGGATAACCTTTACCGTCATATCTTTCATGATGATATAACGCGCCGTCTCTGATGCCTTCAATCGCAGTGAAGTTTTCCAATACCGAACCGCCTCGAGTAGTATGTTTTTCTATTTCCTTGCGCTCATCCGGTTCTAATTTATCCGGCTTGGTTAATACTGCATCCGGAACACCGATTTTACCGCAGTCGTGCATCAATGCAATATATCCAAGATTTCGGACTTCCTCTTTGTTCAGTCCCATTCTCTTACCCAATTCCTGCGCATAAATGGAAACTCTTGCGGAATGTCCCTTCGTATATGGATCTTTTTCATCTATCATTCCGGCAAAGGTTCTCATAGTCTGAGTAATAATTTTGGCATCTTTCTCACTACGTATTTGGTAGGCCCTCACACGGATGGAAATAATCAAATACGATAAAAATCCTACCACCCATATTCCTGCAGCTGCGACCATTACCCAGAACAAGGTATATTGTGTGTATGTAGTCTGGCGATAACCAATAAATTCAAACTTACTAAATTCAAGAAGTTCGTCCGAAATCATAATAAAGCCAAAAGTCTTATCTTCACCTGCCGGTATGATATTTGTATTCTCATCCGGTGTTAAAATAATACTTTCGCCGTTCACTTCGTATGTACCATTCCAGGAACTGTCCAAAACACCTTCCGCAGGCATCTTAATCACCAACTTCCAGTCTTCAATGTCACTGGTATAGCCATTTATAATCTTACCGTCATACTGTGCACCCACCGTCTCATCGTCAGCACCTTCATTATTGATCCAACTTTTTGCCGGCATAAGTTCTATTCCTACATGTACGGAATCATCCCTACCGCCATTAAATTCTAAAATAAACGGATTGCTGGAATCTTTCTCAATTCTGTCATTCAAATAAATCCAACAACCGATTATAGCAACTAACGATAGTAATAATACAATTGCGCCCACCGGCAGTTTTTTAAAATTTTTCATCATGGATTTCCCCTCAATCTCCAATATCAAAAAATATTTTTCTCTGTACATAAAAATACAGATACATTATACACGATTGTGATATCATTGTCTATTTTTTTAGATAAAAAGAAGATGCGAACTCCTTCACATCTTCTTAATTGCTGTCAGTTTATGATTTTTATACCTCTGTTTGCACTTTTTCACGTTTACGGAAGATAATAAATGCCAACGCACTTACCGCCATCAATACGGGATAATACAGATACGGCATAATCTCAACCGGTGATAAGGAAGCCAGTGTTGCCGCCGTTAAAAGCTGTGCGCCGTAAGGAATCATACCCTGTCCTACAGAACTGAAGATATCCAGAAGCGACGCCGAACGCTTCGGGTCTATGCCGTTTTCATCACTGATTTCTTTGGCAATGGGACCTGCCATAACAATGGCTACCGTATTATTTGCGGTACAAGCGTCTACAACAAGCGCAAGACCGGCAATACCGATTTCCGCACCGCGCTGCCCCTTAATTCCCTTGCGGATCACATTTAATACAAACTGGATACCGCCGTATTCTTTTACAAGGGATACAATGCAGGCAACAATAATGGAAATTACGGTGATATCATACATACCTACCACACCGTTACCCATTACCACAAACACATCGGAAAGAGGAAAGGCTCCGGTGGCCACGCCTACAATCAAAGATAAAACTGTACCGCCGATTAACACAATAAAAACATTAATGCCGATTAACGCACCGATTAATACAAAAAGATAGGGCACTACCTTCCAGAAGTTATAATCCAAATCTCCGGCCACTTCAAAGTTTCCGTTTCTCGTAAGTAAAAGGAAAATAATCAGCGTAATCACTGCTGCCGGAAGCACAATCAGGAAGTTCTCCTTAAACTTGTCCTTCATATTACAGCCCTGGGTTTTAACCGCCGCAATGGTTGTATCGGAAATCATGGAAAGGTTATCGCCAAACATGGCGCCGCACATAACCGCGCCCACGCAAATTGCCATATTGAACCCTGTTTTATTACTGATTTCTACTGCAATCGGCGTCAACGCTGCAACCGTTCCCACGGAAGTTCCCATGGAAACGGAAATAAAACAACCTATGATAAAAAGACCTGCTACCGCAAAAGGCGCGGGCAAAACCGACAAACCTAAATTAACGGTACTTTCCACACCGCCCGAAGCACTGACCGTACCGGAAAATGCACCTGCGCACAAGAAAATCAAACACATTGTAATAATGTTCTCATCGCCTACACCTTTGGCAATGATTTGCAATTTCTCACCGAATTTCACCTTGCGGTTCTGCATAAAAGCAACAAAAAGCGCTATTAAAAAGCATACAATAGCGGGAGTTTTATAGAAATCTCCCGTCACAATACCCATACCAAGAAACAGCACCAGGAAGACACCGATTGGAAGCAGTGCAATGGCGCGGCCTTTGGTTGCCACATTATTATTGTCGTTATTCATAAAATACCTCTTCTCATATGTTTTCATATTTTCGTCCGGCCTTAGGCAGATTAACTATAAGCAATCCTCGCTTGCCGTACCTGCCCATTATAACATTGAACCCATAAAAATAAAAGGAATTGTTTGCATTTTAAGCCTTCTGCGGCAACTCCCGTAATGCTTCTTCCGGAGCTTCTTCCGGAGTTTCTTCCATTGCCTCTTCATCTTCTCCTTTTTCCGGTTCGCAAGACTTAATTACCCTGTTAATCACAATATTACGCTTCTCAAATTCTTCTTTCAATGTCTCATAGGCCACAAATACTTCCGTGGGTTTGGTGAAACCGGCGTGCTGCTTATATTTCCTGCAAAGCTTCGCAAATTTAAAAGCAAATGCCTTCTGTATCTTCGGATTATAATTTCTGAATCTGCGAAACATATCTACCTCTTCATCCTCCCACAACACCGGCATCATCCGCAATTTCCCGTCCCACCGTTCATCACATATATAATCAATCACTTCTATTCCGTATTTTTCAATTGCCCAGGAAGACAAATCCGCAAGCAGCGGCGACGGTTCCGTTTTCTGTTCAAATAAATCTTTCGCATGTAAGTATTGTTCTTCACTTAAAAACATGAAACCCTCCTCTCGGTTAGCACTATATTAATCAATGTAAAAATGAAAAATTCCGGGCGAACGCCCTCGAAAATCAGAAAATCTTATAGTCGGAAGCGTTCGAAAAACTTCCGCCACAATAGTAAAAGCACGCATAGATTTACGTGCTTTTATAATATCATTCTCTATTCTGCTTTTTCAATTATATTTCATCGACAAATTTCGACAATCCATCGGATACGCAATCCCATCCAAACGCATACCGGCGTTTTGTCTCGGCTCTTGTACCTCAGCAGTTTCTACTCCGCACTCTGCACCCACTCAAGGTCCGTAGCGGCCTTCACTTCATAATTGTCAGCACCGTCACCCACGCGCAGATATACATTGCGGATTCCCGCCTGGATAATGGTTCTTGCGCACAAAGGACAGGGTTTTGCCTTATGAATGGAATTATCGCTTGGATTTACACCGGTAAGATACAAATCCGCACCGATGGTCTGTTGCCTTGAACAGTTTAAAAGCGCATTCGCCTCCGCGTGTACCGCACGACAGATTCCGTAACCGTCTCCCTGATGCATATCCCTCTCCATTCGGGGACACTCGCCCAAATCACAACAATTATCAAACCCTCTGGGCGCACCGTTATAACCGGTGGAAATTACCACGTCATCTTTTACGATTACCGCACCGTACTTTCTTTTGATGCAGGTACTTCGGTAAGCAAACACCTCCGCGCAATTTAAATATGTATCAATTTTAGAAATTCGTTTTCCGTTCTCGGGAGTAACCATAGGACACCTCTTTATATAATCTTTTATTTTATTCCGTTCCACTCTGCCAGAAACTCGTCAATATATTCTCTCATATACTGCTCTCTGTGCCCGGCAATACGTTTCGCACTCTCTGTATTCATCATATCTTTCAGAAGAAACAGCTTCTCGTAAAAATGATTCACTGTGGTAGACACGTGATTCTGATACTCTTCCTTACTCATATTTAATGCCGGCGGAATCTCCGGGTCATACATCACGCGGTTGTGATTCCCGCCGTAAGCAAAGGCCCTGGCGATGCCCATAGCGCCCAACGCATCCAGACGGTCCGCATCCTGCACACACATCCCCTCTAAAGTTTTGGGCACTACACTGTCCGTTCCCGCGAATGAGACTTCGCCAATGATATCTTTTACCCGGGTAATCGTATCTTCAGAAAGTCCCTTTGACCTCATATAAGCCACAGCCCTGTCCTTATTCTCGCAGGTTTCCGGCGATAACTTCCTGTCGTCCACATCGTGTAAAAGTGCTGCCAGCTGTACAATTTGCAAATCAGCCTTCTCTTCCATAGCAATCTTGGTCGCCGTTTGATAGACGCGCATGGTATGAAAAAAGTCGTGACCGCTAAAGTCCGTAGCGAATACCTCTTTTACATATTCAATTGTAGCAGAAATTAATAAACTATCCATCTATAAAATGCTTCCTAAACTTTTTATTTCGATATTCCATAGGCGTCATACCAGTATACTCTTTAAATATTTTTATAAAATGACTGTGGGACGCAAAACCCAAATCATTGGCCAAATCCACATAAGAAATATCCGAATACACCAGCCTGTTCCTGGCAAACTCCACTTTCTTTTCCCGCACAAAATCCGCAGGCGTCGTAGCCAGATAGCGCTTGAAATCCCTACGCAGCTGGCTTTCGCTGACGCACGCATATTCCGCAATCTCCTGCACTCCGAGACTTTCATTTAAATGGTCGTAAATATAATCCAATGCCAGACGCAAACTCTTAGACAGCGCTTCACTCTTCTTAATCTCCGCCATTTCTTCCGCAAAGTCAAATACCAGCTTATAATACAATCGGTTAATTTCTTCAATGGTTCCCGCCTCGTCCGCCTTACGGATGTACACGTCACTCTTTCCGTAGGCTTTCTGCTCATGCATCCCTTTTTCAATGCAAAACCTGGTTACCATTGTCACCGTAACAAGAAGATGATATCTCGCATTACGCACCGGATTCTTCGAAAGAACGCCTCGTTCCTGCTCAAAGTACACATTCTCCAAATTAAGTTCTTTCAACCTTTCAATATCACCTTCACAAATCATATTGTAAAATTCCAACTCGCTATCGTATGTGGGGTGAGAAATATTATATTCACGATTCATAAAAAGCTGTTCTGTCAGCTGTTTACGCTCTAAATTGGCATCCATTTTCTTTCCTCCATATACTTTGACAGAATTATTGTATATGTGACCGTTTTATTGTATCACATTGTGCCGTTTTTGTATATCATCAAATCATAGGTTACAGCAAAAACACAGCAATAAATAGCAAAAAACAATGTATGGGAGGGTAATTTTATGAGAAGATTTGAAGGTTTTATGAAAGGTGTTAACTTAGGCGGATGGATTTCACAGTTTGATGTGTACTCTGAAGAACACTTTAGCACTTTTATTCAGGAAGAAGACATTAAAAGAATCAAGGGTATGGGCTTTGACCATGTAAGAGTTCCGGTGGATTACAATGTCCTTGAAACCGAAGAAGGCGAAGTCATCGAAAGCGGTTATCAGCATTTGGTTGATTGCCTTAACTGGTGTAAAAAATACGACCTTCGTATGCTGATCGACGTTCACGAAGTATATGGCTATTCTTTTGACCCCTTAAAAGATATGGACCGCGAAGTATTCTTCTACAACGAAGCAATGCAGGCACGCTTCTTCAAGCTCTGGGAGAACATCGCAACACGTTTCGGCAGCGAATACGAAAGAGTTGCTTTCGAACTTTTAAATGAAGTTGTTTTAAGCGAAGTGTACGAAGCTTGGAACAACGTAGCAAGAAAAGCCATTGAACACATTCGTGCAATTGCGCCTAATACCTCAATTGTTTTTGGCGGTGTAAATTACAACAATGTAAGAAGTGTAGCGCTTTTAGGTGCGCCCTACGACGATAAAATCGTTTATAACTTCCACTGCTATGATCCTTTGATTTTTACACACCAGAAAGCATACTGGGTATCCGGCATGCCGGCGGATTTCGAAATGAGTTACCCCGCTCCCTTGGAAGTGTACCGCAAAAAAAGCGAGAAATTCCCCAAGGAAATGATGGGGTCCATTTACCACGAAAAGTTATCTACCATCGGTCCGGAATATTTTGAAACTCTTTTTGAAGACGCAATTGCCGCAGCAGAAAAGTATAATGTTCCTCTCTACTGTGGAGAATACGGTGTCATTGAACTGGCTCCCAAGGATGATACCAAGAGATGGCTTGCAGACATCCACTCTGTATTAGAGAAACACGGCATCGGTCGTGCAGTTTGGAACTATAAAGGAAAAGATTTCGGAATTATCGATTCCGACTACGGATTCTAAAATTTTTAAGAAATATCAGATTTAAAATATCGCCCAAGGCTTTATACGCTAAGGGCGATATTTTTGTTTAAAAAGTATAAATTTTAAATTGATATAAAATTTTTTAAAAATACTATTGCAAAAAATCAACGTAGTTATTATAATAAAGTCAAATAACAGTAATAGTTACTATTATCATTTATTTAAGGAGGTACATAAATATGACAACACCCGGCAATAACCAAGTAGACAATCTCGTAACTTTATTAGATGGATATTTCAGCAAAGGCGGACACCATCTTAATGTAAACGTTTTGGATAAAGACACCTTAAGAGATGCCCAGAAGCATCCCGAGAAATATCCCCAGCTTACCATCAGAGTATCCGGATACGCTGTTAACTTTGTTAAGTTAACTCCGGAACAGCAGGAAGACGTAATCAACAGAACTTTTCACGAAGCAATCTAAGCATACGAAAACCCCTTACGAATTCATTCGCAAGGGGTTTTATATGTTCATACTAAAATTCTTATGCGCCTGCCATAGCATCGGAAATAATACCGATTACCTTATCATAGCAGCCACCGCAGCCGGTTGAACACTTTGTAGTATTCTTAACTTCTTCAAACACGTCAAGAAGCTGCTTTAAGTCACTGTGCTTCTCCACCTCATCCAAGATATCGAAATAACTTACATTATTGCAGTTACATACCTTGTAATTCTCTTTTGAACCGGAAACAACAGGGCTTGCTTCACAAGCTTTGGCTTCTTCTGCATAAGCGTCTGTTTCTACCATAGGCTTGCCGCAGCACATTACAGGCACTCCTGAATCTACAATTTTGGCAACCACGTTACCGCATACTTCACATTTATAGGTTTTCATTGTAACAACCTCCCATATTTTTTGTTTTATTTTAGCACTTTTTGTCCGTAAATAAAAGCGAAAAATCTATGTTTTCCGCTTTTATTTGCATATGTATAATATCTTTGAAACTTTTAAATTAATATTTACTTTTTCCGCAAGTACAGGTTCCCGTATAAGACGGATTCTGACGTCCGCAGGTACAAGTCCAGTATCCCGGCGTCACTCTCGGCTTACTCGGTGTAGAACTTACCTGATTGATTCTTTCGGTTTCATACCGATTCCTTTCCGCGCTGTACTGACTACTTTCGGATCTGTACTGATTACCTTCCTGCCCATATTGACTGCCTTCCGTTCTGTATTGATTACTTTCGGTTGCGGTCTGTTTATTACCCGGTATAAGCGGTTTCTCGGGCAATTTAAGGACACCAAAAATCAGAATAATAAGTGATGCAATCCTTGCAATCCCTATCGGCAAACTCAGCCAACTCAAATCATCAAAAAGTTCCAGTGAAACCAGCGTACAAAGCATTGCAATGTTCATCGGCGTCTGAGAATATACAGCCGCTTTATACAAATCAAACAGGGAACGTTTTTTCTTAGAAATTGCCATAACAATCAATGCCGTCGGCAATCCTTCAATGCAATAGCTTATTGCAAAAATCACCGAAGCAAAAATTGTCATAATTATACTTATGAAAATGCTGATTCCGATTAATAACAGAATAACTATTGGTAATTTCTCATATACCAATACATATCCGTTTGCCAGTCTTTCTCCAAACTCCTTTACTATACTGATTGTCAACATGGCAATAGATGCCACACTGCACATAACAAAACACCAAAACAGATAATAAAATATAAAACCTTTTACCTTAACATTTGCCAGCTCACCATATTTCCCCGGCATCACAGAATATATCAACTGCTTAAAAATATTCGGTGCCTTCTTAGCCTGCGCGGTATTCATACCGCTCCACGTATCTTCTGCCTGAAAATTTTCATCATACTCATATGTATTCATAACCTTCTCCTCACAAAACTCTTATGCCATAAGTCCGGCAACAAACGGCAATGCCAATAAAACAACTGCAAGCAAAGCACCGATAACCATCAATACAATACCGCGCTTTTTGGTATCTTTTACCGCATATTCGATTTCACGTTCGCTTTTCTTCATACACACCTTAGGCGCAAAGAACATAAGCGCTCCGATGATAAAAATTATTACTCCGACAGCTATTTTTGCAATTTCGTATAAACCCATTTTTTATCTCCTTTTTCTGTTTAAAATATTTTTCACTTGCTACATTTATATAAAATTCCTCATTTTTAAGGAAATTCTATTTCTTTCACTTCGCCGGTTTCAATATCAACAAAATACCTATACGTACCCTCCAGATATTTCGCAAAAACTTCACACACAATAAATCCTTCGCCCACAAGCATGTTTGTACTGCACCCATAATCAGACTCTTCAAATGCTACCGGCACGGACGCAAGCAGGGTTTGGTTTTCGCCGTCCTTATCGCAGGAATAAATATCATATCCTGTCTTACCTTCCTGTACGTAATAAATCGTATCATTAAAAATATTAAAATCCACAACCTGTTCCAGCAAATATTCAGTCGGGACGTCGCTTTTATCTAATATCAAGGTACAGTCTCCATTGTAGGAATAGGGATATTCACCGCCGTAGTCATGCGGTTCATCCGGATCATACTTTAAATCATATATGTAATATCCGTTTTCGCCGATAAACTGATAATCATCATTCGGCCAAAAATAATCATCTAAATATCCGTATAAATATTTCTGTAGCCACACTTCCCGGTCAAGCCCGGTCAGCGAGTTTACACCCTTATCGTAAAGAACCGCTTCTTTCTCATCAATGGTCCCTTTTAAATCAATACAATAAACATCTGCAACATATTCCTCTTCCGTAGCCTTGGTGTACAGCAATTTGCCGTCAACCACGCCAAAGAATTTTCGGTTACTTGTGAGGGAACAAACTTCCTTTGCCAAACCGTCAGCAACAGATACCTGCAGAACAGAAAATGATGCCTCGTCACTGTAACCGGCGCAACCCACATACAGATAACCTTCGTAATAATAAATTCCGTATGCGTAAAATTCACCTTCACCCGGCATAGAATATAATTTCTCCACCGTTCCGGAATCGTCAATCTTCCAAATTGCTTTTCTGGTGGTGTAATACATCACCCCATCATGCCAGGTTGCTTCTCTTTTTTGCACATTACCGATTTGATATGCAATATCCTGATTGATATCGGCAGGATGTTCTTTTAACAATTGATTCACTTCATGGCAAACTTTGTATTCAGCGCCTAAGTTTTTTGCAAGATATACGCCTGCACCCACAAAACAACCCAAGACGCAAACTGCGGTAATGCACTTAAGCACCAGGGCTTTGGTTCTTGCGCCTGCCTTTTTCTTTCCGCAACAAATGCAACTGGTGATTGCAAGCACAAATCCAATCGCTATCAGGCTTAGAAAGACGTAAACTTTCGCATTCATCACCGGTTCCGCAAAACCAAATACAACATACACAAGTATATATCCAAGTCCCGTCAGCGACGCCATAAACATCCCTGCAATGCGAAGCACATATCCGTGCTCGCTTTTCTCATAATCCATGATAAAAGATGCAACCAAAAGCACAATGACTGCCAGCAAAAGGTAGGGCACAGCCTTAGGCACATATTCATTTACAATTTCCAAATAATCCCGGAAAATATGATCATGCAACATATCATTTATGTATGGATGACGTGATACAAAGGTCAAAAAAGGCTCTGCATTTTTAATCGTCAACGCAATATATCCGCAAATCACCGCGGCAAAAACCGCAAATAATTTCTCTACGTCAGTAAACCAATGCCTTGCTTCTGCACTTTGTACATTTTGGTTTTCGTTTATGCTATTTTTTTCTTTCAATTCGCTCATAGGTATACTTTTCCTTTTAATTAAGTTTTAGTATGCTACTAATACTAATATATTTTTTATCATCTGTCAATCATTATTTTATAAATTTTTTTAATTTTTTTGATTGTACGGATTAGGATTATAGAGACATTGTTTTATGCACGCGAAAAGAGACATAGTTTCTATGGCGTGAAAATACGGAAGAATAAAAAATAGAAACCTGCGCACCCTAATAACGAAAGTGAGGTGCGCTATGATCGGAGATAAAAAGAACAACCCCAATAAAGTATCCAATTCTTATGATAACTGTTCCTGCGACAAGGATAAATCCAAGAAAGATTGCGACTGCAGCAAATACTACGAAGTTGAACCCCTGCCTGAATCTTCCCGTCCCAGAAAAGACGGCCCCGGCGGAAATTAAACCAAGCAAAAAACTTATCAATCCAATCAAAAATCGATGTCGTTTCCCCCACCCAAAGGAAAAAGACATCGATTTTTATAATTTATACGGTTTCTTTCACCACTCTCTCATTTACACTTGCGACAAATTCATCAATGGCACGATAATCCGGCTCCTCCGGTAGCGACGTATTTTCTTTCGCATACTCAAATCGCTTTTCATACTCATTTAGCAATTCATAAAAATCCTGCGTCGGTTGCTTATTATCATCCAAATATTTTCCGTTACGGATATCCATAAGCAAATCATGCTCTTTTTCACGATAAGTTACAATCTCTTCACTTTCAAGAATATCCAGACACATCATATAAAGACGCATCAAATGCATCATATGCTTTCCTAATTTGTTATGTTCAATCGCCTTAGAATTGCGCATACCCACTTTACTGTAGGATTTTACAATGCTTTGCATCTCACTCCACACAGCTTTATAGTCCCGCAAAGGATAATGCTTAAGATTGACATCCATAAAAATTTCGGTATCATACCCTTCCTGCACTGCCTTATCAATGTATAATCGAATCTCCTCATCGGTAAAATCCGCATATGCCGTTTTGATTTCGTGCATAGCATTTTTGATTGTATTAAAAATATGTTGTTCCTGCTCTGATTGCGAAACCACGCGATTACTTTTGTTACATAATCTTCGCAGCTGCTGATTTGCATATCCGCCAAAGGAATGTATTGCCTTTTGGGATAAAAACAGCTTTCTGTGATCCAACAATTCCCGACCAATGGGTGTCACGTACAAATAGTGCTCCGGTTTCAAGCCAAGCAATTCGATTGTGTTCGGATTACAGCTGGTCAGCAAGGTAATAATTTTGTTAAAAGCATAAATTGTGGTGTCTGTGGGCACGTCTACAAACTGTTCAAAATTCCGGTTCGTCAATATCTCCCGTTTGCTGTTTAATGCTACCCCACGCACATCTATATCGCTATTCTCATTATTGGTTCCGTATGAATATGACCCTCCCATACCCAATAAAATAATATTCTTACCAAGACACTCTTCTTCACGCAGGAAAGAATATTCCGCGGTTTGCAATATATTTCTAATCTCTTGCATTGTCATAATCACAGCACCTCCCATTAACTGTTCTATTTATATATAGAAAAGCCCCGCGTTTACGCAGGGCTATCATCTTTTGCCGCTCACTATGATTAAAGTAGCGTTCTTTCATTCTTTTGTCAATGGAATTAAACCACAGGTTGTATTACAATCGAAAAACCGTTTTTTATCTCTCCTTCTTCACTTTAAAAACTGTAAACTTAAGTATCAGTGCCACCAGCAGTTCCACTGCCAGAACAATCACTGTCCAAAAGACAATGGCTCCAACCAAAATCATTGTAGCCAGTGCAAAACCTGAATTATTTTGGTGTTCATAGCCTATGTAATCACTCACATCATACAGTGTCACCTCCGAGAAATTCGCCTTAATCACTTCCGCATCCGGTTCTAAATTATAGTGGACGGTACTCTCCACCTCTTCTAAATATTCCTCGAAATCATTCGTAGTGCTAAAGTCAAATTTCACACCCTTTCCTTCCCAATAGGACGTAATCCCATTACCGCCGGAATTACTTTCTTCAATCTCATCCTTAATCGCTTCAATGCTTGGTCCCTGAAATGCAATCAAACGCTCACCATCAAACCTATAGACATCATCTACACTATAGATCACGTAGGCGTATTCCCCTTCGACCACTTCCAGAACCTTCCATAACTCACCGGACTCGGTTTGGGCTGTCACATGATCATAATTTATGGTCGGAGAATTAATCGCACTTGCAGCAAAAATGCCAAAAGCAACTGCTATAAGCACAATGATTGCCGGTATCATTCCGAATGCAATCCAATTAAATGTCTTTACTGTAGATTTTTTCATAATTTTGCTCCTCTTTTCCTGCAGATAAAATCTGTTCCTTTACCTATAACACTAATCTAAAGTACAAAAAGTTGCAAGAATAGAAAAAGAAAAGCCCGCGGTTTCCCGCGAACTTCTCTTTTACATATAATAACCCTTTAACTACAATGCAATATTTGGGATTATTGCTTTTTGTTTTTAGCAAATTTATGCTTGATAATCACTTTTACAAACTTCATTACGCATTTCTGCATAAAAGGTGATCTTCATTTCTTAATCTGGTTAAGCTGTGCATTCAAGCCAAGGAGCTGTTCCTTCGTGAAGGTGATGCCTGCAGTTCCCATAAGGTTTGCAAGACGGATCACGGTAAAGCCGTTCATCATCTGCATCATACCTTCATTTACTTCGAAACCTGCTGCCATACCGCCTGCATTCTTCTGCATCTGCTGCATCAAGCCGCCAATCAAAAGTGCACCCTGAGGATTTGCCATAATTGCACCCATTGTATCATTCAATGAGAAGTATCCTTCAGGTTCTGTGATGTCAAACCAGTTAAGGATTGCACCCTTTTCTTTTAACTTGTATGCTTCGTTGAAGGTATCAACCTTGCGGATTGTGCTGTAATCTGTGCAATCGCCTGCAACTGCTTCCAATTCGGATACGCCCTCATTGGGAACGTCGAAGTAGAAGAAGTGCTCTGCAGATGCCTGCTTGCCAAGGCTCTTGCCGTTTACGAACAATTCAACTTCAGGTAAGTTAGAGTATACGGTTACCTTAGTAACATCTTCTACTCTGTCTACATATCTCTTACCGCAAATGTGTACGAAGGGATCATCTGATAACCATGCCTTGTATGCATAGAAAGAATCCTTCTTATACTTACGGTCAAAAGTCATAAGACCCTTGTGGTTCTGTCCGTTCTCACCGCCTTCGTTTCTTGCGTCAGCACCGAAGTCAAACATATTCCATACATGTGTTGCCCAGAGATACTTTCTTGTGAACAACTGCTTAATGAGTTCTTCGTGATAGTATGCCTGATATTCTTCCGTATAGTCGCCCTGAGTCGGCTTAGAGGTATGCCAGTTAAGCGCTTCACAACCATATTCGCTGACACCGATAGGGATGTTCGGGAATGTCTTATGGAAGTTATCAAACCAAGGTCCGTTCATGGAAGTATCTCCGCCGTACCATCCGAAGTAGTGGTTGTAAGAAACCACGTCGGGAATCTGCACATACGGGTCATGGATATCACACATAGATACACAAGCGATGGTTGTTAATCTTGTAGGATCCATCTTGTGAACCATATCATTTAATACATTGTGGTTATCAATTAAATCCGCATCGGAACCTGCCATACTGATTTCGTTAGAAAGTCCCCAAACCACGATGGAAGGATGGTTATAATTCTGAACGATAAGTTCCTTCATCTGAGAAATTGTGTTTTCTCTACCGCCCGGCATATGCTTAGAAATATAAGGGATTTCTGCCCAGATTACCATACCCATTTCATCACACAAATCATAGAAGAACTGATCATGCTGATAGTGTGCAAGACGGATTGTGGTTGCACCCATTTCATAAATGTATTCCATATCTTCTCTGTGGTGTTCAGGCAACAACGCGTTACCAAGTCCCCATCTGTCCTGATGGCGTGATACACCTCTTAAAGGATATTCTTCGCCGTTTAAGATAAAACCGTTCTCGGGGTCAATCTTAAAAGTACGGCAACCAAAAGGTGCAGATACACAGTCAATGACATCATCACCTTTTACAAGTGCAACTTCTGCTCTGTAAAGATAAGGATCCTTACGTCCATGCCATAAATGTACTTTGGGAATTGTAATCACTGCCTTGGTATCAGCAACTGCCTGCTTTACTTCTGCGATTACATTTTCTTCATAATCATAAATCTTATAAACAAGTTCCTGTCCGTCTGCAGGGTTTGTTAAGAATACTTCTACTGCAACGTCAGCGTCTTCACCCTTCACTTCAGGTGTTACCATAAGGCCGGGGCCTCCGTAGTAATCAAGGTCAAAGTGTGAATTGTTTACTGCGATAATATTTACGTCACGATAGAGACCGCCGTAGAAGGTAAAGTCTGCCATCTGAGGATATACTCTGTCATTTTCTGCATTGTCAACGGCTACAACAATTAAGTTGTCCATTTCCAAAGCATCTGTAATGTCTGCTCTCCAGGTTGAGTAACCGCCGTCATGGCTTGCAATCTTCTTGCCGTTGATATAAAGGTCTGCAGAAGAGTTTGCACCACGGAATTCCATATAATATCTGTCTGCTTCAGGTAAATCGAATTTCTTTAATTCTTTTGCATAATATGCGGTTCCGCGGTAGTAGTCTGCACCACCGTCCTGACCGTCAATTGCGTTCCAGCTGTGAGGAAGGGTAACCCAGTCCCACTTCTCAGGCATTGTAGCCGGTACTTCTGTTGCATTCTTTGTAAAAGCCCATTTTACGTTAAAATTTATAATTTCTCTCACTTAAACTATCTCCTTTTACTCTATTTTTATAACTGTTTTATCTCTAAATTTGGTTCTGCTGCCGAACCTTATGTCCGACAGCAGATTATTTTAAAATTTATTCTTCAGAATCCTCTGTAGGTGTTTCTTCAGTTTTTTCTTCCACTGTTTCAGCTTTTTCTTCTGCTACAGTTTCTTCCACTGTTTCATCTTTCTCTTCTGCTACAGCTTCTTCTACGGTTTCGATTTCTTCGTCGCCGTGCTTAATCTTTAATGCAGCTACGTTTGCATCAACCTGTTTCTTGTGAAGAGGATACCAGAACCACAATACAAGGCCTAATAAAAGGAATCCTAATGCAGGAATTAAGGTTGAAATATTGAAGATACCTGATAATACGCTTTCAGTCTGTCTTAAACCTTCAGAAGCTGCTACTGAGTTGTAACCGATTGCTTCCAATAACCAGCCTGATAAACCTGCTGCAAGCGCCTGACCAAGCTTACGTGCAAATGAGTACATAGCGTATACGGAACCGTCTTCACGTACACCGTTTCTAAGTTCTGAGTAGTCGATAACGTCTGTGATAAGTGCCCATGATACCATAGAGAACATACCAAGACCTAACCAGCAAAGCATCTGTAATCCGCAGTATACCCAAACATTTGCGGGACGGATAATCCAGATTAGAACCATAACCACTGCTGCAAAAAGGTTTGAAACAATTGAAATTTCTGCCTTACCAAACTTCTTAGCCAAAGGCTTCGCAAAGATTGCCGCAAGAATCATACCACCCATCATCATAATGGTAGATACAGACTGCGCGTCTGCGTTATTGTAATAATCAGGGAAAATATATGCTGCCATGTTTTGCATGGTAAGCTGTGCCAATAACATAACTACGGAAGCTACAATGATAGAGATTAATGCACGGTTTGAGAATGCACTTCCTAACATCTGACCAACAGAAGGTCCCTTTTCTCCGGTAGGTTCTACCACAACACGTTCC
Organism: Lachnospiraceae bacterium; assembly: GCA_045580855.1. GTDB lineage: Bacteria > Bacillota > Clostridia > Lachnospirales > Lachnospiraceae > UBA3766. Next base: position 33,356 of record JAZNOO010000002.1, on the reverse strand, counting down.
TTGATAAGTTTATAGCAAAGTAAATAGCATACAATTGCGAGAATTGAGAAAATACCTGCTGCCAATGTAACCTTAGGTCCGTTTAAGGTTTCCTTAATGGTTCCGTCTACCAATGTAACCTTATCATAAGCGATAAGAGGAAGAAGGATACCGATTACCATACCTGCAAGCATACCACCCATGGTACGGAAGGTTGATAAAGACTGACGGTCGCCGGGGTCTGCAGAAACAGCAGAAGCCATAGAACCGTAAGGGATATTGATACCGGTATAGCAGAATGAACCCCAAAGGATATAAGTAATTGCTAAGTAAATAATCTTAACGGTGGTGGGAAGTCCTGCCAAACCACTCTGATACATTAAGAAAGATGCAACTGCAACCGGGAAACACATACGGAGAATCCAAGGTTTGAATTTACCCTGAGGTGTAATCTTACTGCGGTCACAAATACGTCCCATAGCAACGTCGGTAAACGCATCCACGAAACGTGCCAACATCATGATAGTACCGATTACGCCGGCTGAAACGCCCATTACATCGGTATAAAATTTAGATAAAATCATTGTGGATAAAATGAAGGTAAAGTCGTTACCGAAGTCACCGAACATATATCCCATCTTGTCTGCAAAACCAAACGGTCTTACTGCTTTTTTCTGTTCTTTCACTTACATACCCCTTTCTGCGTTAAATTTTGATAGTTAAAGGTTAATTTTCTTGCGCGGATATTATCCCCCCGGATTATCCGCAACGCTTGATATCATTTTAACAAAATACAAACAATATAGAGAGTATAATTTTTGGTAGTTTTCGTATAATTTTTATTAGTTGTATTTTTTACCTAAAAATGGTACGATAAAAATGTAAAATTTTCCTGTCACAAAAGGAGAGATTATGCGCTATCAGTCCGAACTTGATTTTGCTAAGAGAATACTGTCCCACTTCCGCTTAAAAACCCACATTATTACCGAAGAAAATCACTCGATTTCGGAGATTGATATGGGACTTCGAAAACTTCTCGGCATGGAAGAACAACTTAATCTTTCTAAGGCTTTTATCAGTGAACGAATCAAGCCGAATACCATCTATAAATTAGTTGATCTTTTTTATTGTAATTATTTCATTCTCCGTATGCCGGATACCGCGCCCGACGCACTGATGATTGTGGGGCCTTATACCACACGTGAATTTAACCGGAATGAAATTATGGAATTCACTGAAGAATATTCTCTCCCGCCACAGATTTTTAATACACTGGAGAAGTATTTTAACAATATTACTTATTTGGAGAATGATTCTGTCGCACTGATTGTGATGAATACATTGGGGGAAAGTCTTTGGGGCAGTATGGACCAGTTTAAATTTGAAACCCTGGAACAGCAATTTAACTCGTCCGAGCATTCCGCTCAATTCTCCGCAGGTTCAAGCTATGAGCAAACAGACGCCTCCATCAATATGAAGGCCATCGAAGAACGATATGCGGTGGAGAACCAGTTGCTCCAAGCCATTTCGCAGGGCTTAAGCCATAAAGTAGAATTAATTATGGCGAATATGTCCGCTTCCAACTTCGAGAAACGTACTGCCGACCCCATTCGTAATATGCAAAATTATTGCATCATTATGAATACCCTGCTTCGTAAAGCCGTGGAAAACGGTTCGGTACACCCCTTTTATATTGATAAGCTTTCTTCGGATTTTGCCCGTAAAATTGAACAGGTTACCACCATGGACGCAGCCCGCAAGCTGCAAAAAGAAATGGTGCACAAGTACTGCCTTCTGGTCAAAAACCACTCCATGAAGGGCTATTCGCTTCTTGTGCAGAAGGTCATTACTACCATTGATACGGATTTGACCGCCGACCTGACTTTAAATGTTTTAGCCGGTAAAATGAACGTCAACGCCAGCTACCTGTCCACGCTTTTCAAAAAAGAGACCGGCAGTACCTTGACGGACTACGTGAATGAAAAGCGTATCCAGCACGGCATTCTTTTACTGCATTCCACCGGCCTGCAAATCCAGACCATCGCATCCTACTGCGGAATCCCGGATGTGAATTATTTTACAAAGCTGTTTAAAAAGAAGGTTGGCAAGACGCCCAAAGAATATCGCGAAATCTTCTTAAAAGGCGGAAAGAAAAAATAGAATACCACACAATAAAACAGGCCACCTTTCGGTGACCTGTTTTCTTTTCATTAGCAGCCGCTGTCAATCGCACAGCTGCATCCGTTATCCTGAGTCTGCACATTATTCCAATCGCAATTACCCGCATTGAATACAGTGTTGCAATCCGAGTATGCAGTCGCCTGATTACAACCGCAACCGGTATTCATAACGTTTCCGCAATCATTGCTTGCATTGCAGCCACAGCCGTTGTTTGCGCTACAACCGCAATCGTTGCTTGTGCTACATCCACAGCCGTTGTTTGCGCTACAGCCACAGTCGTTGTTTGCATTGCAGCCACAGTCGTGATTTGCATTACCGAATCCGTATACGGAAATCAACTGTAACTGACCGTTGCCGCTGTTGCATACATTATGCCAAATACCGGCCGGAATCAAAACCGAATCGCCGGCATTCAATCTTCTGATGCAATCAGCCTCGCGTCTTGTGCGGCCAAGTTTCACGGTCGCCGTTCCGCATACCACGGTAATCAACTGATCTTCATTTTCATGAACTTCCACGCCGATATCACCGCAAATAGGAATACACATTACATTTACTTTCAGGTAATCGCCCTGTACAACAGTATATTTTTTCTTATGATTATGTCTTGCCGCACTGACAAGATTTGTAAAATATGATGAACAATTATTACAATTACAACTCATAATAAACCATCCTTTTTAAGGTATTTTATGGTTTATCATATGCTGCAATTTAAGGTTAGGTGCAAATTAAAGTATATGATTTCCGGCATAAAATTATGACTTTATTTCAGCATAAAGTTCCTCTGCCACTTTGCGCATCAGTTCCTTTTCAACCTTGCACACTTTGCGGTCGTAGGTATACAAACCGTTGATTTCATCTTCCACGTCGCTAAGCTGGGTATAAATGCAACCACAGGCGCCCTTTGCGATCGCAGGAATCAGCATCTTGCGGTACATATTGGCAATTGTCTCCGTCAAGTCGTGACTGTCCTTAGTCTTCCCGTAACCATAAGCTTTTTTCGGATTAAAAAGATGCCCTTCCACCGCCAGTGAATAGCCTCCGCACTCCGATACAAACAACGGACGCTTCTTTATTTTTAACTTCTTGGTTCTAAAGTAAATATGCTCACTGTCGAAATCATTCTTCTTCTGCGTAAACCATCCCGAAGCAGAATCAATCAGACGCGTGCCGTCCAATGCTTTTACCCGGTCATACATTTCATCGCTGTTAAACTGCCCCCAGCCTTCGTTAAAAATCGTGTACGCCACGATACAGGGGTGATTATAGAGTTGTCGAACGGTTCCTTCCATATGGGCAATAAAAATCTTCTCCCGCTTGGAAGTTCCCGCAGTTTTATCACTTTTCTTCTTAAAACCAATGGTAGGCAGGGCCGTATCCCTGATAAAAGAATAGCCCCCGTTATTTACCATATCCTGCATCACAAGCATGCCGTGCCTGTCGCAATAATAATAAAAGCACTCCGGCTCGATTTTAATGTGTTTGCGAAGCATGTTAAAACCAAGCTCCTTCATGCGGAGAATATCTCTCTCGTACTCTTCTTCCTCTGCCGGCAGGAAAATGCCGTCGCTAAAATACCCCTGGTCCAGAACACCATGCATAAAAATCGGCTTGTTATTTAAACAAACTCTCGGCACGCCGTTTATGTCCTTAATCTCTATGGTTCGCAGGGCAAAATAGGTCTCCACTGCATCTTCGCCTGCAACAATTCTCATCATGTACAAATACGGTTCTTCCGGGCTCCAAAGCTTCGGCACATAAGGATTACCATCGGCATCTTTAAACTCTGTAAGCGAGATGTAGAAAGGACCTTCGCCCTCGAATGTTTTGGTTACGACTTCACCGGTGTGGAGTGTGATTTCTGCTGAAATCTTTTTCTCGACATCTTCGGAATCTTCTTTACTTTCATCAGACACGTCTAAATCTTCGCCCGGCATCTTCTTTATTTCTAAACTTCCATTCCGGCAAACTTCCAGGGCAATCCCTTCCAAATCCGGCGTAATTTTCACACTCTCAATATAATTGTCCGGCACGTTCTCAATCCAGACATTCTGCCAAATTCCCGACGTGGGTGTATACCACATACCGCCAGGCTTTACACACTGTTTGCCGTAAGGGTAATCTTTGTCAAGTTCGTCCGTTACTTTAACAACCAAACGGTTCGGAACATTCCTTTTTACCGCCTCGGTAATATCGAAAGTGAAACTTAAATATCCGCCCTCATGACTTCCAATCAATACGTCATTCAGCCAAATCTCCGCCAACTGGTCCGCTGCACCAAAATGCAGAAGTAGCCTTTCTTTCGTAAAAGTTTCGGGCACCATAAAAACAGTCTCATAGGTAAGCGTACTCTCCACTTCCCCTTCGTATCCCGAAAGCTCGGACTGAGGCACATACGGCACGTGGACAGGCTTGCCGTTTAAAGTCCAGTTTTCTTTTATGATATAAAATAAATCACGCTTCATCTGCGGACGGGGATAAGAATTCCAACTCATTTCCAAATTCCTTTCCAATCATCTACTATCGAACAAATATTGCGAAATCATTACGATTTATTTGTTCCTTAGACGCACTTTTAAATCCAGTATTTTTTCTTCAATTTCATAAATGGTTCCTGCAAAAAAATCATCATCCCGGCCGGTGGGATCCTCTAATCCCCAGTTCTCAACCTGCTTGCCGGGCAGAATGGGGCAACTTACATTACAGCCCATCAGAATGACAATATCCGGCTCCGGAATGTCCTCAATTAATTTGCTATACTGAGTCAGGTTCATATCTATCCCGTGCAATTTTTTCATCATGCGGACAGCATCCTGATTAATCAAAGCCTTAATCTCCGTCCCCGCCGAATAACTTTCGAACACATCAGATGCAAGCTCCCGTCCCAGGGCCTCTGCAATCTGACTGCGACAGGAATTGTGCACGCAGATAAAAGCCACTTTCGGCTTTCTGTCCATGGTATTTGTTTCCGTTTTCTCTTGATTATTTATCATATCTTATTTCTCCGCTATTTCTTACTACTTACAATCGGTATTAAACTTCATTTCTTCCGAATCACTAATTAGACCAACCACATCTGAAGGATATTAAAGGCATACCCCACCATAATAATTCCAACTACACAAATTGCGATAAAAATTGCCAACAACTTCGTTTTGAGAACCTTTTTTAACATAATAATCGAAGGCAACGAAAGGGTTGTGATCGCCATCATAAAAGAAAGTACCACGCCAAGCAGCGCCCCCTTCTCAAGCAAGGCCTGCGCAATGGGGATACAACCAAATATATCCGCATACATAGGCGCACCGATGATGGTTGCAATAATCACGCCAAATGGATTTCCGTTTCCAAGCGACTGCATCACCCAAACCTCTGGAATCCAATTGTGGATAATTGCGCCGATACCGACGCCAATCAACACATAAGGAAAAACTTTTTTAACCGTATAATAAACACGCTCCCAAGCATAAAAGAGTCGTTCTTTTAACGTCATGCTCTCCTGAAGAAGCTCTACCATGCTTTCTTTGGGAATGTCCAATATAATCTGATCTTCCATATGCAGTTTCTCGATAAACGTACCGCCGACCACTGCTATCACAAGTCCCAGAAAAACATATACCACTGCTATCTTCCATCCGAAAATACTCATCAGAAGAATGAGAGAGCCAATATCCACCATCGGCGAAGAAATCAGAAACGAGAAGGTCACGCCCAAAGGAAGGCCCGCGTTGGTAAACCCGATAAAAATCGGTATGGACGCACAGGAACAAAAAGGCGTTACCGTTCCCATCAGCGCAGCGATGCTGTTTGCTACAATACCCTTGTACCTGCCGATAATCTTTTTGGTACGGTCCGGCGGAAAGTAACTTTGGATAAAACCAATCATATAGATAAGCAACGTAAGCAATATCATAATTTTAATCACATCATAAATAAAAAAATGAACACTTCCGCCTATGCGACTTTCAATATCAAGACCCAGCAATTCCAGCCCGCTTCCTATCAAGCGGTTCAGCCATTGCATCCCCAGTATTTCGGTCTGTATAAAGGTCCATATGTTTTTTACAATATCATACATCTTTTTTCATCCTCATAGAAGCAAATATACTTTTAGGCTGTTACTCGCCGTACTCTGCCAACATTTCTTCCACAATTGCAGCTGCGCAGCGAACCATTTCCGGACAGACTGTTCTGAACAAATTCTGACTCATAATTTCTTTCATATCCTCTTCTTTGGTCAAGTCATAGTTCAAAAGTTCCCTGCAAACCACCGTTCCCTTAGCCTCTGTAAAACGATTTAAAAAGTCATCCGCTACCTGATATGCTCTCACCTTTTCTTCCTTATTTTCGCTGTGGCAATGGCCATATTTTAAACCCAATACCATCAACGCGCCGGAAACGGCACCGCAGATTTCACCCCTGCGCGCTCCGCTGCCGAAAGGCGTGCCAATTTTCAACGCGGTTTCAACATCCATTCCAAGTTCTTCCGCAAAAGTAGCAAAAACCGCCTGGGAACAGTTAAAATTATTTCCGAAAAATGTTACTGCTGTCTCTTCATGATTCATATTATTTACCCTCACTTATCTTTAGTTCTTTCAAATACGCCTTAGCACTCTTGATTCCCGCCTTGGAAATCGAATAATACATCCACTTTCCTTCCTTACGGCCGCTTACCAGTTCCGCATCGCAAAGAATTTTCATATGGTGGGATAATGTAGGCTGACTGATTTGTAATGCCTCCAATAATTTGCAGGCGCACTTCTCGCCGTCTTTTAAGATTTCCATAATCTGTAATCTGTTCTCATCGGCGAGTGCCTTGAATAAGTTTGCTGTTTTTTTATAATCCATAAAATCACCTTCCTTCTCCTTTCATTATATTGATATATCGAAATCTGTCAATATGTTTTTTGTAAAAAAGGCGCTATTTAAAACAGCACCTTTTAATCAGCTTTCTAAATATTAACCTTTTCTATCCTTACATCCCCTGAATTGTCGCATGTATTTTCTCACAACATTCCTTAGAATGCTTCATAAGAAACTCCCCATGACCAAATCCTTCCATAATCTCTTCGTCGTAATTTTTAAGATATTTTTTTAATTCCTTATGGGACTTGATTGCATAAGGTTCCTTGCTTCCGCACCACATATGTACCATCGTTTCATTTTGCGCTATTTCGGGACGGGTACGATAAGTGTAATTCTCCATAAAATTTCTCTTTACGGTTTCATCACTTGCCCCCACATACAAAGAATCCATCATTCCCAAATCTTCTGCTTTTAAGCCCATAAGTTTCATCATAACCATAATCAACGCAGGGAATTTCCCTGTATTCTTGAACTTGCAAAACATTTTATAGGTCACCCGGCCGGCGATTTTACCCTGATGCGCCACATAACAACCATCCATAATCACGGTCCCAAAATCAATTTTATTTCGGGTAAGCAACTCCGTCAGCATAAGCCCTCCCTGGGAACATCCGTAAGCCCCGATGACTTTACCGCCGTGATTTGCCTGCACATATTCTTCAATTTGTCTAGCCTGATCCGCGAAAGATGTAAAATCACCGCTTCCGTCATAAAAACCGTCCTGCGCAGGGATAACAAGCCGGTAATGTTCTTCCAAACCTTTTAGCATCTCATACTCCGTATGCCAGTCCTGCATCATACCGTGCAACAAAAGCAACGGCGGATTTTCCTTGGAACCAAATTCAGTAAATAACATAGTCCTTCCTCCTGTTAGATAACACTTATTGATTTTCGTTATTTAAAAAGCCCGGTCTATCCGACCGAGCTTCCAACCATTTCATTATATTTTTTCATCATTCCCGCAAAACCGCTGTCCCCATAAAAGGCCAGCAGTTCCGTATATTTTATTGCCTGTTCCATTGTATAATCTCCATGAAGCAATTCATAATACCCCTGCAATCTCATTCGAACTACGATTTTAACAATGTTGCCGTCTTGCTCCCGACCGCCGAAACGCTTATAAAACACCATAAAAGCATTTTCCAGAATTTCACATAATTCTTCCCGATATCCTTCATAAACGGTGCCTTCCGACTTTTCGAAAAGAATCCTTACCTCTTCCTTATGATTAAAAAGAAAGGTAATCAATTCCCTGTCATTCTCTGCGCTGGATTTACTGCCGTTGATTTCACTCTCCGCATAATCCTGCAAATGCCGCTTCCAATCCGTGGCGGTCTCATCCAATATTGCCCGAAAAAAATCTTCCTTGTTATGAAAGAAAAAGTAAATAGCACCAGTCGTGACATTGGCGGCCGCACTGATATTTCTCATAGACGCCTTCACATAACCCTGCTCAAGAAATTCTTTTCTTCCGATTGAAATTAATCGTTGTTTTACATCACTGTTTTCTTCGTACATAGTTATTAATCTCCAAAGATAGAGTTATTTTAACATAACACTCGTTATGTTGCAAGTGCTTTTATATTTTTATAAAAAGTATCAAAAAAATACTTTCTTTTGCAACCTTTTTGCATTATACTTTGTTTTATAAGTAGGAAAGCAAAAAAACGCTGCGCATTTTCAGCAGCGCGGCAAGCATTATTTTAGATTTATTCAGATTGGAGAAGAAACATGAATAATTACACACGCATCAGCCCGGAGGATATGGAAAAAGGAAAAAACATTATCCAGAACATCAACAACTACTATTATTCTAAAATGGTAGGCCAGTTCCAGCTGGGCACCTCATTACTGGTTACGCTTATGTGTAACGGACACATTTTGGTAGAGTCCGTTCCCGGCCTTGCCAAAACAACTGCTGCCAAAATTATGACAGAAGCGGTAAACGGCAGTTTCTCACGAATCCAGTGTACGCCGGACCTTCTGCCCAGCGATATCATCGGTAGCCAGATTTTTAATTATTCTACCAACAGCTTTGAGACCAAAATCGGTCCCGTTATGGCAAACTTCCTTTTATTGGACGAAATCAACCGTTCCAGTGCCAAGACTCAGTCAGCCATGCTTGAAGTAATGCAGGAGCGTCAGGTTACCATCGGTGGCGAATGCTTTGAAATGCCTGAAGTCTTCACCGTAATTGCAACCCAGAACCCTATCGAGCAGGAAGGTACCTATTTACTCGCAGAAGCGCAGTTGGACCGTTTCTTAATTAAGGAAAAATTATATTATCCCAACAAAAACGAAGAATTCGAAATTTTGAACCGTATTGAAAAGGATATCTTCTCTTCACGCCAGTCTGTAGCAAGCATTGAAGATGTGAAATTTATCCAGGATCTTACCAAGCGCGTATATTTGGACGACGTAATCAAGCACTACATCATCCAGATTATCGATGCTACCAGAAATCCTTCGGCTTACATCGGACCTCAGCTTGCCCAGTACATCACTTTAGGCTCAAGTACCCGTGGTGCCATCGCATTGATGGAAGCATCTAAGGCACTTGCTTTAATCGGCGGCAGAGACTTTGTAATCCCCGAAGACGTTAAGAACGTAATCTACAGCGTTTTAAGACATCGTATTACGTTAAACTATGCGGCAATTGCCGACAACATTACCTCTGAAACCATTATCAACAATATTTTAGGAGCAATCCCTACACCATGACGAACCATATTATAAAAATAAAAGCCAAAGTCAGTGTTTATGCTAAGAAAAAGACCAGCAATATTTTCGACGGCTCCTACAAATCCATCTACACCGGAAACGGTTTGGACTTTGAAAATCTCCGCGAATATATTCCCGGCGATAACATCCGCGATATTGACTGGAAGGCATCCGCACGAAATAAAAACCTGCTTATCAAGCAGTATATCGCTGAGAAGAAGCACAATGTTATGCTTGTCTTTGACACCGGCAAAAAATTTATGGCGGATACCCGTACATTGGAAACCAAGAAAGATGTTGCCCTCACAGCCGGCGGTACGCTTGCTTACTTAGCAGCTAACAACCGTGACAACGTAGGCGCCATCTACAACCGAAACGGTATGATACAGTACTTCCCTCTCCGCATGGGCATGAACCATTTGGAATGGATTCTTACCGCCTATGAAAAGGAAGATTTCGCCGATTATGACAGCGACATAAACAAAACTTTGGATTACATTATCAAAAACATACGTCAGAAAATGATTATTTTTGTCATCACAGACGCAGGCGGCATTCATCGCATCAGCGATAATACCATCAAGAAGTTATGCGTACAGCACGACTTGCTGTTTGTCAGCATAAGCGATGCGTCCCTCACCGGCCACCAGGCCTTTGACGTGCGCAAATCACGTTACGTCTCAGAATTTTTAACCGGTAACAAAGAACTGATGGCCTTAGAGCAGAAGACACGCGAGAAAATCTCTCACGAGAACTCTCACAAACTCCTCCGCAATCAGATTGTCAGCGTAGAAATCGATGGCGAATATGACATTGTAGACAAAAGTATGGATTTATTAGAAAGGCATAAATATGCAAGCAATAACCGTTGAGTTACAAGAGTCCTTCTCTTATCTGCCCGCTATTTTATTTATTATCGCCGGCATTATAGGTACTCTTTTAATCCTCTTTCTTCGCAAACCCAAGAGAAAGAAACCTCGTGTGCCCGTAGCCAAACCTGTGGCACCGAAGAACATTTTTACATTGAAAGAAAAATATATACGTGCGCTTACCGATATCGAAAAGAAGCGTTCTGCGGATAAAATCGACGACCGTAAGGCAGCCCAGGCTGTCAGCCGTGTTGTACGTGATTTCGTGTATGCATCCACAGGTATTAAAGTACAGAACTACACCCTGATGGAAATTCACGCAGCAAAACTTCCTCGCTTGTACGAACTGATTTCCCAGTGCTACATGCCGGAGTTTGCGGTCAACACCCAGGTAAACGTATATGAAGTAATTAACAAAGCAAGGACGGTAATCTCAGAATGGAATTAATGTTTCCTGCTGCAATCTTTATCGGTATCCCCCTCGCAATCATCTTGACTTTTATCACGATTAAAAGAAAAGATACCTTCGAGAAGGGTAAAAAGGTTGCCAATACGAATTTTATAGAAGATACACCACTGTATAAGAAACTGTTGTTGCAGTACAAGATTTTCAGCATTGCGGCCCTCTCCTGCTTATGGATTGGCCTGGTGTTCGCCATCATTATGCTTTCGCGTCCTGCGAAAATCGATGTGGTAAATACGGAACTTCGAAACCGCGATATTTTCATCTGTATGGATACATCTTATTCGATTGACGAAGTGAATTTGGAAATCTGTAATAACTTAAAAGATGTGGTAAAAGAATTGGACGGCGAACGTTTCGGCATCAGCATTTTTAACGGTAAATCCGTAGTTTTGGTGCCCTTAACCACTGACTACGACTACGTTTTGCAGGTACTGGACGACTTGGAAGAATCCATCAAACACAGCTTAAACGGCCACAGCGATCCTTTGTGCCAGATTTGTGAATACAAATACGACGGCACCCTCTGGGACGACGGACGCGGTAGTTCTTTCATCGGCGACGGTTTGGCATCCTGCCTTTATAACTTCCCCGATTTAAAAGAGAACAACGACAGAAGTCGAATGATTATTTTTGTTACGGATAATGAACTTAACGAAATCACCGCTACTTCTTTTGTAACCGTGGAAGACGCTGCCGCCCTCTGCGCTGCAAATGATGTAAAAGTATTTGCGGTTACGCCGGAAGACATTGTAGATGAACAAAGCTTCCGCCAAGCAATCGTCAATACCGGCGGCAAGCACTATGAAGTAACTTCCAAAAAGGTATTCGACGAACTGGTTTCCGATATCCGACTGACCGGTACCGCAGTAATGACAGATACCAAAATCATTGTGACTGACAAACCGGAAGTACTCTTTGTATTTATGCTGATTTTTATCGGAACCTATTTTATACTCAGCAGAAAGGTTAAGCTATGACTGTAAATCCTATTATCCCGATTTGGCTTATGGCAATTATATGCATAGCGCTTGCTTTTTTTAGACGAAAAGGGACTTTTAATTATATAAGACAGATTGCAATTATTGTACTGCTTTTTATCATTAATCTGCGTATTATAGTTCCGGACTACGACGCCGAAACCATCAAGCGTAAAATCGACGTGCTCTTCGTGGTTGACAACACCATCAGTATGCAGGCCGAGGACTACGGCAGTGACAAAAGCCCCCGAATGGAAGCAGTAAGAAGCGACTGTGCCTACATTATGGAGAAACTCCCCGGCGCACAGTTTTCCGTAATTTCCTTTGACAACAATGTAACAACACTGATGCCCTACACCATTGATACCACAAATGTCACCCAGGCGTTTAACAGTTTACAAGGGCAGGCAACTTTATACGCCACAGGTACAGGTTTTGAAGATGTGTTGAATTATATGGAAACTGCACTTGACCGCGAAAGCGACAATGTTCAGATTGTATTTTTTATCAGCGACGGTGAAATCACCCAGGAAGCAGATTTGAAATCACATCCAAATTTAAAAGATTTTATCGACGGCGGCGCGGTTCTCGGGTATGGAACCGAAAAGGGCGGCCCCATGCATGCGGTAGCATTTTTCGGTGATGACGAAGTGGAAGAACTTTACTATTATGATGATAACTTCGATCAGCAAACCGCTCTCTCCGTTATTGATGAAGAAAACCTGAAAAGCATCGCTTCCGATATGGGCGTAGATTACGTTCATATGACAAGCCGGTCTCAGATTAACCAGACCATTAACAAAGTCCTATATCAAATTGAGACAGCAGGCGATGAACAGGAAGGCGATAACATTACAGGTTATTCGGATACATTCTTTTATGTATTGATTATTTTAATTCCGTTACTTGTTTTCGATTTTATTTATTACAAGAGAAAGGTAAGTTTTTAAACTATGAACTCTGCAAAAACAACAAGAAAAATAATTGCAGCCGTTTTTATCCTATTGGTTGTCTTATGCTGCTTTCTCTTCTTCCGGTATATTTACTTTTACAACCAAGGAAACGACCGTTATGAGCGTTTGGATTACGCCGGTGCAATCGAATCTTACCAGCATGCATTGAACGCGAATCCGCCCCATTTCAAGGAATGCTCCGTGCGCGTAAATCTGGCCCTTGCCATGATTTATAATATGGGGCCGAACTGGGCCGAGCCCGAGAACGTGGACAGTAGTATTCAGACACTGCTGGAAGCCAGGGATATTCTTCTGGAAGACGGTTGCGCAACAGAAGAAGGTGACGGCCACAGCGAACCGGCACAGCAGTTAAAAGAAGAAATTGACAAGATGCTGGAGCAGTTGCAACAACCGCCTCAATCCAATCCCGATGACTCTGAAGATGAAAGTGACGGTGGCGCCGGTGCCCCTCCCCCCATTGACGAAGAAACCGAACAGGGCATCCAAGAAGAAATGCAGAACATCCAGAATGATGCTTTCAACGAACGTCAGGAAGAACAGCAGATGATGGAAGATTGGGACGCGGATATGAATTTCGATTATGACATGAAAATTTGGTAAAATAATTGAAATAATTTAAATGATAAAAGACACCCAACCGGGTGTCTTTTACAATTTCTTAGAACTACTGATCACAGACATTACCATTCTTTACCACGCTGATTACCTCTTCCCAATTATCCAGTACATATCTGCCGATTATCGGGTCATACATAGTTCCCAAATTCTTCTCAATTTCATTATAGCAATACTCGAAACTTAACGCCTTTCGATAGCATCTGTTGGAAGTCATAGCGTCAACACTGTCACAAATAGCCAGAATTCTTGCGCCCACCGGAATTTCTGCGCCCTTAGCGCCCGTAGGATATCCCTTGCCGTCATATCGCTCATGATGCATTAAAACAATATTGGATAATTCACTCAAACGATGGGACTTATTTAAAATATCTGCGCCGATCTGCGGATGTTTTTTGATACGTTCAAACTCTTCATCCGACAAGCGTCCTTCTTTGTTTAAAACTGCGTCCGGCACCCCAATTTTACCGATATCATGCAAATGCCCTGCAATATGTATCTTCTCGGTATCATGGTCCTTAAGCCCCATAAGGCGACACACCACCAGCGCCATATCACTGACCCTGTGAGAATGACCCGCAGTATACGGGTCCTTAGCGTCTAACGCCGATGCGATACACTCTACAATCTCATGAAAATCTATTTCATTGGAACAAAAATCACACTCATGCATCTTTATTTTTCCTCCAAATTATCATTTACCTATCTTCTACTATATCACATACTCAGTTCTTTTAAATATCTGTTTTCTTTTTTATCTACAAACAAAACCCCCACCCTAAGGTGGAGGCCTTGCTTTTTGAGATTAGATTTAAGTATGTTGGTCAACCAAGTTAATCTTTGGTTTGTTCAACACCGGTCCCGCAATTGCAAGCGCCTTGACGCTTCTTTGCACATTCACCGGCGTGGGGACACCCCACACAAACCGCTCCTTTTTTCTTCTCTTTTATTATGTATGCCACTGCTCCGCCTATAATCAGGAGGATAACCGCCACGATAATAAAATTCTCCATACCATACCTCATTATAAAATTCTTTTACACAATTTACATTATGCTGCTTTCTTTAAAGCGTACTCTTTTTTCATCTTACGTTCCGTGTTAATGATAAGAAGAACAACGATTGCTACGATTGCAACTACAGCGATAAGACCGGGGAAGAATCCTGCGCCCAAAGCACCTGTTGTAATCAAAGTACCTACCTGATATACAAGATAGCCGATGGTATAACCGATAGCAAACTGTAACATAATACCGCCGAAAAGCCACTTCTTATCCTTGATTTCGGAATTCATGGCACCCATAGCCGCGAAGCAGGGAGGTGTATAAAGGTTGAACATAAGGTAAGCAAGGGCTGCAACCTTAGTAAGACCCATAGCAACCGCAACCTCGTTTGCGCCGCCTGTCAATGCCAATTCTTCTGTATCAATGAAGTTTGTTAATGCATAGCAAACTGCCAATGTACCAACAACGTTTTCTTTTGCAATGAAACCAGTGATTGCTGCCGCAGCCAACTGCCAAGCCGCAAAACCAACGATAGGAACCAAAAGGTATGCTGCGGGTGTTGCGATGGTTGCAAGGATGGATGTATTTTCCATACCTTCTTCCACCAACTGGAATTGCCAGTTAAAGCTCTGCATAATCTGAACCACTGCGTTACAAACAAGGATAATTGTACCTGCTTTCACAATGTATGCCCAACCACGTGAACACATAGAAAGCAATGCCACTTTTAAGCTGGGAAGCTTATATTCGGGAAGTTCGATAATAAAGAAGGACTTTCTGTACTTATGTCCCGCAATCTTATTTACAAGTAAAGCTCCGAGAAGGATTAAAAGGATACCTACAAAGTACATAACAACGCCAACCCACTTTGCATCTGCAAAGAATGCACCTGCGAACAATGCAATAACAGGAAGTTTTGCACCACAAGGCATAAAAGGTGTTAACATTGCGGTAGCCTTACGTTCTCTTTCATTACGGATGGTACGGCAAGCCATAACGCCGGGAATTGCACAACCGGTACCGATTACCATAGGGATTACGGATTTACCGGAAAGACCAACCTTCTTAAAAATGGGGTCAAGTACAACGGTTGCTCTTGCCATATAACCGCAGTCTTCCAACAATGCAATCAGGAAGTACATTACCATTACCAAGGGAAGGAAACCGACTACGGCACCTACACCACCGATAATACCGTCAACAAGTAACGCCTGAAGGAAAGGATGTGCACCTTCTACAAGACCTGCTACCCATTCCTGGAATACTTCAATCCAGCCAACCAACCAGTCTGCAATCCATGTACCTACGGTAGACTGGGAAATGAAAAATACTAACCACATTACCAAGGCAAAAATAGGAATACCTAAAAGAGGATGTGTGATTACCGCATCAAACTTATCCTGCGCATTCTTCTTGTTGGTTTCTGTTTTTCTCTTTTCTACAGAAGCTACAATTCCGTTTACGAAATCAAAACGCTTCTTATCTGCTTCTATAACCTGTTTCTTGTCGTTCAAATCGATATCAGCCTGTACGTAAGGGGCCTTCTGCGCTTTTCCTACGCTTTCAACAGCCGCTTTAACGACGTCTGCGAGACCATTGTGCTCTCCGCCGGAAACGGAAACTGTCTCGATTACAGGGCAACCTAGCTTCTCAGCCAAAGCGGCTTCATCAATTTCATTACCCTTCTTATCGTTTACGTCGCTCTTATTCAATGCAACTACCACAGGAACGCCTAATTCCATAAGCTGTGTAGTAAAGAATAAGCTACGGCTTAAATTTGTAGCGTCTACGATGTTAATAATTACATCGGGGTTTTCATTCTTAACATATGTACTGGTGATGCTTTCCTCCGATGTAAAAGGTGACATGGAATATGCACCGGGAAGGTCAACTGCAATTAACTCTTCCGCACCTTCATAAAAACTCTTTTTAATAGGGCTTTCCTTCTTATCTACGGTAACGCCTGCCCAGTTACCAACACGCTCCTTACGACCTGTAAGCGCATTGTACATAGTAGTTTTACCGCTGTTCGGATTACCTGTTAATGCTATTCTCATTGGATTTCTCTCCTATTCGTTCTACAATTGTGGGTTAGACAATATCTAATCTATCCCTATCCTTTTTAAAACTTTTTCAAAATAGTACCTGCATTCTGTAATGCTCGTATGTACTTCTCCTTATTCCGGTTGTTCTACCACGATTGCTTCAGCCAACTCACTGTCAATGTTGTATCTGCCGTCTTTGATTGCAACTACACAACCACGTCTTTTACGAGCAATTACCGTAATCGGTTCTCCGCTGTAGCAGCCCAGAGAAAAAAGAAATGCATTGAGTTCTTCATCCTCTGTGACAACCTCTTTCACAATATACTCCTCTTCGAGGTTCACTTCGTTTAAGTTCATAAGGCGCGCTTCCTTTACTTAATCGGTTAGTACTTGCTAACTCTCCTATAATGTAATAACACAAATAAAAATGTTTGTAAAGCGGTTTTTTGCCAAAAATAACCACTTTTTACTTATTCTATGGCATTTTTATCAGATTTATGCCATAAAAGTTAGTTTCAGCTAACTCCGGTATCATCTTATGCTGCAACTACAGATTTTATATATAAAACAATGCGTACGGTTGAATTTTTTATGTTTTTATGGTATTCTGTGACAAAGATGTAAAGGGGTTTACGACTATGAATTTACTAGAATCCGGCGAGATGTATTTGGAAACAATTTATACTTTGTCAAAGCAAAGCGACTTCGTACGCTCCATTGACATTTGTGAAGAGATGGGGTTCTCTAAGCCCAGCGTCAGCCGTGCAATGAAATTGCTGAAGACGGACGGCTATATTGAGATGGAAGGCAACGGTCGCATCACTTTAACTCAGAAGGGATTAGACGTTGCAACCAAGATTTATGACAGACACACCGTGCTTACGGAATTCTTTACCAAGCTCGGTATCAGCGAAGAAACGGCTGTAGATGATGCCTGCAAGATTGAGCATGTCATCAGCGATGAATCCATGGAAGCAATTAAGAAGTTTATTGAGAAGTAGACCGGCATTAAAATTTTTTTAAATTTTAATAGGAATAAAACTAAAACAGGCAATCCGCGTAAAACGGATTGCCTTTCTTTCTATAAAAGATATGTAAAATTGTACACTACACTACCTATGCGCATCTTCCCTATCTTACCGATACGCTTGTGGAATTCACCTGACCGGAAGTTGATACAATCAAACCGATATCAGAAACAGTTGCACCGCTGTCAATGGTACCGTTAAAAGATTCCGGCGTAATAATCACCTTATTGCCTTCCACCTTACCAACCGCACACCAAATCTGGTCGATGGTTGCCGACTGACCCAAATCAATTTCCACAGTCCAGCCGCTTACGGAAGAAGTTCCCTTATTCTCAATGGTAATATTTAACTGCGTACACTGCTTATTACCGCTGCTCCAACTGTTTGCTGCCGTCACACTGGCATATAAGTTATTGCCACTTCCGCTACCGCCGGGCAACGTAGTCTGCTGGTTATTGTTTGATTGATTATTGTTTGATTGATTATTATTTGCCTGGTTATTGCCGGCATTTGCATTATTGCCCGTATTATTGTTTCCGTTACCGCTATTACCCGATGTGGCCGGTGCCTGACCATTTAATAAGCCTGCGCCGTGGTCGGAATGCTCGTTTAATACACCTATATACCACTTACCGGACTCTGACAACTCATCATAAGTCCATCCGGATTTCTTCTGGCAACCGCTGGAAATCAACGAAGACGATTCTGCCTTATTGGATAAGTTCCATGCCACGAAACCTA
This sequence comes from Lachnospiraceae bacterium, assembly GCA_045580855.1. Classification (GTDB taxonomy): domain Bacteria; phylum Bacillota; class Clostridia; order Lachnospirales; family Lachnospiraceae; genus UBA3766. The sequence goes on along the minus strand of JAZNOO010000002.1, from coordinate 14,887 downwards.
CATTGTTCTGATCCAATAAATCAATCCAAACATTTGCCTGGTCGATATTGTTTCGTCCGTTACCGGAAGCATCACAGATACTGAACTCCGAAATAATGACAGGGATTCCTTTGTTAATCGCCGTAGTCATTCTGTTACGGATATCATCACGATGTGTCTCTGCATAAAAGTGAACCGCATACACAATGTTATCATATTCCGTGATGGGGTCGTTTGCAGCATCATCCACATACTGACACCAGTTAGGGGTACCCACAATAATAATTGCATCCGGGTCATTGGCACGGATTACAGGGATTACCTCCAAAGCATAGCTTTTGACCTGACTCCAGCTTGTACCGCCGTTCGGCTCGTTACAGATTTCGTAAATAACATTGTCCTGATCCTTAAATTCCTTCGACATTTCATCAAAGAATGCAATAGAATCACTTTTATACTTATTAGGATCCAAATCGTGAAGAATGTGCCAGTCCACAATCACATACATGCCTAATTCCGTTGCATAATTTACGCCATCTTTTACAAGTGCCTTCAGCAGGTCCTTGTTACCGCCTTCACAGTATCCGCCGTTTTCAGCCGTATACATGGCAAGACGAATGGTATTTGCGCCCCAGTCATCGCGAATAGAAAGGAACGCATCCTTATTCACATAATCAGGGAACCAGGCAAGACCGTGGGTACTTACGCCTGCAATCTGGAAAGGTTCGCCGTTTGCATCCACAATATTGGTACCCTCCACCTTCAATGCCCCATGCATTTCAAAAGGTGTACCGTCTTCCGCCACAGGTTCTTCTTCCAGGCTTGCTTCCTCAGAATCTTCCTTTTCTTCGGAATCCGTTTCCGAAATCTCCTCCGAAGCGCTGTTCTCTTCGCTTACAACCTCCGATGCCCCGGAGTCATCTCCCGAAATAATCTCTGCAACGCCGGTGGCACTTTTACACGCAATCAACGCAAACATTGCTACCGCTATGATTGTTATTACCCCAAATTTAACTGATTTTTTCATTTTATCCTCATATATATTCATAAAATACTTCGCTTGCCCTGCTGCTACAAACCGCTTTCATTTTACGGTTTTTCCACATTTCACACATTATAAAACACCGCAAGTATTTTACAGTGTATCACAACTAAACACTTCCCACAAGTGCCCTTTAGTCATCAATATCGAAATTTTCCAATACGGATTTCTTCGCAACCGGTCTTGTGTCCCCGTGTTTTACCATCATCATTGTTAAGAACGCCAACACTGAGAAAACGCAGGCGTAGGGGAACAAGGTAATGTAGCTTACCTTCTGCAGAAGGATACCCGACAACACCGGTGTTAAAATCTGCGCCGCCATAGAGAATACATAATAATATCCTGTATACTTTCCTACGTCGCCATCGTTTGCAATCTCCACAACCATAGGGAAAGAGTTGACATTAATCGCACCCCAGGACACGCCTATAAGCACAAATCCTAAATTAATCATAAAATGATACTGCATAAAGAAACCGACATATAAGAACCCGATAAACAGGCCCACAATACCCATAAGGATACTCTTCTTACGGCCGATTTTACTTGCAAGGAATCCCAGGGGAATATAGCTGATAACCGCCGCAACGGTTGCCACCATCAGGCAATCTGCGTAGCCACCGTTCTCCAATGCCCAAACTTCCGTCGCATAGCGCGAAAACGCACTTGTAACCGCGTTATACGCCATATACCAAAATGCCACGGACAGAAGAAGGAAGATAAGGCTCTTCTTTTTCGGACCGCTAAGCTTTCTTTTCGCCCCGTCTGCCGGCGCTTCTTCCTCCACATCCTGCATAAGCTCGGGATGGGCCTTCTCAAGCTCGCGGGCTTCATTGCCCCACTTCTTCTCATTTACGGTAAGCATCATCACACAGATGCTGATAATCATAAAAATAATAACCGACCAGAACAATGCGGTATAATCCGGGGTTTTACCGTCTCCAACCACAAGTCCTGTCATCAAAAGAGCATAAATGGCACCCACGGTACCCATCAAATTAATAATGGCGTTACCCTTACTACGCAAAGGTCTCGGCGTCACATCCGGCATCAGTGCCACCGCCGGCGAACGGAAGAATGCCATAAAAAGCAAAACCAGCCCCGTAGAAATCAAAAACAACGGAAGATTTCTTGCATTATCACCAATGGGCATAAAAGCAATTGCTACCACAGTAAGGGCAGTACCGATTAAGATAAAAGGCTTTCTCTTGCCCCATTTAGTATCAACCTTATCAGACAGCGTACCGAACAAGGGCAACAAAAACAGCGCCAGCACATTATCGGCTGCCATCACCGCACCTGTAATGATTTCGTTCATTCCAAAACTGTTCTTCAGAATCAACGGCACAATATTGTCATAGGTCTGCCAAAAAGAATAAATTGCCATAAAAGCAAGACCTGTCAGAATCGTTCTCCTGTAATTAAGTTTCATATCAACCTCCGTCAAAAAACATTGCGTTTTTCTATAAAAAAGAGTACCATAAAAGGAGAAAAAAAGAAACTTTTTTGTCCATTTTATGATTTTTTAAGAAATGGGCCTTACGGAGGAAAAATGAAGATTTACATCGTTTATATCGTAGGCGTTCTTATTGCTTACATGGTGGGTAGCATCAGTACTTCCCTGATTGTTTCCAAAATCAAAAATAAGGACTTGCGCGCCGGCGGTTCAAAAAATTTGGGTGCCTCCAATACCACCCTTTTAATGGGTTGGAAATATGGTTTAATCGTAGGCGTTTGTGATATTTTAAAAGGAACCATCGTAGTTTTGCTTGCGAAGTGGATTTTTCCGGAATACAGTTACCTTCCCTTCTGTGTGGCGACAGCAGCTGTTCTCGGACACATCTTCCCCTTTTATCTCAAAGGCAAGGGTGGTAAAGGCTTTGCAACCTACGTAGGCATTATGTTGGGACTTGACTGGCGCTTCTTTATCATCATGGGCATCGGCATTATTTTGATTACGCTGATTACCGATTACATCGCGCTGGCAACTTTTACAACGGTAACCACGTTCCCGGTTTGGTTATTCTTTATGTGCCCCGTCAAATGGGCGTTTCTCATCCCTATCATTGCTTCGCTGATTATCATTGTGAAGCATTTTGAGAACATCAAGCGTATGATTAAGAAAGAAGAACTTGGCTTGAGGGCCTCTTTTAAGAAAAAGAAGGCATCGTAAAAAACCTAAATATTAAACCAGTAATAAAAAACAAAAACGTCTCAGTTACGCGGTAGCATTACCCTTCGCTGAGACGTTATTTTTATTCGCATTTTTATATAATCACTTTACTCCAACACGCCTTTAGTTGTGGTTCCCAAATGGCAAAGCGCAATTGCGCCGGGGCCGGTGTGTGCACCGATTACAGGGCCGATATCGCCGATTAGAATTTCAGTGTTGGGGAATTCAGCCTTAATCATATCCGCAAGATGATTTACATCCTCAAGACAATCACTGTGGGAAATAAATACATAAGGCAATTCTTCAAACTTCTGAACCTTCTTTAACATACTAAATAATTCATTGATGGAAGTCTTACGTCCTCTTACCTTGCTGATGTTAGAAAGCTTACCGTTCTCATCCACAATGATGATTGGCTTAAACTGCAGAACCGTACCTGCTACCGCAGATGCCGCACTGATACGTCCGCCGCGCTTTAAGAAGAACAAGTCATTTACGGTTACATGATGATGCACGCGATCTTTCATTGCAACCACCGCTTCCAAAGTTTCTTCAATGCTCTTGCCTTCTTCACGAAGCTTCGCAGCATAATATACTACAAGTCCCTGGCCGATTGAACCGCATAAAGTATCGGTATAAAGAATCGTTCTGTCAGGGTACTTCTCCTTTAATTCTTCAAGCACCAAAGCACCGTTGTTATATGTAACAGAAAGTCCTGATGAGAATCCCAAATATAAAATATCCTTACCAGCTTCCAATGCTGCTGTCATATTCTCCTCAAAATGTCCCAATGTAACCGCTGATGTTTTGGCATTGGCACCGTTTCTTAACTGTTCATAGAAATCCTTGATGTCAATGTCTCTATTCAACACAGGAGGCTTATCATCAATAATAACCTCCAACTGCATTACCTTCAAGTCAAACTGCTCAACCACCGCTTTGGGAAGATCACAGGACGAATCCGTAAAAATCTCAAAATTTGCCATTTATACTACTCCTTGCCGTTGTTTTTCTCCATATAACAGTTTAACCGCAATCCGTAGTATAAATCAAATTATATTTTTATAAAGAAAATTACGACTTTCTAAAATTATTATAAAATATCATTGTAACTATTCAGAGCCAAGCAAATTTAAGGAATATAGACCGAGTATGCTTGCATACAGAGGGCTATTTTCTTAAATTTATTTGGCGAAGTAACAACATGAGCAAAAGGAAAGCACCAAAGGTGCGATTTTGCGAATGGTGTTCTGAATAGTTACAGTTCTTTTATATCTTCATCAGATACTCCACATCAAAGCGCACAATCGCCGCCTGAATGTTTTGCGTCTTCTCTTCCAATTCCTGCGGAACCTTATAGCCGCTTAATTCTGCTGCCAAATCGTCCAATGCCGAGATATCCATATCCTCGGCCGCTTTGCGGATTTGGTCCACTAACGCCTGCCATTTTACGGTGTCTACTTCTTCCGCACCGTCCGCGTCACTTCCGCCGAAGTCTTTCAGCATCTCTTTGTAAGACAACCACTTCTCCGTAAAAATAGGCATCATGGCATCTATAGGTGCTTTCTGATTGCTTCGGGCCGCATCCTCCATCACTTTAGCGGTTCCTGCCAGCGGAATAATTCCCACCGTAGCTGCTGAGTTCTTCATACTGTGAATCTTGGTGCAGTAATTTTTAAAACCATCCGGTTCTTCGATTCTCTCATACAGACTCTGCAATTCCGCCGCATCTGCTTCCAGCGACGTTCTGAAAAAGGCCAGCGTCTGAAGCATATCTTCCCTACTGTTAAAATGCTTCTCGGCATATCCCCAGTCAAGGCCGTTAATAATGGGCAGTTCATCTTCTGTTTCTTTTACTTCTTCCACCTGTTCCACCGACTGAATCAAATCTTTCTTCAAAAGATTTTTAATTACCTTCTCCAGCTTGTGATAATCAAGGGGCTTGGAAAGGTATGCGCGGAATCCCTCTTTAATGATGTATCGGTCCTTGGAACCGATAACCGCATTGGCGGTAACCACCACCACAGGCGTCTTTTTACAAGGATAATCCTCCATCTCTTTCATCGCCTGATACGTTTCCAAACCGTCCATCTCAGGCATCATATGGTCCATAAAAATAATATCGTAGTACTTCTCGCGAACCATAAGCAGACACTCTTTACCGCTTGATGCCTCATCCACCTGTATCTTGGTCTTGGATAAAAGCGCCTTAAATACCTTACGATTCATCATATTGTCATCTACCACAAGAACACGGGCCTTTGGTGCCTCAAACATCGGCACATACTTATAATCTTCCGGCTGTTCTTTGTCGGCGTTCTTTTTCACTTCTTTAATCATTGCAGGGTCAACAACGCCCTGTTGCAATACGAAAGAAAAGACTGAACCCTTGCCGTATTCGCTGTCCACTTTCATTTTACTGCCCATCTCGGCAAGCAAACGGAAGGTAATCGGCAGTCCCAAACCACTGCCTTCAACATTACGGTTTTTGTTCACATCGATGCGCTCATAGGGAATCATAATGCGGTCAATGTCTTCCTGCTTAATTCCCTGCCCCGTATCTTTTACTTCAAAAAGAATTTTAACCTGTTGTTCATTGCTTTCCGGCAACAGACTGACACGCATGGAAACACAGCCTTCCGCCGTATATTTGAAAGCATTGCCAAGCAAATTCACCAGTACCTGTTTAATATGAATGTCATCGCCGTATAGCTTGTCCGGAATCTCCTGGTCAATTTCTACATAAAAGTCCAGATTCTTCTCTTTTGCCTTGAAGTCCATCATACCCGTAACTTCATCCAACATAGTGCTGAAGCTGTATTCCACCGGCACAATGGCCATTTTACCTGCCTCAATCTTGGTGATATCCAGAATTTCATTGATGATGGTTAAAAGCGACTTTGTCGCACTCTGCACATCAGATGCATATTCCTTCACCTTGACCGGGTCATCTTCCCTAAGAATCATCTCTGTCATACCCACCATAGAGTTAATGGGAGTACGGATTTCATGGGACATATTTGCAAGGAAGTCCGTTTTGGCGCGATTGGCAATGTCTGCGCGTCTGGTCTCCTTTTTCAGCAAATCCACAAGGATTGCATCGGGATTCTCAACCATTAGATAAAAACTTAAATTAAGCAGGGTAATGCCAAGGCAGGAAATCAATGCCGTAGGAACAAATGCCTGATAACCCGCAATCAAAGCCTCGCTCAGCATTACTACCAGCATGGCACGGCTTTTTCTTTTAGGTAAAAGTCGCCCGTACCGAATTAACATCACAATAATCAGCACTACATAAATTGCAATACTGATATAAATATTAATGGGGCCCGGACCGTAAGAATAGTTCCCTTTCGGCGTCTCCATATAATAAATCGGCAAAAAAATCATACACAAAAAAGAGATGACAAGCGGAATATAAACCAAACGCATCTTGCGATACCGCTCACCAATCTCTTCTATAATTACAGTTTCAATATATTTATAAACAACGAAAAAAATCGCTAACATAAGCGCCATAAAACCCTGATGTACCAGGCGATTCATCCATGGTTCCACCATATCAAGATTATTCACGGTAATTACGGATATCACGTCCATAATCAGCTGAAAAAAAGAAAGAATCAAAAGCGCAGAATACCACTTATGGGAACTGGTTCTTTCCTTCGCCGACACAAAATAGAATACCGCAATAAAGAATACGATAATACAGCATATAATCTGGGTTTTACACATTATCATATTAACTATCCCCTCAGTGCATTTTCAATAACTCCCATCATGTTCATGGCATTTACCGGCTTCAAAATATAACCTGCCGGTCTTAAACTTAACAACTGCTGAACAATATCAGCCTCTGCCGCACTGGTCAAAAATACAATGGGAATATCCTTGTACTCATCATTTGCCTTAAGCTGGACATACAAATCCCTGCCGTTGATTTCCGGCATATCATAATCCAAAAGGATTAGGTTCGGTTTTCTCTTCTCCATAGCCATATATGCCTGCGTTGCAGACGCAGCCACGGATACGGAATATCTTTCGTCCAAAAGGACCTTCATATTTCTTAATACCAATGCATTGTCATCAATAATTAAAATATGTGCACTGTTGGTTTTATAAAAAGTATATGTATTTGCCATCTCTTCCCTCGATTCAGTGTGTAACACTTATCAAAATCGTTTCCCCACTAAACCCTATTATAACAAAAGAATAAAAAAAGTAAAATACATATTTTAGGATTGTACCATTTGACGAATAATCGGAATACCGATGGATATATCCGTCCCTGTTTCGTCACCTACTTCCGCGTGAAAACGGAAAAACAGACTGCGTTCTCCGCCTGCACTATAAGGCAACGCAAAGGCCAAGGTATAGGAATTCTCACTGATCGAAGTATGCTCGCCCCAAAATGACGAAGACGCTAAGGACAGAAGTTCTGAATCCGGCATATAAATTCCGTAGTAACTGCTGTAATAATCGCTCACCTGTGACGGTTGCATCTCTGCCGCGGCCTTGATTTCCGGCTCCATATACATCAATTCCGTATTAACGGTTTTGGAATCATAATAAAAATCCGTACCGCTTACAAGTGAACCGTTACTCTGAGACGGATTGATATCATTTTCACGCAGACGCACATAGTAAATGGTGTTTGTCTCCGAATCCACCAACAATTCCATACGGCTGTTTAATTCCGGAAAATCAAATTCCATATACCAGAACATCAGAATCACACCGCTGTGATATTCATCGCTGTAGACAATATAACAGTCGCAAACATCAAGGGCAGTTGCATTCATAGTCTCTGTTATGTATCCGAAAGTGGTAGGAAACAACTCTGCCAAATTCGTCATATAGCCTTGTTTTTTCACGCCGTCCATCATCTCATTCAATTCGTTTACATCGATACTGTTGGCAATTTGCGAGATTGTAATATTTCCATATCCCACACCGGCCAATCTGCTCATCCTTGTATTAATATCCCGGGGATACGCCGTATCCGTTGCAAGTACTTCATAAGTATCGCGACTCATCACATCAACCGTTGTCATCTGCCTGTAATCCTGAATAATGAAAATCACCTGTGGCAGAACCATCGCAACACTGATAATCAGAATCAATCCAAGCACTCCCCAGACTGAACTTTTCTTCTTTCGCTTCATACTTCCTCCTGCGGTTTCGGGAACAGTAACTGTACTACGCACCCTTCGCCGATTTTACTGTGAATATGCATTTCTGCGTTATGCAGGCTTATGATTTTCTGACACAAGGCCATACCAATGCCTGCTCCGCCCTCTTTGCGGGAACGGGACTTATCCACCATATAAAAAGCCTCCGTAATGCGGCTGATTTCCTCCTCCGGAATTCCTCTTCCGTTATCCGAAACCTTAACTTCATAACTGTCGTTTGCCAGTCTTACACCACTTAATTTAACCGTTCCGCCTTCTTCCACGGCTTTTACCGCATTATCCAGCAAATTATAAAATACGGATAAAATTAAGTCCTTGTCCGCATGCAACCACCCTTTTTCCATTGTGATTTTATACTTGATTTTTTTCTTCTCAAATACAGGGCGCATGGTTGTTCTGATATTCTCTTCCAATTCCTTGGTGGAAATCGCCTTGGTTTTAATCGGGTTTTTATCCACCTCGGCAAGCTCAAGAAGTTTGTGAGACAGACTCTCCAAACGTTTCCCCTGGGAATATATGTAGTAATATGCTTCACTTCTCTCCTCTTCCGTCATATCCACGGTATTTAACATATCCGCATATCCGATAATGGAAGTAAGCGGGGTTTTTAACTCGTGGGCAAAAGCCGTGGTGAAGCTTTCCTTCTGTTTTGCCTCTAATTCCTTTTGGTGCATATGGTCCACGATTGCATCGGTCATTTGGTTAAAATTCTCCGCCAGGGTACCGATTTCATCGTTGGATTTTACCTCACAACGCTTCTCGAAATTTCCGCCGGTAATCTGGTTTACCACGGTGTTCAGGTTACGGATCGGCCTGGTAATATAGCGGGATAAAAGGAAAATAATTGTACTTCCCACCAAGAGAAGAATTCCCAAGGAAATGCAGTATCTGACAACCAAATCGTGTCGCTCCTGATATACCGCCGTTATATTCCGACTCATCCCAAGGTAGATGCCGTCCTCACTCACATCGGATTTGCAGACGGTTATGATGTAATACTCTTCCTCTATCTTCTCGATGGCAACTGCGTAGTTTCCCGTCTCACGATAAACTGTCACATCACCTTTTTGCTCTTCCACATAAATAGGATTTTCATTCGGCAGATACATCATTGCCTCTTCCTGCAACTCTATCTCCGCCACATAGGTATACTCATACTGCTGAGAGTAGATATCCATTTTGGCCTCGCTATTTATTACCTGCGGATGCAAGCGGTTTCCCACCTTTTTGATTGCATTGTTAAGTCCGCTGTTGATGCCCGCGTTACAATAATAGTCGCTCCTGTCATCCCAGACCATACAAAGGCTCCCGTTTCTCTCAATACCAAAGGCAATGCTATCCATAACGTTGCGGGTAGCGTAATCCACCTCATAGTCTTCCATCGGTGCATAGGTGCTTTCAAACATCAGCTGAAACATACCGCTTTCCGCGTTAGCACGGTCCTTCTCCCTTGCAATCGCCTTGGTAAAATAAGACGAAAGCATCCAGATGCCGAACACCGTAAAAATTACGGTCAGCAGGGCTGTCATTATTAAAAACAGTTTATTTGCAAATTTCATTCTTTTATCTCTCCGCTTTCAAACGATATCCTACTTTATATACCGCGACAATTTTATCTTCCCACTTCAGTTTCTTTTTCAGTCGCTGCACGTGTAAATCCACCGTACGGCTCTGCTCGCCGTATTCACCGCCCCAGACGCTCTCATAGATGGCATCGCGGTACAGGGCAATGTTCCGGTTTCGCACAAATAAAAGAAGTAAATCAAACTCTTTCATGGTAAGTGCAATTTCCTCGTCCCCTTTTCGTACAGACCGGGACGTTTCGTTGATTACAATGTCGTGCACCTCAATAACCTGTTGCGACTTGTTATATCGCCGTAAAACCGCTTCCACTCTTGCCAGTAACTCTACAATTTCAAAGGGCTTGGGCAAATAGTCGTCAGCTCCCATGCGAAGTCCCTTAACCTTATGCTCCGTACTTCCCAAGGCAGTCAGAAAAATAACCGGGAAATTAAGTTTTTTCGCATAGTCCAGCAACTCATATCCATCGATGCCCGGAAGCATAATATCCAAAAGCACCAGATCAAAGCTTTCATTCATCATATAATCTGCTGCCTCCATACCGTTCTGCGCCCAGACACAGGCGTAGCCGGCTTTGGTCAAATTCACTTTTACAAGATTTGCAATGGGTTCTTCGTCTTCAGCGATGAGTATTTTTAACATAAGAATTCCTCTCCGTTTTCGTTCTTCGTACCTTTATCATCAGGCATTTATGAAGTCAACGTTTTACCTCTCGTTCAGTATATCACTTTTCTGCATAAAAGAAGTCTTTTTCATCCTAATTCTGCTATAAAAATGTATCAAGGTTGTATCAGGTTTTTATAAATTAAATCAATTGGAACTAAATTAAAAAGCCCTTGCAAGAAACCGACCTCCACCCGAATCTCGGGCATCTGTCCTTTCCGCAAGGGCCTTAATAAATCATATTAAAATATTATATAAAATCATATTGCTTCTAAAACTCCGTAGCACAATTAAAACGTGTATTTCTTTACCTGCGCACTGAGTTTCTCGGAATGCTCGGAATTCAGACGGGAAGTCTCGCTTAAGTTCTCAAAACTTTCAGCAATCACACCGGTAGAGCGTGCAAGGTCATTTGCCTCTTCTGCCGTTGTAAAAATAGTGGTTGCAATATTCTGAACATCAGCATTGATACCTGCAATGTTCTGCGAAATATATGCGCTTTGATTTCCAATTTCAGCCATCTGGGTACCAATGGTTTCCGTAGTTGCTCCGTATTCTTCGCCCAAGGCTGCAAAGGAATCATAGTCTGCAGCAACATCTTCGGATACAAATCGAACCATTTCTTCCAAGACAGCAGTAAGTTCGCCTACTGCCGACTGCACCTGACCGTTAATTTCATTAATTTCCGCAACCGCACGGTCAATCTGATCACTTAAGTTCTCAACTTCTGTTGCAACTACCGCAAAACCACGACCTGCATCACCTGCTCTTGCTGCTTCAATCTGTGCATTTAAACTTAACATTCTGGTCTGATTTGCAATAAGACCGATTTCTTCCGCAATCTGTTTTACACGCATAATTTGCTGTGCATCTTCACCGGCCTGCTCCATTCTGCCCTGCAACTCGCTGATGGAATTCATTGCATTCTGACGGTTGGCAACCGCCTGCGCGGAAGTCACCTGTGCATTGGAATTTGCCTGCTGTACCATTTGGCAAATAACGTCTACATTCCTTGCAAAGGCAGCCACCTGCTCTGCACTTTCGGAAAGACTTTCTGAAAGAATTTTACTGGAAGTAGCACTTTTCTCCATATTGACGCTGATATCTTCAATTTCAGTGTTCATATCTGACATAATGCGGGTATTTTCGTCCACTGTGGTTTTCAACTCATCACCGGTAACCAGAATCTCTTCCGTTGAAGTCGCGACTTCTTTTACAAGCTCGCGAATCTGTCGAATAAATGCATTCATATTGCCTGCAATTACTTCCAATTCATCGCCGCTGTAGATATCTATTTCCTTGGTTAAGTCACCGGAACCACCTGACAACTCTTTTACCTTATTATTCAACTTCTTCATGCCGCGCTTGAACTTGCTCATCAAAAGGCCCAAAAGAAGAAGACTTACCGCATAGGTTCCAACAAATACAATGATAACCAGGTTACGAAGCGCCGTCATCTGCTCATCAATCCAATTAGCACTGATATCAACACCGACCGCACCTACAACAGTATCGCCGTCAAAAACCGGACTGTATGCAGACACGTGGCTACCCCACTCGTCCGTAAACGGTTCATCATCCGCTGCCGTAACCGCTTCAGAGAAAGCAATAACAAGCCCTTCCGTTGCCTCACATTCATCACCGATAGCCGCCGGTTCTTCCGGGTCAGAATCTACCACAAAAATAAACTGTTCTTCACCCACCTGACGTAAGGTATATATGTATTCGATTTCTGCATTGTCGCGGAATAGCGAAAGTTCATCAATAATGGTATTGTAAGCATCGCTTCCTTCATCACCTGCCTGAATGTCTTTTAATAATTCTCCGCTGACATTCATTGCTGCGCACTGGGCGATATTCTTTACATTGGTTTGAATCTGTCCGAATAGCGCAGATTCGGAACGCTTATAAGCCGCAATGCCCAGCACTGCATTTCCTGCAAGCAACAGGATTGCAAGCCAAATAAACAACTGGTGAAAAATACTGATTTTACGTACTTTCATAGTCCCCTCTCCTTTACACTGTATTTCCCGATAATAAATTATATGATTCCGCTTTCCCCTATGGAATCTATAAAAATAATTATACTATAGTTGCTTTATATTGAAAAGAAAAAAGAGGAAATTAATTTGTTTAAATGACCATATACGTCTCTATAAGTATTACACATATTCTTCTGCATTGTCAGCAAATATCCTACACCGCTACATTATTCTTCGACTCAAAAGCGATAACCAAATTCATATTCATTCCTTCTGCCAATCGCCTCAATGTAGATACGGACGGATTTGCCAGACCTCTTTCAATTCTACTGATATCTGCCTGATAGATACCTGTCTTCTCTGCTAATTCTTTCTGTGTCATCCCGGTTGCTTCTCTAGCCGCAGACAAATGATATGCCAGGAGTCTATTTACATCCGGCTCCTCTTTATTTGGCATCTCAACTAAAACACCCTCTTCCCATAAAGTTTGCGCATCTATGTCCAAGTCATCATTCCAAGATACACCATAACCACCGACATCTACCCTAACGGCACCGAATAATTTGGGATTATCTTTCAGGACCTGAAACTGCGGAAACACATCTAACATATAATCCATATTATATTTATGCAACCGGCTGTAATGCATCTTCAGCCGGATTTCTAACTGATATGTCAATATAATTTATTATCCCGCCTTCAGATACTGTTAACCTGATACAAATAAAACTTCTTTTATAGGTATACTCCGCTTCACCCTCTTTTATAAAATCATATGTCTCGAAAACCTTTTGGGCATCTTCTGCTTTATCGCCAACGGAAATTCCCAAAAGATTACCGGTTCCGCTCTCTAACCGGATTTGATTAATGCAATAGCTCTCATTAAAAATTCCACAATAATAATATAATAAAAGATTTCTGTCTCCGCTATCTGAATAAATTTTACCACCAAGCGATGCATTGAAATCTTCAGGTGGTGAATCTAACAAACTTAATCCAAGAAAATCACTTTCCTGATTGATAACCGCCACTGTATCCAATGTATCTTCCAGCATATGGTCCTGTTTTTTCTTCTCGTCAAATGCTTTATAAAGCAAAAAGCAGACTGTTATCAACAGAACTGCGATTATGATAAAAAATAAAGCAACTAATATCTTTTTATTTTTAAGCATCTTATATTCCCCGATTATGTATTAAAAAGCCCCGAAACATAAGCGTTTCGGGGCAATTCTATTCTTACTATACAATACCTTGTGCGGTCATAGCATCAACAACCTTCAAGAAGCCTGCGATGTTAGCACCTGCAACATAGTTGCCTTCCATGCCGTACTGCTTAGCAGCTGCATCAAGGTTACGGAAGATGTTAACCATGATTCCCTGAAGCTTCTCATCAACTTCTTCGAATGTCCAGCTAAGTCTTTCAGAGTTCTGGCTCATTTCAAGAGCGGATGTTGCAACACCACCTGCGTTTGCAGCCTTGCCGGGTGCAAAGATTACGCCGTTTGCCTGAAGATATTCGGTAGCTTCGATTGAAGTAGGCATATTAGCACCTTCTGCAACAACCTTAACGCCGTTTGCAACAAGGTTCTTAGCATCTTCAAGAAGCAATTCGTTCTGTGTAGCGCAAGGAAGAGCGATATCAACCTTAACAGTCCACTGGTTTGTGCCTTCAGCCTTCTTGTCATGATACTGTGCAGAAGGTCTTGCAGCAGCGTATTCTGTTAATCTTGCTCTCTTCACTTCTTTTACTTCTTTCAAAAGTTCGATATCGATTCCTTCGGGATCGTAAATCCAACCTGTAGAGTCAGATACGGTTACAACCTTAGCGCCCATCTGTGTAGCCTTTTCAGCTGCGTAGATTGCTACGTTACCTGAACCTGAAACTGCAACAGTCTGGCCTGCGATGTCCATATTGTTAGCCTTCAACATTTCCTTGGTGAAGTATAACAAGCCGTAACCTGTAGCTTCTTTTCTTGCAAGGGAACCACCGTAAGAAAGTCCCTTACCTGTGAGAACACCTTCGTATACACCTCTGATTCTCTTATACTGACCAAATAAATATCCGATTTCTCTAGCACCTGTTCCGATATCACCTGCAGGTACATCTGTATCTGCACCAATATACTTGCAAAGCTCTGTCATGAAGCTCTGGCAGAATGCCATAATCTCTCTATCACTCTTTCCCTTAGGATCGAAGTCCGAACCACCTTTACCACCGCCTATTGGAAGACCTGTCAAAGAGTTCTTAAATACCTGCTCAAAACCAAGGAACTTA
>JAZNOO010000001.1:0-137235 GCA_045580855.1 Lachnospiraceae bacterium | reverse complement strand
CATCCCTTCCTTCATCCTGCTGCCATTTCTATCACTACCAGTAAACCCTTGATTTTACTAGGTTTCTAAGTGTTCAATGCCTAAAATTTACCTTCTTTAGCTGCTTCTTCAATAGAAACTGCAACTGCTACTGTCATACCAACCATTGGGTTGTTACCAGCTCCGATTAAGCCCATCATTTCTACGTGAGCTGGAACTGATGAAGATCCTGCGAACTGTGCATCTGAGTGCATACGTCCGAGTGTATCTGTCATACCGTAAGAAGCTGGACCTGCAGCCATGTTATCTGGGTGAAGTGTACGTCCTGTACCACCACCAGATGCTACTGAGAAGTATTTCTTTCCAAGTTCGTTACATTCTTTTTTGTATGTACCTGCAACTGGATGCTGGAAACGTGTTGGGTTTGTAGAGTTACCTGTGATAGATACGTCTACGCCTTCTTTGTGCATGATTGCAACACCTTCACGAACGTCGTTTGCACCGTAGCAGTTTACTTTTGAACGAAGTCCATCAGAGTAAGAGATTCTCTGAACTTCTTTTAATTCGCCTGTGTAGTAGTCATAGTCTGTTTCTACATATGTGAATCCGTTGATTCTTGAAATGATCTTTGCAGCATCTTTTCCAAGACCGTTAAGGATAACACGGAGTGGTTTCTGACGAACTTTGTTTGCTTTTTCAGCGATACCGATAGCACCTTCAGCTGCTGCGAATGATTCGTGACCAGCTAAGAATGCGAAACAATCTGTATCTTCTTCAAGGAGCATCTTTCCTAAGTTACCATGTCCAAGACCTACTTTACGCTGATCAGCTACTGAACCTGGGATACAGAAAGCCTGAAGACCTTCACCGATTGCTGCTGCTGCGTCAGCTGCGCTTCTGCAGTCTTTTTTAATTGCGATTGCTGCACCTACGATGTATGCCCAGCAAGCGTTTTCAAAACAGATTGGCTGGATGCCCTTGATCTGATTGTAAACATCAAGACCAGCATCCTTTGTAATCTTTTCAGCTTCTTCGATAGAAGCGATTCCATAGCTATTTAATACAGAATTGATTTTGTCAATTCGTCTTTCATATGATTCAAATAATGCCATTTTTCAGTCCTCCTATCTTATTCATTTCTGGGATCGATAATCTTAACAGCATCAGCTACACGACCATACTGGCCTTTTGCCTTTTCCCAAGCTGTTGTAGGATCATCACCCTTTTTGATAAAGTCAGTCATCTTGCCAAGGCTTACGAACTGGTAACCGATAATCTGATCGTCTGCATCAAGCGCGATACCTGTTACATAACCTTCAGCCATTTCAAGGTAACGGGGACCTTTAGCCAATGTACCGTACATTGTACCAACCTGTGAACGAAGTCCCTTACCAAGGTCTTCAAGACCTGCACCAACAGGAAGACCGTCTTCAGAGAATGCACTCTGTGTACGTCCGTAAACAACCTGAAGGAATAACTCTCTCATAGCTGTATTGATAGCATCACATACAAGGTCAGTATTTAATGCTTCTAACAAAGTTCTTCCGGGTAAGATTTCAGAAGCCATAGCTGCTGAATGAGTCATACCTGAACAACCGATGGTTTCAACCAATGCTTCCTGGATGATACCTTCCTTGATGTTAAGTGTTAACTTACAAGCACCCTGCTGGGGAGCACACCAGCCAATACCGTGTGTCAAACCGGAAATGTCTTTGATTTCTTTTGCTTTTACCCATTTTGCTTCTTCAGGGATAGGAGCACAACCGTGATTAACACCCTGTGCTACTGTACACATTTTCTGTACTTCATGTGAATAAATCATGTGAAAATCTCCTTTCAAACATAATATACTTTAACAAACAGGTTTCTCCTGTGTGTCTTCATGATTTCACCGATTATGCAAGCAACTCATAACCGCTTTTTCTATTTTCGCACAAAATAAGGAAAAAATCCAGTGTTTTTTACCTTTTTCGACGTAAAATTACTTGCTTTTTACAACAATATTATCCTGCTTTTTATAAATACTGTTTGCAGGGATAAAACCTCTTACGCAGGAAGTGGGATAAATATTGGAATTCTTCCCTACTACAGTTCCGGGGTTTAATACCGTATTACAACCAACTTCCACACAATCACCAAGCATTGCGCCGAATTTCTTCAAACCGGTTTCAATGTTCTCTTCTGCTGATTTTACAACAACAAGGGTCTTATCGCTTTTTACATTTGAAGTGATAGAACCTGCACCCATATGTGCCTTATAGCCTAACACACTGTCGCCCACATAGTTGTAGTGCGGAACCTGTACGCGGTCAAATAACACAACATTCTTTAATTCTGTCGAGTTGCCTACTACGGCATTTTTACCTACAATGGCGTTACCGCGGATAAAAGCACAATGGCGTACTTCCGCTTCCTCATCAATAATCAGCGGTCCGTTTAAATGGGCTGACGGGAAAACTTTGGCACTCTTTGCCACCCAAACATTCTCGCCGCGTTTCTCATACTTATCTTCCGGAAGTGTCTCGCCAAGTTCCACGATAAACTTCCCTATCTCGGGTAAAACTTCCCAAGGATACTCTTTGCCGTCAAATAATTTGGCAGCGATTGTGTTCTCCAAGGACATAAGGTTTGAAATTTTCATTGCTTCTGACATAATGTCACCTCGCTTTATTAAATTTTAAATATTAGAACCTGCAATAAACAATACAACAATATATGTAATCAAAACACAAATTCCGGCATTCGATGCAACCAAAACAGCCAACTCTTTCGGCTTTTTATACAAACGTTGTTTGATATAATATCCCATCTCAAGCAACATAAGAACCACCGGAATAATCCAATGAAGATTCATATGCAAGTTCGCAAGTTTTGCATATAAACTTCCATCAATGAAAGACGGAAGAAAATAGAAACCGATAAAAAGTATGTTACAAATTATATTGGTAGCAAGTCCAAATATAACATGTATCTTAAAATACCGGCTAAGGTCAGGTTTTAAACAATAATTCAAAAGGACAGTAATTATAATCATCATAACGGCCGGTAACATTGCTTGTAATCCTGCTAACATCATCCAGGATAATATTAAAACAACCGAAAACACAATCGCCTGTTTATGAAGTTGTTTTTTGAATTCCATATTAAAATACCTCTGCTTCTTTAAAAAACGAAATATGCAATTCCCGCAAGCACCATTAAACCTCCGCCACAGGATAAAAGCACAATTCCTGCAACATTACTTACCGTTACAACCTTTTCAACAAAAGCCTGTTTCGGCTTTATCGGATTGTAAACAATAGACACTTCGCTTCCAATAGGCCATTTTTCTGCTACCAGCGAATGAATCACTCCACCTTGTCCCTCTTTCATCTGCATATGTAATCGTTCCTTCGGCGTAACTACAAGCTCCGCAAAGCTTTGAGCTGAAAGCGAATTCGTAACCTTTACCTTAGAAAAAGATTTAAAATGTCTGAATGCTTTATAGGTTTTACCATCTGCCTCAAACTCAGCCACCGGCGTATAATAACGATTATTATCTCCACCACATCGTTTGTATTTTATAACGTGGCCAATCGTCTGTGCGCTACATTTCTTCTTTAATGCTTTCTCACGCAACAAAAAAGGTAATGAAATTAAAACAAGCAAAATTCCTGCTCCGGCTATTGAAATACACGCTATTACATTAGCACTCATATTAACCTCCTGCACACGTACAACAACATTCTGCTTATAAAAAATCTTATTCTACACGTAGTTCATAATAATTTATTTTTTATAAAACTGCGCTGCATAATCAAAGCACTGCTTCAATTGATTCTGATTCCGTAAGCTTTTTACGTTATTGGTATGCTTCGTCACAAAGTCCGTCAGTTTCTTCATATAATCTTCTTCGGTAATGCTTCCGTCCGCCACGCCGGTCAGACCCATTTCCCAGCTCGCCGTCAACGCAGGATTCAAAAGTGAACCGATAGACAAACGAACCACATCAAAAACCATCTCACCCAGTTGTGTCGGTGTGATAATCTGCGTCTTCGAATTTAACGCAAGATACTTATTATTCACTAATTTGGTAAGAATTGCAGCTCTCGTCGCACTGGTGCCGATACCGCTACCCTTAATCTGCGCACGCAAATCCTCATCTTCAATGAACTGTCCCGCATTTTCCATAGCAAGAATCATACTACCGGAATTATAGCGTTTCGGCGGTTGTGTCTCACCTTCCTTGATTTCAAACGCCTTAAGCGGAAGCACATCACCCTTCTTAAGACCTGCTAAAATCTTCAGGAACGCCTCATCACACTTTACTTCTTCTGCCTCATTCTCTGCACCGGATTTATTAACATTCTCTTTTTCGGCATCTTCTTTGCCTAAATCTTTGTCCGCATCTTTCTTTTTGGCAAAAGAATACTGCATTACCTTGCGGAATCCCTCTTCTTTTAATACCTTAAAAGAACAGTAAAATTTCTCGTTTCTGCGCTCTGTTACCAAAGAAACCTTCTCGTATACGGCAGCAGGATAAAAGATTCCCAAAAACCTTCTTGCAATGATTTCATAAACAAGTCTTGCGGTAGGACTTACACTGCCTAATGCTTGGAATCCCTGTCCTGTAGGAATGATTGCATAGTGGTCCGTAATCTGCTTGTCATTTACATATTTTGTGGACGCAATCTTTTTATAAGAACCCATCGCCAGAACTTCTTTGGCATTGTCCTGTAAAACCGCATAATTCTGTAAGCCTGCGATGTTTTTATGGATTTCTTTGGCCACTGCCGTAGACAATACTCTCGCATCAGTACGGGGATAGGTTACAAGTTTCTTTTCATACAATTCCTGGACAATGGACAAAGTCTGGTCGGGATTGATTTTAAAATATTTAGAACAGTCATTCTGTAATTCCGCCAAATTGTATAAAAGCGGTGCATTTTTACGTTCTTTTTTATTCTCCATGGAGAACACGCGCACATTGCCAAAATCTTCTCCGGCAATAATTTGCTTTTCGCCTTCTACAGGCGGTGTAAACATAGTATCCGCCTGCGCTTCACGCTCTAAGGTGTATACAATACACTCCTGTGCTGTCTCCCGGTCCAAAAATCCGTTTTCTTTATACAATTTCGGCGACTGAAAATACTTACTGTCATCCGTCACACGCCATTCACCCTCAATTTCAGAGTCTGCAATCTGCATTTTAGCCCAAACCTTATAAAAGGGGGTCTTCACAAAATTACGGATTTCACGTTCTCTCAAAACAACCATACCGAGAACGCAGGTCATAACGCGACCTACGGAAACCACGCCCTTAGGGGCATTCAAATAGCTTTTTACCTGATAGCCGTACTTCAAAGTCAGGGCACGCGAAAAATTAATACCCATCAAATAGTCTTCTTTGGCACGCAAATAAGCAGAGGCTGACAAATTATCATACTCTGACAAATCCTTTGCTTCCTTAATGCCACGAATGATTTCCTCCTCGGTCTGGGAATCAATCCAGACACGGAGACGCTTCTTGCCCGTAACACCGGCTTCCTGCTCCACAAGACGATAAATATACTCTCCTTCACGCCCGGAGTCAGTGCAAACATAAATAGTGTCAACATCTGCACGGGTAAGCAGTCCTTTTACAATTTCAAACTGCTTCTTCACGTCATCAATTACCTGATATTTATAATCCGTCGGGATAAAAGGAATGGTATCAAAAGACCATCTCTTCAATGCTTCATCGTAGCTTTCGGGATAACACATATTTACAAGATGACCGACACACCAGGTAATAATGGTGTTCTCGGACTCCAAATATCCGTCATGGGACTTTGTATTCAATTTTAAGGCTTTGGCAAACTCGCGGGCAACCGAAGGTTTCTCCGCAATAAAAACCGCTTTTCCCATGGTATTATCCTTTCATAATACTTAGTAAAATCTAAAAATATTGTATCATCAAAAATACGATATTGACTAAAACTGTTCCAGACTATAATACCAGTCCGCACCGGCCAAAGAAGGGAACGGAACATATACATACAATATGCCGTCGGTTCCCATATACATCGGCAAATCAACGGTAGTATCGTTAATTGCAGATTGCATCCATGCATTTATTTCTTCTTCTGCCGTACCGGGATAAATACTGTCAACCTGACGCTGAAAATATTCTTTCTCGCGTCGTAAAGACTCCGTTATAAAATCCTCTTCCGTAAGATTTCGCATTGTAAGAAGTTCAGTATTTGTGACTTCTTTCTCATTTGCAAAATCATAACTGTATGCAAACCGCAGAAAAATATCATTCGGATAAGGCACAGACGCAATAATTGCTACAATATTATCATATTCAACTACTTCATATGTCACACTATAACAAAACAAAGAACACCCTGTGGGCATTGTCTGCACTTCATCGTTAATAACGTCATATAAATCTTCCACAATTCTTTCGTTAAGCACCTTCGCACTGTCTGAATCCGCATTAAACTGCGGGATCTGATAAACATAGTTGTCCGTATTTCCGACGATATCTGTATATGTACCCGAAAGATTCAAAATTACATTCACCTTTGGATTGTCGGTTGATTGTAACTCTAATGGCAACTCAGTATCAACATTATCTTCTGTTTCTTCACTTGAAGTTTCATTCCCAAAAAACTCTTCCATAGTTTCTTCAAGCAAAGCATCACCGGCATTATTATTACTTTCTCCTTCGCTCGTAACATCATCTTCTGTATTTTCTACTGTTTCAGAAACCTGTTCCGGCAATTCAGACACCACTTCTCTTGCATTACAGCCAACAAGAAGAACAGATGCAATTACGGATAAAATAATAAATACTTTTTTCATATTTACTCTCCTTTACACTTTACAAAGTCCGTTAATGTTCAAGCCTTACGGAAATAGATGTCACTTTTCGGTTCCAAAAATTATTCATGGCATAATATGTAAGGCTGTCATAATCCATATATGAAGTATTTGTGATGCCACTATCAATCGAAATAACAGGATTTTCATAGCTGATGCGAATATTATATATATCAGAACCAACCTGTTCCGTATATTCGTTTGCCCCATAAGTAGTCAAACCGCCTACGCCCATAATATCATTTACCTGGTCATACGACATTCCAAGTTTAACATCATTTATCAACCGGAAATTAGGAGCCTTTCCTTCGTCAACCGATATCCCAATCACTTTACATCCACGCGTTTTTTGCTCAGACATGGTATCATTTAATAAAATAAGTTCAATTTCTTTCCCGGCAGAATTTCTAGCTTTCACCCAAGTCGTATCACCGGAACTGACGTTATACATTTTATATTCGGACACCATTTCAAATCCCAAATCTTCAAAATAATAATACGAACAAGGAATCTGAACCGTATTTCCTTCTAATATAAATTCATATTTAGGACCTGAAGGAATCAACTTGCTGATAGCAACAAGCAATAAAAACGCCACAAAGATAATACCGCCTATTGCAGTAATTTTCCTGGTCTGCCGGTCCTCTTTTTCCTGCTCCATTTCGGCAATTTCATCCGCTTCTTCAAAAGATTCTTCAGACACTTCCTCAGTTGTTTCAACGGTTTCTTCCGTTATTTCAGGCACTTCTACAGTGTTTTCGGCAGAATACTCTTCTGCATTTTCTTCAAAAGACTCTTCATGATCAAATCCAAACAATTCCAACATTACACACACCTTATCTTATAAGTAAAACACTTCCTACAAATCATTCATATCCACAAGATACACACCATCGTTTCTCTTAGCAAAGGCTTCCACTTCCCCAGTAAAACCATCCGCTGAGAAGAAGAAACAATGCTCCGGACGCAAGTGCGCCTCTTTGGCAAGCGCAATATCTGCTTCCACCATAGCCAAATCAAGTGCCCTACCGCTTGTATTACAGAAACCAAGTAATGTATTTCGTTTCGCATCCTGGCCAACCACATCGATTCGGCCGTTTTTACCAACCCATTCACCGTGGCGGGTATATTGAACAGGTAATTTCCCTCTTTCGTTCAAAATATCCAAATATTCCGCGCAGATTTTACCATAGCCCGCACTGATATAATCCGTAACTTCTTCTGCGATATACGTATCATAAAATTCTTCCGCTCTCATAACGCCCACCTCGTCGCTATGCGGAAAAATAAAATGATACCAGAACTGCACCAGGGGATCACAAATACGATAGACACCCTTCTTAGAATTACGGTTATCCGCTGTTTCATAAGAAAATACTTTTTCCACCAGCTCCAGCGCCATTAAATTCTTCAAATAGACACTGATTTTAGCCCTTGAAAAGCCTGTATGTGCATATAAATCATTCAATTTCTCTCTGCCTTCTGCCAAAGCAGCAAGAATGGTTCCGTAAACACTTAATTCACGCAATTCATCGCTGATACGATTCAGACCTTCCGAGGCAAAAACTGCGTTTTTATCCAAAAACAGACGACAAATATTCGCTTTTAAGTCAGATTTTATATCAAAGCGTGTCCAATAACCGGGATTTCCGCCGGCAATACTGTAAATTTGGATGCACTTCTTGGTATCGTTGGTATCATAAAAGCAAACCATATCAAGGAAACTCATAGGTTTCACTTTTAAGAATCCCGAGATCGCAAAGGCATTACGTCCGATTTTGGATATAAAAGTATTCTCCACCCAGCCAATTGCGTTTGATGCCAGGATAATCATAAGACGTCCTTTATTCTCTTCCCCGGCAAGAAAAGCAGTCAGCGCATTCATAAAATCATCGCTGTTTCGCACTGCCCACTGAAAATCTTCAATCACAAGAACAGTCTTGCCTGCATCATTTTGACCGGCATATAATTCGCTGATTGCATCAAAAAGCGCAGAAAAATCAGGATATTCCCCGATGGAAATACCCTGATTTCTTATTTTCTTTGACCAGACATAGCACTGTTGTCTCGGACTGCACTGGCTTGCACAAAGGCGCACAACGTCTTTCTCCTTTGCAAATTCCTGCAAAAGAGAACTAACGCCCAAGCCTTTCTGCCCGTACAGTACAATAAGACTGTTATCAGCCTGATTATAATAATTTGTTAAATAGTCCAACTCATGCGAACGTCCGATTAACATAGTTTTCCCTTTTTATAAAAACATTATTTCTTGGTGATATAACCCTGTGCCTTCAATAATTCAGCGCAAAGTACGGCACCGCCTGCAGCACCTCTTACGGTGTTGTGTGAAAGACCTACAAACTTCCAGTCATAGATGCTGTCTTCACGAATACGGCCTACACTGATGCCCATACCCTTTTCGTAATCAACATCCAAAGTAACCTGAGGTCTGTTATCTTCTTCCAAATACTGGATAAACTGCTTCGGTGCGCTGGGAAGTTCTAACTCCTGAGGTACACCCTTGAAGTTTACAAGCTTTTCAATCAACTGTTCCTTAGTAGGTTGCTTCTTAAATTTAACAAATACAGATGCTGTATGTCCGTTTAATACCGGTACACGGATACACTGGCTTGTAATCTTAATATGGTCAGCAGGTGCAATTACGCCATCCTTAATTTCGCCCCAGATTCTAAGAGGTTCTTTTTCACTCTTTTCTTCTTCGCCACCAATGTAAGGAATAATATTTTCAACCATTTCAGGCCAATCCTTGAAGGTCTTACCTGCGCCTGAAATTGCCTGGTATGTAGAAACAACTGCCTCGTAAGGTTCAAATTCTGCCCATGCTGTTAAAACAGGTGCATAACTCTGAATAGAACAGTTGGGTTTAACTGCAATGAAACCTCTCTTTGTTCCGAGACGCTTCTTCTGGAATTCAATTACATTCATATGATCCGGATTAATCTCAGGCACAACCATAGGAACATCAGGTGTCCATCTGTGTGCGGAATTGTTACTTACAACAGGCACTTCAGCCTTAGCGTAAGCTTCTTCAATTGCCTTAATTTCATCCTTTGTCATATCTACGGCACTGAAAACGAAGTCTACTTCTGCTGCAATCTTTTCAATTTCATTTACATCAAGAACAACAAGGTTCTTTACTGCTTCGGGCATAGGTGTGGTCATTTTCCAACGTCCGCCAACTGCCTCTTCATATGTTTTGCCTGCAGAACGGGGGCTTGCAGCAATTAAAACTACTTCAAACCAAGGGTGATTTTCAAGGAGAGAGATAAATCTCTGCCCTACCATACCTGTTCCGCCTAAAATACCAACTCGTAACTTGTCACTCATAACTTTTAACTCCTCTAAAATTATTCTTATGATTTCATAAAAATATAAAAACTTTTACAAAATCACACATATATATAAATCTTTCGATTCAATATGCTGTAAATATTTACAAATAAATTTTATAATGCCTTTTCATCAGCCAAATATGCCTCGTACATAGCAATTACCTTATTCATTGCATCCTGTCCGGGCGCACCAATGGTCAAACGCTTGTTAACGCAGGTTTCAAGGCTGATCGCATCATAGATATCGTCTTCAAATGCCGGGCACAATTCCTTGAATTCGTCCATAGACAAATCTTCGATTGCACAATTCTTATCAATACATAAAAGTACCATACGACCGATAATTCCGTGGGCATCGCGGAAGGGAACGCCCTTATTTACAAGGTAATCCGCAGCGTCTGTTGCATTGGTAAATCCGTTCATTGCACTCTTTGCCATTACATCCTTGCGGAAACTAATGGTTGAAAGCATTCCCGTAAAGAGATACAAACAATCACCTACTGTTTCAAAGGCATCAAAAGCCATTTCCTTATCTTCCTGCATATCCTTGTTGTATGCCAAAGGTAAGCCCTTCATCGTAGTAAGCATAGACATCAATGCACCGTATACACGGCCGGTCTTTCCTCTTACCAACTCAGCAATATCCGGATTCTTCTTCTGGGGCATAATGCTGCTTCCGGTAGAATATGCATCATCCATCTCTACAAATCTGTATTCATTGGAATTCCATACAATCAATTCTTCCGAAAATCTGCTCAAATGCATCATTACCGTCGAAAATGCCGATAACAGCTCAATCACATAATCTCTGTCAGATACGGAATCCATACTGTTTCTGGTAGGTCCGTCAAAACCTAACAATTCAGCAGTGTACGCTCTATCCAAAGGATAGGTGGTGCCTGCCATCGCACCGGAACCCAAAGGACATAAATTCATACGTTTGCGGATATCAGCCAGACGCTGTCTGTCTCGTAAAAACATCTCAAAATATGCACTCATATGATGGGCCAATGTGGTAGGCTGTGCCTTCTGCAAATGGGTAAAACCGGGCATATAGGTATCGGTATTGTTTTTAATAATGTCAAGCAATACCATCAACAAATCTTTTAACAATACATCGGTATTATCAATCACATTTCTGGTATAAAGCTTCATATCAAGGGCAACCTGGTCATTACGGCTTCTTCCGGTATGAAGTCTTTTGCCCGCATCACCGATTCTGTCGATTAAGTTTGCTTCCACAAAACTATGTATATCTTCATAACGGCTGGAAATCTCCAATTCACCGCTTTCAATATCTTTTAAAATTCCTTCCAAGCCGGCAATAATCGCATCAACGTCTTCCTGCGAAATAATGCCCTGCTTCCCAAGCATTTTACTGTGGGCAATACTGCCTTCGATATCCTGACGATACATCTTCTGGTCAAATCCAATGGATGCATTAAACTGATATACGGCTTCATCGGTTTCTTTCGTGAATCTGCCGCCCCAAAGCTGTGCCATAAAAACTCCAATCCGAAGTATCTTAATTAAAATCCGGACCGCATCAATCTGCAATGCAATCCTTCATCTATACTTCCTACAAACCCATTCTTCTAAAAAACCATACCCGTAAAAGCGGATATGGTTTCAAAGCTGGAAATCGGATTCGAACCGACGACCCCTTCATTACGAGTGAAGTGCTCTACCTGCTGAGCTATTCCAGCAAAACAAAACAGTCCTGTGTTATTATATCCGCTACGGGACTATTTTGCAAGTCAAAAATACCGCTTATTTATTTTCCTTATCAGGCGCTAAAACAACCATTTTCTGATAAGGGATTTCAATACCTTCCTCGTTAAAACGATTCAGTACCTTTTCAAGAATTCTTTGCTTTGCATAGCGAAATTCGTCATTTTTTACGTAACAACGTCCGCCAATCATAATTGCCGAACCTGCCAATTCATCCAAATACACTTCCACTTCTGATGCATTAATACAAGCTTCATCCGTCTTAAAAGCATCCGCAACAATACCCATTGCACCTTTCCAATCAGCCTCATAGGCAACACCGAATTTCAATTCAAGCATACGATTCGGAGTCTTTGTAACATTGGTAAGGCTTGTGTTTGCAAGTGTTCCGTTGGGTAAAACCACAGTTCTGTCATCCAAGGTCTGTAATTTTGTATAAAAAAGTGAGATCTCTGTTACAGTACCTGAATTACCTTTATTATCTTCAATGATAAAATCACCCACCTTAAAAGGTTTTAAAAGGATAATCAAAATACCGCCTGCAAAATTCGACAAACTTCCCTGAATTGCAAGACCGATTGCTACACCTGCAGAACCTAAAATTGCAACAATACTTGCCGCATCCACGCCAAAGGTGCCCGCGATAATAAATCCAAGTACAATATATAACGCAACCGTAATAATTGACGCAAGAAAACCAGCCGTTCCTTCTTCTACATCAAACTTGGTAAACATTTTCTTTAAAAGTTTCTTTACCCATTTTATCAGCCAATAGCCGATAAATAACGTAATCACAACAAAGAGAATTCTTCCTCCAAGATTCATTACCCCTTCAGAAAGTTTTCCTGCTACTTGATTTAAAATCTGTTCAATGTTCATACTTCCTCCGAAAAAGTGCTTTTAGGACTATATATTGCACTTTTCCATACTCCGTTTTCTTATTTTTCTTCCAGAATCTTTTCCAATTCCTTAATTCTGTTTTCTGCGTCTTTAATTGCTTCCGCAATAATTTCATCACGACGCTTCTCGATTTTTGCACGCTCTGCTTTCACGTAAGCAATACGTAACTGACGCTTATGTTCCGCGATATCAGCCAATTCCTTTGCTGTAAAAGGCTTATATGCATATACTGACACGCTCATAGGCGCAGCCTTAACTGTTAATGTATTTACAGTTTCATCATAAGGTGCCTCTTCTGTAGCAACTGCCTTAGGATTGCAGATGCCTTTTCCGCCGAATTTGCCATCGTCCGTAGATAAAAGTTCCGTATATTTACCTGCAAAAGGTGCCACCAGCTTCAATTCTTCATATTCAGTATTTGAGAAATTAGCAACTACATACAGAATTTCGTTCTTTTTATTACTCTTGCGAACAAATGTAACTACGTTAGAAACATCCGCCTTATGGTTTACCCATTCCAAGCTGCCTGCTTTTTCATCAAAACCATATAAAAGCTTCTCATCCTTGTACAGTTTGCTCATTTCAGCCATAAAAGCATCAAAAGCTATTGCAAATTCACTTCTTTTTGCCTTTTTGCCACCGTTATCAACGAATGCTTTTAAATCAGGGCAGAATAATTTCTTGCCGGGATACAACATTGTATAGGCATAAGCAGCACGCAAAGCCGCATAATTTTCTTCCAAAACGCCCGGGAAAGCTTTTAACGCACCGTTTTCTGTAACATCAGCAGACAAGGGTAAAACATAATTCTCATTGTATGCATAATCCAAGCCGGAAAGCATAGTAAGAAGTTTGCCTGCTCTAGCATAAGGTTCGCTCTTAACAAATCCGATAAAATCTTTCTTAAAGCCATTGTTCCATACGAAATCAAAGCCCAAAGAATTCTTATTCTTATCGGATGCATCCGCCCATACCGCATCAATATCGGCAACCGTTATACTGCCGGGGAAATCCGCCTTGATTTTATTATTAATTTCCTTGATAAAATCAACAAATTCAAAGTTCTCCTTACCGCCGTAAGCATTGGGCACCCATTCATTTCTGCCGTAATCCAAATATAAAACTGACGCAAGGTCATTAAAGCAAATACCGTCAAAATGATATTTCTTCATCCAGAAATATGCATTGGAGGTAAGGAAACTCTTAACTTCCGGACACTGATAACGGAATACGTTAGCATCAAAAGCAGGCTGGTAGCCCTTTCTTTTATCCGCATGCTCATACAGGCAGCTTCCGTCAAACCATTCAAGACCATTTGCATCTTTGGCATAGTAGGCCACAGACCAATCCATAAGCACGGATATTCCTGCCTTATGGCATTCATTTACAAACTCTTTGATAACATTGTTTTCTTTTAAAGCACTTGTTGTTGCATAATAAAACAAGGTCTGATAAGCATCTTCCTTTGAAGAAGATTCCGCCATAACCGGTGCAAGTTCTACATGAGTACATCCTAATACACCTAACTTTGCAACAGTCTCTTTCAGTACTGTGACAAGCTTCTTTTTGCCTTTGGAAGCCTCTGCGACAATGTCTTGTAAAGAAACCTGACAAATCTGTACAGGCTGTCCCATAAGTTTCTTTCCATCGGTTTTAACAAATGTTTTATCACTCCACTCAAACGCAGAACTTTCATTAACAATCGCATAACTGTTTTCGTTTAAAAGCGTTGCATAAGGGTCGTCTTTTAAAAGAATCTCGTTGCCCTTTACCTTTAATTCGAAACGATAAGCATCTCCTGCTTTTACATCAGGAATAAAAAGGGTAAATACGCCGTATTCATCCAGTTTCTGCATAGGATTTACACGACCGTCCCAATGATTCCACTCACCGATTACGCTGACACGCAATGCATTAGGCGCCCAAACTGCGAAATTCACGCCGGCAACGCCTTCTAAAGTCATTGTATGTGAACCTAAAATACGATATGCATCCGTACAATTGCCCGCAATAAAATCTTCAAAGCCGTCTTTGGGAATTACCGGTGCAAAATCATAAGGGTTCTTGATGATAACTGTTTCACCATCTTTGGTAGAAATTCGATAACAATATGACTTTTTGCCGGTTCCGGGTACGAAAACAGCATAAAAACCTTCCTCGTCCACCATTTCCATCGGAATTGCTTCGTCTTTGCCTTCAAAAACCACCTCAGCAGACTCCGCAAAAGGCAAAAACGCCTGAATCAAAGTGTCCTTGCCGCTTTTTTGTGGTGTTAAAATATCAAAAGGGTGCGCATTATCCGAATATACGATTGATTCGATTGCTTCCCAGTCCATTTTAGCATATTGTTTTTTTGTCATATTGTTATTTCCTTTCAAACTATTTATCTGTACGAATGCTGTGAATAAAGATACCGCTTCTTAATTTAGGCTCAAACCATGTAGATTTAGGGGGCATAAGAAGTCCTGCATCCGCTACATCGAACAACTCGTTGATTGAAGTAGGATACATTGCAAATGCAACCTTGCAATCTTCTGCCACACGGCGTTCCAATTCTTTTAATCCTCTGATTCCGCCTACGAAATCGATTCTTTTATCTGTTTTAGGATCATCAATACCCAAAATAGGTCCTAATACGTTATTCTGTAAAATAGACACATCCAAGCCGTCAATAGGGTCGTTGCTTGTATATTCTTTCTTTACGCTCAAACGATACCACTCACCGAAAAGGTACATACTGATTTCGCCCTTCTTTGAAGGATACTGTGCCTGATTGCCAATAGGCGCAACATCATAAATTTCTTCCAGCTTTGAAATGAATTCGTCTTCACTGTTACCATTTAAGTCCTTCACAACACGGTTATAATCCATAATCATTAACTGATCATCCGGGAATAAAACAGATAAGAAGAAATTAAATTCTTCCGTTCCGTCATAAGAAGGATTCTCTTCTCTTAATTTCAAACCGACTTTCACCGCTGATGCACAACGATGATGTCCGTCAGCAATGTAGATTTCATTCATTTCCGCGAATGCATTCTCAATCTTTGCAAGACTGTCTGCTTCATTAATGACCCATACTTTATGTGCAATGCCGTCATCTGCCACAAAGTCATACAAAGGCGCTTCTGCACGTTTATTTGCAACTACTTCATTGATTACATTATTTGAACGGTAAGCAAGGAAAATCGGGCCGGTCTGTGCTTCACAGGTTGAGACGTGACGAATACGGTCTACTTCCTTATCTGCACGGGTATTTTCGTGCTTCTTGATGATATTATTCTGGTAATCATCAATGCTAGCGCAGGCAACGATACCTACCTGGGAACGTCCGTCCATTACCAGTTCATATACATAGTAACATTTTTCATCTTCCTGAACATATTCGCCCTTGGCAACACGGTCCCAAAGCATTTCTTTCGCCTTAGCATATACGCAATCTGCATAGGTATCCACATCATCAGAAAACTGTGTTTCTGCTCTGTCGATTGCAAGGAATGACAAAGGGTTTTTTTCTACAACAACCTTAGCTTCTGCCCTGTTATATACGTCATAGGGAAGGGCTGCCATCTGCTCTTCTAATCCTTTCTTCGGTCTGATTGCCTGAAACGGTTTTAATACTGCCATTTTTTATCCTCCTGTGGCTTAAATTAATCTTTATTGTGTTATAGCATAAAATGCTTTATTATCTTTCTCCATATGTATACGGCGTTCTTCCGTAAGCTTTGCTTTCAGGGCATTATAATCAATCGCACCCATACCCACTGTGACATCCGCAAAAATCGCCTCATATTCCCTGCTTACCACAAACGCAAGCTTACGCTCCGGTTTTTTAAATAAGCGGATAATATTTTCCTCCGGACCGTTTAAATCAAAGAGTTCAAGACATTTCCAGTTATCCTTAAAATACCATTTTCTCTCATTTTTTCCTATGCTGAAGGTTTCAACCTTCCGCGAAAGGAATTTTTTACGATAAAAATGCAGTTCGTCCTCGGCAATCTCCATCCACCATTGTTCATGTCCTGCCACATCCACTTCGTCAATTTCAAACCGCTCCATAGAAAAAACAGGGATAATGATGTTGTTAAGATTTGCACATTTTTTACGTATTTCCATAGGAACGTCTTTGTAAAGTTGCGTAATTTCCCCCTTAAAACGATAATACGGAATCAAAAGAGACTCCAAATAAATCACACGGAAATATTCCACACTACTGCTTGTCTGGGCAAGAAATACAATACCGATTATAAAAGCCGCACAGTTAAATGCAAATCCAACCTTCGGGAATAACAAGTTAAACACCGCAAACAGCACGGTTGCGCTACTCCTTAACACTTCAAACAAAAACGAAGTAAAAGGGAAGAATGCTATGGATAACTGCATAATCTGTAATCCCAGCACCAGTGTTTTGGTGATATAGAAAATCATAATACCAAAAAACGCCGAAAAGAGTCCCGTCCAAAAAACAAACGCTGCAACAAACCATTCAGTTCCCACGCTACCAAACAGATTCTCCAGCATAAGCTTATGTTTGTCGCAAACATAAATGATTTTGGTAATATTCTGACAGGAAATCATAACCATCAAAAGATAGCCGAATATTCTCTCAATCTCACCATAAGTCAACATTGTAAAAGAACGTGTACATTCAAAACACTGCATCAGTTTACCGATTAAGAAAACAGCCAATACAATGAAAAATACTTCCGGTATGGAAAAATAGGTAGCTTCTACTTCAAGAGGCATACCAATTACCGCATTTACAAAGCCGGCAAGACCTTGTACAATCACCGCAAGCAATGGTTCAATACCGATTGCTACCGCCTGGGCATAGGAACCGATCATCGTATCAAATACCTCTTCGCCAAAAGCCTGCAGCTCTTCAGTGTTTACATTTGCGTTTTCTACCATCCTTGCAGCATCACTCACGGGGATATAATGCTTTAACATATAACCTGTAATCAGACCGCAAAAACCCAAGCATGCCAATAAACTCAGCACGCAAAAAGGATGCGTAATGCCGTATTTGGTTTTCAATCGGCGAAACAGTCTCATTTAGTACCCCGTTTTACTTTTATCCTCAACAAAATAATTCTTAACGTTATCCAATTTCTGAAGCAAAGCTTCTTTTCGCTGCATACGTCTTGCTTCACGTTGCTGTCTCTTGGTCATCTTAGCAGCTTCCTGAATCAAATTATAATTTTCATAGCCTGTCAACTGCAGAATTTCTTCATTCTTATACAGATATTCCATACTCAAAGCAAAAGAAAATGCTTTTTTCGGATATTTCTTCGCAAGGTTCTTTTCATCCGGTAAATACGAGAAAATCTCATAGAACCACAAGCCTTTACGGATATATACAGGCTGTTGTTCACTTGAAAGCAGGCTTATTTTACGGACTTTCTTCTTTCCCATACGCTTGCGCATGTAATACGGGGTATCATCCGCCATCACAAGCCACCACTTATCATATTTGCGTACTTTTTCTTCGCCCACGTACTTCAATGGATATACCGGCATTGCGGCCTGAATCTCAAGTCCTTCTGCTTCGCAATATTTGCGAATACGCTTCGGTAATTTCTTGGAAAGCAACGAAATCTGCGGATCAAAGCCTTTGATACGTTTCACCAACGGTCTGAAATAAATATTCTTAAAATATCTCACCGCATAATAACAGCTCTTAAATAAAATACATCCGATAATAAAAATAATAATATTCAATGCAATACCCAAAGGCGGGAAAATTACATTTACGGTAATCAAAAAGATGGCAAACAAGCTCTTTGCAGTCTCAAAAAAGAATGCAGAACCGGGAATAAAGGATAAAGACATCTGAATCACATCAATGCCTGACATTACAGTCTTCATAATAAAATATACCGCCACCGATAAAATGGCCAAAAATACAGACCATACAATGGATAACACAGCTACCCATGTTGCAGTCTGAGGTTGTGCCACGCTTTCCGGCGAAGCAGCAGAAAGAACTGCATCCATTACTCCTGTCGAAATACCGGTCACATTTAAAACGCCCAATACCAAAATAAACACTAAGCCAAGGTACTTCTCAAGTTCACCCAAGGTCACCATACCAAATACCTGAGTAGTTTCATTGGATTTCATCAACTTACTTGCCGCCCAGAATATTGCAATCACAAGCAAAACAATAGGATTTCCCGCAGGCGTAGACATCATATCCAAAGGATATCCGCACCAACGGTTTACGGTTTCAATAATTCCCAAAAACAAAAGCGCTGTAAAAGGCTCACAGGAAATTGCAACCACACTGGCATACCCGCCTGCAATAGAAGAAATAGAATTTCCCAAAATCTGCTGTGTAAGCGTAGATAATGTTTCGCCTTCTGACAAAGTAACATTTGTTGTATCTTCTGTCGCTGTAATCACTGCACTTCCCGGCATATAATTGTTGAGAAAAGGACCACAGAATACCGATGCAAAAATGCACAAACATATGTATAACAAAATTAATTTTTTATGTTTCTGATATTCATCAAATAAAATTTTAAACATTAAAACATCACTCCTCACATTTTACAAACAATGCTTTTGCGTATAATGCTCTCATTTTAGACTATAAAAGTCCATTAAATATTATAAACCCCTTGATAAACATTATCAAGGGGCTTTTATAAGCATAATATATTTTATTAATTTAATATAACAGATAAAATCGATTAATTATTCTTATTTAACCTTTCTTACACGGAATACACCGTCAATTTCAGAAAGCTTCTTAATGATTTCTTCAGTCGCAGGGCTTTCAATATCCATCATGGTATATGCATATTCACCTCTGGACTTATTAGTCATTTCCACGATATTGATGCCTTCATCACCAAAGCAAGCGGTAAATTTCGTAATCATGTTTGCAATGTTCTTATGGAAAATCGCAACACGGCCTGCCTTCGTACAGATACCCATATCACATGCAGGATAGTTAACACTGTTTACGATGTTACCATTTTCAAGGTATTCAATCATCTGCTTAACAGCCATCTTTGCACAGTTATCTTCTGACTCTTCTGTAGATGCACCAAGATGAGGGATTACGATACATCCGGGCTGTCCTGCTGTTGTAGGATTCGGGAAGTCAGATACATACTTGCGGACTTTACCGCTCTTTAATGCATCTAACATATCATTTTCATTTACAAGAACGTCTCTTGCAAAGTTAAGAATGATTACACCGTCTTTCATCATACCGATGGTTTCCGCATTAATCATACCCTTGGTAGAATCCAAAGCAGGTACATGAATTGTAATATAATCACACTCCTGATAAATTTCTTCTACTGCAAATACATGCTTAACGCCACGGCTTAAGCTCCATGCTGCGTTTACGGAAACATAAGGGTCATAGCCGTAAACTTCCATACCAAGTGTCTGTGCTGCGTTTGCAACCTTAACACCGATTGCACCAAGACCGATTACACCAATCTTCTTGCCTTCGATTTCAGTACCTGCAAAAAGCTTCTTTTCCTTTTCTGCAGACTTGGCAATATTTTCATCAGAAGTATTTGCTTTTACCCATTCGATACCGCCAACAACATCTCTGGAAGCAAGCAACATACCGCAAAGAACCAATTCCTTAACACCGTTTGCATTTGCACCGGGTGTGTTGAATACAACGATACCCTTTTCTGCGCACTTATCCAAAGGAATATTGTTTACACCGGCGCCTGCTCTTGCTACCGCAAGCAAGTTATCCGAAAAATCCATTTCATGCATAGATGCACTTCTTACAAGTACACCTTCTGCTTCTGCGATTTCGTATGTCTTTTCATAATTGGAATCAAAATTATCCAAGCCAACCTGGGCAATAGGATTTAAGCAATGATATTTAAACATTACGCATTCTCCTCTTCAAACTTCTTCATAAATTCAACTAATTTCTCAACACCTTCGATAGGCATAGCATTGTAGATACTTGCACGCATACCGCCAACACTTCTGTGGCCTTTTAAGTTAGTAAATCCGGCTTCTGTAGCTTCTTTTACAAACTTAGCATCCAAATCAGCGTCGCCTGTTACGAAAGGAACATTCATAAGAGAACGGACTTCCTTACGAACAGTACCCTTGAACATCTTGCTTTCATCAAGGTAATCGTAAAGAATCTTAGCCTTCTTCTCGTTGTATTCCTTCATAGCCTCAAGACCACCCTGTTTCTTGAGCCATTTGAATACCTTACCACACATATAAATGCCGTATGCGGGCGGTGTATTGTAAAGAGACTCTGCGTCTGCATGAATCTTGTACTGTAACATAGTAGGAGTTCCGGGAAGAACATCTTCTGTAATCAAATCTTCACGAATAATTACGATAACAACACCTGCAGGTCCGATGTTCTTCTGTGCACCACCATAGATAATACCATACTTCGATACATCCATAGGTTCTGATAAGAAACAGCTTGAAACGTCAGAAACAAGTGTCTTACCCTTTGTATTCGGTAAAGTTTTGAACTTTGTACCGTAAATTGTGTTGTTTTCACAGATATAAACATAGTCAGCATCTTCTGAAATGGGAAGATCCGAACAGTCAGGTATGTAAGAGAAGTTATCATCTTCAGAAGTTGCAATCTTGTTTGCAGTACCGAACTTCTGTGCTTCCTTGTGTGCCTTCTTAGCCCACATACCGGTTACAATATAATCCGCAACCTTATTCTTCATAAGGTTCATAGGGATCATAGCGAACTGAAGATGTGCGCCACCCTGTAAAAACAATACCTTATAATTATCAGGAATATTCATCAAATCTCTTAAGTCAGCTTCTGCTTCCTTAATAATTGTATCATAAGCTTTGGAACGATGACTCATTTCCATAACCGACATACCGGTTCCTTTGTAGTCAAGCATCTCCTCTGCCGCTTCTTTTAAAACTTCTTCCGGTAACACAGCCGGACCTGCCGAGAAATTATACACTCTAGCCATTTTCTTTCCTCCTTAAGGTTGGTAATCACCATAAAATTCATTTTACAATTATGCACATTATTCGTCAACTATAAAAATAATAAAATGACAAAAAAATAACAATACTTTTTCATTAATAAAATAATACCACAGGAGTATCCATCTCCACCATTCCGTAAAGCTCAGCCGCCTTATCTTTCGGCATATTGATGCAACCATGAGATCCGTCCGTCATATAGATATCATCTCCAAACTTTCTTCTCCAAGTCGCATCGTGCAAGCCGATATTGCCGTAAACCGGCATCCAGTAGTAAACAAAGGTTGCATAGGTAGCACCTCTAAGAATTCGGTTTCTGGCTTTACCGTAAATGGAACATACCACAGCAGGTGTATCCCAGCCGCGACGCATATTCCCCGTAACGACAGGGGTTTCCAACGTAAGCTCATAATCCACGTAGTAATACAACATCTGCTCTGTCATATCAACTTCAATATAGGTTCCGCCAATATCATCTTCACCCTGGCTCCAGGCTTTGGAAGCGTAAACCGGTTCACGCTCCGTACCGCTTCGACCCAATGTGAAATCTTCTATCAAAAAGGCACATTCTTCCTCTTCATCAATGTCATTTCCGTAGGTGCTCTTCTCTATCGTTACCAAATCACCCCTGGTTGACATGAATTCTCTGGGTTTACCCACGGTATCATACTTTTCACCAAGAGAAATCGTATATTCAAGCACCTTTGCTTCATCCAGCACAAGATTTCCCTGCGCATCTTTTATAAAAGCACCCGTATTTTCATCGATGGCGATCCACTTGGATACCACACCACTGTCAATCTTTTCTTCCCGGTCTCCTAAAATATATGTAAGTTCAAAACTCTGGAATGCATAAATATCATTCCACAACTTATAAATGTCCAAATTCTCCTGCGTTACAGGCATTGTTACGTAACAACCCTTTTGCTCTGCTACATACACTTCCTGTTCCAGGTTATGCAACGCATTGGAAACCGCTTTGCAAACCCTTTCCGGTACAATCTGATTCACCGTATGGTCATACAAATGATATCCATCCTCTTCCAGAACAATTTCAGGCCGATTCCCTACTGCCAAAACCTCTTTTTTCATAAAATCCGCTTTATAGAGAATATCCGCCAGCTTCTCTTCCGAAAAGGTTACAACAGGCATTACATCAAAATTTTGTTCCGTAAAATAATACCGAATCCACTCAAATTCCTTCTGTCCGCCCTTAATTTCCTTCAAAGCGCCGGTATAATCCATACCATATTCAATTTCTTCCAATGCAACTTCATATTGGCTGTTATTTCGGTCTATGATAGTAATTTTATCATAAGTAGCAAGCATAACCAGCTCTGCGTTTACCTCGTCTACGGTTTTACCGGTGCAATAGACTCCGTTAATCCACGTACCATAGCAAAACCGTTCCGAATAGTATCCGGCCAGTCCCAAATAAATACCGCCTGTTACAAGAAGCACACTTGCCAAAACAATCACGACTGTCAGCCACTTCTTTTTATTCATTCTTTTGTACTCCATTATATAAAAACAAAAAGGGCGTATAAAAACGCCCCCTTTTATTTAAAATTATTCAGCATTTGCCTTTTCAATCTGTGCAATTGCAGCTTTTTTCATAGGAATTCTGCAGTTCTTGTTGTTACCGAATTCAACAATAACATCTTCTTCGGTAATGTCAATTAATACACCATAAAAACCGCTTGTGGTT
The DNA here is from genome assembly GCA_045580855.1 of Lachnospiraceae bacterium. Classification (GTDB taxonomy): domain Bacteria; phylum Bacillota; class Clostridia; order Lachnospirales; family Lachnospiraceae; genus UBA3766. The sequence continues at coordinate 113,751 of JAZNOO010000001.1, read as the reverse complement.
ACAACAATATCGCCCACTTCCATAGATGACATCATTGCATTGAATTTCTTCTTTTCCTTCTGTTGAGGTCTGTAAAGCATAAAATAAAAGAATCCAACAATAATTACAATATAAATAATTGTTACCCAAATACTACCGCCAAACATTCCGCCTGACTGTACCGCATCTGCAGTTGTTGCTGCCGCTTCACCTGTTAATAATAAATTCATCTCTTACCTCCAAATTGTCACAATATATTTCGCATCTGTAAGATAACTATATCATATCCATTTTTTAACAATGCAATCTTAACTAGAATACACAATTTTTCTTTTATAAGCAAGCACTTTTTCCTTGCTTACGGGCTTTTTACAAAATTTTAATCATTCTTCTGTTCCATGCCCTCTAACTTACGTGCTTTATATGCCTTAAAGTTGCCTTCGTCAAGGGCATCCCTGATTTCTTCCATCATCTTATTATAGAAGTAAAGATTGTGGATTACGCACATACGCATTCCAAGCATTTCCTTCGCTTTTAAAAGGTGACGTATATAGGCTCTGGAATAGCGCTGACACGTCGGGCACATACAGCCTTCTTCAATTGGTCTGCCGTCCCTTTCATACTTGGCATTAAGTAAGTTGATTTTGCCATGATTGGTGTACAAATGCGCGTGTCTTCCGTTTCTGGTGGGATAAACGCAGTCAAAAAAGTCAACACCACGTTCCACCGCCTCCAGAATATTCGCCGGTGTTCCCACACCCATCAAATAGGTAGGCTTGTCCTTCGGAAGATATGGTACGGTATGATCTAATACATCATACATTTCTTCGTGGCTTTCGCCTACGGCAAGTCCGCCCAAAGCATATCCGTCCAAATCAAATTCGCTGATTCTTTTAGCATGTTCAATGCGGATATCATGAAAAATCGCACCCTGATTAATTCCGAACAACAACTGATTCTTATTAATGGTATCTTCTCTTACATTTAATTCAGCCATTTTATCCTTGCAACGCTGTAACCATCTTGTGGTTCTGTCAACAGATGCCTGTACATAATTACGGTCCGCACGGCTTGATGGACATTCGTCAAAAGCCATGGCGATGGTGGATGCCAGATTGGACTGAATCTGCATACTCTCTTCCGGCCCCATAAAAATCTTTTTACCATCGATATGCGACTGGAAATAAACGCCTTCTTCTTTGATTTTACGCAATCCCGAAAGAGAAAACACCTGAAATCCGCCGGAATCGGTAAGAATTGGCTTATTCCAAGACATAAATTTATGCAAGCCACCCATATCTTTGACCACTTCATCGCCGGGACGAACATGCAAATGATAGGTATTGGACAACTGCACCTGGGTACCGATTTGCTCCAAATCCGCCGTAGATACCGCACCTTTAATCGCCGCAACGGTTCCTACATTCATAAAAACCGGAGTCTGGATGGTGCCGTGCACTGTTTCCATTACGGCACGCTTGGCATTGCCTTCTGTTTTTAACACTTTATACATTCTCGTAATTACTCCGTTATAAACAATTTAATGAAATCATAATCAACTTTTATAAAATCATCTTTTTATTTTCCTACTTCAATTCATAAAAGATGATACAGTTGGGTTTTTCAATTTTGATTTCCTTACTGCTCATGGCAATAATATGTTTCTCCAAATCTGCCATAAAGAAAGTCATGGTATTAGATTCGTGATTTAAACTCACCAAATGCTTTAAATCCGGGAACATTGCCGCATCTTTCGGATAAGTCCCGCTGATCGGCAAGCAGAAATTCTTGGTAAGCATACCCGTAGTTGTATCCATATCAAAAACAACCACGCTGTTGTCACCTGCGTTTGAACTGATAAGATGCTTGCCGTCCAATGTCAATTTCACCATACTTGTAACGGTTCTTCCCGCATGATATTCATTCACACAGGAAACAGTCTGAATCTTCTCAAATTCAGGATATTTCTCCACAAATTTATAGTTGTAAACGTCAATATAATTCTTGATTTCGTGAACAATATAGAGAAACTGTCCGTCTTTAGAGAATACCATATGTTTCGGACCGCTTCCTACATCGCTTCGGATAATATCAATCTGTTTTAACTTGCCTGTAATTTGATTTAATTCATATACGTTCACGTGGTCCATTCCGCTGTCTGCCGCAAGAAGATAACGGTTATCCCTGGACATTTTAACGCAATTCACATGGGGCTGGAAGCTTCTTTCCATGACATCACCCATACCAACCATATAAATTTCTTCTGTAATTTCACCGATGCTGCCGTCTTCCGCCAATCTCAAGACCGTAATTTTACCATCGTGGTAACCGGCCACAAAAAGGAATTTATCATCATAATCCGTAGAAAGATAACATCCGCGCATACCGTTGATGGAAGCATAATTAATTTCTTCCAACATACCGTCTTCAAGAATACGATATCCTTTTACACCCATATCGGTTATGGAATACAGATACTTATTATTGTGGGAACAGGTTAAATAAGAAGAATTGGTAATTTCAACACTTCCTTTCTCTGTCATGGTTCCCTTCTCGACATCTACATCATAAATGGTTATGCCGTTTTTATTCTTCATTGTATAAGTTGAAACATATGCAACATATTTTTGACTTGCCATCTTTGCAACCTCCGCATTTACGCCATATAGATTAATGATACCACACCTTAAAATATTTGTTAATTGTTTTTTATTTCTTATGATTAAATTCTTTCTGTTTTGTTATCCTTTACGAGCCTAAAATATCATTTTACCCACTATTTTATTTCAATTATGTACTATCCTCATATTTTTTATGTCCCAATTCGCTTATTTGTACCTTTAAGTAAATGCTGTATGGATATTTTCATTCCTAAAAGGACCGTTTCAACTGCGTCAGCACTTAATGAGCAAGGTTCTGCCTTGCGAATTTAGTACTGCTACGTCAGTTGACCGAACGAAAGTGTGTCCTGTTGGAATGTAAAATAGTCCATACAGCTTATTTATCCACTAACCACAAATAAGCGAATTGGGACTTTTTTATAAAATATGTATTATTTTTAATTGACATTTGTCTCTCACAGCGTATAATAAATCTTGATTTGTTTAGTAAAAGTAAACAAAAAGTTTAAAATTGTTGTTTTTCAAGAAATGGGGCGCGTTATGAATATCGGGTTGAAAATCAAAGAATTACGAGTCCAGAAAGGGCTCACCCAGGAAGAACTTGCTGACCGTTGCGAATTATCCAAAGGTTTTATCTCACAGCTGGAACGAGACTTAACCTCTCCTTCCATCGCATCTTTAATGGATATTTTACAATGTCTCGGTACAGATTTAAAAGACTTCTTCAGTGACGAAGAAGATACACAAATTGTCTTCCATGACAAAGATTACTTCGAAAAAGAAGATGATAAACTCGGTAATAAAATAGAATGGATTATTCCAAACGCCCAGAAAAATATGATGGAGCCCATACGTGTAACGCTTCAGCCCGGTGGCAGTACCTACCCTGATAACCCTCACGAAGGTGACGAATTCGGTTATGTTTTATCCGGAAGCATACGTATCCACATCGGCAAAAAGACCTATAAAGCCTCCAAAGGCGAGTCTTTTTACTTTACTTCCTCTTCCTCTCATTATATAGAGGCAGCAGGCAAAACAGGGGCAACCTTCCTTTGGGTAAGTACCCCTCCTACTTTTTAGATTGTGACACGAAGGAGATTACAGTATGAGCAACAGATTAATTAATTTAGAGAACATCAGCAAATCATACGGAAACCAAATGGTTTTGGATGATATGAATTTATATATCCGCGAAAACGAATTCTTAACTCTTTTAGGTCCCAGCGGTTGCGGCAAAACCACTACCCTGCGTATCATCGGCGGTTTCGAAACTCCCGACAAAGGTCGCGTGATTTTTGATGGGGCTGACATTACCAATATTCCGCCTCATAAAAGACAATTAAACACCGTATTCCAGAAATATGCGTTGTTTACTCATATGAATATTGCCGAAAACATTGCTTTTGGTCTTAAAATCAAAGGCAAAAGCAAGGCCTATATCGATGATAAAATCAAATATGCTTTAAAATTGGTTAATCTCGACGGTTACGAGAAAAGAATGCCGGATTCTTTAAGCGGTGGCCAGCAACAGCGTATTGCCATTGCCCGTGCTATCGTTAACGAACCCAAGGTTCTTCTTCTTGACGAACCTCTTGGTGCTTTGGACTTAAAGCTTCGCCAGGATATGCAATACGAATTAATTCGTCTCAAAAATGAATTAGGTATTACTTTCATCTATGTAACACACGATCAGGAAGAAGCTTTGACGATGTCTGACACCATTGTTGTTATGAATCAGGGTTATATCCAGCAGATCGGTACTCCCGAAATGATTTACAACGAGCCGGAAAATGCTTTCGTAGCAGACTTTATCGGCGACAGTAATATTATCGCTTCTACTATGATTCAGGATGAATTGGTTGAAATCTTAGGCGCACGCTTCGCCTGCGTTGATAAGGGCTTTGGTAATAACAAACCGGTTGACGTTGTAATCCGTCCCGAAGACGTGGAACTTGTCCGTCCCGGCGAAGGTACCATTAACGGCGTTGTTTCCCACCTTATTTTCAAAGGTGTACATTATGAAATGGAAGTTATGGCAAACGGTTTTGAATGGCTGGTTCACTCTACTTCTCTCTTCCCTGTAGGAACCGAGGTTGGTATTAAGGTTGATCCTTTTAACATCCAGATTATGAATAAACCGGAATCTGAAGACGAGGAGGCAGCACCCATTGAAGAATAAAAAACTAAATTCTCTCATGGCGTCTCCCTATATCCTTTGGTCCATTGCTTTTATCATTATCCCTTTGATTATGGTATTTTACTACGGACTAACCGATAAAAACGGCGCTTTTACATTAGAAAATATTACTGCAATTGCAACCCCCGAACATATGAAAGCTTTGGGCATTGCACTGCTTTTATCCTTAATAAGTACAATCATCTGCCTTTTACTGGCTTACCCTCTTGCAATGATTCTTGCCAATATGAAAGGAAATCAGGAACGTTTAATTGTTTTGATTTTTATTCTTCCCATGTGGATGAATTTCCTTTTAAGAACTCTTGCATGGCAGACTTTGCTTGAGAAATCCGGTGTCATTAATCAGGTTTTGGGCTTTTTGCATTTACCTGCACTGGAAATTATTAACACCCCCTATGCAATCATTCTTGGTATGGTTTACAACTTCCTTCCTTTTATGATTTTACCGATTTACAATGTTCTTTGTAAAATTGACCCCAATGTCATTAATGCCGCAAAGGACTTAGGTGCTAATAATTTTAAAACGTTTATCAAAGTTACGCTTCCTTTAAGCGTACCCGGTATTATCAGCGGTATTACAATGGTTTTCGTACCCGCACTTACCACTTTCATCATCAGTAACTTACTGGGCGGAAGTAAAATTCTTCTCATCGGTAACGTTATTGAGCAGGAATTCCTGCAGGCCAACAACTGGCACTTAGGCAGTGGTTTGTCTATGGTATTAATGATTTTCATTGTGATTAGCATGATTATCACCGCAATATTTGACAAAGACGGGGAGGGTTCAGCACTATGACAAAGATTCTCCGTAAAATATATGTTGCTTTAATTTTTGTATTTTTATATGCTCCCATCGCAACCTTGATTGTTTTAAGTTTTAACGAAAGCAAGTCCAGGGCAAAATGGGGCGGATTTACTTTTAAATGGTATGTGGAATTATTCCAGAACGAAGCCATAATGCAGGCTTTGACCAACACTATTGTTTTAGCGATTCTCTCGTCCGTAATTGCGACTATCATCGGCACCATTGCCGCAATCGCAATTAACAAGATGAACCGCACGGGACGTACCTTTTGGATGGGCGTTACCAACATTCCGATGTTGAATGCCGAAATCGTAACAGGTATTTCCTTAATGCTTCTGTTTATTACCGTAGGGATGCGTTTTGGATTAGTAACGATTCTTCTCTCTCACATTACTTTTAACATTCCTTATGTGATTTTAAGTGTAATGCCGAGATTGAAGCAATTAAATCCATCCACTTATGAAGCAGCCCTTGATTTGGGCGCACCGCCTTTGAAAGCCTTTTTCAAAGTAGTTTTACCGGACCTTGCCCCCGGCATCTTTTCCGGTCTTTTGATGGCCTTCACAATGTCGCTTGATGATTTTATCATTACACACTTTACCAAAGGCCCCGGCGTGGATACTCTCTCCACCAAGATTTATTCCGAAGTACGTAAAGGTATCAAGCCTGAGATGTACGCATTATCAACGCTTATATTTGTCAGTGTTCTGATTCTTCTTTTATTGGTGAACAGAACACCCAAAGATAAATCTAAGAAAACAGTTTAAGGAGGATTAAACTAATTATGAAAAAAATTGCAAAAAAAGTTCTTGCAGTTATGCTTATTTCGGTTTTAGGCATGACAATTCTCTCCGCTTGCGGCGGTTCATCAGGCGGCGAAAACGGTGTTGTATACGTATACAACTGGGGTGAATATATAGACCCCGAAACCATCGAAATGTTTGAAGAAGAAACAGGCATTAAAGTGGTATATGATGAGTATGAAACAAACGAAATCATGTATCCAAAGGTAGAAGCCGGTGCAGTGAACTACGACGTTGTATGCCCTTCCGATTACATGATTCAGAAGATGATTGACAATGATTTACTTCAGGAAATCAACTGGGCAAACATTCCCAATGCAAGCAACATCGGTGAACAGTACTATGAACAGTCTGAAGAATTCGACCCCGGAAACAAATATTCAGTACCCTACTGCTGGGGAACCGTTGGTATTCTTTACAACAAAACAATGGTTGATGAACCCATCGATTCCTGGACAGTTCTTTGGGACGAAAAGTACGAAAACAATATTTTAATGCAGGATTCCGTAAGAGATGCTTTCATGGTTGCTTTAAAAGTAAACGGCCACTCCATGAACTCTATGGACGAAGCAGAACTTCAGGCAGCTAAAGATCTTTTAATCGAACAGAAACCGTTGGTTCAGGCATACGTAGTTGACCAGGTTCGTGATAAAATGATTGGTGGCGAAGCTGCAATCGGTGTAATCTACTCCGGTGAAGCAATCTATACACAGCGCGAAAATCCCGACCTTGAATACGTAATTCCCAAGGAAGGTACTAATGTTTGGATTGATTCATGGTGCATTTTAAAAGATGCTGAAAATGTTGAAAACGCAGAAAAGTTTATCGACTTTATGTGCCGTCCTGACATCGCACTTATGAACTTTGAGTATATTACCTACTCTACTCCCAACGATGCAGCAAAAGAATTGATTGAAGATGACGATATCCGTAATTCTACTATCGCATTCCCTGATCTTTCTCAGTACGAAAACCTTGAAACCTTCTCTTACCTCGGTGAAGAAGGCGATGAAATGTACAACAATCTTTGGAAAGAAATCAAATCTGAATAAGATGATATAAAAACCAAGCCCCGGTTCGTTATGAACCGGGGCGTTTTAATTACTTAATATTTTATTTTTTTGATATTTCATTTAGCACATTGGTTTCATTCTAACATCAACCAAACACGCTTTTATCAAATCACTAACGTACTCTCTCAGGGAAACCAACCTTCTTCTGTACCTTACGAAGGGTCTTGGTTGCATAATAATTGGCTTTTTCAGCGTTTTCTTTGATAATACCGTCAATGTATGCCTTATCCTTGCAAAGCTCGTCAAATCGCGTCTGAACAGGTCTCAAAGTATCTGCCACGGTTTCACCTACCGCAAGCTTGAAATCACCATATCCCTTGCCTGCAAATTCTGCTTCTACTTCTGCAAACGTCTTGCCGGTACATGCACTGTAAATCTCAATCAGGTTACTGATTCCGGGCTGTTCTTCACAATACTTAATTCTTGCTTCAGAGTCCGTTACCGCACGCTTAAACTTACGGATAATGGTATCGGTATCGTCTGTCAGATAAATACTTGCATTGACATTCTCATCGGATTTTGACATTTTCTTGGTAGGGTCCTGCAAACTCATAATCTTTGCACCGCTTTTACCCAAGTAAGGTTCGGGAACTACAAATACATCACCGTAAATTGCATTAAAACGCTGTGCCAAATCTCTTGTAAGTTCCAAATGCTGTAACTGGTCTTTACCTACAGGCACTACATCAGCCTGATAAAGAAGAATATCTGCAGCCATCAATACAGGATATGTAAAAAGGCCGGCATTGATATTATCCGCATGTTTTGCAGACTTATCCTTAAACTGTGTCATTCTATTTAATTCGCCCATATAAGTAAAACAATTTAAAATCCATGCAAGTTCGGCATGTCCCGAAACATGTGACTGATAATAAATACAGTTTTTCTTAGGATCCAAACCTGCCGCAATATATAAAGTCAAAAGATTTCTTGCTTTTTTACGAAGTTCTGCGGGATCCTGGCGCACTGTAATCGAGTGCATATCAACCACCGAATAAAAACATTCATAATCATCGCTTAATGAAACCCAGTTTTTCAATGCTCCGAGATAATTTCCCAAAGTCAATGACCCCGTGGATTGCATTCCGCTAAAAAGTACTTTCTTACCGTCAATCATTCTATATATCCTCCGTTATACCGCTGTATCGCGTTGTATTATTATAAAATTTTTATACCTACAATTTATGAGAAACACTCTCAAAAATGGTAATACTGCGTTCTGCCAACTCATAAGTAGATGACTTGGTCGCACCTTCCAGTTCTTTCACCTGTTCACCGGTAGTCAATGCAACCTGCCATTTTGCACCCTTGCTAAGCTTGGGTAACGAGAACTGTTTCTTTTCCCAATGCATATTATATGCAACATACCAAAGTTTCACCATACCGTCTGCCTGTAAGCTACTGTACATAATGCCTACATGATGGTTATAATTTGCAAGCTCTGCCTTCCATGCTTCCTCGCCATGATATGACATATCCGGGTAACCGCAATGATACATATCAAGCATTGTAAATTCCTTTTTCGCATGCAGAAAAGCCGCCGCCTTACGGTATGCAATCAATTCCTTCGTAAACTCAAGCATCTCTTTGCCGGGTTTTGTCATATTCCAGTTAAGCCAGGAAATTTCATTGTCATGACAATAGGGATTGTTATTACCATTCTGGCTATTACAGAACTCATCACCTGCCAGTAAAACCGGAGTTCCCTGAGACAACATCACAAGCATAAGCGCATTACGCATCATCTTTTTACGCAACGCAAGTACGGCATTTTTACGGCTTTTACCCTCAAAACCGCAGTTCCAGCTGTAATTATAGTCCGCACCGTCGTGATTGTTCTCACCATTGTCTTCGTTATGCTTTTTATCATAAGACACTAAGTCATTCAAAGTAAAACCATAATAATTGGTGATGAAATTCACGCTACCCACACGCTCGGGCTTACGCTTGGTCAAGGACAACATAGTGGACAACATATCATCATCGCCCTTTAAAAATTTACGCATATTATACATAAAATCATCCGCATAAATGCACATATTTTTATAAGCAGGCACCTCGTGGGTTCCATAAATCTCCTGCTCCGGAATGTAATGATAAAAAATCTTCGTATTTGCAAACAAAGGCTCCGTACCCATAAAAGAAATAGGCACCTTACTTCCCTTCAAATGCACACCGTCAATGTGGTATTCCGTCACCCAGTAACGAATGGAATCAAAGATAAATCCCTGCTTTACATTATCCGGAAAATAAAACTGCATAATCACTTCAATACCGTTCTTGTGAAGATGCTTCACCATATCCTTAAATTCCTTACAGGCATCTTCACCATAGGCATAAGAAGCCTTCGGCGCAAAATAAAAACCTTCCTTGTAGCCCCAGTAATTAATGGGCATTACGGGTTTTTCTTCAAAAAAGGACATAATATCCTTATTTTCTTCTTTCTTAGGCGGTGTATACTCCTCAAACTCATATGCCGGCATCAATTCAACAGCTGTTACACCCAAAGACTTCAAATAATCCGTCTTGGCAATGATGCCTTGATAAGTTCCCGCACCTTTTACTTTGGAAGAAGGATGCACGGTAAAACCTCTCACATGAAGGCAATAAATTACACTATCTTCATAGGGAATGCACAAGGGCTCGTCACCCTCCCAGTTATCATATACAGTTCCGAATCCGGAACGCAACTGAATCTCTTCCTCTTTAACGCCCCATTTCTCATTGCCGATAATACGCTTTGCATGGGGATCCACATACTCATCTTCATCGCAGTAAAAATTATAATCATAAGCGGAAGTATCAAGTCCTTTTACAAAAACAGAGGCAATATTGCCGATTCTGTTGCCGTCCGAAAAAGGAATTCTCAATTTCTCTCCCGTATTCTTTTCAAGCAAAACAACACCGCAGTCCCCTTCCTTGTTAAGCACTGCAGCAAACTGAACGCCATCTTTCGTAATTGTAGCGCCCAGAGGATAGGTTGTACCTTTTGTAATCTGTAATTCTGTCATTCCTATACCTCATTTCTTCCATACGCCATTATATTTTATCATAAAATGCTTTTCTATGCAATTCACAATATAACTTGCATTTTATGTACTATACTGATAAAATATGCTTAGAAATTTTATTTTTGCGGAGGAAATAACTATGGCAGATATTATAAATAACATTCCCGATGAAGAAGCAGAAGACATTACCGTAGAACTCGAGTTAGAAGATGGCAAAATCGTTAATTGCGCAATCATTACTATTTTAGAAGTAGATGGCAAGGATTACATCGCTCTTCTTCCTATGGTGGATGAAGATGACGAAAACTACGGCGATGTATGGTTCTATGAATATGAAGAGGATGATGATGATCCCGATGATGAACCCCAGTTGAAATACATTGACGATGACAATGTATATGAAGCTGTTGCCGATGCTTTTGATGAGTTTTTAGACAAGCAGGAATATGACGAAATCATTCCTGATGGTGAAGAAGAATAAGTTTTCTACTCCCCTTTCAATTCTTTTAAGAATATGGAAGGGGATTTTTTATGTCTTTCGTCTTTATTTAGACTATGAATGTATACCTTTTCTTTTGCCCTTGTGAATGCCACATAAAACATTCTGCGCTCTTCTTCGATTTCTTCTTTGGTATGGGCTCTTTTATAAGGCACATTACCTTCTACAACGTCAGGAAGAAACACAACCGGCCACTCTAAGCCTTTCGCTCCATGATAAGTCATAATTTCTACGGCATCTTCCGTGCATTCCTCCTGCTTAATCTCAGATAGTTCAAGCACTTCCCTAAATTCCTTAAATGTTTCACAATCACTTGCAATATTCTTAAGCATATCAAGAGTTTCTAAGCCTTCCTGACAAACTTTACCGCCCTGCTCTTTAAGCCATTTCTCATAACCGATTCCTCTGCGGATATATCCAAGTGCCGCAAATACAGGCATACGGCTGATATATTCCAAGTCACTATGAAGTTTTCGCACCTGTTCAAGTACCGAAAAATATCGTTTCGCATTTTCTTCAAGCAATGCCCAAGTCATATATTCTTTCGATATCATATCCCTTGAAATAAAACGTACCGGCTTATTCATAATCCGATAAAAGTGTTTCCTGCTCAACTCTCCCTCTGCCAGCGAAAAATATGCTAGCATATCTTTTACAACCATATTTTCTTTCCAATCTCTACTTTTTATCTTCATACTATAGGGTATATTGTTCTTTTTTAATTCCTGAAAGAATAACGGTGATATCATATTCGTTCGAAAAAGCACTGCACAATTTGATAATCCATACGCACTTTTCATTTCTTTCAAATGCCGTGCAATTTCCACGTAAGACTCCTGTTCATATTGAAAGTACTTTATTTGCACGGAATCTCCAGTATACTTTCTTAGATTAATTATTTCATTTGCAGACTTTTTGTTTTCTTTTATATAATTCTTAATATCTTCCGAATTTTCATTCGACCGAATATCCTTATCAAACCGGTCCTTATTATGCGAAATCAATCGTTTGGCTGATTCTACGATATCTTTATCCGAACGATAATTAATAGCCAGAAACAGCTGCTTTGCCTCCGGATAATCTTTTAAGAATTGAAAACTTATCTTTGGATTCGCCCCACGAAACGAATAAATAGACTGGTCTTCATCCCCTACCGCGAATATATTATGATGAGACTTGGCCAGTAACTTCACAATCTCATATTGCATAGGATTAATATCCTGAAATTCGTCCACCAGAATAAAACGAAAGCTTTCCTGCCACTTTCGCAAAACATTGGCATCTTCTAAAAGTAATTGATGACAATTTACTACCATATCATCAAAATCAATTTTATGTAAACTTATCTTTCGCCTTTGATACTCATGAAACACAGTTTGAAACACTTCCTTTTCCAGAAGCGTCGACTGGAACTCTTTAATATCGTTTTTATTCTTTACCCGGCTGATTTCTCCAAGCAAATCTTCTGCAAACGTATTCTCATAAAAGTATATCTTCTGTGCTTTGAGAATGTCCCGAAGAATCGTATATTTTTCATTGTCTTTTAAGATGCTGTTATGGTCGAAACCGCCGGACCTGCGTAAAATTTGATAAAAAATTGCATGAAAGGTACCAAAAATAACCTGCGTACTTCTCTCGCCGGTTAATTGAAGGAAACGTTCTTTCATTTCCGTTGCTGCAGATTTCGTAAATGTAATAACAAGGATTGCTTGGGGCGGAATGCCCAGATTCTCAATTAAATATTTGATATGATGTGTGATGACTGTTGTCTTTCCGGAGCCCGGACCCGCACTTACAAGTAACGGGCCCTCTCCGTGTTTTACAGCGCACTGCTGTGTTTCATCAAGCCTCTGCTTCAAGCTTTGCAATCGCCTGATTGATTCGCTTAAGCGATTCTTCCTTTCCGAGAATCTCAAGGATTTCGGTAGCGCCTGCCGGTGTCATCTGTTTTCCGGACAATGCGGTACGTACAGGCCATAAAACATAACCGTTCTTATAGCCTTTCTCCTGTGAGAAATCAACCAAAGTCTGGTAGAGATTATCATTTGAATAGTCATCCACACCTTCCAAAACAGGAAGAATTTCTTTTAAAACAGTTAATGAAGAAGCCGCATCGGTCTTCATTTTCTTATGTGTGTACATTTCAATGTCATATTCCAAAACACTCTCAAAGAAGTCAACAAGCCCCGGAATATCAGGGAATACTTCAATTCTTGTCTTCACCATAGCGGCAATCTTCTTCAAGTCCACATCTCTTGTTAACGCCTCTTTTAAGAAAGGCTCTGCCTTCTCATAAAATGCATCAAAATCCATAGCTTTAATGTATTCGCTGTTCATCCATTTTAACTTGGTATAGTCGAATACTGCCGGCGACTTAGACATATGAGTATAATCAAACGCCTCAACAAGTTCTTCTAAAGTGAAAATTTCCTTGTTTTCCGCAGGCGACCAACCAAGCAATGCCACAAAGTTAACGACTGCCTCAGTTAAAAAGCCCTGCTCAATCAAGTCTTCATATGAACTGTGGCCGCATCTCTTGGATAACTTATTATGATCTTCGTCCGTAATCAAAGGACAATGAATATATACAGGCACTTCCCAACCGAAAGCTTCGTATAAACGATTATACTTTGGTGAAGAAGAAAGATATTCATTACCTCTTACCACGTGCGTAATACCCATCAAATGGTCATCTACTACATTGGCAAAATTATAAGTCGGGAAACCGTCAGACTTAATAAGAATCATATCGTCCAACTCATCATTGTTTACGGTAATATCACCATAAATATCATCATGGAAAGTAGTGGTTCCTTCGGTAGGATTGTTCTGACGGATTACGTAAGGAACGCCTGCCGCAAGCTTAGCTTCCACTTCTTCCTTAGACAAATGAAGGCAATGCTTATCATAAACATTGATTGTTTTACCGCCTTCTTCGCGCTCAAGAGTGGCAAGTCTTTCCTTATCACAGAAACAATAATATGCCTCTCCTTTTTCAATTAATTTCTTAGCATACTCAAGATAAATTCCGCTTGCCTGACGCTCACTCTGTACATAAGGGCCAACGCCACCGTCCTTATCGGGGCCTTCATCATGATGAAGACCTGTTTTATCCAAAGTACGATAAATAATATCTACTGCGCCTTCCACATATCTTTCCTGGTCAGTATCTTCAATACGAAGGATAAAATCCCCCTTCTCATGCTTGGATACCAAATATGCGTACAATGCAGTACGTAAATTTCCTACGTGCATTCTTCCTGTAGGGGAAGGTGCAAAACGTGTTCTTATTTTAGCCATTTTAACGCCTCACTTTAATCTATTCATTGGTTGAAACCTTTTCCTATTTTGACATAAAAGAAGGACAAAATCAACCTTGTTCGTGGTTTAATTTACTTTTTTCGTCGCGCAATTACAATTACGATACCTGTAATTACCATAGAGATAGGCAACAACAATACAATCAATGATGTATAAAGAAGAATCAAGCCGCTGCTGACCATAACATACTCCGGCTCAATGCTCTTTGCCGGTATTGTAGTTACTACTTCCACATCCGAACCATAGTTCACCGCACCGAAGAAAACATCCGTATTGGCATTAGCAACAATCATATCAATATCTTCATAGATAAAAGCAGGACTGCCAATCATTGTAATGGTTGCCAATTCACCGCTATCCGTATACATCTCGGTACACACACCCAGCATAAAAGGTCCGACCTCATTACCTTCTTCGAATTCTACAAGGGCTTCCGGCGTAAGCACCTTCGCATAAGAATTATCCTGTGAGCTAAACAAAGGATACACATCCATACCTTCTGCGGTTTCATCTACCGTAAATCCTCTTGACTGAATCATTAAGGTATATTTGCTGTTATAAACAGAAGCCGTAATGTCGTGATACTCATTATCCGGAAGGATTGCAAAAGGAACTTCATTATACACATAATACATATCACTTTCTAATACAGAACCTTCTGTAATATTTACGCCATAACTTTCCATTAAAGCATCATAATTCGGCGTATCCTTGATATCAAGAGATGCCATCATAATCAGATTACCGCCACGATTTACATATTCTTTAATCGCTGTTACTTCGGCAGCAGACAAATCATTCTCCGGTCCGTTAATAACAAGTGTAACCGCATCCGCAGGCACTTCTTTTTCTTTCAGAAGTGACAAATTTGCAGTTGCATATCCGCCCTTATGAAATCTTGAAAGTAAGCTTTCATAAATCGGCACTTCATTATGGCCCTCAAGGAAATATACGGTATACTTCTCATCCGAAATCAAAGAACCGATTGCTGCAGTAAGCTGACCTTCAATATCAATGCCCGATACATAATCCATTAACATTCCGTATGAATCATATCCGTATTCAATCACATAACAATCCCCGTAAGATACAGTCCTGTAATCATCGCCTTTTACCACAACCATTCCGGACTCATCCATATAGGAGCCCGTCATTTCAGCCGCAAACGTAGGATAAGTATCCAAAGGCTTGTATTCGACGTTGATTTTATTGCTGTATTTTTTGTAAGCATCCAAATACAGTCTAACGCCGTCATCCACAGTCTCTTTGCTACCGATTACATAAATTGTAACTTCTTCATCCAAAGTATCCAAAACAGCCTTTGTTTCATCCGTTATAGAATACCAGCGATGCTGCGTCATATCAATCTGGGCATATTCCGTAGGAAGTTGTCTGACACCAATGTTAAAAGCAATCACAACCGCAATTACTACCACTGTTCCGATTGCAGTCTTAAAAAGATTCTTCTTGCCGTTATTGGTAAGCTGAAAACTGTTTTTACCCACCATAAACCAGGTTAAAAACAACAACACAAATAATGCTGAGAAAATATAAACAATATCTGTCGGTACAATAATGCCGGAAAAAAGCATATTAAAAGGTGTTGTAACATCAAGTATGCTTAATACTTTTACCAACCAACTGTCAGCACCTAACAATACCTCGCAGAAGGAAGGTACAAGAATCATAAAAATGTAAAATCCATAGGTTAAAATTGCCGCAATAAACTGGTGCTCTGTTACAGATGATAAAAACATACCGATTGCAATACAAATACAGCCGTATAAGAAAAATGCAATCAATGCCATCACAGTTTCCGCAACCGGCACACTACCGTAAGCTGCCACCAAAATAATACCCATTGAGAATATCATGGTTGCAATTGCCATTATGGTTGCCATGGCAAAAAACTTACCGAAAATAATCGATGAAACCCTTACAGGCGCCGTTAATAACAGCTGATCTGTTTTAAACTTCTTCTCTTCCGCAAAAGAACGCATGGTAAGAATCGGAATCAAAAACAAAAGTACAATCAGCATACTTGCCAATGTCTCTGACAAGTATGGACTTCCGTAAATCAAGTTATTCAGTGAAAAGTATAACCCGCCAAAAAACGTTAACGCCGCAAGGAACAACCAACCGGACAAGGATTTAAAATAACTTTTCAGTTCTTTTTGATAAATTGCTGACATTATTCTTCTCCTTCCGTTTTATTGTTTTCTTTATCATCTTCCGATGCATCGTCATCATTTTTGCTTTCTTCAGATTCTTTTACTTCCGTTTCTTCGCCGGGAACCGATTCTTTTACATCACTTTCTTCTTCAAGTTCTGCCTCTTCTACCTCACGGCTTTCCTGTAAAAGATCCAAATACACATCTTCCAGAGAGGCTTTGGATACATTCATTTCGATAATCAAAATTCTCGCATCCGATAATGCAAAGGAAATCTCCTCACGCACATCCTTTTTACTGTCTTTTGCCTCGAGTTCAAAAGTTGCCTGTCCGTTCTTCTCCGATACAAGCTTATAGCTATCTAAGCATTTTAACTTCTTTAAAACTTCTTCCGCCTTAGAAGCCTGACCTTTTACGGTAATTGTAATTTGCTGTCCGCCCTTGTTCATTTTAAGAATGTTTTCTGTGGTATCCATAGCCACAACCTTACCATGGGCAATCATCAATACATCATCACAAACCGCACTGATTTCCGATAAAATATGTGAACTTAAAATAACCGTATGTTTTTTCTTTAAACTCTTAATCAGGGAACGTATTTCGATAATCTGTTCCGGGTCAAGACCAACGGTAGGTTCGTCCAAAATGACGATTTCCGGGTCATCAAGAAGCGCCTGCGCAATACCTACTCGTTGTTTATATCCCTTGGACAAATTCTTAATAAGACGGCCTGACACCTCCGTAAGTCCGGTTTTCTTCATAATATCCGTAATTTCTTCGTTACGTTTACTTTTATCCGTCTTTTTAAGCTTTGCTACGAATTCAAGATATTCCTTCACGTACATATCCTGGTACAAAGGAGGATTCTCCGGCAAATAGCCGATACATTTCTTTGCCTCCAACGTCTTAGTTCCCAAATCATGTCCGTTAATGGTAATGGAACCGATTGTGGGTGATATGTATCCCGTAATCATATTCATTGTGGTACTTTTTCCGGCACCGTTAGGCCCTAAAAGACCGTAAATATGTCCCTTTTTAACCTTAAAAGAAATATCATCCACAGCAATATGCGAACCATATAACTTGGTCAGATTCTTAACCTGAATCATTTCTTTTCCTCCTTACGAAATCTCCTTAACAAATATCCAATCTATAGATTAACGTCTTTTGTAAAATAATATATTACAGAGAAAAACACTGTACGAAACATACAGTGTTTTTCTCATCTTATGTAAAAATTATTCTGTTTTATTTTCTTCTGCAGTTTCAGCCTTCTTTGTTGTTCTTCTGGTTGTCTTCTTAGGCTTCTCTTCAACCGGAACTTCTGTTGCAACTGTTTCTTCTGCTACAGGTGCTTCAACTGTCTCTTCTGCATCAAAGTGCTTATTAATAAGCTTTGTAATCAAAGGAATCTTAATCGCCTTATTCTTAAGGGAAAGAATTACAAACACAATCATCAATACAAATTCTGCAAAACCAAGGAATCCGATTAAGAAATCAAATCCATTGTTATCAATAAACCACTGCTGTACTTCAGAAACATCAAGCAACTCGTCAAACAAACCAAAAATCATATTAAGCAACGACTCATATGCACCTGATATCCAATTCAATACAGTAAAAATCAAACTAAAGAAAATAGATAACACTGTTGCCTGACACGCATTCTTCTTTAATGTTACAGACTCAGACCATACCAAAGCCAAAATCAACATAAGAACGCTTGCGGTTAAACTTGTATAACCTGTAAAATAACAAATCATACTTAAAAGTCCTGCTGATACGCCAAATTTTGTTTTTTCCATTTCGTAATCCACCTTTCACAAATGTAAAAATTTTACATTTCAAATTATAGCATTTGTATTCGTTTTAAGCAACGAAAATTACTTGTTTAAGTAAATAATAGCTTATATTTTAAATAAAAAATTACTTTGTTCCCGTACTTCCGTGTCCGCCGCGGTCCTTACCTTCCAGAACGGCAACTTCCGTAAACTGGATTTTAGGCTGGTTTTCCATAATTCTGAACTGACAGATACGGTCATTTTTATGAATTTCAGTGTCGCGAACCGCTAAAACAGGCATAAACCACTGGTCATTGTCACCACAGTATGAACAGTCGATAACGCCCTGATGATTGGTCTGGATAATGCCAAAATTCTTAAAAGTCGAACTTCTGGGTACAACGTGTGCTTCATAGCCTTCCGGTAACTGCATTGCAACACCCAAAGGAATCAACGCAAAATCACCTTTTTTCAGTTCCACATCCTTTGCAGCACGTAAATCAATCCAATCTGATTTGCCGTCAATATAGCAAAGTTTCTCAATTTCATTATCGAAATATTTAATCTTGATTTCTTTTATAATATCGTTCATTTTCATTTCCTCTTTGCAGTTGTTGTTATTTATCAAAAGAAAATTTGCTTTTATGCCTCACACATTCTTGTGTTGGAACCGAAAGCATCTTTTGAATAATTTTCGCAATGAAGCACCGGAACATACGGTGCCTCTTTTTCAAGAGTTGCTTTCACGTCAATCACACGCTGGTTGGAACTTCCCTTCCACATAAGCTTCATATCTTTTTTATCAATGCGAAACTCACCATCTACGCATACATCCACATACTGCATATAATCTTCCATATAAATTTCGTCCCACAAAGAACCTGTATAAAGCCAAATCGTCTTATGGGGATATTTCTCTTTGATTTCCTTCATAAATTCCGCCACATCTGCACGATTGGCAAAATGCAGGGGATCTCCGCCGGAAAACGTAATTCCGGAAATATAATCTTTATCTAACTGCTCAAAGATTTCAGCTTTGGCTGCATCATCAAAGGGTAGACCGGAATTCGGATCCCAGGTAATCGGATTATGGCACTCTTTACAGCAATGACTGCAGCCCGATACCCAAAGAACCACGCGAAGACCGTCGCCGTTAAGCATGTCATCTTTGGTTATATTATGATATCTCATTTTATTTCATTCCTCTTAATTTCTTAGTTGTTCAAATAATACCCTAATGTCGTATGTTTTCAGATATAAATACCAACTTACATAGACTTACGTTCTTTGATTTCTGCCATTTTTGCTTCATTCAGACGGGTATCACCATGAACACGTGAATAAGCAAGATATCCGTTCATACGGTCAATCTTAGTTAAATTACTGCTTCCGCACTTCGGACAAACGTCCATTTCAAGTTCCTGATGTCCGCAATCGTCACAATACGCAAGGGACATATTTAAGCCCTCATAAAAGCCCATATCCATAGCACGACGGATTAATGTCTTAATTGCCTCTAAATTATAATCAATCGGGTATCTTACATACTGAATTTTACCGCCGTTACACAAATCCCAGAAACGAGCTTCCAAATCCTGCTTTTGAATCGGCGTAATATCTTCCGATACATGACAGTGAAAACTGTTGGATACATATTCACGGTCAGAAACACCTTCGATAATACCGTACTTTTTACGGAACTGCTTAATCTGCAAACCGCAAAGATTTTCAGCAGGGGTACCGTAAATAGCATATAAATTACCGTCTTCTTCTTTAAACTGCGTAACCTTTTTATTAATATATTCCATTACTTCAATTGCAAACTTACCGTCTTCTGCAAGAGATTTACCGTTATGAATCTGCTGTAATTCATTCAGTGCAGTAATACCGAAAGATGCTGTTGCAGCCTTAAGCAGCGGTTTGATTTTGTCAGTAAGTTTTAAATGCCCGCCTAGGAAACCTCCTTCGCAATAAGCCAAAGGATTGGTGGACGCACGCATTTCACCCAAGTATGCATAAGTACGGATATGAAGCTGACGGATTAATTCAAGATAATAATCCAATACTTCGTAGAAATCCCTGCTTTCGTGCTTTGCCTTCGCATAAATCATAGGCAAATGAAGGGATACCGCACCAATATTAAATCGGCCGACGAAAACAGGCTGGTCCTGATCGTCCGCAGGCGTCATACCGCCTCTTTCATACCAGGGGGATAAAAAAGCACGACAGCCCATAGGGGAAATTACTTTCTTATACTGCTTATAAATACTTGCAACATAGCCCTTTCCGGTCATACTTAACCAGTCGGGATACATCGTCTTTGCAGAACATTCCACGCCGGCATTGAAAACGTCTTCCAATTCCTTACCGGGTCCATGCAAGTCTTCATCATATAAAAATACAATCTTAGGGAATAATACCGGCTTTCTGCATTCCGGTCTGCCCTGTCCTCTTTTACGCACATTCAACATAGAAATACAAGCCTGACGGGCAAATTTACCGGTACCAAGACCTGCGGTCACTGTGATAAAAGGATAGTCACCACGGCTGCTGGCTACAGTATTAAACTTATACTCCCAGCCCTGATATCCCTGCTCAAAATCGCGGATAATGTCTTCTTCCGCTTCTTTCTTTGCAACTTCTTCACTTACACCCATTGCAAGGTATTTCTTAATATATTTCTGATAAGACTTCTCCGCATAGGGTTCAAGAATCTTGTCCACCTCAGGAACGGTAAATCCACCGTACTGCTGGCTTGCGGCACTTAATACAATATCACCAATTACGTCAAATGCGGTATCCAAAGACTTAGGTTCATTATAAAAGATATTACCCATCTCAAAACCGCCTTTTAACACGTTTGCCACGTCAAAAAGACAGCAATTCATAGTATCACGTCGTGCAGACATATCGTGCACATAAATATATCCGTCACGGCACGCCTGAATTTCTTCCGTTGTCATAAAGAACTTCTGGTAAAGCTCTTTATTCAACTGGTTAAATACCAAACTTCTCTTGGTAGAAACCAAGGCAGAGTCTGTATTTGCATTTTCTTTATCGCCGATGTACATAATAGACTGACTCTTCTTATATACATCATCAAGCATACGTACGAATTCCTGCTTATAGTTACGGTAATCGCGATAACTCTTTGCAACGATAGGTTTTACACCCTCTAATGCACGCTCAACAATATTATGCATTTTGGCAATAGGAATCAACTCTTCTCCCATTTCATCAATGCTTTCTACCACACTTTTACAAATCTGCGCTTCATCTTCCGGCGTAAACTTGGTCAACGCACGATATGCAGACTTATTAACAGCATCAATGACCTTCTGGACATTAAATTCCTCCTTGCTGCCGTCTTTCTTTACAACTTTGACAGCCATCTTGGGCACATAAATTTTACCATAATCTGTTTTATTCTCCATACACTTCTTCCCCTTTGATTTGATTTACATAAAATCCTATATATTGTACCAATAAATTATATTTTTTTAAATTGCGATACAAGATATAGTATAGATGTTGTATGTGTTAATGTCAACACGAATAAAGTTGTTTTTATAAAAATTATCTTATAAATTTAATATTTTATTTATTAATCTGTAAAATAACTTATAATATTAAAAACACCCCTAAATGAATTTCATTTAAGGGTGTAAAAACAACCTGATTATTTATATTGTTTCATAATTTCCTGAATATATTGTTTATATTGTTCAACCACACGTTCCGGCCTTACTATTTTAACATCTGCCCCCAATCCGGTAAGCCAACCGAACAACTGCGGACTGACAGATACATTCAAACGGGTTTCAAAAGAATCATCACCCGAATTATATATATTTACCTCTTTGCCAAACCGGTCAATCACTACACCGATTAAGTGATTCGGGAACCGTACCGTAATGGTTTCATCATCTCCGCAATACATTCCAAAGGCTCTGTTACAATATTCAGCAACATCAAAATTCCGGTCCTTTTCAAGAATAATGCGTGATTCCTCCGTCACGGTAATATCTTTAATCTTATCCACACGATAATTCTTAATCAAATCCGCTTCCGCATCATAGGCAATCAGATAATACTTCTCTTCATTCCACGCAAGTGCACGTGGACTTACTTTATAGGTCTTGCCGTTTCGTCTGGGAACCGCCTCTTTATTTACGGAATATTCCAAATACTTAAACGTAATCTGTTTATTATCCTCAATTGCACTGTGAATTTTATCTACATTATAATAAATCGCCTCGTTTTCCGACTTAATACGATTCATAACATAAACTTCACGTTTCAGATTCTTCGCCTCGTGTTCTCCGGCCAAAGTTGTAATTTTACCGATTAGTTCCTTGGACTTCTTCGTGGTTATAAAACGTGACGCCTGTACCGCATCCACAAGAACCTTTAACTCTGCTACGTCGAAATCCCTGTACGCCAGAAAATATCCGCCATTCTTGCCTTTGGTAAGCATAATATCATAGCCGAAATCGCGCAAAGTATCCATATCATTGTAAATACTTTTACGTTCAGCTTTAATGCCTTCGCGATCAAGCATCTCAAGAATCGCTTCCATCTTAATCGGATGTGCTTCGTCGCTTTTCTCCTGAAGCATTTTAATGATATATAATAATTTCTGCTTTTGTTTCTCGGATTTAGGCATAGTACCTCCTTACCGTGACGCATCTGTATACGTCAATCAATAGAAATATTAC
This sequence comes from Lachnospiraceae bacterium, assembly GCA_045580855.1. Taxonomy (GTDB): domain Bacteria; phylum Bacillota; class Clostridia; order Lachnospirales; family Lachnospiraceae; genus UBA3766. The sequence goes on along the minus strand of JAZNOO010000001.1, from coordinate 90,772 downwards.
CTTTATTACTCACTCGCAACTTCAGTGTCGTTCTCCTCTGCAACTTCCTGCACTTTATTCTTGTGGATCAGCTTGTAAAGACCGATTCCAAGAAATACCGCAATTACAATTGCAACCACAAATACTGCAAATACCAATAAATAACTGGCTAAACCAGATAAAAAAGCCATAATGCTCATCTTTTTTACGTATAATCTCATCGCCTATAGCAATGGATTATTCTCCTTTCCTGTTTATATCATAAAAATAATTTCCAAATTTATCTGTCCCATAAACTGTATATCAATTATTCTATCATTGCACCAATCTCATCGTCAAGAAGATTGTCTCCGTCCGCAGCTGCCGTTGCCAGTTCATCGCAACGCTCATTCTCAGGATGCCCGGCATGTCCTTTTACCCAGACAAAGGTTGCACTGTGGGGTTTCATTGCCTCCAAAAGACGTTTCCACAAATCTACATTCTTGACATCCTTCTTCCCTGCCGTACGCCAGTTATTGCGAAGCCAGGAATCAATCCACTTCTGGTTAAAAGCATCCGTCACATATTTAGAGTCCGAAACAACGGTAACCTCACAAGGCTTGGTCAAGGCTTCAAACCCGGTAATCACGCCCATTAACTCCATACGGTTGTTGGTTGTTTTCTTATATCCTGCACTGTATTCTCTTACGTGTAATTCGCCCTTTAAATCAGTATAATGTAAAACACAACCGAATCCGCCCGGTCCGTTAGGGTTCCCTCTTGCAGAACCGTCACTGTAAAGTGTTACTTTCATTACGCCTTACTCTCCTTATTTCTCCATTCGCCTTCTTCCAAAAAGCACCCTGCCATCCATTCCGCACACTCAATCAAGTTCTCGGGATATCCCATCAAACGTAATAACTTAATTGCATTTCTTGTATTTGCAGGCCCTTTTAGCAATTTATAAGGGAATATAATATCATTATTCTCAATCTGTTCTTCGAAATGATAATTATCGTACACATCCGCCAAAAGCTGTGTCAATTCAATATCATGTGTTGCCGCAAAGCAAAGTATATTTTCTCCGGTAAAAGAACGCATAATCTCCGACGCTGCCGCAATACGCTCCACCGTATTGGTTCCGCGCAAAACCTCGTCCACAAAACACAAAACCTTGGTTCCGGGCTCTTTGGCCGCTTCAAGAATTCGCTTAATGGAACGAATTTCCACCATATAATAGCTTTCGCCATTCTCCAAATCATCTCTTAATGACATAGATGAATAAATACGATAACGTTCTGTCGAATACTTCTTCGCAGGTACTGTCTGGATTGTTTGCGCAAGCAATGCACAGATTTCCACAGTCTTAAGGAAGGTTGATTTACCCGACGCATTTGACCCTGTCAAAAGCATTCCTCTTTCCAAAGTAAAAGAATTTGCCACCGGTTCTGCAATCAAAGGATGAAAAGCTTCCGCAATCTCCATACCGTGCTCTACAAACTCAGGAACCGCATAAAAAGGCAAGGCTTTACGGAAGGCACAGATTGTAATATCCGACTCCATTTTACCGAGAATCGTGTTAATACGGTCAATTTCTTCCGTATGAGAAGAAACACTTCCCAACATACGATAAAAAATAAACATATCCACGTGAGTCAGCATCTTCACAAACATCAAAACCGCAGAAACAATGTCCGTAGCTGCATTTGCAGAATTATCCGTTGATACAAACCACTGGTTAAATCCTGAGATATCCTTTAAGGTCTTACGAAGTTTTTTTAATTCTTCGCCTTCCTCTTTCCAGACATCAGGTACGGTTTTTGCTACCTTTTCAGCCGTTAGCAACATTCTTAAAATATATTCAAAACTAATCAGATATGGCTCGATTTCTTTCTTTTTCTTCATATAAGTGAGATTCTGAAATACGATAACAAATAAAAGCACTGCCAGTCCCACATATACATTCACAAAAAGCAATACAATGCCCACCACAAGCAAAATCCAGGGCCAGATAAAAGTCACCGCCTTCTTCATCGGCAGTTCACACAAATACTCCAGATATCGGTACAGTGAAAACTTCCCTGTCCGTCCCATCATCGCAAACAAAAGCTGAAAACGGATTCTCTCATCTTCGTTCGCATCCAAATAGGCATAAATCACCTCATTTTTATGGAACTCATCTGCATTTTCCTCAAGCAACGGAGTACGCATTCTGTAATAAAGGTACTCATCTCCCGCAGACGAATAACAATGATTGATGCTTTTGTACAAGCGGTCACCGTCGATATCGTTCCAGGTAATGTCATCTACGGCGAAATTCTCGCCTTCGTGCCACTCATACATTCCTTTTACCGCCATCATACGCTCATTGCTGTATTCCGCCTCGTTTAAGTGACCATATTCTTTTTTTAATCGTGCAATAAAATGCTTTCTGACGCTACGTTCGTTTATCTTCCCCTGAATAACAACAATCAGGTAAAAAGCCACTACCGCGCCCAAAAAAACTGCATACTCCATAAAATAAGAATCCTTTCAATACAAAAAACTCAAATCATTGTCTTTCGTATCTCTTTTACACATAATCTATAAATATGTTCTAAATTTACAGATAAAATTTAATTCATCCGGGATTTATGAAAAAATCCGCTCTAAAATCCGATTCGCCTCGGCATAGATATCTTCTTTTGTTGTGCCGATGGCAAACTCACCATTATCATATAAAATCCGACCGTTTATCATAGTAAAAATCACATTACTCTTGCTGCCGGCATAAACCACGTTTTTACCGATATTATGCAAAGGCTGCATATTCGGCTGTGATAAATCAAGCAAAATCAAATCTGCGCATTTCCCTGCATCAATACTGTCACATTCCGGCATACACATTGCATGGGCACCTGTATGACAAGCCATTTTCAGCACTTCCATTGCCGGCAAAGCAGCCGCATCTTCATCACGGATTTTGGCCAATACAGATGTTAAATACATTTCACGAAAGAAATCCAGCGCATTGTTGCTGGCCGGACCGTCCGTACCGATTGCCACAGGAATTCCTTCCGACAGAAGCCTTGTTATGGGCGCAATTCCACTTGCAAGTTTACAATTAGACGCCGGATTCGTAATAGCATACAGGCCTCTTTTACGGATAATTTCATAATCACCTTCTTCCAGATGCACCAGATGATATCCGCCACCGCCATTTTCAAACATACCTAAACTATCTAAGAAAGCCACCGGTGACATACCGTAGCGTTCCTTACATTCCTCCACTTCTTTCTTTGTCTCGGAAATGTGGGCATAGACAGGCATTTTATACTTCTGCGCCAATGACGCAATACGCTCTAACAATTCTTTGGAACAGGTATATTCCGCATGAAATCCCGGCACAAATTTCACCAAATCATTGGGCACATTGAATTCTTGCATCCATTGCTCCAATAATTCTACCGATTGGGAGAAATTATTCACGCCACCTGTCATGGTAATACGCATTCCCGTTTCGCGACAAGCCTTTGCAATACTGTCAGGCGTTAAGTACATTTCAAAGATGCCCGTAATACCGCTTTGCAAATATTCCAGAATCGCAAGCTTGGTAAAAATATGGATATCCTCCGCCGTAAGCTTGGCTTCTGCCGGAAATACCGTCTCATTCAGCCACTCATGCAGTGGCAAATCATCCGCTTTGGAACGAAGAAATGTCATCGCAGAATGGGTGTGACAATTCTTAAATCCGGGCAACAAAAGATTCCCCTGGCAATCACGTTCTACATCCCAGGCATACTGTTCCTTAATTGCATCTTCATCAGAAGCCACATAAAGAATTCTGCCATCTTCAATGCCTACCTGCATATTCTCTTTTAGTTCAGTATCCCCGTTTGCAAAACTGATTAGTCTTGCTTGGTACAAACGAATTCTCATAGTTTCTCCAAATTAAAATATCAAATATTGCAAAGATACTTCTTCGCATTATAAAAGTCTTATCTCACAAAACCATCACTTTATAAAAGCGCAAAACTCTCCGGCAACAAATCTTTTAACACATATTCCTTGTAATCAGTTGCACTCTTCGCCACGAGAATGCGGAATTCTTTCGGATCACCGAATTCCGCCATAACCTGACGGCAAACACCGCAGGGATAGGTATAATCTACAGGCGGAGTGCCCTTTTTACCACCCACTACCGCAATGGCAACAAATTCCTTCTCGCCTTCACTTACTGCCTTAAAAATCGCTGTACGTTCCGCACAGTTTGCTACGGAATAAGATGCATTCTCAACATTACAGCCGTGATAGATTTTACCGCTTCCTGTTAAAAGCGCTGCGCCTACTGCGAACTCCGAATAAGGACAATACGCCTGTTCACGCGCCAAAAGTGCTTCCTGAATCAATAATTCGTCTTTCATAACATTTTCCTCTCATGAAAGTGCAGACAAAACTCTGCACTTTCTTATATACATTTCAACATAACCCAATATGCGAGTATTATATTTCATAATTATAATAAATTTCCGAACTTCTTTACAGACTCCGTCACAAGTTTCTTAAACAACGGTGCTGCTGTATTTGCTGCCTCCTGCACTTCGTCGTGGGTTAAGGGATTCTCGGTCATACCTGCCGCAAGATTGCACACGCAGGAAATACCACAGATTTTCATACCCATATGATTAGCCGCAATGGCTTCCACAACGGTACTCATACCAACCGCATCACCGCCTAAAGTACGAAGCATCTTAATCTCAGTAGGTGACTCAAAAGAAGGACCCGTCAACTGGATATAAATACCCTTCTGAAGCTTAATGTTATTCTCTGATGCTGCCTCACGGATTAAAACTTTCAAATCTTCATCATATACGTGTGACATATCAGGGAAACGAAGTCCTAATTCATCAATATTCGGTCCAATCAAAGGATTCGGCGCAAAGCACGAAATATGATCTTCAATCAGCATAAAATCACCCGCAGAAAAGCCGGGATTAATACCGCCTGATGCATTGGTTAAGAAAAGCACTTCCGCTCCTAATAATTTCATCAAACGAATCGGCAACACAACGTCCGAAATCGGATAACCTTCATAATAATGAACGCGTCCCTTCATACATACCACCGGCACGCTCCCTACATAACCAAAAATAAATTTTCCCGCATGTCCGGGCACGGTAGATACCGGAAAACCTTCAATATCGGAATAATCAATTTCCGCTGCCACTTCAATATCTTTGGCATAATCGCCAAGGCCGGAACCAAGAACAATTGCCACCTTCGGCACAAAATCGGTCTTTGCCCTTACACATGCAACACAAGACTGTAACTTTTCATAAATCGGATTCATAGTAAACCCTCCCACCTATATTTTGATTAATAAAATTATTACGTATACCGGATAACTGCTTGTTCTCCAAATATATACGTAAAAAAGGAATGGAACCTGAAATTCCACTCCTTTATTGTACCATAATTTGGTCTGTTTACAAAGCATATCTTAATAATTTTACTAAATAATAATGCATACCATTCCGCCATTGGATTCGTTGACGATTTTTTGCATGGTATCTTGCAATTTTACCTGGCTTTCTTCACCGATGGACATTACTTTCTGATTAATGCCGTCCTGCACAAGCTGTTCCACGGTTTTACCGAAGATATTGGTTTCCCAGATGCCCTCGGACTTTTCGCCTTCATCAGTAATATACTGAATCAAATCATTTGCCTGCTCCTGAGTTCCAACAATAGGCGAAATTTCACTTTCGATATCCGCCTTAATCATATGAATACTGGGACTGTGGGCAATGATTTTAACACCATATTTGTTACCATGCTTGATTAATTCCGGCTTTTCAAGACGGATTTCAGCCTTTTCAGGGGTCACCACACCGTAGCCTTTGATACGAACCGCATCTACAGCATTTTCCACCTTGGAATATTCCTGCATTTTAGCGCCAACCTGTTTTAAGGTATCAATTAACTGCCACTCGTTGGTAATTTCTTTTCCAAGGATATTACTTAACATTTCATAATAAAAACTGTCATCCACCGAAAGACTCATTGACACCTTACCCGTAGCCATATCGATGGAGTCCATTTTACATTGTGTTATGTATTCACTGTTTAAATTAAGACTGCTGTTTGCCACGTCACGCATAGAGTTTAAGCCTGCGGCATATTCTGCAATTCTGGTGGCCATATCTGTTTTCACTTTATGTTCGCCATCTAGAAGTTCCACCCATTTCGGCATATAATACTCAAGTCTTGCAATCGGAAACTCATATAAAACCTCTGTAAGAAGACGATTGATATCTTCTTTCTTTAACTGCGCACAATTGACAGGAATTGCTTTGACATCATATTTACTCATAATCTCTTCCGCAACCCCCATTGCCTCTTCACTATAAGGCTTTGATGAGTTTACAATCACCAGAAACGGCTTATTTAAGGCTTTTAACTCCGTAATAGTACGTTCTTCTGCTGCAAGATAGCTTTCCCTGGGCAAATCCGAAAACGAACCGTCACAGGTCACCACAAGTCCGATGGTGGAATGATCGTTAATGACTTTCTGCGTTCCGGTTTCCGCTGCCCTTGTAAAAGGAATCGGCTGGTCAAACCAGGGGGTTTTTACCATACGCTCCGCATCATTTTCCATATGACCGGTCGCACCGTCCACCATAAAACCAACACAATCAATCAAGCGCACTTTAATCTGTACATCGTCAGACAATTTCACTTCAGCAGCTTCTTTCGGAATAAATTTCGGCTCCGTAGTTGTGATAGTCTTTCCGCCACTGCTTTGCGGTAATTCATCCTGGGCACGCATTCTTTCGTTCGCATCGGTCATATTGGGAAGCACAAGCAAATCCATAAAACGCTTGATAAAAGTGGACTTACCGGTCCTTACGGGCCCTACAACGCCAAGATAGATTTCCCCGTTGCAACGTTCCTGTATATCGTGATAAAGATCAAATGTATCCGTATAATTTCTGTCCATAACAAACCTCCTGACTTATCTGTTACAATATATGTCAGGCTTATGGGCAGTATGACTTAATCATTTTCTTTTTTAATATAAAAATGACCGGTCTCATAATGAACCGGCCACATTTTAATCTATGTATACCCATTTACTTTTATTATGATATTTTCGCTTCACCGCAATCACATTTCTTAACGGACCCGTGATGAATCTTTTTACAATTCGGACATTCCCATGCATCCTCAGCAAGCATACTCTTTCTATCCTTAAAATCAGAATTATAAAAGATATTCTTGGTTTCGTAGCGGATAGCTTCCACTTCTTTCAGAATCTTTTCCAAAGCAAAGAAGGGCAAAGAAAGCATAAATGTAATTGCTAAGCAGAGTAACAAAGTCATTATAAAATCTAAAAATTTTTCCGTTCCAACTAATTCAATGCTTTTAATAAAACTGATATATACGCCAAGTACTGCAATTATAATACCGCTGATTTTTAAACATATTTTCATTATTTATATCTCCTTCTATTTTAAATTTTTCTTTCCCAAATCTGCATATGTAATTTTAGATAAACTCTACTAATATAACTGTACACTACTTCCATCTTCAAACTTCAAGTAAAATGCATGACTCGCATATTCTAGCTCACTGTCACCACTCATTTTCAACATAATAAACCCTTCTCCAACAGCCATATATCGGCAATATGTCTCTTTCTCTTTTGTAATCGTGCCGATTGTTGTTTTATTATTGCCCTGTAAGTCACAATAAATTACTTCATAGGCAGTATCATCTTTTACTTTTACATAATATAATTTATCATCGTATATGCTATAGCACATCACTTCATTGTCAATTAACGTTTCTACATATTGACTATTGTTATAATGAATCATTTCTAGATCTGTTGATTCTTTCCAGCCATTTCTTGCTGTCATACGATACGCATTCCCTTCATAGATTATAATCTCGTCATAAGAAAGCAGCCATGAAACAGACTTCATTGCTTCCGATGAATCGTTGTACAAATATCTTGAAACAAATATATTATGACTTAAATTATAATAATCCACATCTTTATCATATAAAACACTGCTTTCGCCCAAATTCTCAGCCGTTAAATCAAAATAACGCACCTCGCAGAGACCGTTTTCATCTTTGGGTGTTGTAAAGAATACCTTATTGTCAGCAACCCCAAACAAGAAATAGCTATTACTCTCATATATAATTTCTTCGGTTCCGGACTCCAATGAAATTCTCAAAAGTTGATTCTTAGCTTCATTCAAGTCGTCCACACTGACATACAGATATCCACCTTCATAAAAAATTCCTCTGTTTAGTGTTTCATCTTTTGTTCTCCAGAATTCTTCTGCATTACCGTCCTTATCTACCGTTTTAATATTATAAGCATCTACACCATGCATATAATAAATCTTATTTTCAGCATATACACTCAAACCGGTATAGTAATTGCCAATCTGCACTTCCGTTTCTTCTTCAATCGAATCAGGCTGTGAAGAAATCACACTTCTTAATTCTTTGGCATATTTGAAATCTTCTTTTACATTTTGCAAGGTCGGAATCATAATGATACAACTGCAAACCGCCAAAATACCGACAGCAATCAGTATATCCCACAGTTTCTTACGCCCTTTGATTAATTCAGGAGTTCCCAAATAAATAACAAGACCTCCCGTAATCAGAAGAACTGTTGCAATTGTTAAAACCCATATTCCGCTCTCAATGCGGCAATTTCCCAAAATCATATTGGTAAGCATAAAAACAAGAAATGTTAAAATATTCGTCACTACACCGGCAAACAAGAAACGATAAGCCCCTAAATAGTTACGACAGTTACGAAGAATTATTGAAATAACAGTCAGTACAATCGCAATTACAAAACACCAAAATGCAAACGAAGAAGACACCGCTAATATCTGTTCAGCCAAATGACTAAAAAGCGTCCGGTGCAAATAGTTATCAATATACGAATCCTTTATAATAAAATCCACAAGATTATTTTTATATAATAAAATTCCGGTAATAACCGCTATTACAATATTAGTAATACCCGTTCCATAATATAATTGCTTCTCTTTCATTTTTTTAACCTTTCTATCTATAAAAAGAATTAAGTATTAGTATATTACTAATACTATATTATTAAGCATAATCTGTCAATAGCATATTACATATTTATACAATAAAAAGCGATGCTAATTATCTTAGCATCGCCTCATTTTAATATTAAATTATACTTTACACAATTCTGCTCTACACCGGCTTTTCATACAAAACATCATACAATTCCTTCAAAGTATGAATTGTATATGTCGGCACTATCTCACCATACTCCGGTGTTTCCGGCACAATATGGCAGGTATCGATACCAAAATCATATCCGCCCTTAATATCCGAAGTCATGGAATCACCCACAATAATCATACTGCTTTTATCCGGGCAACCAAGTTGCTCGTACACATATTGAAAGAATTCGTGACTGGGCTTGTTAAAACCTATATCTTCCGATACAAAGACATTCTGGAAGAAAGGTAACAACGTACTGTCCTGCAAACGCTGATGCTGTACTGCCGCCGTTCCGTTGGTTACAAGGCTCAACCGAAAATGTCTTCCCAACCTTGCACAAACTTCATAAGCGTCCGGCATCAAATCGTGGCCTTTGGCAAGTTCGCTCTGATAAAACATCTCCATGGAATCATCTCCCGGATGCTCCACACCGAAATGCTCGCACATTATTTTAAAACGACAGTCAATCAACTCAGGTTTGGTAATTTCCTTACGCTCAAGTTTCTTCCACAGGCTGTCATTTAACTGATCATAAAATGCAATACTTTCCTCATTTACAGGAAAACCATACTTCTCATAAGTTGTAATCAAAGCATTTCTTTGGGCCGCCTTAAAATCAATCAAGGTCATATCCGCATCCAGTAAAACATGTAAATATTTCATTATCTCTTCTCCGGTTCCTCTTCATCAAATTCAATCTGAAGAAAATATCCTCTCGGCGTATCCAAAATATCCCTCACAATGCCTTCGCGACTCTTCAAACGCTCATAATATGCGTAATTTCCGGACATTGCAATGGCAGGCTCTGCCGTATAATAATAGCTGGAAGGCAAAACACCCTCGGTTACCTTAACCGTATCACCGATGGATACCAAGTTTTCCCGCTCCATTTTAAATTCCATTGTACGCATCGCCAAATCCTCCTTTATTTTTATAAAAGGATTATATCATCATAGCATTTTACAATAAAGTCAACTTTAGTTACATAGGTCAACTTTCAAATTATAAAATTACTTCCATACACCATCCATAATTTCAATCTTCTTATCTCGAAGCATAAGCTCTTTCACGGCCTGATCAGCAGGCTGTCCTTCAAAAAGAATTGCATTAACCTGCTCTACAATAGGCATATCCACTTCAAACTTCTTGGCAAGCGCCATTGCTGCCTTAGCAGAATGAACACCTTCTACGACCATTTTAACTTCAGCCATTGCAGCTTCCATAGTATAACCCTGACCGATTAACATACCTGCTTTACGGTTTCTTGAATGCCGGCTCGCACAAGTCACTATCAAGTCACCTACGCCTGATAATCCGTAAAAGGTTTCAAACTTACCACCCATTGTCATACCAAGTCTGGCAATTTCATTGATACCTCTTGTAATTAACGCAGCCTTGGTATTGTCTCCATAGCCTAAACCGTCCGCAATACCTGCAGCCAATGCAACTACGTTCTTTAATGCCGCACCAATTTCGATACCAAGCACATCAGGACTTGTATAAACACGAAAGACTTCGCTCATAAATAAATTCTGGATAAATTCCGCTGTTTCTTTGCTCTTTGCACCCACAACAATTGTTGTAGGAATCTGGCGGCCTACTTCTTCCGCATGGGAAGGACCTGATAAAACAGCTACATCAGCATTAGGAAGTTCATCTTCAATAACACCGGATAAGGTAGTCAATGTCTTCTCTTCAATACCCTTGGCTACATTCACAACAACCTGTCCTTTGCGTATGAACTCGCGCATTCTTGCCGCAGTACTTCTTACAAAAGGCGAAGGAACAGCAAGTACAAGCATATCCTTATCTTTCATTGCTTCTTCCAAATCTACTGTAAAAATCATATCTTCCGGAAGTGCTACCCCGGGCAATTTGTCCTTGTGTTCTCTTTCCGTCTGAAGCATTGTGATCTCATCTTCCAATGCAGACCAGACCATAACTTCATTTCCGTTGTTGTACAATAATTTTGCCAGTGCAATTCCCCAACTTCCGGCACCGATCATACCGACTTTTGCCATTTCTTAATCCTCACTTATTTTTCTTTTACTTCTTCAACAAATTCTTCAGCCTCTTCTTTGATTTCCTCAACAGCTTCCTGAATTTCTTCTTCGATTTCTTCAATAACTTCTTCTACAATATTATCCTCATTGCCAGTCTTGTTATCTTTTTTCTGCGGTTCAATAACAGTGACTTTTTCTGATTTCTCTTCTTCACCATAAACAGCTGCAAGTTCTTCCACGGTTTCTTCAACTTTTTCTTCTGCTTCTTTTGTAAGCTCGCCGAGTTCTCCGTCTTTTTTTGTCTTTTTAAGGATCGTCTGACGTTCTTCACCCTTAATCAAACGCTTAATATTCTCTCTGTGCTGGAATAATGCAAGTGCTGTTAAAAGTGCCGCCACTATGTACATTTCAATCAGCGCAGGCTGGCTCATTCCAAGCAATCCTCCCTGGCCAAAAATCAACAACTGTGCCATAAATCCCAAATACAGGAAAATGGACGCCAACGATACGTAATGTGTCATAAAAAAGATTCCAAAGAAAATAACCACAGAAGCAGGAATAATGCCCCAGTAGAAAGATAAAATCATCGCACCCGAACATGCAATTCCCTTACCGCCCTTAAACTTCATATAAAACGGATAATCGTGTCCGAGAATCACACCGGCACCGGTATAAATTCTCAAAAGATAATCCATATCAGGGAAAAACCAGTGAAAAATCAACCAGGTTAAAAGAATCGCAAGGAATGTTTTCAACATATCACCTGCCAAAACAATAGCACCTGCTTTTCTTCCCATTACTCTTAATGTATTTGTGGTTCCGGCGTTACCGCTTCCGTGCTCACGGACATCAATTCCTTTTGCCTTACCATAAAGGTATGAGGTCGAAATTGAGCCAAAACCATAACCAATCAGCAAACATAAAACTCTTGCTAAAATTGCCATTATGAATCTTCCTTCCTTTCCCTAATGATGAAATGCAAAGGTGTACCTCTAAAACCAAATGCATCTCGAATTCTGTTTTCAATATATCTGGTATATGAAAAATGCATTAATTCCTTGTCATTTACAAAGATTACAAAAGTAGGCGGTTTGACCGAAACCTGCGTAATATAAAACAGTTTCAGTCTCTTACCCTTATCTGTAGGTGGCTGTTGCATTGCAACCGCTTCCGTCATAATTTCATTCAACACACCGGTTGCCACGCGCAAAGCGTGATTTTCCATAACCAAATCGATGGTTTCGTATAACTTAGGCAAACGCTGTCCGGTCTTTGCAGAAATAAACATAATCTCCGCATAAGGCATAAATGCCAGCATATCACGGATTTCCGCTGTAAATTTATTGGTGGTTTTATCATCCTTCTCGATGGCATCCCACTTATTCACCGCAATAATAATACCTTTGCCGCGTTCATGGGCAATCCCCGCAATCTTAGTATCCTGATCCGTCACGCCTTCTGTCGCATCAATTACAAGAACAACCACATCTGCACGTTCTACCGCACCAACGGTACGTACAATCATAAAATGTTCCAGTTCTTCTTTGATTTTATTCTTACGACGGACACCTGCGGTATCAATCAAAACATATTCCTTGCCGTTATAAGTAACTTCCGTATCTACCGCATCTCTTGTGGTTCCTGCGATGTCCGAAACAATCACACGATTTTCACCCACAAGCTTGTTAATAATCGAAGACTTACCTACATTAGGCTTACCAACGATGGCAATCTTAGGTCTTTCATCCTCTTCCTCGGTAAAAGCGTCTTCCGGAATGTATTCCAGAACTTTATCAAGCATATCGCCGATACCAAGTCTGTTTGCAGCAGAAATAGGAATCGGATCACCAATTCCAAGATTATAAAATTCATATACATCTGCCATATACTTATCAAAGCTGTCAACCTTATTTACCACCAAAAGTACGGGTTTTTGGCTGCGACGAAGCATATCCGCTACTTTAGCATCCGCATCCACAAGTCCCTGTTTTACATCTACAAGGAAAAGAATTACATCCGCTGTCATAATGGCAATTTCCGCCTGCTCGCGCATTTGGGATAAAATAATATCCCTGCTGTCAGGCTCAATACCGCCGGTATCAATCAATGTTAAGCTTTTATCCAACCACGTAATATCCGCATAGATACGGTCACGGGTAATGCCGGGAGTATCTTTTACAATGGATATTCTCTCACCCGCAAGCACATTAAATAGGGTGGACTTTCCGACATTCGGACGTCCAACCACCGCAACTATGGGTTTCTTTTTCTTCTTAGCCATACTAACCTTTCCTTCTATATTTCATCGCCTTAAACTACCGGCAATGAAATCACACAACTATATATAAAATACATTTTATTCGCACTCTAAACCAAGCACTTTAAATAAAAATGCCTGACCGCTTGATTTTACAATATCTGTTTTTACTTGTAAAGCATTTTCCACCGCAGAAATCGTTACATCATCCAGAAAAACGTCCTCGTTGCACTTTAACATATTCTCAGGCAACAATAAAACTTCTCCAAGTTCTGTTCCCTGCAACTGCGCAATCAAGTCACCGCCGGTAATCAAACCGGATACCGTAATCTGTTCTCCGAAGAAATCATTACGGATTGCCCGGCAATTCACCTGAATCTGCGGGAATTCATTCATAATTTTTTCGGACAATCTTATAAGCATATTATAAGCTGATTTGCCTGTTGCAACGGTTACAGTACGCTTATTATACAAAGGTTGTCCGTTCTCAGCTTTCGATTCATCGAAATTTGCAGGATAAAGTATCTTTGCCAGTGTAGGATCTTCCTTAACATCTTCCTTCAGGTAATCCAGGGCCTCATCAAATTCATCTTCAAACAAACGCAACATACCCACGCCGTTTTCAAGCTGTAAATAACCATCGTAATTGTCTTCCGTAGGAAGTTCCTCTTCCGCCAACAAATACCACTCATCGGAAGCATGTACAAAATGCGTGCCAAAGGCAGCCATACAATGCGCCTGCCATCCGTGAATCTGCGCAAGCACTCTCTTGGCATCTTCCTTGGTAAAAGGCTCAAGGGGATACAATCCGTCGCGGTATTTCGACAAACCAACCGGCACCACCGAAACACTTTCCAATACCGGAATATATTTCATCAGCTGTTCAATGGAATAGTCCAATTCTTTCCCGTCGTTTACATTTTTACAAAGAACAATCTGACCGTTCATTGCAATTCCGGCTTCAAACAGGCGGTCTGCTTTCTTTAATGCATCACCCGCGAAACGGTTGTTAAGCATTTTACAACGAAGTTCCGGATTCATGGTCTGAAACGAAATATTAATCGGCTCCAAATGATATCGGATAATACGGTCTAAATCCTGCTCCGACATATTGGTCAAAGTAACATAATTTCCCTGCAGAAATGACAATCTTGCATCATCATCCTTAAAATACAGGGTTTCACGCATCCCCGGCGGCATCTGGTCAATAAAGCAAAAGATGCACTTATTTGAACAGGAACGGTATTCATCCATAAAAGGATTCTCAAACTCAACGCCTAAATCCTCATCGAAATCCTTCTCAATTTCGACTTCCACTTCTTCGCCCTGCTTACTTAACACAGTAATGACAAGCTCTTCATCCGCCATCATATAGCGGTAATCCAGGCTATCCTGCACTTCTTCGCCATTTATTTTTATAATTGCGTCTCCCGGTTCCATTCCGCATTCTTCCGCAATGCTCCCAGGCAAAACTTCTTTGATAATGTGTAAATTTTTTTTCTTCATTTCTCTGTTTCCATCAGTTGCGCTGAATTGTTCATCGGCAATTTCTTATATCACAATAAAAAATATACCAACATATCTTTTAAGCACAAAATCCACTTATTATATAATACACCACTCCTACAACTTTCACAAGCAAAGATTGCAAGCTTTTCTTGACGGAAATTGTCTGCAATGATATAAAAGAAGTAACGCTTTTATGACAATATACTCTCTTACAATCGTCATAAAAACATATGTGTACATACTATTAAAGAAAGGATTTCATATATATGCCTAATTTAATTGAACTTGAAAACGCCATGCCGGTGGCCCCGTTGAAAATTATTGCTTTGCCCGGTGCGAAACAGCTTGGTGACAGAATCAACGAATATCTCGTTGCTTTCCGTAAGGAAATCAACAACGTACATAAAAATGACCCTGCTTTTCAGGGCTACATTGAAGACAATTACCTTGTAAAATATAACACTCCCCGCTTTGGTAGCGGCGAAGGCAAGGGAGAACTTTTAGAATCCATTCGCGGTAAGGACCTCTATCTTTTGGTTGACGTATGTAACCACAGCCTTACCTACAGAATGCACGGCTATGTAAATCATATGTCTCCCGATGATCATTACCAGGATTTAAAGCGTATTATTGCAGCCGCAACCGGTAAGGCTCACCGTATTAACGTTATTATGCCCTTTATGTACGAAGGCAGACAGCATAAAAGAAGCGGCCGCGAGTCCTTGGACTGTGCTTATGCATTGGAAGAATTAAGCGAAATGGGCGTAAGCAATTTCATTACCTTTGATGCCCACGACCCCAGAGTCCAGAATGCAACTCCTCTCTGCGGTTTTGATAATTTTACACCGAATTATCAGTTTGCAAGAACCTTGTTAAACAATGAAGATGATTTAATTATCGATAAAAATCATACCGTTGTAATCAGTCCTGATGAAGGTGCTTTGGACCGTGCAATCTACTTTGCTACCGTTCTTGGTGTAGACACCGGTATGTTCTATAAACGTCGCGATTATACCCGCATTGTAAACGGCAAGAATCCTATTGTTGCTCACGAGTTCTTAGGTGATAACATTGATGGTAAAGACGTAATCATTATTGACGATATGATTTCTTCCGGTGACAGTATGCTTGATACCTCACGCCAGTTAAAAGAAATGAATGCAAGACGCGTATTTATCTGCTGTACTTTTGGTTTGTTCACAAATGGTTTGGAAGCTTTTGATAAGGCTTATGAAAAGGGATATTTCGATAAGGTTATCACTACCAACCTTACTTATACCCTTCCCGAACTTTTACAGCGTCCTTATTATTTGCAGGCTGATATGAGTAAGTTTACCGCTTCCATCATTGATTTTATGAATCACGATACCTCACTGACTCATACCTTAACTCCTACGGATAAAATTCATGAAATCGTGAAGATGTACAATGCAAGAAAAGTGGATATTGATTTCTAAATTTTATAGTTATTGCTTAAAGATAAAAGCCCTTGATTTCAAACGAAATCAGGGGCTTTCTTTTAGATTAAGAAATTTTACTTCCGCAGGTGTTGGATCCAAGTTTAATAGATGCCACACCATATGTGATATTGTTTACCAACGCAATCACGGTAATCACTATAATGGGTAAAATACCTATTTCAAGGAACATCGCGCCCAATACAAATATTACCATAAGTACAATCAAGGTATTATTCACAGCTTGAAACGCCTTATAAGATGCCAGACCCATCTGCATACGTTCTGCTTCATCACAGCTTTGATACCAGACCTTGTCGAACTTCATATCATAAATACTACCCTTTTTCTCGGGATTCATAAGCTTTGTAAGGTTAACACATGCTCTCTGAATTGCAAGATTGATAAATAATGTAGCCATGAATACCACAAGGTCAATCATTCTCATATAAATATGCAGCCAATTCTCAGATACACCTTCTACAAAAGACATTGCTGCATAAAAGGCAAAACCAAAGAATGCAAAGTTAACATAATAGGTAACATTCGATATCACAATACTGAGAGACAGTTTTCTGTCCACCATCTCGTATTTCTCATCTTCATCCATATCGCTTTTCCAAAGTTTCTTGGCCTTATGCAGATATGAAAATGAAATTATGATAAAAATCACATCCAAAATAATCAAAAGAAATGAAGCCGGAACTGCAAAATCTCTTTGCAACTGATTCCAGAATTCCACAAAGGTCAATCCGGATTTCCTCATTGAGTCCACCAATCCTATACCAATTGCACCAAGAACACCGCCTGCAAAACCGGAAATCACTAATATGACGGCAAACAATCCGATCTTTTTATTGTCTTCCTTACGAATTTCTTCTTTACGTGCAGCAGTTTCATCTTTTATGATATCTTCTTTACCATCAACATTCGCACACACATCATCATTTGCTGTTTCAACATTAAGATTTTCTTTATCCATTTTTTATAAACAATCCTTTCAAAAGATACTATCTTATATCTCTTTGATATTTTTAAATCCTTTTACACTTTCATCATTTCAGTCTTCTTCGTACTGAAATGCCTCTTCTACCGTCACATCAAAGACTTTGGCGATTTTAATTGCCAATGTGACAGAGGGGGAATAATCCCCTCTCTCAATCAGGCTTATGGTTTGACGGCTGGCCCCGACTAACTTCCCCAGCTCCTGCTGGTTTATGTTTTTACGGGCCCGCAGTTCTTTTAATCTGTTATACAATGGCATTTGTGCCACCCCCTATTTTACATCGTTGCAGACAAGATCATACTTACGTAATAATATACGAACAAAAATGCACTCATTAAGATGAATAAAATCATTCCGCCGTTTACAAAACTCTTAAGGAATACGGTTCCGTTCTTAACGCCCATGGGTGTTTCTTTTAACTTAAATTTCTTAAGGAATACAAAGAATAAAATCACACCTGTAAGTGCACATACCGCAAGGAACATCATCCAACAAGCATAAACCATCATATATCCATACACCTGCATTACTTCAGGATTCTCTAAATATGCCATTAATTCATTAGGTCTTGTGGAAAGTTCCGAAATTTTATTAATTACTTCCATATGTTCCAACACCTTCATTGCAAGGGGTGTGGTTATCACGGAAGTGGTCATATTTACAACCATATGAAGTAAAATAGTGTACCAAATTTTACCGGTTCTTGCATAAACAAAAGCAAATAACATACCGAGACCTGTTGCAAAGAAGAACTGTGCAAAGTTGCCGTGGAACAATCCGAACATAATACCGGACATCATAATTGCACAAAACTCACCATATTTAATCACACGGTCAATTAATAATTTTCTGAAAATCAATTCTTCAAAAATCGGTGCAAGAATACCTACAGTAAGAATTCTCCAGAAGGGGTCAGACATTATCATTAAGTTACCCAAAGAATTGTTATCCGATGCACTGACACCGAAAGGTAAAGTAATCAATTCGCCAACCACGGTACCGATTACCATACCGACACCGCAAATACCGCTACCGATAATTACTGTTAAAACAATCTTCCAAAATCCCATCTTCTTTTTCTCAATCTGCACTTTAGGCATTTTACACACCAATAAGCACAATACGGGAAATGCAATACAGTATGTAGGAATAATAATCTGTAAAAAGTTTGCCCATGACTCGGTATAATATTTCTCGGGCAATAACCATGCATATATATACTGCGCAATAATTACAACAACACCGAATACAAAATATTTCCAGCCAATCTTGACCGCTGCCTTCTTCATTTCTTTAATCCATCCTGCCTTGTCAGGTTCGTTTTCCTGCAGATTTTCGGTTACAACCGTATCCATTACCATGTTCTCTTCCATTTTCGTGTCTCCTCTCACACTAATTAAACATTTCAAATTGCAATTTGGCTTGTGCAATAATCCTTTTCTGCCACAGATATATTCATAAAATACTTTTGACAGTTATTTTTTGCACTTTGACGTCTTTCGTTTGCAACTTGACAACTTTCCTTGTCAAACACAATATAACATTGACAAATAAAGTTGTCAATACATTTTTATAAAAAATGACAAAAAAAGTTGTCACGCCCTAAAAAGCGTGACAACCTCTTAACATTCTTGCTTTTGGAATAATATTTTTACTCTGAAAAAACTCTCATCTGACTCAAGTTCTAATTCCGAAGAATATTTTTGAAGAATCTCTTTCACATTCTGCAAGCCGATGCCGTGATTATACACATCTTCCTTCGTTGTAGAAAGAAGCCCCTTCTCATCCGGTATTACTTTTTCAATCACCGTATTCTCAATCACGCACAGACAATATTCCGGGCTGTGAGTTACCTTAACACAAATTTCCTTCTTATCACATTGTTCTGCCGCCTCGATGGCATTGTCAATCAAATTAGAGAACACAATGCACAAATCCGCAGGCTTCATATAAGAAATCCCTGTAAGACTTCCCGTAAAATGAAACTCAATGCCTTTTTCCTGCATCATCACCATCTTCGATGCAAGAATCATATCCAAAGTTTCATTACCGGTAACAACTTTCCACTTAGACACATCGGCCTTGCCCGATACTTCATTAAAATATGCCTTTGCTTCTTCCATGTCTCCCTGTTCCAACAATCCCTGTATCACAATCATATGATTCTTCCAATCATGACGGAACTTAGATATCTCTTTATTCTCATTCTTATATTCTTTGAAATATGCATACTCCGCATCAAACTGTTGCTTGTAATTCTCGGAAATCACCTGAAAATGCTTGGCTCTTTTGCGATAAGCAATGGCATACACAAGTGCCGCATTTAAAAGTAATACAAATAAAACCCAGGCAATATTAAGCGCCCTGTCATCAAAAGTCTCCTGTAACATAACAAGAATTTTTGAAGAATAAGATCCAAAAACACAAAATACAACCAGGATAATGCCTTCCCATAGGGAAAGGGTAACCTGAACACTTTTCTTGCCGACAAAATATTTTAAAAGCACCAAACATACAAAAAATGAAAGATCCGAAGCAATCCAAAGCGGTGTAACAAACACATCATCAATCATGATTCCGAATTTATTCCACCCAAACAACACTTCTACCAGTTCAAAATTCATTCCCCACTGCATATAAACAAGCACAGCAGGAATTGATAAAAGCAACGCCTTAAAACGCTTTTCTTTGGCACAAATTACGATTGCAACGGCATAAAACAAATATTCAAACAGGGCAATCACAACTTTAGGCAGTGTAATCACATAACAAAAAAGCGCATAATAGCCAATAAACAAAAGTCCCAGAACCGCCAATTGCTTAAGATTACTCTTCATCGGAATGCCAAAGGGCACTTCAACCAAGAGAATTAAGTCATATAAAACCAATAAATCTATAAAAACAAAGCAAAAGGAAAGTATCTCTTCCATCATTGTAACAGGCCTCCCTCAATATACTTCATAAAAGCACTGCGATATGCATTCTCTTTTCTTCGGCTTAGGGGAATCATAACCTCGTCTGATAAAATAATACTTCCGTTGGTAATGCTTTTATGATGACGCAAATTCACAAGATATTTGCGATGCACCCTGAAAAAGCCGCATTGTTCCAACATATCTTCGTAATCCTGTAAACTTCCTCTGGTTAAAAGTTTCTGACTCTTCGTATGTACTACAAGATACTTATCTTCCGCACTGATATATAAAATGTCATTTACTGAAACACAAATCTCTTCTTTTGTATTTTTTATAATAATATGCTTTTCACGATTCTGTATGTCCGTTATTTCAAGCAAAATTTTAGTAACATCATCTTTTGCAGGTGGTTTTAACAAATAACGCATTGCCCCGGTTTCATAGCCCTCTATCGCATATTGTTCGTATGCTGTCATAAAAACAATGCGTATTTGCGGCATCTCACGCTTTAATATTTTTCCAAGTTCCACGCCACTCATTCCCGGCAATTCAATATCAGAAAAAAGAAGAATGGGAAAATGTTCCCCAGTCTCCTTTTTTCCTCGTAAATCACTCAGCAAATCTTCCGCAGTCGAAAAGCCGGTAATTTTTAAATCTGTTTTACATTCTCGTGCACAGTCTTCCAGCACTTCCTGTAACTGTCCCGCATGTGCCTTAATATCCTCACACAGGTAAATTTGCATCTTAATAATACCTTTTCCAATATGTATTCGGGCGTATGCCACAATGATATATTAATTGATTTTTTACTTTATAGCAAGATAACAATATTTTATATAAAAACCAATCGGATATACTATAAATAATTAAGGCATATCAAACATAACAGTATAACGTTCTTCTTTAATCTTATCAAAACATTCCGGTGTATAGTACTGAACACTTTTAATTCTGATTTCTTCATCAGCATACTCGTTTGCAAAGTCCTGAATATGAATTGTAATAACATAATCCTTATATTCCCAGATTAATGTATATTCAATACTGTTTTCTGCTTCCATAAATGTATAGTATTCGCTTTCTGACATTTCACTGTGCTTCTCCAACGGTGCGAGATAATCAGGCGCACCTAATTTCAATGCAATAGCGTTGCCGATAGCATTAAATTCTTCTCCTATGGTAAGCTGAAGACTGTTTACTACATCTTCCTCATTATCAAGTTGTATGCACCACCAATTCTGTTCATAACACTCTTTAACCGACAACTTCTCTTCTCCGTAATTACGGATAAAAATAGCATCCAATCCATTTAAATTATCCGGATCCAAATCTTCGCTTCTTCCTTCTCCTTTTTCAGAATTTACCCATAATGTAATATCGTTTAATACACCATTGCTAATCATGGAATCTTCCAAAACTACCACTTCTGATACAGTCTGGCAGGTTTCGGTTGCTCGACCGCCTTCATTGAAATATACATGATAGGGGGCAGAGAAGGAATCCAAGTTTTCCAAATCAATAGGAAGAACCAAATCGGGGTGACCAATCGTTCCTTCAATTTCTTTTAAGTCCTCACCAAAATCAGTCTGTAATACCCACATTGCTTCCGGGCCATATTCTTTTGCGGGTTTACTTGATTCGCCACCGCAGGCAACCAAACTCATAACACATGCGCTTGCAAGAATGATACTTAACAATCTTTTTTTCATTTTAATTCCTCCTTTAATTACAGTACTTTTCTACCCAATAATAATTTTAGACAATTAAAAAATGCAGAAGTACTCTCATACTCCTGCATTCTAACACGTTTTATTCTATTTGTTCGTAAAATGCGACATACGGTCGCAAATATGTGACAAACGGCTTGATAAGGTCTTACAAAAACCATCCACCACATAAAAATTATGTCTTACAAGCTTCACTATACCAAAATTTTACAGAAATTCTTCTTACCGCGTCTTACAATGAATTCGCCGGCACCGATTTCTTCCTTGGTGTAAACCTTCTTAATATCGGTAATCTTTTCATCATTAACGGCTACACCGCCCTGTTCAATGGCACGACGGCCTTCGCTTCTGGTAGGAACAAGCTTTGCACTTGCAAGAATACCGATTAAGTCGATGCTACCGTCTCTGTAGTCTTCTTCCTGTAAAGTGTAGGTAGGCATATTAGCATTATTTCCGCCACCGCCAAATAACGCCTTGGAAGCTTCCTGTGCCTTCTGTGCTTCTTCTTCACCATGAATAATTTTGGTTAATTCAAAAGCAAGGATTTCCTTAGCTGTATTTAACTGGCTGCCTTCCCAGTCACTCATTTTATTAATTTCTTCCAAAGGAAGGAAGGTAAGCATACGGATACATTTTAAAACATCCGCATCGCCGATATTTCTCCAGTACTGATAGAATTCGAAAGGTGAAGTCTTGTTTGCATCTAACCAAACAGCACCCTTCTCTGTTTTACCCATCTTCTTGCCTTCTGAGTTAAGAAGCAAGGTAATGGTCATTGCATAAGCATCCTTGCCTAATTTACGACGAATAAGCTCGGTACCGCCAAGCATGTTACTCCACTGGTCATCACCGCCGAACTGCATGTTACAGCCGTACTTCTCGTACAACATAAGGAAGTCGTAGC
The DNA here is from genome assembly GCA_045580855.1 of Lachnospiraceae bacterium. GTDB lineage: Bacteria > Bacillota > Clostridia > Lachnospirales > Lachnospiraceae > UBA3766. Next base: position 67,766 of record JAZNOO010000001.1, on the reverse strand, counting down.
TCTGCATAATCATATAGTTAAACTCTAAAAAGCTTAAGCCTTTTTCCATTCTCTGCTTGTAGCATTCTGCGGTAAGCATTCTGTTTACGGAGAAATGGGGACCAACTTCTCTTAAAAATTCAACATAGTTTAAGTCAAGCAACCAGTCCGCATTGTTTACCATCATAGCCTTACCATCGCTAAAATCGATAAACTTGCTCATCTGCTCCTTAAAACAGTCACAATTGTGCTGGATGGTTTCCTTGGTCATCATTTTACGCATATCAGACTTGCCGGAAGGGTCACCAATCATACCGGTACCGCCGCCAATCAAAGCGATAGGCTTGTTACCTGCCATCTGAAGACGTTTCATTAAGCAAAGTGCCATAAAATGTCCTACATGCAAACTGTCTGCCGTAGGGTCAAAACCAATATAAAAAGTTGCTTTTCCGTTATTAATAAGCTCCTTGATTTCTTCTTCGTCCGTCAACTGTGCAAGCAAACCTCTCGCCTGCAACTCGTCATAAATTGTCATTTTCATATTCTCCGTTTCTTATTGCATATTTTATATGCCGGCAAATTTACCATGCATAATCCTTCAAAACATTCCGCACTCCCAAAAAATATGGAAACACTGCCACTTATTATAAAATTCCTTACACTATTTGTCAATTATACTATTCGTATAACAGTCAAACAAAATTTTATTCCTAACCATTCACGTTTGTAACAGTTTCCGATACCACATCCGTCTCCGCCGGCAACAATGCTTCCTTCGTATAACGGTTCGATGCATTCCAAAGAATCCATTCCGTATAACCGGCATCATACACCGCCTGGATTTGTTCGCGCACCTCTGTGGCACCATAAGCATGGTAAGGCTTAATCCAGCTTGCCGTAAAATCCTGAAGCCAAGGACGTACGATAGGCCTTTCTGTCTCAGAAAGCCCGGACAACTTCGTCTCTGAAGCCTGCATTGCGCCTGCAATCATTTCATAAGGTGCACTGTTTGGATACTTCTGGTTATAAACACCGGACGCATAATGGGAAGGATAAATCATCGGACAAATCACATCCAGATTACTGCTGATTGCCGCATAATCCTGTCCTACAATACCGCTGTCATAAGAATTATCTATAATCGTACCGAATACATCCGCGGACACATATACACCCAAAGGCGAAATTTGATCATGGGCATACTGGGTAAACTGTGTGATAATCTCGGTCTTGGATACCGTTGCGGAATCTTCTCCGTAGTCTACTTCACCGGACTTAATTTCCGTCGAAAAACGCACATAATCAAACTGAATTTCATCAAAACCGTCAGCCACCGCACATTCTGCAACTTCAATCAAATAATCCCAAACTTCTCTTTTATAAGGATTCACCCAGGCTAGTCCGCTGTTATCATAATAGATACTTCCGTTAGTACGGTGAACGCTCCATTCCGGCTTAGCCTCTGCAAGATGCGGGTCGCGAAATGCTACGATACGCGCAATCACATAAATCCCTTTCTCATGCAGGCGTTCCACCAAAGCAGGCATATCTTTCACGTATTTTACCCTGGCTCCCAAGGCCTCTGCCGTCTCACTGCTCATAGCATAGGTGATATAACCGTCATCATTTTTGACATCGATTACCACAGCGTTTAGCTCAGTTTCTTCCACCAGCTGAATAATCTCTTCCATACGCTCATGTCCGGCTACGGGGCCTGTGACATATATGCCTTTAACAGCAGGCGGTACCTCTTTGGGAACCGCACGCATACGACCCTCGGCAGTAGTTTGTGAAATCAAATATTCTTTTAATGCTTCAGGCTCTGTCGGAAGTGCGCTAAATTGCGATGCATCATTCTCCGTTTGCGAAGTATCTCCGCCCTGACTGCCGCCATCGCTCACTAATTCACTATTCACCTGCTCATTTGTACTATCCTCTAAAGCTACGCTCTCTTTTGCATCATTTAACTGAAAAATCGTCTTTATGTCCGATATAAAATCAGCTTCCGCATTATTATGATAATATCCAAACAAAAAACATCCCGTAAAAAGTACAGCAATCACAAGAAGCCACGGGATTACTCTTCCTGCTTTGATTTTTCTTTTCTTTTTATTTTCCTGTCTCAAAGACCATCATCTCTTTTCTCATGCATTTTATACGGCGCAGAGAAATTAACAATATGCAAACGCATTCCGAAACCATTCTATTTCGTCACCGCAGATTGCAATCACATCGAACCGCATAGGCGAGAAATCACCGATACCGTTTTTCATCCTGTAATAATCCGCCACCCTGCAAATGGTGTGGCACTTCTTTGGTGATACAGCCTCAATCGGGCTACCTTTTCTTTCGTCCCTGCGATATTTTACCTCAAAGAAAACCAGATACTCTCCGTCATATCCTATGATATCAATTTCTCCGAAGCGATTTCTGAAATTACGCTCCACAATTCTGATATCCTGTTTCTCAAGGTATGCTACCGCAAGTGTCTCATACTCTGTTCCGGTCTGCCTCTTGTTAATATTACTTCCTCCTCTGATCCAATTCCTTTTGGCGAATCTTATCCATAGCATCTACAAACACAAGGATTTCCGCCACCACCTCATATAATTCGGGCGGTATCATTTCCCCGATTTCCAATCGGGACAATGTATCAGCCAACTTATCATCGCGATGAAGCGGCACATTTGACTCTTTTGCTTTTTCTATAATACGTTCTGCCAAAGCCCCCTGCCCCGACGCAATGACCTTCGGTGCATCTTCGCTGGGATTATATTCCAAAGCAATGGCTTGTTTTCTTTTTGGTTTCTGATTCTGCATATTCATTCCTCGTTTCAGAAAACTCTGCTAATTCATTCATCGTTTCAAAATCGATACTAATTCATTTATCATCTTTTATAAATCAATTAAAAGTCGACAATGAAAATCTACGCCCGCACATCAAACCGGTAAATTGCCGTCGCACCTTCCCCCTGGGAATTCACTGACAAATTACTGCCCGATGTTTGCGGTAAAATATCTTCCTTTAAAGACATCTTCGTATCTTTTACCTTCATCTGCGTGTTTAAATTATAACCGCGTCGTTCAAGTCGTTCGCTTAACATATCAATGTGTTCCGCGATAAAATTCAAAGTTTCCTCATTTTCAAGACAAAAATCCGTAGTAACATTTTTATCCTGCATTTTCACAAATACGTCAACCATACCCAAATGCTGCATATCCAAATGTAAGGCTGCACTTACGGTATCTTTCCCTGCAGCAAGGCTCTTTTTATCCGCATAGACAATCAAATCTCCTGTTGCGGAATGACCGTTCATCTTCAACGGCAACTGCACATAAGGCATAAACTGATTCAACTGATTTAAGAAATCCACATTCTCCTGAAACTGCTGAAGACTCTGGGTTAAAACCGAACTTTCCGCCAAAGACTGTGACATAGAACTGATAACCGAATTCACCTGCTGATTAATACGATTATAAAAGTCTGTGACATTTTTACCGTTTTCTACTTCTGCCGGATCCAAAAGCCATGCTGACTGCAATTGTTTGGTCATAAGCTTACTAAACGCCTGATTATCCCATAGTTTCCCGGCCACTGCAGCATCTTTCCCCGCTAATTCCGCTTTTAATGCGGTAAAAAGTTCATTCAAGGGCAAATTACCGTTCTTCACCAAAGCAACCGTCTCTTTCGAAAATCCGTTCTGCTCCAATGCATTTGCTAATTCTGTGTATTCCGCCTTCGTCAAAACACCGGATAGAATTTTATCATTTGCATTCAACGCTGTGGCGTCTTCACCCTTTGTACCGGTTAAAGCGTCAAGTGCTTCATCACCATCCACTAATGTATGTGCCTGATTCTGCGGATTTAAAGCCTCTTCCAAAGCCGCCAGGGCTTTATCCATGGCAGACTGTTGAACCGTCGCCTCTTCGCCTGTTTGGGACACTACCACGCCTTCCGCATTGTTTCCTGCTACAGTATTTTGAACATCGACATTCTGACCATTTACACTTTCAGCAGAAGCTTCACCATTCAAAACCGCGCTTTGCATACCTTCCGGAGTTGTCATGGCTTCATGTTCCGAAATCAAGGACACCAATTCCTGCGTCACTGCCATAACCTTAGCCATATCACCGTTTTGCGCCATATTTTTCAGTTCACCCGGAATCTCATGGATTAATTCATTGATGGTGCCGGCTACACGCTCTTCATAATTTACAAGCGCCTGAAACTGCTCCACATTCTGCGGCGTAGTCTCCATACCGATTTTATGCATATGTACCAGCAAAGACTGGTCTGTTTCGGGATACTTGATTATATCGTGATACACGCTCTGAAGTGTCTGCATATCAATGGGCATACCTTCTTTCATAAGCCCCGATATCATCTGTGCTGTCTGACCGTTGGTCTCAATCCCCGCCATCTGTAAGGCATTTGTCGCCAACTGCTCCTGCGCAAGATTGGTAAACAATGCCCTTAAAGCCACCTGTCCGTTGCTGTTGTTGCTGACTTCGAACATCATCTTCTGCCCAACCGCAACATTCATACTCTGTTCCAATTTGGCAGAAACAACTGCATTGTCAGCAATTTTTAACGTGACTTCATTGCCGTTTACCGAAACAACTTCACCCTGTAAGGTTTCACCCGGAGACATACTTTTTAATGCTGCCATCCCTTTATCCAACTGGGTTTGGACACTACTTGAAACGCCGGAAGAATCACTCACCGGCGTGGTTGTGCCATATGAAATTAAGTTGGATAAACTAAAACCCATATATAACCTCTGTTTATATAAAATTCCCGATAAAACTTCTTCTGTGAAGCGGTGTCGGACCATTTGCTTTCAAAAACTCAATATGCTTCTGTGTGCCGTATCCCTTGCTGGATGCAAACTCATAGCCCGGATACTCTTTATCGTATTCCACCATCATACGGTCCCTTGTTACCTTGGCAACAATACTTGCCGCCGCAATGGATACACTCTTGGCATCGCCCTTAATAATGGGAACCTGCTTAATCTCTACACCCGGAATTGTTACGGCATCATTCAATAAAACATCCGGCTTCACTTTTAAATTCGCAATCGCATCACGCATTGCTTCATAAGTCGCCTGTAAAATATTAATTTCGTCGATACGTCCCGCATCTCTCATACCGATGCCCACCGCAACCGCTTCCTTCATAATGACGTCGTACAATTCTTCTCTCTTTTTTTCGGATAATTTCTTGGAATCATTTAGATACAAAATCTGGGAATTGGCAGGTAAAATCACCGCGCAAGCCACAACAGGCCCTGCCAAAGGTCCTCTGCCCACTTCATCGATACCGCAAACAAAGCCATACTGCTCATTTTCATACTCGTACTTCTTCATCACTTCCGTACGGGCAATCTCCTTTTCCAATGCATCAATTGCCTTCTTTGCACGCTCTACCAACGCTATTACGCTGTTTCTGGCGTCATTTTCATATGTACTGATAAAAGACTTCAACTCTTCTTTTGTCTTTGCCTTCGCAAAATCTTCTTTTACAAATCCGATACGTATTTCCATAATTTCCTCACACATTCTTATGTATCACTTTTATGTTTTATCAAATATTCACTTGGATTTTTATTTTATTCTTCCCTATATTTCATTAGCATTTCAATGATTACTTACTCATGTTTAATCACACACATACTGTCAAAGGGATAAATCCGAACCCAGGCTCTGCCGATTAATTCATCTCTTTTTACATTGCCGACCATATAATCTCTGCTGTCCAAAGAGTGGTTGCGGTTATCTCCCATAACAAAATATTCATCCGGTCCCAATGTCAATGGTTCTCCTGCCGTACCCGCACTGAGAATCACTTCTTTGCCGAAATCTTCTTCCAGCAACTCATCATTGATATAGATATCGCCTTTATCATCAATGTAAATTGTCTCTCCTGGCAAACCGATAATTCGTTTTACAAGGTAGGTATGCTGATCATAATGTGCCGGAAAAACTACCACTTCAAAACGTTCGGGCTCACGAAAACGATAAGTAATTTTATCTACAATAAGATTATCTCCGTGGTATAATGTATCCTCCATACTTTCACCATCCACCACGGTACGTTGCCCCACAAAGGTAACGATTAAAAGCGATATCACCAATGCAATCAGCAAAATAAGGCTGGTCTGCAATGCTTCTTTTAAAAACTTTTTCATTTTAAGGTCTCTCCAATGTTATTTTACCGATTCTTCCGGCTCTGAAATCATCCATCAAAAGGTTTGCAGCCTTACGAATATCGAGTTCCTCACCCTTTAAAAAGCACTTACGCGCTTTGGCAATCTCATGCAAATCCTTTACGTCATCTTCAGTTTCTTCGATTTCATAACGGGATGCAAGCAAACCCGGATAATACTGTTTTAAAAGTTGAATTAAATAAATTGCAAGTTCATCCATCTGCAAAACTTCATCGTTAATGGAACCAATCAAGGCAAGATACAAGCCTATCTGCTGGTCTTCAAACTTCGGCCAAAGAATTCCCGGCGTATCCAGAAGTTCCAAAGTCTTATTCATACGAATCCACTGTTTTCCCTTGGTAACTCCCGGCTTATTTCCGGTCTTTGTACAAGCCTTTCCGGCAAAAGAATTGATAAAAGTAGACTTACCCACGTTGGGAATTCCCACAACCATAGCGCGTACGGGGCGATTTAAAATACCTCTTTTACGGTCACGCTCAATCTTTTCCTTACAGACTTCCTGAACGGTCTTTTCAATCTGCTTAATACCGCTTCCCCTCTGAGAATTTACCTCCACCACAAAGAAGCCCTTCTCCTTAAAATACTCCATCCACTGCGCATTGCACTTCGGATCCGCCAAATCTGATTTATTTAAAAGAATCAGGCGGAATTTGTTTTTACCCAACTCATCAATGTCCGGATTACGGCTTGCAAGGGGTGTTCTTGCATCCACAAGCTCAATAATCAAATCAATTAATTTAATATTTTCCTGCATCATACGCTTAGCTTTCGTCATATGACCGGGATACCATTGTACTACCATTTTATGTCCTCTTTCTATTTGATAAATCCCATCCCAACATTTTCTTCTGCCAGGCAGAACCAGGCTCTGCCCACAATATAATCACGATGCACCGCACCAATGTTTCCGGAACGGCTGTCCTCGCTGTTGTTGCGGTTATCGCCAAGCACAAAATATTCATCTTCTCCCAATAAATACGGCGTTTCAGCAAGACCTTCGTTCTCGATTTTATCAAAGGTATAATCTTCTAATTTCTCACCGTCAATGTAAACCTGACCGGCTCGAATCTGTACAGTTTCACCCGGCAAACCGATGACGCGCTTCACATAATAATGTGCATTTTCGTTGCCGTTGGGGCGGAATACAATCACATCTCCCCTGCCCGGTGAAAACAGTAAATATGATATTTTATTAATAAAAATCTCCTGGCTGTTGCACAACGTGGGCTCCATAGATACACCAATTACACTGGTGCGCATACCAAACATAAGAACAATTACCAACGCCAAAAAGGACACCATAAACATAAGAAAGATATAACTGAATATCTCTTTCCATGTACCTGGTTTCATCTTCTCTTTTCGTTCATAAAAGGACAAGCCTTTGCGTCTACGTCTTGATGCCATCACACAACACCGCCATTTAAACATAATAATACAAATATATTATATCGCAAAACAGTACAAGGTACAAGTCAAGAGAATGAAAAGCATTGTAACATTTTAGTTTATATTTTATTGAATAAAAAAAGAGCAGCTCCAACCGGAACTGCTCTCAAAAGTCAAATTATCTGATTTTTTCTTTAACTTTAGCCTTCTTGCCAACGCGGTCTCTTAAGTAGTTAAGTTTTGCTCTTCTTACCTTACCTTCACGAACTACTTCTACCTTTTCTACGTTAGGTGAGTGCATAGGCCATGTCTTTTCTACACCAACACCGTTAGAGAACTTTCTAACTGTGAAAGTCTGACGGTTGCTACCGCCCTGAATCTTTAATACGGTACCTTCGAAAACCTGGATTCTTTCGCGGTTACCTTCCTTGATTTTACCGTGTACTCTTACGGTATCACCAACGTTGAATGCAGGAACTTCAGCCTTTAACTGTGCCTGCTCAATCTCTTTAATAATTTCGCTCATTTTATAAGCCTCCTTCTTTTCATCGGACGTTCTTGATACCGAAATTGGTAGCAGCGGACCATCTCTTTACTTCGCAACAGATTTAATCTACCATAAAATTATGTTAATTGCAAGCTTTTTTATATTAATTATATTACTCTTTTTTATATTAATTATATTATTCGTCAATGTTATTCACCAAAATATGCTTATGCATCAGCATTTTCATCTTTTATATGCTTATTTCTCATCAACAACACGCCAAGAACCGTACATACCGCTCCAACCGCAAGCAATATCGCATAATCCCCTGCGCCATAAACCTCCTTACCAAGCACGGGAATCTTTGTAACCCATTCCGGATTGTACTGCAGTATCACCGACAAACCGTTATTGATAAAATGCATAATCGCGCCAACCCAGATACTGCCCGATTTATATGCCACATAAGCAATGGCAATCCCCATCATAGTTCCGCCGACGAACTGTAAAAGGTTCATATGATATGCACCAAAAAGCAGAGCTGAAATCACAATTGCAAGCCAGGGTCTCCACTTATCTTTTAACGTTCCGAACAGGAAACCTCGAAACGCAAATTCTTCCGCAATAGCAGGGCAAATGCCAACCACTATAAACGCAGAAACAAATCCCGCATCCGTTATAACGGAATTAAGTGCATCCGAAGTCTCCACAAGGCTCGGGAACCACTGTGCAAGGCTTACAATCACCACCTGCTCCAACAGCCAAACGCCAAGCCACATACAAATTCCGCCTAAAATATGCTTGAATGCAGGTACTTTTAACGAAAACAATTTCTTAAAGTCCGCTTTCATATACCAGGCATAGAATACCGGAACTGCAAGAATAATTAACTGTACCAGGCCCGTCCCCCAAATTCCGAGACGGAATACCAAGGAAGAACTCAAATAAATCATCAATAACAAAAGCAATCCAAACATCAGAATCGTATCGCCGATTCCGGGCATCTGTCCTGCTTTCATATTGGAACGTTTCTCCAGGAACTTAACCCCGCGGAAACCTTCTCCAAACAATACATCTTCGCTGGAAAACAGCTTTGACATCAACATTACCGCCGCTATACTATACACAATATTCGAAAGTAACACCAGAACGATATTCGTCCAATCAAACTGTAATTCAAACACTGCTTTAATAAACAAAGCCACATTTACAATAGGTATCAGTGCCGTCTTGGTTGTCAATGTAATATTCGGAAGCATTCCTGCCATAGATGCAAACATAAATACCAACAGCACCGGAGTACTGTAATTATTTGCCTCCTTGAAACTCTTGGCAAAAATACATACGCTCAAACACACAGCCGATGCAAACATGGCAAAAATCGGCATGCACACCAAAAGACCTATCACGGACGGCGTAAACTGCCATAGATTCATATCCCCGAATGCCGTATTCACAAGCTGCATGGAATCATACATATAAAGGCCTACCAAAAACATGGATAAAAGATTCAAAAGTGCCGACATCACTGCTACCGTAGATACCGCCATAAACTTACTGAACATCATTTCACTGCTTTTTACAGGAAGCGTCATCATCGTCTCCAGCGTACCACGCTCACGCTCTCCTGCCGTCACATCAATCGCAGGATAGATAGCCCCCATCAGAATACTTGTAATCAACATAAAAGGAATAATGTAACCAAATATAGAACCTGTAGATTCTTCTATAGTGGCAACATTCCGATTGCCGATTACCACAGGATTCAACACCTGTTCATAATCCTCAAAACGCTCTGCAATCAATTCATTGCGCAATTCATCTTTATATCCACGCAAAATCTCTTCCGCATAATTACTTGCCGAAATCGAATCAGGCGCAGATGAGAAATATCCCACTTCATAGGACGTACGCCCATCCTCCGCCGTGGTAATATCGATAAAAGCATCAATTTCCTGTGCATTTAAAGCTATTTCACAAGCATCTGCACTCTCATAGACCTTCGTCTCAAAGAAGTACTCAAACTCATCTTCTTCATCCAACAAAAGATTCTCCACCAGTGCAGTTTCCTCACACTCTACAATACCGATCTGATAAGTCTTTTCCAGGCTTTCCTTGGAAATGTTACTCATAATCAGCATCATTCCAAGCATCATACAGGGATACAGAAACAAGGGAACCAAAACCATAATAATCATGGTCTTTTTATCCCTGAAAATATCCAACATTTCTTTTTTATAAAGAGAAAAAACCGTCTTCTTATTCATCGTCCGTTTCCTCCTCTTTAATTAAACTACGAAATGTATCGCGCAGATTATCCGTCCCCGTCTGCTCCATCAATGCCTTCGGCGTTCCGGACGCAATCACCTTACCCTTATACATCATTACAATCCTGTCGCAAAGATACTGTGCCTCTTCCATATAATGGGTAGAGTACAACACGGTTTTACCCTTTTCTTTCTCTTTCTTCATAAAAGAGACGATGGCTTCACTGCTGATAATATCCAATCCCAAGGTAGGCTCGTCAAAAATATAGACTTCCGGATTATGAATAAGACATCTTGCTATATTCGCACGCTGAGTTTGCCCCGTAGAAAGCTTCTCAATGCGGTTATCACCAAAACTTTCCATATCCAACACCCTGAAAATATCATTGATACGTTCTTCACAAAGTGCTTTGTCCAATCCATAAATATCACCAAATACGCGCAACATTTCACGTGTACTTAATCGCTGATATAACTTGGTATTTCCGGACAAATAGCCAATCTTCTGTTTCTTCTCGATGACGGAAGTAATTTCCCTGCCATCCGTATCTGAAAGAAATACTTCACCTTCCGTAGGCGTCATTAGATTTCCAAGCATACGTAGAACAGTGGTTTTTCCCGCGCCGTTCGGCCCTAAAAGTCCCAAAATTTCACCCGGTTTCGCCTCAAAACTCACGTGGTCCACCGCATAAAATTCTTCTTTGGTAGCACTATTCTTTTTCATTCCCTTTTTCTTTGCAATATTTCTTACAAAGACCTTACACAAATCTTTTGCAGCAATCATTTTCTACTCCGTTACAGCAACTTTACCTTGCTTGTCAAAACTTATTCTTCCGAAGAAGTCACATTCTTCTCTTCTTCCGTTATCGTTTTCTTCTTTCTTCGTTTCTTCTTAGGCGGATGTTCACGAAGATAAGTCTCAAGTTCCTCCATGTACTTCTCATACATATCCGGCCTTTTAATTCTTGTTCTCTCTACCGCCTGTTCATGACGCCATTTCGCAATGTTGGCGTGATGCCCGCTCATAAGCACCTCCGGCACTGACTTATCATGCCACACTTCCGGTCTTGTATACTGGGGATACTCCAGAAGATTTCCTGCAAAAGACTCATCATTTGCAGACTCTTCATTGTTCAAAACCCCCGGAATCAGTCTTGCCACGGTATCAATTACAACCATTGCCGGCAATTCTCCACCAGTTAATACAAAATCACCAATTGATAATTCATCCGTCACAATCTCTTCCAGAACACGCTCATCAATACCCTCATAGTGACCGCAAAGGAAAATTAACTCCTCCTCTTTGGCAAGTTCCTGGGCAATTTCCTGCTTAAAAGTCCTGCCCTGCGGTGTCATAAAAACTACCCTCGGCGTAGGGCGTCCTTCCTCCTCGTGCTCTTTTACCAAAGCTTTGTAAGCATCGTAAACAGGCTGTGCCTGCATTAACATTCCGGCTCCGCCGCCATAAGGATAATCGTCTACTTTATTATGCTTATCCAGTGTATAATCGCGGATATTCACGGCATTTATGGATAAATGTCCCGCTTCCGCAGCTCTTTTAATAATACTGTTATTTAACCCCTGCTCAATCATTTCAGGAAACAGGGTCAGTATATGAAACTTCATAATACATTCCTCAATTTTATATTTATGTTCTTACAATGCAGAACATAATTTTATCATAAATCTACTATACCTTAATCAAGCAAGCCCGGCATAATATGCACAAGCACTTCTCCTGCTTCCACATCTACATTAAGGACGCATTCCTTAATTGCAGGCAAAAGCACTTCCTTACCTGCTTCTGTCTCTACAATATAAACGTCGTTGGCACCGGTCTGTAACACATCTTTTAAAATGCCAAGCTGTTGTTCCTCATCCGTCATAACTTTTAACCCGATTAAATCCGCAATAAAATACTCATCTTTGCGAAGTTTTACGGCATTCACGCGGTCCACCAGGAGACTTTTATTACGATACTGCTCAATTTCATTAATATTGTTAAATTCCTTAAATTTTAAAATTACAAACTGCTTAAAAAACTTCACCGACTCCGGATGTAAAGTCAGTTTTTCTTTTCCGGTGTCCAAATATACTTCTTTTAACTTCTTGAAACGATTCACATCGTCTGTGGTAGGGAATACTTTCACTTCTCCCTTAATTCCGTGTGTGGATGAAATCACACCAATCTGTAAAAATTCTTCCATTCAATAACCCTTTCTCATACGAAACAATTACATTCAAAAAACTTAATACAATCTTTTGATTAAAAATTGCATACAATATATTCTCTCTAGAAAATCAATCCGAACACCAACGCAAACGCTACGGTAATCACCGAAAATACCGCTGTTGTCCAATATAAAATTTTAGCCTTCTTAGACACCTTCTCCGTGCGTCCGCTCTTCCAGAAGAATACCATATAAATCAATGACATCACACTGCCAAGCCAATACATAATTCCGGTTGACTTTACAGACGCCATCGGTGCTGAAGACATCAACATCAACGTCATAAATGCAAAAACCAAACTGAATAAAGTAACATTTAAACACTGAATATAGTGATACTTGCGGAACTTACTCTCTTCTAACTTGCTCTTGTTGATTTTGCGCATGATAAAACCAAATACCGCAACCAGAACAACCAAGGATGAATAAAAATATCCAACCAGCATGGCAATCAAAGCAATTGCCTGCATCCAATAAGTAAACGCTGAATAAGATACATAATCCATTGTGGGCATCATAATCACCGTAGTTCCGTCATTATATGCATACATATGCCCAAGACTTCCTTCTGTCAGCATAATATTGCTTTCATCCAGAATATCAAACATCGGCAATTTACCAAGCATAGGCATAATCAGCTGATTCTGGTCATTCAAGGTTAAAAACAACGCAGACATAAAACCGCTGAAAGTTGCCTTCCCGTCAATCACGGAATTACCCGCAACATAGACACCTTCATACACACGCAAGCCGCTAAGTTCCGGTGCTTTCGTAACTTCCGGCGCCCCAAAAACCGCTTCAGCAATCTTTGTTCCCAATTTGGTTTCATTATACTCGTTTGTCATATACGTAAGGCATGTCTTGCTTTCCGGATCCATATACACATAAGCCGTCTGCGTCATCGACACACCACTGATGCCATAAACAGGCACACCCATACGATATACAAACATACCGTGGGCAATTCTTGCTTCTTCCAAACCTGTATAAGCCAATGTAGTATCAAACAACGCCTCTGCCGTTTCTGCCTTATCAAAAAGCTTAGAACTTCCATCCTGCACTAATAATTCAGCAGCAAACTTATGAAAATCATCCGCCGTACCGGTCACCATTCCTGCCGGGTACAAAGGCACATGATAAAAGTTATTTGCAAGTGCAATATTTCCTGAATAAGACTTTACTTCCTTGCGGGCATTCATTACGGTTTCATTATCGGATAAATCCGGTAAAAGTGCCGTTTTCTCCATAGCAAGCGGTGTAAAAATATTCTCTTTTACATAGTCTGCATAGCTTACTCCGGATACATACTCCACAATATAGGCAGCAAGTGCTGCAGACCAGTCCGAAAGCGCAACCACATTGCCGGTAGCATAAGTCTGCTTTGGCTTATTATTGATTAATGTCTCTTCAAGGCTTGCATAAGCACTTCCTTGCGGAACAATTTTCTCAGAGAAGCTGTCGTGATATCCGGAAGAATAATTCATAAGATGCATCAAAGTAACACCCTTACCATCGAATTCTTCCTTCAAATCACCTTCCGGAAGGTAGTTTGTAATATCAGTATCTAAATCAATCATTCCGTCTTCTGCTAACTGTAAAACAGTTACCCAGATAAGAAGGTGAGATGCTGTGCCCCATTCAAATACTGTATTTTCATCTACTATGATGCTATTCTCTACATCAGCATGTCCGTAATTGCCGGAATAAACCATTTCGCCGTCAACAGACAATCGCACGGTACCGCCCGTAACTGTTATTTGCATTTCACTGTTAATAATATCTTCTAACACTGTTTGTGCTTCTAAAGCAGACAAACCGGACGGAAGTACTGCATCATTCTGTGCGTATGCCATAACAGGGCTACACAATATGAGTGCGGATAAAGCCACACCCAAACCGGCCTTACATATATTTTTAACCTTTGTAAAGTTCATAAAAAATCCTCTTTCCCAAGCATTTCATTACGAAGAGTCAACACAGATATCATTTGGCATCTGCCATATAGGCTATTTGCTTTCGCACAAAACAAATAACCATATTAAAATGACTCAACTATTGTATTTTATCATAAACTCAAGATGTGGTAAATATATGAAAGTACTAAATAAAATATCTATTAGGTCTTCGTCATTTTTACCAAATCAGCATTGCTATAAAAAAAGCGGTACCCTTTACGGATACCGCCCATTGATTAAAGAATATCTACATCAACTCTCAAATCATCTTTGGTAGATGCAGCTTTCACTACACAACGGATTGCTTTTGCAATACGTCCCTGCTTACCGATTACCTTACCCATATCTGAGGGTGCAACATGAAGTTCAAGTTTAACGTTCTTGCCTTCGATTTTTTCCTCTACGGTTACTTCATCGGGATTATCAACGAGAGCTTTTGCAATTACCTCTACTAATTCTTTCATAATCCACCTCCAAAAGTGTTATGAGAAGTCTTATTTCTCAATACCTGCGAGTTTGAAAATCTTGCTAACAACTTCTGTAGGCTGAGCACCGTTTGCAAGCCACTTCTTTGCAAGTTCTTCGTTTACCTTGAATTCACTGGGATCAGTGTTAGGGTTGTATGTTCCGATTTCTTCGATGCACTTACCATCTCTGGGTGATCTTGAATCTGCTACAACGATTCTGTAAATAGGGTTTCTCTTGTATCCCATTCTTCTTAATCTGATTTTTACTGCCATTTTTCTTTACCTCCAAATGTGTAACTATAAAATTATTTGTTTATTGAGTTCTCTGAACTCTTTAAATGCATATGTGTCATAAACACAATCTGCAATTTATGTTAAAAAGGAAAACGCATTCTTCCTCTTTTACCGTGTCCACCCATCATACCGGGAAGCTGTTTCATCATCTTCTGGGACTGCTCAAACTGTTTGATAAAACGGTTTACCACCGCAATATCCACACCTGCGCCCTTTGCGATACGATGTTTTCTCTTGGGATTCAAAATCTTCGGATTTGCTCGTTCCTGCGGTGTCATTGATAAAACAATGGCTTCCATTCTGGCCATCTGTTTTTCGTCAATCTGACCTTCCAAATCCGCTGCAGACATTCCCATACCGGGCATCATTCCTAAAATAGCGGAAAGACCACCCATTTTCTTCATCTGCTTCATTGACTCAAGATAATCGTTAAAATCAAATTTGCCCTTCTTCATTCTGGACATCATTTCTTTTTCTTTATCTTCGTCAATGTCAATGTTTTCCTGCGCTTTTTCAATTAAGGTAAGCACATCACCCATACCCAGGATTCGATTGGCCATTCTATCCGGATGGAACTGTTCCAAATCAGAAAGCTTCTCGCCCATACCGACATAAAGAATCGGCTTACCGGTTACGGCTCTGACTGACAATGCCGCACCACCTCGTGCATCACCATCCATCTTGGAAAGGATAACACCGTCTACGCCAATCTGGTCATTAAACTCGCTAGCCACGTTTACTGCATCCTGACCGGTCATTGCATCTACAACCAAAAGGGTCTGATGCACATCAACATTAGCCTTGATTGCCTTTAACTCTTCCATCATATCGCTGTCTACGTGCAAACGTCCTGCAGTATCCAGGATTACAATGTTGTGACCATTTTTATTCGCATGCTCAATTGCCGCTTTCGCTATATTTACAGGGCTGTGACCGTCTCCCATAGAGAAGAAATCGACTCCCTGATTCTGGGCATTTAATTCCAACTGTTTAATAGCCGCAGGACGATATACGTCACAGGCTACCAATAATGACTTCTTGCCTTTCAACTTAAACTTCCCTGCAATCTTTGCAGTGGTTGTTGTTTTACCGGCACCCTGAAGACCGCACATCATAATGACGGTAATTGCTTTACCGGGCTGTAAGGCAATTTCTGTGGTTTCGCTTCCCATTAAGGCAATCATCTCTTCGTTTACGATTTTGATTACCATTTGGCCGGGATTCAAACCGTTTAAAACCTCTTCGCCAACTGCACGTTCTTCCACGGATTTCATAAACTGCTTTACGACGCGAAAGGAAACGTCAGCTTCCAAAAGGGCCATTTTTACTTCTTTTAAGGCTTTCTTTACATCCTCTTCAGTAAGACGACCTTTTTTACGTAAGCCTTTGAAGACATTTTGAAGTTTATCGGTTAAGCTTTCAAAAGCCATTTTATAACTCCTCTAAAATTTCATTGGAACGAATACGGATTTCACCGCATTTCTTCTTCATCAATTCAGCATCTTCCAATGCATCAATTTCATCCAGCACCCGATGAATTTCAGCGGCGCTTTCTTTTATTTTCATAAACTTCTCAATTAAATGAAGTTTATTCTCATATTCGTTTAAAATCTTATCACATCGTTTCAACAAATCATGCACGCCCTGACGGCTGATTTCGTACTGTTCTGCGATTTCGCTTAAGGACATATCATTCAAAACCGCCTCTTCATATACAGCCTTCTGATGTTCTGTTAAAAGTTCACCATAAAAGTCGTATAACATACCTCTTTCCACGATTTTTTCCATGATAGTTCTCCTATTTACAACCTAAACCTTAGCTATCATATAACAAAAGAAAAACTCTGTCAAGTATTTTTTCTTGACAGAGTATATTATTGCTATTTTTTATTGGCGTCCCGCTAAAATTTCAGCAATCATATCCCAATCCGCCGTTCTTGGTATTTCATGTTTTCCGGTCTGAAGAATTTTATCATAACCGTTGGCACATAGGAAATCATCATACATCATAGCATCTTCCACCATACCTAACGCTTCTAATTTACGACTAACCGTATCGGAACCGTCACCGGCCCCCACTTCCACAATCACATATTCATCAATTATTTCACTGGTCTGTGTTTCGGAATTCGCCTCTGAAGTCACCTCCGAATCGCTTTCAGAAGTGTTTTCCTCCGAGTCTGTTTCTTCCGATGTTTCCGTATCTGAAGTACCCTCTGTATTTTCAGACCCGATTTCTTCTGATACTTCCGCTTCCTCTGAAGTTACCAAAGATGCATCCTCGCCTTCCGAAATTGCATTCTCAGAATCTTCTTCCGAACTCATTTCCGAAATATCTTCTGATACTTCTTCACTTGTTTTACCATCGGCAAGCTGCGATAATGTCACACTTTCCACCATACCAAGTTCTTTGGCTCTTGCAATAATCTCTTCATCCGTAAGGCTTTCTTTTTCGCCACCGGCAAGCGTAAGGACCAATGCCGTAACCGCAATACCAATTCCAAGCCCTCTCAGATAGTATTTTAATTTCATACGAAATAACTCCTCGTTTGCTTTTAACTCTGCTGATATAAGTCTATAACCAGTTTAACTTCGCCTACACCAAGTCCTAATTCTTTTGCAATTGCAATGTTTGACTTTCCTTCATTGTGTAAGGCAAGAATCTTTTCATTGTGATTGCCCTGACCTGCTCCACCGGCAAAAGTAGGCATTGATGCAATATCTTTTTTGGTAGCTGTTTTCGTTGCTGGTTTCTTTTTGGTAGTAGACTTCTTTTCTTTATTTGCGCTGTCTGCTTTAGATGCTTCCGCAATATCCTTATTGGCAATTTCAGCAATGATTTCACCTTCGCTTTTTCCCTTCTTCTTCGGAAAAAGTTCGGCATAAATCTCGTCCACGCTGGTTTCTTTCCCATCTAAAATAACCGTACCGTCTTCCGTCATTTCATAAACAGGCTCCTGTGTCGTCAAAATACCCTCAGCCTCGGCACGTTCCACAACTTCCTTAACACTCATCACAGCCTCTTTGGCTTGATTTACTTCGTGTACAGCCTTTCTTGCTTCCTTGGTACTCTGATCCATGGTAGCAACGGTACTCTTAATGTTATCATGCTTATCGTTCAGCATAGAATATAAAAATACCGCTTCTTCATGATTTTTGTTAATATCCTGAAGCACCGTATCCGAATATTCATTCACAGCCATAATCTTTTCGTTTGACACACGTTCAAGACTTCGCTCTGCCTTTTCAACCGCATCTTTAACCGTTTCGTCAACGCTTTCGGATAATTTCTCCTTAGCATCTTTTAGCTGCTCATCTACTATTTTTTGAATCTGTTCGCGCTGTTTCTTTTCATCAGATGCGTCATTTTTCTTCTCCGGAAGAATAAAACTTACGATAAAAACAATGATTCCGCCCAACAGACACACTATCTGCAACCAGTTCATTTGTTAAAACTCCTTAAATCCTTATATCGAAACCGCCGGTTTTCTTTTCTGTTACAATACCGTCCGTTTTCTTTTTATCTTTTTTATTTTTATTTTTGTTATCCTGATAAGAACCGTTACCTTTTTCTTTCGCGTCATACCGATATTCGTGATATTCCGCATTATCTGCCTGATTCACCTGCTGATTCTGATCCTGTACCTTCTTCTGCACATTATTCAAAATATTACTCTGGTCAACCATCGGCTTATTATCTTCGTTCTGCTTAAAAAGAGAAATATCCTGGGAACGGGTAACCATACCTGTCATCTCTATCGGTCCGATTGCCATATTTTTCTCCTTTCCGCATTACAAAGCCATCATCCTTACATCGCCACCGGATTTCATAAATTTACAATATTTATAATCCTGTTTTAATGTCATCGACACATCATTAAAAGCAATCTTAGTTCCTGCATAGGCAACATCTCTAACTTCAACTTTTGCCGCAGTTTCGTGACATAACAGATCATCAATCTCTTCAAATTCTTTCATGTCACTCTCGATTTTTTGCTGCAACTGCTTGAAAGCGATAGCCATTTCCTGAATATATTTTAATTGATCTTTACTCATCTTTACGCCGGCAGCCAACTTCTGATTAGAAGCAAGCAATACCGGTTGTAACTGTTTCATACTCTTCTGATTATTAGCAATCTGTTCCTGAAGTTCCTGATAACGTACCTTTACTGCAGGATTCACGCCTAACTCCAACAAAGTATCAGCCCCCATCTGGGACCCCAACGTCTTAGCCGTAATCAAATTAGTCGCGCAAACCGTAGCACCGGAAATCAGGCCCTTTTTACCGCCAACATTTACTTCTGTCCCTGCCATAACCGTTGCATGAAGAATTACTTCTGTTTCCACAAAACCTTTGGCCGTCACATCCGCATTCTCAATGTATTTGGAAATAATATTTCCGCCGGCTTTTAATACAGCCTTACCTTTACCATTAACGCCACGGGCTATGGTAATATCGCCGCCTGCCTCCAAAACAGCGCCTTCCACAACACCCATTATCTCGATATTGCCCTTGGCTCTAACCGTAAAATTCGAACATACATTACCGGAAATCTTCACGGTGCCTTCATAATTAATATCGCCTGTAGAGTTGTCAACGTTCTCAGCAGTATAAACATCTGATACGAAAATTTTATCATCTACAAGAGTAACATGCCCATTTACTTCACAATAAGCTTCCGTATGGTCTTCATTCACATAAACATTTCGACCGTAGCGCAATTTCAAACGCTTTACATCTCTGGGTTTTACCGGTTCTCCGCATACATTCACACCGTATTCACCGGGGTCCTCCCTTGTAAGACGCGCAAGTAAATCGTCTTTTTTTACATGATTCATTGTATTCAGGTTAAAAAAGTCAACGCTACCGTCTTCGTTCAAAGTAGGTCGGGCTTTTAAATCTGTTTTAAAAAAATATTCAATGGACGCATCGGTACCATGACGTACCGGTTTGCCCACTGCCATAATAATATCCGTACAATATACTCTTTTTTGAAGGAACGCATCAACTACGGAATCATCAACACCAAATTGAACACCCGCAGTACGCAAATCCGCATAAATATCATCTTTCTCTAACTTAAATCCCTGAACGGAAGGAGGATAGAAACGAACTGTCGCTTCCATCTTGTTAGGCGCAATGGTCACCACCACCATTTCACGCTCCTGGTAGCGTTTCACTGCATCCAACTGAAACACACCTTTATCCGTAATAGACTGTACTTTACGGTTAAGGTCTGTAAGTTCATACCCTATTCCTTTTCGCTGCAGATATTCCGCCAATTCATTAATATTAACGGGTTCTCCACCATTTGTGGCCGCATAAATCCGGAGAAAAGTCCCTTCCGGACGCAAGTCCAACTGAAAAAATCCGTTCATTCCAATTCCTCCGTTAGAATCCCTCTAAAACGCCAACATACTTGCCCATTTTGGTCTTCATTTTCTGAAGCGCCTTGGTATGTAACTGCGAAATTCGTGATTCCGAAACTTCTAACACATTACTGATTTCTTTCAAAGTCAAATCTTCATAATAATATAAAAGAATAACTTTTCTTTCTTTTTCTGTCAGAAGTTCCAGTGCATCCATCAACATTTCCTTTAATTCTGCCTGTTCCATTACCTTCTCAGGCGCATCAAAATGTCTGGATACATTTGCTTTTTCATTGGAAATATCGGTCCCCATCTCCAGATATTCATTCAATGAAACAACACTTGTCACCTTCATCTGCGACTGCCATTCGCAATACTCATCATCGCTGATTCCCAATGCAGTAGCGATTTCGCTGTCCGTTGCCGGTCTGCCAAATTCGCTTTCAATCTCTTTCATCGCTGCATCAATCTGACGCTGACGCTGACGAACGGTTCTTGGAATCCAGTCCATTTTACGGATCTGGTCCAAAATCGCGCCACGAATTCGAAGGCTGGCATAAGTCTCAAACTTAACCTCTTTTCTGGAATCAAACTTGTCGATGGCATCAATCAAACCAAAAATACCATAGCTGACCAAATCCTCATATTCCACGTTGTAGCCTAAATACATACTCAATCGGCCGGCTACCACTTTAACAAGAGGCGCATATTCCAATATAATTTTTTCCCTGACTTCAGATGATTTCGTTCTCTGATAATCATCCCACAGTCTTTTTCTGCCTAATTCATCCATGTAACGTCCTCCGGCAATACACTTGCCACCTTTTCCCCATTTTTATCAGTTCTACTCTGTTTTCTTTGCCTCAACATTTTGAACAGAACCTTCTTCTTCCGAAGACTCTTCATTCTCTTCAGCGGCGGGTTCTTCTTTTTCTTTCGGCGGGCAATCCATAATCATTTTCATTGCAACAACACCAAGAACATAGAACACCAGCAAAACCACAAGAAGAATCAATAACATAATATGCATCTCTACATTCAATACAAATAATGTTATGCTGGTGATTGCGCCTGCCAGAAGTGTTACAAACGCAGGCAATAATCTTATTTTCTTCATAAAAGTCTCACCTTTCGCTAAATAACAACTTCTTCTTTACCCACAGAACGAATCACAAGTTCTCCGCTTTCCGGGTCAAAAATAACGGTACGACCATAATTTTTGCCCGTATCTTCGGCAAGCAAAGGAATATTCAATTCTTTTAACTTTGCCTTACTTGCTTCTACGTTCTGTTCACCCACTCTCACCATATCAGACTTATTCTGAAATGCGAACATCTGGGCACCACCGGCAATTTTAGCAACCATACGACTGCGGGATGCCCCCTGCATCACCATAAGGCGTACCAGTTCCTCAATTCCGGTATCGGCAAACTTATAAATATTACTATTGTTTTTAATTGTTTTACTATTTGGTAGCATGACATGGGCCAATCCGCCAACTTTTGTAATCGGATCCCGAATCGCAACACCGACACAGGAACCAAGTCCCAAAGTGGTTATTTTGTCCGGACTCTTGACTACATTCAAGTCTGCCATGCCTACTTTTATTGTCTCACTCATAAACAACCTTTCAGCAAAGCTTACATGCCAAGCGCAGATAAAATTTTATCATAAGAATCCAAATCAGGCACCAGGATAAAATATCCGTCTAAGCCTTCAAAGAACTGTGTCTGAATTAAAAGAAGCTTATCGCCCATCGTACCGAACTCAATGGCAGGAACGCTTAAAATTGCACCCGCCATATCAATGCTTAACGCCGGTACGGAAGGATAAATCACAAGCTGAGTCAGCATCGATAATGAATTCAAATATGACGCAGTAATAATATTACCGATTTCTTTTAAAGCCGACTGCTCCATTTCGTTAGGCTCATCACCTGTCACTTCCATGCCCATCAATTTGGAAACCAGTTTTCTTGCAGATTCCTTATTTAATAAAAATAAGATACTACCTGTAATATCGCCTTCTACCATCAAATAGATGCCTGCCATAATCTGTTCTTCACCGCCCATGATGCTTCCAACTTCCGAAAACTCAAGAAGTCTTACCTGCGGAACGGCCATATCAACTTTACAGCCAAGCATCTGCGCCAAAGCCGTTGTGGCATTTCCGGCGCCGATATTGCCTATTTCTCTTAATACATCATAAAATTCCTGGTTTAAATTATCCAAATCAATTCTGGACATAGCTTTACGCCTCCATTAATTTCTTTCAGCTACTACTTCGTTCAAATCTAAAAGTGAAATCAAGTTATCCCCGTCTTTACCTACACCCAAAAGGAAATTCTGTGTAGGATCGGAAGGATCACGATACACTTTCTCAGTCAAATCATTCTGAAGTGTGATTACTTCTCTTACTTCGTCTACAATAAGACCAACATAACTTCCGTCTAATTTAATAATGATAATACGGAATTTCTTGGTTTCTTCCACTTCTTCCATACCCATTTTAAGACGTAAGCTAAATACGGGAATTACTTCACCACGAAGGTTAATTACACCTTTAATATATGTAGGAACCTTGGGAACACGGGTAATATGTTGCATTCTTACGATATTGTCAATATATTTGATGTCAATACCGTACATTTCATCACCCATTTTGATTTTAATATATTGAGTTGTCTCTTTTACCAAAGCGATTTCGTCCATATTTTACCTCTTTCTGCTGAATTCTTTCAGTCTCAAATACTTATACGAATACAAATTAAATCAATGCGTTCGCATCAAGAATCAATGCTACTTCACCATCACCTAAAATGGTTGCGCCACTAATTAACTTGCACTTGCCGATATATTTACCCATAGACTTAATAACGATTTCCATCTGTCCAAGCAAATCATCTACCACAAGACCTGCAAGACGATCACCCTTCTTGGCGATCAATACGGTCATCTCATCTTCTGGATTACGTGTACTTTCAACATCAAGAACCTGGTCTAATCTAACAAGAGGAATCACTTTGCCTCTCAAATGAATTACTTCTTTGCCCTGTACAGTCTTAACTTCAGAAGGAGAAATGCCTTCGATTGTCTGTACGGAACCAAGTGAAATTGCATATTTCTCGCCACCTACAACAACCATAAGTGCCTGAATAATCGCAAGTGTCAAAGGAAGACGAACGATGAATGTACTTCCTTCACCAAGCTTTGTTCTGGTTTCAATTTCACCGCTTAATGCTTCAATCTTACTCTTAACAACATCAAGACCCACACCACGGCCGGAAACGTCGGATACCTGCTTTGCTGTAGAGAAACTGGGAAGGAATAACAAGTCGATAATATCCTTATCCGCCATTGTTTCTGCCTGTTCAGGTGTAATTGTACCACGTTCAATCGCCTTATTCTTAACTGCTTCAACGTCAATACCGTTACCGTCATCACCAACTTCGATTACTACGTTGTTACCATCCTGATACGCATTTAAGAAAATGGAACCCACTTCTGACTTGCCACGTGCCTTACGTACTTCTGCACTTTCCAAACCATGGTCAGCAGAGTTACGAAGCAAATGCATCAAAGGATCACCAATTTCATCTACTACGGTACGGTCCAATTCCGTTTCTTCACCGGTCATATATAATTCCATCTTCTTGTCTAACTTCTTAGAAAGATCTCGAATCATACGCGGGAATTTACTAACAACACTTTCGATCGGAACCATTCGAACCTTCATAACGGATTCATGAAGATTTGTGGTAACACTCTCTAAATATTCAATCTGCTCGTTAAACGCAAGATTTGAAGAACCAACTTCGTTTGCTGCAACACTGACAAGTGAATTCTTTGAAATAATAAGCTCACTTACCAAATTCATCAATACATCTAACTTCTCGATATCAACACGAACGGTACGGCTTGCCATTGCCTTGCCCACAGCTTTCTTCTCGCCGGCTTTTGCAGGTGCAGAAGGCTTATCATCTTTTACAGCTACTTTCGTATCTGCCTTCTTTGCAACAGCAGTTGTCCTAGCAGGTTCAGCAGCTTCTAACTTGATTTCTTCACCGATTGCATCTTCAATTTCAGATACATACTTAATTGCTCCGATTACTTTCTCCAATGGATGCTCTGTTAAGAAAATAATACTGAAATCATTCTCGAATCTTTCATCTTCAATATCCTGTGCGGAAGGAACGGATACAATTACATCACCCAACTCTTCCAAAGCCTTGAATACAAGGAATGCACGTGCTGCCTTTAAAATACAGGTTTCCTGTACATAAACACTGATACCGTATGCATGAATATTCTCTTTAGCAGCTTCTTCAATAACATGACGTTCCACATCACCAATCTTAATATCGCGCCATTTTTCTTTCAGTCCACCGCCTGCCGCAGGCTTATCTTCCTTAACTTCTTCCTTGGGTTCTTCTTTGGCCGCAACTGCGCCGCCCTTGGTTTCAAGAATAACATTCAATGCCTTAATCAAATGTTCATTATCATTGGTACCTTCATCAGCATTCTCCTGAATTGCCGCAAGATATTCTTCCAATGCATCCAAACACTGGAATAAAATATCAATCATATCAGCATTTACCTTAATGGCACCGTTACGAACTTCAGAAAATACATTTTCCATATCATGAGTAAGAGTCTGCATTCTCTTATAGCCCATAGTACCTGCCATACCCTTTAATGAGTGTGCGGCACGGAAAATCTCATTTACGGTATCCATATTCTCCGCATCCTGCTCCAAAGCCAGAATCTGAGTATTCAAATTCTGAAGGTGTTCACGTGTTTCATCAATAAAAATGTCTAAATACTGGCTTACGTCCATCTCTTATACCCCCACATTTAATGTTATTTCGTTTGCTATGTATTTTAAATCAACTGATTTGTGTCTTATTTTATTCTTTACGATACTGCCCGGCATTCCGAACACTACGCAACTTTCTTCATTTTGAATAATAACCTTTGCCGGCTTCTTTGGAATCAAATTCTTAATTCCTTCCGTACCATCGGCACCCATTCCGGTCATTACAACGCAGATTACTTCATCATATCCGCTGTCAACCAAAGACTCGTACATAAAATTTGCACAAGGTCTTACGCCTTCCCTGTACGGTTCATTATGTAAATGTATTTTGTGGTCATTGCCGACTTTCTTCACTTCCATATGCCACCCTGCCTTAGCAAGATACACATATCCGTCCCGTAAAATATCGCCTTCTTCTGCTTCCTTAATCGTAAGTTCGCTGATGGAATCCAATCGTTCCGCCAAGGTCTGTGTAAAACCATCCGGCATATGTTGAACAATCAAAACCGGTGCCTTTAAATCTTTCGGAAGTTTCGGAATCACTTCCTGCAAAGCTCTCGGTCCTCCCGTAGAACATGCAATGGCAACAATCTTACCCGTTTTCCCGGCAATTTTATAATTATGTGCTGTGATAGGCCATTCACCTTCTTCTCAAGTTACTGGACAAGCATTTTCATTTATATAAAAACAAATTACAACGCTTGTTTTCAATATGAACATACTTCACTCATCATATTTCGCATACATTATATCACACACCATTCTTCACGTGCGTGCATAGTGACTTTATATGATTTATTTTATCACTTTTTTCAATAAAATAAAAGGTTTTCTTGCAAAAGCACACCATTATATTCATTTGAATATGATAAATAAAAGCAAAACTGCCTTTTAGGCGGAAAGGACATTATGTCAAGTTTTAATCCTTTTGAAGAAAAACCCATGCCCATAGATAAAACTTTTATGGATTGGCGGATGATGAATCCCAAATCCTACAACAAAGAAGAAACCGACCCTTATACCAAAACCCGCATCATTCTTATGAATGGTACGGAATTTGAGGCACAGTGGTTCTCAAGAAACTTCTCTCGCCACTGTGATGATAATGACTTGCGAAGAGAACTGGCACTTACAAGACGCATTGAACAGCAACAGCAAAAAAGAATATCCTGTCTCCGGCCAAGAAACGAGACAATTTTGGAAACCACAATCGGCTATGAACAATTGGCTGTTGATTTAACTGCCGCCCTTGCCAAAATGGAAGAAAACTGCACTGTAAAGAATGCATTGAACTTTGCACTTTTGGAAGACTTTGATCATTTATACCGCTATTCCAATCTTTTAGATTATGAATATGGTACCGACCCCAAGAAATTAGTAGGCGGATATACGGAAATCATGCCTGCAAGACCTACCATTGCAGAACATCGTTATCCTTTTGATTCTATTTTCCCTCACGTAAATAACAAGAACTCTTCTCTACAGACTTTATTGAATATCAACATTATTACTGCAGCCGAACAGCAGACAATGAACTATTATATGAATGTTGCACCTTTGTATTGTAAGTCCGATTTAGGCCGCAGACTCTACCAGGAAATCGGTATGATCGAGGAAGAACACGTTTCACAATACGAAAGCTTAAAAGACACCAATGCAACCTGGCTGGAAGACCTTCTTTTACACGAATATACAGAATGTTATTTGTACTATTCCTGCTATATGACCGAATGCGACCGCTATATCAAGCGCATCTGGGAAGAATGTCTCATTCAGGAAATCGCACATCTTCACAAGGCAAAAGAACTTTTATGGAAATATGAACGTAAAGAATGGCAACAGGTAATTCCTTGCGGCGCCTTCCCTTCCATTCTGAAATTAGGTTCCAATATTGAATATGTCCGCAATATCATTGCAACAACCACCGGCAACACACAACGTCTCGAATGCGTTGTTCCTTTAGATGACTTAAAAGAAAATGCACCTTTCTTCTTCTATCAGTCAACCGTTAATAATGACGTACACAATGTAGCAAGTCATGAAGTCATTGCTAAATATATCCAAAACAAAGGTTGTGATTACCGGTATGAAGTTACCGAACATCCGATTTGTGTATTACGCGATCGCACTTGCGACAATACAGGCATTGGAAGAATCCCTTCCGAAACACCGGATTCTACATCCATTTGCGGCACTACCTCTAACAACTGTAATTGTCATACGCAGTCTTGCGACGGTAGCATAAACTGGTGATAACTCTGACTTTGTAATAATACACTTTTATTTTTTTACTTTGTATATTTTACCTTAGATATCCTAAGCAATGAAAAGCCTTAGCACTCTCGATTTTTCGAAATTGCTAAGGCTTTTATTATCTACTTACTATTTTATCATCTTATATTTATCCGTCTTAATATCTCTTGTAATGTTTAAACGTCTTTCTGTCTCTTTTTACGCTCTTCTTCAAAAATATAGCGAATATTTTCTTCACGTTCTCTCGGGCTGATATACATAAAACGTACTCTCTGCTCGTACTGTCCCGGATTATTTTCCAAACGTTTACAACTTAAAAGTTCACCCGCAATACACATTCTTCGCGGACCGCTTTCTCTTCGAAGCACATAATTACACACCACAATAGATTTGGGTTCAAAGGGTGTAGCTGAAGTAAAACGAAGTCCACCACCGCTCAAGTCCAAAATCACGGCTTTATCACCCTTCAAATCGTCTTCAGCATTAAAAACACCTTCCGTGTCAATGCCATGCTTTTCATCAGCTGTCAATTCACGCACTTCCATATCAAGCATGCAAGGAAAGCGATAATATTCCCTGCGCTGATACTTCTGCAACGAAGATGTAATCTTCATCTCTAACAAATACAACGAACCGTTTTTATATCGATTGGCAACCTTTGCATCACACTGAAACAGTCCTCTGGCTGTAAAGAAGTGAATATTATATTCAGCGTTTACAGGCAAAAGCACCAGTTTAGTCTGCTCAATAGGCATAAAAATCTCAAGCCGATCATCCCCGATTACGTCTACAACTTTAGACTCATATATCTTCCGCTCGGTACCATCATTATGCAAAACGCTTTCTATGGGCACCAGCTCTATTCTTGCCCCGGGCGATATGAATTTGGATAACAAAAATTCCTGTTCAATCATGTAGTCTTTTTACCGGCTACGATATGTGAGAAAAATGCAGCCATACCCCTTTTTTGTATTTTTTTATCTACTTCCTTATTCATAAGAACAGAAGCTATATTTTCATATGCAATCGCCGACTTTGCTTTCGGATTCTCTAATGAAACCGGCATCTGTTGCATCACTGCATTTGAAAGTTCCTGATCCTGCGGAACACTTCCAAGATACTCAAGACTTAGGCTTAAATATTTGGAAACAACCACATTTAATTTGTTAAAAAGTGTCTTCCCTTCCTGTTCCGATGTAACCCTGTTGGAAATCACTTTTATTTGAGAATGTTCATTAGAGAATCGCGGATGTCTGTTCAATGCTTTTAACAGAGAATATGCATCTGTAATAGATGTAGGCTCCGGCGTTGTTACAAGCAGGATTTCACCGCTGGCAACCAAAAACTCCAATACCGCATCGGAAATACCTGCACCGGTATCGATAATAATCACATCCGCCATTGCATCCAACTGTGCAAGATTCTTAATAATATACG
Organism: Lachnospiraceae bacterium; assembly: GCA_045580855.1. Classification (GTDB taxonomy): domain Bacteria; phylum Bacillota; class Clostridia; order Lachnospirales; family Lachnospiraceae; genus UBA3766. The sequence goes on along the minus strand of JAZNOO010000001.1, from coordinate 38,592 downwards.
TCAAATAATCACGACTCAAATCCGACATACCGACAATACCGGAACCACCACTGATAAAACCAACCTCACCCGGTCCCCAGGTAATAATGTCGCTCATATTCATGCCTTTGTATATTAAGTCATACAAACTGTGCTTTGGCACCGCCCCAAACATAATCTCAATATTGGCAAGCCCAAAATCAGCATCCAGGATAATCACCTTCTGTCCCATTTTACGGAACTGGACTGCCAAATTAATTGCTGTATTTGATTTGCCAACGCCACCCTTACCGCTGGTTACCGTAATAACCCTTGCCAAAGGCCGTTGCTGATTTGCTTTTATAATATTTCGTAACTGTTGCGCCTGGTCCATTTGTCCCTCTGCTTTCTCTGCTATTTCCCGCCCAACAACTTCTTAACGGTACTCTGTGCGTTAAAGGTCTCAATATCTTCGGGAACATTCTGTCCGCATGTAATATAAGACATGGGGGCTCCCGTGTATATTTTCATATTCAGTAAGTTTCCGTATTCTGATGTTTCATCAAGTTTCGTAAAAATCATCTTATAATCAAACATCTTCCTGTACTTATCGGCGATACTCTTTAAATCCTTGTACTTCGTTGTTGCCGATACCACAAGGTAAATTTCCTGTTCCGCTTTACCCTGCGCAAATTTTACAAAATCAGCCATATCATCACGCTGTTTGTCGTTATTCTGTGAATGTCCCGCCGTATCTACCAAGATGTAATCATAACTGCTAAAATCTTTAATCGCATCTCCAAGTTCTTCCGGAGTATAAATTACCCGAAACGGCACTTCGAGAATATTTGCGTAGGTTCTTAATTGTTCAGAAGCTGCGATACGATAAGTATCTGCAGTTAAAAGCGCAAGCTTCTTCTTCTCTTCTACAACAAACTTTGATGCAATTTTGGCAATTGTAGTTGTTTTGCCAACACCGGTAGTTCCTACAAAAAATACAACCTTAGGTCCTTCTTTCGCCGGTTCTATACATTCAGGTTTGCCAAACCGTAAAATCATACGCTGATATACATTGGATAAAATATGTTCCATCGGCATATTTGCTTTTAAATTCTTCTCAATTTCATCCAGAATAGAATCTGCATATTTCGGATCTACTTCATTTTCTACAATTGTCTCACGAATAAGCGAAAGAACTGCCTTCGTCTTATCAGCATCTTCCTGTGTAGATTCACTGATATTTTTATTGTCTTTTGTTTCTTTTACATCTTCACTTTCATCCGAAACTTTAACCTCTTCTCGTCTCTGTATCTGCTGTTCCAAAAGCGAATGAAGACTATCTAACTTCTCTTCCAATAAGCGCTCCTCAGAGATAATTTGGCTATTCTTCTCTTTCTCTGTGTTAGCGGATGTCGTTTGTTTTGTATGCGAAGATGACAAAGAAACTGCAACATTTTCTTTATGTACAGTCACTTCACGCTCTTCTTCTTTGGCAACGGTAATTTCCACATATGCCTTTTTAATAAGCTTAGAAAGGCCTTTGGGTTTAACTGTTTTCACATTCATTAAAACAATGCTGTCCCCTAATTCTTTCTTGGCATTTTCCATTGCTTCTGCTTCTGTTTTACCTTGATATTTCTTAATTATCATGCTACTGTCACCATCCCAACAGATTGTAATTCAACGTCGGATTCAATTTCATTATATGAAATAACAATTAAATCTTTAAAATAATCTTCGGATAACTTTTTAAAATACATACGCACAATAGGTGAAGTAAGAATAATAGGCATCTTACCCAAACGCTCTAATTTCTCCGTTTCAGTCTCCACACTATTCATAATCTTCTTGGTCTTTTCGGGATCCAGGGTAAGATAAGCCCCCTGCTCCGTCTGCTTTACGCTACCCATAATCTCCTGCTCTATCTTCGGATCCAAAGTCACAACACTGGTTGTTTCATTTGCCGGAAAATACTTGCCGGAAATTGCACGTTTTAAGCTTTGTCTTGTATATTCTGTTAAAATATCCGTATCTCTTGTTGTTGTCGCATGGTCAGCCAAGGTTTCAAAAATGGTAAGTAAATCTCGAATCGAAATACCTTCCCGTAATAAATTCTGCAAAACCTTCTGTACCTCACCAAGCCCCAAAAGCTTGGGTGTTAATTCATCAATCAATACAGGATTTGTTTCTTTCAAGTTATCAACAAGATGCTGAACATCCTGTCTTGTAAGCAACTCTGCCAAATGATGTCTGATAATTTCCGTCAAATGTGTTGCAATAATAGACGGCGGATCAACAACCGTATAGCCGGCAGCTTCCGCACGTTCTCTCTGACCCTCCGTAATCCATAAAGCCGGCAAATGGAAGGAAGGTTCAAAGGTAGGAATACCTGTCACTTCTTCCGTAACATAACCCGGATTCATTGCCATATAGTGGTCAAAGAGAATTTCGCCCTCACTAACCTGAATACCTTTAATTTTGATAATATACTGGTTCGGATTCAACTGGATATTATCACGCAAACGAATAATCGGTACAACCGTACCAAGTTCCAACGCAATCTGGCGTCGAATCATAACAACACGATCCAGTAAGTCACCACCTTGATTCACGTCAGCAAGCGGAATAATACCATATCCGAATTCCAATTCGATGGGATCCACCTGAAGAAGCGAATTGACATTCTCCGGTTTTCGAATCTCGGACGCCGCAACTTCCTCCTGATCCACTTCTCCTTCAATCGCTGCAGTTTCAAGGGAATTTGCCATCATACGTCCGGTAATGATAAACATCGCGCCAAAGGCAACGTATAAAAGCAAATTTAAAGGTGTCAAAACACCCAGTGCCATAATGGTTGCACCAACCAAATACATTACTTTGGGAACACCGAAAAGCTGCTTTACAAGCACATTTCCAAAATCGGCATCTTTAGAACCTTTGGTTACCAAAATACCGGTCGCCAAAGAAATCATCAAGGAAGGAATCTGGCTTACCAAACCATCACCAATGGTAAGAATGGTATAGTGCTCCAACGCACTCATAATATCCATTCCCTGCATTAACATACCGGTCAGAATACCACCGATAATATTAACTACCGTAATGATTAAACCGGCGGTAGCATCTCCTTTTACGTACTTAACAGCACCATCCATGGAGCCGAAAAAGCTGGCTTCATGCTGTATTTTATCACGTCGTTCTTTCGCTTCTTCGTCGGTAATTGCACCTGTATTCAAGTCCGCGTCAATCGCCATCTGTTTACCGGGCATCGCATCCAAGGTAAAACGTGCCGTTACTTCAGCAACACGTTCCGAACCTTTGTTAATAACCATAAACTGTACCAAAATTAGGATGATAAAAATTACCACACCGATAACCAAATTACCGCTACCAACGAAACTTCCAAATGTAGTTACGACATTTCCGGCTTCGCCCGTTGATAAAATTAATCGTGTCGAAGATACGTTAAGTGCAATTCTAAAAATTGTTGTAAAAAGCAAAATAGTCGGAAAGAACGACATATCCAGCACTTCTTTTGCAAACATACAACCAAATAAAATAATAAAAGAAACCGAAATGTTAAATGTCATTAAAATATCCAACATCCAACTCTCTAAAGGTACAATCAACATGACAATCGCAGCCAGCAAATACAATGCTACGCCAATATCCGCTTTTTTCATGTATTGCACCTCCTTCTTATCAATTTCGTACTTTTATTTTAAATATTACATTTATAAGAAAACAAAATATTAATCTGTAGAATCTTTTAAAAATCATTCTATACTTTAAATTTTACCCTGCATCTTATAAACCATGGCAAGAATATCTGCAACTGCACGATACAACTCCGGCGGAATCACCGAACCAAGTTCCACATTATAATAAAGCATACGTGCCAAAGGTTTATTTTCCACGATTTCAACCTTATTTTCTTTTGCTACCTCTTTAATTTTTGCCGCTAAATGATCACTTCCTTTAGCAACCACATAAGGTGCATCATACAAATCAGCATCATACTTAATCGCCACGGCAAAATGGGTCGGGTTTGTAATAACAACATCCGCTTTCGGTAAATCCTGCATCATTCTTCGCTGGGAAGCTTGCATCATTCTCTGACGAATCTTTCCCTTAATCTTAGGATCACCTTCTGCCTGCTTGTATTCGTCCTTGACCTCCTGCTTGGTCATCTTCATATCTTCTTTGAACTTCCACTTCTGATAAATCAAATCCGCAAAAGCAATAATCAGATAAACCAATGAAATCTTGATTCCAAGACCTATAACAATATCACCCATAAGCGCAATCGCCTGTTCTATGGGCATCTCATATAAAATAAATAAATTATCCCACTCTTTTTTTAAAGTAGAATACGCCACCCACACAATTAAAGCAATTTTTAAAACTGCCTTCAACAATTCAATTAACGCATTCAACGAGAAAAATTTCTTAAAGCCGTTAATCGGATTCATCTTGCTGAGTTTCGGTTGCAACGGTTTCGATGTCGGTTCCCACTTCACCTGATATATTTCAATTATAATACCTGCCACTAAAGCAACCCCCATAAAAGGTAACATCATTAATAGCACCTGTATCATAATTTCACGGAACAGAATCATATAATCCCAAACCGAAATATTACCCGCAACGAGACTTGTAAAATCAGGAATTTGATTATATACCAAATTAAATGCATCCATAAATCGGGTACCAAGTATCCCAACCATAAACTTCAGCATTAAAAACATCACAAGAAGTCCGATACCAAGTCCTAATTCCTTACTCTTGGCTACCTGACCTTCTTTTCTCGCATCTCTTAATTTTTTTGGTGTGGCGTCTTCTGTTTTCTCGCCACCCGGGCCATCTTTTGCAAATAGCTGTAATTCATAGGAAAGCATTACATCATTCCCTCCACAAAGGCCACTACCATTCTTTTCATCTGGATAAAAATCATATTTGCCGCATCCGGAAGCAAGGCAACCGTCAGAAACAATACCGACAAACCGGTAAACACCTTAAGTTGGATACCTACCGCAAACATATTCATCTGTGGTGCAACCTTTGCCAATATACCCAAAATTGCATTCAATAACATAATGGTACAGAATACCGGAAGACATATCTTCATACCAATAACCATATAGTCACCAAGAAACTGAACAAATGTCGATAAAATATGGTCAAAATTAAAATTAACCTGTCCCACGGGAATCAGTATAAATGTCTCGGCTAACGCACTTACAAAGTATTGATACATTCCGGTAACAATCATCAGAAGCATAACCATATTCTGATAATACACACCGGTCAATGTTGCATTTTCTCTTGTAGTCGGGTCCATCTGATTCGCCATAGCAAACCCCATTTCCATATCAATTACACGTCCCGCAAACAAGACTATGCTGGAACACAAATTAGCACCCAAACCAATCAACAAACCGGCAGCAGCTTCCTTCAGTATAACCGTTGCCATATCCAAAACAGTATCAAACACAGGGTACACATGGGGTTCCGTCATATAATATAACAATATGGAAATAAAAAATCCCAAACCGATTTTTACTCTATTGGGTGTATTCTGCATTGAAAAAAATGGGGCAATATAAATAAAACATGTTACCCTTGTCATAATCAGCAAAAAATATTCCAGTTCTTCTATCGGGAAAGTAAAATCTACCATAGCATTACCTTATGTACAAACTGAAATTAGACCAAAGATTTTCCATATATGTAACCATATTTTCAAGCATCCAGCCACCAAGAAGCATTAATCCCAAAAAGATACCTATGATTTTAGGAACAAAAGTCATAGTCTGCTCTTGAATAGAGGTTACAGTTTGAAAAATACTGATTACGAGACCAATAACCAAAGAAATGAGCAAAATAGGCGTTGCTGTGATAATAATCGTATATAAAGCATCTTTCGCTATCGTGATAACTTCTGCTGTTGACATGCCTTTTGCCCCTTTCTTTTGGATGTCTATTTCCAAATATTTCATTTATTTTCTCTGTTAAAATATAAAAATAAACTTTATCAGAGGAATGTTTTAACCAAATTCACAATAACCAAATTCCAACCGTCTGCAAGCACAAACAAGAGAATTTTAAACGGCATAGAAATAGTAGTCGGCGGTAACATCATCATACCCATACTCATAAGTACAGACGCTACAACCATATCAATTACAATAAAAGGTATGTAAATCAAGAACCCAATAATAAAGGATGTTCTCAGCTCACTCACAATAAAACTGGGAATTAATACCGATGTGGGTACGCCTTCCGGCGTTCCGTCCCATTCATTGCCCGAAATCTCCATAAAGACACTAACATCTTTGCTTTGTGTCTGCGCATACATAAATTCACGCAAAGGTTCCATACCGATTTCCAAAGCTTCTTCTGTTGTAATTAAGCCCTCATCCAAAGGTTTAATTGCAGTTTCATTAATTTCCGTAAAAATCGGCCCCATAATGAAAATTGTAAGGAATATGGCAATTCCGATTAACACCTGATTCGGTGGTGCCGTTTGCGTACCCAGCGCAGCTCTCGTAAAATGCATAACAATAATGATTCTTGTAAAAGATGTCAGCATTATCAAAGCTGCCGGCAGGAAAGAAATCAACGTAAGAATAATAAGAATTCTCAAAGCTCCGTTTAGGGAACCATTGTCTTCATCTAACGTAATCTGCAATGAAGCCTGTCCGTCAGGATCCGGCACTTCCGGAATTTCCGGTGTTTCAGTTGTAACTTCCGGCAAATCGCCTACTTCTGCCGCATGAACCGTTGTTTCTGCAGAAATACACAATATGCCTACTATAAACAGCAGGCATATTATTTTTACGATTTGTCTTTTGAATTTAGTAATCTTCATAGTCCAATCGCCTATTTCTTTAATTTCATATTTTTAGCATTTTCTAACAGTTGCTTAAAATCCATCTTGGGCATCATACCCATATCTTCGGAGATGTGAATTTCATCTTCTTTCAATTCACCCAGTAAAGTAATCGTATCTTTACCGATGGCAATGGCATAATAATGCTCACCCACACGCACAATCTGAAGAAATTTATTCTGCGTAATCTTAAGCGTTTCCAATACCTGGATGTTGCCGGACATCATCTTACCCTTCTGATAAGATGCCACCCAGCGTGTTGTAAAATATGTCAGCGCCAAAACACCGATAAATATAATCAACACGGTAAGAAACTGTGCAAAACTGTTAATTCCGTTGCTACTATCCAATGCTAATAACATTTTATCCAACTACTTTCTTAACTGCCTCAATAACACGGTCTGCCTGGAAAGGCTTAACGATAAAGTCTTTCGCACCGGACTGAATAGACTCAATAACCATAGCCTGCTGACCCATAGCTGAACACATAATTACATGTGCGCCTGCATCTGCAGCCTTGATTTCCTTTAATGCCTGAATACCATCCTTTTCGGGCATTGTAATGTCCATCAATACCAAATCAGGCTTTAATTCATTATACTTTTCAACAGCCTTTGCGCCGTTTTCTGCTTCCCCTGCAACTGTGTAACCATTCTTTGTAAGAATGTCCTTAATCATCATACGCATGAAAGCTGCATCATCAACGATTAAAATGTTTTTTCCCATAGTTTTTTCTCCCTATCAGACTATTTAATAATTTCAGTAACGCGAATACCGAAGTTTTCTTCAATTACTACTACTTCACCCTTTGCAACGAACTTTCCGTTTACCAAAACATCAATCGGTTCGCCTGCAATCTTATCTAATTCTATGATTGTTCCGGGTGCAAAATCCAGAATTTCCGCAATTGATTTCTTGGTACGACCAAGTTCAACGGTTACTTCCAGAGGAACATCCATAATCAAGCCCATATTTTCTTGCGAAACAGGCTGTGGTGCCTGTGCCGAAAAAGTCTGGAACTGTGCCGGCTGAACATTTACCGGTGCCATTTGTGGCATCATCGGCTGCTGATACATCGGCATTCCCATCTGTGGCATCATCGGCTGCTGGTACATCGGCATTCCCATCTGTGGTTGCTGATATGCACTCATATCAGGCTGTGGCATAGGCATGGGCTGCGGTTCCGGTATCGGCATAGGTGCCGGCTCCGGTATCGGCGCAGGTGTCGGTGCCTCTTCTTTCACCGGTTCTTCTGCCATTCCACCCATCTGCTGATTGATAAAAGTCTCATATAAAGATCTTGCAAATTCAATAGGATACAACTGTAAGATTGTACTGTCTACCAAATCTCCAATCTGCATTCTAAAACCAATTCGTACAAAAGTATCTGTTAAAAAGCCTGCAATATCCTCTGCATTTTTAAATTCATTTAAGTTGATCAGACTGGCTTGTGGCGGGCTGATATCAATCATTTTACCAAGCATGGAAGACAATGAAGTTGCGGAAGATCCCATCATCTGGTTCATCGCCTCTGAAATAGCACTCAAATGCAACTCCCCTAATTCACCGTCTGTGTTAGTACCGTCACCACCCATCATAAGGTCTGTGATAATCTTAACGTCCTGCTCTTTTAAAATTAAAATATTTGACCCATCCAAGCCCTCTGTGTACTTAATTTGAATAAATACACAAGGCTTTTCATAATCATCAATCAAGGTATCCCAAGTTGCCAAACTAACAACCGGGGTTGTAATATTTACTTTTCTGTTTACCAAGGAAAAAAGCGTGGTTGCGGAAGTACCCATACTAATGTTGGCAACTTCACCAATGGCGTCTTTTTCGATGTCACTTAAAATACTTTGATCTATTTCCGTAGATTTCGTATCTGCATCAGACGAACCACTATCGGATAAATCCATTCCGTTTAGCAACGCATTGATTTCATCCTGAGACAAAATTCCGTCCACTGATTATTCCTCCTCTCTTATTACAGAAGTTACTTTAAGAGCATATTTCTCATTGCTCTCACCTGCAACCGCCGTAAATTTTTTGATATTTCCAACATAGACCTCTAACGAACTGTCTACGTTTGTATCCAATCGGATAATGTCGCCCACCTGTAAGCCGGCAAAATCGTTTACCGTAACCATGCTGCGACCTAAAAGGGCTTTCACCGGAACATCTACATGTTTTAACATACTCTGTAGATATTCGTCATAAGTTTCATCCGAATCCCTGGTCATAGTCGAGAACCAGAACTTCGTATTCAAATTGTCGATGATATCCTCAAGTGTAATGTACGGAAGTGAAATATTCATAAATCCTTCCACATCACCGATTTTGATATTAAGGGTAACAATCGCAATCATTTCATTTGGTGCAATAATCTGCGCGAACTGAGGATTGGTCTCGATTCTTTCCAATACCGGGTTAACCTCAACTACATTCTTCCAAGGTTCACGAAGCAATTGCATACATATAACCATAATCTTATCAAGAATAGATAACTCTATTTCCGAAAAATCTCTGGTTTTTTCAAGCGCAGTACCTTTACCGCCCAACATTCGGTCAACAATGGCATATCCTAAATTCTCAGTCATTTCGATGATGATATCACCGGGCAATGGTCTGAAATTAACAACCGCCAGAATAACCGGATTAGCAAGGGCATTGGAAAATTCCGAAAAAGTTACCGTTTCCGAACTCGCCACATTAACCTGCACGTTTTTTCTTAAATATACCGGAAGGTTTGTTGATAACAAACGACCGTAATGTTCAAATATAAGTTCCAGGGTTCGAAGATGTTCTTTGGAAAACTTGGCAGGACGCTTAAAATCATAATTCTTAACCTGCAATTCCGCGGACTGATCTTTAATCTCATCAACATCTATTTCACCGCTGTTTAATGCTTTTAGTAGATTGTCTATTTCGCTTTGCGAGAGTACGTCAGCCACAAGTCCACCTCCTGTCTTTCCTGGTTTTTATCGTCCCAAGGACCGTTCCGGACTTACTGGAACATAATATCGCTGAATGATACATCAAATATAAAATCAGAATCACCATATTTCGCTTGGACTTTTTTCAAAATTTCTGCACTGATTTCATCTTGATTTGCTCTGGCTTCATCCATCGTATATTGCTGAAATACTTCACCAATGATGCTCTTTAAAATCAGCTCATTTTCGCCGATTGTAGCACCGTATTTCTTATAATCCTTATGTTTAGAATCCATAGAGAAAAATACAGTTACCGAACAGAAATGACGTGTGCCGTCAGCACTCGGTTTCAACTCCACCATCATCTCTTCGGAAATGGAATAAGTAACAATATTCTCGATAGGAATATCATTTTCCTTTTCCTCCGCTTCAGTACCACCAAGTTCAATATCAAGAATCTGCGCTACTTCTGTTACAATTGACGCAGTCTTCTGATTTGTACTTACTACACTAAACATGGTAATCGCACTCAATACTATGTTAATTAATGTACAACCCAAAATTAAAATTGAGATAAAATTCTTCTTCATGAATCATCCTCCGTCCCTAAACCTAATAGGAACTTAATGTATTATATATCTTGATTTCTACTCTTCTGTTTAATGCTCTTCCTTCCGGAGTCGAATTGTCTGCAATAGGAACATACTCTCCGCGTCCGGAATACTTCACACGCGCAGGATCAATCGTTGTATTCTCCATCAAATAATGAAATACTGAAATCGCACGCGCACTACTCAATTCTTCGTTATTCGAATACTTGAAACCATTCATCGGCACATTATCCGTATGCCCTTCCACTTCGATAATTCCTTCTGCATAACGATCCAATATTTTAGCAATCTGTGACATGACAGCCATAGATTCTTCTTTCAACTGTGCATCTCCGGAATCAAATAATAATGAACCATTTAAAGTAAGCTGAACATACTGCGAATTAAACGTCACACCAATCTCATCATCTAATCCGCTTTCCGCTAAAGCCTCTTCCACTTTCTCTGCCAAAGCCTCGGATTCCGCCAACTTCTGCGCCTCTAATTCATCCAATGCATCGGTAATAGTCTGGTCTGTATCATTCGGTCGGCCTACGCTGTGAAGATAGTCATCCAACTGATTCAGCTGACTTACACCGTTACTGATTAACATTCCTTCGCCAACCGCCTGTCCTCCGTTCGAAAAAATGCTAAAGGTATCAGAAAAGGAAGCCGCTACCAATTCAAACTTCTGCGCATCTACAGTTGACATTGAGAACAACAAAACGAAGAAACATAAAAGCAGGTTCATAAGATCACTAAACGTCGCCATCCAAGCCGGAGACCCGGGTGCCGGTTCTTCCGCTTTACGCTGTTTTGCCATCTTACTCACCTCCCTCTTCTGCTGCATTCATACGCTCAGCAGGTGCAAGGAAGGATTTTAACTTTTCTTCAATGACACGGGGATTTTCACCCGCTTGAATCGATAAAAGACCTTCTATCATAATTTCTTTTAACATTATTTCATCTGCATTATATGCTTTCAATTTATTAGCAACCGGAGAACAAATCCAGTTTGCAAGAATAGAACCATATAATGTTGTAATTAAGGCAACAGACATCGCAGGACCGATTGCCGAAGCATCAGACATATTCTGTAACATCAGAATAAGACCTATCAGGGTACCAATCATACCCCAAGCAGGTCCCATAGACCCTAAATCCTGCCAGAAATTAATTTTCTTCTTGTGACGTTCTTCCGTACTAATCAATTCCGTTTCGAGAATCGCACGCACAAGCTCAGGATCCGTTCCATCCACTATAAGTAAAATACCTTTTTTTAAAAATTCATCATCCAACTCACTTGCAACTTCTTCCAAGGAAAGAAGGCCTTCTTTACGTGCAACATTGGACAAATCTATAATTTTGGAAATCATCTCCGGGATATTCTGTGTTGAGGATTTAAAAATCAAAAGAAAACTTTTTAATCCTGCTATGTAATCCTTCATGGAATAAGCGGCCATGGTACTGAAAAACGCACCGCCAAAGGTAATCAGGACAGACTTGAAATCCCAAAAATATTTAATTCCGGCAACTCCGTCATCTCCTGTCATGATACCTAACATCATCATGGCAAAAGCGACAACGAGTCCAATAATCGAAGCCAAATCCACTGCTACTCACCACTCATTTCGCATCAATTTGCAAAAATATCCTTTCTATACGATTTTACTAAATTTTTCACGTCTTGTCTACTTTCTTTTACAATTATTTTCTTTCCGGTAACCAAAGAAATAACCGTATCGGGCGTTTCTTCCACAACCTCGATTAACTGGTCATTTACAAGAATTTTGGTACCATTTAATCTTGTCAATTCAATCATATTTCGTCCCCGCTTCCACACATTACCAAAACTAACCCATACAACACGAAAAAGCCTACAAATTATTCTTATTTATAGGTCTTTCAACTACTATATCTAGTATATCATATTTTATAATAATAAACAACCAGAGGACTATGAAAAATAGCCCTCTGGATATAAAATTTAATTATCTCTTAAGATTTACAAGTTCTTCAAGTAATGTATCAGAAACTGTAATAATACGGCTGTTTGCCTGGAAACCACGCTGAGTTGTAATCATCTCTGTAAATTCAGCAGAAAGGTCAACGTTACTCATTTCCAAAACACCGGTTGACATGTATCCGCCACCTGCGGTTACATCCACACCGATTCCGTCGAATTCGCCGGAGTTCAAGGTTGCACTGTAAAGATTCTCGCCTTCTTTCTGTAAGCCGGAAGCATTAGAGAAAGATGCTACCGCAATCTGTCCCAGAAGTCTTGTCTGTCCATTGTCATAAGATGCATAAATCATACCGTTATTCTGGATAGACACGCCTGATAATTCACCAAGTTTACGTCCGGAACCAAGACCCTGCTTATCACCGGAAACCATACCAATTGTAGATGTCTTATTGTTGTTGAACATTGATGATGCAGTCCAATCAATAGAAACATCACTAAAATGTGTCAAATCTACAGGATTACCGAGAATATCAACTGTATTTGCCGCAAAATCAAGCACTGCAGTATCCGCGCCGTTAATAGACTTAAACTCACCTGTTGCGGTATCATAAACCAATGTATTACCGGAAAGGATTGTTGTAGAAGTAATCTGTGCCTGACCATCGGGCGCTACCATAAATTCATAGGTAGTATTCGGCTTTGTTGTGTCAACACCATACGCTTCTTCGATTGTAATCTCTTTCACGAAATTAGCACCGTCGTATGTTGTATTTCCATCGATTGTAAAGTCCTGAGTGAAGCTAAATGATACATTTCCATCTGCATCCATACTAATTGTAAAATCTTCAAGACCATCTTTTCCAAGTGCTTTTTTCCAAGCCTCAACATTAGCCGGGTCATTAGCATCATTTGTTAAATTAACAGCGTTACCGTTTGCATCTTTATAATAATAATAGTTTCCGTTTGTTGCATCCGTTACATAAATCAAATCAAATGCTTCTTCCAAATCATCTTTGGAAATAGTACCTGTACCGTTTAATGTTACACTATCACCCTTAGCAAAAGTAGTATCCTTTGCAATATAATTAGGATCTGTATCAACATTGGGCACTGAATATGTAATACCACTTACTCTCTTTGCATCATAATCAGAGAAAGTTTCTGAAAAACCAGCCTTTTTATAATATGTACCGTCACCAGTAGGATCATAAGTCACTTCATCAAGCAAAGATGCCAAAGTAGTTTCTTCCAAAACCTTTTCCTGACCGAAAGTTGCAAGATCCTTAATACTTCCCAAATTATAGCGGTCTACCAAAGACTCATTTGTAGCGCCATCAAGAATATCTGTTAATTCAACAGTATACTGACCTTCTTCTTCTAAATTCTTAATTGCAAACTTCGCTGTATAAGAATAGCCTAAACCATCATAAATACTTACACTGATTACTTTACCGTCTGCAGAAGCCGCATTAGTATCGTTCTTGTCAAGAATACCTGAAACATAAGCCTTGGTTGTTGCTTCAGGGGGATATGTTAAGTTGTCAGCGCTCATAATTCTCAAAGGTTCAACAATATCCTGCTTAATTGTCTGAGTTGCAGGATCTACGCCCCAACCCATAACATTGTAACCATTTGCTGTCATAGCAAGGTTACCTGCTGCATCCACATAGAACGAACCGTCTCTTGTAAAATAATTATTCATACCATCATTCACAATGAAGAAGGAATCGCCGGTAATTCTGATATCAAAAGGATTACCTGTGGTCTGTGTTGCACCTGCGGTTGTGATTGCTGTAGAAATCGCACCGCTTGTAACACCAAGACCGATCTGCTTCGCATTTACACCAGCTGTACCTGTTGTTTCATTCGGTCCTGAAGCAGCCTGTGTTGTCTGATACATTAATTCGCTAAATGTAATAGACTGAGATTTGTATGCAGTTGTATTTACGTTCGCAATGTTGTTACCAATAACATCCATTTTGATCTGGTGGGTCTTTAAACCTGCTACACCAGAATATAATGATCTCATCATAATATTTGACCTCCCAATCGTTATTTTGACGTTTTCGTTTCCTCTGTCAGTCAGAAACGTTAGCCTCCTTGTAAGGTCCGGCTATGCAATTACTGCTCCGTCAATATTTGTAAAAATGTTTCCTCTGGCTTCTGTCTGATCTAATGCCGTGACCACCGTTTTGTTCGGTACATTCACGATAAAAGCTAATTCATCCACAATTACCAGAGAGTCTTTGATGCCTTTCTGACCTGCATTTCTGGCACCTTCCTGTAATCGTTCCATCTGCGTTTCAGATAATTCAATATTTCTGTCAATTAATCTGCCGGCCGCATGCTTGGAAAATTTCAGTTCCGTGACCTGATTCTGTTCCGTTGTCCGGCTCAAAACCTCTTGGAATGATAATCCCGTTCCGATTTGTTGTCTCGGAATTGTTTTGTTTACGGGAAGTTGTCCGTTTACCTGTAGGTTTGAAAGGAATTGACTGTTTTCAATCTTCATCCTTATCCCTCCTTGGAATTATTCGGTTACGGTTCCCTCCGCATTTTCAGTACCTTCTTCTGCCTCACCTTTATTTTCATTCTTAGCCGCTTCGTTCTTTGCAGCTTCTTCTGCTGCTGCAAGAAGTTCATTTAACTTATTTACATATTCGCTAATCACTTTTTCTTTTTCTTCACCAAGCATTTCCACCTGATAATCTGTCATAGTAGCATATGTATTATAAATGTTAAGAATCGAGGTTGCGTCATTTAAGGTTACCTGTTCAATCTTCGGAAGCTTTTCAAGTTCTTTGTTAATGGTCGAAATCGCTTCAACCCCTGCCTGGTATTCATCGTCTACAATCTGTACAACATCGTCTACAGAATAAAGTGTACCGTCGATGCTTACATATGCTTTGTTACCCTGGTAACTTACGGATTCTACCTGACCCTGTACCGTAGTTGTCTTTCCGGAATCGGAAGTGCTTTCTACGATTACTTCTTTACCAACCATTTCGGATGCCCTTGAAAGTGTCATATTAGCACTCATATTCTGCATCTGCTCTAATTCAGAGAAGGTTGCATACTGAGAAATATATTCAGTATTCGAAGTCGGCTGAAGGGGATCCTGATATTTCATCTGCGCTACCAATAACTGTAAAAACGCTTCTTTATCCATTGAGTTTGCGGATGCCGATGTTTTCGTTTCTTTTTTTGCGATTTGAGATGTATTTGTTACCAATTCTCCATCTACAAAAGGTGCTGCTAAACTCATATATCGTTCCTCCTATGCCTTAAAATCTACTGTGTTTCCGTCTGCTTCCATCATTTCTGCTACGAGTTGCTCTTCTTCGGTCAACTCTTCTTCCGTCCAATCACCGTTCAAATTAATGCTGCGTGTAGAACTTCTCTTTGCCTCGGCCTGTGCCTGCCCATTCTCTTCGTTGCTATGCTGCATATTCTGGTTAAAAGCGTGGCTTTCAACGGTTACTTCTACAGCATCAACTTTGATACCCTGTTCTGCAAAGTTTTCTTTTAACTGGATCAGCTGTACTTCCAAAGCAGCTTTAACCAATTCATTCTGTACCGTAAGCTGTGCGGTAACATTACCTTGCTTAGAACTTAAGTGAATGTGAAGTGTGCCAAGGTTTTCGGGATTTAACTGCATCTCCACCTCGGAAATTCCGGGCTTGATGTTTGTTTTAATATATTCCCCGATTTGATCGTAAATCTCTTGTGTACTAAGATTGTTACCTGTGATATTCTGACTAAAATCTGTAGTAGTCTGATTTACTGTCTGTGTGTTATTTAGCTGGAATGAATTCTCCGATGTCACCTGACCGTTTTCCGCCTGCTGTTCGTGTCCGTTGTTTCCTGCATGATTTTCTTTGTTGGTCAATTCGTTTGTTTCTTTTACAGATGTTTCTTTTACAGATGTTTCGTTTACAGTTGTTTCATTTGCATCACTTGTATTGTTTCCGTCTTCAGTACTCTGCTGAACTTCTTCAACAGTTTCATTTGAATCCGTTTCCTGAAGTGTCACTTCATCATCAACTACCTCCTGTGAAGCCATTTCATTTTCTGCAAACTGTGCAAGTGCTTTCTGCATCTGCGCGTCTGTTAACTGAAGTTCTTCTTTTACATTACCAAGAAGTTCCTCTGCAATTGCTGTCAGATCCTGTAAAGTCTGATATGCATCAGCATTGGTAAGAAGTTCTACCGGTGTGGAAATTTGCTGAACTTCCATTACCAGAGATGTCATACCTTCCTGTGTAAATAAAGATGCGTCTGTTAAACCTAACGTTTCCATTACTGTTTCTAACTCTTCCACCGAAATGTCAAGTTTTTCTGCAATTTCATTTTTAAGTTCTTCTGTCGCCACTTCCAGTTCTTTTTCTGCATTTTCAACATCTTGTGATTCAACCGCCTGCTCTTCTTGTACGGGTTGCTTCAAATCATCTGCCTTCTTAGAGATGTTCATAGGCTTTTCCGTTACAGAAGTTTTCGTGGTAGGTGCCTGCTGAATTTCCATCCCATCGGATTTCTCCGCTGCCGTTTGAAAAATTCCTGCAAACTCACCGTTTTGTGAATCCATATTGCCCATATTATTACTGATATTGGCAATCATTTCTCCCAGCTGTGTTACTGTTGCACTGGTCATCCAAACTCCTCCTTCCTTATGAATTTTTCAAGGTTCGTCACATATTTTGAAGTATTTTAACAAATACCTTATGTGCAATCACATATTATATCGGCCAAAATCACTTTTTTCTTAACTCTCAGGCTCCATAATTTTTGTAATTCTTGCTGCTACTTCAGGGTCCATAACACCTAAGATTTTACCGCGGTCATCCGGTTGCATTGCGCCTAAAATTTTAGCCGCCAGTTCTAAGTCATCCGTCATAGCCTCAAAAATCCCTGCAGCCTCTTTCGGCTTCATCTCCGAATAGGCTTGGGCATACTCTTCAATTTCTGCATCATACACTTCCTGCTGTACCACCTGCTGATAAATCAACTCCGCAGTCTCAGGGTCCATACTCTCATAATATTCAATATAAGCATTCACGCCGGGGCCGTTTTCACTATAAATAACTTCCTCGTAAAATTCTGTTTTAATGCGCTGGAATTCCACCTGATTGTCTTCAAAGGTCTCCAAACGTCTTACTTCTTCCGTCAAAGCGGCAATCTGCGCTTCATAAGCTTCAATCGTTTCAATCTGGCTGTCAATTTGCGATTCGTATACCTTAATCTGATTCACTGCATCCTTCAAACTGCTGTATCCGTAATAACTCTCTGTATCATCAGTCTCCGTAATCGTATCCGCCGGTAAAATCTTATTCAGCACCGGAATATCTTTCAGCAAAGGAGCCGCAATATTGGTACCAATTCCCGCCACATCCAATTTAATTAAAAGAATAGTAATGCCGATCCAAATAACCACCAACAAAAGGGTAACAAAAAACACAGCAACACCGCTGCCGGAAGATTCAGAATCCAACTCCGCCTCTTGCGCCGCCAATTCCTTTGCACGTCGCTTTACTTCTTTTTTCTGCTTCTTTTTCTCCGCTTCCAACTTCTTGCGTTCTGCTTTAATTCGGTCGCGTTCTATTTTCTCTTGTCTGTTCTCATCACGAGCTGCCATAAAATACTCCTTTTATTGGACATTTCTTGCCGAACGATAACTGTTCAGCTGGTCTATTTCCTTGCTCTCCGCACGGTTTTCTTCCTGTAAAAACTCCTCAAACGCGTGCTCTTTTAACTTCTCATAGGTTCTGGTCTGGGTTATGGCATCCATCATCTTACGAGATGCAGCATCCACTGCCTTTTGTGCCACATTCACCGCCAGTTTTTGTTGTTTCTCTAATTCCTGCGTATATTCAATTGCATTTTTGTTATCCAAAATTTCCTGCACATCTATGGTTTTATTTCGTAATTCAACGCCATAAGCAATATAATCTTCTTTGCGCTTAACAATCTGCGCAAGAAGCTCCTGTTCTTCAAGGAGTTTCTGTTGCGCCTGGGCAAATTCGATTTTAGCCTGTTCTTCAAGCTTTGCTTTCATATCCAGAATACTTTGCATACGAAATCGAAAAACTGACATCGTTTACCTCTTTTATAATACTATTCAAAAAGTTCTTTCATCAGATCTTGAGTTTCTTCATAAGTATATTTCTCATCCGTCATCTGGCAAAGGAATTTATTAACCTTATGGATATATGTAATCGATTCATCAATGGACGGATTACTGCCCTTTTTATATGCACCAATATTGATTAAGTCTTCTGCATCGTTATAAGTTGCCATAATGCTCTTGATTCGCGACGCCAGACGCTTCTGCTCTTTATCCGTAATCATGGACATACATCTGGAAATCGACTGTAATACATCAATCGCCGGGTAATGATTCTTGTGTGCCAACTTACGATTCAACATAATATGACCGTCTAAAATACTACGCGCCGTATCCGTAATCGGTTCGTTAAAATCATCACCATCAACCAAGACGGTATACAAGCCGGTAATAGAGCCTTTTTCATTGGTTCCCGCGCGTTCCAAAAGCTTTGGCATTTCTGCATAAACACTGGGTGGATACCCTCTTGTAACAGGCGGTTCCCCGCTGGCAAGACCGATTTCACGTTGCGCCATAGAGAAACGTGTCAAAGAGTCCATCATGAGAAGAACATCTTTCCCCCTGTCACGGAAATATTCTGCAATCGCAGTTGCGGTTTTAGCCGCTTTATTACGTTCCAAAGCCGGTTTATCCGAAGTCGCAACCACAACCACGGAACGTTTCATACCCTCTTCACCCAGGTCATTCTCAATAAATTCCCTTACTTCACGTCCACGCTCGCCAATCAGCGCAATCACGTTAATATCCGCTTTGGTATTTCTCGCAAACATACCCATCAGGGTAGATTTACCAACACCGGAACCAGCAAAAATACCGATACGCTGTCCTTTTCCTATAGTAATTAAACCATCTACCGCTTTTACGCCCAAGGGCAAAACTTCCGAAATAATTTCTCTTGCCATAGGATCGGGTGGCGGTGCCTCAACATTATAAGATGTGCCCCCCGTAAAAGGCTTGCCGTCCAAAGGCCTTCCAAGTCCGTCCAATACCTGTCCTAATAAAAAAGGACCAACCTGTACTTTTAAGGATGCGCCCTGATTTTCCACAAGACAACCAAGACCGATACCGCTTGTAACTTCAAAAGGCATCAGCAATGTCTTGTTATCTTTAAAGCCTACCACTTCCGCCATAATGGAGTTACTTTTATCATCCTCCGTGTAAATACAGCAGATATCACCAAGGGTAGCATCCGGTCCTGCCGACTCAATGGTCAAACCAACTACGTTTACTACCCTTCCAAGCTTTTTAAAATAATTCTTCTGTTTTAACTGCTGATATTTATCCAAGTTAATGGTACTCATTAAAAATCCCTATGTTTCTTATTGTTGTTGATAACTTAAAATCTTTAACTGCTTACGAAGTTCTTCCATCTGAGTTTTAAAACCGCAATCAAAAATCGCTCCGTCCGTTTCAATGATACACTGCCCTTTTTTCATGCTAAAGTCTTCTATAACCTCAACATTCTCCGCCGCAATGCCCGTACCGGCCACAAGGCCCTTTTTCTGCATGGAAATATAAGGGTAATCATCTTTTGATACGTGTAAAAGAAATTTTTTGACACCTTCCATCTGGAACAACGTAGTGTTTACAAGGTGCAAAAGTATCTCTCTGTGTTCTTCTAAAACAATTCCAAGCACATGTTCATAAACATCTGTAATAGCATCTACAAGCCTCGGTTCCAATTCTTCCACAACATTGCGGTAATCGTCCTCAAGGTCCTTTTTCATACGGTCCAAATCCTGCATCTTATGCGCAAGTTCCGCTTCACCTTTTTTAAGGCCCTCTGCATATCCCTGCTCCTGCCCCGCCTTGGAAGCTTCATTTTTAATTTCCAAAGCTTCCTTCCTTGCTGCCGAAAGGATTTCTTCCGCTTCTTCATTGGCTTTCTGCACAATATCGCTGGCCATTTTGCTTGTAATCTGCATATCTGCCTTACTACCAACATCCGTAGTTGCAATTCCTTCTGCAAAATCAGAAGTCACCTCTTCGCCATCTTTCAAAAGCACAGCCACTTCCGTAGCACCTATGCCTTCCGAAAAAACACCTTCCAATGCGCCTTCCGAGTCTTCTTTTACATATTGGGCAATATTCTCTAACTTCTTGGCAACAATATCATTGCTGTTTATGATACGTACTTCTCTCTCCTGCACAACCGCAGAAGATTTAAAGAAATTACTAGACAATGACTTCGTCACCTCCACCTCTGGAAATTACAATTTCACCGGCATCTTCCAACTTACGAATGGTATTAACGATTTTTTGCTGTGCTTCTTCAACGTCCTTCATACGAACAGGCCCCATGAATTCCATATCTTCCTTAATCATAACAGCAAGACGCTGGGACATATTTCGGAAAATAGTCCCCTGTACCTCTTCATTGGCACCCTTAAGCGCAATCGCCAAATCGTTGTTATCCACATCACGCAACACACGCTGAATCGCACGGTCGTCGAGAAGTAAAATATCTTCGAATACAAACATTTTCTTTCGGATTTCGTCCGCCAACTCGGGATCTTCGATTTCCAATGTTTCCATAATATGCTTCTCTGTACCGCGATCTACCGTATTCAAAATTTCTACTACATGGTCCACACCACCGATAATGGTGTAATCCTGGTTTACAAGGTTTGCAAGCTTTGATTCGAGAATCTTTTCCACCTCTTTGATGACATCCGGGCTTGTTCTGTCCATAGTTGCAATACGTTTCGCAACCTCTACCTGCTGTTCCGGTGATAATGCCGAAACAATCATCGCAGACTGTGAAGGTCCCAAATAAGATAAAATCAATGCAATGGTCTGAGGATGTTCATCCTGAATAAAACTCAACAACTGGCTGGCATCGGTTTTACGCACAAATTCGAAAGGTTTTACCTGAATTGATGCAGTCAGACGATTGAGCACTTCCACAGCCTTGTCTGCACCAAGTGCTTTCTCCAAAAGTTCCTTTGCATAGCCGATACCGCCTTCCGCAATATACTGCTGTGCAAGGCAAACCTCATAAAATTCATTAATAATCGTTTCTTTAATTTGAGGAGTAACACTTCTTGTATTCGCAATTTCAAGTGTTAGTTCCTCAATTTCTTCTTCCTTTAAATGCTTAAAAATCAAAGCAGACTTCTCCGGCCCCAACGAAATCAGTAGGATTGCCGCTTTTTGAAGTCCTGATATTCTGTCATCGCCTCTCATTACGACTTACCCCCAATCTTCGTTCAGCCAGTTACGTAACAGATTCGCAACTGCTTCCGGATTTTCTTCTACAAATTTCTCAATCATCTTTCTGGTTTCAGACTTCGTTTCAAGTTCAATATCCTCCAAAGGTTCCGCAGGCATTGACTGCAACAAATTCTCCACAGAAAGTTCTTCCGGCTGTTCTTCGTCCGCTTTATCACGCTTAAAGCTGCGGATTACGACATATGCCAGAAGTAATAATATAATAACAATTAAAATAATCTGTAAAACGTCAGTAAAATCTACACCGGTCAATGCAGACTCTTTATCTACGAAGAACGGTTCTTCATATGCAACAATTGTAATGTCTTCTAACGCAATACCGCTTGCATTAGATACAACAGAATACAACTCCGGATCCACTTCCAATTTCTTTCGGTCTGAATTTGCCAGCTTATACTCATCCCAGGTAATGCCATCAAGCAAGCCAAGTTCTTTTGCATCTTCTTCTTTGATTACATTATAAGAAATTGCAGTAACCGCAATGGATGAATCATCATAAATAATACTGCCGGCAGGAATCTTTTCTATGGTCGTTTCCGAATTCGGCAAATAGTCCTTTTCAAACTGGGATACTGAACTGGATCCACCTTCGCCCTGACTCCATACATAAGTGTCATCTCCGTTACTGTCGGTACCGGGCACCATAGCTGTACCACCGTCAGTTTCCGCCTCATAGGAAGACTCGTGAGACAGCACGCCCTGCATCTGTCCGTCAGCCGGTGTATATTCAATCTCTGTTCTTTCTGTCTCTGCAAAATTAACCGACAAATTACTTGCAACTTCAATCAAGTCAAATTCATTGGTTCCCTGAAGCACCTTCTTAACTTCATTACGGATAATTGCCTCAGCCTGCTGTTTTAAAGTAAGCTGATTGGTAGCATTACCGATAGACGAAGTATTATCATCTCCGCTGAACAGTAAATTACCTTGGGTATCCATAATCACAATTCGTTCCGTTGTGTCGTTACCGATTGCAGTTTTAACAGCATTGGCAATGGCATTTGCCTGGTCTGAACTGCAGGTGCTGTTTAACTTTAATAAAATATTTGCTGAGCTTTCTTCCTGATTTGCAATCAATGTTCCGTCATCCTCGGGAATATGTAAGGTTACGGTTGCTTCTTCTACGAATTCTACATCTTCGAGCATAGAAGTCAATTCGCCTTGAAGATAGGCCGTATACAACTTCTCCTTATCCGCTTCCGTAGTGGTAAGACTACCCGAAACAACGTCCGTCAATTTAAAAGTCTCCGTAAGAATATTATTGGAATTAATTAAAATATTTGCATCCGATAACTGATCTTTATTGATTTCATAAACCAAGCCTTGACTGTCTGCAATTCGGTAATCATAATCTCCTTCATCCAACAACGACTTTACAGTCGCAGACTGGGTCGCATTCTCACAAGTAACCAAGGTTACATACTGCGGTCTTGATACCAAAGTGATTAAAATTGCAAACGCAACAATAAAACCAAGCAGTGCCGCAATAATCGCAGTCTTCTGCTTAGATGAGAACTTATTCCACCACGCCATAAACTTGGGCGGAAACTCTTTTAACTTATCGATCAGTTTTTCAACCATTTTTTATCTCCTTACACGAACGGTCGATTTTATCCAATTTATCATTTAATAAAAATACAAGTCGTCTTAAATCTGCATCTGCATAATCTCACGGTATGCCTGAATAAACTTATCTCTTACCGCCACCGTATACTGTAACGCCGTCGATGCCTTCTGCAAAGAAATCATCAAATCATGCGTACTCTCGGTTTCCCCCAAAGCAAACTTAATTTCTTCATTCTCCGCATCAGACAAATATGCATTGGTGGTCTGTATATTATCAATTGCCGAATTCAGCATTACCGAAAACATATCACTGCCCTCGGCTACTTTGGTTTTGTTCGCATTATACTGTTCCAAAGCCTCTGTATTCACTTTATAAATTGCTGAAAGGTCCATTTCTATTCTCCTCTAAAACTAACTACGCCTTATGCCTTACCAACATCCAAGCCCTTAAGTGCCATGGATTTACTTGCCGAAAATGCGGTTGCATTGGCTTCATAACCTCTGGTGGCATCAATCAGGTTTGTCATTTCCGTAATGGTATTGACATTGGGATATGTAACGTAACCGGATTCATCCGCATCGGGATGGGAAGGATCATATACTTTATTCATTCCGGAAGTAAAATCTTCCTGCACGGTAGTTACACGAACACCCTTACCGACTGCATTCGAAAAAGAACTTGTTGCATTTCCGAATACGGTTGCAAAAGACTCGTTCCCCGGTCCTTTTGCCTGGAAAGTAACTACTTTACGACGATAAGGTGTACCGTCTTCGGTTCTTGTTGTATTGGCATTTGCCACATTTTCTGCAATTACATCCATACGATATCTCTGCGCTGTCAAACCCGAAGCACTGATATCAAAAGCATCAAACATACCCATATTACGCTACCTCCTTATCCCTATGATTTCATAACAGCCTGCAGATTCTGGAATTCCTGCGTGATACTGTTCATCAAACCATTATATTTAATCTGATTCTCTGCAAGATTTACGTTTTCGGTATCAATATCCACGTTGTTGCCGTCCAAGCGATACATTACTTCCGTAGAATCGGTATATACCGTAGGATTCAATGTCTTTAAATTCACATTGCTGACTTTGGCATCCATACTGCCGCCACTGGCACCTAAGATTGCATGACGCAACTCATTCTCAAAAGACACATCCTGTCTTTTGTAGCCCGGTGTGGCCGCATTGGCAATATTATTTGTGATTGCTTCGTTTCGTTTCCATGAAGCATCCGCAGCCTTATCAAGCACATTTATGTAGTCAAAAGTATTTGTTCCAAGCATATTACTCCTCCTGCTTATGGGCACACTCTACCCACTCTATTTTATTATAGTGTATTTCTATAAAAACACAAGCTATTTTTGCGAAAAAACCACTTTATATTGTGTTTTTTTACAAACCATCCACAATATGTCCGTTTTATGTAAACAAGAAAAGGATTTATCGTTTTCACAATAAATCCTTTTATCTTCATCCCTATAAAACAGCTTCCGTGCCGTGTTTTTATAAAATGTGTTTCACACTATATATCGGCAGACCAAAAACAATTCTTAATACTAATTCTCGCCTTCTTTTAAAAGCTTGATTTCTTCAAACACCATATCATTCATAACCTTGATGTAAGTTCCCTTCATACCGGAAGAACGGGACTCTATTACCCCAGCGCTTTCTAACTTACGCAAAGCATTTACAATGACAGAACGGGTAATGCCTACGCGGTCTGCAATTTTGCTTGCTACGAGAACACCTTCTACACCACCCAGTTCATCAAACACATGAATAATTGCTTCCACTTCAGAGCCGGACAAAGTACTGATTGCAGATTTCGCCCCGGCTACACGTCTGGATTCTTCTGCCGTCTCTTCCGTTACCGAACGCAGAATTTCCAAGCCAACCACGCTGGTTGCATATTCGCACAAAATAATATCATCAATTTCATACTCTTTGTTATTGCGATATAAAAACAAAGTTCCCAGGCGTTCGCCTGCAATCACAATCGGCGTAATAACACCGCGATACAGGGAACAATCCGTTTCTTCAAATCCAAGAGTGCTTAAGTTCACGTTCTCCTTGGTTGATAAAACCCCAAGAAAACGTTCATTCAAATCCGCATCAATAAAAACACCCTTCTTCTCGCCAAGAAGTTCGCCAATCGCCGGCACTTTCGGTGTATTGCCCATTCCGAGAATTTTTCCTTTACGGCTGATTACCAGGACATTGGATTCCGTTACATCACGCATCACCTTACAGATATCGGTAAAAACCACCTTCCCTGCATTGTTGCTGTATAAAAGTTTTACAATTTTCCTGGTCTTGTCTAATAACTGTACGCTGCTCATGTTCTCTCCGTAAATAAAAAAAGTACGCTTTGCGGACCTTATCATAAAAAATAAAAATGGTTATGCAACCACCTCAAGTTACATAACCATTTTAACACAATTATTTAAATTGTGCAACATTTCTGAAACTATTTATCTTTTTGTCTGACATAGCCACATTCCTGTTTTGCACAAACAAGTTTGTTGCCTCTTACCAATAAAACTTCTCCGCAATCGGGACACTTTTCATTGGTAGGGCGCTGCCATACCATAAAATCACACTCCGGCATCTTTTCACAACCGTAGTAAGTACGGCCTTTCTTGGTCTTTCGAACCACTACTTCACCGCCACACTTCGGACAAGTCACGCCAATCTTCTCAAGGAAAGTCTTGGTATTACGGCATTCCGGGAATCCGGGGCAGGCAAGAAACTTACCGTGGGGACCATATTTAATAACCATATTTCGCCCGCAAAGTTCACATACTTCGTCAGAAACCTCATCGGCAATTTTCACTTCGCCTAAGTCCTTTTCAGCCTGTTTAACCGCCTCATCCAAATCAGGATAAAAGTTTGAAACTACCGTCTTCCACTGTACGGTACCTTCTTCCACCTTATCAAGCAAAGCTTCCATATACGCCGTAAAATTCACATCCACAATGCTGGGGAAGGCTTCCTTCATCATATTGTTTACAACCTGACCAATTTCAGATGCATACAGGTTTTTATTTTCTTTAATAACATAACGGCGCGCAATAATTGTTGTAATAGTCGGCGCATAAGTACTGGGACGACCAATGCCCAATTCTTCCAACGCACGAACCAAGGCTGCTTCCGTAAAATGCGCTGGGGGCTGGGTAAAATGTTGCTGTTCTTCAAAGCCCTCAAATGTAAGCTTTGTATCCTTGGTAATGGAATTTAACAAGCTGTTATTCTCAGCCTTTTCATCCTCATCCTGCATATAAACGCTTCTGTAACCGTCAAAAGCCACCTTAGACGCACTGACGCGGAAAGAATATTCGCCACCCTTGATACGGACAGATACAGTCTCAAACAATGCAGGTGCCATCTGACTTGCAGCAAAGCGTTGCCAAATCAATTTATAAAGTCTTAACTGATCCCTGGAAAGAGAATCTTTCAACTTATCCGGTGTCATTGCAATATCTGTAGGACGAATTGCTTCATGAGCATCCTGGATACGCTTCTCATCTTTTTTCTTATTATCTTCTTTCTGCACATACTTCTCTCCGTAAGTAGCAGAAATATATGACGCAGCCGCAGTCTTCGCTTCATCAGATACACGAGTAGAGTCGGTACGCAAATAGGTAATCACACCGACGGTACCGTTACCTTTAATATCGATGCCTTCATATAATTGCTGCGCAATACGCATGGTCTTCTGGGTTGCAAAACCAAGCACCTTACTTGCTTCCTGTTGTAATGTTGAAGTCGTAAAAGGAAGGGGGGCTTTTTTGCTTCTCTCCCCTGTTTTCACATCATCAACAACATATTCTGCATTCGCAAGTGCTTTTTGAACAGCCTCCACGTCGCTTTTTGAGCCCAAATCAAGCTTTTTATCCCCTTTGCCGTAAAAGGATGCCACCAAAGGCTTTTTCTCGCCCTGTAGGCCAAATGACGCGTTTAAACTCCAATATTCTTCCGGAATAAAGGCATCAATCTCTTCTTCACGATCGCAAATAATACGCAACGCCACAGACTGTACACGCCCCGCGCTCAAACCGCTCTTTACTTTAGCCCAAAGCACAGGTGAAATACGATATCCTACCATACGGTCAAGAATACGTCTGGTCTGCTGTGCATCTACCAGATTCATATCGATTTCACGAGCATTCTTCAACGACTCTTTTACTGCATTCTTAGTGATTTCATTAAAAGTAATACGATATACTTTTTTACCTGCGAGTTTCAAGGCCTCATACAAATGCCATGAAATTGCCTCTCCTTCACGGTCAGGGTCAGTTGCAAGATAAATCTTCTCAGCCTTCTTTACTTCTTTACGAAGTGCAGAAAGCACATCCCCTTTGCCGCGGATGGTAATATATTTCGGTTCATAATCATTCTCAACATCAACGCCCAACTGACTCTTGGGTAAATCCCTTACATGTCCGTTGCTGGCTAAAACTTCATAATTCGATCCGAGAAATTTCTTGATTGTTTTCACCTTGGCAGGTGACTCTACAATAACAAGATATTTTGCCATTTCTTTTCCCCTATTCATTCTATCCTATTCCCCTTTTTAGGGTAACCGATATCGACTATACACCAAAAACTTTTATCTGGCAAGGAAAATTTTACAAAGTGACCAAAAAATCATTCTCTTATTCAACAAAAAATAATTCATCATTCAATAGTACTGTCACTTAGAATGGGCTATTTGTTTGCAATTGTTCCTTAATCGGCCAATCACTTCTCTGTTGATAAATATCCTCTCTGGCATAAATATAACGGTCATTATAGTCTATAATAAATTTATCGGGTTTATACACTTCAAAGCGATAAACAGGTGCATAATTCGGCATCTCTTCATCAATAGGTATTGCATCCAGCACAAAAATATGTCCGATAAAAAATTCCGGATATCCATATGTTGCCAGTTCATCAAGGAGCTTTTGCTGCTGTGCATCCTCAGGAATCTGCTGCAAATTATAACAAACCTCTTTACGATTTAAATTGTGATTCAAAAAAATATTATCATCGAAATATGCAAGGCAATCAAAAAATTGTGTTACAGAAGGAATGTGCTTATAATTTGAAGCATCTGTATAATCTTCTAACTCCTTCATATCTCCCACACGAATAACTTCCCACTGAATCATACAATTATTTTCGTCTGCACCAATCTCCAAAATACCCTTAGCCAAATCACGAGTATACCACGTCTTCTGTGTCAGATCCGTCGCAGAACAAAAAATACTCCAGGCAATTGACATCCCTACACACAAACATACAAATACTATTTTAATTTTACCATATACTTTAGGCCATGATGTTTTGATTTTTGCTAATATTTTAGGCATCTTTCGAAGTTCACACTCATCTTTTTGTTCCAGTGCACACCAAAATACAAAAATCAAAAACAAATGAATCAATCCGATATGATGATACCAAAAATACACCACGGATGAAAATAATGCAAAAACAGAATAGGGAATAAAAAATAACAAAAGCTTTTTGTACTTCCTCAAAAAATAAACCAATATAACTATCGTAACAAGTCCGATAAATATATTCAAAGAGGAAAACGAATCTTCCGTCAATATTTTCTGGGCATAATTTTGAAGACGAGCATCCATTCCCGAATCCAAAAACATTGAATCCGCAGGTCCTATAACAAACATATAAACCAAACAATATAATATAGTAGAAAAAGAATACATTACTACAGAATTTGTATCTTCCTTAGGAAACATCAGATACAAAAAACCTAAATTACAAATCAACAAAACAGCCATCGCCACAAGCTGCTTTATATAATTTCTTTTAATTCCCCGGAACAGTTCTATCAACCATACAATACAAATGCCTGCCGCAAAAGCCATTCCATATGCACTACTACCACAGAGAAGCAAAAGCGCACCCATAAACAAGAATGGTCTGTCCGCCTTCTTTTTATATAAAAGCGCTGCAAGACAAAGAGCCAGCATCGTCATACAGTACGGACGAACAACAACACTATATCTAAAAAAAATATAATATGTAAAAGGCAGCATACACCGAATCGCTTTAGGAAACGGTGATTTGAATACAATAAAATAAATCGTGGCAATACAAAAGAAAGCCCCCGGTATGCGCAATCCCAATTCAAACGGCACACCTGTTTTAGCAAATAAAGCAAGGATCAAATGCCAAAAAGGCGGAT
The DNA here is from genome assembly GCA_045580855.1 of Lachnospiraceae bacterium. Lineage (GTDB taxonomy): Bacteria > Bacillota > Clostridia > Lachnospirales > Lachnospiraceae > UBA3766. Next base: position 9,125 of record JAZNOO010000001.1, on the reverse strand, counting down.
GACCCTCATAATGCGGTATTTCAAATATTAATTCCAGCCATGAAGCATCTCTGGCAATCATCCATGCTTGTGCTTCATCATACATTGGTTCGTGAAATATTGAAATCACAATATATAAAACAATAAAAAGCGTAAACGCAACCCACTCGATTGATATTTTTTTCTTTTTATCCATTATTCTCATCCTTTAGCTAAAATGTCCTAAAGTGACCTTCTTGCAAGAGTTCATCTTTAGGACATTTAATATTTTAATTAAATCCATTATCGATTTGCTCAAAAATGGGCCAATCGTTTCTTTCCATAAAAATTTCAGCCTTGACATATACATAAGAACGCGCATAAATTGCGTTATATTTATTAATTCTATAACAGACAAAAGCATATACAGGTATATAACGCTCTTCGTTTACATCAAGTCCCATCATTCCCAACACTTCAGGATTTCCGATAATCACATCCGGATATCCCTCTTCTCCAAGTTCCTGCAGATATACCATACTTTCTTCTTGTGAAATCATATCGTGATGCACAAATCTGTTATTCGGATTACCTCCATTAAAATTATAAATATAATTTTCTTTTTCGTCGGAATAAGCAAGAATATCAACAAAATTACACATTTTCACATATTGATAATAATCTTCCGCTTCTAACTGTTTAATTTCTGTTGAAATTATATAGCCACCATCAGATTCAACAGCATCATCCTGCTCTGTTTCCGCCTGCGCACCTTTTATCTTTTCATACGTCCACTGGTTTAAAATTTTATAATCCGTCAACTCATATTCTTCCAACATAGCTGCCAATCCCTTAGCATACCAAGCAGGCAATAATATGTCATTTTTTACAGCTGTAAAAGTCCAAAACAATGACATACCCAGCGCTAAAATAACAAAAAAGTAACCTGTTTTTCGCGCAAAACCTTCCATACTTTTCTCGAGTTTTTGTAAAAATTTAGGCAAAACAATTGTTTCGGGTTTGTCATCTAACGCACACCAGAAAACAAACAAAAAGAACATCGGAACAATACCAATATGATGGTTATAAAAATAACCCAACGCCGCATATCCTGCAAATGCCGCATATGGCAAAATTAAAATGGCTTTCTTACGGAATATGTGGGCAGCTGTTATCATAACTACATAAAGCAAAATTGTAATTACAATGCAAAGCATCGTGGAATAATCACTTCCGATAATGTAATCACTCTGTTGCAATCTACCTATCAATGCAATGTCTGTAAGCAAAGCATCTGCAGGCAAAACCAAAAAAGTATAAATCAAACATCTGATTTTAGAAAACTCAACTACTCGAACCTGTGCAAAAGCATTATCTGCAGGCCAAATCAAGCAAAGAATCGCAAGAGCAAGAATAAGCATTACAAATAAAGAATAGGGTCGCTTATCTTTTAATGCTTTTTTCCAAAACTCCTTTCCCTTCAATTCTTTAATGATTTCCCACGTCCAAACCAAACACAACATGCCGGCGAAAAGAATGCCGTAAGCACTGCTCATACAAAGCAAAAATAATGCAATTAAATATCGGATCGGCTTGCGATTTCTTTCTTTATAAAAGAATGCCGCCAAGACAAATCCAAGAAACATCAAAGAATATGGTCTGCAAATAACCGTATATTGATAAAACAAAAAATAATTAAACGGGATAAGACAACGAATCCATCTTTTAAACGGTGCTTTAAACATTACAAGCCAAGCCGCACCTGCTCCAAACAACAGAGTAGGTATGCGCAAACCAATTTCCATAGGCATACCCGTCTTAGCAAATACAGACAGGAATAACGTCCAAAAAGGCGGATGTCCTTCATACTGTGGTAATTCAAAAATCATATCATAAAAAGATGCATCCGAAGCAACCATCCAAGCCTGAATTTCATCATACCAAGGTTCATGAAAATAATACATAACTATCGATAAAACAATAAATGCACCAAAAGAAACCCATTCCCATGGAACCGCTTTAAATATAGTTTTTTTTGCATTTTGCACATCTTTATTGAGTGTTTCCGTTTGAATTACTTCCATTCTTTATACCACCTTATGTAATATTACCGTGTCATTATATCTTATTTTAGTATAGAAATCAATAAAGGGAACTGTTTAAAACAGTTCCCTTCTTGATTATATTATTATCCAATCTGCGAAAAATTCTACTAATAAGAAGTAGATAAATCCTCTGTAACATTGAAAGTTGTACCAAAAGTTGCAGGTGCCGCATCATAAGTTTGTACCGGTGCATATGTAGCAAGTGCATTTCCCTGTCCTAATACCGGAATATCATATACCATATGCGACTCATTATTGGTCTGATATGGAAAATGGACCATAACAGCAATGCGCATATTGCCGGCATTTAAATTAGTTTGACCGGTACCACCAACATACATACCATTAATTGTATTCATAAGAACAAATCCATTACTTCCCGGATCAGCACGCAATCCAATTTTAACTCTAATATCACAATCCTGACTACAGTTATTAATAGTTTCAACCATACAATCACCTGTAGTATGCTTAATAACATTACTTACTATACCCACAGAAGGTTTATTACTTCCGGTAGGTGAATATGAAGGTGACTCTTTGTCAGTTGTAGAATACATAGCCAACGAATATTGGAATGGACGACCGGTAGTATCTTTATTGGCATCTGTTGTATCATCTGAAATTGCAAGCATAGCAGCAACATCAATACCTTCCACTTTAATAAACGTATAATTATAATCACCGCCAGCACTCGTTGTAATGTGAACTGCATTATTATCCGCCACAAACGCAACATCATCCGTAATAAGTTGAACTTCAATCACTTTACCATCTTCATCTGTACCGGTTACAACAATTCCATATGTATCAAATACTTCCAAACCTAAATCATCATAGAAATTAGATTTAAGCATAATACAACATTCACTTCTGTCATCATCATCTTTTACCGATTTAATACTAAATGCCGGTTCTTTGTTTGACACATCATTATAAGTAGGTTCCACAAATCTGTAAAAACTATCAAATGTATTTTCTGTAGAACTTACACTGGACACACCCGTTACAGTTGTAATTCCAAATTCTTTTTCCAAATCTAAAACTGCATATCTGTTAAGCTTATATTGAATAACGGAATCTTCTTCACCTCCGCCACCGCCTACTTCCTGAATCTCGTAAACAAGAGCGTCCTCAATCGCATTACGGAAAAAAACATCTCTGGAAACTTCATATGCATATCCGTTATTGTCCATTGCAAGTTCAAATGTAATCTTATTATCGCATGCCGCTGTAGGCTCAACATCATCCTGACGCTGTTCCCATCCGGAAACATCAAAACCTGTTACATACTCTGCCATTAAAGACCAAGCATTTCTATTAACAAGCACACCGCCACCGGAAGCACGCTTCTGAAATAATAATTCGTTCTCTACCGAATCAAAACACACATAATAATTATATCCGCCTTTAGGAATCTTCCAATAAGGAAATCCCGCCAATTCTCCACTGGTAATGTAACTCTTTGCAATTGCATTATCGGCATCTACAAACATCTCTTCAAGCTGATTTGCAACAATCTGCACTTCAGTCTGCATTGCAACCTCACTGTTTCCCTTTACATAAGATACGGAAGAGGTTCGCATAATCATTGCAATTCCGATCATAACCATACCAAAAATAGCAATGGTAATCAGCAATTCAACCAATGAATAACCTTTGTTATTTCTTTTTGCTCTCATTTTTCTCCTCCTCACTTAATTTCCAATTTCTGTTTTACCGGTTTCAGGATATAACGTAATGGAAGCCGTTTTATCGCTATTAGTAAATACCAATTTAGTAACATATTTACCATCTGACATCGCTTTAAAGGCACCGGTTGACTGATCAAATTTAAGCACCAACGGATTTGTTGTCGTAATCAGCTGTACGCTACTGCCTCCCTGTACACTATATCCAATTGTAACAGGAGACATTGCAATTTCTTCTCGGCCTTTGCTACTATCACCGGTCGCACTACCAACGTAGCAATAATATTTAGTTCCATCAAAGGTAATCTTAACAATACTTCTGTCAGTACCTTTTGCCATTGCCATATTTCTGGCTCGATTGATACTGCTGTTTAATTTTTCAGCGCCTCTGTTAACATTGGTTCTGGATACCAATCCCATAGAAATAGATACCATCGAAACCAATACCGCCATAATACCAATTACTAATATAAATTCCACATAGGAAAAACCTTTATTATTCTTCATAACAGTTCCTCCTATTCCTTAGTCCAATTAGCATAACCGACAGAGGTATCAACCTTAGTTTCACCACCATCATTACCGGTTGCAAATCCTAATAAATCATTGGCCACATCATTACAGTCCTCTTCGAAGAAATATTTACCTACAACTTCTTTCTTTCCTGTTTGATCATAGTCATCCAAACTATTATTAACAACATTAACCGAATGTGTATCTTCGGAAAAATCCGCATACTCCGATGCATCCTTTGCCGTAAGAATATCAAATACCGGACCACCAACCTGCGTAAGAATCATAGTCTTTTCATTTGTAACCTTCATTGCAAACGGGCTAATCAAAGTAGCATTTATATTAGCACCATCCTGTAACGATGTACCTTTTACATTAAGTACAAGACCATTCGTTACATTACCACCATTAATTTCAGATTCGCCGTACCATATATTTTGATAACCCACTCCAAAATAGTCAATCTTATCGGAATTAGAAGTAATGCTCGCATTATCTTCATGAGACAAAAGTTCATAGCCTTCCGGAGTCATAATATTTTGCAATAAACCAACAGGCGGAGCATCCTCACCGTCTGCAACTTCGACACCGATACCAATAGTGTTTAATACACTCTTATAATCATCCTCCGACACTTCAATTATAGAATTATATTTTGCATTCGCAGTCGTCCCTGTAATCTGACAGCCTGCAGGCATATACAAATCACCACTACAAATAAAGTTTGCAGTCGGTCCTATATCAATATTACCAAATACGGTAAGTTTACCGGCAGCAATATTTAAAACAGACTGACCTTCCAACTTAATATCGCCAAATACAATCATATAATCGCCATACTGAACATAATATGCGTAATCCTTTAAGTGAAGTGCAACTTTACCCGCAGGACTGGTAATTGAGTCAACACTGACATGATCATAAGTTCCAGGTCCAACATATACATTTCCGTACATAACAGTTCTTGTCTTAGCACCACTTACTTCAATAGCACTGTCAGTCATAACACTGAATTCACCAACACCACCCGCAGAAGCATTTGCCGGACTCTTCTTTACATGAAATATCATGTCTGTTGTGATACTATGTCTATATCCCTCTTCTTGGTTAATATGTTCAATAACAACACCTTTTAATGTGATTTGCTGTACATTATTACCTTCATCTGTTACCAAATAATTACTTTGGCCTACCGGTACATTAGTATTGAAGTTTATCGTCATACCATCTGAAGCTATTAACGAAGAGGTTGCCCAAGAATATACCAACTTGGCAAGCTTTGCAGTATCATATCTCTGAATATCACCATTCACGGTATGACCTACTGCTGTCTTCAAAGCTCCTTCCGGATCAGACTGATGTGTCGCCAATTCATTACGGATGGTGGTAGACAGGGTTGTCATATCTTTTTCAGTACCATAAAAGTTAACCTTAGACTGATAATTTGCCACCTTCATCTGAAAATTTGAATACGAAAGATAAAGTAACGCACTGGCAAGAATAGAAACAAAAGCCACAGCAATCATAATAGAAATTAATGCAGCACCGCGATTATCTTTCAAAAATCTCTTTGTCTTTTTCATTTTCCCCTCCTATTTATTTGCAATTGCGCCATTTACAGAAACAATTTTATTGGCAAAATTAGCTGTATAGCTAACCCCCTCATCATTTACACGTTCCTCATCATTATATACATCAACAGTTACATCATATGTAAAAAAGGTATCCGTATTATCCGTAGCTTCAAACCAAATGATCATATCGTACTCTTTTCCGTTATAATCAATGTTATGAAGTGAAACTCCCAAATACTCGCCGGATGAACTCTTATAATAATAATCCATTCTACCCGTCATGCCGGAATAATTATTCTGGATTTCTTTAGTAAATAATTCTAAAGTATCACATGTTCCACTGGGAGTAATTGTAGTACATCCACAGCTATAACCAATCGCCGGAATTCGATCATAATTATCGGTAGGATGTTCTGTAAATTCATACAACGCACCACCCTCACCGTCAAATTTCAAGGAAGTAATGTACTCCATTGTCATATTCGCAAGGTCTGTTGCGCCTAAAATCTCCCTTGATTTCAAATTCATTTTCGATGAACTTAAAAACAACTGCAAAATCGGTGCCGCAATCAGTCCCAAGATAACAATAGCCAATAACACTTCCAACAAAGAAAAACCTTTACTATTCTTTACTTTTTGGGCAATTTTATTTTTTTTCATCTTTTCCCTCCAAAATTTTCCCTCAATTTAAACAGTTATCATAAGACCATTACATCATCCTATCATAAATATTCAAATCAAGAACAATATCCCTGCGGCACCCTTTGCAGGTGCCACAAGGAATTATTAAACTTCTTATTATTCTTCTTCCGCTTCTTCTTCGCCCTCTTCAGAGTCATCTCCAAAAAGTTCCTGACGAAGCTCTTCATCGGAAATGTATGTACCAAAAATACTTTCATTACCATGTTCCATAGCAGGAATCTGTGCCGGAGCAAGTTCTCTGCCGTCACCGGTAATTGCATACTGGCTTAAAACAAAAGTACCTTTAATTCTTCCGGTATCATCATCATAAGCCATATTCATAGTCGTAAGAACCATTCTTTCCTTATACTTTAAGATGGTATCCATAAGTTCTTTTGCATCTTCATAGAAACATTCATATGAAACTGTTGTATTGGTTGACAATCCTACAAGCTGGCCTGTAACATTACCGTCCGCATCCGTTGTCCCTTCAGAAATCGGAGTTGCTTCGTTACCGTTAAAAGAAATTGTGGTCATTGCCATAGGCAAAGTCAATTCCAACTTTCTCAAAAACATAATAACATTTTCCTGACGGATACCGCCTGCATACTTTGCAATAATAACTTCGCGTTCTTCCTGGAAACGTTCAATTTCACTCAAATAGAACTCTCTCTGCTCATTTAATGTGCAAAGATATTCATATCTCTCTGTCAATTCAGCAATTTTCTTCTCGACAGAATCCTGCTTCTCGCCAAAAGGCTTAATAACAAAAAGGTAAGGAAGCGCAATAACTGCAATAATAAGAATAATTACTATAATTTTTTTCTCTCTATCACTGATTTTCATTATTCTTCATCTCCTTCCTCAACATTTTCTTCTTCTGCAACCGGTTCTTCTAAAACACAAGTAAATGCATACTGAACAACGGTTCCCAAATAATCTTCTTTATTTTCTTTTGCCGCTTCAGCTTCTTCCTGCGCTGCTGTTCCCGGAATAAATCCAATCTTTTCAGCAATTGAAGGAATTTCAAAAGACTTAACATATTCAATCTCTCTCATCGCAACAATTACATCGGCAACAGCTTCTTTATTAGTGGTAACTACAGAGAAGTTCACTACACCTTCTGCAGAAGTAAAGTTGTTTACAATAGTATCCTTCGGCATTTTCTTTTCCAAATCCTGAACAAATCTTAAAACAAGTTCATTATTGGAATTTGTAGATGCATCAAATGACACAACACTATCATATGCAGCCTTGGCAGTTTCATAATCTGCCGCAATCTGTTCTACATCTTCAATCGCTTTAATATCAGCTTCAAGCTTTTCTTGTACAGCAACCAATCCGTAGTATCCGATCAATGTCCAAACTACCCAACCAACTACCGAAACAATTGAAAGAATTAAAATTGCATACAAAATCTTATCTGCTGTTCTGGAAACGTTTTCTCTGCTCTTTCCTCTGTTAAGGTTCAATCCGATAGGATTTAAAACAGCACCAAAGTTTGCAAGATAACGAAGTGCAGTCTCACTTGTCAAATATGACTTGCTACCAGCTTTAATACCCTGTAATGTTGAGAAGTGAGTAACCTGTGCGCCCAGCTCCTGTCTTAAGACTTCATCAATACCTGCAATCGCAGAACCTTCACCAAATACACGGATACCATCAATGATACGATCCGGATTACGGCTTCTATGGTATTCTACGATACGTCCGATACTACTGATTAAGTAACGTACTGCTTCCGCATACTCTTCTTCAGTAACCTGACGATCTAACATTTCTCTGTTTGAAAGCAAAGTTTTTGCTTCCTTCTCTGTCAACTTCTTAATCTCCATCATGGAGTTAATAACAGCGTTTTTACCATAAGGTACGCTACGCTGTAAGATAACTGACTTACCGCTCATAACGTTAACGAAAGTCATATCCTTTTCAATCTGTAATACGAGTTCAGTATCGCCTTCCTTCATCTGAAGACTTAATAACTGAAGTACAGAGTTACCTACGTAGTCGATGTCTTCTACAGTAAGTCTTAATTCGTCTGCCAACTCGTAGTAGCATTCAACCAAATCACGAGGAGCAGCAACTGCTGTCAAACGTAACTTCTTTCCTTCCACATCCTGGAAAGTTTCCATAACACTGTGCGCAAAAAGGAAATCTCCTGTAGTACTCATAGGGAAGTACTCACTTGAGTTAGCCTCCAAAATTGCTGCAACTTTCTTGTCTCCGCGAACGTAAGGAATTACAACTTCCTTATTCGCAATTTTCTTGGAAGAAATTGTAAAAATAACTTTACTTGCCGAGAATCCCCTTCCAAATACGCAACCCCTGATTGCTTCTGCAATTGCCGGAACATCAGTAAGATAACCGTCGTCCATAGCACCTGTCGGTGTTGCAACTTCTGTTGCGTTGTTAACCACAACCATAGATGCGGATTTCTTAACAACTTCACAGACACGAGTTACTTCGTTTCCAACGTAAATGGACAATAATTTCTGTTCCATTCTCTCGTTCCCCTTTCATGTAAGAATCTTAGTATATTTTGACTAAACCGGCAAAGCCGAATTTATTCCGTAAGTTACCGTTCAGAACTAAATCTGAAACAA